>CBDCSK010000015.1:0-685641 GCA_965221605.1 Candidatus Aldehydirespirator sp.
AAGGACGGCAGCGGCGTGGATCCCGACCTGAAGGCGCAGTTCCCGGAAGTGGAGGAGCTGCTGGAGCTGGCCGGCTTCGCGGTGTGGCCCCAGATCGAGCACGAGGCCGACGACGGGCTGGCCTCGGCCGCGGCGGTGGCCGCCGGCGACCCGCGGGTGGATCAGGTCGTGATCTGCACGCCGGACAAGGACCTGGCCCAGTGCGTGACCACTGACAGCCGGGTGGTGCAGTACGACCGGCGCCAGGGAGTGCTCTACGACCACGCCGGGGTGGTGGAGAAGTTCGGTGTGCCCCCCGCGTCGATCCCCGACTACCTGGGCCTCGTGGGCGACTCGGCCGACGGCTTCCCGGGGCTGCCCGGCTGGGGCGCCAAGTCGGCGGCCACCCTCCTGGCCCGCTACGGCCACATCACGGCCATCCCCTTCGACTGCTCGCAGTGGGACGTGCCGGTGCGGGGCGCGGCCAAGCTGGCGGCGGCGCTGCGGGACGGCTTCGAGGACGCGCTGCTGTACCGCCGCATCGCCACTGTCGAGCTGGGTGCCCCGGTGTCGGCCACCGTCGACGAGATGGAGTGGCGCGGGCCGCGGCCGGGCCTCGACGAGCGCTGCGCCGCGTTGGGCGCCGAGCGCCTGGCCGCCCGAGCCCGCGACCTCGCCCCGACCTGATCGCCGACGCGGCCGAACCGCCCGAGCCCCAATCTCACACAGAAATTCATGAAATAACGTTATCGGCGCGACGTACTATACTGCAGTTCATGATCCTTTCGGCCGTCTTGCAGATCTGCAGCGTGCTGCTTGCGGTCCTCACGATCGTCTGGCATCAGGCTCGCACGGTGGAGAGGCTCCGCAAGGAGGTCCGCAGCGACCACAGCCGCCTGTTGAAGCTCCACAACAAGGCGACCCGGCAAGCCCGCAAGGACAACGAGAGGCTGCGCCGCGAGTTCACGAAGGCCAACAACAAGATGCGGGACGCGATCGCCCAGACCAACCGGAAGCTGGATCGCATCGAGGGCTTCCTCGGCATCGGGATGCCCGGGCTAGCCGCGGGCCGTGTTCCGGGCGCCGCCTTCGGGGTGTCTCACCCCAGGCAAGAGGATCCGTCGGCGGTGACCGAGGATGAGCCGCAGGAACGCCAGCCTGAGGATCCCCCATCCGAAGCCGTCAGAGGCGGCTAGGCGGAGAGGACTTCGCTCAGGCCGACGGCTACGGGGACTTCGACCTGGTCGAAATTGCAGGACTCGGGGGTGCGGTCGGGGCGCCAGCGCACCATGCGGGTGGTGCCCCGGAAACGGCCGTTGAGCATGGCCTCGTACTTGACCTCGGCCACCAGCGCGAGGCGCAGCGGCACCCACGGCTGCTGCCGGCGCTGGCCTGACCACCGGTTCGGGGTGCCCGGCATGACCGTGCCCTCGGCATGGGCGGCGGGGTCCATCCATTCCGACCACGGGTGCTCGCTCGGATCGGCCAGCACGTAGGGCGCCAGCTCGCCAACCAGCTCCCGGCGACGCTGGGCAGTGAAGCTGGTGGTCACCCCGCAGTGGTGCAGCCGGCCCCTCTGTGTCGTGCAGGCCCACCACCAACGACCCCACGCCCTCGCCGTCGGTGTGCATCCGGTACCCGGCCACCGCCACGTCCACGGTGCGGGTGTGCTTGACCTTGAGCTGCGTGCGCTTGTTGGGCAGGTAGGTCCCGTCACGGGGCTTGGCGATCAGCCCGTCGAGGCCGGCGCCCTCGAAACGCTCATGCCACTGGCGGGCCAGGTCGCGGTCGAGCGTGGAGGGGGCCAGGTGGACCGGCGCGGCGAAGGCGCCCGACATCGCCTCAAGCACGGCCCTGCGGTCCCGGAACGGCTCGGCCATCAGGTCGGCGTCGGCCGCGGCCAGCACGTCGAAGGCGATGAACTGGGCCGGGGTCTCGGCCGCCAGCCGGTTGATCCGGCTCTCCGCCGGGTGGATCCGCTGCTGGAGGGCGTCGAAGCCGAGCCGGTCGTCGATGCTCACGATGATCTCCCCGTCGACCACCGCCCGGTCGGGCAGCGAGGCCTTTACCGGCTCGATGAGCTCGGGGAAGTAGCGGGTGAGGGGCCGCTCGTTGCGGCTGCCCAACTCCACCTCGTCGCCGTCGCGGAACACGATGCAACGGAAGCCGTCCCACTTGGGCTCGAAGGCCAGGTCGCCTTCGGGGATGCCGTCGACCGCCTTGGCCAGCATCGGCTTCACCGGCGGCATCACGGGCAGGTCCACAGGTCCGAGCCTAGGTTGCCGGACCTCTGCCTACGATGCCGTCATGAGCACCGAGATCCGTCCCTTCACCGTCTCCGTCGACGAGGCCGAGATCGACGACCTGCGCCGCCGCCTGGCCCGCACCCGCTGGCCCGAGCCCGAGGTCGTCGACGACTGGTCCCAGGGGATCCCCCTCGCGTACCTCAAGGAGGTGTGCGAGTACTGGGCCGGCGACTACGACTGGCGCCGCTGCGAGGCCGCCGTCAACGCCCGGCCCAACTTCGTCACCGAGATCGACGGGCTCGACATCCACTTCCAGCACATCCGCTCGACCCACGACGGCGCCCTGCCGATGATCGTCACCCACGGCTGGCCCGGCTCGGTGCTGGAGTTCACCGAGATCATCGATCCGCTCGTCGATCCGACCTCGCACGGCGGCACGGAACGCGATGCCTTCCACCTCGTGCTGCCGTCGCTGCCCGGATACGGCTTCAGCGCCAAGCCGTCGGCGCCGGGCACCGGGATAGAGCGCATCGCAGCCATGTGGGACGAGCTGATGGGCCGCCTGGGCTACGACGGCTATGTCGCTCAGGGCGGCGACTGGGGATCGGCAGTGACCACGCAGGTCGGCATGCAGGACCTCGGGCGCTGCCGGGCCATTCACACCAACATGCCGGTGGCCGGGCCGTCGAAGGAGTCGATGTCGGACCTGACGGCCAAGGAGCAGGCCGCGCTGGAGTCGATGGGCTACTACGACAAGTGGGACTCGGGCTACTCCAAGCAGCAGTCGAGCCGGCCCCAGACCATCGGTTACAGCCTGGTGGACTCGCCGGTGGGTCTAGCGGCCTGGATCCTCGAGAAGTTCTGGTCGTGGACCGACCGCAGCGCCCACCCCGAGGACTGCTACAGCCGCGACCAGCTGCTCGACAACGTGTCGCTGTACTGGTTCACCGCCACCGGAGCGTCGTCGGGCCGGCTCTACTGGGAGAGCTTCGGCAGCTTCGCGGGAGGCGAGTGCACGATCCCCACGGCGTGCAGCATCTTCCCCAACGAGATCTTCCGGGCCAGCCGGCGCTGGGCCGCCAAGCGCTACACCGACATCCGCTACTGGAACGAGCCCGACGTAGGCGGGCACTTCGCGGCCTTCGAGCAGCCCGAGCTGTTCGTGGCCGAGATGCGGGCCGCCTTCAAGTTCCTCGACTAGACGGCGATCACCCTCACGTCGGGCTCCACGTCGGCGACGGCCTGGTTCCAGCGCAGGCCGATCGCTCCGAAGCGGTGCCCGTCGGTGGACATCCAGTTGCCGAAGCCGGGGTCGGAGGCGGCCACCACTATCCGGACCGAGCCGTCGGGCTCGTAGCGGGCCGTGCGCTTGTTGACGGTCACCGGCAGCCGCCGGTAGTCGAGGCTCTCCATCCAGCGGTTGTCCACCTGGAAGTTCCAGTAGAAGCACTCCGGAGGGGTGAACTCGATCAGCAGGGCCTCGCCGTCCTCGAGGTCGTAGGTGCCGTGCCGGAAGATCTGGTTGGGGTCGCCCCAGGCTCCCTGCATCGGTCCCGCTTCGGTCGTCAGGGCATTGCGGGCGTTCGCGCCGAGATCGTCGACCCAGCCGCTGAACACCGCCGAGCATCCCGCCACGAAAGCGCCCGCCGACTCCAGGGCCCGTCCCAGACTCGAGGCCGACAGGGGCGGGGGAAGATCGCCGGTGTCCAGGCACTCGATCCGCACCGAGATCGGCACCTCGTTGTCGCGGTCGAGGAAGAACTGCCGGACGGCGATGAGGCTCGGCTCGGGGCTGGTCTGCAGCCAGTTGTCGGCCCGCCGCTCCGGCCCGACGAAGATCTCGAACCGGCCGTCGTCATCAACGATCAGGTCGCTGCCGTGGAGGAAGCCGGCCTGGCCCAGACGGCCCTGGCCCGCCCCGTAGTTCCCCGTGAAGGCCGTGAACGACAGGTAGTGCACCGTCCCCCGATGGCCGAGGATGCGGTAGTTCAAGCGGCCGTCGATGTTGCCGGACATGTAGAGCGAGTCGGGGTTGTCCGATCCGATCTTGACCTGGTCGGGCATGGTGGTGAGCAACGGGAAGCGCACGTCGCCGGTCTCGATCGAGCTGTAGAGGCCGCCCCGGGCCAGCCGGCTCAGGTACCGGTAGCCCTCGATGCGGTCCAGGTCGCAGGTGGCTCTTTCCTGGACGAGGTCGCCGGCGGCCTTGAGCGCGTCGCAGAACTCGGCCCAGGCCCGCCCGGACACCACCTTGTCGTGCATCTCGTCATTGGCCATCCCCTAATGCAATCAACACATCGAGGTGGCTGCTACCCCGCAATACCCGGCGGGGCCGCTCACACGGGCGCGAGCTCCAGGGTGGCCAGCAGCGCCTCGACCCTGCCCTTGATCTCGTCGCGGACGACCCGGACGACCTCTACCGGCTGGCCGGAGGGATCCTCCAGCACCCAGTCCTCGTAGCGCTTGCCCGGGTAGATGGGGCAGGCGTCACCGCAGCCCATTGTGACGATCACGTCGGCGGCCCGGGCGATCTCGTCGGTCCACGGTTTGGGGTACTCGGTCGAGATGTCGATGCCCTCCTCGGCCATGGCCGCCACCACCACCTTGTTGGTGTCGTAGCCGGGGTCGGAGCCGCCGGTGAAGATATCGATGCGCTCTCCTGCCATGTGGCGCAGGTATCCGGCCGCCATCTGGGAGCGGCCCGCGTTGTGCACGCACAGGAACAGCACACCGGGCCGGTCCAGGGTCCCGACCTCGAGGCGGGCCAGAGCCAGCAGCCGGTCGTGGGTGAAGCGCTCGATGAGGATGGGCAGCCAGTTGGCGAACCGGGCCCGGGACTCGATCTGGGTCTGGGAGTCGGTGATGTAGCGCTCGATGGTCTCGGCGTTGAAGGTGCCCTCGAACTTCTTCTGGAGCCTCACCGACGCCTGCCGGATCAGCAGGAGCTGCTCGGTGGTGAGCTTGATGCTCGGCGTGAGGGACTCCGGCTCGGTGCGGTCTTCGGCGGTCATGAGGGCCTTTCCCTTGGTGGAGCGTCGGAGGATCGTCCCCCGGACAGCCGGAGGAGAGTCTGGCTGAATGATGGACCGGGCCGGTTTCCCTGCAGGCGGACACCGGGTTAACGCTGGGCGAAATCTTGAGACCGTTGATGGCAATGGTGCGTCCACAGCGGTCAGTAGGGTCAGGGACACACGAGTCCCTCGGCGGGAGGCGGCGATGCCAAGACTTCGAACATCCAGTCGGCTGCCGGCCCTGCTGGCGGCGGCCGCGCTTCTGGCCTCAGGCTGCGGCGACGACAACGGCACAGCCGAGCAGCCGCCCGACGCTGAGGCGCCGGCCACCACCCAAGCTGCCTCCGACGGTGCGTCCGAAGCAGCCGAGGCCACCACTACCAGCACCACCGCGGCGCCGGCCGGGGAGTCGGGCGCCCCTGACGATGCTGCTCCCGCCGAGAACGGTGAAGCCGCCGACGCCGCGGACGCGGTCCCGGCTGACGCCGGGGCGCTGTTGGCGTCGGCCACGACGGCGCTCGACGGGCGATCGGTCCGCGGCGAGGCGACCATCGAGTTCGCGCCGGGGTTCGGGTTCTCCACGAGCTTCGAGTCCGACGCCGAGGGTGACCTCGCGGCCACGGTCGAGATCCCGCCCGGGCTGGACCCGGAGTTTCCGAGCGGCGCCGACGCCGGGATGCGCTACGTGGACGGCGTGGTCTACCTGCGGCCCCCGGTCGACGCCGAGACGATGGCGGAACTGGGCGTCGACGAGGCGTGGTACGTGGCCGAGCCGGCGCCGGCCGGCGATCCGATGGCGCAGGCCATGGGATCGGCCGGAGTGATGTGCATCTTCCCCCAGGCGATGGACGAGGCCTTCGAGGACTGCGATCCACTGGGCGAGACCGGCACGTTCCTGGAGGCCGGCCGCGAGGCTGAGGTCGTCGGCCGCGAGGACGTGCGAGGTGTCGAGGCCACCAGAGTGCGCTTCCTGGTGTCTCTGATGGATCTGGCCGGGGACGCACTGGGCATCGGGCCCGACGAGGGCGACGCCGGCGCCGAGGATGGGGCCTTCGACGACACCGCCTCCGACCCGTTCGCCGAAGGGGTCGAGCAGATCTTCGGGTTCCTGGACGCAGACTTCGAGGTGGAGGTGTGGATCGACGACGAGAGTCTGATCCGCCGCCTGCAGTTCGATCTGGCGTCGCTGTTCGCCGGCATGGCCGGTGGCGAGGTGGAGATGCCCTCGAACCTGATCTCGCTCGAGTTCTACGACTTCGACGCCGACATCAGCGTGGACGCCCCGCCGCCCGAGGCGATCTTCGACGAGGACCTGCTCATCGGGGGCGACGACTACGCCACCTCCGACGGCTACTAACGACCCGGGACGATAGGGCTACGCCGCCGGCTAGCTGAGGAACGCAACCCCGTCTTGCGGCCGAGCTCGTCCAGGTGAACTCCGGGGGCAGTGCCAACTGGTCGGCCTACCTTCGCCGGTAGACGTCGCGCCGATGGCCGATGCGGATTACGTGGACTATCAGGCGGGCGTCGACGACCTCGTAGAGAATCCGGTAGTCGCCGACGCGTACGCGGTAGACGGACTCCTCGCCGGCGAGAGCGACGCATTTCGGAGGGAGCGGCTCCTCGGCCAGCAGGTCTACGGCCGCTCGAATCCGGTGCTGATCCTGGCGCGGCAAGCCGGCGAGCGACTTGACCGCGCCGCGTGCTATCTCGACGCTGTACCGGCTCACACGAGTCCCAGAGCAGCCTTGACCTCATCCCAGGGCACGTAGTCGTCGTCGGCTCGGGCCGCCTGGAGCGCGCGGCGATCCTCGACGTCGTCAGCGATGTCGACGAGCCGGTCGAAGGCCTCGGAGTCCAGAATCACCGCGATCCGCCGGCCGCGCCGGGTCACCGAGACCGGCTCACCTGATCGGCGAGCCTCCTCGATCACCTCGGCCAGCCGGTTTCGCGCCTCGCTTACCGCTACTTCATTCATGTACGAATTGTACATTCTGCGGCCCAGCGACACGCCATCGGCCGGTTCCGGTCGGGAACCTGATCAGCGCGGGCCGGGTCAGGAGGAGGGGCGCTCGTCCGGGGTGCGGCCGGCCAGGGCGGTGATCGGCGCCGGAGGCTCGGCACCGCTGGCGAGATCGGCCGAGGTGACCGGCGTCTCGAAGCGGGAGGTGATGGGCACCACGCCGGCCCACCAGGGTCCGGCGATGTCGTCGGGCTCATCGACCGGGTCACCGGCACGGACCTTGGCCGACGCCTCGGCCAGCGGAAGCTCCAGCACCATCGTCTTGCGCAGATCCGACGGCGACGGCGGCCGGACCAGGTCCCAGTGGGCCACCACGTGGTCGGTGATCAGCTTGAGTGCGTAGAGCCGGCGCTGCTCGTCGATGATCCTGGTGGCCGGGCCCCGCACCACCACCGACCGGTAGTTCATCGAGTTGTGGAACGGCGTGCGGGCCATCACCAGCCCGTCGAGATGGGTGACGGTGACGCAGACCTCGTGGCCGTCGCCGGTGTTGAGGAGGTGGTTGGCGGCCGCGCCGTGCAGGTAGAGCCAGTCGTCGTCGCGCCCGTAGGCCATGGGCAGGACCAGCGGGCCGTCGTCGGTGGTCACGCCGACATGGGCGATCATGCCCGCATCGAGGATGCCGAGCACCTCGTCGCGGCCGTACCGGGCCCGGGGCGCCCCCCGCCGAACCCTGGTGCGAGCCGACGGCGCTCCGGAGTCGTTCGAGTTCTGCGACATGCCGAGAGGCTACGAGACGCGCATCAGCGTCGGTCCTAGCCGCTCCGCTTCCTAGCCAGACGGCCGCGGATGTGGTGGGTGTAGACGTGGGCGGCCACCGCGGCGGGGCTGGTGCGCCAGCAGCGCAGCGGGTCGAACCCGTCGTGGACGAGGCACATTTTGCAGGACACGCACTCGACGGTGCCGGTTCTCCCCGCGGCCAGCTTGTTGGCCAAGTCCGGCTCGCGGACGAAGGGGCGGGACATGGCCAGGAAGTCGGCGTCCCCAGAGCGGATCACGTCGGCCATCGTCTGAGTGGTGCGGATCCCCCCGACGAGGATCACCGGGATGTCCGCCGCGTCCTTCACGGCCCGGGCGAAGTGCCGGTAGTAGGCCTCGGGTCCCTCGGGCCTCACCAGTCGCTGCACGAGCCCGTTGCGGGCCGCCTGGGCCGCGCCGACCGCGACGTAGGTGCGGATGTTCTCGAGATAGCTCCTCATGATCCCGTAGGACACCTCCACCGCGTCCAGCCCCCGCTCGGCCAGGGCCCGCACCCGCTCCACGCTCTCGGCGGGCTCGAGGCCCCCCGTGATCGAGTCGCCGATGCCGATACGGGCCGTCACGCAGAAGTCGTCGCCCACGGCGGCCCTCACCGCGTCGTACACCGCCATCACGAACCGGCCGCGGCGCTCGGGGTCGCCACCCCAGTCGTCGGTGCGAACGTTGGTGATCGGCGACGAGAACTCCGAGATCAGGTAGCCGTTGCCCCCGTGGATATGGACGCCGTCGAACCCGGCCTGCTTCGCCCGCCGGGCCGCCTGCCCGAAGGCGGCGATCACATCGGTGACGTCGTCCGGCGTCGCCTCGCGCGGCTGCAGCCCGTACATCTCGTTGGCCGTCGGCGACGGAGCGATGGGTCCGACCTCGGGCAGCATCGTCTGGCTCCCGGCGTGTCCGATCTCGGCGAGGATCCGACCCCCGTTGGCATGCACCGCGTCGGTGATCTGCACCATCGACTCGACGAGGCGGTCGTCGTACAGTCCGGGCTGGTTGGCGCTGGCCTGGCCGCGCCGCTCCACATACATGTGCCCCGTGAGGAGCAACCCGGCCCCGCCGGCGGCCAGCGTGCCGTACAGGCCGGCCAGGGCAGGCGTCCCGGAGCCGTCGGGCGCGGCCATCGTCTCGGATGTGGACGCTCTCACCAGCCGGTTCTTGAGCGTCAGCGAACCGATCCTGCCGGGTTCGAGGTAGGGGGCACCGGCACTCACGCCAGCCCAGGGTAGGTGAGGCTCCCGGCCCGTGCGGCGGGTGACTACAGGTTGATGGCACGAGGCCTCAACAACTCACCTGAGATCCTGCCCAGGAGCAGAGCCGGGTGCGCGAAGCGGTCAAAGTTGAGGGCAGGCCACTCCGCAGCGCTTCGCAACCGCGCATGCCAGGTCGCGAAAGTCCCAGTAGCAGTCCTGCACCGCGTTGATGTGGCCGCCGATCGCGCCGTCGGCGGATGTCAGCTTGAACATGGGCTTCCGAGCCTCCTGGGCGTAGGGCATGAGGCTGCGATAGTGCTTCAGCGTGGCCAGACAGTGCTTGTCGTCGTCGGGTGACCGTTCCTTGGCTGGGGATTTGTCGAGGACCGACTGGCGGTACACGCCCGGAATCGCGTCCATCCAGCGTGCGTAGGCCCTCACGGGGCGGTCCAGCCGGACGGCATGCTGTAGGACCACATAGCCGATCGGCTTCATGGCGCCGCTGGGCATGTCCAAGCCTTCCAGCCCGGGTATGCCCTCGGCGCTGCGCATGCGCTGCTGCCATTCCTTGCGCCAGCGCCTCAGGGTGGGTCCCAGGTTGCGGAGCCCCTGAAGTGAGAACAGGTCGGGCGCCAGCGGCACCGCCACATAGTCGGCCGCGATCAGGGCAGCCCGGTTGATTGCGCCGAGGTTCGGCCCTACATCGATCAGCACGAGGTCAGCCTCCGCCTCCTGCCTTGCTTTGGCAAGCGCGCGGCTCAGTGCGGTGATCACCCGGAAGGCGCGCTCGCTGCCGTCGAGGCATTGCGGCCATTGGCTGGAGAACTCGTCTTCGGCCCCCGACAGGGCGAGATCGCCGGCCACGAGTTCCAGCGGAGGCCTAGGACTCATCGTTGCCACGGGAGTTATGTCTCCGGTGCCTCGCAGCAGGGGCACGAGCGCTCCGTGGATCGTCTTGCGGGGAGGGTCGGGCGTCCAGAGTTCCTCCATCTCGTAGTCGTCAAGGAACATGCTCGTCAGGTTGGCCTGCGGGTCAAGATCCGCAGCCACTGCACAGACACCCAGGTCGGCGTACATCCAGGCCAGGTGATAGACGAGGGACGTCTTGCCGACGCCACCCTTGTTGTTGAAGAACGCGACCGTGGTCACCGCGCCGCCTCCACAGTCACCCGTACGTGGGAGTGTTCGGTCTGGAAGTCCGGCTCGGGATTGCCGTTGCTCCGAAGGGCACGCAGTGCCATCGGAATGCCGTAGCCGAACCGCTGAGCGAACCCGAGGTTGGCCATGATCTCGGCGATCAACTGGTTGCGATATGCCGTCCCACCGCTAAGCAGAGTCTCTCGTGTCATCGCGCCGAAGAGGCCGCCGGGACTCTCTATCTCGACGCGCTTGGAATACCAGTACAGGCGCGACGGCGCGTGAGTGCCCTCATAGCTGCGGTGCATCACCGCGTTGTAGACGAGTTGATGCAGCGCCTCGACCGGATAGTCGGGGAACCGCCTCTCACGAGATCCCGACGTGATGTCGAGGCGCGTGCTGATGTTGAGCTTCACAAGCCGGCTGAGGCTTTGGAGGATGTCCTCGAGCCGGCCGGTCAGAGCTTCCGAGGTCTTGGGTGTGTCGGTGATGTCATCGCCGTCGAAGCGGACGAACTGAACCCACGATTCCGGCAGCCAGTGCTGCGCGTCGCGGCCGAACGCGAGCATCGCCCCGTTGGTGGGGACATCGTCGGCGATGAGTCGCAGCGAGCGCAGCTGATCCACTAGCGGCCGCTGATTCTCGGCGAGGACCTCAGCGGAGACCGCCCGAGGCAGGTAGCGACGCTCGATGTAGTCGAGGTCGAGGTCCGCGACGGTTGCGCCGTATGCGGGCCTCAGGTCGAAGGGGATGTCCCGTGCTCGGCGGCGCTCGGAGAGGCGCTGCTCGTCGGCAGCGGTGGCCGCTCGCACAGTCGGTCCAACCCGCACCCACACCCGGCCCTCGTAACGGACCGGGGGATGGGGCTCGGGCTGCACGATTACCGCGGCCACCTCACAGCCGTGAAGGGTTCGGCGCTGGACGTCCATCGAGGGTCGGGGCAGCAGTTGCCCGTGGTCGCGCAACTCGGCGAGACGCTTCAGCAGGTCATCGTCGATCGCGAGCCCGGCGCAACTGCCGTCGTCCTCCGCGCCGACGATGATCACGCCCGGCCTGCGATGCCCGGGAAGATCGTTGGCGAACGCGCAGATGCTCCTGAGGGTCTTCTCGATGGCTGAGGACGACATCGACCGCTTGCGCTCGACCAGATCCGATTCGATATCGACCATCATCGAGGCGTGTTCTTCGTCGCTGTACCCGTTCTGCGACACAGCATCACAGTACCTCTGGCGCTGGCTGGTATCGCGAGCGCGCTCGACTAACACCGGCCAATCCGACGCCGTGGATCCCTGGTCGAGCGAGCGGCTCCTGCAATGACGCCTTGTGATGCACGAGACAGGTTATCGGTCCGACGCGTGGAGAACGAAGCCTCCGAGCACCTCGTCGAGTACGAACTCCTCATGCACGATGAGCCTCCGGGCGTCGAATGCCTCCTCGAGCGCCGGATCCCACGGCGTGGGACCGCAGCCTCTTGCGTCACGGTCCAGTCGTACGCCGCCGAATTCAGCCTGGTTGACCGCGTCCCGATAGTCCTGTGCGTCCATCATCCACGGCCGGCAACCGATGTCGTGCATCCGTCGGCAGATTGCGATCCCGGCCACGTCGAAGTCGCCGTGGTACCAGAGACGAGCCCCGGATCTTCGCATCTGCTGCAGCAGTTCGATCACGGACGTGGTGGGGTTGCCGTTGGTGGCGACTGCGCAGCAACCCAGCCCGCGCTCCGCGGCGGCCTCTACGAGCCGCGGGTTCTCAACCACGAGAGCGGGCGTGCCCGTCGGCACCGTCAACGGGTGCCGGAGCAGGGACAGGAGGCTGACATGCAAAGGCAAACCGCCGCCGGAGGCGGCTTGGATGGCCCGGTCGAGCGGGGATTCGCCCTCCGCTGGTATCGCCCAAGTCAGCGCAGGAGCCGACACCCGGTCGGGGTGGATGCCTGACGCCTCCCACAACTCGCGGCCCACCATCGGCATCCCGAGACGGCAGCGCAGCGCCCGCGTCACGAAGGACGCCAGTCTCGTGCCCTGATCCAGGGCGTGGGAGGAGCCGAACAGCGCGGCTGCCAACTCGGTGCGGCTGGCTGGCCGCGATTCGTACAGCATCGCCGGCTCGTCTTGGCCCGGATTGCCGCGGGGGTCAGGCTTTGGGCGGGGGTGCGGCTCGGTGTCCGCCCTGAGGGAGTCGCAGCGGTCCAGATGGTCGAGCAGGCGCCGCACGTCTTGCGCAAGCCTTTCGACCTCGCCCTGGGCAAGACCGCCGTGCAGCCCGGCCTTTATAGCGCCATGGGCCCACTCCCGAGCCCAGGACTCCGGCCAGGACTCAGCCGCGTCTCGCAGCGCCGTCGTCGCCGCAGATGCCCGGGCCCGGTCACTCCTCCGCTGTGCGGCTGCCGCGGAAGGCGGGTGCCCCAGCCGGGTGAGCGCTTCGTCGAGGTCGGCGCCCATCCCGCGCCCGACGAGCGTAGCTTCCAGGTGGCTGAGGTCGAGCCGCTTTTTGACCCTGCCCAGCAGGGATCGCAGCGTGAGTTCGCTGGCCGGATCGACATCGGGCATGGCGATCGCGCCGCGCCGCTGTGCCCCGTGTTTGTCGAGGTGGCGGCGCACCCGGGCCCAGACCGGCTGCAGGCCGGCCTCCAGGAGTGACGCCGGGGGATGGCCCGTCCCGGCCGCGTCGCCGGTCACAGCAGCGATCCCTGCTCGATGCGCACTTCAACTGCATACCGCCAGGCCGCCGGGAGCAACTCGACGGACTCGCCGTCCACTCGCGCCAGCCGGTGGTCCAGGAGGAGCTCGAGGACCTCGTCGGTCAGGCGCACGGGATCCTCGGCGATCTGAGCCCAGTGGCGGCTCTCGACGCGATGGGTCTCGGCCAGATCGGCGACGATGGCCACCAGGGCGCGGCGCTCGACAGGGTTGTGATCGGTTGCGACCAGCCGGTCGATCAGCAACAGGGCGGCTTGGCCGACCGTGCCACCAGCGGGGAAGCGGCTGTCGGTGAGGCCGCCGTCGGGGTCGATCGCCGCAAGCCCCTCGGCCCGCGCCTCAATGACCATCCCGAACATCTCGTTGAAGATCGTTGACTCCTCATCCCGCCGGCGCCGCAGCTCGGCCCACTCGCCGTCCGTCAGATCGGCGCGATAGACGACAGGCTCCTCGAGCAGCAGCGAGCGCATCCACGGCCTCGACGCCCTCCGCTGCTCGGAGCGGTCGAGCAGTTGCTCGGCGGTCTCGGCGCGTGCCAGCGCCGGTAGGGCGAGCAAGGCCACCCGGTCGGGCCGCACCCTCAGCACCGCGTCGGCGGAGCCGTCGGATGCGTAGCTGTCTATGCGGGCGTGCATCTCGGTGGCCGCGCCGCAGCCGATCATCCATCGCAGCGCGGTCACCAGGGCCCTCCGATCGGACGGCTCCTCGCTGAGCGACACGTCGGCGTCGGCCGCGGCGGACCGGATCTCGTCGATCAGGTCGCGCAGGCTTATCACCTCTGGCCCCGCGGCCACCGCGGCCAGGGCCAAGGCCAGCATCGTGTACTCGCGCTGCGAGAACGGCCGGCTGGAAGCAGCCGCTGTGCGGAGGGGCCGCCTTGTAGCGACTGTCGACGACTTGAACAGCCGGGCCGTGTCGGCGCCCACCTGGAGCCGGTAGCCGAAGCGCTGGGTAAACCACCGGTCGAGCTGGGCCTCGTGCCTGCGGATCAGGCGGAATGCCTCGGGATCGTTCTCCGAGGCGACCATGGGATGCTCGACCAGGTGGCGGGCAGCCGTCCGCAGATCGAGCGCGATCTCGGGTCGGGGCTCGCCGACGCTGCTGGTGCCGCGGTCCGTCCGGCCGACGGCCATCTACGCTCCGCCGGGATCGCTGGAGGCCGTGACCGTCACTTCCAGACCGTGCATGGCCAGTCGGCCCTCAGGCGACTCCACCACTGTGCGTGAGCCGGGAACTCGGCGGACCTCGCAGCGCACGCCGGCCTCGACCGCTCTGCGGTAGGGCGAGCCGGGCTTTATGCCGTGGCCCGAACGGCTCACCAGGTCGCGCAGCATCACGAAGCACTCCCGTGAGAGCTTGGCCCCGTCGATCTTGCCCGCGTCGTCGGCGCAGGCCAGCAGTTCGGAGGCGGTGCGGTCCCGGGCCACCCGTTCCAGTTCCCGGCGCCGTCTCAGCATCTCGAGTTCCCGGCTCCGGTCGCGCATGGGCGACGCTGAGCCGCGTGTGGAGATGTCGCCCCGCTCTCGCAGCGAGACCGGCACCGTGGCCCTAAGCCTGGATCCACCGATGCGGTGAGGTTTGTGGGGTTGGCGCGTCCACCGGAAAGGCCTCCTGACATGGGAGAATGCTGTTTGAAGCAACGGTCATTCTGGCCATGTGAGGAGGCACTTCCTGTGAGCAGCATAGCGGGCGGGATCGACGGGATCGAGGCGGTGTTCGACGACGCTTCGCTGGTGGCCGACGCGGGGCTTCTGTTGGCGGGCACGGTGATGGGCCGGCTGGGTTTGGAGTCGCTCATCGATGAGGTGGTGCGCCCGCCGGAGTCGGGGCGGGGGTCCGGGGCGAAGGCGTTGTCGGTGGTGGCGTCGATGCTGGTGGGAGGGTCACACATCGGCGACGCCGACAGGCTGCGGGCCGGGTCCGCTTCAGCGGTGCTGCCGTTCGCGGTGGCGGCTCCGTCGACGTTGGGGACGTGGCTGCGGTCCTTCACGTTCGGCCATGTCCGTCAGCTCGACCGGGCTCTGGAGCTGGCGCTGGGCCGGGCGTGGTCTGTGGGCGCGGCGCCGGCAGCGGCGGAGATGACGGTGGATCTGGACTCGACGGTGTGTGAGGTCCACGGCAAGTCCAAGCAGGGCGCGGCCTATGGCCACACCAAGGTTTGGGGATACCACCCGCTGGCGGCAGTGCGCGACGACACCGGCGAGGTCGTCCACGCCCGGATGCGGTCGGGGTCCTCTCAACGCGGCCATGTCCGCTTCGCCGCGGAGACCCTCGCGAGGCTCAGGCGCCTCGCGCCGCACGCGGCGGTGACGGTGCGCGCCGACGCGGGGTTCTTCTCCTATGCGCTGATCGCGAAGCTCGACGCATACAAGGCCCGCTGGTCGGTCACGATCCCCAACAACGCCAAAGTCAAAGCAGCCATCGACGGCATCGACGAAACCGCCTGGACGCCGATCGCCTACCCCGACGGGGAAGCCCAGGTCGCCGAGAGCGCCATCACAACGAGCCGCCGCGACCCCCAAGGCCCCCGAAAGCTGCGCCTCGTCGTGCGCCGCACCCGCCTCCCAGAAGGCCCCCAACGCGAGCTGTGGCCCAACTGGCGCCACCACTGCTTCGTCACCAACAGAGACGGCCTCGACACCGAAACCGCCGACGCCTACCACCGCGGCCACGCCCGAGTCGAGCTCGCCATCAGAGACCTCAAAGACAATGGACTAGCCCACTGCCCCTCGGGAAGATTCTTCGCCAACGGCGCCCACCTCGCCTGCGCCGCGCTCGCCCACAACCTCGCCCGCTGGACCGCCCGCCTCGCACACACCAACCACCCCGAACGGCTCACCGTCGCCGCCACCGTCCGCCGGCGGCTGCTCGCCGTCCCCGGACGCCTCGTCAACCACAGCCACCGACACAAACTCCGCCTGCCGCTCAACTGGCCCTGGGCACACCAATTCACCACCGCGCTGGCCCACACCCGCAACCTGCCCCAACTCATCTAAAGCACAACCCCCCGGGACCCGGCGCCACCCAGCACACACCCCCAGCGCCACCAACCAGCCACAACCCCAGCCGCCGACCCCACACGCCCCAACAGCACCCACAACAGCCAAACCAGACCAACACCGCCCACAACAACCAAAACCAGCCACCCCGACCAGCCCACCGGTGGATTCAGGCTAAGCGCGTCCGTCCACGGGGTCGAGGTGGGCTCCGGATCGTCCGCATCGGCTGCCGGTGTGCCGAGGCGACGGCAGCCGCCCAGCCCGAACGCCGCGGATGCGAGCTCGTGGGCGGCTCCGGCCGTAGCGGCCCGGTCGAAGAACCCGGCCAGCCGCACGAAGTCCGAACGCCTCGACGACGTGCCCGTGCCGAGCCGGGCCAGCCTGCTCACGTTGGTGGTGAGGGTGCGGACCGCGGCCAGCGCTTGGCGGGTGTGCTGGTCGAGCCGCGAGGGCCGGCCCGGCGCCCGGACGAACCAGGCAGCGAGGTGTCGCCAGTCCTGGTCCTCGGTGCCCTTGATCCTGCGGACCGCCAGGCTGGAGCCCAGGCCCGCGTCCTCCACTCGGGTCGCCAGACCGGATCGTAGTGCCGGCATCAGGTCGTCGAGGCGGGCGAGCACCAGCTCGAGGGAGCGCCCGATGGGCCCGGTCATGCGCTCGATTTCGGCCAGCTGCTCGCCCACATAGTCGACGAGGACGCCGGCGAAGATTTGGACCTCCTCGGACGTGAGGTCGTAGCGGTTCTGCCATTCGTTGAGTTGGGCGAAGAACTGCGTCAGCTCGGTCGTGAAGCTGTCGTGGACATCGAAGACGGTGCGAACGGTGTCGGCTAGGCGGCTCGACGCCCCTGAGGACATCTCCGCCGGGACCTCGGTGTACTCCAGCACGGCCTCCAGAGCCCGACGGAGGTCGCGCAGCCGACCGGCCTGCATGTCGCCGATCTCGCCCGCGGCGGCCAGCACCCCCTCGACCAGGTCGAACACCTCCTGGCCGGAGCGGGTGATCAGGTACCGGTGTCGCCTCAGGTAGTAGTCGTCGAGGCTGGAGGGGTTGCCCACCGACGACGACACCGTGAGGTTGCCCCAGCGGCGCAGGCTCTCCAGGCGGTCCCGTACCGTGTCTGCGTCGATACCGGTGCGGCCGGCCACGTCCTCGGGGGTGAACTCGGCGAAGAAGGTGTCGGCGAAGACTCGAAGGATGGCCCGGTACTCGTTCCACTCCTCGCCGCCCAGGTACCGGAACAGCAGGCGAGCACCGTCGGGATCGTCGCCCGGGGCGTGGTTGAGATGGTTGTACTGCGGTTGGGTGGGGTTGCCGTTCGGGGGTCGTGTCATGAGTCCGACTTGTGGGTGAGGGTGGCGCCGTCCCACCGGTAGTGCTCGAGCAGGATGGTCTCAAGAGTCGCGTCGCGTATGACCTCGGTCACGGCCAGTTCTGGCACGGTGGCGTGGGTTCCCCAGAGTCGTTCGCTGGTGGCGATGAAGTCCAGGTCCAGTTCGACCAGCAGACTGAACAGCGCGGCATGGTTGTCTTCCGAGACCTTGGCGAAGGCATCGTCGAGCAGCACGAATCGGGCTATGCCGGGCCGCTCCTCGCCTGGGGGTGCCTGGTGCTCCGACAGCGCGTCGCAGGAAGCTGACGCGGCTGCGAACAGCGGCAGGTAGGCGACCAGCTTCTTCTCGCCCTCCGAGAGCGCCGTCGACCTGCTCAGCCGCGATTCCCCGCTGCCCCGGCGCACCATCACCGCCATCTCGTGCCATTGCTTGTAGTCGAGCGTCTCGGCGATCAGCTGGCGGTAGGCGAGGTCGGGCTGCTCGGCCCTGGCCGCGTCGAGACGGTCCGACAACGCCCGGCGCAGTTCGGCGGTCTCGTCCTCGGTGCGGACATCGGGCTTCTTGGCCAGCAGTTCAACCATGCGGGCGGTGGCGTCGTCGAGTTCGCCTGAGCGGCGCCATCTCAGACGCACACCGACGCGGTGCGCGGTGGCGACCGCACCGAGCCGGGTATTCATGTGCTTGACGAGCCGCTCGGCGTCGAAGATCTTGTCGGCGATCTCCCTCGCGATCATTCCCTGTAGCAGCTGGCGCAGAGCGTCGTCCTGTTTGCGGTTGAGCAGACCTGCGACCCTCTGGTGCTGCTCGGCCACCGCGGGGACCGACTCCGCCAGCGTCGCCCGTCCCGATGGGCCGGTCAGCTCGACGCGCAGCGGCATGTCCGGGTCCGGCTGGAGGCCGGCGGCGTCCCATCCGGCTCCGAGAGTGTCTCGCCTCTGGAGCAAGGACTGGTGAACGCTGTCCGGCCGTACCTCGGGCACCTCGGCTGGGCCCGCGCGCCGGTTCTGATCCGATCGTGCTGCGGCGTCTGCGACTAGCCGCGACAGCGATTCGATCGTCTGTCGAAGCCCCTCGGATCCCGGCGCCGGAGCCACCAGGACGTTGTCGGCAGTGCCGCCGCTGTCGCTGCTGCTGCCCCCACCCGCATTGCCAGCGTCGGAGGTCGAGCGTGGCCCTTCGGTGTCTGCATCGGGCTCGGCGTTTCCGGCTCGGATGGCATTCACATAGCCCGGTGTCGCCAAGGCCTCGTCGAGCGAGACTCGAGCTGCCTCGCATGCCTGCTCGGACCGTTCGGTGCGCTCGGCTGCGACCTTCGCGGCTGCTTCGGCCTCCGCCTTGCGCTCCAGGGCCCGGCGCTGCTCCTTGCGCAACTGGGGCGCTCTGGCTTCCAGGCTGGTCAGCTCGGTGCGGCACCGGCCGCGGGTTGTGACAACATCCGCGTACTCGGCCCCGATGCTGTCCTCCAGGGTGGCCAGGACGGCACACTCGTCGGCGTGCTTCGCCTCGACACGGCGAAGCTCGGCCTGTTCCTCCGCCAGCGCCTGGGTCGCCTTGCGCCAGCGGTCGGCCGCTCGCCTCCATGATGTGATCGACCGTGCGAGGGTCTCGGCGTGGGATCGGCACCGCTGCAGTGCGGCATCGGCCTCAGCGAGATCGCGCTTGAAGGCGCTGAGCCCGTGGTCGTTGGCGGGCAGTGAGAGCGTCGTTGCTGTGCGGTGCAAAGTATCTGACGACTGGCTGAGTTCCCGTTCCGCGGCGGCCTCGGCCCCGGCGGCCTCGGCCCGGTTGGCCGCGGCCTCGTCGAGGGCGGCGGTGTCGGCAGCTACCTGAGCCTGCGTACTGAGGATGGCTGCGGTGGCCGGCAGGCGATCGCGCTGGCGCTGCGCCTCACGCCGGGCACTGCGGTTGCGTTCCAGTTCGGTCCGGCTGTGCCGCACGATCTCGGCAGCATCGTCCAGGTGGTGCCGGGCCTCGGCTCGGGCCCTCTCGAGGGCGGCGCGCCGGGCCGTCGCGCCGATGTGCTCTGCCCGGTCCTTGCGATGGCGCCCGCGCAGCGACCCGACCCGGAATTCTCCGTCGACGGCCACGACGGTGGTCGCGTCCGAAGAGGGGTTGCAGGAGATCGACTCCAGCAGTTTCTGCACCGAGCCCGCGTCGCACTGCCCGGCGAGCCGGTGAGGAACCGTGACGGCGAGGATCTCGCTCAGCGGGTCGGCCACGCCCTGGGTTGCGACTGCCACCAGTTCGCCGCTGGCCAGTTCGAAGGCTCCGTCGGCGGGTCGAGCCGACAGCAGGCCCGAGGACTCCATGGCGGCCTCCAGTCCAGCACGCTGCGGCTCCCGAAGGCCGGGGGCGAAGTCGATGAGATCGGCGAGGCACCAATCGCCCTCGTGCTGCCAGGCCATACGGGGGGCTTCGGGCTCAGCCCGGCGTTCCAACTCGTCGACGACTGATAGCGCATCTTGCTCGGCCTGTTGCTCGTGCTCGAGCCGTGCCTCCACCGCAGCCACCGTGCTTCGCCAATGGTCCACGAGGGTCTCGGCCTCCACAAGAAGGCGTTCCAGCAGCCTGTCCGGATCGGTGGTCGACGCGCCCGCACCCAGGGGCTCGACCTTGGCTACCGCTGCCGCTTCGGGTCCGTGGAGGCCGGCTGATTCCAGCAATCGGACGGTCTCCGTCGCCCATTCGCGGGCTTGCCGGTGCCATTCGGTCCTCGCTGCGGCGAGCAGCCGGTTGCTCTCGGTGAGGCGTTCCGCAGCATGGTCGGCGGCGCCGGCGGCATGTCGGTGGGTCGCCTCCGCCTGGTCGAGTGCCCGTGCCGCGGTCTGCTCAGCCCGCAGTGCCTTCTCGATCTGCTCGACATCGGAGCGGCGCCGGTCGACGGCGGTGACCGCGGCCGCCAGCTCACGGTTGACGCCGGACAGGTCGAGGGCCGCGGGTTCCGCCAGGGTCAGCACTCGGGTGCCGGTCTGGTCCGGCCGGGCCCGAGGTCGATCAGGGGATTCGTCATCGGGCATGGGCGCGGTCGCCGCGGCCTGGCCGGCGGTCTCGGCAGAGGTGTGAGCCATGTCCTTCTCGGTCACCGTGACCGGACCCGGCGGTCGCCGGTCCAGGCGGCAGCGGCTCCCCATCTCGCGGCCGGTCGCAAGCTCGTTGTTGAGGGTGTCCCTGTCGTCCAGGCTCCTGTGCCGGGCCTGGCCAAGTTCGTGGGCGTCCTCGTCGGTTCGCCGCTCGGCAGCGCCCACCCTGGCGGCCGCGGTCTCGCACTGCTGGGCCAGGTCGCGTACGAGTTCTCGGAGCCCCTCGAGTTGCTGGCCCTGCTGGTAGGCCGGGGATTTCTCGAGTGCCCCGATCTCCAGCCGGAGCCGTCGCTGCTCGGCTTCGAGCGCATCGATCTCACCGTCGAGCCGGGTGAGATCGTTGGTCGCAGCCGTGGCCGCTTGCTTCGCGGTCCCCTCGTAGCGGGCGCAGTCGCGCCGTTCCCGGAGGCGCTGCTGGCTCTCGGCCACACGGCTTTGCAGGTCGCTGAGACAGTAGGAGCGGTAGACGTCGAGCAGGCCCTGCACCGCGTCCAGCGTCCTGGCTAGTTCGGCGACGCTGCGGCGATGCTCGTCGAGGTCGTCGAGGGGCTGGGCCGCCTCCGCTAGAGCCTGTTCGGACACTTGCGGGAGCGCATCCACCAGGTAGTCCCTGAGTTCCAGGTCGATGCGGTCGCCGACTCGGGGGCTGCGCGCCTTGTTGATGAGGCGGATGTGCTGGTCGATGGACGCCCCGGCGAAGAGCCGCTGCTCGACCGCGCGCCGGTAGTCGCGTCGCTGGGCCTTGTTGAAGACGGGATCGCCGTCGAGGGCTGCCCGCAGAGCCTCGGACGAGAGCGCGGTTCCGCCTGCGGCCAGGTCCAGGTCGATGCCGGGGCGTTTGGAGGTCAGGAACCACCAGGTGTTGACGCTGTCGGCCTGCCTGTTCGCCTTGATGCCGCAGCCGCACACGAGGAACTCGTCGCCGCGCTCGAACTCGATCCACAGGTAGCCGACGGGCTGTGCGTCGTCGCGCCCGCTGAGCATCCAGGACTTGAGGATCCCGCTCTGCTCGCCCGCCGCGTCGATGCCTCTTTCGCGGGTGGTCAGCAGGAACGGCAGCAGCATGTTCATGGCCGTCGATTTGCCCGAGCCGTTGACGCCCCGCAACAGCAGCCGGCCGCCGGCGAAGCTCAGCACCTCGTTGCCGTACTGGTAGACGTTGACGATCCCGGCACGGCTCAGTCGCCACCGGGGGGTTGCCGCGGCGTCTGTTGGGGATCGGTGATCCGCCTGCACCGTCACGGCCACGGAAGCTAGCGCAACGCAATGACATCGCCTAGGGCGGACACTTCAGCTGACTCGGGACCAATTTCTGCACTTGAAACATCATGTAAATGCTTGACAGATGTCACACCGGTGTGAGATACTGTGTTCATGTTGATCGAAGCCGCCCGCCGGGCCGAGGCCGCCGCAAGAGAGATGCTGGCCTGCGTCAGTGAGGGCTCGGTCTCGTGCGCGGAGGCGCGCGAGGCGCTGGTGATCTCCAAGGCGTTCATGGCGGCGGGTTCGGCGTTCCAGGTCGGCGCAGCCCAGGTCATCGCCAACGGCGAGCGCCACGGCGACGGCGGCGCCCAGGTTCTCGCCGATGGAGCCGGGCTGCCGCGCCATGAGGCCCGCAGCCAGGTCAAGACGGCTCGGGTGATCGAGGCGGCCCCCTCGCTCAGGGATGCGGTGGAGTCGGGGCGGGTGCCAGCAGCCAACGCCAAGCGGCTCGCGGACGCCATCGAGAAGACCGGCGCCGATGCGGTCGAGTCAGACCCGGACCTGTTGGCCAGGGCCCAGTCGATGCGGCCCGAACAGTTCACCCGCGAGGCACGCCGGTGGACCGCTGACCGCCAGGTCGACGGCGGCGAGGCCGACTACCAGCGCTTGCGGACCAAGCGCTATGTGCGCATCTGGGACAGCGACGACGGCACCGTGGAGATGCACGCCAAGTTCGACCCCGTCACCGGTCGCCGCATCAACAACCGGCTCCAGGCCGAAGCCCGCCGCCTCCTCGACGCCGACAAGCAAAGCGAAGGCGGCCCCGACGGGAAGCGGCGCAGCTTCGACCAGTGCATGGCCGACGCCCTCGACAACCTCGCCTCCGGCGCAGGCGCCGGCAGCGCCAAGCCGTTCGCCGACATCTGTGTGGTCGCGCACGTCGACGACGCCACCGGCAAGCTCATAGCCGAACTCCCCGACGGGGTGCGGCTGCCCCAGCCGGTTCTCGAACAGCTCTCCTGCAACGCCAAGATCACCGGCGCCATCTACGACCGCAAAGGCAAACCCATCTGGCGCACCGAGTCCCGGCGCACCGTCACCGAGGCCCAGTGGCAACTGCTCATCGCGAAATGGCGCGGCTGCTTCCACTGCGGCGCCAACCCGGGCATCTGCCAAGGCCACCACATCGAGCCGGCCCCACGAGGCGGACCCACCAAGCTCGACAACCTGGTCCCAGCCTGCTGGAGCCGTCACCACCGGATCCACCACGATGGCTGGCAGATCCACAAGAAGCCCGACGGCTACCACACCCTGCACCCATCCGACCACATCCACTACGGACCCGCCCGCGCCCCCGAACAACCAGACCTCTACAAGACTGACGCACAACACGACCCCGACCCTCCCCACGACGGTCGTGCCGATCACGCGCGCCGGACTCTCCCTGCCCAGCACCGCGAACTCGTCGGCGCGCCCCAAGCCAGGCCGGGCACCGCAGCCGCACGAGCAGCGCTGCACAACACCAGAGCCAAACGGGACAGGCAACGCCGGTAGCCTTCGGGGTCGTGGCTGGTACGCCCATGCACGACAAGCTCGAGGATCTGCGGACTCGAAAGTCCGAGGCGCTGGCGGCCGGTCCCGAGCGGGCGGTGAAGCGCCAGCACGACAAGGGCAAGCTGCTGGCCCGGGAACGGCTCGACTACCTGCTGGACGCCGGATCGTTCCAAGAGCTCGACATGCTGGCCCGGCACCGGGCCCACGAGGCCGGACTCGACGACCGCCCCTACACCGACGGCGTGATCACCGGCTGGGGCACCATCGACGGTCGCAAGGTGTTCTTGTTCGCCCAGGACTTCACCGTGATGGGCGGCGCGCTGGGCGAGGTGTTCGCCGAGAAGCTCCACAAGGTGATGGACCTGGCCATGTCGGTGGGCGCTCCCATGATCGGGCTCAACGACGGCGCCGGGGCCCGCATCCAGGAGGGCGTGGTGTCGCTCGACGGCTACGGCGGGATCTTCCACCGCAACGTGCAGGCGTCCGGCGTCATCCCGCAGATCAGCGTGATCCTCGGGCCGTGTGCGGGCGGCGCCGTCTACAGCCCGGCCATGACCGACTTCATCTTCATGGTCCGCGAGAAGTCCCACATGTTCATCACCGGTCCCGACGTGGTGCGCACCGTCACCGGCGAGGCGGTGACCCTCGAGGACCTCGGCGGGGCCACGAGCCACAGCACCAAGTCGGGTGTGGCCACCTTCGTCGGCGCCGACGAGCATGACGTGCTCGACGAGGTCAAGGCCCTGCTGTCGTTCCTGCCCTCGAACAACCTCGAGCAGCCGCCGAGGTACAAGTCGGCCGACGACGGTGACCGGGCGTGCACCGCCCTCGACAAGCTGCTGCCCGAGAGCCCCAACGTCCCCTACGACATGAAGGACGTGATCACGGAGGTGGTCGACGACGGGGACTTCCTCGAGTACCACGCCTCCTGGGCCCGCAGCATCGTGTGCGGCTTCGCCCGGGTCGACGGCCGTTCCGTCGGCGTGGTCGGCAACCAACCCATGGTGCTGGCCGGAGTGCTCGACATCGAGTCGGCCGAGAAGGCAGCCCGGTTCGTGCGCACCTGCGACGCCTTCAACATCCCGTTGGTGACCTTCGTGGACGTGCCCGGCTTCCTGCCGGGGGTGGACCAGGAGCACGGCGGCATCATCCGCCACGGCGCCAAGCTGCTGTACGCCTACTGCGAGGCCGCGGTGCCCCGCATCTCGATAATCACCCGCAAGGCCTACGGGGGCGCCTACGTGGTGATGGACTCCAAGGGCGTCGGCTCGGACCTCTCCTTCGCCTGGCCCTCTGCCGAGATAGCGGTCATGGGGCCCCAGGGCGCGGTCGAGATCATCTACCGCCGCGAGCTGGCCGACGCCGCCGATCCCACCGCGCGTCGCGACGAGCTGGTGGAGGACTACACGCAGCGTCTGGCCAATCCCTACATCGCGGCCGAGCGGGGCTTCGTCGACGAGGTGATCGAGCCGTCGCAGACCCGCCGCAAGATCGTGGCCGGCCTGAAGATGCTGGAGTCAAAGCGCGAGGAGATCCCCGAACGCAAGCACGGGAACGTCCCGCTGTGACCGTCGCGGACGCGCTGGCTTCCGCAGGTGGGCCCGGTGCCATGGAGATCGTGTCGATCACCCCCGAGCCGACCGACGCCGAGCGGGCCGCGATCGTCGCAGCCGTCGAGGCCCTGCAATCCGAGCTGTGGCCGCGCCTGGGGGCGGTTGCCGTGCCGTCACCCTCGCCCCGCTGGCGCTACGCGGGCCGCCCCTGGCGCCGCCGCCAGAGCTACGGTGGGTGGACCTGAAAATTATTGTGTTATCATGATTTCCTAGGAACACCACGGAGGAGGTCGACGATGGGAACATTCAGCCAGACCGTGCGGCTGGACAGCATGGACCGCGAGCGGTCGGCGGAGGTGGAGGCGCTCGTGGACACCGGCGCCTTCTACACGCTGCTGCCGGCCAAGCTGTTGAAAGAGCTGGAGGTGGAGCCGTTCGACACCTACACCCTCGAGCTGGCCGACGGCCGGCTGGTGGACCACGATGTCGGCCTCGCGGTGGCCACCATCGGCGAGCGCAGTGCGCCCACCGCGGTGCTCTTCGGCAACGACGATGTCGAGCCTCTGCTCGGGGCCTTCACGCTGGAGGCGCTCCTGCTGGCGGTCGATCCCCCCAACAGGCGGCTGGTCCCGCTCAAGCTCCGGATGAGGTGCCGCCCGTCGGTTTGACCGCGGTCAGCTGTGAGCGGGCGTGAACAGTGACGGAGGCGGGGACTCCAACAGCGCGGGCAGGCGGCGCAGGTATTGATGGCGGGGGATGGCCCGCACGCCGAGGGAGCGCAGGTGCGGCGTCGCCCACTGGACGTCGATCAGCCTCGGGTGGCCGTTGCGCAGGCCGTCGGCCAGGGCCGCCAGCGCCACCTTCGAGGCGTCCCGGGCCCGGTAGAACATGGACTCACCTGCGAACAGGCCGCCGATAGATACGCCGTAGAGCCCGCCGACCAGTTCATCGTCGCGCCACGCCTCGACGCTGTGAGCGAAGCCGGCGTGGTGGAAGCGCACGTAGGCGTCCCGCATCTGAGCATCGATCCAACCATGGGGACGGGCAGGGTCCGCGCAGCCGTCAACGACATCGGCGAAAACGGTGTTGACCCTGACCTCGAGACGACGGCAGGCCTGACGCAGCGACCGGTGGACTATCAGCCGCTCCGGCTCCAGGATCCCGCGCTCGGGCGGAGACCACCAGCCGATTCGCCCGCCGGGTCTCAGCGGCATGGGAAACAGCCCCCGGCTGTAGGCGGCCAGCAGGGTGGCCGGCTCCAGATCGGCTCCCACGGCCACAAGGCCTGCTTCGTCGCCGGACGAGGGATCCGGGAACTCCCACCGGCGGGCTGGCGCGGCATCGGGCAGGCGCGGGAGCGCCTCGCCCCTCTCGCGCTGGAGTCCACCGCGAGCCTGGGCCCTCGCATCGGCGGGCACAGCCAAGAGAGTAGGTTGGAACGATGACGACCGGTGTCCGGGCGGCTGAGCACGACCTGCCTCCAGTGCCTGCGACGTTGCTGGAGGAGGTGGGCGAGGCGCGCCGGGAGCTGACCGCCGCCGCGAGCGGCCGGGTGTTCGTGGTGCCCGAGGCCGGTGCCGAGCCGGTCCTTGAGTCGGAGCGGGCCAGGGGGGCGCGCTACGACACGATCCTGTCGTTCCTGTGCACTCCCGGCGTGGCCGACATCGAGGGCTTCGTGGCGGCCGTGGAGCGGATCCTGGCCGAGGAGGGCTGGATCTTCATGGTGGAGCCGGCCCCAGCCCGCACCGGAGCGATCCGGAGCCGGTTGGCGGCGCGACTGGGACGCAGGCCGCCGCGCCGGGGGGCCGGGACCGATGTGGTCGCGGTGCTGCGGTCAGGCGGGCTGGTGGTCACCGACCTCTACCGCCGCGTGGCGCTATCGGCTCCCGCGGCCTGGCGGCACTACGTCGTGTTGAAGGCCCGGCGCGAGACGCCCCGGACCGCAGACCAATGAGCCGGGTCGTTCTCGCTGGGGGCCGCGAGCTCGACGCCGGCACGGCTGCGGGCCGGGCTCTGGCCGGCTGCGGCTCGGTGGCGGTGGTGACCCTGGCGGCCGCGTACCTGCGGCCCGACGCGCTGCTGTCCCGGATCGGCGCATGGGCCGATGCGCTGTCGCTGGAGCACGCGGTGGTCGGTGCGGTGCGGCGGTCCGACTCGCTGAATCCCGATCTGGCTGCGCCCATCGCAGACTGCGACGGAGTGCTCGTGCTGGACGGCTCTCCCGCCCACTTCGTCAGCTCCGTGAAGGCCACACCGCTGCTGGAGGCCGTCGTGGCGGCCCACGAGCGGGGCGCCGACGTGGTCTGGTCGGGCGCGGCCGCCGCCGCGGTGTGCACTTCGATGGTGGACGAGCGCGGGGGAGCGCTCACGGTCGGGCTAGGACTCTACGGTGGGATCGTGGTGGCCACCGGCTGGGAGAAGTGGCCGCAGCCCCGGCGCCGGCGGCTGCGACAGATGGTCCCGGACTCGGCGCTGTTCATGGCGCTGGAGTCGGGCGCGGCGGTGCAGTCGACGGCCGGGCCGCAGGCGCTGGCCTCATCGTCCAGCCCGCAGGACTGGACCGTGGTCGGTGGTCCGGTCGAGGCCCGCCAGGGCGGCGGCCCGTTGGAGCTTCAGGCTGGGTCGGGGACAGACGCCTAGCGGCGCCAACAAGCGTTCGCGCCCAGCTCCCGGGAATGTCGGGAGAGAAACGTGTCGTATGTCCGCAAGAATCGCACCGAGATTCGGGGCGGGCCGGCTGGCACGAACCCCGACGAGCGTCGCTGGACAGAGCACCAGCGGCGGCGCGCCCGACCGGGTCGCTAGCCGGCCGCGGGCGCTTCCTCGATCGTCACCGAGTGCACGGTCACGTCGCGCGACGGTGCCCCGCCCATCGAACCGCCCGGCTCGTGGAGGCCGATGATCGACTGGGCCACGGCCAGCCCGGCGTCGTCGGTGTTGCCGAACACCACGTAGGTGCCCTGGGAGTCCAGCAGGGCGGTGTTGGCGCCGGTGGTGAGGAAGAACTGTGCGCCGGCCGCGTCGCGCCCTGCCGATCGGGCCATGACGAGCTGGCCGGGCTGGTAGCGGTACGGCCCGGTGAGCCGTCCGGTCTCCGGGTCCTCGTCGAACGCGGGCTCGTCCGGGATGGTGTACCCCGGTCCGGGGTCCGAGGCGCTGTTGGTGTGGGGCGAGCCGCCCTGGATGATGTCGATGGACGGGTCGGTGCGGAACAGCAACGTGCCGTCGTAGTAGCCCCAGCGGGCCAGCGTGACGAAGTTGTTCACCGTCAGCGGGGTCTCCGACGCGGTCAAGTCGAAGCGCATCTCGCCCTCGCTGGTGTCGAACACCGCCACATAGCCGGCCCCGGGATCGATGCACATCGGCTGGTGCCCGTCGAAGTCGATCGTCCGTGGGCTCGAACCGTCCGCCTCGGGGCATCCCGCAGGCGATCCCGCGTCCGGTTCGTCGGAGTCGCCGCGCTGCAAGTAGCCGATCACCGCGACGGCGGCCCCCACCACCACCGCCGCGATACCGATCCGCTTGATGCGCCGGTTGGTGACGTACTTCTTGGCTGCGGCCTCGTCCGCGGCGATGCGTTGCATGCGGTTCTGGCGTTGGCGCTCCCGCTTCGGTGTGCTCATCGGCTACCCGGCTATGACCGACACCAGCCCCACCAGCAGTGAGGCCACCATCATCACGGCCACCACGACCGCGACCAGGGCGACCAGGCGGCGCTTGCGGTCCCGGCGAGAGCGGGGCCTCGGTCGGCCGGTCGCCGGCCGCGCCTCAGCCCGCAGCCGGCGCTTGCGAACCTCGCTCTGGGAGGGCACGGCCCAACCCTACATCGGTGCCCTGCCGGCGACGCCGGGGCGACCGGCCGTTTGCCGAACCCGCCGGCTCGGCGATTGTCCGGATCCTGCATTGCGGTGTCTGGCCCGCCTACCTTGGTGCGATGGGGACTCGCGGTTGTGGCGCGCCTGCCCGGACGCGCCGCCGGCTCGGCGCGGTGGCATGCGTCGTGGCTGTTCTCGCGGCCTCATCGGCGTGCGCAGCCACCGGCGATGGACCGCTGGTGACCGAGGAGGCCACCGGCGAGGCCGTGGCGGACTCAACGTCCACGGAGCCGTCGGAAGGCACTGCCTCCGAGTCGCCAACCACTTCCGAGCCCCCAACCACGTCCGAGGGGCCACCGGTCTCCGAGGGGACCGTCGAGATCGGCGATACCCAGTACCAGTTCACGGTCAGTTGCCACGAGCTGGGAGCCGGCGAGGTGGTCGTCGTCGGATCGGGGGAGGACCCCGACTCGGGCGGTACCGTCGAGTTGTACCTGCAGGCGTTCCTCGGCGATCCCTACGTCGGCCTGCGCTTCGCCGACGGGACGTTCTTCGAGCCGTCGCTGGAGCCGGACAGTCCGCTGGACCTGTACGTCCAGGAAGACGTCATCCGCGCCTCCGCCATTCGCTTCGTGCGGGATCTGGACCTCGAGACGGGCACGGCCACCGAGGTTGGATTCGGTGAACTAGAGATCCACTGCTACGAGTATTCGAGAGAGGCGACGGAGTGAGCCTCAAGTCGGCGAGCCAAGCTCCAGCCGGCTCGAGGTGTGCTAGCCGCTCTCGCAGCCGGTGTCGAGCATCACCTGGGGGAGGCGTCCCGACTTGTAGGCCCGCACCTCTCCACCGGAGACATTGAAGACCACCCGGTAGTTCCGGTCCCCCGGGTCGCTGGGGACGAAGACCAGGTCGACGGTCCCGTCGACTCGCACCTGCCTCTCGATCGAGTCGCCGAACAGGTCGGTGACCATGGTCTCGGGCGATCCCACGCCCACGCCGGACCGGGTGGTGACGGGCCCGCTGTTGATGTCGACCCGCTCGATCGTGCCGCTGTGCACGAGGAAGACGATGCCTTCGGGCGCGTCATGGGGAACCACGTGGTAGCAGGACCCGGTCGGCCCGGCCGGCACGAGCACGGTCCCGGCCGCTTGCTGGGCCTCCGGCACCGTCATGCCGAAGGTCACCGTGTCGAGGCCCACGGTCGACACCGTCGACCGGCTGCTGAGCGTCGGCGGTCCGTACTGATCGGGGTTCTCGGGCGGGACCGTGGTGATGGTGGTGGTGGTGGCCGCGACCGTGGTTGTAGGCCCAGCGGACGTGGTGGTTGCGGCTGTGGTCGTGGTGGTCTCGTCGGTGGTCGTAGCGCTCGACTCGGCGCCGTCGGTGCTCGCGCCCTCACCGTCGCCTTCGCCGGTCGCGTCCGGCTCGCTCGGCTCGGTGGCCTCGGCCGGTTCCTCGGTGCTGTCGGTGGGATCCGCCGCCGTAGGTTCGTCCTCGGAGTCGCGGCCGAGCCACCAGATGAGTCCGCCGACAACCAGGATGACCAGCGCCACGGCGATCAGGATCGCCGACCATCTGGGGCTGCGCCGCTCGGCTGCTCCGGGCCAGAACGGGCCTTGATCCCGGGGCACTTCCTGGGGTTCCGGATTCCACTCCACGGTCATGGAGGCTACCAACAACCCCTGTCCGATAGCGATGCATGGCTGAGTCACCCAACCCTGCCGGACGCCTCAAATGACGTGGCCACGGCCCGTGTCGGGGACACCCGGTGGGCCGCCCGGGGCTCGAACCCGGCACCTTGAGATTAAAAGTCTCCTGCTCTACCCGATGAGCTAGCGGCCCACCCCCATTGTGGCAGCGACCCGCCCTCGGCCGGCGCGGTTAGGCAGACTCGCTGGTGAAGCGGTGGGCCTTGAGGTCGCTGAGGTCGGCCCATTCGAGCGTGCGGGCGTGGGTCGCCTCCAGCACGACCTCGGGCGCCGCGCCGGCCTCCAGGGCCTCGGTCCAGCGCGGCGCGCACAGGCACCAATGGTCCCCGGGAGACAGCCCGTCGAAGCCGATGGCGGGCTGCGGTGTCGAGAGATCGTTGCCGGCCGCCTTGGAGAACGCGAGGAACTCGGCGGTCATCACCGCGCAGACGGTGTGGACCCCGTAGTCGCCCGAGTCGGTGTTGCAGCAGCCGTCTCTGAACCAGCCCGTGAGCGGATCGTAGGAACAGGGTTGAAGCTCGTCACCGAGCACATTGCGCGCCATGGCGCCAAGTCTCGCAGATCGCGCCTCGGAGCGTGCGCGGGCGGTACTCTCGGCGCGTGACCGACTCCAGCGAGCCGTTCCCCTCCGAGGAGGCCGCTACGACCGGAGCGACGTCGCTCGAGGCCATCGAAGAGGATCTGGACGCCGTCGACGAGGCTCTGGCTGCGCTCGACGCGGGCGACCTCGATGCCGCCGAGGCGCTGGCCGCTCAACTCGACTCAGCGGGTACACCGACCCCCGGCGGCGACCTGCCGGCCGGCGACGAGCAGGAACCGGCCGTCCCGGCCGGCTAGCACCCTCTGGGTGGGTCGTCAGCTGGCGAGAGCTTGCTCTGACCCGGGCGTCCTGCCGCCGAACTCGCTGAGGGCGAGGAGATAGCCCTCGGCCCGCTCGGCATGAGGGTTGCGATTGACGAGGGCGTGGAACTCGGCCGAGTGGTCGGCCACCACCAGATGGGCCAGCTCGTGGATGATCACATGATCGAGTACCCAGGGCGGCACATCGGCCAGCCGGCTGGAGATCCGGATGTGGCCGGTGGCGGCGGTGCAGGAGCCCCAGCGCATGCGCTGGCGGGTTGACCACTGGATCGACTGGGGCTCGGGCAGGCCGTAGCGGGCTGCGAGCTCGCGTGCTCTGGGTTCCAGCGGCACGTGGGCGCATCGCCACTTCTCCTCGAAGCGGGCCAGGACCTTGCTCACCAAGGCCTGCTCCTCGTCCTTGGTCGCCCACGCCGGGATGCGCACGTTGAGGACGCCGTCGGAGAGCCGGGCGTGCACCGACTCCTTGCGCCTCTCGCTGCGGATCACCCGCACCGGGGGGAGGTTGGGGCGTGGACGGGCCAAGTCGGCGCTGTCGGTCGGTGGTTGGTGCCAGCTCATCGTCGCTCCGCGGGTGCCGTGGGCCTGAGGCGCTCACCGTCGCCGGTGAGCGCGATTCGCTCCCGCAAGCGCACCTCGCCCGACTGAACGAGCAGGCGGCGGCCCCCGAGGTTTCCGATGCGGCTGAAGGCGCAACCGAAATGCTGTTCAAGTGTATAGATGACACCAGCATGTGACACAACCAGCCCATCGCCCGACACCACCCGGGCCGCGGCCCGATGGATCGCCGCGAACATCCTGTCGAGCAGTGACTCGTTGCTCTCCCAGCCCGGTGGGTGGTCGCCTGCGGCTAGGGCGCCGGGATACTGGCTCTCGATCTGGGCGGCGGTCAGCCCCTGCCACGAGCCGACGTCGCGCTCGCGCCACCCCGCGTCGATGATCACGGGCTCGACGCCCAGAGTCTCGGCGATGATCTCCGCGGTCGAGCGGGCCCGGCGCAGGTCGCTGGACACGATGCAGCCGACACCGTCGAGGTCGGTGGCCGCAAGACGGGCCTGGGCCGTGCCCGGTTCCGAGATCGGGGGGTCGGCCTGACCCTGCCAGCGACCTTCGAGATTCCACACGGACTCGGCGTGACGAACGACAAGAAGATCGACCATGATCGCAGGTGACCGTAACCGGGCAGAGAACCCCGGCCGCGGATGCCTGCGGGCCGTTCGCGCACGCCTATTCGCTCGGCCTCCAGGCCACCGCTACGATGTCGCCGTGGCTCATCTACGGCTGTTCGCATCAGCGCGCGAGGCTGCCGGGAAGGGCCGTGACACCGTTCCAGGCGCCACCGTGCGTGAGGTGCTGGAGGAGGCATGCGGCCGATACGGACATGACTTCGCCGGACTGCTCGAGACATGTCAGGTCTGGTGCAACGGCGAGCCGACCGCGCCCAACATGCCGGTGGGAGACGACGACGAGATCGCGGTGCTGCCTCCCGTCTCAGGCGGCTGAGAAACTCGAGCGCCGCATTATCCTCCACCGTCCGTGAGCCGCGTCGCTGTCCTGTCGCTCCACACCTCGCCGCTGTTGCTGCCGGGCCGGGGTGACGCCGGTGGGATGAACGTGTACGTGCGCGAGTTGGCATCGTCGATGGCCCAGGCCGGAATCGACGCCACCGTGTTCGTGAGGCGCCACAGCGACGCGCCCGCGGTTGTGGACGTGGAGCCCGGATTCCGGGTCGTCCACATCGACGCGGGCCCGCCCGAGCTGCCGAAGGAGTCGCTGGCCGGGTCGGTCGATGAGTTCGCCGAGCAGGTGGCGGCGCGCTTGCAGCAGAACCCGGTCGACGTGCTGCACGCCAACTACTGGCTGTCCGGCGTGGCCGGGCACCGGCTCAAGCACGAACTCGACCTGCCGCTGGTGTCCACGTTCCACACCCTGGCCCGGGTGAAGGCCACCACGGGCGACCCCGAGCCTCAGCGCCGGATCGAGGCGGAGGCCGAGGTGATCGCGTGCTCGGACGTGATCACGGCCAACTCAGTGGCCGAGGTCCAGCAGCTGGCCAAGCTCTACGGCGCGGACCCCCAACGCATAGACGTAGTGCCGCCCGGCGTGGACTCGGCCGTCTTCTCTGCCGGGTCCCGCCGCGGCGCCAGAGTCGCGCTGGGCCTGGGCGATGAGCCGGTGCTGCTCTTCGTGGGCCGCATCCAGCCGCTGAAGGGCCTCAGCGTGGCCACCGAGACTCTCGCCGGGCTGGGTGACGGCTACCGCGACGCCCGCCTGCTGGTGGTGGGTGGCGCCTCCGGCCCCGACGGCGAGCGCGAGCTGGAACGCCTCCACGACGCAGTGCGCCGCCACAGCCTCCAGGGCCGCGTCAGCATCGTCGCCCCGCAACCTCACCACCTGCTGTCCACGTACTACCGGGCGGCTGATGTCTGCCTGGTGCCCAGCCGGTCGGAGTCCTTCGGCCTCGTCGCGCTGGAGGCTTCGGCCTGCGGCGTCCCCGTGGTCGCGGCCGACGTGGGCGGGCTGCGCACCTTGGTCGACGACGGCCGCAACGGCTTCCGGATCGCCGAACGCGATCCCGCGCTCTATATCGCAGCCGTGCGGTCGATCCTCGATGATCCCGCGCTGGCCGCGTCCATGGCCCGCCACGGCGCCGAGATGGCCAGCCGTTATTCGTGGACGGCCACCGCGGGACGCCTTCGCCGGATCTTCGAGGACCTGTCGGCCCGGGTCCTGCTGGACTGCACCGCCTGAGCGCGATGAGCGGGCAGGATCCCCCTGGGTCGGACGGCGGCGATCCCCTGACCGGAGCCGCGCCGGTCTCGGACCTCGATCTGGACGCCACGGAGCGGCTCATCGACTCATGCTTGGAGGCCGCAGCCGGCTCGAAGGAGGCGATCGCGGCGGTGGAGCGGGGCCCGGAGGGCTCCCGCCGCTGGTATGTGCGGGTCACAGGCGATGAGAAGGAGGTGTGGACGATCTGGTTCACCCTCGGCCAGCGCACCCTTCACTACGAGACGTACCTGGTGCCTGCCCCCGAGGAGAACCACGCTCAGTTCTACGAGCACCTGCTGCGCCGGAACCGGCGGCTGACCGGGCTGAAGCTCGAGATCGGCCCCGAGGACGCCGTGTTCCTTTCGGGCGCGACGCCTGTCATGCAGGTGACTGCGGGCGCGCTGGACGGGATCCTCGGGTCGATGTACGCCGCCACTGAGTTGATCTTCCGTCCCGCCATGCGGATCGGCTACGCCTCCAAGTTCCGGGGCTGATCGGGTGGGCGCGACAGATATTGCAGCCCTGGATTTGATATGAAGGTGAGTATCAGCTATTTCGGATGTTATCCGGTGGAGATGGGGCGACATCTCGGGGAAGTTTTGGAGTCGTCCCCTCTCTGCCGGTGTTCCGCGTCGCCGGGATCCTCCGGCGTCGCCGGTGTTCGGATCGGCGGTGCGGCGGTGATAGACCTACCCGGGTCCGGGGAGGGTCCGCCCTGCCGGGACTACACTGCCAGCCGTCTATAGTCGTCGCCGAGGAGTGCCGGTGGTCGCCTTCGCCCTGTCCATCCTGGTAACGGTTGCGCTGATGGGCGCCATCCTCGCCTACATGAAGCGCAGGCCGGTTGGGACCCCGGTCACCTGGGGCGAGGCCATGTTCGGGTCGATGATCGTGTTCTTCGGGATGTTCTGGGTCTACGGGGTGGTGCCCCACCAGTTCCTCACATGGGCCGACAACGAGCTCAACTGGCGCACCGACAAGCTCTTCGTGGGACCCGGGGGCATCCTGCGGGCTCAGGCGCAGGGCGGCAGCTTCCCGTTCACCATCACCTACGTGGTGATCCGGGACATCATCGCCAGCGGCATATACGTCGTGGCCGTGGGCCTCCACGTCTGGATGTTCCTGGTGTGGCAGAACCGGGGCAAGAAGGCCGAGGCCGCCGAGGCCGTCGAGCTGTCCAGCTTCGGACGCCCCCTGGTGCGGGAGGGTTCAGAGGCATGACCACCACCGACGCCAACCCCCCAATGCCGGAGTTCCGGGACGACTATGTCCTCCAGGAGGTGGACGCGGCCTGGCTCTCGGCGGCCGTCAAGCCGAAGCAGTTCATCCACATCGACCAGTCGGAGTGCATCATGTGCGAGGGCTGCGTGGACATCTGCCCCTGGAAGTGCATCTTCATGGTCACGCCCGACGCGGTGGACGAGGCCGTCGGCACCGAGCTGCCCGGCATCGATCCTGCCGACAAGGTCATCTTCACCATCGACGACGACGTGTGCACCCGCTGCGCGCTGTGTGTGGATCGCTGCCCCACCGGTGTAATCATTCTCGGAAAGATGGGCGATCCTCCCGCGGGAGGAGATCCCCACCAGAGAACCAACTCCCACGGCTACGGCTACGGGATGCGCCTCGCCTAGAGGCCGCAGCGGACAGACGACTCGATCCCACAGGAGATCCCCCACCCCGATGGCCATCGACACAGAAGAGCGCAGGAAGCCGCTTCCGGAGCGCATCGCCGACCAGATGGGCACCCTGGCCGACCAGGTCCAGGGCTCGCAGGCCTGGACCTCGATCTTCCGGCCCGGGTCGATCTTCCGCAAGGGCTACACCGACAGCCCCCGCAACCGGTCCTACGTGATCATGAACAGCGTGCTCTATCACCTGCACCCGGTGAAGGTGAAGCGCCACGCCGTGAAGGTGAGCTACACCCTGTGCCTCGGCGGCCTGAGCTTCTTCCTGTTCATCCTCGAGACGGTCACCGGGATCTTCCTGATGTTCTTCTACCGTCCCACCGCCGCTCAGGCCTGGGACGACATCTACACCCTGCAGACCTCGGTGACCTTCGGCCTGCTGGTCCGCAACATCCACCGGTGGGGGGCCCACCTCATGGTGATCACCGTGTTCCTGCACATGGCCCGGGTCTTCTACCACGGCGCCTACAAGCCGCCCCGCGAGTTCAACTGGGTGATCGGCGTGATCCTCCTGAAGCTGACCCTGCTGCTCTCGTTCACCGGCTACCTGCTGCCGTGGGACCAGCTGGCTCTGTGGGCGGTGACCGTCGGCACCAACATGATGGGGTACACGCCGGTGTTCGGCGAACAGGTGCGCTTCGTGCTGCTCGGCGGGGTGGAGATCGGAACCGACACGCTGCTGCGCTGGTACGTGCTCCACGTTCTGTTGCTGCCGTTCGTGCTCGTCATCTTCCTGGCGGTCCACTTCTGGCGGGTCCGCAAGGACGGCGGCATCTCGGGACCGCTGTAAGAGGCCGAGCGGGTAGGGAGCAAGCGATGGTGGAGATTCCCGAGCATCTGCGCAAGCGGGCCGAGGAGGCCCGGGCGAAGGCGGAGGCGGCCAAGGCTGCGCAGGCCGGCCCCACCGCCGGCGACGACGCCCCCTCCGAAGCCCAGCAGCAGGCCGCCAGCAAGATCCCGCCCCACCTGCTGGAGCGGTCGAAGGCGGCTCGGGCTCAGGCGGGCGGAGGAGCCGCCGCAGCCGGGGCGGAAGCCGCCGCAGCCGGCGGCGGGGGAGTGGCTGTGGCCGCCCCACCCGCGGCCCCGGACTCGGCGCCGGTCACCGGCCCCGGCGGGCACACCCAGCGCCTGCTGACGGTGGTCAAGTCGGGCTCGATCCAGGACGTGAAGTCAAAGCCCCAGGACAAGGTGCACGTTTGGCCTCACCTGCTGGTGGTGGAGTTCGTGGCATCGCTCTTCATCACCGCATTCACTCTGATCTTCTCGATCTTCGTGAACGCCCCGCTGCTGGAGCTGGCCAACTTCAACCAGACTCCCAACCCGTCCAAGGCGCCCTGGTACTTCCTCGGGTTGCAGGAGCTGCTGACGATGTTCCACCCGATGGTGGCCGGCGTGACCATTCCCGGCATCGGTCTGCTGGCCCTGATGCTCGCGCCCTACATCGACAGGAACCCCTCCAAGAGGCCGGAGGACCGCAAGTTCGCCATCAGCCTGATGACCATCCATCTCATGTTCTGGGCCGTCCTGGTGATCATCGGCTCGTTCTTCAGGGGACCAGGCTTCAACTTCGTGTTCCCCTGGCAGGCAGGACTGTTCTTCGAGCTGTGACCATGGCAACCGACCCCGGACTCGCGGCCGGCCCGCCCGGCCTCTGGCAAGGAGCCCCCCGATGATCTATGTCGCCCTGGCCGTCCTAGCGGTGCTGGCCATCGTCGCGGTCCTGGCCGCGGTCCGCAGGCGCCAGTCGGACGCGGCCATCGGCATGCTCTCGCGGGAGACCCGCAGCCGGGACCGGTCCTCGGCGGTGCTGCGAGCCGAGGCGCCGCCCACGGGCCGGGAGGTCGAGAGGGCCGCGGCCGCGGCCCGCGCCGGCGCGCTGGCGCCGGTCGACACCGGCGGCCCGCCCGTGCCCTACGTCCCGCCCGATCCCGAGACGATCGGGGTGAGCCGCCGCCAGTTCTTCAACCGGACGATCGTGATGCTGATGAGCTTGAGCCTGACCGGCTTCGGTGTGGCCTGCATCGCGTTCCTCTGGCCCCAGGGCGCCAGCGGCTTCGGCTCCAAGATCAAGGTCGGCCTGGTGAGCGACCTGCTCACCGAGATCCGCGACAACTCCGGCTTCCTGTACAAGCCCGAGGGCCGGATGTGGCTGACCGAGTACCCCAACGGCGCAGTGGAGAAGGCTTCGGCGACCTATACCGCAGCCGAGCTGGCCGGGATGACGGCCGGCCAGCAGCTGGGTCTGGACGGAGGCATCGTGGCGCTCTACCAGAAGTGCCCCCATCTCGGCTGCCGGGTGCCCGAGTGCGTGACCTCGCAGTGGTTCGAGTGCCCGTGCCACGGCTCGAAGTACAACCAGGTGGGAGAGAAGCGCGGCGGGCCCGCTCCCCGGGGCATGGACCGTTTCGCCACGGAGATCACCGCCGACGGCTCACTCGTGGTCGACACCGGCACGATCATCCAGGGCCCGCCGATCGGCACCAACACCACCGGCCAGGAAGCCGAGGGGCCGAGCTGCCTCGGCCAGGCGAGTCACTAGTGGCTCGCACCGACCTGTAGGAAGGCCGCCGCGCCAATGGTCCTCGCCGCCTCAACCCAGAGAACCATCGGGTTCGTCATACTCGGCATCGTCTTCATCGGGTACGTCGTCTACCTGATCCTCAACTCGCGCTCGGCCCGCGACGAGGTCGGAAGCGAGATCGAGCTCGCTCCCAACCGCAAGCCCTACCTCGAGGACGAGGAGCTGGAGGGCACCAAGCTCGACAAGTCCCTGCTGGCCGGGCTGGCCATGCTGGCCATCATCGGAGTGGGCCTGCCGCTCTACTGGCTGGGCGAGCCCGGACGCCACGAGGGCCTCATCTCCGACACCGACCGGATCTTCGCAGACCGGGGCGGCGAGCTCTACGTCGGGGGCTCCGACTGCCAGCGTTGCCACGGCGCCGAGGGCACCGGCGGCTCCGCGCCGTACACGCTCACCGACGCGGAGGGCAATTTCGTGTCCACGGTGGCGTGGACCGCCCCGGCTCTTAACACCGTGCTGTCCCGCTTCAGCGAGGACGAGGTGCGCCATGTGCTCAACTACGGCCGCAACAACGTGATGCCGGCGTGGGGCACCCCCGGCGGCGGACCTCTCACGCCTCAGCAGGTCGACTACCTGATCTACTACCTGCGCCGCATACAGATCCCCGAGTCGGACCTGCGCGAGATCGTGGACGGCGGCATCCGCGAGGGCATAGCCGAGCATCTGGGCGTGGCAGCCGACGACGGCGCGGTGGACGGGTGGCTCGGAGCGGTGGATGCCGCGGTGGAGGAGGCCCGGGCCATGGCTCTGGCCGCCGACCAGTCGCTGGAGGGCAACGCCGAGGCCATCCGCCGAGCCGGCCTCGAGCTGCTGGCGTCGGGCCAGGCGCCCGGCAGCGAGCTGTACCGGAGCTACGGCGAGATCATCTTCAACAACCGGGCCGCGGGAGGCACCTACAGCTGCGCCCGCTGCCACACCTACGGCTGGTCCTTCGACGCCACCACCGACGGCGACGACAGCATCGATGGCCACGCCGGCCCGATCCTGGCGGCGTACAACACCGGCGGCGGCTTCTTCGGTCCCAACCTCACCGGCGGCAGCACGCTGGACCAGTTCGAGACCGCGGAATTGCACGCCGACTTCATCTCGGCCGGCCAGAGCATCGGCCAGACCTACGGCCGGGGCGGCTCGGGCGGCAACGGCCAGATGCCGGGCTTCGGTCCCCGCACCGACGACGACTTGGGCGTGGTCTACCCGGCCACCCTCACGCAGGACCAGATCGACGCCGTCGTCGCGTTCGAAAGGAACCTCTGAGATGCAAGCGTTCCGTGTCGTCGTGCTGCTGGAAGGGTGTTAGGTAGATGGAAGCGCTCCATGTGATCGCCGGATTGGCCTGGGATCCCGAGATCCGCGGCTTCATGGCTGTGTTCGCGGGCGTGATCGTGCTCATGGGCTCGGTCTGGCTGCTGCTGGCTCTCAACACCGGCACCCGGTTGGGCACGCTCATCTCCGCGGCCGGCTTCTTCGGCTGGATGGTGATCATGGCCCTCGTGTGGTGGATCTACGGGATCGGCTGGGCCGGCGACGCGCCTACCTGGCAGCTGCGGGAGATAAATGTCGGCGACCTCGACGCGGCCGCGCTGGACCAGGCCCGGGCGTTGCCCGACGCAGTCGAGTTCCCGTCCGCCTTCGAGTTGACCGTTGATTCCGATGATCCGGTGGCGCACGCCGAGTTCGGCATGGTCACCCGCGACTCGCTCACACCCGATCAGACCGAAGGGCTCACCACCGAGGAGATCGACGAGCTGGTCGCGGACGAGCTGGCTCGCAACCGGGCTACCACGCTGTCGGAACTGGCCGCGGTCTCGCCGGGAGTGATCTCCGCCGCCGAGGCATCGGGCCGGCTCAACTTCGGCGGATGGGATCTGCTGTCCACCGCCGAGGCCGGCGATGCTCAGGCCTCCGCAGTGGCGATACTGCTCGAGAGTCCCGACCTCGCGTTCACCACCCCGGACGACTTCAAGCTGCTCGACGCCTACACCATCGGCGGCAAGCGGGGCCTGCCCGACGATCCGAACCGGTGGGACCGGATCTGGACCCAGGTCCGCACCGCCCTGACCATCACCCACCCCACCCGCTACGGGCTGGTGCAGGTCCAGGAAGTGATCGATCAGACCCTCGTCCCCGGCCAGCCGCCGCCCAGGCCCATCGTCGACGAGTCCAAGCCCGTGATCTCGGTGATCATGATCCGTGATCTGGGCAATCTCCGCCTCAAGCCCGCCCTGGTGGCCCTCGGCTCCCTGTGCATTTTCGGCGCTCTGTGCCTGTTCCTGCATGAGCGCGACAAGTTGGCCTGGCGCCAGCGAGAGGCCGGCACGCCAGCCGGCACCTGAGCCGTGCTCGGCCAGTACCTCCCGCTGCTGGCGCTGTTCGTATTGGCCGCGCTGTTCGCGGCGGGGAGTTTCGTGGCATCGGGACTGCTCGCGCCCCGCCGGCCGACCGTTCCCAAACTGGATCCCTACGAGTGCGGGATCGTGCCCTCCCGGGAGACGCCCGAGCGCTTCCCGGTCCGATTCTTCCTGGTGGCGATGATCTTCATAGTCTTCGACGTCGAGATCGTGCTGTTCTATCCCTACGCGGTGGCCCGGGGAGGGCTCGGACTGTTCGGGCTGGTGGCCCTGCTGGTGTTCACCTTCGCGGTGTTCGAGTCGTTCGTGTACCTGATCGGAGCGGGAGCACTCGAATGGGGGCCGGCGTCGAGGCAGCGCCGCCCCACCGACGACGCGGGAGCCTCGGCTGCGTCCGGCGACCCCATGGTGTCGGAGACCCGGACCGCTCGCAGCACCGTGCGCCGGGTGGGTCTCGAGGGCCGCCTTCCCGAACCGCAGGAGGTGGCCTGATGGGGGTGGGCAGCCAGCTTGAGGAGCTGCGGGAGCGCGGCCTGGAGGGCATCCAGCACAACTTCATGACGGCCAGGCTGGAGAGCCTGGTCAAATGGTCCCGGGCCCGCAGCTGCTGGCCGGCGACCTTCGGCCTGGCCTGCTGCGCCATCGAGATGATGGCCACCGGGGCAGCCCACTACGACCTCGCCCGTTACGGCATGGAAGTGTTCCGGGCCTCGCCCCGCCAGGCGGACCTGATGATCGTGGCCGGCCGGGTGTCCCAGAAGATGGCTCCGGTGCTGCGCCAGATCTACGACCAGATGATGGAGCCCAAGTGGGTCATCTCCATGGGAGTGTGCGCGTCCAGCGGAGGCATGTTCAACAACTACGCGATCGTCCAGGGCGTGGACCAGGTCGTGCCCGTCGACGTGTACGCGCCGGGATGCCCGCCAGGCCCCGAGACGCTGATGCACGCCATCTTCACGCTCCACCATCAGATCACGTCGGGGGAGCTGCTGGCCCGCCGGGCCGCGGCCGGCGACGGCGGGGCCGGCCTCGTGGTTGAGCAGCTCGACGGCCAGACGGCCACCCGCACAGTCCGCCATGCCTGAGCCGTCGTCCGGCTGCCCGTTCTGTGTGCAGTTTCCTGTCGTATGACCGGGTCTCTGCACACAGAACGCGCGATGGACGGGCAGGGGGTGGTGCATCCTTCGCGGGCTGACTGGTGGGAGACGGCCGCGGCGGCCCGAGCCGGCGGATTCGACCAGCTCATCGACCTCACTGCGGTCGACTACCTGACCTACGGCGTGCCCCGCGACCTGCCCGAGGACGTGCAGCCGGAGCGCTTCGAGGTGGTGGCCAGCCTGATCTCGCATGAGCGCCGCGAGCGGCTACGGCTGCGGGTGCAGATCCCCGCGGAGGACGCCACGCTGCCCACCCTGTTCGATCTTTGGCCGGGCGCGGAGAGCCTCGAGCGGGAGGTGTACGACATGTTCGGCATCACCTTCGAGGGTCATCCCGACCCCTCCCGGATCCTGATGCCCGAGGACTGGTCGGGCCATCCGCTGCGCAAGGACTATGACGCCGGCGCGATTCCGGTCCAGTTCAAGGCTGCTTCGAACGTCAGGTGAGGCAGACACCCGCGATGAGCATGACCGACGCCGCCCCCACCGAAGCCGCCGGGACTGGCCGCGCCCCCGCCGGCGAGGCATCCCAGAATGAGGCCCCGGCCAGCACGCCTGGTGGGCCCGCCGCGGGCGCGGAGCGGGTCAGCCTGCGAGAGCCGTCGGCGGTGCTGCGTATGTCGGAGGCCGAGGCGGCCGAGATCGGGGGAGACCCCGACGACGCCGATGACGACGAGCTGGTGCTGTTGAACATGGGCCCGTCGCATCCCTCGACCCACGGTGTGCTGCGGTTGATGCTGGAGCTCTCGGGCGAGACGGTGCTGCGCTCCAAGCCGGTGATCGGCTACCTCCACACCGGCATGGAGAAGACGGGCGAGCAGCTCACCTACCTTCAGGGCGGCACCAACGTGACCCGCATGGACTACGCCTCGCCGCTGTTCAACGAGCTGGCGTTCTGTCTGGCCACGGAGCGGCTCCTGGGAATCGACGTGCCCGAAAGGGCGACGTGGATCCGGATGCTCATGTGCGAGCTCAACCGGGTCAGTTCCCACCTGTTGTTCATGGCCACCAACGGCATGGACCTCGGGGCAGTGTCGATGATGATCTACGGGTGGCGTGAGCGCGAGGAGGTGCTGCGCTTCTTCGAGAAGGTCACCGGTCTGCGGATGAACCACAACTACATCCGGCCCGGCGGGGTGGCCGCGGATGTGCCCGCGGACTGGCGCACGGACGTGGCCCGGCTGATCGAGTTGATCGAGCCCCGCCTCGACGAGTACGACACCCTGCTCACCGGGCAGCCGATCTGGCGCGAGCGGCTCCAGGGAGTGGGTGTGATCAGCGTGGCCGAGGCCCTCGCGCTGGGAGCCACCGGGCCGATACTGCGGGGCGCGGGAATGGCCTGGGACCTGCGGCGCGACGAGCCGTACCTGTTCTATGACCAGGTGGACTTCGACGTCATCGTGGGCACCCACGGCGACTGCTACGACCGCTACGCCATACGGCTCAACGAGATCCGGGAGTCGCTGCGCATCGTCTCCCAGATCATCGAGGCCATGCCCTCGGGCGACTACCGGGTCCAGGACAAGAAGGTCACGCCCCCGCCGCGGTCCCGCATCGACGCCTCGATGGAGGCGCTCATACACCACTTCAAGATCTTCACCGAGGGGTTCAAGGTGCCCGCCGGGGAGGCCTACGCCTCGGTCGAGTCACCCCGGGGCGAGCTGGGTGTGTACCTGGTGAGCGACGGCACCTCGGTGCCGTACCGGGTGCACGTACGGGCCCCGAGCTTCGTCAACCTCCAGACCCTTCCGCACCTGATGCAGCACGGCCTGATCGCTGACGGTGTGGCCATCATCTCCTCGGTCGACCCGATCATGGGCGAGGTCGACCGGTGAGGCCCGTTCGTCCCGGCGACGGCCACCGGCGTTCGCTTGCTCGCACGGGCCTCGCCCTACTCACTCGCAAGTCGAGCACCGGCGTCCGCCGCCTGTCCATGCCGGAGGCGGGCCGGTGACGCTCAGTCCGGCCAACGAGGCCCACGCTGCCGAGATCATCGGCTGGTTCCCCCGGCCGCGATCCGCGCTCATCCCGCTGCTGCACCTCGCCCAGGCACAGGACGGTTACCTCACCGACGAGGCCATGCGCCGCATCGGCGAGTTGGTCGGCGCCACCCCGGCCGAGGTGAAGGGGACGGCCGGCTTCTATGAGATGTTCCGCTTCGAGCCGGTGGGCACCTACCTCGTGAACGTCTGCACCAACATCTCCTGCTTGCTGTGGGGCGGCGAGGAGCTGCTGGAGCACGCCTGCGAGTCGCTGGACGTGGAGGTGGGCGGCACCACCGAAGACGGCATGTTCACCGTCGAGGAGGCCGAGTGCATCGCGGCCTGCACCGAGGCCCCGTGCCTGCAGGTCAACTACCGCTATCGCGGTCGGGTTACCCCGGCCGACTTCGACGGTCTGATCGAGGACCTGCGCGCCGGCCGGACCGGCATCGCCGGCCACGGTGTTCTGGCCCGGGTGCGGCAGTCGATACCTCCTGAGCGCCTGGCCGGGGTGGTCCCGCCCGAGCAAGCCCGCGAGGCCCCCGTCTGGTTGGGTCGCAACGAAGCCGGGGTGACCGGCTGATGGGCACGTCGTCGCTTGCCGGCGGCCAGGCCGCGCCCCTGCCGGGCCGGTCGCCTGCCGACGGCCACCTCCCGCACGCAGCGGGCTACGTGCTCAACGACGGCCCGAAGCTCATCACGAGCCGGTTCGTTCACGAAGACTCCTTCACCCTGGCCCGCTACGAGGCCACCGGGGGCTACGACGGGCTGCAGGCTGCGCTGGAGATGACGCCGGCCGCGGTACACGACGAGGTGCGGGCCGCGACGCTGCTGGGCAGGGGAGGCGCCGGGTTTCCCGCCGGCGTCAAGTGGGGCTTCCTTCCCCCGGGCAAGCACCCGTACTACCTGGTCGTGAACGGCGACGAGAGCGAGCCCGGGACCTACAAGGACCGCTTGCTCATGGAGCGAGACCCCCACCAGCTGATCGAGGGCTGCCTCATCGCCTGCTACGCGCTGGGGCTGCGGCAGTGCTTTCTGTACGTGCGGGGCGAGATGGCCCTGGCCCAGGAGCGCATCGCGGCCGCTCTCAACGAGGCCTACGAGGCCGGCTACGTGGGCCGTGAGATCTGCGGCAGCGACTTCTCGGTCGACATCGTGATGGCGTGGGGCGCAGGCGCCTACATCGTGGGCGAGGAGACCGCGTTGATCGAGAGCCTCGAGGGCCGCAGGGGCATGCCCCGCCTCAAGCCGCCCTACTTCCCGGCCGCGGTCGGTCTCTACGGGCAGCCGACCATCGTCAACAACGTGGAGACGCTCTCCAACCTGCCCTGGCTGATGGTCAACGGCTCCGACGCCTACAAGGGTTACGGCTCGGAGTCGTCGCCGGGCACGCGGATGTTTGCCGTGTCGGGTCACCTTCGCCGTCCCGGCGTGTACGAGGTCGAGCACGGAGTGACCACCTTCCGCGAGCTGATCTACGGCGACAACTTCTGCCGGGGCATCCGCGACGGCCACCAACTGAAGATGTTCATCCCCGGCGGAGGTTCGGCTCCCTGGTTCTTCGAAGACCATCTGGACCTGCCGCTGGAGGCCCGCCCCGTCGGTGCGGCCGGGTCGATGCTGGGATCGGGCGCCATCGTGATCATGGACGACAGCACGGACGCGGTGAGGGCCGCGTGGCGGGTCGTGAAGTTCTTCGCCCGCGAGTCGTGCGGAAAGTGCACCCCGTGCCGGGAGGGAACAACCTGGCTGGAGCAGATCCTGCGTCGCATCCTCGACGGGGACGGGCGGCCGTCCGACATCGACCTGCTGCTCGACATCGGCGACAACATCAGCCCCGGCCCCTACCCGGTCGCCGCCCACGACGGCACCGACGCGGTGCCGTTCCCGCCCCGCCAGACCACCATCTGCCCGCTCGGGCCGTCGGCAGTCGCGCCGGTGGTGTCCACCATCAGCCGCTTCCGCCACGAGTACGAGTCCAAGATCACCCGCCGAGACCCGATCCCCATAGAGGTAGTCCCCGTAGGAGCGAGCCAGTGACCGGCGGGCGGCCGCCGGTCGGGGGGTCCTGTCGTCGAGCTCGGCCCGACCGACACGGGCTTCGCCCTATTCGTCGGTCGTCCCGACTCGCCGCCACCCCCCGACCTCACCGGTCGCACAGGACCTTGGGGGCCGCGTCGTGACCGCGACAGAGCCACAGGCGACGGTAGAGATCACCGTCGACGGCGCCGCAGTAGAGGCCCGTCCGGGAGAGATGCTGATAGCGGCCTGCGAGCGCGCCGGAAACTACATACCGAGGTTCTGTTACCACTCCCGCATGAGCCCAGTCGGCATGTGCCGCATGTGCCTGGTGGAGGTGGACACCGGGCGGGGCTTCGCGCTGCAACCTTCGTGCATGGTGCCGGTGAGCGAGGGCATGAAGGTGTCCACCACCTCCGAGGCGTCCAAGAAGGCCCAGGACGGCGTGCTGGAGTTCCTGCTCATCAACCACCCGCTCGACTGCCCGGTGTGCGACAAGGGCGGGGAATGCCCGTTGCAGGATCAGACCATGGCCTACGGCCCCGGCGAGACCCGCTTCGTGGAGGAGAAGCGCCACTTCCCGAAGCCCATCGCCATCAGCGAGACCGTCTTCCTCGACCGGGAGCGCTGCATCCTCTGCGACCGCTGTACCCGATTCGCCGACGAGGTGGCCGGCGACGCGCTGATCCACTTCATGGGCCGCGGCAACCACACCGAGGTCAACACATTCACCGGCGAGCCGTTCGCGTCCTACTTCTCGGGAAACACCGTGCAGATATGTCCGGTGGGCGCCCTGACCGCGGCGCCCTACCGCTTCAAGGCCCGTCCCTGGGACCTGACCGAGGCGCTGTCCACCGCCTGGGTGGACAGCCTGGGGTCGAGGGTGGCCGTTCAGGCGTCCCGCAACCGGGTCCTGCGGGTGCTGGGAGCCGACGCCGATGCCGTCAACTGGGGCTGGCTGTCGGACAAGGAGCGATTCGGCTTCGAGGCCCTCAACAGCACCGAGCGCCTGTCCGCCCCGTTGATCAGGGACGCGGTCGGCGGCGACAGCCGCGAGTTCCGCCAGGCCGGTTGGGGTGAGGCTCTCGAAGCGGTGACGGACGCCCTTAACGCCACCTCGCCCGAGCGGGTCGCAGTGCTGGGCGGGGCCAGGCTGACCAACGAGGCGCAGTACATGTGGGCCAAGCTGGCCAAGGGCGTCGTCGGCACCGACAACGTCGACTCCCAGCTCGGCGACGGTCTGGACCCCCATCTCGTTCTCGGCCTGCCGAGGGCCACGATCGACGACGCCTGCCGGCCCGGGGGCACGGTCCTGCTGGTCGGCCCCGACCCCAAGGAGGAATTGCCGACGCTGTACCTGCGGCTGCGCCACGCCATCGTCAACGACGGCGTGAAGCTGATCGAGGTCACCCCTCATGCCACCGGCCTGTCGCACCTGGCCGAGCACTCCTTGCGGCCCAGCCCCGGCACGACCGCCCGCCTGGTAGCCGAACTGGTGGATGGGGCGGTCGCGCCCGGTCCGTCCGAGGACGGCTCCGAGCTCGAAGTAGCGGCCCGCTGCCTGCGGGAGGCCGGCGACGGGGTGGTCGTGGTGCTGGGCCGCATGTCACTGTCCGAGCCGGCCGACATCGGTGACGCCGCGGCCCGGGAGCTGTCGAGGCTCCCGTCGGCGCGCTTCCTGCCCGCACTGCGCAGAGGCAACTTGATGGGGGCGCTCGAAGCCGGTCTGGCTCCGGGACTGGTTCCGGGCCGCATGCAGTTGGAGGATGTCGGCGACGGCGCGCCGGTGGTTGAGTCCTGGCCCCGGCTGCCTGCCTCGCTGGGACTGGACGCGACCAGCGTGCTCAGGGCAGCCGCCCGGGGGGATATCGACGTGCTCGTGCTGCTGGGCGCCGATCCGCTCAACGATTTCGTCGACCGCGACCTCGCCTATCGCGGCCTTAGAGGCGCCCAGGTTGTGGTGGCCGTCGATCTGTTCGTCAACGACTCGGCCTCGCTCGCCGCCCGCGTCGTTCTGGCGGCCGCGGGCCCCACCGAGTGCGACGGCACCTTCACCAACCTCGAGGGCCGGGTCAGCATCATGAGCCGCAAGGTGACGCCGCCGGGAACGGCGCGCGCCGACTGGATGATCGCCGCCGACCTGTCCGAGCGGCTGGAACCAGGCTCGACCACCGGCCTAGAGAACCCCGAAACGATCCGAGCCGAACTAGCCCAGATATCCGAGCCCCACGCGCCGATCACCGAAGAGGCTCTAGCCCAGAACCCCATGGAGGGCGTTCTCCTGGCCGATACCGGCGCGACCGGAGAGGCCGGGGGGTGGCACGGGGGCAAGGAATGGCGCCGCTTGCGGCGCCAGGCCGCGCCCGTGACAGGACCCGCCGGCCGGGCAGACTCACCTGCGGACGAACCAGCCGAGGACGTACCGCAGGACGGCTTCCTGCTGGTCGCGACCCGCACCATGTACGACGACAGCATGATGCTGCGCCATTGCGGATCGAGCCGGGGCCTCGCCCGGGCCGCCACCGCCCGCATCAATCCGGCCGACACGGACCGCATCGACATCGAGGTCGGCACGGCCGTGCGAGTCGTCTCAGACTTCGGCCACATCGAGGCCACCCTGACCAGCGACGGCGGCGTGCCGGCCGGCTCGTTGCGGGTGGACTGGCTGGCGCCGGGCGCGCCCGCCAACGCGCTCATCGCCGCGGGCACCGACGTCACCGTGGTCAGCGTGGAGGCCCGATGATGCGTTCGAGCCGGGCGGGCGGAGTCCGATGACCGGCCACTTCGTGCTGGCCGCCGATCCCATGCTGGCCGGCGACATCGGGCTGGTGGAGGTCCTGCTGACCCTAGCCAAGGCGGTGGTCGCCTTCGCGTTCCTGCTCGTGGCCGTGATGCTGATGATCTGGTTCGAGCGCAAGCTCCTGGGAGGGATGCACCAGCGCTTCGGACCCACCATCGCAGGACCCTTCGGCGTTCTCCAGACCCTGGCCGACGGCACCAAGCTCTTCTTCAAGGAGGACCTGGTTCCGGATCGATCGGACCGGTTCGTGTTCAAGCTGGCGCCCTACCTGTCGCTCATCCCGGCGTTCCTGGCCTTCGCCATCGTCCCGCTCGGCGGGGACTTCAACAGCCGGGCCGGCGAGGTCGAGTGGTGGGGTCGCATCACCTACCTCCAGGTGGCCGACCCGCCGGTGGGCATCCTGCTGTTCCTGGCCATGAGCTCGGTGGCCGTCTACGGAGTGATGCTGGCCGGCTGGTCGTCGGGGTCGAAGTACCCGCTGCTGGGGTCGGTGCGGGCCTCGGCCCAGATGGTGAGCTACGAGGCGGCGTTGGGCCTGGCCGTGGCGTCCATCGTGCTGGTCACCGGAGGCCTGTCCACCCACGACATGGTGGCGGCGCAGGCGGCCGAGGGCTACTTCGGCGTCGTCCCGCGCTGGAACATCATCGTCACCGGCCTGGTGCCGTTCATCGTGTTCGCCATCGCGGGCACCGCCGAGCTCAACCGGCCCCCGTTCGACTTGGTGGAGGCCGAGCAGGAACTCGTAGGCGGATTCCACACCGAGTACTCGTCGATCCGCTTCGCGCTGTTCTTCCTGGCCGAGTTCATGAACACCATCACGATGTCGGCCATCATCGTCACGTTGTTCCTGGGCGGCCCCTCCGGCCCCGCGCTCGTCAACGAGATCGGCGGGTTACCCGTCGCCTGGGCCTGGGGCGTGGTCTGGTTCTTCCTGAAGCTGTTCGTGCTGCTGTTCTGCTTCGTGTGGATGCGGGCCACGCTGCCCCGGTTCCGCTACGACCAGTTGATGAACCTCGGCTGGAAGCTGCTCATCCCGGTGGCTCTGGGCTGGTTCCTGTTCCTGGCGGCCCTGGAGGTGGGCCGCGACCGCGGCTGGAACACGGTGGCGGTGACCGCGGTGACTCTGGTGGCGTTCGGGCTGGCCGGCGTGCTGTTGGCCCAGGCGGTGCGGAGAGGGCGACGCCGCGGGGACCATTCCGGCGGGGGCAACGGCGAGCCCGCCGCCCAAGCAGACGAGCCGGCAGGGAAGAAGGCCTGACATGGGATACTTGCACGGCTTCGCGGTGACGCTCCGCCAGCTCTTCCTGCCCCGGGTCACCACCGACTACCGGGGCGGCTTCGACGACTCGCCCTCCGACGTCAAGCGGGACAAGCCCGAGCGCCTGCACGGGCGCCATGTGCTCAACCGCTACGGCGACGGCATGGAGAAGTGCATCGGCTGCGAGCTGTGCGCCGGGGTGTGCCCGGCCAAGTGCATCTACGTGCGGGGCGCCGACAACGATCCGGACGACCCCGTCGCGCCGGGCGAGCGCTACGGCTACGTGTACGAGATCAACTACCTGCGGTGCATCCACTGCGACCTGTGCGTGGAGGCCTGCCCCACCCAGGCGATCACCGAGTCGAAGCTGTTCGAGTTCTCGTTCACCAACCGTGACGACGCCGTCTACACCAAGGACGAGCTGCTGGTGGACGACGACGGCCGGCCCCGGCAGATGCCCTGGGAGGACTGGCGAGAGGGCGACGACGCCCTCACCTCGGGATGGATGCGGGCAACGTCGCCTTCGGGGGACAGCCGCTACGTCGGGGAGGTGGCCTGGTCGGGCGAGCTCGGCTACGGAGTTCGGGATCCTGAGCCGGCCGATGAAGGGCCGGGCGATGGCTGAGGCGGTGTTCGCGGTGGCCGCGGTGCTGATGCTGGCCGGTGCCGTTGGCGTGGTGGCTAGCCGCAACCCGGTCCATGCTGCGCTGTTCCTGGTCCAGACCCTGGTCGGCGTGGCCCTCCTGTTCATCCTGAACGACGCTCACTTCCTCGCCGCGGTGCAGGTGGTGGTCTATGCCGGGGCCATCGTGATCCTCTTCCTGTTCGTGATCATGCTGCTGGGCGTCGACAAGGCCGAGGAGCTGCGGGTCGAGCCGATCTTCGGGCAACGGCCGCTGGCGGCTGTCATCGGCGCGGCTCTGGCCGCGGTGCTGGGCACGGTGATCTTCAGCACCGCCGACGTGCTCAGCGGCATCCGGCGGAGCGGCGGCGAGCGGGCTCTCGACGGCGAGGCCACCGACATCGAGCGGATGGGCCGGGTGCTGTTCGGCGAGTTCGCGTTCGCGGTGGAGATCACCGCGGCGCTGCTGACCATCGCGGTGGTCGGAGCGGTGGTGCTGACCCGCCGGGCCGCCCGATCCGACGGCGCTGCACCGGCCGAGTCCGGTGGCGGGTGACGGGGTCGAGCCAGTGATGGACCTGAGCGGACTGACCACCGGCTGGTACCTGGCCCTGGCGGCCGCGCTGTTCATCATCGGGGCCGTCGGGCTGCTGGTGCGCCGCAACCCGCTGGTGATGTTCATGTGCGTCGAGCTGATGCTCAACGCGGTCAACGTGACCTTCGTGGCCCTGGGAGCGGGCCTCAACGATGTGGGCGGGCAGGTCGCGGTGTTCTTCGTGCTGGTGGTGGCGGCCACCGAAGTGGTGATCGGTCTCGCCCTGGTAGTGGCCATCAACCGTCGGCGCTCGGGGGCGACCGCCGACGATGTGTCGATGCTGAAGGGCTGAGATGGGCGCCGCCGCTTGGCTCATCTGCGCGTTCCCGCTGGCCGGATTCGTGGTCCTGCTCGTCGCGGGACGCCGCCTGGGCGAGCCCCGCGCCGGCTGGCTGGCCACCGCGGCCATGGCCGGCTCGTTCGTGTCCTCGGTGGCGGTGTTCGCCGGCCTCATGTCCCGGGACCCGGCCGATCGCCGCCTCGTGTACACCCTCTTCGAGTGGGTCCCGGCCGGCGACTTCTCGGTGGACGCGGGCCTCCTCGTCGACCCGCTGTCGGTGACCATGGCCCTGTTCGTCACCGGCGTGGGAGCACTCATCCACCTCTACGCCATCGGCTACATGCACGGCGACCGCGACTTCTCGAAGTTCTTCATCTACCTCAACCTGTTCGCCTTCTCGATGCTGGTCCTGGTGCTGGGCGACAACCTGGCCCTCACGTTCCTGGGCTGGGAGGGGGTGGGCGTCTGCTCCTACCTGCTCATCTCGTTCTGGTTCACCGAGGAGGCCAACGCCGCAGCCGGCAAGAAGGCGTTCATCACCAACCGGGTCGGTGACTGGGGCTTCATGCTGGCCATGTTCTGGGCCTTCGGCGCGCTGGGCTCGGTGCGGTACCTGGACCTGTTCGGCCACGCCGGGTCGCTGTCGTCGAGCACCGCCACCGCCATCGTGGTCCTGCTGTTCGTGGGCGCGGCCGGCAAGTCGGCCCAGCTGCCCCTGTACATCTGGCTGCCCGACGCCATGGCCGGCCCCACCCCGGTCTCCGCGCTCATCCACGCGGCCACCATGGTCACCGCGGGCGTCTACCTGATGGTCCGGGTCAACCCGCTGATCGCCGCGTCCGCCGACTGGGCTCCGGACATGATCGCCTGGGTGGGGGTGGCCACCGCCCTGTTCGCGGCGGGGGCCGCCATGGCCCAGAACGACATCAAGAAGGTGCTGGCCTACTCCACGATCAGCCAGCTCGGCTACATGATGCTGGCCGTGGGCACGGGCGCGTACGTGGCCGCCATCTTCCACATGGTGACCCACGCCTTCTTCAAGGCACTGTTGTTCCTGGGATCGGGAGCGGTGATCCACGCCCTCGACGGCGACCAGGACATGCGCCGCTACGGCGCGCTGCGGGCCGCCATGCCGATCACCTCGGCCACGTTCATCGTCGGATGGCTGGCCATCGCCGGGGTTCCGCCGTTCGCGGGGTTCTGGTCCAAGGACGAGATCCTCGCCTACGCCTTCGACGCCAACCCGGCGCTGTGGCTGGTCGGCCTGGTCACTGCCGTGCTCACCGCCTTCTACATGAGCCGCCTGGTGTTCATGACCTTCTACGGCGAGGCCCGCTTCGGCGATGAGCGGCATCCCCACGAGCCCTCGCCTCTGATGACCGCACCGCTGGTGGTGCTGGCCGGTGCCGCGGTGGTGGCCGGTGTGATGAACCTTCCCTTCACCAAGGATCTTCACTTCCTGGGGACGTGGCTGGAGCCCTCGCTGTTCGGCAACGAGGCCCACCTCACCATCGGCGGCGGGGTGCTATGGCTGCTGGCGCTGGTCGCGATGGTTGGGGCCGCCGCCGGGATCGCCGGAGCGGTGGCGGTATACCTGCGCAAGCGCCTGGCCGCCGACCTGTTCGAGCGGCCCGCGGCAGCCCGGGCGTTCTACGTCGATGACGCGGTCACGCGCTTCGTGGGCGGTCCGGGCCGGAAGGCCTTCGATCTGGTGGCTGCCTTCGATGCCAGGGTGGTGGACGGGGCGGTCGACGGCGTGGGTCGCTCCGTGCGGGCCGCCGGTGCGCATCTGCGCCGGGTGCAGTCGGGTTTCGTGCGGTCCTACGCGCTGCTGACGGCGGCCGGGGCGGTGGCGCTACTGGTGTGGTTCCTGGCAAGGGCGAGTCTCTAGATGGGCGCCAGCGTGCTCGCCACCCCGGTGATCGACTACTCGCACCCGACGTTCGGGGTGGCGATCTCGGTGATGGTGCTGGTGCCCGCGGCCGGCGCGCTGGTGCTGCTGGCCCTGCCCCGCACCCGGCCCGACCTGTTCAAGCTGGCGGCCTTGCTGGCCTCCGTCGTCCCGGCCGCGCTGGCGGTGTGGATGCTCACAGAGTTCGAGACGGGCAATGCGGGCGTCTTCCAGTTCTGGGAGCGGTACTCCTGGATCGAGGGGCTGGGCATCCACTGGCATGTCGGAGTGGACGGGCTGTCGCTGTTCCTGGTGGTGATGACGGCCCTGATATTCCCGCTGGCCATCGTGGGCGTGGACGCCGAGCACTCGCCCAAGCCGTACTACGCCTGGATGCTGCTGCTGGAGACGGGCTGTCTGGGGACCTTCGTGGCCCTCGACCTGGTCATGTTCTTCGTCTTCTTCGAGATCGTGCTGGTGCCCATGTACTTCCTCATCGGCGGCTGGGGCCACGGGCGGAGGGCCTACGCGGCCACCAAGTTCTTCCTGTTCACCATGTTCGGCTCGGCCCTGATGCTGGTGGCCATCGTGGCGCTGGCCTTCCTGCACTCCTCCAACTCCGGCACCGGCGTGACCTTCGACCTGGTCACCATCGCCGAGAGCCAAGTGCTGGCCACCAACACCGCCCGCTGGCTGTTCTGTGCCTTCGCGCTGGCCTTCGCGGTGAAGGTGCCGCTGTTCCCGGTGCACACGTGGCTGCCCGACGCCCACACCAACGCGCCCACCGCGGGCTCGGTGATCCTGGCCGCGGTGATGCTGAAGCTCGGCACCTACGGCCTGGTGCGCTTCGGCCTGTACCTGTTCCCGGAGGCTTCGGTGTACTTCGCGCCGCTGATGGTGACGCTGGGCGTGATCGGGATCATCTACGGCGCCATCGCGGCGACCATGCAGCGCGACCTGAAGCGTTTGGTGGCCTACTCGTCGGTGGCCCACCTCGGCTTCATCGTGATCGGGACCTTCGCGCTCAACACCGAGGGTCTCACCGGCGGCGTACTGCAGATGGTCAACCACGGGGTGTCCACCGGGGCGCTGTTCCTGCTGGTGGGGATGATCTACGAGCGCCGACACACCCGCGAGATCTCAGAGTTGGGCGGCCTGCAGAAGCCGGCGCCACTGCTGGCCGCGGTTTTCACCGTGGTGATGCTGTCGTCGGTGGGGCTCCCTGGGCTCAACGGCTTCGTGGGCGAGCTGCTGGTGCTGCTCGGCGCCTTCAACGCCCACCGCTGGTGGGCGGTGGTGGCGGCCGCGGGTGTGATCCTGGCCGCGGTCTACCTGCTCTGGGCCTACCAGCGGGTCTTCCACGGGCCGGCCTCCGGGGCCAACGCCGAGATGCCCGACCTGCGCTGGCGCGAGGGCCTGGTGATGGTGCCGTTCCTGGTCGCCATCGTGTTCATGGGCGTCTATCCCAAGCCGGTGATCGAGCGGGTCGAGCCGGCCGTGGACGCGATAATCGTCCACGTCGAGGACAATGTCGCCGGCTTCGCGGAGCCCGCGGCCGATGTGCAGCCCTCGGTGAGCCTCGACGACCTGGGCAAGTCTGCCGGCGACAACGACCACGGCAGCAACGGCGACGGCTCATGACCTCGGCCCACCTTCTCCAGCTCTGGGCGCGCTTGTCGGGGCATATGCCGGGTTTGTGTACACAGAGCCGCGGCGACGGCGGCGGCGATGACGGCCGGGCCGGTCGCGGCGGAGGGAGCGGATGATGGGCGCAGTGCTGGGCCAGCTCGGACCGGTCGTCGCGCCGGCCGTCGACTGGGCGGGGCTGCTGCCGGTGATGCTGCCGGCCGCGGGAGCGCTGGTACTTCTCATGGTCCGCTCGCTGGTGCCGAGCCGGCTGCTGCCGGACGCGCTCGACGCGTTCTGGACCTTCGCCGTGGTGGTGGCAGGGTTCGTCGCGGTCGTGGTCCTGTGGCAGCGGGACGGCGAAGTCTCCGCGTTCGGCGATCAGCTGGTGATGGACGGCCTGGCCCTGTTCGTCGCCGCGGTCGTCTTCGGGTCGGTGGCGCTGGCCGCCCCCACGCTGCCCCGGTACTGCCGGCGAGTGGGGATCGACACCGCCGAGCTGTGCGTGCTGACCCTGCTGGCCGCGGCCGGGGCCGTGGTGATGGCTGGGGCAGCCGACCTGATCGTGCTGTTCTTGGGGCTGGAGACGATGTCGATCGCGGCCTACGTGATGGCCGCCCTCAACCTGCGCCGGCTCGAATCGCTGGAGGCGGGCCTCAAGTACTTCGTGCTGGGCGCCTTCTCCACCGCGTTCCTGCTGTACGGGATCGCCCTCGTCTACGGAGCGACCGGCACCACCAGCCTCGACGGGATCGCCGGCTATCTGGACACCTTCCTGGTGCTGCACGACGGGATGCTGCTGGCCGGCCTGGCGATGCTCCTGGTGGGCCTGGGGTTCAAGGTGGCTGCGGTGCCGTTCCACGCCTGGGCGCCCGATGTGTACGTGGGCGCGCCCACGCCGGTCACCGCCCTGATGGCCTCGGCGGTGAAGGCGGCCGGGTTCGCGGCGCTCGTCCGGGTGTTCGTGGACGCGCTCGGCGTGCGGGCCGACGACTGGCAGCCGGTCGTGTTCGCCCTCGCCTGTGCCACGCTGGCGGTCGGGTCGGTGCTGGCCGCGGTCCAGAGCGACGCCAAGCGCCTCCTGGCATACTCATCGATCTCGCACGCCGGCTTCATCCTCGTCGGCGTGCAGGCGGCCTCGGACCGGGGCGTGTCCGCGGTGCTGTTCTACCTGGCCGCCTACGCGGTCATCGCGGTGGGGAGCTTCACCGTGGTGGCGGTGGTGTCGGGACCGGGCGACGACCGCACCGGCCTGAACGCACTGGCCGGACTCGGCGCCCGCCGGCCGGCCCTGGCCCTGGGGCTGACCATCCTGTTGCTGGCCCAGGCCGGCGTGCCGTTCACGTCGGGCTTCGTGGCCAAGCTCTCGGTCATATCGGCGGCGGTCGAGTCCCGCTCGTACTGGCTGGCCGTAGTGGCGATGGTCAGCGCGGTGGTCGCGGCCTTCGCCTACCTGCGGGTGGTGGTGGCCCTGTACTTCGGCGACACGGGCGACACCGGTCCCGACGCGGCGGACGCCCGGCCTGCGATGGGCCTAGGCGCGGCTGCGGTGGTGGCAGCCGCGGTGCTGTTCACCGTCGCCGCGGGCATCTTCCCCGGCCTGCTGGAGTCCGCAGCACGCACCGCCGCCGATTTTCGATAGTTTTTCATGTAGCTTCCATGCTCTGTGGATGCCAAGCAGATTGTCATCGTCGCCGGTCCGAACGGTGCCGGGAAGACCACCTTCGCGCTCACCTATCTGCGTGTCGAGGCTCGGGGCCTGCCGTTCCTCAACGCCGACATGATCGCCGCAGGGCTGGCCCCCCTCGGGTCTCGCCATTCCGACGTCCGCGCCGGGCGGCTGATGCTCGAAGAGATCGACAGGCTCGCCGCGGAGGGCCGCAGCTTCGCGTTCGAGACCACGCTGGCCGGACGCGGCTACTTGCGTCGGATTGACCGATGGCGTCGCTCGGGCTACCTGGTCTCGTTGTTCTTCTTGTCGCTGCCATCGCCGGAGGTTGCCGTCTCACGGGTGCGGGCCCGAGTTGAGCAGGGCGGCCACCACATTCCCGAGGATGTGATCCGACGGCGCTTCGACGCCGGGTTGGCGAACCTCCGGGCCGTGTACGCTGAGAGAGTCGACTGTTGGGTGTTGTTCCAGAACACCGGCAGGGCTCCGATCCTTATCGAGATGGGAGGGTGGCCGTGACCGACGGCCTGTGCGAAGACTCGACTGACGGTCCAGGTCCGGCGCTCGATACCTCGCTAGGAGGCGAGCAGTGGGTTCAGGGCGTGATTGACGCGCTGACGCGTGCGGCCAAGCACGCTCACTTGATCGCCTACCAGAAAGGCACAGGAGTCGTCGAGCAGCGCAACGGCAATGTTGGCGTGTATCCGCCTGATCCGGCCATGTACGAGGACCTGATCCCGCCCCCTTTCGTGGACAGCCACGAGCTCTGACGCTCGGTCCGTAGACACGCCGTCCATCACCAGACAGTCAGGATCACCGGCAGAACCAGCCGGGAAGGTCTCGGAGTCTGCAGCATCCCCGTGCCGGCTGCGACCACCGGCTAGAACCGGCGGGGACACTCCTGCCCCCGCCAAAGAGGGCAGACCCCGACATCGGAACCGAAAGGGAGAACGCGCATGCCACGCCCCAGGAGCGGCCGTAAGGGCGGCAGGGTCACGCCGAAGGGCACCAAGCCCGGGCACCGGGACTGCGACAGGCGGCCGCGGGCCAAACCGACCCCGGAAGAGCAGCTCCTGCGGGATGCGGCCCAGAATTTCGGCGAATGCGCCGACCTGGACGCGGGCGAGATGATGGCGTCGTCGATGCTTGTGATGTTCCGCCCGCTGCCGCCAGACGAAGCCCCAATTCTGGACGCGAGCAGAGTCCTCACTGCGGCTCGGACGCACCCCGACAGCACCGCGGCGGCGGGAGTGGTGGCCGCTCTGGGGGCCTACGGGCCGCCCGGGCAGCGCCAACGGGCCCGCAGCCTGCTGGCGAGGCTGATCGACGGCGGCGCGCCCGTGCCGGAGTGGATCGGGGCGCTCAGCGACGTTGAGCCTCGCCGTGCTGTGGTGATGGCCGACGAGTGGGGCGACGAGCGCGTCCTCTGGATCGACTTCGAGCGCCCCGACGGCGAGACCCGCGGCATCGGCATGCGGGTCAACCCCATCGAGGCCGGCTACGCTTGCGGCTTCCTGTACGGTCCGGGGATCGCTGACGTGTGCGGCGCTGTCGAGACCAAGCTTGGAGCCACCGTGAGCGACATCAGCCTGGCCGATGCCGGGGCGATGGCCCTATGGGGACTGGAGCTGCGCGACATGACCCGGTGCGGACACGTCTACGACGACGAGTTGGACGAGGAGTTGGTCGACGACGAGGAGCTGAGGGCCCTGATCGACCAGCGCATCGGGCTGCTCCCCGAGGGCGGTGCCCCGCCCTTCGATGAGCCCCTGTCCGAGTCCGAGTTCGACGACCTGTGCGACGAGTTCGTCGCCTCGCGCTGTTTCTCGGATCCCGACCCTGACGAGCCGCGGGACGCCGAGGACTGGTCGGACGCAGAGGACGTCCGACCGCTGGCCCATTGGCTGGTCGACAGTGTGTGCCGGTTCGTCGACGCGGGTTGCGACCGCGACCCGCTGCACTGGAGCCCGGCGCGGGTCGGGCTGTATCTGGAGGTCTGGATCCCGGAGAGGGTCGTGTGTTACGACGCGGTGCACAATGCGGTCGAGGCGGTATTCCCCCGATGGCTGCGCTTCGCCGGCCAGCGCCGCGGCCTCGACGAGCATCTCTTGGAGAAGAACCTCGCGGCGGCCCGAGAGTCCTTCAGCGTCATGCGGGCCAACTCGGCCGACCCGTCGAAGCGCTCCGCTATCACCAACCTTCTCACCGAGTTGGTCGACAGCGTCATGAACCTCGAGGACGAGGCAGAGGTGCAGGCCTGGTTCGACGACTACTTGACTGACCATCTCGATGACCACAAGGCCAGCGCGGCCACGACCGCTGCCAGCGCGAGCCACCAGCTGACTCTCGCCCCAGGCGCGTTCGCGACCGACTGACGACCCACGCCCCGGCCCGGTCGCCTGTCAGCGGCGGCGGCTGGCCGACCCCCGGCCCTCCGGCAGTCGGCGCGACCGGGCACCCCCGGCCCGTCGGCGCGGCAGGTCGTCGCAGGCGGCACAATGTCAGTCGTGATAACGCCGGAGATGCGGGCTGCCTTCGAGGCCGACGGCGTGGTGAAGGTGTCCGGCGCGGTGGGCGAGGAGTGGATCGACCGGGTCCTCGAGGACGCCCAGAGCCAGCTGGTCGACGGCGGCCCGTGGGTGACCGACACCAACCCGGGTGCGGCCACCGACCGGCTGTTCACCACCCGGTACCGCTGGCAGCACGAGCCGGCCGTCAGGGACTTCGTGTTCTCGTCACCGATCGCCTCGATGGCCGCGGCCCTCACCGGCTCGTCGACGATGCGCTTCTACTTCGACCACCTGCTCGTCAAGGAGCCCCATACCTCGGCGCCCACCCCCTGGCATCAGGACATCCCATATTGGCCGTTCCTGGGCAAGCAGATCGTCTCAGCCTGGGTGGCCGCCACTGCGAGCGCGGTCGCCGAGAGCTCTCTGGAGTTCGTGCGGGGATCGCATCGCTGGAATGCCTACTACGCCCCGCAGTCCTTCGACGGCCAGGGAGGCTGGACGGAGGATTTCGACGGCGAGCCCATGCCCGATATCGAAGCGGCCCGAGACCGCGCCGGCTGCCCCTACGACATCGTCGGGTTCGACGTGGAGCCGGGGGACGCCATCTTCTTCTCGGCCTGGATCATCCACGGCGCGCCGCCCAACCGCGGCGCCGGCCGCCGGGTGGCGCTGTCGACCCGCTGGCTGGGCGACGACGCCACCTGGTTCCCCCACCCCGGATGCGATCCCACCGTCACCTCCGACGACACCACCGCGGTGCCCGGCGAGTATCCGGCCGACGACGAGCGCTTCCCGCTGGTCCACCCCACCGAGCGCTAGCCGGGCCCGGCCGGCAGGTCCCCGCCGGGCTGCCGCTCAGGGCTCCTCGGTCTCCATTCGCTCGAGCTCCTCCTGGATCTCGTCCATCAGCATCGCCAGGTGGATCACGTCCGCGCTCGTGACCGAGCCGAGGAACCGTCCCGACTCCGGGTCGGTCACCGGGATCACCGACTGCGAGGTGGCGGTCATCCGCTCCAGCGCATCGTGGATCGGATCGTCGGGCCGAGCGTTCAGCGTGCTGGCCCGCATCACCGCCCCCAGCGTGGCCGTCGCGTGGGCGCCCCGGCGCACCGAGTGGAGTCCGGACGTGGAGACGATCCCCGACACATCACCGCCGTCCACCACCAGGTAGTCGTGCTGATTGGGCACTGTCCAAGCGTCGATGAACTCGGCCACCGAGGTCTCGGACCCTGGATAGTCGCGGGTCGGGTCCATCACGGTGCTGACCTTGACGCCCTCCAGCGCATAGCGGGCGAACGACGGTGCGACGGTGTCGGGGAGAGAGGGATGCTCCGACACCGTCGCACGCCTGACCGCGAAGTTCAGGATGGCCGGCATGAACAGGATGTATCCGAACATGGTCAGTACCAGCAGGGAGAAGATCTCCTTGGTGATCACGCCGCTCTCGAAGAGCACGAGCAGGAAGGCGATCTCGGCCACGCCCTTGGACATCAGCCCGGTGGCCAGCGCGAACGGGGCGTCGATCCGGGTGATGTAGGTGCCGATGAAGGCCCCGGCGAACTTGCCGACGAGCGGCACGAGCACCAGAGCCGCCGCGGTCGTCAGGGTCAGGTTCATGAAGGACAGATCGAAGTGCAGGCCGGCCGAGGCGAAGAACAGCGGAACGAAGAAGCCCTCGGAGGCGCTCCGCATGCCCGGCATGATGTCGTCGCGCACGCCCTCGGACAGCCCCGACAGGGCGGCACCGAACAGCAGCGCTCCGATGGTGCCGTGCAGTCCCATGCGCTCGGCTCCCACGACCACCAGGAACAGGCCCCCGAGCAGCAGGCCGAAGGACAGCTCCGGCACGTTCAGGACCCGCTGCAGGAAGACGATCACCACCGGCAGCACCTTGGCCGACAGCAGCCACGCCACCACCACGAAGGCGACGATCTTTCCCACCAGCGCCGCCACTTCGGCCACGTTGAGGTCGTGGCTGTGCTCCCCGATCGTGAATCCCACCACCAGCAGGGAGGCGATCTCCGCGATGATCACGATGGTGAAGATCTTCAGCCCGATGGGCTGCCGCAGCGTTCCGGAGTCCGACAGCACCTTGGCCGCGAGGCCGAGGCTCGACAGCGAGAGGATGCCGGCGAGGGCCAGGGCCTCGTCGAATTCGAGACCCAGGCCCAAGTCGATTCCGAGGATGTCCGATGTGACGGTGAGCGCCGCCACCAGCGATATGAGCACCGAGATGATGGCCGCCGCGAAATAGCGCCCCCGCATGGTCGCCACGAAGCCCGGAACGTCGATCTCGTCGAGCCCTACGAGGAAGAACAGCACGAAGATGCCGATCTCCAGGAACAGGTTCAGGTCGTGGTTCGGCTCTACGACCCCGGTGGCCGGGCCCAGCAGCACCCCTGTCATCGTGAATGCAATGATCGAGCTGAGACCGAAGCGGCTGAGCACGCCCTCCAGGAGCTTGGCCACCACGATCAGCAGCCCGATGGGGAGGAATACGTCGAGCAGCATTCGAAGCGCACCCCCGGGTGTGGCTGCCGAAACAGCGGTTGACAGTAGTTCGTCAAATATCGCTGGGTCTGAGTCGGGTCGTCCAAGCAGTTGAAGAGTTCGTAGTGACAGAATGGAAACGAAGCGCTCGGTAGGCGCGCACCGCGCATCCGGGCTAGCATGTTGCTCCGTTCGGCGGCTACGGTCAGCCGGCGGTTGGTTCGCTATAACCGAGGAGACGCGGTCCATTGAATATCAGCACTGAGAGGCAGGGCGGAGCATTGATCGCGGTGGCTGAGGGCCGGGTCGACGGCGCCAACGCCCTTGAGTTCCATGAGGCCCTTGAAGCGGCCATCAATCCGGACGACACCGGGATGGTGCTGGACTTCGAGGGCATCTCCTACATCAGCAGCGCCGGCCTCAGGGTCGTCCTGCTGGTGGCCAAGACGCTCCAGAAGCAGAGCGCCAAGATGGCGGTCTGCTCGCTGTCCGAGTCGATCCGGGAGATATTCGAGATCAGCGGCTTCGACAAGATCATCCCGGTTCACGGATCCCGGTCCGACGCGCTCGCCGGCGTCGCAGGCTGATCCCTACCTAGCAGCTCCCTAGGCAGCGAGGCCGGCCGAGCCTTTCGGCGGCACCGGCGCGCCCAGGTCCCCGCTCAGCGGGTACCGTCGCGCTGTGGCGGATGAGCGCGAGCGGCGTCGGTTGGCCGTTGCCTGGGACGAAGCACGGGAGATCCTCGTCGTAGCGCTGCTGGCTGCCGCGCTGCTGCACGTGGTTGCGCCCGTTATCCGCTACCTGGGAATCGACCGGCGCTATCCGTGGTGGGATGACCTTCACAGCGCCCTCACCAACGTCAACGCGCTGACCGGGGTCCTGTTGCTGGGTGCGGCCGTCGTGGTGTGCACAACACCGGCTGCGGACATGGTTCCCCGGCTGCGGCAGTCCGTCTACTGGATCTCGCTCGCAGTGGCCGCGCTCGGCGTGGTTGCGATCATCAATGTGCTGTCGGTGCCCTCCGCCGGAGACGCAGCCGCGATGCGGCTGGCCGTCGTGGCGTGGCGCTCAGGACCGGCGGTCCTGCTGTCGGCTTGCGCAGCCTGGATGGCCCGTCGAGTAGTGCTTCTCGGCTGAGAGGCCCAAGAGCCGCCGACTGGGGCCTTCGCTGACGCGTCGCGGGCTGCCGCGCCGGTAAGCTTCCGGCCCGTGTCGGAGTTCCTGCGCACCTACCTGACTGTCGGCATCTTCGGCGCTCTGGGCGTGGGCATCGTGGCCGCTCTGCTTGGTGTGGGGCGCATCCTGCGACCGTCCCGCCCGACCCCGGCCAAGGTGGAGAACTACGAGTCGGGTGTGGACCCCATCGGGGACATGTGGTCGCAGGCCAACATCCGCTACTACGTCTTCGCGCTGCTGTTCGTGCTGTTCGATGTGGAGGCCGTGTTCATCTTCCCGTGGGCCGCCCGCCTGGAGGCCTACGCGATGTTCGGCCTGGTCGAGATGGCCATCTTCATCTTCATCCTGCTCCTCGGCCTGCTCTACGCCTGGCGCAAGAGAATGCTCAGATGGGTCTGACCGCGGCGAGCTCGGGGATCTGTGAGATGGGTCTGATCCAGAGTTGTTCTGTGGGGGCGTCCAGATGGGTCTAGTCGAATCGGGCAAGGTCCCCAAGCCGCTCTCGACCCTGCTGAACATGAGCCGCAAGTACTCGTTGTGGGTGTACCAGTGGGGCCTGGCCTGCTGCGCCATCGAGATGGGGGCGGCCTTCGGCTCGCCCCGCTACGACGTGATGCGGCTGGGCGTGATACCGCTGCCGGCCAGCCCCCGCCAGGCCGACCTGGTGGTCATCTCGGGCACGGTGACCGACAAGATGGCGCCGTCGGTGCGCCGGCTGTACGAGCAGATGCCCGACCCCAAGTACGTGATCTCCATGGGATCGTGCGCCAACTGCGGCGGGCCCTACTGGGACAGCTACTCGGTCACCAAGGGGGTCGACCAGATCGTGCCGGTGGACGTGTACGTGCCCGGCTGCCCGCCCCGGCCCGAAGCCCTGCTCGAGGGGATCGTGATGCTCCAGGAGCGCATCCAGAACGAGGACATGGGCGAGCGCTGGAGGGGTGAGCCGATTGTCGTCGACTGACGCCGCAGCCCCCTCCACGGAGGCGCCCGACGCCCCCGGCGACGCCGAGGCCGAGGCCCTGCTGGGGCGGGCCCGCAGCGCGCTGGGCGACGCGGTGGCCGGGTCGCATTTCTCCGCCGGCGAGCTGTGGCTGCGGGTCGACCGCGAGTCCTGGGCGGATCTCGCGGGCTGGTTGCGCGACGAGGAGGGCCTCACGTTCTTCAGCTTCCTGTCGGCCATCGACTGGATGCCGTCGCCGTTCGGCCGGGATATGGACAGCGCCGTGGACAACGAACTCGACCCGCCCGAGCCGAAGGAGACCCCGCCGACCGAGACCGGCGTCTCGGGCGGCGACACCCGCTTCCAGCTGCTGGCCCGGGTCAGCGACGTGGCCACCGGCCGCTCGGTGATCGCCAAGGCGGACCTGCCCGACGGGGATCTGCAGGCCCCCAGCTGGGTGCCGGTCTACCCGGGAGCCGACTGGCACGAGCGTGAGGCCTGGGAGATGTTCGGGATCACCTTCGAGGGCCATCCCGGCCTGCGCCACATCTACCTTCCGGGCGAGTTCGAGGGCCACCCGCTGCGCAAGGACTACCCGCTGCTGGCCCGGCGGGTGAAGCCATGGCCCGGCCTCGTCGACGTCGAGCTGATGCCCACCGAGCCCGACGAGGCCGCCGGTGCGGAGGACGGCGCAGAGTGACTGTCACCGAGCGCCAGCAGCTCAGCTACATCGCGGCGGTGGCCGCCGACGCCCGGGTGAACCTGGAGATCGAGACGGAGGGCATGACCCTCAACATCGGACCCCAGCACCCGGCCACCCACGGGACACTGCGCATCGTGGCCAAGCTCGACGGCGAGCAGGTCGTGGCGGCCGACCCGGTCATGGGCTACATGCACCGCGGCTACGAGAAACTGGCCGAGGTGCGCACCTACCCGCAGGTGACCACCCTCATCAACCGCATCGACTGGCTGGGGAGCTTCGCCAACGAGGTCCCCTTCATCCTGGCCGCCGAGCGTCTCATGGAGGTGGAGGCCCCGCCCCGGGCCCAGTGGATCCGGACCATCCTCTTCGAGCTGAGCCGGATCGCCAACATCACGTTGTTCCTGGGCGACATGGCCGTGCAGGTGGGGGCCATCACCCCGGTCTTCTTCGCCTTCCGCGACCGCGAGCACGTGCTCAACCAGATCGAGGCCGCCACCGGCGGACGCTTCCACCCCAACTTCGACCGCATCGGCGGCCTCAAGGACGACCTGCCGGCGGGCTGGGTGGCCGAGACCCGCCAGGCCATGCGCAAGATCCGCGGCTTCTGCGACGAGATCGAGGAGCTCGTGGAGGGCAACGAGATCTTCCAGGCCCGTACCCGGGGCATCGGCGTGATCCCGCCCGACGTCGGACTGTCCTACGGCCTGTCCGGGGCCAACATCCGGGCCTCGGGGGTGGACTGGGACGTGCGCCGGGACAGCCCGTGCGGGCTGGTCCACGACCAGGTCGACTGGAAGGTCTGGACCCATCCCGACGGCGACTCGTTCGCCCGCTTCTGGGTCCGCCTCCAGGAGACCCGGGAGGCGACCAAGATCGTCGACCAGCTGCTTGACGGGATCCCGCCGGGGCCGATCATGGCCAAGGTGCCGGTCATCATCAAGGTGCCCGCCGGCGAGGCCTACGTCGAGACGGAGAACCCGCTCGGCGTGATGGGCTACTACGTGGTGTCCAAGGGGGACCTGAACCCGTTCCGGGTGAAGATCCGCTCGGCGTCGTTCTCCAACGTCTCGATCACTCCCTGGCTGCTCAAGGGGGTCTACGTTCCCGACATCATCACCATCCTGGGGAGCCTCTACTTCATCCTCGGAGACATCGACCGATGATCCCGCGGCGAGCTGAGACCGCGACGCTCATGGGGGCCGACCGATGATCGCGGTGCTGGCGGAGCTCTCTTACTGGCAGGTCACCTCGATCCGGCTGGCGGCCGGCCTGGTGGCGGTGCTGCTGGTGGCCGGCACCCTGGTCTACGCCCACCTGTTCAAGATGGTGAGCTTCATGCAGAGCCGGCTGGGCCCCATGGAGGCCGGCCCCTACGGCTCCCTGCAGTTGATGGCCGAGATCGGCAAGTTCCTCCAGAAGGAGGACATCGTCCCCCGCCGGGCCGACCGCTTCGTGTTCAAGGCGGCGCCGTTCGTGGTGCTCACCTCCACTTTCCTGCTGCTGGTGGTGCTGCCCGGAGGCCCGGACGCCTGGTTCATCTCCAACGACCTGGGGATCTACCTGGCCATGGCGGTCAGCTCGGTGTCGGTGATCGGCATCCTCATGGCCGGCTGGGGCTCGGCTTCGAAGTACTCCCTCCTCGGCGGGCTGCGGGCCACCGGCCAGCTCATCGCCTACGAACTGCCCCTGCTGCTGGCCGTGGTCGGGGTGGTCATCCAGGCCGAGACCATGAACCTGCAGGAGATCGTGCTGGCTCAGGCCAACGGCGAGATCTTCGGCTGGGGGTTGATCGGCAACCCGTTCATCCTCACCCAGTTCGCCGGGTTCGCCATCTTCATGATCGCCATGCAGGCCGAGCTCACCCAGACCCCCTTCGACATGCCGGTGGCCGAGTCGGAGCTGGTCACCGGCTACATGACCGAATACTCCGGCCTGCGGTTCCTGCTGTTCTTCATCGGCGAGTTCGCCACCGCGGGCGTGTTCTCGGCCATCGCCGCGGTGCTGTTCCTGGGCGGCTGGTACGTGCCCGGCCTCGACCCGGCCGACAACCTGTTCAACGTGCTCGGACCACTGGTGCTGTTCGGCAAGGTGGTCCTCCTGACGTTCCTCGTCTTCTGGGTCCGGTTCACGTTCCCCCGCTTCCGCGAGGACCAGCTGCAGCGCCTGGCCTGGAAGTTCCTGGTGCCGCTGGCCCTGGCCAACATCGTGGTCACCGGCGTCCTCAAAGTCCTCGTCTGAGTACGGTGCCTGTCACAACCCGTCGGTTACCCCGCATGTGAACTGGCAGGTCTCTGCCACAGGATTGGCAGACATCTGCAACATGTCGGCGGAATCTGGCAGAACTTTGGCAGACATCCCACGCTCAGGCCGTGGTATGCATGGATCACGCACGGCGCAAGGTTCGTGCTGTGGATCAGGAGGACACAATGAAGCATCACAAGAGGCTTGCCGCGCTGCTGGCAGTTGCAGCGATGACCCTGACGGCTGTTGCGGTGTCACCAGCCATCGCAGAAGACGGGCCTGGGGGTACAGACCTCGGTCACGATCCCAATGCGGCAGAGCTAGTCATTACGTCGGACTTCATCGGGGTAGTTGATGAAGCGCAAGAAGCGATAGGGTCGGCTGGGGTGACTATCACCTGGTCAGGATCTCGCTCCGGATCCGTTCGTGTCATTTGGACTTCGGTTCAGATTGAATTGGATGAAGGTCTCGCGGCACAGTACATCGGGAGTGTCACTTCTTCTGAACTTGCGACGGTTCGCTCTGACCTGGCAACATTTGCGTCGGGAATCCAAGACGGTAGTACGGCCAATAGCGTTATAGAACTCGTGTGTTCATTGAATGTCCCAAACCCATACTGGGATTCGGCGACAGATAGTGCAAGTGCGGGTGTCTTCCAGGCTTGCACCGGTGACCTTGTTGAGCAGCGTGTCAAGGGTCAACTCCTAATGAAGAGATGGTGGATCTTCTATTCGACAAAGGCTCAAGGGGATTCTGGATGGTCAGTGTCTGATAATGTTGCCATCTCCATGTCAAAGGAGTGCGGATCATCTGACCGCAAGGACTGGCGCAATAAGGGACAGGGTATAGCAAGAAGTACAATGAGGATGTTTGAGACTCCATGGTACCCTACGGATGACGTACCACTAGGGTGCAAGGCATGATCGGATGTGCAGTCCTCCTCGTTTGCGAGATAATCGGATGGGCAGAGTGATGCATGCAGGATCTTGCGACGAAGACTCTGAGTTGATCCGTGCTGTCCAGGCTGGTGCCCGTCAGCATCTCAGCCTCGTCATATCGAGCGAGGAGGCTGCCAAAGTGATTCACCGTTTGTCAAACATAGTTGACAACTCGACAGTGGTAGTGTCAGGACGAGAGTTGCTAACCGGACTGCCGATCGTATCCAGGATTGGCCGTCAGCACTTCCGCCCTCCAGAGACGCCGGTGGCAGCCATATCGCGCTAACCCTGACATGATCTGGGCCATCTGAGGAATGCCTGCCGGGCGATTCTGCCCATGTATGAGCGGTCGATTCCCGTGCGGCGGGAGATCTCCTCGTATGTGGCCCGGCTGTCGGCTTGCAGCGTGGCCAGGGCCACATCCTTCTGTGACCTCGACAGTGCCGGCGTGTCGCCGCGGATCCGGTCCTGGCGGCTGTCGGTACTACAACAGGCGGATCTGAGTGACGGCAGAAGAGTCCTTCTGAAGGACGACCGCGGCTGGTCTTCTTGGCCCCTTGGTTGGCCTCAGATCAGGCCGGGCGGATCATGGAAGGTTCCCGGTGGACGCGCCCTTACCAAGGAGGCCATTCTGATACTCGATCCGGACGACAACGAATCCTGGATGGACTGGGTGGTCGGACGCCTGCGCTTCTTGGGCCTCGATGTTGACCCGGCATCTGTTCATGCTGCGCCCTTCCATGTTGAGTTCGGCCCGCGCGTCCTACACGAGTTGCAGGAGCAGAGTCCCGAGTTCAGTGCGACCGGACCTCTGGAAGACAGGCGACTGCTGAGCGTCGTCGCGCTGGGAGCGGTGTGTGAGATTGACTACCTGACAGCTCCTACGCGGCATCCGATGTTCCGTGATGGAGGGTATGCGTACTATCCAACTCCAAACGGCTATCCCTCCCCTGAGGAGTTGGGTGCGGCCGGACTTCAGCCGAGTAAGGCTGTGGTGTCGAGCAAGGCTGTGGTGTATGGCAGCTACTACCGAGAATGCTCTCCCGTCTCGATGAGCCGCTGGTGTGGGTCTCGTTCTTGGGCGCGGGTCTGAGCGGCCTGCCGCGTAGGCTGGAATGAGGAGGGCCCTCCTAGGAGGCGAAGCGATGGACAGCATCACTGTGCGCAGTTACCGGTGCTTCGGAGAGGAGCAGACGGCCCGTCTCGCGCCGATCACACTCCTCGTGGGAGAGAACAGCACCGGCAAGAGTTCGCTGATGGCAATGATCCGCGCCCTGTGGGATGCCGTCTACGCCGACCGCGCGCCCGACTTCAAGGAGGAGCCCTACGATCTGGGCAGCTTTGATGACATCCTTCACAACACCGGTGGCCGTGGAGCGGGCACCAAGCGTTTCACGGCTTCTTTCGAGGTCGGTGCCGCGTCGTCACGAAGCGGAGCTCGATCGAAGCCCTTCCTGGCTGAAGTTGACTTCGGACCGCACCAAGCGGCCCCGACACCGATTCGGCGGCGCGTGTCGCGTGAAGGATGGTGGTTGGAGCAGGACCTCAGTCAGGCAGGCTTCGGTGGAATCCGCTTCGGCACGCCGCAGGGCGAATGGCGAAGCCAGGCGTCTGAGAAACAACGCGCCTTCACCTCCAGCGCCACCGAGGCATTGCAGTCGCTGGACTCGGCACTGTGGCGGCTTCGCTGGGCCACCGACGAGAAGCGCCCGGCCGCGGCGCGGATTGAACCAGTTACCGGCTCCTCGGAGTCTACGGCGGAGACTGTCGAGGAGCTCTGGAAGCAACTTGGCGGCTTTGCTGGAGGTCGCCCGCGCTCGTCCCGTCTCCTAGAGCGGGAAAGGCCGTTTGCGAGCGCGCCCACTCGATCCCGGCCTCGGCGAACCTACGATCCCACCCGGACAGCGCCAGACGCCGAGGGCGACTACGTGCCGACCCATCTGGCGTGGCTGTCCCTCCACGAGCCCGACGCCTGGAAGAACCTCAAGTACCGGCTTGAGGAGTTCGGGAGCGCCGCGGGCCTCTTCGACGAGATCAGGGTGCGTCGGCTCGGGAGGACCGCTTCCGACCCCTTCCAAGTCCAAGTCCGCAAGTTCGACAGGATGCGTAAGGGTCCCCTCCACAACCTCGCTGACATGGGTTATGGCGTGAGCCAAGTCCTGCCGCTCGCTGTTGAGTTGATGCGCGATGACAGCCCCCGAACGCTTCTCGTTCAGCAGCCAGAGGTGCATCTGCACCCTAGCGCTCAAGCGACCCTCGGCGCCCTGCTGGGCGAAGTCGCCGCCGACGGCAGGCGCGGCCGCCGACTGATTGTCGAGACCCATAGCGACTTCATTATCGACCGCGTCCGAATGTCGGTACGAGACGGGATCGGCAAGCTGAGACCCGACGACGTCTCGATCGCGTACTTCGCGCGAGACGGACACGATGTGACGATCCACAACTTGCACTTGGACGAACAAGGCAACCTGCTGGATGCTCCGCCCGGCTACAGGCAGTTCTTCCTGGAGGAACTACAGCGCGCCATCGACCTGTGAGCCATGTGCGCGATCGTGGACACCAACGTAGTTGGCGAACTCTGGGATGGGGGCAGCTCTGCGGCGGGGCAACACTTCCGTCGTTGGGTCGAAGCCTCGAGCGGTCGGTTGGTGGTAGGCGGGCAGATCAGGCAGGAGCTTTGGTCGAGCAGCGCGGCGCGATGGCTCCAAGAACTGGACCGCGCGGGCAAGCTGACAAGAGTTGACGACAGCCGAGTCGACCGTCAAGCAGCAAGACTAAGAAGCGTCCCTACTGGTGAGCCCGGTTCGTGCAGATCCGACGATCATCACGTCATAGCACTGGCCCAGATCAGCGGAGCGCGGCTGCTGTTCTCCAACGACAAGGATCTGCACAAGGACTTCAAGAACAAGCAGTTGATCGATCAGCCGTCGGGGACGGTCTACTCGACGTTGGCTCGCAAGGACTTCACCTCCCACCGCAGGGCACAGCTACGCAAGCACCATTGCATGCAGTAGCAATTGGTGTGGGTGATCCGGGTTAGCTGCCTCCGCCCGTGTCGTGGGCGGAGGCGGGAGGATCGGTAGGCTTGCGGCCCGTGTCCGGGCTCGTGAGCGCGTATCTCATCGTTGGTGCCTGGCGGTGACGATCAACCCGAAGGTGGTGGTGTAATGGGTCTCGTGCCGGGCCTGGTGAAAGGGCTGGTGGTGACCGGCTCCACCGTTGTGCGCACCGTGTTCCCCAAGCGGGGCATGCGCACCCTGGTACCCGCGCCGACGAAGGGCGCGGCCACGGTGCAGTACCCCCACGTCAAGGAGGCGCCCCCGACCAGGGCCCGCGGCGTGATCGCTCTGCACGAGGGCAACTGCACCGCCTGCATGCTGTGCGCCCGGGAGTGCCCCGACTGGTGCATCTACATCGAGGGCCACAAGGAGAAGGCCCCACCCCGCCGCGCCGGCGGCAAGCCCCGCCAGGTCAACATCCTCGATCGCTTCGACATCGACTACGCGCTGTGCATGTTCTGCGGCATCTGCGTGGACGTGTGCCCGTTCGAGGCGCTGTTCTGGAGCCCCGAGTACGAGTTCTCCGAGCCCCGCATCGCCGACCTGCTCCACGACAAGGAGCGCCTCACGGAGTGGATGGAGACCGTCCCCGACTTCGAGGACTACGAGTCGGGGTCGGTGGCCAAGAAGCTGAAGGTGCCCCCCACGTGAGAAGGTGCCTCCCACGTGAGCGGGCGCTCCGCCGGGCCGGCCGCGGCCGTGAGGTGCCGCCGACATGACGCCGTCGAGCGTGCTGGCCGCGGCGGCCTCGGGCGGCGACCTGTTCGTCGCCCAGAACGTGTTCTTCGGCGTGATCGCGCTGGTGATGGTGGTCTCCGCCATCCGGTGCGTGACCACCCGCAACGTGGTGCACGCCGCGCTGTGGCTGGTGCTGGTGCTGGCCGGCGCGGCCGCCCAGTTCATCCTGCTGGGCTCGGAGTTCGTGGCCGTCACCCAGGTGCTGGTGTACATCGGAGCCATCATCGTGCTGTTCCTGTTCGGCATCATGCTCACCAAGGCCTCGATGGGTGACGACGACTCGGTGGCGACCGAGAAGCGGCTCATGGCCAGCCTGGTGGCCGTGCTGCTGGCCGTGGTCATGGGCATCGCGCTGCTCGACAGCTACTCCGACACCCGGGTGGTGATCGACGAGCCCCAGCGCTTCGGGGCCGTGTCGGACGCCATCTTCAGCCAGTACATAGTTGCCTTCGAGGCCGTCTCGGTGCTGCTGCTGGCCGCCCTGATCGGGGCCATCGTCGTGGCCCGCAAGGAGTAGGCGTCGCGCCATGATCCTCAACCAGTTCCTGCTGCTCGCCGCGGTCCTGTTCTGCATAGGCGTGTACGGCGTGCTGGCCCGGCGCAACGGGATCATGGTCCTGATGTCGGTCGAGATCATCCTCAACTCCGTCAACATCAACCTGGTCGCCTTCGGAGCCTTCCGCGACAACGTGGCCGGCGAGGTGTTCGCCCTGTTCGTGATCGCGGTGGCCGCGGCCGAGGTGGGCATCGGGCTGGCCATCGTGCTGCTCATCTACCGCAACCGTCGAAGCATCGACCTCTCCGAGGCCGATCTCCTGAAGGGCTGAGGGAGTTGTCGCCGTGGGCCTGATCGCTACGACGACCGTCGCACTCGCGGCCGAGGAGCCTGTGGCCTACGGCCCCAGCTCCGTGGAGAGCGCCGGGTTCTTCCTCGACTACGCCTGGCTGATCCCGCTGCTGCCCGCGCTGTCGTTCGCTGGCATCCTGCTGTTCGGCAAGCGCATGCCCCGCAAGGGCTCCGAGCTCGGGATCGCCGCGGTGGCGGGGTCGTTCGTGCTGGCGCTCGGAGCGGCGATCACCTGGATCGGCCACCGCGACGACGCCCACGAGGGCGTGCAGGCCGTGCACCGCACGGTGGGCTGGCTTCGCTCCGGCGGTGTCGACTACGACGCCGGGATCCTGGTGGACGGGCTGTCGGTGATGATGCTGTTCGTCGTTTGTGCGGTGTCGCTGCTGGTGCACATCTACAGCACCGACTACGTGGCCGGCGATGCCCGCTACACCCACTTCTTCGCCTTCCTGAGCCTGTTCACCGCGGCGATGCTGTTCTTCGTCCTCAGCGACAACCTGCTGCAGATGATCGTCGGCTGGGAGCTGGTCGGCGTCTGCTCGTTCGTGCTGATCGGCCACTGGTGGGAGCACAAGGAGAACTCCGACGCCGCCCTCAAGGCCTTCTTCACCAACCGGGTGGGCGATGTCGGGCTCCTGGTGGGCGTGTCGATCCTCTTCTTCGCCGCGGGCGGCACCTTCGACACGCTGACCCTCAGCGAGCGCATCAACGCCGGCGACGTGAGCCACACCGCGCTGGTGGCCGCCTCGCTGTGCCTGCTGGCCGCGGTGATGTCCAAATCCGGCCAGTTCATCCTCCACACCTGGCTGCCCGACGCCATGGCCGGACCCACGCCGGTGTCCGCGCTCATCCACGCCGCCACGATGGTGGTGGCCGGCATCTACATGGTCGCCCGCCTGTACCCCGTGTTCTGGGAGGGCATGTCGATCGGCGGGTCCAGCATCAACGTGCTGGCGCTGGTCGGGGCGGTCACCCTGCTGTTCGGGGGGATGCTGGCCTTCACCCAGAACGACATCAAGAAGGTGCTGGCCTACTCCACCGTCAGCCAGCTGGGCTACATGGTCATGGCCCTCGGCGTGGGGGCTTGGACCGCGGCCATGTTCCACCTGTTCACCCACGCCTTCTTCAAGGCCTGCCTGTTCCTGGGGGCGGGGTCGGTGAGCCACGCGGTGCACAGCTTCGACATGAAGACCGACATGGGCGGGCTGCGCAAGGTGATGCCCCACACCTACCGGACCTTCCTGGTGGCGACGATCGCGCTCATGGGCCTGCCCCCGCTGGCCGGGTTCTGGTCCAAGGACGAGATCCTGGCCGGCACCGGCGGCTGGGGCCTGTTCGGCGGCACCCACGCCAACGGGAGCTACACCCTCATGCTGGTCATGGGGATGGTGGGCGCGGCCGTGACCGCGGCCTACATGACCCGGGTCGTCTACCTCACCTTCCATGGCACGTACCGGGGCCACGGCCATCCCCACGAGTCCGGGCCGCGCATCCTGGTACCGCTGTACGTGCTGGCCTTCTTCGCGGTCCTGTCCGGGCTGTTCAACATGCCCAAGGGCTTCCAGCTGTGGCCGGAGGCCTGGCAGGAGCGCTTCGGCCACTACGTCGAGCCGGTGGCGGCCTACTTCCCGGCCATCGGCCACGCCAAGCCGAGCTGGTCGCTGGCCATCGTCTCGACACTGGTTGCGCTGACCGGCGCGGGGCTGGCCTGGCGCTACTACTTCAAGGGCGTGCAGAGCCGGTCCGAGGCCTCTGCGGAGCCGCTGACCGAGATTCCCGACGGACCGGTGTCGCGGGGCGGGCTGATGGGGGCGGTGCACACGACGCTGGTCAACAAGTACTACTTCGACCACCTCTACACCGATGTCGTCGTCAAGGCGGTGAAGGGTCCGCTGGCCAAGGCCATCTACTGGTCGAACCAGCGGATCATCGACGGCGTCGTCAACGAGGCGGGCCGGCAGTCGGTGGCCGCGGGCCGCGCCGTCTACGACCACGTCGACCAGACCCTCATCGACCGCGTCATCGTCGACGGCTCGGGCCGGGCCTCCGACGGCGCCGGCGAGAGCCTGAGGACCATGCAGACCGGCAAGGTCCAGCAGTACGCCGCCATCCTGTTCGCGGCCGCCACCGTGCTCGCCGGCGTGTTCATCCTCGTGCTGTCGATCTGACCCTCGTGACCGAGATCGTGACCGACCCTGAAACCCCCGCCGAAACCAGGAGCCTCTAGGACCGAACCATGACCGACTTTCTCAATGATTGGGGCCTGACCCTCGTCACCTTCGTCCCGCTGGTCGGGGCGCTGGTGATGATGGCGGTCCCGGCCGCCGAGGAGAAGCTCCTCAAGCAGCTGGCCCTGCTGTCGTCGCTGGTGGCGATGGTGATCGGCGGCCTGCTGATGCTCGACTTCGACTACGGCAACGCCGGGGCCCTCCAGTACGTGGTCGATGCCCGCTGGATCGAGGTCATCAACAGCCGCTACATCCTCGGCCTGGACGGGATCTCGCTGCCGCTCATGGCGCTCACGCTGGTGGTGGTGCCGCTGTGCGTGGTCTACTCGTGGGACCACATACCCGAGCCGGGCAATCCCAAGGCGTTCTTCATCCTGATGCTCATCCTCGAGACGGGCATGGTGGGGACCTTCGTGGCCCAGGACCTGATCCTGTTCTTCGTGTTCTTCGAGGTCGTGCTGCTGCCCATGTTCTTCATGATCGCAGTGTGGGGAGGCGAGAACCGGCGCTACGCGTCGATCAAGTTCTTCCTGTTCACCCTGTTCGGCTCGGCCCTGATGCTGCTGTCGTTCCTGGCGCTGTTCTTCCTGTCCACCGACCCGGCCACCGGCGAGTCGCTGCGCACCTTCGACATGCGGGCGCTGACCGACGTGGCCGGCGCCGGCATCCTGGGCGGGACCCAGATCTGGATCTTCGCGGGCATGTTCATCGGCTTCGGCGTGAAGGTGCCGATGTTCCCGTTCCACACCTGGCTGCCCGACGCCCACACCGAGGCGCCCACGGTGGGGTCGGTGATCCTGGCCGCCATCCTGTTGAAGCTCGGCACCTACGGGTTCGTGCGAATCGCGGTGCCCATGCTCCCGGAGGGCGCCGAGGTGTGGGCGCCGTGGATCGGCCTGCTGGCGGTGATCGGCATCATCTACGGCGCTCTGGGATGCCTGGCCCAGACCGACATGAAGCGCCTGATCGCGTTCTCGTCGGTGGCCCACATGGGCTTCGTGATGCTGGGCATCGCCACCCTCACCGACTTCGGGATCAACGCGGCCATCTTCGGCATGGTCGCCCACGGGATCATCACCGGGATGCTGTTCTTCCTGGCCGGATCGGTGAAGGAGCGCTACCACACCCTGGAGATCCGCCGGCTGGGCGGGATGCTGGTCCAGGCGCCCCGGATGGGCTGGATCCTGGGGTTCTGCTCGATGGCGTCGCTGGGCCTGCCCGGCCTGGCCGGCTTCTGGGGCGAGTTCCCGGCCATCCTGTCGGCCTACTCGCCGGCCGAGGGCCTGCCGGTGGAGACCTTCCGGACTTACATGGTGGTGGCCGCGGTGGGCACGGTGCTGGCCGCCGGCTACCTGCTGTGGCTGCTTCAGCGCACCGCCATGGGCGCCCCCCCCGAGGAGTTCGCCGACAGCGACGACATCGTCGACGTCACCCGGATCGAGTGGATCTCCTGGGCGCCGCTGCTGGTGGGCATCCTCCTGTTCGGGCTGGCGCCGGGCCTGATCTTCGACGTGACCGACCCGGCCGTGGTCGGCCTGCTGGCCTCCGGAGGCTGACCCGCCGATGCTCGGCTCGGTCCTGACCCTCGCCTTCGAGCGGCCGGCGATCGACTGGCACGCGGTCGCGCCCGAGCTGACCCTGCTCGGCTTCGGGGCGCTGCTGACCCTGGTGGACATCGTCTGGCTGGAGCGGGGCCGGGCCGTGGTCTCCGCGCTAGCGTCGTTCGGGCTGCTGGCATCGATGGTGCCGGTGGTGACCCTGGCCTGGGACGGAGCCGACCGCGCCACGTTCTGGGGCGCTTACGTGGTCGACGACTACGCCCTGGTGATGAAGGCCGTGTTCCTGCTGGCCGGGTACGTGGTGGTGCTGCTGTCCACCAACTACATCGCCGAGGGCGACTACTGGGAGAACGAGTACTACCAGATGCTTCTGTCGGCGGTTCTGGGCATGGTGGTGATGGCCTCGGCCCGCGACCTGGTGACCATCTTCGTGGCCCTCGAGCTGCTGTCGATCCCGGCGTACCTGATGGCCACCTGGCGCAAGCGGGACCTGCGCAGCAACGAGGCCGGACTCAAGTACTACCTGATGGGGGTGTTCGCCTCGGCGGTGCTGCTCTACGGCATGTCGCTGCTGTACGGCGCCACCGGCTCGACCATGCTGACCGACATCGACGCGGCGGTCTCCGGGGGTGGGGCGCCGCTGGCGGTGGTGACCCTGGGCGTGATCTTCGTGGTGGTCGGGTTCGGGTTCAAGGTGTCGGCGTTCCCGTTCCACACCTGGGCGCCCGACACCTACGAGGGCGCGCCCACGCCGGTGACCGCGTTCTTGTCGGTGGCCTCGAAGGCGGCCGGGTTCGTGGCCCTGCTGTCGCTGGTTTTCGTGGGCTTCTGGGGACGGGCCGACGTGTACCAGCCGCTGATGTGGGTGCTGGCGGCGGCGTCGATGTTCGGCGGGAACCTGATGGCCCTGCGCCAGACCAACGTGGTGCGGCTGCTGGCCTACTCGGGCGTGGCCCAGGCCGGCTACATGCTGGCTCCGCTGGCGGTGGCCGGGGAGTCGCTGGCGACCGCCGATGACGCCCTGTCGTCGGTGGTGACCTACCTGGCCATCTACGCGGCCATGAACCTGGGCGCGTTCGCGGTGATCATCGCGGTGGCCCGCCGCACCGCCTCGGCCGAGATCGACACCTACAAGGGCCTGTTCCGCTACTCGCCGGGCCTGGCCGTCGCCATGACGATCTTCCTGATGGCACTGGCCGGCATCCCGCCGCTCGGCGGCTGGTTCGCCAAGTTCGAGATCGTGCTGGCCCTGCTCTCGCCGGGCACCGCCTGGGGGGTGGCCCTGGGCGTGATCGTGGCCGTCAACTCGGTGATCGCGCTCTACTACTACGCGAGGATCGCGAGCCACATGTGGGCAGAGGCCCCGCCCGAGTCCGCCGACTTCGACACGGCCACCCCCATCAAGCCCCCCACCTCGGTCTCAGCCGCCCTGGTCCTCACCGGTGCGGCCACCCTCGCCTTCGGCATCCTCCCCCAATGGGTAGGCCACTTCACCGACGTGACCCTGTTAGCCGCCCTCCCAGGCTGACCGATTCGATCGGGTGAGCTGCATCTCTGGCAAGCACGCACACGGGCCGTCTACCGGCTGGCGGACCGAGATCGGCTCAATAGATCTCTCCTCGGAGGGGGGTAAAACTACTGGTAGCCGCCGGGTGTTCCTGCTGTTAGCGTGCGGCCGTCACGACGCGGGGTGGGCGCGGGCATGGACGAGACGGCAAGGCTGGCGCGGCGGATCGAGCCTTCGTTGTGGCGCGCCCTGGACGTGTTCCGGGTTGTCGTGCTGCACGGCCCCCGCCAGTCGGGCAAGACGACGCTTGCCCGTCGGGTCGTCGACGGGGGAGCGTTCCTGTCGCTCGACGAGCCCGGGTTGCTGCCTGTGGCCCTCGACGATCCGACCGGGTTCGTCACCGGCCGATCGAGGCCGGTCGTCATCGACGAGGTTCAGCGGGGAGGCGACGACCTGGTGCGAGCGGTCAAGGTCGCCGTCGACGCGGATCCCGCTCCGGGTGCGTTCCTGCTCACCGGTTCAGCCGGGTTCCTTACCGTCCCGGTGCTCTCGGAGTCCCTTGCCGGCCGGGCTGTGTTCCTCGATTTGGCCCCCTTCTCCGAGGTGGAGGTCGAGGCCGCCGCCGACGGTCTGCTGGCTCACCTGGCGGGCGGCGAGTCCTCGGGGCACACCGAACTGCTGGGGGCCGCTCCCTCGACGGTGACCCGGCGCGAGTACGCCGAGCGGATCTGCCGGGGCGGATACCCCGAGGCCGTCGGTCTCAGCGACGCCGACCGCCGGCTCTGGTTCAGCGCCTACGTTCACACCGCGGTGGCCCGCGACATCGTCGAGCTCACCGGGGCCAGACGGTCCACCGAGCTGCCCCGCCTGCTGCGAGCCGCGGCGGCCCGCACCGCCGGCGAACTGGTGGTGCAGGATCTGCACAGGGACCTGGAGTTCGGCAGCATCGACACCACGGCGGACTATCTGTCGTATCTGGAGATGACCCATCTGGTGACCCGTCTGCCGGGTTGGTCCACCGGGTCGGCCACGCGGGCCAAGCGGCGGGCCAAGCTGCACGTCGCCGACACGGGCCTGGCCGCGACCATGCTCGGCATGACCGCCGAATCGCTCAGCGACCCGGCGGCGCCGGCACGCGGACCCCTGCACGAGACCTTCGCGGCGAACGAGCTGCGCCGCCAGGCGGCCGCCGTAGCTCCGGACCTGCACTTCTGCCACTATCGGGACTCCCGCGGCCGTGAGATCGACCTGCTCATCGAGCGGCCCGACGGCCGCCTCATCTCGGTTGAGGTAAAGGCAGGCGCCAACGTACGTCCCGCCGACGCCAAATGGCTGCTGTGGATGCGAGACCTGGTCGGTGAGCGGTTCGAGATGGGCCTGGTCCTCTACACCGGCGCCCACCCCCTCAGGCTCGCCGACCGGATCCTTGCCCTGCCGCTGTCGTGCCTCTGGAAGATCTAAGCAAGCCCACCAACTCGTCCCAGGCTGCAATGAGGCGATGGTGGCGGCCGGCGATCTCGAGACGGGACCGGCCGCGGGTGCCTCGCCCCGTAAAGGTGGCCAAAGAAGTGCGATGCAATACAATTCCGGTTGTGGGGAAGTGGAGATCCTCTAGCCCCGGCGGCCCGGTGCGGCTGACCTCTTGCGCCGCCGGGGGGGGGGGGGGTCGAAGGCCGTTTGCTCGTCTGGCCGAGGCAATGAGATCCGCCTCAGGATTGCGGGGTCTCGTCGGGGTGGTCGTGGTGGCGCTGGCGGGGTCGCTGCTGGCGGCGGCGCCGGTGCCGCTGCTGCCGGATCCGGGGGGGCTGCTGGGTCCGGCCGAGGCTGGGGCGCAGCAGGTCGCCTCGCAGGCGGTTCTGCATCGCGACACGATTGTTGAGGGCCAGTCCCGGGCCTTTGAGATCTCGAGGATTCCCACCCGGCCGGAGTACTACCTGCACGCCAGCGTCGCCGGCGCCTTCAGCGCCGAGGCGGGCGACGTCGCGATCACCACCAACGACCTGCTCGGCCAGAAGCTGGCCGTCACGCCCGACGCCGACGGCCCGCGCGCCTACCCGGATGCGGTGTACAAGAAGATCCGTTTCGAGGTGACCGCGCACGACGACTCTGACGGCACAGGCGACGAGACCTTCGGCGTGCGGTTGTGCACCACCGCCGACTGCACCGGCGGCGCCATCCTCGGCGAGTGGACGGTCACGATCACCGAGCCTGAGGCGGACACCAACATCGGCGGCGCGACGGGCGCGACGGTCACCGTCCTCGGCGGCAGCCGGCTGACGATGATGGAGACCAGCGAGAACGACGACCCCCGCGACAAGCAGGCCACGCTGCGCATCACGCTGGCGGCGTCGCCGACGTCTGATGTGGTGTTGGTGGCGCGGACCGCCGCAACCGTCGCTACCGGCCCGGTCATCCCTGAGCCGGATGCTGACCCTGTTCCGTCGACAAGGCCGACGGCGCGCGGTGTGGGCGCCCACTCACGGGACTCCGCGCCCCAGGACGCGGACGTCTACAACGAGGACGGCTATGACCCGACCCGAGTGGAGTTCGTGGTGGCGCGGTGGTCGTCGGGCGCGACGGGCGCGGACCTGACCAAGGAGGCGAGGTTCGTTGCCAATGACAACATCGCCGACGCGCCCGGCGGGGCCCACACCGGCGATTTCGTGTTCAGGCTGCTGGTCGATGACTCCAAGATGACCGACGCCACGCCGGACAACGCGGACACGTATGCGGGGGTCACGATCCCGAATGTGCCGTTCGCGGTGATCGACGACGACCCGACCCGCGTCCGGGTCCTGGCCGGCTCCCCCGAGGACAACGAGGCGACCGAGGGCGACTCGAGCGACACGGCGAAGTTCCGGGTGAGGATCGAGCGCGCGCTGGCCGGGTCGGAGCGCGTCGCGGTGCCGCTGCGGTTCATCGGCGCGGCGCTGGGCACGCACTTCACGATCGCGCTCGATGGCTCGCCGGCGGGCGCGACCCTCAACACCAACACGGGCGTGCTGACCCTCAGCGGCGCGGGCGCTCAGGAGGCGACGGTCGTCGTCACCGCCGCAGCCGACGACGGCAACAGCGCCGCGGAGACGCTGCGGGTCGTCATCCCGCAATACTCGGACACCTGGCGTGAGCGCCACTTCGACACGAACCTCGCCGGCGGAGCGTGCTCGGGTGTGGCCTGCCCGAACTACGACAAGGACGAGGGCGCGCAGCGCGGCTACGTCATGACCCTCGTCGAGGCTGCCGCGGGCCTGTCGATCTTCGACACCGGCGACGGCCGCGTCGAAGAGGGCGGCACGTACAGGTACTTCGTTCGGCTGAACACCGCGCCCAGCGCGAGCGTGACCGTGGCGATCTCGGCCTCGCCGGCAGGGAAGGTGCGCTTCGACGCGGGCCGAACCGTGCCGCAAGCGACTACCACGCTGACGTTCACGACCAGCGGTTGGCAGATCCCGTTGCCCGTCATTGTCCACGGGTCTCCTGCGGGCGGTAACGACGAGGTCGACGAGCCGGACCTGCAGGTCGCTGTGACCCACGACCTCAGCAGCAGCGACAGCGCCTACAACGCGGTGGCCGACGTCGTCCACACGCTCACGTACCTGGACGACGACCCCACCACGGTCACCATGAGCGGCGCGGGCGTGCGGGCGTCGCCGTCGGACACCAACATCTCCGCGGTGATGCTCGAGGGCGACGCCACCCGCGTCGACCGCTCGCTGACGGTGACGCTGAGCCGGGCGCTGGAGGCCGGTGAGGCCGCGCGCGTTCTGCTGATCCTGCAAGCGGAGGGGCATTCCACCGACGGGGGCGACTGCGACCTGTCGGTGGCCGATGACGAGCCTGGCGACGACAACGACAGCGGCCCGCCCGGGGATGCTTTCGAGCATTGCGATGTGGTGGACGGTTTCCGGGGGCCGCGGATCAGCGCGAACGTGGCGTGGCCGCTGCACCACAACGACTTCGTCATGACGGCCACCGGCACCGGCGTGTCGCTCGAGGGCGTCAACCGCTACACGCCGAACTACCGCGGCTACCGCATCCTGGAGTTCCGCGGCGCCGGCGCGCGGACAGCGCAGTTCGCGATCCACGCCCGCGACGGCTTCGACGACGGCGAGACATTCGACGAGGAGTTCTCCATCGGCTTCCTCAACGACGCGGAGATCGAAGCGCTCTGGACCGGGAACTTCGACCCGGGCATCCAGCTGGAGACGGGGGACAGCGAGGCCTGGTTCGGCATCGACGACGACGATGCGCCGGTGGTGGTGGCCGACGGCGCGGCTCTGGTGCTGCACGACTGGTCGCTATTGCCGCCGGGCCTGTCGGTCGGCGACAAGTTCCGCCTGCTGTACGTCACCAGCGGAACCACGGCCGCGAGCACCGGCGGGGCCGGCGCGCGGGCGTTCTACAACGGCTTCGTGCAAGCCGAGATCACCGGCAACCAACTGAAGGCTGGCGGCGTCGCCGACCTGGCGCCGCACGCGGCCAAGTTCGTGGCGCTGATCTCCACCGATGCCGGCAACGACGACGGCGCCGAGGCGGCCGGCAACTTCCGGCCCGGCTTCGACCCGGTCGAGGGCGCCGTCTACTGGGTCGGCGGCAACAAGATCGCCGACGACTTAGCCTGAATCCACCGGTGGGCTGGTCGGGGTGGCTGGTTTTGGTTGTTGTGGGCGGTGTTGGTCTGGTTTGGCTGTTGTGGGTGCTGTTGGGGCGTGTGGGGTCGGCGGCTGGGGTTGTGGCTGGTTGGTGGCGCTGGGGGTGTGTGCTGGGTGGCGCCGGGTCCCGGGGGGTTGTGCTTTAGATGAGTTGGGGCAGGTTGCGGGTGTGGGCCAGCGCGGTGGTGAATTGGTGTGCCCAGGGCCAGTTGAGCGGCAGGCGGAGTTTGTGTCGGTGGCTGTGGTTGACGAGGCGTCCGGGGACGGCGAGCAGCCGCCGGCGGACGGTGGCGGCGACGGTGAGCCGTTCGGGGTGGTTGGTGTGTGCGAGGCGGGCGGTCCAGCGGGCGAGGTTGTGGGCGAGCGCGGCGCAGGCGAGGTGGGCGCCGTTGGCGAAGAATCTTCCCGAGGGGCAGTGGGCTAGTCCATTGTCTTTGAGGTCTCTGATGGCGAGCTCGACTCGGGCGTGGCCGCGGTGGTAGGCGTCGGCGGTTTCGGTGTCGAGGCCGTCTCTGTTGGTGACGAAGCAGTGGTGGCGCCAGTTGGGCCACAGCTCGCGTTGGGGGCCTTCTGGGAGGCGGGTGCGGCGCACGACGAGGCGCAGCTTTCGGGGGCCTTGGGGGTCGCGGCGGCTCGTTGTGATGGCGCTCTCGGCGACCTGGGCTTCCCCGTCGGGGTAGGCGATCGGCGTCCAGGCGGTTTCGTCGATGCCGTCGATGGCTGCTTTGACTTTGGCGTTGTTGGGGATCGTGACCGACCAGCGGGCCTTGTATGCGTCGAGCTTCGCGATCAGCGCATAGGAGAAGAACCCCGCGTCGGCGCGCACCGTCACCGCCGCGTGCGGCGCGAGGCGCCTGAGCCTCGCGAGGGTCTCCGCGGCGAAGCGGACATGGCCGCGTTGAGAGGACCCCGACCGCATCCGGGCGTGGACGACCTCGCCGGTGTCGTCGCGCACTGCCGCCAGCGGGTGGTATCCCCAAACCTTGGTGTGGCCATAGGCCGCGCCCTGCTTGGACTTGCCGTGGACCTCACACACCGTCGAGTCCAGATCCACCGTCATCTCCGCCGCTGCCGGCGCCGCGCCCACAGACCACGCCCGGCCCAGCGCCAGCTCCAGAGCCCGGTCGAGCTGACGGACATGGCCGAACGTGAAGGACCGCAGCCACGTCCCCAACGTCGACGGAGCCGCCACCGCGAACGGCAGCACCGCTGAAGCGGACCCGGCCCGCAGCCTGTCGGCGTCGCCGATGTGTGACCCTCCCACCAGCATCGACGCCACCACCGACAACGCCTTCGCCCCGGACCCCCGCCCCGACTCCGGCGGGCGCACCACCTCATCGATGAGCGACTCCAAACCCAGCCGGCCCATCACCGTGCCCGCCAACAGAAGCCCCGCGTCGGCCACCAGCGAAGCGTCGTCGAACACCGCCTCGATCCCGTCGATCCCGCCCGCTATGCTGCTCACAGGAAGTGCCTCCTCACATGGCCAGAATGACCGTTGCTTCAAACAGCATTCTCCCATGTCAGGAGGCCTTTCCGGTGGACGCGCCAACCCCACAAACCTCACCGCATCGGTGGATCCAGGCTTAGCCGATTTCACCGACGGCACCTGGGACGACGAGACGAACCCCAAGTTCGCCGACGGCAGCGCCGCCGCCATCGCGGCGGGCGGCTACTGGACCGGCTCCCAGCACCACGGCGGCCGCCGAGGCGGAATCGAAGGCGATTGCGCAGGTGGGTACCTGCGCGCCGGCGAATCCCACGTCAACATCGGCAAGCTCAACGACGCCACCCTCAACCCGCTGGGCGTGCCCCGAGGCGACAACTCGTGCGGCCACGCCCGGCCCAACTCGGAGCTGAAGCCGCTGTACGCCATGTCGGACTCGCTGTTCGTCGTGGACGCGGTGCCGGGCGTGACCATCAGCAACGCCTCCGCCGCCGAGGGCGCCGCGATCACCTTCACCGTGACCCTGCCCGACGGCTACACCAACTCAGCCGGCGTCAGCGTCCCCTACACCCTCACCGACGGCCGCGGCGTCACCGGCGACCCCGCCTACGTAGTCGCTGACAGCAACGACTACACCAACACCGCCGGCAGCGTCACCATCCCCGCCAACGACACCAGCGCGATGTTCAGCGTCGCGACGGCCCAGGACTCGACCTACGAGAGCGACCACTACTTCACCGTCACGCTCGGCACGCCCACGAGCACGGGCACCCCGCCGCCGCTCGACGCCACCAACTTCAGCGCCATCGGCATCATCGAAGACGACGCCGACAAACCCACCATCCAGTTCAACCCGGCCACGGCCGGCGCCAACGAACAGACCGGCGCGGCGACGCTGACCGTCACCAGGACCGGCACCACGCTCGTGCCCGCGTCGGTGACATGGACCACCGCGGACGGCACCGCCTCGCATCCCGGCGACTACACGTCGGCGACGGGGACGGTGCGGTTCGCCGCGAGCGACACGTCGAAGACCATCACCGTCGATATCACCGCCGACAGCACCGCGGAGAGCGCGGAGACGTTCAGCGTGACGCTCAGCGACCCCGTCGACGCGAGGCTCGGGAGCGCCGCCACGGCCACGGTCACGGTGACCGACGCCGGCACGGGGCCGCTGCCGACGGTCGATGTCACGCTGTCGGCCTCCGGCGGCGTCGCGGGCGAGGGCGTGGCCGGGCCCACGCTCACGGTGGCCATCAGCCGCGCGCTGACCGCCGGCGAGACGGTGACGGTGCCGTTGACGTTCGAGGGCGCGACCGTGGCCGATGACTACCGGTTGGTTGATGCGGTAACGGCGTCCGGGGTGTCCCTCGTCGATTCAGGCGGAACGCACACGGCTCAGAACCCGGCGGTGCTGTTCACGGGCAGCGGGACGACGGCGCCGTTGAGGATCGACTTCAGCGAGAACGATGACCGCACCCAGCCCTACCTCGTCGTTGACTATGGCACGGCCGACCGCGCGCCGAGCGGCGGCGGGGTGACGGTGGGAACGCTCGCGGGCGGGCCCGTCGGCATCGTCCTGCAGGACAACGAGACCGGCGACATCGAGGTGCCGTCGGATTGGCCGCTCGCGCCGTCGGGCCTGAGCGGGGGCGACGACTTCCGGCTCCTCTTCCGCACCTCGACGGGCCGCGACGCCGCGTCCTCCGATATCGCCGACTACGACGCCTTCATCCACGAGGTGCTGGCGACGGGCGGCCACGCGGACATCCTGCCCTACGCGGGCTTCTTCAAGGTGCTGGGCAGCACTAGAAGCGGCAGCGGCAGCAGCGGGGCGACGGCGCGCTTCCACAATGGTCTGGTGACGTCCGGCGAGCACAACGACCACCACGACCAGGCCGGCGACGGGTGGGCCGACGGCTCCGCGAGGAGCACCCGCGGCACTGTGGCAACACCCGTCTATTGGCTGAACGGCGCCATCATCGCCAACAACTACGCCGACCTGTGCGACATCAGCTGGACGGGGTCGGGGGCCGGCGTCACGAACGGCTTCGACCAGAACGACCCCCGCAGCGAGGACGGGACGCAGAACATCCCCGACGGCAACGTGACCAACTCGCAGCGGTACGAGCCCTGGACGGGATCGGGCAACGCCTGCGAGGCGTGGAACCACCCTCTGGGAGCGAGCACGGTGTCGCGCGGCGGGCACAGCGGGGCGAACAACCTGCTGCACGCCGCCGCGGCGGCCAACACGCAGGAGCGTCCCCTGCTTGGACTGTCCCCCGTCTTCAAGCTGGCGGCGCAGGCGGCGTTGCCGCAGCTGAGTTTCGCACGCGCTACGAACCAGGTCAACGAAGACGCCGGCACGGTCTCGGTGACCGTGAATGCCGATCCAGCGCCGAGCGCCAACCTCACGGTGAGTTATACGGTCCAGGACCTTGAGGCGACGAGCGGAGACGACTTCACCGCGCCCTCGGGCTCGTTCACCATCGACGCCGGCGCGACGAGCGGCACGATCGTCATCGCGATCACCGATGACGACGTCTTCGAGAAACCTGAGGCTCTCCGACTGACACTCACTGCCTCGTCTGGCTACACCGTAGACGCGCCAAGGGGCAATACCACCGTCAGCATCAGCGATAACGATCGCGCGGAGCTCACGCTTGGGCAGGCGTCGTACACGGTGTTGGAGAGCGGGGGCACCGTCGCGGTCATCGTCGACCTCAGCGAGACAGCGCCCGATGCGGTGAACGTCAGGCTCACCCTGGCCGACGGCACGGCGACGGGCTCCAGCGGCGGCGCCGGCGCCGACTTCGACAGCGACGTGCTGACGGCGACGATCGCGGCCGGGTCAGACACCGCAACGTTCAGCATCGCGATCACCGGCGACGGCGCAGCCGAGGCGGACGAGACGTTCACGGCGACGCTCAGCAAGGGCAGCGGCGGCGTGACCGCGAACACGGACATCGGCAGCCCGCACGTCGCGACCGTCACCATCGCGGACGACGACCACGCGCAGGGGCTGCTGTTCGCCCCGCCCGCCGCCGGCCTGACGCTGGACGAGGGCGCCACGGCCACCTACACCGTCCGCCCGGCGACCGCGCCGACGGGCACGGTGACGGTGACGATCACCGGCGCGGGCTCCGGCATCAACGTCGACACCGACCCCTCGATGGCGAGCGACCAGAACACGCTGACGTTCACGACGTCGGACTGGTACATCGCGCAAGAGGTGACCGTCAGCGCGGGCCAGGACTTGAACGCCGCGAACGAGATGGTCACGCTCACCCACGCGCCGACCGGCGGCGGCTATTCGTCGAGCCACAACGCCGACTTCGTCGTCACGGCGGACGACGACGAGACGCAGGGCACCGTCAGCGTCGTGGAGAGCGACGGCGGCACGTCGGTGAGCGAGGACGGCACATCAACGACGGACACGTACACCATCGAGCTCGATACAGCGCCGGCGGGCAACGTCGTGATCACGGCGACGGCAGGCGCAGGCGCGCAGGTCAGCTCGGACGGGACGAACTTCGGGTCGACCGCAACGCTCACGTTCACGCCGAGCGACCACACGGCGAAGACGATCACCGTGCGCGGCGTCAACGACGACATCGACAACGCGGGCGATGCGCGCACCGTGAGCATCACCCACGCCATCACCACGGGCGACGGCGGCGGCTACCCCACAACCCTGACCGTCGACCCCGTCAGCGTGACCGTCACCGACGACGACACGGCCGGGGTGACGGTCACGCAGTCGGGCGGGAACACGGCCGTGGCCGAGGACGGCGGCACGGACACCTACACGGTGGCGCTGGACACGCAGCCGCTGTCGAACGCGGTGGTCACGCTCACGAGCGGCACCCCGGGGGCGGCGCTGCTGAGCGGAGGCGGGCAGACGGATCAGGCCACGGTGACGCTGACCTTCACGCCGTCGGCTTGGGGCGCGCAGACGGTGACCGTGCGGGGTGTGAACGACGACATCGACAACGAGAACGACCGCCGCGACGTGACGATCACCCAGGCGGTCACGACGGGCGACACGAACGGCAAGTACACCACCAGCACCTCCGTGGCGAACGTGTCCGTGAGGGTCAACGACGACGACACCGCGGCGGTGACGATCACCGGGGGCCCGTTGACGGTCAACGAGGACCAGAGCGACACGGGAACCTACACGGTCGCGCTGGCCACACAGCCCATCGCCAACATCACGGTCACGGCCACGGCGCCGGCGGGCGCGCGGGTCAGCGACGACGGCGGCTCGACCTGGGGCACGTCGGTGGATCTGGTGTTCACGTCGGGCACGTCGGGCAACTGGGGCACGGCCCAGACGGTGACCGTGCGCGGCCACCAGGACATCATCGACAACCCCGGCAACCAGCGCGCCGTCACCATCACCCATGCGATCACGTCGGGCAACGGCGACGGCATCCGCTACACGCCATCGACGCCGACCATCCGCAACGTCCCGGTGACGGTCACGGACGACGACGCCGCGCCGTCGAGTGTCGCGTTGAGCGTCGACGACTCGTCCGTGGGTGAGGGCGACGGCGCCACGACGATCACGGTGACTGCCACTGTGGGCGGTTCGACGCGCTGGGGCGCCCCGCAGACGGTGGCGGTGTCGGTGGCGGGCTCCGGCGGCCAGGGCGTCGTCGGCTTCACGGCGCAGCCCGCCACGTTCAGCATCAGCATCGCCGCGGGCGCGCGGACCGGCACCGGGATGTTCACGCTCACCCCCACCGACGACAGCACCGTCGAGAACGCGGAGACGGTCACGGTCTCGGGCACTCACGGCAGCGCCACGGTCAGTCCCGCCACGATCACCCTCACCGACGACGACACGGCCCCGGCGGCGCCGGTGACGGTGACGCTGGGCGCCTCAGACGGCGACTCCGACGGCAACGCCGTCGAGGGGGCGAGCGGCGCGACGGGCTACCGCACGGTCACGATCACGCTGGGGCGGGCGCTGACGGGCTCAGAGACCGTCACCGTGCCGCTGACCGTCGCGGGCGCGACGGTGGCGACGGACTACACCTTCGCGCTGCAGCCGTCGCAGCAGTCAGGCGTGACGCTGGTCACGTCCAACCCGCACAGCGCCCAGGACCCGGCGGTGCGGTTCGCGGCGGGCGCGTCGAGCGCGACGCTGCGGCTGACCCCGGTCGACAACGGCGCCCGCACCCAGCCCTACGTCGTGATCGCCCACGGCGCCGGCGCGGCCGCGGGCGGCGGGGCGACGCTGGGAACCGTCTCCGGCGGGCCTGTCGGCGTCGTGCTCGTCGACGACGAGACCGGCGACGTCACGGTGCCGGCCGGCTGGGGCCTCAAGCCCTCGGCGCTGGGCGCGGGCGACGACTTCCGGCTGCTGTTCCGCACCTCCACGACACGCGACGCCACGTCGACGGACATCGCCGACTACGACGCATTCATCCGCGACGTCGCGGCGACGATGGGGCACGCCGACATCCTGGCGTACGCGGGCTTCTTCCGGGTGTTCGCCTCGACGCGCGGCTCGTCGGGCTCGACGGGCACCACGGCGCGGGTGCACACCGGCATGGCGGCCGAGCACACCTCGCACGTGCCCTCGGGCGGCTGGAGCGACGGCTCCGCGGCGTCGAGCGTCGGGGACGCCGGCGTGGGCACGCCGATCTACTGGCTGAACGGCGAGATCCTCGCCAACAACTACGCCGACCTCTGCGACCAGGCGCTGCGCAGCGGCGGCGGCGTCACGACGGGCTGGGACCTCGCCGACCCGCGCAGCGAGGACGGCACCCAGAACAACCCGAACAGCCCCGGCCAGGCGCAGCAGGCGTGGACGGGCACCGGCAACGCCTGCGAGGCCTACGACTATCCGCTGGGCAACAGCCCGGACGTGTCCCGCGGAGCCTCCCACGAGACGACGTGGGCGTTCCTGCACCAGGCCCACAGCCCCCGGGCGCAGCAGCGCCCGCTCTACGGCATGTCGCCGGTGTTCAAGGTGGCGGGCGCGGCTGCCACGCCGGTCGCGTCGTTCCATGGGGCCTCTTCGACCCTCGGAGAGGCGTCGGGCACCACGAATGTCCGGCTGAACCTCAGCCCCGCGCCCGCTGCCGGCATCACCGTGAGCTACACGCTGTCGGGCAGCGCGTCCCGCGGCAGCGACTACACCATCGCAGGCGTCGGATCCAACAACGGCACCGTTGCGGTCTCAGCCAACCAGAGCATCGTGAACATCCCCGTCGCCATCACAGACGACAGCGCGCAGGAGGGCTCCGAGACCATCGTGTTGACGCTCAACCCCGGCTCGGGCTACACCCTCACCGGCAGCACAAACCGTGTCCACACCCGCACCGTCACCGACGACGACACCGGCGGCGGGACGCCGATCGCGAGCTTCGCGGCGGCCTCGTCGAGGGTGGGCGAGGCGTCGGGGACGACGAGCCTCGTGGTGAACTTCAGCCCCGTGCCGTCGAGCGCCATCACCCTCAAGTACGAGCTGTCGGGCACCGCGGCGCTCGGCGCGGACTACACCATCAGCGGCGGGTCGGGGACGAGCCGAACGCTGAGCGTCAGCGCCGGGACGACGTCGGTGAACATCCCCATCGCCATCACGAACGACAGCGCACAGGAGAGCGGCGAGACCGTCATCGTGACGCTGCTCAGCAGCATCCAGTACGCGCGCAACGAGCCGCTCATCCACACCCGCACGATCACCGACGACGACACCACGAACCCGCCCCCGCCGCCGCCACCGCCGCCGCCGGGTCCGTCGGGCCCGCCGCCGGCTGCTCCGGAGCCCGAGCCCGAGCCGGGGCCGGTCATCGAGCCCGAGACGTTCGAGGACTTCGAGGAGGTGTCGGCCGCCCTGCGAGCAGAGATGGACCACGCCCACGCGAAGGGCTGGCTCAACGGGGTCGGCTGCGACGCCGGGATGCTGTGCCCGGGCGACGCGATGCTCCGCTGGCAGGTGGCGGTGATGATCGTGCGGGCCGTCGACGGCGCCGAGCCCGACCCGGTGACCAGGACGCGTTTCGCCGACGTGGATCCCACGGCGTGGTGGGCCGCCCACGTGCAGCGCCTCTCCCGGCTCCGGATCACCTACGGCTGTGCCGCGGACCGGTTCTGTCCCGAGGCGCCCATCACCCGGGCCGAGGCCGCCTCACTGCTGGCACGCGCCTACGGGCTGACCGCGCCCACGCCGGTGGCCTTCTCGGACCTCGACCCCGACAGCGTGCACGCCGACGCGGTCGCCGCTCTGCCACTACTTCGGCGTCACCTACGGCTGCGACGCGGCGCGCAACCGCTACTGCCCCTATCAGCCGCTGACCCGCGAGCAGGCCGCCAGCCTGCTCGTGCGGGCCGAGCGCATCGCCACCGGCCCCGGAGGCGTGCCGACCCCGCCCGAGGCGCCGTCGCTCAGAGTCACGGCCGGCCCCGCAGTCGTCGAGGGCGAAGCGGCCGTATTCATCATCTCGGCCAGCCCGGCGCCCGGCTGGGCCGTGGCCGTGCGCTACACGCTCACCCAGAGCGGAGGCGACGCAGCCACCGCCGCAACCGGCGCCAAGATCGTCCGGATCAACCGCGCCCGCACCCTGGTGCGCATCGGCACCCACAACGACGACACCGACGAACCCGACACCGAGCTGACCCTCACCCTCGTACCGGCCGGCGGCTACCGCATAGCCTCCCCCGAAGCCACGGTAACCATCGCCGACAACGACTGACGACACTGCTGGGTCCAGCCACACCCCCGCCCCCTTCTCTTCGTTATTGACGGCGACTAGGGCCACGACCCGCAGCATCCCGGGGGTCCACGTAACGCGGGTCAGTAGCGGATGTCAAGGGCGTAGCGCAGGGCTCGGTCGAGTTCGGCCTGCTTCAGCTCGTCTAGGTGGCCCACGGGGTCAAGGTCCAGGTTCAGCTTGGGGATGGTCACGATGCTGTCGCAATTGATGATGCTCTCGTCGAGACCGTGATCGGGCCCGACCTCGACCTCCGAATCGATGCCCCGCACAGTGCGGGTAATGAGTGCGCAAGTCACGGAGGCTCGCACGCCGGCAGCTGCATCTCTGGTAAGCACGCACACGGGCCGTCTACCGGCTGGCGGACCAAGATCGGCCCAATAGATCTCGCCTCGTGCTACCACTCCGGCGCGGTGCGGGCTGCGATCCGGGCTGCGGACTCGATGAGTGCGGGATCCTCGGGCAGGCGGCGGTACGCCTCGATCAAGCGCCGGTCGGCGGCCAGCCGCTCGTTGGCGTCGATGACGGCCCGTGCCCCCTCCCGCAGCAGGGCGGACCGGCTGGAGTGTCGCGCCCGTGCAATCTCGTCGAGCCTGTCGACTAGGTCGTCATCGAGCTGTACGAGCACTTCTCGGCGAGCCACTCCCATATGGTAGTCCATATGGGACGTGGTCGCGTCGTGTCTTGCAGTCTCTCCTGGGTCGGTCAAGCTGCGATGGCCCTGATGCGGGCCTCGTCCCGCAGCTTGCAGACCCGCACAGCGAGCCGATCGACGCTCGACCTGATCGCCTCGATCGAGCCGGCAAGATCGATGGTGGCGACCTCCAGGCGCTTGTCGCCATGGCGCACCGCATACTCAACGGGCTCGGCCTCTCCCTTGGCGTACACGGGCAGGTCGAGCGCGGTGGCGTAGGCGAGGATCTGGTACACATCGGCGTTAGGGATGGCCTTGATGTCGATGCGCTTGTACTTGGCGTCGCCCACGAAGGTGCAGATGTCACCGTCCCACCAAGTGAGGTCGGGCTCGAGGAGGAGTCGCTGCCGGTGGTCGTTGAGCGGCTGGTCGAGGTAGATCGACGGGAGGTGACGGTCGTCAGAGCGGAGCGTGTGCTCGGTGACCCCAAGGGACTCCCGCAGCGCCTGGGTCACAAACCCTTGGAACAATTCATTCATGTTGACTTGGCGCTTGTCGCGCAGCAGCCTCGTGATCTTGCGCAGGTGACTGACGTCCCACATGAGCTCGGCAGCGAGTTCGTTCAGGTCATCCGCTAGCGTTGGCGATTCGTTCGGGTCGTCCGCTGGCGTGGGCGGTTTCGGTAACTCGCTGTTGCACACCCACCAAACGAGTGACTCCGCCTCAAGGCGGTTGGCCGGCATTCCGGTGCTGCACTCGATCAGACGGTCGAAGAACTTGAGCGCGTGCTCGTATGTTTCTCCCTCGTCGGCGCCCTTGCTGGGTGCGGGATGCCCGGTCTGCCCAAATGCCCACTTCAGCTCACTGGACTTGAAGACCGGATAGTCAGTGCCCAAGGCCATTAGGAGGGTCGATACTGGCCTCAACCTCGTTCCGACGCCCCTCAGGCGCGGATGGTCAGGCACCTGCCGAAGGAACTCGCGAATACGTTCCGCTGGCGGAGTGTCGAGGGGTCTGTGTTGGGCATGGTGAATCCCGCTCCGTTACCGGTTGTCAGCTTGCGGTCCGACACTGCCCCGAGGGCACCGCGGCGAGTGTAGAGCCTCGCTGAGACACGGATGCCGGGCCGGCCGCTGGACGTGAGGCCGCTGCAGTGCATGATGACATCCGGTTTCGAGGCAGGTTTGCCTTGCTCTGATTGCGCGTCTTGGGAAGGGACACTTGAGCAAAGTGCAGATTCAGGCTGGTCTTTCGATGACCCGCCGCAGGCGCGGCGCGGTGGTCAGCGGGGGTGTACTCGCACCAAGCAGGGGTCGGCGGCTCGGGCGACGCCCCCGATCTGGCCCGGCCTGGGCGAGGCGTGGCTGAACCTCGGCTCCAGGTCGAAAGCCCCGAACAGGCGCTCGATCACCCGCACCATCGCGGTCACCGAGAACGGGCGGGCTGGGCAGGCGTGCACGCCGTGGCCGAAGGTGGTGACCGCCTCCGCTGGGAGTCCCGCGGGCGACACCAGCGAGCGTCCCTGCCACCTGTCGGGATCGTAGCGGTCGAGTCCGGGCGCCCCGGCCAGGTTCGTCAAGGGCAGGAAGGTGGCCAGCGTGGCCCCGGGCGACACGTCGTAGGTCACCGCGCCGTCGTTCACGGTGACCGGCGCCAGAACGGAGCGCAACATGATTGACCGCTGACCGATGCGGGTGGACTCGAGCACGCAGCGCGACGCAAGGTCCCGGTCCCGGCCGTCCGCGGCCCTGACCCGGGCCAGCACGGCAGGATGCTGCACCAGGTGCAGCAGCGACCATCCGAGCGCCGCGAACATGTTCGACATCGAGGCCAGATGCACCAGGATCACATCCCGGGCGATGCCGCTCAGCCGCTCCGGCCCGGTCGTGTCGGCCCATTTCCCGATGATCGTGCCCAGCAGGTCGTCTCCGGGCGCGCCGCGGGCCGCGACCGACTCGGCGATGATCTGTTCGGCCGCGGCCATCGCCTCGTACTCCGGGGCCTTGCCCGATTGCGCAACCTCCCGCATCCGGGTGGGGGCCACGAACGCCTCCGCGCCGTCGAGCGCGTCCAGGGCGACGATCAGCTCGTCGAAGCGCGGCGAGTCCAGAATCTCCATGCCGGCCCAGCTGGCCAGGCCCATGCTGTGGCCGAGGCGGCGGGTGAAGTCGAACAGTTCGATCTCGTCGCCGGGGCTCAGCCCGGTGAGCCGCCGCGAGATGGCCTCCTCCAGCGCGTCGAGGTAGCCGCGCACATCGGAGCGCCCGAACAGCTCGTGGGGCAGGGTGCGGCGGCCCTCGAACAGTTCGTGGGGCAGCTTGCGCACCAGCATCTTCCAGTCGGCGATGCCCTTGCTGGCGGTCTGCTCGGGCACGGCGTAGAATTCCTGCAGGCCCTGCGCCGAGAACAGGAACAGGTAGCGGTCGCGGCCGCTGTCGATCACGAACGTGTCACCGCAGTCCGACCGGGCGGCGCCGATGGCTGCCACAGTGTCGGCGACCGCACCGTCCCACGGCATCACGCAGTCCGCGACCGGTGGCATCGGCTCGATCGGCGGAGGAACGCCCATGCTCACATTCTTCTATGGAGTCGCCCCGAGCGCCGGGCACACCGCGCGCCGCCCCGGCGATGCAGCCTTCCAACCAGTCATGGAGTGGTCCCGGCGTGGGCGCCGCATGCCCGATGCCGGCACGCAACGTCACCCGGCCGGGGGATTCTCCCCTGGCTATCCTGCTTCAGCGATGAGTCCGTGGATGGCGCCGGTGACCGTCTCCGGGTCGGGGGCGGGCCCGATCGCGGCTCTGGCACTGGCCGGCGGGCTGCCCGAGCCATGCTGCTGGTGACGGTCGGGCAGCGCCTCGCAAGCAGGATCGCGGCCCGGGGACCCATCCCCGTATCGGAGTTCATTGAGGCCTGCCTCTACGACGCCGACGGCGGCTTCTACATGCGGGGCGGGCGCGCCGGCGGCCGCTCCGGCCATTTCCTGACCGCGCCGGAGGTCGGGCCGCTGTTCGGCGCGGTCCTGGCCCGAGCCCTCGACGGGTGGTGGGCGCAGCTGGGCGAGCCCGCGCCGTTCACGGTGGTCGACTGGGGCGCGGGGCCGGGCACCCTGGCCCGCTCGGTCCTGGCCGCTGAGCCACGCTGCCTGTCGGCGGGTGCTTTGGACTGGATAGCGCTGGAGCGTTCGCCGGCGCAGCGGGCCCTGCACCCCGACCACCCGGTAGTCAGGAGCGCCCCCCGGCTGCCGGATGTGCTGCCGGGGGGCGCGCCCGCGGGCGTGGTAGTGGCCAACGAACTGCTCGACAACCTGCCCTTCGACATCGTCCGCCGCACTTCCGGCGGCTGGGAGGAGCTGCGTGTCACCGTCGGTGAGGCGTCGGGCCGCCGCGGGTTCTCGCTGATCGGGGCGCCGGCTCCGGCCGAACTCGTGGCCGGCTTGCCGGAGGTGGCGGTCGGAGCGCGGGTACCTGTCCAACGGGCGGCGCGCGACTGGGTGGCCGACGCGCACCGAGCGCTCGGAGCGGGCTGGATCGTGGCTCTCGACTACGGCGCCGACACCCGGATCCTGGCCGGGCGGGCCGGCCCATCGGATGATCCCGCCGCCGGACTGGGCTGGCTGCGAACTCACCGGCACCATCAGGGCGGCTCGTCGTGGCTCGCCGAGCCGGGGTCATGCGACATCGCCGCCGACGTCGCCCTCGACCAGGTCCAGGTCGCGCACGGGGCGGACGTGTGCTCCCAGGCCGAGTTCCTCCGGGCCCACGGCATCGAGGAGCTGGTGGCCGAGGGCCGGGCCGCGTGGGCCGACCGAGCCGCGGTCGGCGACCTGGAGGCGATGCGGGCTCGCAGCCGTATCTCGGAGGCCGAGGCCCTGCTGGACCCGGCCGGCATGGGCGCCTTCAGCGCGCTGGTCTGGACCGTGGGCCAGAGGCCGAGCGGATAGGCGGGACAACGCGGCCCATACGGCGCGAGGCCGTGGGCGCTGTTCCCGGGATTTGGGCGGCCCGTGAGCGCAGCGAACAAGAGCGGGAATGACACCGCTGCGACGCGATTGGCTCTCGCCTATCCGCGTGGCCCCTAGAACCCGGACGGCCGTGCATCGGGCACGGGCACCCCGCAGCAATCGATCCGGTCCAGCGCGGATCAAGCCTGGGCTTCGGTCCATTCGTTGATGGCCGTTTCGCAGGGGCCGATCAGGGGGGCGACCACGGGGTAGCCGGCGTAGGGGGCCAGCATTATCAGGGTCTCGCGCAGCTGGTCGGGGGTCAGCTCGCCCCGCTTGAGGGCCGACTGGGCCTGGAGCTTCCACACGTCGGTGGCGCCCCGGGCCGCGATCACGCCCATGATGAGCAGGCGCCGGTCCCGGATCGACAGCACGTCGCGGTCCCACACCTCGGCGAACAGGCTCCGCATCATCACGTCGTTGAAGGCCATGGTGCCCTCGGGCAGGGCCGGAACCTCGCCCTGGTAGACCTCGGTGATCATGGCAACACCGCGTTCGTAGCTGTCGTCAGAAGGGGTGTCGGGGGAGTTGTCGGTGCTCATTGGGGCTCCTCGGTGTCGTCGTGGACGTTGTAGACGGCCGGCATGGCTGCTTGCACAGCTTCGAGGACAGCCGCCGCGCCGGGCCGGGTGCGGCCCAGCTCCAGCGCCAGCGACAGATCCTTGGTCGCGATCTGTACCTGGGTCTCCAGCATGGTCCGCAGCTCGCCTCCGATGTGCTCGGCCGGTATCTCCAGCAGGGCGCAGTACTGCTCGGTGAGGGCCCCGAGCTGGCCGGTGAACCGCCACGCCTCCAGCAGCGCTCCCGGCTCGCCCCCGGTGCTGGCCACCATGTCGTGGGCCGTGGCCGCGGCGGTGAACTGGGCGTAGGTCATCACGTTGATGGCGAGCTTCAGGGCTGCGCCCGAGCCCACCGGCCCCGCATCGATGACCAGCCCGGCGTAGACGTCGAGCACTTCCCGGGCCGCCGCGGGCATGTCGGCCAGCCCCCCGGCCAGCAACGTCAGGCTGCCGGCCCGGGCGTTGTCGGCGCCGCCGGCCACGCAGGCGTCGAACACGGTCACGCCCCACTCGGCGGCCTCCTCACGGGCCGCGAGCACGGTGTCGGGGTGCACAGTGGCGTGGATGAGCACGCAGAGTCCGTCGTGGACTCCCTCGGCAATGCCGCCCGGACCCGACAGCACCGCCTCGATGTGGGCCGCGGCCGGCACGCAGATGCTCACCACATCACTGGCCCGGGCGACCTCGGCGGCACTGGCGCCCGCCTCGGCGCCCAGAGAGACGGCGGCCTCGACCGCGGCGGGGTCGATGTCGTGGACGGTGACCGACCCACCGCCATGCCGGATCAGGTTCTCGGCCATGGCCGAGCCCATCATGCCCAGCCCGATGTATCCGTAGCGAGTCACGCGGCGCTGTCCAGCCGGGGACCGGGCGTGAAGCTGATGGGCAGGCTCCTCCAGCCGCTGACGTTGCCGCTGTGGAAGCGGACCTTGTTGTCGTGGTCCACCGTGTAGTCGCCCATCCGCCGGTCTTGCACCGAGGACGCGTACGGGTTGTGCACAAGGGGCGAGGACACACCGCTGATGCTACGTCAGGTTGGCAAGCCTTCCCGCGGCGGTCCTGCGGTGCGATACTTCGGGCCGGAGTTCAGCCTCGCCCGAAGTCCCAGGCCGCGATCTCGGCCATCTGCTCACCGAGCAGGGCCACCGCGGTCTCGAACAGCAGCTTGCCCTCCTCGACATTTGCTCCCGTCGGGTCGCCGATATGGCCGTCGGGTCCGAAGTCGTTGGACAGCCAGCCGAAGGAGGCCAGACCACCGAAGCGCACGTAGCGGTTGTCCGCCAGGCGCTCCGGCACAGCCCGCTTGGCCCTCTCCAGGTGCACCAGGTGGGGACGCAGGTGCATGAACACCGACGTCTCCCGGTGCCCGCCGTGAATGCCCATTGCGAGTTCCTCGGTCTCGGGCGACTTGCCGCCGTGATCGGGCGGAACGAACGGGTGCACCAGAAAGGTCATGAGCCCGGTCTCCAGCCGGATCTCCCGGCAGGCCACGTTGAGCAGGGCCGAGTTGCCGCCGTGGCCGTTGAGGAACACGAGGCGCTCGGCCCTGGTCGTGCCGATGCAGCGGCCGATGTCACCCAGGACGGCCAGCAGCGTCTCCGCCGACAGCCACAGCGTTCCCGGCGACCAGGCGTGCTCGTTCGACTTCGACACCGACAGCGTGGGAAGCAGCCACAGGTCATAGGCATCGCCGTGCTCGGCGACGAGGGCCGCCGCGGCCTCGTGGGCGATCACATGGTCCACCGACAGCGGCAGGTGCGGCCCGTGCTGCTCTACCGCCCCGATCGGCTGAACGATCACCGACGTCTCCGTTATCCGTTCAGCGATCTCGGGCCCGCTGAGATCCTCGAGACGGCGGCTCGGTTCGGTCACGTGCCCAAAGTAACCGATGCCGCGCCGGGCGGCCGGATCGGCGGGCAGCCCCTATCCGGGCTCTGCGGTCGGGGGGTCGACGGCAACGGGACTCCAGAAGGAGACATCGGCGAGACCGAGCGCGGTGAGCTCGCCGCCTCCCTCCAGACGGGCCACCGCTGTCACCGCATAGTCGGCAGTCTGGGCGCCGAATGCGATGGCGGTGCTGTCCGGCGACCACAGGCGAGGCGTCTCGGTGTACTGGTCCGCGAACTGGACGTAGTCCCTGAGGAAAGCTGCAGTAGCGGCGAACCGTGCCAGTTCGTACAGCTCGTTGCCGTCCCAGATGTACCAGGCCAGATCGAAGCTGTCGCGGCTCTCGCTCGCGCTGGTCCCGATCAGCAGACGTTCGCCGTCCGGGCTCCACTCCAGCCAGAGTCCGATCCTGTCGAGGACGGTGCGGCGCTCGGCCGTGGCGAGGTCGACGATCTGCACCGAACCGGCCCCGGCTGAAGGCTCGGCCTGAGCTGCTTGTCCGGCTTCCGGCAGAGCGGCCTCGAGGCTCTCTCCGGTGGTCGCCGCCGGCTCGAACGCGGCCAGCGAGATGGCGGCGCGGTCACCGGTGGGGTGGACTGCCATCAGCGTGAACGCGCCGGCCGGCCCGAGCTCGGTGATCTCGCCGGAATCCGCGCTGCGGCGCAACAGCTGCGGGCTGGTGGTGGCTTTCCGTTCCGCGAGCTCGTCGGGTTCGGTGCCTAGAGGGGCCTGTGCGTAGGAGTCGACGTAGAGGAAGTCGTCGGTTCCGGGCACCCATGCCGGTGCCTGGAAATCGAAGCCGACCGGGCCGAAGTCGTGGTTGCTTCCGGGCGAGTCGACATCGTTGACCAGCAGCAGCCCGTGCCCCGCGTGCAGCAGCAGCCTGTCACCGCCGGGTTCCCAGGCGACGAACAGGCTCTGGCTGATGAGCGACACGTCCGCGGCGGGAGCGCCCGTGCCGTCCAGTATGTCCGCGGCCGTGCCACCCGTCGGGCTCGGACCCAGTGCGGCCAGGCGGGAGCCGTCGTAACTCCAGGTGTAGAAGAAGTAGGGACGGCTCGCCCTCGTGGTGGTCACCTCCCAGGTGGTGGCGTCGACGACGACCACCCACGCCTCGCCGCGGTCCGGATCGACGAGAGTGGCCACGAGGCGGCTCCCGTCCCGGGACCATGTGGGCTGGGTGACGATCTGGTCCCCGGCGATGTCGAACACCTCGCTGCCGTCGGGCCTCAGGAACCTCAGTCCGGTCGGGCCCGCAGCCGCGATCAGGCCACGACCGTTGCCCGAACTTTCGACGGCCAACGCCTCAGCCACAGTCGGGTCGGGCGCCAGCGTCGCGGCCGGATCGACGGCCGAGTCAACATCCGGGCTCCAGTTGGCCGGCGCCGGCACCGAGCTGCGCTCCGGCGGGCTCGAGCAGGCTGTCGCGACGAGCAGGCCGCACGCCACGGCACCGGCAAAGAGGCGCCAGCGTGATCCCACGAACACAGACCGTAGCCGTCGTCCGGTCGGTCCGGGTTCAGAAGGGACTGAACCCCATGCGGTTGCGGATCGAAACCAGCTCGCCCAGATGGTTGAAGCCGTGACCGACCGCGCTCCACTGCAGGAACCACGCGGTCGGCTTGCCGCTCCACATCGAGTAGAGCCAGTCGAAACGGTCCTCGGGAGTGCCGATGGCATGCAGCGCGGCGGTCGTGTCGGGCCTGTGGTCCATCGACGGCAGCCCGTGCTGGTCGAGCCAGCCCGCGGTGGCGTCGCACACGTCCAGCGCGTAGGCGCCCACAGCCTCGGGGTCCAGCACGTCCACCAGATCGGCGTCCTCACCCTCGGCCAGGCCCCGCCACAGGTCCTCGTCGACGCCGAGCCGGTCGGTCCAGCCATCGACCACCGCGTCGGCGCCCCGTAGCACGCCGTTCACGGCCACGTCCTGGTGGCGGGCCAGGTGCCACAGCACGTACAGCGGCGCGATCCCCCCGCCATCGGCCCGTTCGGTGCGCCGCTCCGGCGGGATCAGGCCGAGCACACCGCCGTCGAGCTTGGCCCGCAGCGACCGCAGGTCTCCGATGATCCAGTCCCGCAGGTCCACATCAGGAACTCTAGGTCCCTGTTGCACTCCAGGGCTGAGTCGGGGTCACTGGATCCGCTGGACCGGTGCCGGCTGGGTACGCTCCGGCTGTGCGCTTCGTGGTGCTGCACGCCCACCCGCAAGACGAGTGCCTCAACGTGGCTCTCCGCGATCGGGTGGTGGAGACGCTGGAGCGAGCCGGCCATGAGGTGGACGTTGTGCGGCTGACACAGGGTGAGTGGATCGACGGCGTGAGCGTCTCGGGCGCCGACGGTCTGGTGCTCGTGTACCCGACGTGGTGGGGCGGTCTGCCCGCGCCGATGCTCTCGTGGGTGCAGCGCGAGCTTTCGGCCTGGCTCGACGGCCCGGCTGATCCGGCAACCTCTCCCCTGCGAACCGTCAAGCATCTCGTGGCCGTTACCACTCACGGCTCCCCTGGCCGGGTGAACTGGCTCCAGGGTGAGCCCGGGCGCCACCTGCTGAGGCGCTCGGTGGCTCGCCTGTGTGCTCCCGGGACGCGGCTGCGCTGGGTTGCCCTGTACGGCGTGGACCAGAGCACCCCGGCTGAGATATCCGCCTTCGTCGACCGCGCCGGCTCGGAACTGGCCGCGGCCGGCGCCTGATCGGGGGCTGTCTCGAGCTAGCAGCGGTGCGACGCTGTCAGCGGGCGGCCACCACGGCGATCTCGACCTTCCAGGCGGGCTGGGCCAGTTCGGGCACCACCACCAGTGTCGAGGCGGCCAGATGGCCGCCCAGGAACTGATCGCGCTCGGACATCACTGCGCCGAGGTTCTGGTCGGGGACGACATAGGTCGTCACCGAGACGATGTCACTGCCGGACATGCCGGCCTCCGAGAGCATGGCCGCGATGTTCTGCCAGACCGTCCGGGCCTGCTCGCCCACATCGCCGGGGACCGTCCCGTCGGCCCGGGTGGGCACCACGCCCGAGGTGTGCAGCCACTGCTGGGCGCCGGTCGTGGCGACGGCGTGGGCGTAGCGGGCCGCCGGCGGCGCGATGCCGGCTGGGCTGATCACTCGTGAAGTCATCGCGGCGATGGTAACTCGGGCCTGAGCAGCGTGGGGCAGGATCGGGCGGCCCGCGTTATGGAGGCTTGCCGGGGCCGTGACACACTCTGCGCATGGCACAGCGCATGGCTCTGTACTTCCAGGACAAGCACCCCATCGGCTACGAGATCGAGATGGCCCAGTACGCGGAGGAGCGGGGCTTCAGCGAGATCTGGCAGGGCGACACCCGTCTGGCCCGCGACTGCGTGGTGATGATGAGCGCCCTGCTGGCGTCGACTGAGCGGCTTCGCATCGCCAGCGGGGTGCTTCCTATCTACACCCGCAACCCCGCGGTAATCGCGGCCACCTGGAGCACCATGCACGAGCTGGCCGGACCCGCGCCCGACGGCGGCAGCCGGGTGATGCTGGGGCTCGGCGCCTGGTGGGAGCCGATCGCCGGACGGGTCGGGGCCGGCCGGCGCAAGCCGCTCACCGCCATGCGCGAGAACGTCGAGGCCATCCGGGCCCTGTTCACCATGGAAGAGGTCACCTACGAGGGCGAGTTCGTCCACCTCGACCGGGTCAGCCTCGACGTGGCCTACGGCGACACCTCGCCCCGCGACATTCCCATCTACATCGGTGCCACCGGCCCGAAGATGCTGGAGCTGACCGGCGAGATCGCCGACGGGGCCATGCTCAACTACGTGGTGCCGGTCGACTACATCCGCGACGCGGTCGCCCGGGTATCGGCCGGAGCCGCTAAGTCGGGGCGCACCATCGACGACATCGACCGGCCCGAGCTGCTGATCTGCTCGCTGTCCGAGGACGATCCCGATCTCGCCCTGCTGACCGGCAAGTCGCTGGTGGCGTACTACCTGGGCACCGAGCCCCACATCATGGCCGCCTCCGGCGCCGACCCCGAGCTGATCGACCGTGTCAAGGAGGTGGTCGGCTGGCCGGCCACCGAGGCCGACTACTACAAGGCGGCTCCGCTCATCGGTGACGACCTGGTGCGCGGCATCATGGCCGTCGGCTCCGCCTCGGAGTGCCGTGACAAGGTGGCCGAGTTCATCGACGCCGGCGTCACCTGCCCGGTGCTCTACCCGCTGATGGACAACATGGAGCCAGTGATCGACGCCTTCGCCCACTGGTCCCCCTAGCCGACAGGCAGGCCACCCGCCCGCTCCCGGACGGCTAGAGCCCTGAGGCGGGCGCCGGTACGGTGCGGGCTGTGACCGACTTGCTGGTGTCCGGCGGCGCGGTGGTGACCGTGGACGACTCAGGCACGGTGCACGATCCGGGGTGGGTCTACGTGCGCGGCAACCGGGTGGCCGAGGTCGGAGCGGGGGAGCCGCCGCCGAGCCGTCTGCGGCAGGCAACGGATGTGATCGACGCGGCCGGGTGCGCGGTCATGCCGGGGATGACCAACGCCCACACTCACCTGTTCCAGACGCTCTTCCGGGGACTGGCCGACGACAAGGCCCTGCTCGACTGGCTGCGCGACTGCATCTGGCCAGCCGCGGTCCATCTGGATGCCGAGACTGCCGGAGCCGCGGCCATGGCCGGGCTGGTCGAGAACCTGCGGGGCGGGGCCACCTCGGTCATCGACCACCAGTACATCCACACCGACGAGGGCATCAACGACGCGGTGTGCCGGGCGGCCGACGAGCTGGGGGTGCGCTTCCTGCTGGCCCACGGCTGGGCCGACCGCAACTACCACCCGACCCTGGAGCAGACCGCCGAGCAGGCCGTCGCCCGGGCCGACGCTGCCCGTCGTCGCTGGGACGGCCACGACGATGATCGCATCCGGGTGGAGCTGGCACCGCTTATCCCGTGGGGATGCTCCGACGAGGCCATGCGCACCACCGTGGCCGCGGCCCGCAGTTGGGGCCGCGGCACCCATATCCACTGTGCCGAGACCGCGGTCGAGGTGGAGATGAGCCTCGACGAGCGGGGGACCCGCCATGTGACGTGGCTCGACTCGCTGGGCGTACTCGGCCCCGACATGCAGCTCGCCCATAGCGTCTGGCTCGACGACGACGAGCTCGACCTGATCGCCGCGTCGGGCTCCGTGGTGGTCCACTGCCCGGTGTCGAACATGTACCTGGCATCGGGAGTGGCACGCGTTCCCGACATGCGGGCCCGCGGCATCACGGTGGCGCTGGCCAGCGACGGGCCGGGCAGCAACAACCGCCAGGACATGTTCGAGGTGCTCAAGGCCACGGTGCTGCTACAGAAGGTGCATCACCTCGACCCGCTTCTCCTGCAGCCCGCCGACGTGCTCCGTCTGGCCTGCCGCAACGGGGCGGCCGCGTTCGGGATGCCCGGCGCGTTCGGCATGGTGGCCGAGGGCCGGCGGGCCGACCTGCTGGTGGTAGACCTGCGGTCGCCGCTCGTGGCGCCGGTTCACCGGGTTCCCAGCGCCCTCGTCTACAACGCCTCCCCCCGGGATCTGCGAGACGTTGTGGTGGACGGCCGGATCCTGCTACGGGACGGTGAGCTGGTCGTCGCCGACGAGCGCCGGATCATGGCGCAGGCCCAGACCGCCGCCCGCCGCCTCTTCACCCGAGCCGGCATCTCCTCCCGCGTATCGAGGATCTCTTGACGGCGCTCGTCATCGATGCCATAGTCCGATCGAAGAGATTAGATCCATGCGGAGGCGGTCGTCATGAGGCATCGAACCTGGCGACCAACAAGTGTAATTTCCGGAACAGGCAAGGTTGCTAGCTCTACTGAGTGCACGTAGACACCGCAAAGACAGCTATGTCGAAAGGTCCAGGATTCGAGTCTACTCCTCGACTCGGTTCTAGTTGGTACCGGTTACCTTGGTTAGCTCGGTCTCGTTGGCCGGATGGGCGGTCGGTCAGCCCCCTGGATGTCGGGATCCCATCATGGGCGCGATACGTCGGGTCACTGCTGGCGGCGGGCGGGTTGTGGCTGTACGGGCTGGCCGGTCTGCCGGTGTCGCCCAGAATCTCTTATCCTGGAGCAGTCGCGGTGCTTTTGGCAGTGGTAGCTGCATGTTGCTCCATTGGATCGCGTTGTCGCCGCTACAAGTTGGCTGGTAAGGCGCCGTCGTCACAGGCGGTTCATGGTGAGACTCTTGGCGCTGCCCTCCCGCCGGTGGGATGGCTGAGAGTGCCTCGATGGCCGGACGGCAGGTACGTTGCCGACGATCAAGCCGCGAACGCCCTAGCCGTGCTCGCTGCCGTGCTGATTCTGGCGGCTGTCTGGGTGCTGGGGCGAAGCGGCGTTCCTCAGACTGGAATCAGTCCCCGTTGGGCGTCCCTGGGCGGGTTGCTGGTCTTGCCAGCTTGTCTGACCGCGCTCATCACAAGCACACGAGCGGCCTCCTTGGTCATCAACTCCGAACCACCTTCTGCGTCCGGTGGCGGCACCTGAACACCCGAAAGTCCACTCGGGAAACCTCGACGAGCGGGGGACGCGCCATGTGACGTGGCTCGACTCGCTGGGCGTACTCGGCCCCGACATGCAGCTCGCCCATAGCGTCTGGCTTGACGACGACGAGCTCGACCTGATCGCCGCGTCGGGCTCCGTGGTGGTCCACTGCCCGGTGTCGAACATGTACCTGGCATCGGGAGTGGCACGCGTCCCCGACATGCGGGCCCGCAGCATCACGGTGGCGCTGGCCAGCGACGGGCCGGGCAGCAACAACCGCCAGGACATGTTCGAGGTGCTCAAGGCCACGGTGCTGCTACAGAAGGTGCATCACCTCGACCCGCTTCTCCTGCAGCCCGCCGACGTGCTCCGTCTGGCCTGCCGCAACGGGGCGGCCGCGTTCGGGATGCCCGGCGCGTTCGGCATGGTGGCCGAGGGCCGGCGGGCCGACCTGCTGGTGGTAGACCTGCGGTCGCCGCTCGTGGCGCCGGTTCACCGGGTTCCCAGCGCCCTCGTCTACAACGCCTCCCCCCGGGATCTGCGAGACGTTGTGGTGGACGGCCGGATCCTGCTACGGGACGGTGAGCTGGTCGTCGCCGACGAGCGCCGGATCATGGCGCAGGCCCAGACCGCCGCCCGCCGCCTCTTCACCCGAGCCGGCATCTCCTCCCGAGTGACCGCAGTCCAGCGCTAGGCGTGGCGGTCGGCCCAGTGTTGCAGAGCGGTGAGCACCACTTGGCGCTTGGCGTCGTGAGGCAGGTAGTTCTCACGGGACAGCTCGATCTGGAGCCAGGGCATCTCTGCTGAGTGGGAGCGGGAGATGTAGCCGCCCCGGAAGGGGTCGTTGATTCTCACCGGTCCTTCGAGCTGCTGCTGGAAGCCCTCCCGCAGCGTGTCGACCCACTCCTGCGGGCACGTGCCGTCGGCGTTGCTCACGCACACCCAGGGACGCTCACGGCCGGGGTCCGGCCCGACCGGCGGGCCCACCGCGGCCATGGTGTGGCAGTCCACCCCGAGCGGCCACCGACCGGCGGCGCTCAGTTCGGCGAGCCGTGCGTGGTAGGGGTCGTAGTGCACGGCCAGGAGGCCCTCCACTACGGCGTCAGGCAGTGGAGGGTCCCAGACGGCGACCTTGTACGACGTATGGGTCTTGACGACCCCGTCGAGCCGGCGGTCATCGCGCGCCCGGTTCACGTCCACTACCGCCCGGGCGATGTCGGTGGTCACGAAGGCCCCGGCTTCCTCGGCGAACGAGTAGATCTCGCGGGAGCCCCCGTCACAGTCGGCTGCGACCTCCACCGGCGAGAGAGCGCACGCTGATGCGACCTCCGCCGGAACCCGCAGCCCGGCGTGAGGGACCGAGATGACGAGCGGCAGCGTCACTCTCGAGACCGCGGCGCCGAGTCGGGGCCGTCGGCGGATCCGTCCCGCCTCGGGTCGGCCACGCCGATCAGCCGGCCCCCTTCGTTCATCACCAGCTGCACGCACCCCAGGTAGAACGAGTAGGGGTCCCGGCGGTCAACCTCGAAGCCGTGAAGCTGGAGGGCTTCCAGTACGTCGGTGGACACCCGGGCGGCCTCCACCGACGCGACGCCGTGAAGCGAGCAGTGGAGTCGGGGTGCGTCCACGGCGGCCAGCGGCGAGGAGTTGCCGAGCCGGATCAGGACCTGGAGGATCGATGACGCGATCCGCTCGCTCCCGGGCGAGCCGACCGCCAGCCACGGCGTCCCGCCCCGGAGGATGATCGTGGGGGCCACGCTGGCCCACGGCACCGCGTCGGGCCTCAGGTGGTAGGGGTGCGAGGCGTCCTCGTACTCGAAGGCGCTCATGTAGTTGTTGTAGAGGAACCCGAGTTCGGGCGACGCCGCGCACGAGCCGTACACGTTCTCGATCGACTGGGTCAGCGCCACCGCGTTGCCGTGCGAGTCCATCACGGACAGGTGGGTGGTCTCGCCGTGGGTGTGGGGCGCCGCGATCTGGGTGGCCACATCCCGGGCGTAGCGGCGGTTCAGCATCCGCTTGTCGGTGACCTGGGAGTACAGGTTGGGATCGAAGGGGCGGTCCCTGCGGTCGATCAGCGCCTGCCTGATGGTCCCCGCCAGGCACACCGCGCCATCGGGGGTGTCGATGTCCCGGAGTTGGCGGGGGAGGCTCTGGTGGATGTTGAGCATCTCCACCAGGGTCCGGCCCGCCCCGGGCGGGGGCATCGTGCGGATGTCGTCGCGGCCGAGCCGCCCCGGCAGCGGCTCGCGCTCGACGGGGTGGGGTATCTGGGCCAGGTCGTCGGCTCGGACGATGCCCCCGTTGGCCTCCATGTCCTCGTGTATCAGCCGGGCGGTCTCGCCGAGGTAGAAGTCCTCGTAGCCGCGCTCGGCCAACCGGCGCAGCGTCGATGCCAGCGCAGGCTGCACGAGCCTGGCCCCGGCCCGGTGCGGCCGCCGCCCGTCCTGGAGGAACAGCGGCCCCGCCGAGTGGTTCCGCAGGTGCTTGCGCTCCCGCTTGGTGAGGCGGTGCTGGAGCAGGCTGATCTCGTATCCCTCCTCGGCGAGCACGATGGCCGGTTCGATGACGGTCGCCCAACTGAGGAGCCCGTAGCGCTCGAGCACGTGGGCGTAGGTGGCAACGGAGCTGGGGATGGTGGTGGCCAGGTGCCCACGCCTGCGATCGGCGGCGAGGTTGGCGAAGGTGTCGATCACGGCCCGGTGGGGGGCCCGCGACGACCCGTCGACCGCGACCGTGGCGCCCGAGGCGGCGTGATGGACGAGCATCATGGTCTGGCCGCCCAACCCCGACGCCGCGGGCTCGCACACGCCCAGGGCCAGCGCGGCCGCGACCGCGGCGTCCACGGCGTTGCCGCCCCGCGCCAGCATCCCCACGCCCGCGGCCGTGGCCGCGTGGTGGGCTGTGCTCACCATTCCCTTCCACGACCCGGCGATGCGCTGAGGCTCGTGGGCGCCGGTGCCGGTCAACTCCAGCAGGTCGGTGTCGATCTCCGCCCGAGGCCGAGCGGATGGGCCGCCGCTCATGTAGAGCGGCCGAGCCGGCCGATCAGGTACTCGGACAGCAGCAGCGTGCGCTGCACCAGGCTGATGCGCTGCACAGCCTCGTCGGGCGTGCCCCGGTCCCTGGTCACCGGAGCCATCCCGCACACGACCGCGGTCTCGGGGGGCACCAGTCCGGCGACTGACGGCCAGGCCGAGGACTCCCGCTCCAGCGGGATCTCCCACCGGGCCGCGGCGGCCTCCAAGGCCTCGACCAGTGGCCCGTTGGTGGGACGGTCAGCCATCGGCGGCCGGTCGTCGAGCCGGTCGAGGCGCCACCTGGGCCCGCTCCGGCCGAGCGCGGCCCGCATCGCCTTCTCGGTCTCGTCCGCCTGGGCCGCATCCAGGTAGGACATCATCAGCGACACCTCCACCCGGTGGGGCACGAACATTGCGTGCCGCTCGGTCCTCAGGTCGAGCGTGGCGATCGAGATGCGCTTGCGGGGGGAGTTCAGCGCGCCGATGGCCTGGAGCTTCTCGCACGTCCAGCCGACGACGGTACGGCGGCGCCCGATCTGGCCCGGGCTGAGCCGGTCACCCTCCACGGTCAGCTCGTACCGGCGGCTCCCCCGGCGCTGGGTGAGGATGCCGTTGCCGACCGTTCCGGGCCGGCAGACGAGTACCTGGTCGGCCCGGCCGGCGGCCTGCCGGATCAGGTGCTGGCTCTGCATGGCGTCACGGCCCTCGTCGGCATAGAGCATCACGCCCAGCGGCAGCCGCCGGAGGCTGCGGATGTTGCGCAGGGCCCGCAGGGCGTACTCGAGCATCACCAGCGGGGCTCGGGACCGTCCGACCCCCTCGCCGTAGAGCCACTCCGGGTCGCGCCGGAATCCCTGCCGCACTCCTGCGGCGATGACCGGCACGTCGATGTGGGCCAGCAGCAGGACGCCGCCGTCCAGCCCCCGGGCCGTCTCCCAGGTGTAGGCCTCGGGCTCGTCGGTGAGTTCCGGCACCGGCCGCATCCCCATGTCGCCGAAGATGCGCCCGGCCCGCTCCGAGGCTCGTGACAGGCTCAGCGGGTCGTCGGTCCGGCTCGAGATGCTCACCCACCGTTGCAGCGACTGCTCCATGCGGTCGCGGCGCTGGGTGATGTACTGGAAGGCCCGCTCGGACGGATCCGCGGTGCGGGCATCGACGGGCGGCGGGTGAGGCGTGCCGAAGTAGCGGGCGCTGGCCACTTCGACGAGACGGTTCACGAACGCGGCGAAGTCCATGCCCACATGGGCCGCGCCGACCAGGTAGGACCCGTGCTCGCCCAGGCTGGGCAGGCTGTTCGCCTCCAGCACGTAGAGGTTGTCGTCGGCGTCCATGCGCATGTCGACGCGGGCGCAGTCGTAGAGGCCCAGCGCCGAGAACGTCCGCACCGCGATGTCCTGGGCCTGCCCGGTGAGCTCCTCGGAGATGGGCGCCGGGCAGACAGGCTGGATCTGGCGGCCGCTGCGGCCCGTCTTGTCCTCGTACGTGTAGATCTGGGGGCCGTCGCCGAAGCTGAGCAGAACCGGCGGGAAGGCCTCGGGCGGGCCGTTGCCCAACAGACCTACGTTGATCTCGCGGCCCTCGATGTACTGCTCGGCCAGGACGGGCTGGCCGAACCGGTCGAAGATGACCTTCGCGGACTTGCGCAGCTCGTCGGTGTCGTGCACCACGGCCAGGCCGAACGACACGGCCTCGTTCTTGGGCTTGACCACCATCGGGTAGGGCAGGCCGGCTGGGATCGGCGTCTCGGGCGTGTCCAGCACCGCGAACTCCGGGGTGGGGATGTTGTTCTGGCGCAGGATCATCTTGGTCACGACCTTGTCCAGCGCCAGCGAGTGGCCCAGCGGCCCGGAGGCCACGTAGGGGATGCCGACCATCTCGAGGATGCTCGGCACATGGGTGTAGCGGGCCTGGCCCTGGAGGCCGTAGGAGACGTTGAAGACCATGCCGGGACGTTCGCCCTTCACGACGCGGGGCATGAACGACTCGAGCTTGGAGATCAGCTCCTTGTCGGCCTCGAACGCCGTCACCCGGTGGCCGCCGAGACGCAGAGCCTCGGTGAGCCGCTTGATGGTGGCCAGGCCGATCCTCTCCTGGTTGGGCATGCCGAACAGGTTGATGACGTTCTGGCTGTCCCGGTTGTAGACGACGGCGACCCTCACGGCCCGAGAATCTACCGCGGCCCCAGTCACCGGCTCTCAGCCGCTCACCCGCTCGACGGGCTCGGCTGCTGGTCTGGCACATGTATAAGTTGATTTCGTATAAGTTGACTTATATTGGATGACCAGACTGGTGAGGAGAGAGTCATGACGCCGGAGCCGCTGAGTCTCTACGACCGTGAGACGGAGTGGGACGACCTCGCTCGATTCCTCGACGCTCCCGGTCCGAGGCTCCGGCTCGGTCTGATGTACGGGCGGCGGCGATACGGCAAGAGCTATCTGCTGCGCAGGCTCGTGGAGTCTGTCGGAGGCATGTACCACTTGGCCCTGCAGGAGGAGCGCCGGTCGGCTCTCGAACGGTTCGCAGACACCGTCAGCGGGCTTGAGCCGGGCGCGCCGCCGCTGCGCTTCGACGACTGGAGCGCTGCTCTGGGCTACGCCGTCGACATGCTGGGGAGGCAGGCCCGAGGGCCGAGTGTGCTGGTCTTGGACGAGTACCCGTACCTGCGCCAGGGCAGCTCCGAACTGGACTCGTGCGTTCAGGCCCTGATGGATGAGGCGGCGGGGGGAAGCCTTGGCTCGACATGGCAGGCGCCGGTGTCGATGATCGTGTGCGGGTCGGCCATGTCGGTGATGACCGGCATTCTCAGCGGCACGTCGCCGATGCGGGGCCGGGCTGCGTTGGACATGGCCCTGGCGCCGTTCGACTACCGCCAGTCCCGCGGGTTCTGGGGAATCGCCGATCCGGCCACGGCCTTCGGCGTGGACGCCGTCGTCGGCGGTGCCGCGGGATACAAGGACCTCACGGCCGCCGCCGGTGTGCCGGCACAGCCCGGGGATCTGGCCGAGTGGCTCTGCGCCACAGTGCTCAACCCGTCGCACGCGCTCTTCCGTGAGGACGAGTACCTGCTGCGAGAGGATCCCCGAGTCACGGTCGAGGCCCCCTACTACTCCCTGCTGCAGGCCATCGCCGCCGGGCGGGCGTCGCAGGGTCGGATAGCGGAGGCGGTGGGCCGGGCGCCGGGCGACATCGTGCACCACCTGAATGTGATGACCACCGCCGGGTTCGTGGTCCGCGACGACGACCTGCTCACAGCCAGACGGCCGGCGTACCGGATCGCTGACCCGATCGTGCGCTTCCATCACCTGGTGACCCGCCGCAACCGCGCCATGCTCGAGGATCGCCGCGCCGCCGAGGTATGGACCGGTGCCACCGACACCTACGGGTCCCGGATCGTCGGCCCGCACTTCGAGTCTCTGTGCCGCCGCTGGGTGGACCGCTACGCCGCCGACGACACCCTGGGCGGGCCGGTCGCGCCCGCCCGCCGGGTGCAGGTGAACGACCGGAGCCGCCGCCAGTCGTTCGAGCTGGACGTGGCCGCGGTATCGACGGCGGCTGCCGCCGGAGGGCCGCGCCAGACGACGATCCAGGTGTTCGGCGAGGCCAAGGCGTCCCGTCTCGGCACCGAGGATCTGGCCCGCCTCGACCGCATCGCCGAACTCCTGGACGAGCGGAACGCGGTGTCGCTGGGCCCGGCAGCCAGGCGGCTGCTCTTCTCCATGGACGGCTTCAGCACTGACTTGGCGGCCGCCGCCCGCCGCCGCGCCGACATGGAGCTGGTAGACCTAGACCGCCTCTACGAAGGCGCCTGACCCCATCGACGTCCATAGCCGGCTGTTGGGGGGCTCGCCGCAGAACTGCCATTTTGGTGGCTTGTGAACTGCCACTTTAATGGCATATGGAACCAGGTTGTATGAGGTCGCTTGCTAGGTGGGCGGAATTGGCAGGACGGCGGCGCCGGCGGCCTTGGCCCGCTGCATGGTGCTCTCGTGGCAGGTCAGCAGGATCATCTGATGACGCTCAGAGAACTCAGCAAGAACCTCCAGGCAACGCCCGGCGCGCTCGTCGTCAAGCCCTACCAGCACATCGTCGAGAATCAGCGGCAGGCGTACACCGCGAGCCTCAGCCTGTTCCTCCACCGTCGCCAGACGCAGGGCCAGGTACAGCAGCGTCTGGGCGCCCAATGACAGTAGCTGATCCGAGTGCTCGCCCCGTGGCCCGTCCACCAGCATGTTGTCGGTCCCCGTTGACCTGCGGGTGGTCGGGGCGTGCGGGTTCACTGTGACATTGGTCCAGTCGGCCACCTCGCAAGCCAACTCCTGCGTGCGCCTTAGGAGCCCCGGCTGCTGCTCGGTGCGGTGTCGCTCGGCCGCGTCGCGCATCAGCGTTGCAGCGAGATGGTGAGCGAGCCCGCGCACGAGGAGCTTCTCGACCCGCGTCGATTGGGTACCGCGCTCCAGCGTCAACTCCACAGATCGGTTCTCAGCAGACTCGAGTGCTCGCTTCGCCACTTCCAGATCAGTGATCTGATGCTGTATCCCACTCAGTTCGGCCTCCAGATCGCGGCGGACGGCTTGGACTCGTGACTCCGCAGCCTGCAGGTCGCCGGGCTTGGCTTCTTCGATGCGGGCGAGCGCAGCGTCGTCATACTTCAAGGCCCGCTTCAGGGCGTCGTCCGCCTCTTGGGCCGCTCTGGCTGTGTCGGAGTGTTGGTCCACGCGGGCACAGGCCGCCTCCAGCAGCGCCTCCGCCCCGGCCGCGTGTTGAATATCCCTCAAGTACACAGACGCGTCCCGGTCTACTGACTTCCCGCCGCCTTGCCCGCTCTCGGCGGCCGCAGTGTCAGCCCGATCTATCGTCACAGCGCCCGATGTTGCCGTGGCCTCGGAGGCGTCCGGGTGGCCAAGCAACAGGCCGCGCACATCGTTGAGACGAGCGACGGCCGTCTCTTGCGCCCTGTTCCAACTCGCGCTCGCGAGTTGGGCCTTGCGAACCGCCTTCAGATGGCGTACGACATTGGGGCTGTACTGCTCGATCATTCCCTCTTGTACGCCGACAGCAGCCAGACTCCGCCGGTATTCCTGTAGCGCACGATCAGCGCGACGCTTCTGCTTGTCCAACTCCGTCTGGGCATCGCTCAGCTTCGTATTGGCGTCGTCCTGCTCGGCGCGGGCGTCCTGAATGTGTTCAGCCAGGCGCAGTTGGTCCGGGTCCAACGACATGGAGCGCGAGCGCACGGCACGATAGGTGACGACTACGAGCGCCGAGGCGGCCAGGCCTGTGACCGACGCGAGCATCCAGTCCTGCCGCGCAACCGCCAACACCGCGGCTGCGACGCCGCAGCCGGTTCCCAGGAGGATCCCGGTGAGCCCGAGAGCGCGTCCGGGTGGACGGCTGGGAACCGCTCCAGCTTGGTTCGGGTTCGGCTTTGCCCCCACCACGTCCTCGGGACTCACCCGCCGATAACGCTGGGTCCACTGAGTCTGAAGACGCTCGGACTCGTCGCTGCTCCGCTGGTGGTGTTCGCTGGCGCTTTCGTGCTCGATTGTGGCCTCTTCAGCGTTCTTTCGAGCCACTCGATAGCTGGTCTCTTCGTCGTTGGCTGTTTCGATCCCCGGCTCTCCGAGCGCGATCGTCTCGACCATTTGGCGCCAGCTGCTGTCTACCGCGCCGAAGGCCGACTCGTAGGCGCGTCGGGTCGATTCCTCTTCGGTCTCGGCCGCTCGGAGTTCGCCGATCTTGGCGCGAGCAGTCGTCGACTGCTCGTGGATGCGCCGATCGGCGGCGGAGGGTTCCGGTGTGTCGGCGAGAATCGACGAGGTGCGGTCCCGTTCCGCTGCGACCCCGTTGGCGACAGCCTGGAGCGCCAACTGCACCGACCGCAGTTCGCCTTTCCGCTCCCGGAGTTCCGACTCCAACTGCTCCCGCTGCTTGTTCGCAGCGTCCAGTTCCGTCTCGATGCGGCCCCAATGGTCTTTGGCGCCGGCCAGTCTGCTCATCTCGCTGTCCAGAGCTTCGATACCTGTCTGCAATTGCCGTGCCGAACCGGCCCGTGCGCTGCCCTTCAAAGCTCCGAGCAGTTCCTGGCTCCTCTTGTCCAGGCTCTCCGCCTCCGTGAACGGATTGACCCCGCCGAAGATGGCCTTCACCGACACGTCCTCTTGGATATCGCTGCCGTCGGCCACCTCCAGCGCTTCCACCCAGTAGTGACGGCGGTAACCCCTGAAGTCGCCGCCACCGAGTCGAGCGGTCAAGTCCTCGCGGCTCCGGGCGACTCCACCGACGCTCGTACTGAAAGCCTGAATCCACCGATGGGCTGGTCGGGGTGGGCTGGTCGGGGTGTTTGTGGGGGTGTTTGGCTGGTTGGGGTGCGGCGGGTGTTGTTGGGGCGTGTTGGGCCGGCGGTTGGGACTGGGCTGGTTTGTGGCGCTCAGGGGGGTGTGTTCTGGGTGGCGCCGGGCCCGGGGCTGGGGGTTCAGATGAGTTGGGGGAGGTTGCGGGTGTGTGTGAGCGCGGCGGTGAATTGGTGTGCCCAGGGCCAGTTGAGCGGGAGGCGGAGTTTGTGTCGGTGGCTGTGGTTGACGAGGCGTCCGGGCACGGCGAGCAGCCGCCGGCGGACGGTGGCGGCTGCGGTGAGCCGTTCGGGGTGCTGTGTGTGTCCGAGTCGTGCGGTCCAGCGGGTGAGGTTGTGGGCCAGCACGGCGCAGGCGAGGTGGGCGGCGTTGGCGAAGAACCTTCCGGAGGGGCAGTGGGCGAGGCCGTTGTCTTTGAGGTCTCTGATGGCGAGCTCGACTCGGGCGTGGCCGCGGTGGTAGGCGTCGGCGGTTTCGGTGTCGAGGTCGTCTCTGTTCGTGATGAACGCGTGGTGGCGCCAGTCGGGCCACAGCTCGCGTTGGGGGCCTTCTGGGAGTCGGGTGCGGCGCACCACGAGGCGCAGCTTTCGGGGGCCACAGGGGTCGCGGCGGCTCGTTGTGATGGCGCACTCGGCGACCTGGGCTTCCCCGTCGGGGTAGGCGATCGGCGTCCAGGCGGTCTCGTCGATGCCGTCGATGGCTGCTTTGACTTTGGCGTTCTGTGGGATCGTGACCGACCAGCGGGCCTTGTATGTGTCGAGCTTTGCGATCAGCGCGTAGGAGAAGAACCCGGCGTCGGCGCGCACGGTGAGCTTCGTGCCCGGCGCGAGGCGTCCGAGGCGGGCCAGGGTCTCCGCGGCGAAGCGGACATGGCCGCGCTGGGAGGACCCCGACCGCATCCTGGCGTGGAGCACCTCGCCGGTGTCGTCCCGGGTCGCCGCCAGCGGGTGGTAGCCCCAAACCTTGGTGTGGCCGTAGGCCGCGCCCTGCTTGGACTTGCCGTGGACCTCACAGACCGTGGAGTCCAGATCCACCGTCATCTCCGCCGCTGCCGGCGCCGCGCCCGAAGACCACGCCCGGCTGAGCGCCAGCTCCAGGGCGCGGTCGAACTGGCGCACATGGCCCCAGGTGAAGGACCGCAGCCACGTCCCCAACGTCGACGGCGCCGCAGGCTCAAAGCCCAGCACCGCCGAAGCGGACCCGGCCCGCAGCCTGTCGGCGTCGCCGATGAACGAGCCGCCCACCAGCATCGACGCCACCACCGACAGCGCCTTCGCCCCGGACCCACGGCCCGCCGCGGGCGGGCGCACCGCATCGTCGATGAGCGCCTCCAAACCCAGCCGGCCCATCACCGTGCCCGCCAACAGCAGCCCCGCATCGGCCACCAGCGAAGCGTCGTCGAACACCGCCTCGATCCCGTCGATACCACCCGCTACGCTGCTCACAGGAAGTGCCTCCTCACATGGCCAGAATCACTGTTGACTCAAACAGCATTCTCCCATGTCAGGAGGCCTTTCCGGTGGACGCGCCAACCCCACAAACCTCACCGCGCCGGTGGATCCAGGGAAAGTCCCCGTGACGATGGCGCGCGAACTCCGCACAGGTACCTTGGCCCTGACCTCAATCCGCAGGTCGTCGGAACCGAGCAGGCCGGTCAATTTCGCTTCAAGAACTTCTTGGTTCCTGCCGAAGCGATGCAGCAGACTGCTCTGGCCCGGGCCGGCGATCAGCCAGGCCAGAGCGGTGGCGACGCTGGTCTTGCCGGACTCGTTGGGTCCGTACAAGACGACGAAGCCCTTCTCGGGCAGATTGAGCTTGAAGCCCGAGGCGCGGCCCCATCGTGGCACCTCCACGCGATCGACTCTGAGGATCTTGCTCACGATGGCTCGTCCGACTCGGCGTAGGTGGCCAGCAGCACTTCCTCGGCTAGGTCGAGCACGTCCTCCCTACGCTCTGGGCGCTCGTCGAGGATGGACTGCCAGGCCTTGGATAGCGAGGACGGCAGTCCTTCTTGGAGCAGCTTGTCGACGCTGGTGGTCGGGCTGGTGCTCCCCGGTTGCGCCTCGCCGATGCTGGCATCGGCGTGCGGTCGTCGCAGCTCTTGAAGATCCCTCAGCACATCGGCTCGCAGATCCCCGCCGGCAAGGACGGCGTCACGGTCCAAGGCGGTGCGCACCGTGGCTTCCAAGCTGCACAGCCCCCCGCCACCCAAGCGCTTCGACAGATCGTCGGACAGACCCACGATGAAGTCGCCGTCGTCGACGGCTTCTCGCAACCGCGCCGCGTCGCCGCTCGTCCCCATCAGCCGGGCCTCCCACACGACCGGGCACGGGTGATGGGAAGCTCCCAGCTCGGTTGCTGCGTCCAGGAGGCGGTCTGGGACCTTGGCGATGGAGTCGGTTGGAGTGATCTGGATGTCACTTCGAACGAACCGCACTGCGTCGCAGGGCTCGAACCGGGGCTCGCCGATGCGTCCATGGTCAACCGGCACCACCAGAGCGCCCTTGGGCTCGCACTCGGACGGCTTGAAGCTGCGGCCCTGGAGGTTGCCGCAGTACGACGCCCAGGAACCTCCCGGGAGCTGACGCATGTCCCGCTTGTGGATGTGGCCCAGCGCCCAGTAGTCCACTCCAACGCCGTCGAGGTCGTCGTACGAGCACGGGGCGTAGGGGTCGTGGCCCTTGTTGCGGCCGACGTTGGCATGCAGGACGGCCACGTGGGGGGCGTGCGCGACCTCAGGGTCCGGTGCCAACGCCCCGAAGCGCAGGGCGAGGTTCTGGGTCTCCCTTCTTGTGCCGAAGCTCACACCGCTCACTCGCACCTTGGAACCGCTGTTGCGCAACTCCAGAGTGTGGGACTCCGGCCGGCCCGCCGGGAAACGGACGACGCCTTCGGGCAGTTCACCGACCGGTTTGAAGCCGTCGCTTAGAGGGTCGTGGTTGCCGTGGCAGACGAACACCCGCGTGCCGTTGTCCGTCAACCTCCGCAGACCCCGATGGAAGCTGAGCTGCACTCCGACCCCGGCAACTGCGTCGTCGAAGATGTCGCCTGCAAGCACAAGGAACGAGGCCTTCTCGTCGATGCACAGGTCCACCAGGTTGTCCCACGCCTTGGCCGCTCGGCTGGCCAACTCCGCACGGCGTTGCTTGTCCAGCAGTCCCAGACTTCCCAGCGGGGCGTCGAGATGCAGATCGGAGGCATGTACGAAGCAGTCGCTCACACAGCGGATCCTATGACTATGCAGACTTCCTCACAATGGGCGTGCCGCGTGTGATTTGTTGCACCAGAGCGCAATGGCCGAGGTGCCACGCTCCTGCTGAGCACGATGGGCCGGTTCGCGCTCCGCGTTGCCGCTGACCCTTATCGGCCCCTGCTGTGGCTGTTGAACTGCCATTGTATTGGCTTGTAAATCGCCACTTTATTGGCATATACTGCTGCTCGTGGACGAGTCAGCGGCGATCGGCAGCATCGCGCCCGATGGGTATCTGCCCCGGGTCGTGGATGACGAGATGGGGAGGGCGCTGCGGGCGATGCCCGCGGTGGTTGTCGAGGGTCCCCGTGGGTGTGGCAAGACCTGGATTGGGCGACGCTTCGCCAGCAGCGCCGTCTACTTGGATGAACGGGCGCATGAGGGGCTGGCCGCCGGAATGGACCCGGCGACGCTCCTCGACGGGGAGCCGCCGCGCCTGCTGGACGAGTGGCAGCTCGCTCCCGGAATCTGGAATCCGATGCGCCGGGCCTGCGATGCCCGCGGCGAGCGGGGCCAGTTCATCCTCACGGGCTCCGCCAACCCGCCCGACGACATCACCCGCCATTCGGGCGCCGGACGGATCATGCGCGTCCGCATGCGTCCCATGAGCCTCTACGAGAGCGGGGAGTCCGACGGCACCGTGCCGTTGGCCGGTCTGCTCGACGGCGACAGGCGCGCGGCGGTCGACGCAGGTCTCACGCTGGACGATGTGCTCGCGCTGGCGTGCCGGGGCGGATGGCCCCAGATGCGCGACGCCGACCCGGCGACGGCCCGGGACGCGGCCCGCGCCTATCTGGATGAGATCGGGCGCACCGACGTGTCCCGCGTGGACGGGGTGGATCGAGACCCGGTGCGGGTAGGGCGGCTGCTCGTGTCGCTGGCCCGCAATGTCGCCACCGAGGTGAGGCACACCGTCCTGGCGGCGGACACGGCCGCGGCCGGCGAGGCGCCCCTGGAGCGCCGCACCGTCGCCGGCTACCTGGCTGCGCTGGCAAGGCTCTTCGTGGTCGAGGAGGTGCCGGCCTGGCGGCCGCACCTGGCCTCGCGTGCACAGGTGCGGCGCTCTGGACGGATCCATCTGGCGGACCCGTCGCTGACCGTTGCTGCTCTGGGTGCAAGCGTCGATGGTCTGATCCGCGACCTGGGCTTCGCGGGGCGGCTCTTCGAGTCGATGGTGATCCGGGACCTGCAGGTGTACGCTCGAGCGAACCGCTGCTCCCTGGCCCACTACCGCGACAGCGACAACCTGGAGGTCGATCTGATCGTCGAGCATCCCGACGGTCGGTGGATCGCCGCAGAGGTCGAGCTGGGCGGCGCGGCCGCGATCGACAAGGGTGCCGAGTCGCTGCGGCGGCTGCACGACAAGCTCGACCGGGCCAAGACCGGCGACCCGGCCAAGCTGGTGGTGATCACCGCCACCGGCTATGGCTACGAGCGCCCCGACGGCGTGGCGGTGGTGCCCGTCACGTCGCTCGGCCCGTAGTCGGCCGGACTGGTCGCGGCACACGGCACCGGTCGATAGCCATCCGATGTTGCCCATCCGCAAGGCGTAGAGGGGCGGATCGGTCGCTGCCGCCCGTCACAGAGCGGGACGGATCGGGTCTCGCTGGGAGATTCCACGTTGTGGATTGCTAGCGTCTTGTTCCGTGCCGCTTGTTGCCGCTTACCACCGGCCGGTGTCCCTGGGGGAGGCGCTCGACCTGCTCAGCACGCCCCGGCGGGTGGCCCTCGCCGGCGGGACGACGCTCAACGCCGACCGTGAGCCCTCCGACCTCGAGGCCGTCGACCTGCAGGCGCTCGGGCTGGATCAGGTCGCCGCGGCCGAGGGCGGGCTGGTGCGGCTGGGGGCCACCGCCACGCTCGATGCGGTCCGCCGCTGCGACCTTCTGCCCGAGCCGTTGAGGGAGCTGGCCCGGGCCGAGCAGCCCTCCACGCTGCGGACGCTGGCCACGGTGGGCGGCCTCGTGGCCAAGGCCTCGGCCGAGAGCCTGCTGCTGGCCGCCCTGCTGGCCCACGAGGCCCGGGTGGAGCTGGCGGGTCCCGGCGACGCCGGATCCTCAGAGCGCGGTCTCGGAGAGCTGCTGGCCGCCGGGCTGGCGCCGGGCTCGTTGATCACCGCGGTTGCCGTCGATCCTTCGGGGAGCACGGCGGTGTCGCGGACGGGCCGCACTCCCGCCGATGTGCCCATCGTCGCGGCCTACGGGCGCCGCACCGACGGGTTCGTGGCCATGGCCCTAACCGGGGTGGCCGACCATCCTGTGCTGGTGGACGTGCACGACCCGACCGCGGGCCTGGATCCGGCAGGGGACTTCAGAGGCAGCCGCGAGTACCGCCTGCACCTGGCCGGCACGCTCACGGCCCGGGTCATGCAGGAGCTGTACCCATGACCATCGATGTCACCTTCGAGCTCAACGGCGCGGCGGTCACTCTGGCCGTCGAGCCCCATCACACTCTTAGGGAGGCCCTGCGCCGCCTCGGCATGTTCTCGGTCCATTTCGGCTCCGACAGCGGCGAGACCGGCGCGGCCGCGATCCTCTACGACGGCCGGCTCGCCTCGGCCGACGTCATCCTGGCCCCCTCGGCCGACGGCCACCGGGTCACCACCGTCGAGTCGCTCAACGTCTCGCCGGAGCTGCATCCGGTGCAGACCGCCTTCGTGGCCGTCGGAGCCTTCCAGTCCGGCTACTCCGCGGGCGCGATGATCCTCGGCACTCTCGCCCTCCTCGAGGAGAACCCCGACCCGTCCGAGGACGAGATCCGGGACATGCTCTCGGGCATCCTCGACCGCGAGACCGCCTACGTGAAGCCGGTGGAGGCCGTCAAGCGGGCCGCGGCGGTGCTTCGGGGTACCGAGACCGAGCCGTTCACACCGCTGGTCATCGAGCCGCTCACCGACGGCTACCGCCCTCCCGCCGAGCCTCCCGGCAGTCCTGCTCCCGAAGCGCCCCACGCCGCGCCCAGGCTGGTGCCGTCGCGGGAGGTGCCCGACATGGCCGTGGTCGGCAAGCCCGAGGTCAAGGTGGACGCCGTGCGGTTGGCCAAGGGCAACCCGGCCTTCACCGACGACATCGAGCCCCGCGGGATGCTGTACGCCAAGGTTCTGCGCAGCCCCCACGCCCACGCCCGCATCCTGAGCATCGACGACTCGGCGGCCCGGGCGGTGGACGGGGTCCACGCGGTGCTGCACTACGGCAACACCCCCCGGGTCAAGTACGCCTCCGGCGGGCAGAGCTGGCCCAACCCCCACCCCTACGACCAGGTGAGCTTCGATGACCGGGTCCGCCATGTGGGCGACCGGGTGGCCGCGGTGGCCGCCGAGACCATCGAGGCCGCCGAGGAGGCCCTGCGACTCATAGAGGTCGAGTACGAGGTCCTGCCGGCGGTGTTCGACGAGCGGTTCGCCATGGACTCCGACGCCCCCAAGGTCCACGATGAGGACGACACCACCCACATCTGCGACCCCCAGCGCAACCTGGTGCACCACATCGCGGCCCAGCGCGGCGACGTCGACGGCAACCTAGCGACCGGAGCCCACGTCTTCGAGCAGACCTTCAGGGTCCATCAGGTCCAGCAGTGCCCCATCGAGCCCCACATCTCGATGGCCTGGCTCGACTCCGACGAGCGCATGGTGGTCCGCACCGCCACCCAGGTGCCGTTCCACACCCGCCGGATGCTGGCCCCCCTCATCGACATGGAGATCAAGGACATCCGGGTGATCAAGCCCCGCATCGGCGGCGGCTTCGGGGCCAAGCAGGAGATGCTGATCGAGGACATCGTCGCCCATCTGGCCATCGCCACCCGCCGCCCGGTCCGCCTGGAGCTGGACAGGGCCGAGGAGTTCTACGCCAGCCGGACCCGCCACCCCCAGACCATCACCTTCCGGACCGCGGTCGACGACGACGGCAAGCTGCTGGCCCAGGACATGGCCATCATCGGCAACACCGGCCCCTACGGCACCCACGGTTTCACCGTTCAGATCGTGTCGGGGCTGCGGGGGCTCACCTCCTACAACGCCTCCTCCAAGCGCTTCGACTGCCACGTCGTCTACACCAACATCCCGGTGCCGGGCGCCTACCGGGGCTACGGCGCCCCCCAGGCCGAGTTCGCCCTCGAGGCCCACATGGAGGACATCGCCCGCACCCTCGATCTCGACCCCATCGAGTTCAAGCGGCGCAACTGGGTGAAGGTCGGCGATGAGATGGACATAGCCCCCCATCTGGGCGAGCGGGCCGTGGAGGAGGAGGAGCTCGACGAGTACCCGAAGGTCATGTCGTCGGGCATCGAGGAGTGCGTGGCCCAGGGCATGCGGGAGATCGACTGGAGCCGCCGTGACGACGCCGCCTGGAAGGCCCCTGCCGACCGGCCCAACATCCGGCGGGGGATCGGCTTCGCCTTCTGCATGCACGGCACGGCCATCCCGTTCCTGGACATGGGGGGCTGCTCGATCAAGCTCAACGACGACGGGTCGTTCAACATGCTCATCGGGGCCACCGACCTCGGCACCGGCGCCGACACCGTGATCGGCCAGATCGCGGCCGAGGTCCTCGGCGTGCCCCTCGACGACATCAAGGTGTATTCCAGCGACACCGACATGACGCCGTTCGATACCGGCGCCTACGCCTCGTCCACCACCTACATCTCGGGGACGGCCGCGCTGCGGGCCGCGGAGGCGGTCCGGGAGCGGCTCAAGGCGCGGGCCGCCATGCTGCTGGAGGTGGAGGAGCCCTGCACCATCGAGCTGCGGGATCGCCGGGCCTACGCCGCCGACGGACGCTCGGTAACCCTCGAGGAGATCGCGCTCGACTCGCTCCACTGGCAGGAGCAGGAGCAGATCATGGGCACGGCCTCGCATGTCTCGCCGGACTGCCCACCCCCGTTCGCGGCCCAGTTCGCCGAGGTGGAGGTGGATGTCGACACGGGCCAGGTGACGGTGACCAGGCTGGTGATGGCGGTGGACTGCGGGGTGGCCATCAACCCGGTCACCGCCAGCGGCCAGGTTGAGGGCGGCATGATCCAGGCTCTCGGCTACGCCCATTGCGAGGAGATCGTGCTCGACGACGACGGGCGCATGGTCAACCCGTCGTTCGGTCCCTACAAGATCTACCGGGCCGACGAGATGCCCGACACCGTGGTCTACCTGGTCCAGACCATGGAGGACAGCGGCCCGTTCGGGGCCAAGGCGGTGGCCGAGATCCCCAAGGACGGGGTGGCTCCGGCGGTCCGCAACGCCATCCTCGACGCCACCGGCACTGCCATCAACGAACTGCCCTTCACGCCGGAGCGGGTATGGGCAGCCCTGCAAGCCCAGGAGTAGGGGCGCTCGGTCCCGGGGCGAACCGGTGTCGGCGGGCGGCGAACCGATGATCATCGGGGCGAACCGGTGTCGGCGGGCGGCGAACCGATGATCATCGGGGCCGACTGGGCCGTGGTCGCGGCGCTGGACGAGCCCCGGCGCCGCTGGGGCGTAAGAGTGGCGGACGGGCTGATCGACGACTGCGGCCCGACCCGCGAGTTGCAGGCCCGCTACCCGGACGACGACTTCTGCGACGGGAGCGGCTGCGTGCTGCTGCCCGGCTTCGTCAACGCGCATGTGCACCTGTACGGCGTGCTGGCCCACGGGGTCCCCGCGCCGGCGCAGCCGGTGGCCGACTTCTGGGGTTTCCTGGACGACTACTGGTGGCCGCTGGTGGAGAACGCCCTCGACCACGAGATGATCTCGGCTGCCGCCGCCTGGGTGACCGCCGAGCTGGCCGCCGGCGGCACCACCAGCTACTTCGACATCCTGGAGGCCCCCAACGCCCTGCCCGACGCCCTGTTCGCACAAGCCGAGGCGGCGGCCGCCAGCGGGCTGCGGGGAGTCCTGTCGTTCGAGGCCACCGAGCGGATGGGCCCGGCCAACGGGCAGGCCGGGCTGGATGAGAATGTGCGCTTCATCGAGGCGTGCCGGGCCGGCGTCGGCGGTTCGGGCGTCGGCGGTCGGGTGTCGGGCGCGATGTGCATCCACACCACGTTCACCTGCAGCGAGCCCTTCATACGCCGGGCCTTCGAGGCCGCGGCCGACCTGGACGTGTTCTGCCACGCCCACGTCAACGAGGGGGTGCACGAGGGGCGCTGGTGCGCCGAGCACCACGGCGTGCGCACCCTGGAGTTCTACGAGCGCATCGGGGTGGCCTCGCCCCGGTTCCAGGCCAGCCAGTGCGTGCAGCTGTCACCCCGCGAGATCGACATAATCGCGGCCACCGGCGTGAGGGTGTCGCACATGCCGCTGTCCAACTGCGAGGTGGGCGGGGGCATCGCTCCGGTCCTGGAGATGCTGCAGCGGGACGTCACCGTCGGGCTCGGCTCCGACGGCTACCTCAACGACATGTTCGCGGTGATGCGGGGCGCCTTCCTGCTGCACCGGGCCGCCACCCTCGACCCGGGCGCGATCAGTGCGGCCAGCGTGCTCCATCTGGCCACCGAGGGCTCGGCTCGCACGCTCGGCCTGGAGCGGGTGGGTCGGTTGGAGCCGGGCTGGCACGCCGATCTGCAGCTGGTGGAAATCGACGGCCCCAGGGGCCTGCCCACCCCGGTGGAGGCCCACAACTTGCTCGACCAGCTGGTGCTGTGGCGCAACGCCTCCCATGTGAGCCGGGTGATGGTGGCTGGCGACTGGATCGTCGACGGCGGCGAGGTGATCGGCGCCGACCTGGACCGGTTGAGGGCTCGCACCCTCGAGCAGGCGGCCAGACTGTGGTCATGACGAGCAGACCGCGTCCCTCGACTCGTTTGGTGCGCACAGACCCGTCACATGCCCGGGAAAGCGCGCACAGAACGGGAGGAGGGGGGCCGTGAGCCTGCTCGGCCAGCTTGCCGACGCCGTCGACGGCGGGGTGGCGGTGGCCTCCGCCACCGTGGTCGACACGTCGCGCTCGGTACCCCGCCGGGCCGGGGCCAAGATGCTCGTGTACCGCGACGGAGCCATCGCCGGCACCGTCGGCGGGGGCGAGATGGAGGCCCGGGTGGTGGCCGAGGCCGTGGCCGCGCTTGCCGACGGCCGCTGCCGTCTGCTGTCGTACCGTCTAGTCGACCCTGTCCGGGGCGATCCCGGCGTCTGCGGGGGCGACGTCCAGATCTTCGTGGAGCCGCACATGCCCAAACCCACCGTCATCGTCATGGGATACGGACACGTCGGGCGGGCCGTGGCTCAGCTCGCCCGCTGGCTGGGCTTCCGGGTGGTGGCCTCCGACGATCGGGCCGGGATGGAGGACGGTACGGCCGGCGGGGAGGATCTCGAGGGCCTCGCCGACCAGCCACCGGGTGACGCTCCCGACGAACTGGTCGTCGGCTCCGTCCAAGACCTGCTCGCGGGCCGGACCCTCGACGCCGACACGTCGGTGGTGCTGGTGACCCGCAACGTCGACGTGGACGCCGCGGCCCTGCCCGCCCTGCTGGCCACCGGCGCCGGCTATGTGGGGGTGATGGGCAGCGAGCGCCGCTGGGCCACCACTAGGGCCCGCCTTGAGGCCGGCGGCGTCGATCCCGCCGCGCTGGACCGGGTCCACGCGCCCATCGGCATCGAGGTCGGGGCCGAGACCCCCGAGGAGATCGCGTTGAGCATCATGGCCGAGGTGGTCGCCCATCGCCGGACCTGACAGCGAGCGCGAATTGATGCCGGGACCGTCGCGTCGCGGCGTTGTGATTCCCGCTCTTGTTCGCTTCGCTCACGGGCCGCTCGGGCCACGGCCTCGCACCGTATGAGCCGGACTCGCGCATCTATCCGCTCGGCCTCTGAACCTGCCGGAGCCGGGTCTTCACCGCTGTGCGTGCTGCGGGGCGGGGGCGACCTGGCCACTGGCGTGGCCTGGCGCCTCACCCGGGCCGGCTGGCCGGTCGTCGTCCTGGAGCTGCCCGAGCCACTCACGATCCGCCGCACGGTGGCGCTGTCCACCGCGGTGACCGATGGCGAGGTCGACGTGCAGGGAATGCTCGGGATGCTCGCGAGCAGGCCCGAGGAGGCGGTTTCGCTGGCACGCTCGCTGGCGGGCCGGGGAGGGGCGGCGGTGCTGGTTGCCCCGGAGTTGGAGGCGATGGCGCCGACCCTCCCTGATGTGGTGGTTGATGCCCGGCTTGCCAAGAGCAACATCGACACGTCCCGCGATGACGCTCACCTGGTGGTGGCCCTGGGCCCCGGCTTCACCGCGGGAGAGGACTGCCACGCGGTCGTCGAGACGATGCGGGGCCACAGTCTGGGTCGGGTGATCTGGACGGGTTCGGCCCAGTCCGACACCGGCAGTCCCGCCGAGTTGGGCGGACGGTCCGCCGACCGGGTCCTGCGGGCCCCTGTCGCGGGGGAGGTCGTCTGGCATGTGGACATCGGTGATCTCGTCACCGAGGGCCGGCCGCTCGGCGAGGTTGGCGGCGTGACCCTGCGCGCCCCCTTCGACGGTGTGGTGCGGGGCGCCATCCGCGGCGGGATGCCGGTTCGGGCCGGGCTCAAGGTCGGCGACATCGACCCGCGCCGCGACCCCTCGGCCTGTTTCCAGATCTCCGACAAGGCCCTGGCTGTGGGCGGCGGAGTGCTCGAGGCCGTCCTTGCTCACCTCTCCGGGCGGGCGTGACGCCGAACTTCAATGAGTTAGCCACATGTGAGGTGGCTAACTGCTTGATGTTCGTGGCGGCATAGGGTGGCCTCCGTGGTTCGGCCCGAGTTCAACGTCCTGCCCCATGGACCCATCGACCGGGCTGTTGAGATCGCCCGGTTCGCCGAGACTCTCGGCTACCAGCGGTGCTGGGTGTACGACGAGGGGCTGGCGGCCGCCGACGTGTACGTGGCCATGACCGCCATCGCGCTGGCCACGACGTCGCTGGAGGTCGGCCCGGGCATCACCAACCCCTACACGCGCCACGCAGGCGTCACGGCCGGCGCGATCGCCTCGCTCGACGAACTGTCGGGCGGGCGGGCGTTCCTGGGCATCGGCGCCGGGGGAAGCCTCACGCTCAACCCCCTCAGCATCGACCGCAACCGGCCACTGGCCGCAGTGCGCGAGACCATCGAGACCTGCCGGCGCCTGTTCGCGGGCGAGGCCGTCAATGCCGACGGCGTCCATGTTCGCCTGAGCGAGGCGTCGCTGCCGCACGCCCGGGCGAGCACCGAGATCTGGCTGGCCGGGCGGGGACCGCGGATGCTGGAGCTGGGCGGCGCAGCCTGCGACGGGGTGCTGGTCGACTTCGTCTACAAGCCGCACATCGGACCGGCGGTGGAGCGGATCCGGAGCGCCGGCCGGGCCGCGGGCAACGAGCCTCGCATCTCCTACTCCACGATGCTGGTGACCGACGACGACACCATGGCCGCCGTCAAGCCCCACTTGACCTACCGGTTGGTCGACTCGCCGGCGGACGTGCAGCAGGCGATCGGGCTCGCGGATGCCGATGCGGCCAGGATCGGGGCCGCCCTCGCCGATGGTCTGGAGGCCGCGGCCGAGCACGTGCGGGATGAGTGGGCCTTTCCGTTCGTGATCGCCGGAACCCCCGACGAATGCAGCCAGGAACTGCACCGGCTGGCCGCCGAGCACGGGATCGACTCGTTCGTCGTGCCGCTCCTCGACGACGAGTCGGCCGAGACGCTGCTGCGCTCCGGCGCTGAGATCATGGGGCTTGCATAAAACTTATTGACATAGGTTGAAACTGTCGGAATAACGGTAAGGTGGCCGCTGCCGTCCCGGTTTGCTGGGTGCCGGGCGGCCCGCCTCAACGCCGGCGCTCAGAGTCCCGCCTCCGAAGGCCGCGGCGCGCGGGGCAAGAGCATGATCATCTGGTACTGGTCCGTCAAGGGCGGGGTCGGGACTTCCGTAGTGGCCGCGGCCACCGCCATCCGCCTCGCGTCGGAGGACCGCGACACCACCCTGGTGGACCTGTGCGGAGACCAGCCGGCGCTGCTGGGAATGACCGCCGGCGCGATGCCGGCCGAGCCCGGAATCGGCGACTGGGTGGCCGCCGGGGACGGTGTGGCCGCCGACGCCATCGGCAGGCTGGTCGAGGATGTGGCCCCTGGCCTGCGCCTGCTGCGGAGGGGCACCCAGTCGCCGCTGGCCACCGGCGCCTCGGCGGGCGAGGACAAGCGCCCGCGGCTGCTGCTCGCCCTCGACGTGCTGGCCCGCACCGGGCCGGTCGTGGTGGACGCCGGACTGGACCCCGCCGGCTTGCGTTCGGCTGCCGGCGGCCCGGACCGGCCGGTGTGCGTGCTGCGGTCCTGCTACCTGGCCCTGACCCGCGCCCAGCAGGTGGCCGGCCCCTACGAGCGGGTGGTCCTCGTGGAGGAGCCCGGCCGGGCCCTGCGGTCCCGCGACGTGTGCGCCGCGGTCGGGGCCTCCCACGTTGAGCGAGTGTCGTGGGATCCCCGGGTGGCCCGATCAGTGGACGCGGGCACCATCGTCAGCATGCTCCCGCCGCCCCTGCGGCGATTCGAGCTTCCGGCATGACCGGCGCGGTCACGGGCACCCGGCAAGCCCGCATGGAGACCGGCGCACATGCCGAGGACGGTTCTGAGGTCCTCGTCGAAGCCGTGCACCGCAGGGTGGTCGACACGATGGAGCATCTGCCGATGCCGGCTGCCGACATCGCCGCGGTCGTCCGTGCGCTGGCCCCCCTCAGCCCGACCGATGTCGTCGACGACGTGGTGGAGCGGGTCGCCGCCCGGGTGCACGGACTCGGTCCCCTTGAGCCGCTGCTGGCCGACCCGTCGGTGAGCGAGGTGATGATCAACGGACCGGGACCGGTGTGGATCGAGCGGGATGGCAACGTCAGCCGGAGCGCGGTGTCGCTGGACAGGGCCGCGGTCGACCTGGTCATCGAGAGGATCGTGTCGCCGCTCGGCCGCCGGGTGGATCAGCTCACGCCGTGCGTGGATGGTCGGCTGCCCGACGGTTCCCGGGTCCATGTGGCCGTTCCTCCGGTGGCAGTCGACGGGCCCTATGTGACCATCCGTCGCTTTGTGGTTCCCGACGTCGCCCTGGAGCTGTTCACCGTGCCGCCGGTGGTGGCGCTGCTCGAGGAGTTGGTGGACCGGGGCGCCAACATCATTGTCAGCGGCAGCACCGGAGCGGGCAAGACCACCCTGCTCAACGCCCTGGCCGGCCGGGTCAGCCCCCGGCATCGGGTGGTCACCATCGAGGACGCCGCCGAGCTGCGGCTCGAGCATCCCCATGTGGTGCGCCTGGAGGCCAGGCCCGAGTCCCGCGAGGGCGGCGGGGAGGTGACGATCCGCGACCTTGTCCGCAACGCGCTCCGGATGCGGCCCGACCGGATGGTGGTGGGGGAGGTGCGGGGTCCGGAGGCCCTCGATCTGCTGCACGCCCTCAACACAGGCCACGCCGGCTGCCTGTCGACACTGCATGCCAACGGGCCCGTCGACGGGCTGCGCCGGCTGACCGCCCTGGCCGCGGCGGCCGACGAGCGCCTGGGCGTGGCCGCGGTCAGGGACCACGTGGCGTCCGCGATCGACGCCGTCGTTCACGTCGGGAGGGTCGCAGGCGGGGACCGGCGGGTTGCAGCCGTCGCCGAGGTCGGTGGGCACGACACCGTCCGCGTGCTCGCCGACGACACCGGGGTCTGTCAGCGGGTGTCGCGGCCTGCCCGGCTGGTGGCGGGTCCGTGACCGCCATGGTGGCCGCGGTTCTGGTGTTCGCTGCGCTGGCGCCCGCCCCGCGGCGGCTCGGTACAAGAGGCCGGGCGAATAGGCGATCGGGGCCGGGTCCGATCGGATCCGGGCTGCTGGCCTTGGACGAGCGTTGGAGGAAGCGGCACGGCCGCGACGATGCGCTACCCCAGGCGCTCGAGTTGGCGGCGCGGGCGCTGCGCTCCGGCGCGTCGGTTCTGACCGCGCTGGACACGGTGGCGACGGAGATGCCCGAGACCGGATGGGCGGAGGTGGTCGGGAGGGTGCGCGGGGGCCTGGGCCTCGCCGAGGCGCTTGACGGCTGGGTCGGCGACCGGTCCGAGCGCCAGACGGCTGCGGCCCTGCTGGTGCTGGGGCACCGGTCGGGTGCGGCCATGGCGGCCAGCCTCGACCGGGCCGCGGCATCGCTGCGCCAACGGAGCGCCCTGGTCGACGAGATCCGGGCCCTCACCTCTCAGACCCGGGCTTCCGGAATGGTCGTGGCCGCCGCGCCGGCCGGCTTCACGGCCGTGATCGCGGTCGCGGATCCCGGTGCTCTGGGCGCGCTGGTGGCCACGCCTATCGGGCTGCTGTCACTGGTGGCCGGGCTCTTGCTCGAGGGTCTGGGCGTCTGGTGGATGGGCCGGCTCAGCCGGGGGGTGGTCAGATGGGCGTGAGGCTCACGGCCGCGCTGGCGGCTGCCGTACTGGTCCTATGGGTTCTCGACTCGGCCCTGAGGCTGAGAGGTCCGGCCAGGCGCAGGCTTCAGGGCGAGGACCGGCCCGACCGCGACTGGAGCCGCGCCCTCTCCGCGCTGGGCCGCCGACTCTCCGGGGGAGTGCTGGAACCTCCCGACGAGACCCTGGTGGGGGTCGCGGCCCCACTCTGCATGGTTGCGGCCGTCTGGATGGGCGCGGCCGGCAGCCTGCTCGCTCTGTTGGTCACCGTCGCCGCTGTCGCCGCCCGGCGGCGGGGTCGCCGCCGCGACCGTGTGCTGCACATCGAGCGCCACCTCCCCGAGGTCATCGACCTGCTCGGGCTGGTCGTCGGGGCCGGGAGGCCCACAGTGTCGGCCCTGGCCGAGATCTCACCTCGGGTCGTCGAGCCGTTCCGCTCGGAGTTGGCGGCAGTGGCCAAGCGCACATCGGCCGGCGAGCCCTTCGTCGAGTCGGTGCGAAGGCTGCGTGAGAGCCTGGGTCCCAGCGTCTCGCCCGTCGTGTACGCGGTCACCGCGGCCGAGGTCGACGGCGCACCGCTGCAGCCGGCTCTGGCGCGGGCCGCGGACGAGGCGCACCGCCGGCGGCGGGTGCGGGCCGAGGAGGCGGCGCGCCGGGTGCCGGTGCTGATGCTGTTCCCGCTGGTGTTCTGCATCCTTCCTGCCTTCTGCCTGCTGACCATCGTCCCGCTGCTCATCGGGACCCTCTCCGACCTCCGATTCCCCTAGAGGAGCGAACATGATCCTGCGCACTCTGGCGGCACTGCACGCTCGGTGCCTTATCGCCCATCACCGTCTCTCCAACGGCCACGCTGGTGGAGGCCGTCGCGCCGGCGATAGGGGCCAGACCACGGCCGAGTACGCGCTGGTCATCGTCGGTGCCGCCGCGGTTGCGCTGTTGCTGCTGGCCTGGGCGACCGGCTCCGGCAAGATCGCCTCGCTGCTGGACAAGATTGTCGACACGGTCGCCAACATGGTCAATTGATGCGCCGGCCGCGGCGCCCGTTGGTGGCGCGTCGTTCATCCGACGAGGTCGGGCAGTCGACGGTCGAGTTCGCGCTGATGATCCCGTTCCTTGCCTTGATGCTCCTGACGGTCGTGCAGGTGGGCCTGCTCGTGCGCACCCGGGTGCTGGTCACCCACGCGGCCCGGGAGGCGGTGCGCTCCGCCGCGGTGGGGGCCGCCGACCCCGAGGTCCGGTCGGCCGCGCTGGCCGCGGCCGACCTGGACCCGCAGCGTCTAAGGGTCGTGGTCCATCGTGGCGATGGTCGGGCCACGGTGGAGTTGCGGTATGCGGAGGCCACCGAGGTTCCGGTGGTGGGCCCGATGATGCCCGAGGCAGTGTTCGAGGCCCGGGCCACCATGCGCCTGGAGGCCGAGCAGGATGGTGAGTGATTCCGGCCTCACGCGGTAGCGTTTTTTCTTGTGTCCGTGACGATTCGGCGCTCTGAACGGCCTCCGTGGATCGTTCTCAGCGTCGGCGGCGAGCTCGATGTGGTCGGTGCCCCCGACCTGCGTCAGGCCGTCGTCAAGGAGGTAGCCGACGGCTGCCGCGGGCTGATCCTCGACATCTCCGAGCTGGACTTCGTCGACTCCTTCGGTATGGGCGCAATCGTCGGCGCGCTGAAGCGGCTGCGCCAGCGGGGCGGCGAGTTGGCGCTGGTGTGCCCGTCGCGGCGGATTCGCCGGGTGTTCGAGATCTGCGACCTCGACAGGATCATCGCGTTCCACGATTCGATCGACAGCGCGGCCGGGTCCGAGGCGATGCCCGCGACCTCGCGACCTGCTCCGGTGACGTCATGAGGGGCGTGGCCAACCGCTCCGGCGACGTCGTCAGCGGCGTGCCCAACCACGCCATCGAGATCGAGATCCCTCCCCGGCCCGACTACGTGTCTCTCGTGCGGGTGGTGGTGGCCGCCGCCGCGGAGCTGGATCCGAGCTTGGAGCCGCCGCGCGTCGACGACCTCCGGGTGGCGGTGTCGGAGGCGACCACCAACGCGATACAGGCCCACATCCGGTCGGGTTGCACCCGACCGGTGCGTGTCAGCTGCCGGCGTTCCGGCGGGCGGGTCTCGGTCGTGGTCAGTGACGAGGGTCCCGGCTTCGACGCAGACGCGCGGCTGCAGGCGACGCCGTCGGAGACGCCGGTTCGCCTGGGCCGGGAGTCGGGAATGGGCATCTCCATCATGAGAGCCCTGGCCGACGAGTCGAGCATCGACTCGGGCCCCCAGGGCACCAACGTGCATCTCCGCTTCGAGCAGTCGTAGGCCCTGAAGGCCTGGTCAGTCGGGGTTGCCGGTCCCGGCGGACCTCTGCTCGTCGGCGGCCAGGTCGTCAACGGCGAGGTGGCCGATGTGGTCGGTCCGGTGCACCGCCCGCAGCAGCAGATGGGCTACGACGGGAAGCGTGACGATCATCGCGGCCGCCGCGATGACCAGATAGCCGGCACCGGCCCAGCCGAGCAGCGGAGCTGCTCCGACCGAGGTCAGCAGTAGGGCCACCGGGCTGGCCTTGCCGGCAGCCTGGATCCGCGCGAACGGCGTGGAGAAGCGGAGCAGCCCGATCCCGGCCAGCACTGCGATGACCGCGCCGGCAACCATCAACGCCTCGGCCACAGCCCTCATGGCTTCGGCCTGACGTTCGCCGGGCCGGTGTCGCGCTCGAGGAATCGGCTGGCCGCGAAGGTTCCCGCCAGCCCGACGAGGGCGATGACGATGAGGAGCACGAGGAACGCCTGGCTCTGGCGGTCGGCGGCATCGACGGCGATACCGCCGACCAGCGACACGAGGGCGACTTCCACCGCGATCACCCGGTCGGCGAGGCTCGGGCCGCGCAGCAGCCGGTAGAGGCCGCAGAGGCCGGACACCGCGAAACCGGCGATGGCCACCGTCGCCATCATGGGCCGCCCATCGGATTCGAGGTCGGCAGCGCCTTGCAGGCCAACTCGGCGAGCTTGTGGGCGTGGGCCACGGTCGACTCGCGCTTGCTGCCGTGCAGGAGGTGGATGTAGTAGCGGCCGGTCCGGCGGTCCACATCGACGACCGCAGTCCCGGGACTCAGGGTGATCGACGCCGACAGGAGCAGCATGTGCTCGCTTCCGGTGACCGGCAGGTCGACGGCGACGATGGCCTCCTCGGTGCCGTCGTTGGGGGTGGCGATCTCCACCGCCACATCGATCGTTGAGCGGGCGAGATCGATCAGCACCAGCCAGGCGAACCGCAGCAAGGGCCGGAACCGGATCACATGGCGGCTGGTCGCTCCCCGGTCCATGGCGAGAACGACGACGGAGAGGGCGAGACCGGACGCCACATTGGCGACCGAGACCGATCCCCAGAGGCCGCACCAAACCAGGGTGAGGCCTGCGGTGGTCACGACCCGCCGCGGGGTGCCTGCGTACCGCCTCACGGCCGGACCGCCGCGATGTAGGTGGCGGGGTTGCGGAGGCTCTCGGCTGCCTCGGTGGAGAGATCGAGCAGCGTCCCTGCGAACAGCGACACCGTCAAGGTGCCGACGACGGCTATGGCCGTGGCCGTGTGCATGGTTCGCTGGCCCCGGGTCGGGGCGGGGCTCGGTCGCGGGCCCTCGGCTTGCCGCCCCCAGAAGACCTCGTTCCAGATCTTGCTCATCGACAGCAGGGTCAGGCCTCCGGCCACCAGCGCGGCCACTACCACCACCACGGTTCCGCCACGGTCGATGGCGGCTGAGATGACCGCCAGTTTGGCGACGAAGCCGGAGAAGGGCGGGATGCCGGCCAGGCTCAGGGCCGGGACGGCGAACATGACGGCGACCAGCGGCTGGCGACCGGCGAGACCGCCGGACCGGTCCAGCGAGCTCGAGCCCTCGTGGTTCTCGATGAGGCCACCCACGAGGAAGAGGACGGCCTTGACCGGCATGTGGTGAATCAGGAACAGGATGGACCCCGCGACGCCGGCGACGGTGAAGAGGCTGAGACCCATGAGCATGTAGCCGATCTGGCTGATGACATGGAACGACAGGATGCGTTTGACGTCCGACTGGGCCAGTGCCCCGAGGACGCCGACGACCATGGTGGTGGCGGCCACCATCAGCATGAGCGGCCCCAGATCGTCCATGGCGGTGAGGTTGTGGAAGCGGATCATCGAGTAGATGCCCACCTTGGTCAGCAGACCGGCGAACACCGCGGTGATGGTGGTGGGCGCGGTGGGGTAGGAGTCGGGCAGCCAGCTGAACAGGGGGAACACCGCGGCCTTGGTCCCGAAGACCACCAGGAACCAGGCTCCGATGCCGAGCCGGACGCCGGCGTCCAGTTGCGGTATCCGCTCGGCCAGCAGCGCCATGTTGACGGTGCTCGTGGCGCTGTAGACGAAGGCCACGCCCAGCAGGAACAGCGTCGAGGCCAGCAGGTTCATCACCACGTAGGTCATGCCGGACCTCACCTGGTCCCGGTTGCCCTGGTGGGTCAGCAGCACGTAGCTGGAGACCAGGATCAACTCGAAGGCGACGAAGAGCGTGAACAGGTCCCCGGTGAGGAAGGCCAGCGAGACCCCGGAGGTGAGCACGCAGAGCAGCGGCCCGCTCAACTCCGGATTGGCGGCCCACACCGTCCGGCGCTGGCCGATGGCGAAGATCTCCACCACGAAGATGATGGTCAGCGCGACCGGGAGGATCAGGACGGCGAACAGGTCGGCCACCAGGACGATGCCGAGTTCCGGTGCCCAGCCACCGACCGCGACGGTGTGGGTGCCGTCGCGGGCGACGGTCACCAGCATGATGTGCGAGGCGAGCGCGGCCGAGCCCAGTCCCGCGAGCACCGCCAGGTCTCGCAGGAAGGGGCGGGAACGCAGGGCCAGGCTGCAGGCCGCGGCCACCAGCGGGGCGACGATCGCGATCGAGATCAACTCGGTCATGTCGCCGCCATGTCCTCCGGCTCGCCCGGCGAGCTGTCCTGGGCTGAGATCCGGCGGTCCTCGAGGTCGTCCTCGACCAGGTCGTCGCCGGTGACGGCCCGCTGGCGGCGGGCTAGGGCCAGGAGGAACAGCGTCAGGCCGAACGAGATCACGATGGCGGTGAGGGTCAGGGCCTGCGGCAACGGGTTGGCCATGGCCTCGGGATCCGCCTGACCGGCGATGGGGGGACGTCCCGCTGGCCCGCCGGCCGCGATCAGCGCCACAACGGTCGCGTGCCCGAGCAGGGAGTAGCCGAGGACGATCCGGCTCAGCGATCGTCCGGTCACGAGGTACAGACCGACCGCGGTGAGCCCGCCGACGGCCAGCAGGAGCGCTCCGTTCATTCCCGCTCCCGATGGTCGGACGGGGCGGGTGGTTCGGCCGCGAACTCGGCCGCTCCCAGCCCGTCGAGCACCGCCATGACGGTCCCCACGACGATGGCCGCGACGCCGATGTCGAACAGCAGGGCTGAGCCGGTCTTTATCTTGCCCAGCAGGGGAACGTCCACCGACAGCACCTGCTGGTCGAACAGCGGGTCGCCCCAGAGCAGCGGCGCCAGGGCGACACCGGCCACTATGAACACGCCGGCGGCTACGAGAGTGATGCCGTATGTGGGCCGGAGGAACCCGGCGATGGTGCGCAGGGCGAGCACGGCGCCGAACACCAGGCCGGCGGAGAACCCGCCTCCGGGGTTGTTGTGGCCTGCGAACAGCAGGTAGCAGCCGAGGACGGTCGCGAACGGGCCGGCCGCCCGGATCCCGAGACGGACGATGGGAGCGTGCCCGTTGATCATGAGGCCGATCCCTCGGGACGGTCGGAGGCCCGGGCGAGGGCCAGGACGCCGAGAGCGACCGTGGCCAGCACCAGGACCTCGCCCAGCGTGTCGAGGGCACGAATGTCGGTGAGGATCACGTTGACGATGTTGCTGCCGCCGCCCTCGTCGACCGAGGCGGCCGCCATCTCGGCCAGCGGCGGTGCCGCCACCGGACTGCGGGACGCGGCCGCGAGCCCGACCACCACCGCGGCGCCCCCGAGTCCGGCCACCGTCATACGAACTGCTCGCCATCGCAGACCGACCCTCGGGAAGCTGCGGGATAGATGGCCGAAGGCGAGCACGAACCCGACCACGATGGCCGCCTCGACCAGGAGCTGGGTGAGGGCCAGATCGGCGGCGCCGTGGACCACGAAGACGGCGGCCACGGCGATGCCGGCCGCCCCGAGCGCGAGCCCTGCCGCCAGACGGGTGCCGACGAAGCAGAGGGCCAGGGCGGCGCCGATTATGGTGACGGCCAGCACCGCCTGAAGCGGCGTATCCCACGCCACGATGTGATCGAAGCTCACATCGCTCACAAACGGCAGGGCGGCGAGGGCGGCCGTGCCCGCCATCGTCACCAGGTACACCGGCAGCGAGCCGTGCTGGAGCCGTGCGCTCGTCGCTCGCCCGAAGGTCATCGTGGCCTCGATGGAGGCGTCGGTCCAGCGGGCGCCGTACTCCACCGGGACGCGACCCAGCCGGCGGCTCACTCCCATGGCCAGACCCAGGCCCGCACCGAGCGCCAGAACGATCGCCGAGATCCCCAGGTCCAGCGTCAGGCCGGGCCAGCGGTGCAGGTCGGCGACCTCCGCGGTGTGGGCGAGCCGGGCGGTGGCGGACCCTAGGACATCGTTGAGCGGACCGAGGGCCGCGTAGCCCACCAACCCTGCCAGCCCGAGAACCGCGGCCGGAACGCTCAGAGCATGCCGGCGTGGGGCGAGTGCCGTCTCGGGGCCCGGGCCGAACACCGCCACAAGGAACCGGGCCGTGTAGGCGACGGTCAGCACCGAGCCGCCGATCACCCCGAGGCCGACGATCCACGCCTCCGGCCCGTCCAGCGCCAGCGCGGCCTTGATCGCCGTCTCCTTGGCGACGAAACCCAGCAGCGGCGGGGCGCCGGCCATCGACATCCCGGCCAGCACGGCAACGGTGCAGGCGGTCGGCATGGAGCGGGCCAGACCGCCCAGCTCATCCATGTTGCGGGTCCCGGCCCGCACATCGATCTCCCCGACGATCAGGAACAGGGCGCCCTTGAACAGGGCGTGAGCCACCAGGAGGGTGACCGCAGCCAGGGCGGCCTTGGCGGTGCCGACGCTGAACAGCGTGATGAGCATGCCCAGTTGCGACACGGTGCCCCACGCCAGCACGAGCTTGGCGTCGCGGTGGCGCAGCGCCCCGATCGCTCCCCAGAGGATGGAGGCGATCCCGAAGGCGAGACCGCATGCCTTCCAGGCCTCCAGTCCCCCCAGAGCGGGACCCATCACCGCCACCAGGACCACGCCCGCCTTCACCATGGTGGCCGAGTGGAGGTAGGCGCTGACCGGGGTGGGAGCGACCATCGCCGAGGGCAGCCAGGGGTGGAAGGGGACCTGGGCCGACTTGGTGGCCGCGCCGACCATCACCAGCACGGCGCCGAGGGTGGCGGTGGCCCCCCGGACCGGCATCATCTCGCTGATCAGTGTTGTGCCGGCCGAACGGGTAACGAGCAGCAGGCCGGCCAGCAGGACCAGTCCGCCGCCTGCCGTGATCATCAGCGCTTGACGGGCCGCCGCCTGTGCTTGTCTGTCCGTGTTCTTGTGTCCGATGAGCAGGAACGATGCAACCGACGTCAACTCCCAGAAGACGAAGAGCGACCAGACCGAGTCCGCCCAGACCAGGCCCAGCATCGACGTCGAGAAGGCCAGCAGCGTGGCTGCGAATCGGCCGACTCCCGCGGCGCCGGGCGCGAAGTACCCGTAGGCGTAGACGAACACGCCGAAGCCGATCCCCGACACGATCAGGGTCATGATGTCCACGAAGGCGTCGACCCTGAAGGTCATGGCAAGATCGAGACCGGGCACCCAGGCCAGATCGGCCGATTCGGGCTGGTGGTCCCCGAGCCTCGCGCAGGCCCAGACCGCGGTGACCGCCGGAGGGAGCGCTCCCACCAGCAGGCCGTTGCGGCCCAGCCGGCGGCTGGCGGCGGCCAGCACTACGCACACCGCGATGTGAAGTACGAGCAGGCCGAGGATCACCGGTCCGTCTCACTCCATACGAGCTCTAGCGTGTGTTTTCTCACGGCTGGCACCCACCAGAGGCCGAGCGACTGCACCACCGACCCCCTTGCTCGAACGGCTCACAATAGCGAGCCCGCGGGCCCGAGCGGCCCGTCTAGAGTTGCCTGCTGGCCTACCCGGCGGCACTGCACGGACAATCCGATGGCGTCAGATCCCCCAAGACTCCCCGACGCGCCTGAGCCGTCGCCGCGCACGTGGATCGGCGGCGACCGCTGGCTGGCCCGGGGGATCGGCCGGCCCATGCAGCCATCGCGGCCCTCGTCGGTGCCGCTATCCTCCGCAGTTCTCGACCGGCAGACCGGGCCGAATCGGCGCAATAGCGTCGTGCCGGCTCGGCAGCGTGCCTGTCGAGCCGGGTCCCGCCAGCCTGGACTGGTTTCCCAACCCTTGCCAGCCCCTGCTTATCCTGTCCCGAGTCCCAACGTGTTGACGGGCGCCTGCCCGTCGGATCGGTTCGAAGTCCATGGCCAACGCTCTAGTCATCGTCGAGTCGCCCGCCAAGGCGAAGACGATCTCCGGCTATCTCGGCGCCGGGTACGTCGTGGAGTCCTCCATCGGCCACATCCGCGACCTGCCCAGCCGGGCGGCCGAGGTTCCGAAGGCCTACAAGTCCGAGTCGTGGGCCCGTCTCGGGATCGACGTTGACAACGGCTTCAAGCCGCTGTACGTGGTCAACACCGACAAGCGCCAGCAGGTCCGCAAGCTGAAGAGCCTGCTGGCCGACGCCGACGAGCTGTACCTGGCCACTGACGAGGACCGCGAGGGCGAGGCCATCGCCTGGCACCTGCTGGAGGTGCTCAGCCCGCGCGTCCCGGTGAAGCGGATGGTGTTCCACGAGATCACCCCCTCGGCCATCTCCGCCGCGGTCGAGGAGCCCCGCGAGCTCGACCGTCGCTTGGTGGACGCCCAGGAGGCCCGCCGGATGCTCGACCGGCTCTACGGCTACGAGGTGTCGCCGGTCCTGTGGAAGAAGGTGATGCCCCAGCTTTCGGCCGGGCGTGTACAGAGCGTGGCGGTGCGCATCGTGGTCGAGCGCGAGCGCGAGCGGATGAGCTTCGTCAGCGCCTCCTTCTGGGGGCTGACGGCCACCTTCGCTCCCGGAGGCGAGCAGGGGCCGGAGTTCATGGCCACCCTGGCCTCACTCGACGGCTCGCGGGTCGCGACGGCGCGCGACTTCGGTCCCGACGGCCGCGCAACCCGCGGCGATCTGACCGTGCTCGACGAGGCCGGAGCCGCGACCTTGGTAGCCGACCTGCAGGATTCGGACTTCGCCGTGAGGTCCCGGACCTCCAAGCCCTACCGGCGCCGCCCCGCACCGCCGTTCATTACGTCCACCCTCCAGCAGGAGGCGGCCCGCAAGCTGGGCATGTCCTCGGCCGCGGCCATGAGAGCGGCCCAGTCGCTGTACGAGAAGGGCTACATCACCTACATGCGGACCGACAGCACGTCGCTGTCGTCGGCCGCAGTGGCCGCGGCCCGCTCCGAAGTGGCTGGTCGTTACGGGCCGGACCTGCTCCCGGCAAAGCCGAGGACCTACGCCAGCAAGGTGAAGAACGCTCAGGAGGCCCACGAGGCCGTCCGGCCCGCCGGCGAGGCCTTCGCCGATCCCAGGACGGTCGCCCAGCAGGTGCCCCGGCCCGAGGCCCGGCTGTACGAGCTGGTCTGGCAGCGGACGCTGGCCAGCCAGATGACCGACTGCACCGGCGAGACCGTGCAGTTGCGGGTGGGTGCCCGCACTGCCGCGGGATCCGACGCCGAGTTCGCGGCCAGCGGCACGGTGATCACCCACATGGGCTTCCGCGAGGTCTACACCGAGGGCACCGACGCCGGTGAGGCGAGCGAGGCCGCCGACGAGCGGCGCCTGCCTGCACTCGGCGAGGGCGACGCCGTCGACAGCCGCGGGATGGAGGCCTCCGGGCACGAGACCCAGCCGCCGGCCCGCTACACGGAGGCGTCGCTGGTGCGGCGCCTCGAGCAACTCGGCGTGGGCCGGCCCTCGACCTACTCGTCGATCATGGGCACGATCACCGATCGGGGCTACGTGTGGAAGAAGGGGTCGGCGCTGGTGCCGTCGTTCACCGCCTTCTCGGTCGTGAACCTGCTGGAACGCCACTTCCCGAAGCTGGTCGATTACGCCTTCACCGCCGAGATGGAGGACGACCTCGACCGTATCGCGACCGGTGCCGAGGAGCAGGTGCCATGGCTTCAGCGCTTCTATTTCGGCGGTTCCGACGATCCGGGCCTCAAGGAGAAGGTGTCCAGCCGTCTGGGCGACATCGACGCCCGCTCGGTGAACTCGATCCGGCTGGGTACCGATGACGACGGGGTGGAGGTCGAGGTCCGGGTATGGCGCGACGGTGCCAGCGTGCACAGGGGCGAGGACTCGGCCTCGGTGCCCGACGGCACCGCCCCCGACGAGCTCACCGTCGATCGGGTGCTGGAACTGCTGGCCGCTTCCAGCGACGGGCGGGCGCTGGGCACCGATCCCGACACCGGACTGTCGGTCGTGGCCAGGTCGGGCCGCTACGGACCCTACGTGCAGCTCGGGCTGGCCGACGAGGTCCCCGACAAGCCCAAGTTCGCATCGCTGTTCAAGACGATGGAGCTGGAGACGGTCACGCTCGATCAGGCGCTGAAGCTGCTGTCGCTTCCCCGCACGGTCGGGGCCGATCCTGCCGACGGGGTGGAGATAACCGTGCAGAACGGCCGCTACGGGCCCTTCGTGCGCAAGGGCTCCGAGAGTCGCAGCCTGGCCGGCGAGGACCAGCTGTTCACGGTCGGCCTCGAGGAGTGCCTGGCCCTGCTGGCCCAGCCGAAGAGCCGCGGCCGGTCGGCGGCGCCGGCCGCACCCCTACGGGAGCTGGGGGAGGATCCGGCGACGGGACGGGCCGTGGTGGTCAAGGACGGGCGCTACGGCCACTACGTCACCGACGGAGAGGTCAACGCCTCCCTCCGCTCCGGCGACACGGTGGAGGGGCTCACTCTCGACCGGGCCTGTGATCTGCTGGCCGAGAAGCGGGCGAAGGGTCCGTCCAAGAAGCGTCCCGCTCGCCGGAAGCCGGCCCGCAAGCGAAGCTGATCAGCACCGCTCCGCGGACGGTAGGCAGCCGCGACGCTCAGAGGCCGAGCGAATAGGTGGGCGCGACTGGCCTGCAAGAGCGAGGCCGTGGCCCGAGCGGCCCGTGAGCGCAGCGAACAAGAGCGGGAGACACCCTCTCGCGACGGGAAACTCTCTCACCTGTCCGCCGAGCGCCGTAGCCTCGGGTGCCGTGGGAGAGCAACCCCCCCGCTCCTCGGCCGGCATCCGGCTCGACGAGGCGTTCGAGGCGGCCCGTCCAGCCGGCCGCCTGGAGCGGATCTTCGGCACGCGGGACTTCTTCAGGCTCTGGGTCGCCCAGGTGGTGTCGGCCACCGGCGATTGGCTCGGCCTGTTCGCCACCATCGCCCTGGCCGCCCAGATCGCTCCAGAAGGCTCCAAGAGCACGGCCATAGCTCTGGTCCTGGCCACCCGGGTGGCTCCGGGGTTCTTTCTGGCCACCGCGGTGGGGGTGATCGTCGATCGGCTCGACCGCAAGCGGGTGATGGTCACCTGCGATCTGGGCCGGGCGGCGGTGCTGGTCTCGCTGCCGTTCGTCGACACCCTGGTCGGTCTGATCATCGCCAGCACGCTGCTGGAGTTGCTCACGATGATGTGGCAGCCCGCCAAGGAGGCCACGGTCCCCAATCTGGTGCCCCGGGACAAGCTCACGTCGGCCAACTCGCTGAACGTGGCCGCCGCCTACGGCATGTTCCCGGTGGCCGCGGGGATCGCAGCCCTGCTGGCCAAGGCAGCCGAGGCGGTGTCGGATGAGGGTTGGGTGACGACTTTCCGGCTCAACGAGGAGGGCCTTGCCTTCTACGTGGACGCCCTGTCGTTCCTTGTCACTGCTCTGATCATCTGGCGGATCGCCATTCCCTCCCGCACCCGCGACGAGCGCCGCGCCACGGAACGGGGAAACCTCGACCTCGGCGGGGCTATCCGGGAGCTTCGTGAGGGCTGGCGACTGGTGGGCAAGAACCCCATCGTGAGGTCGGTGAACGTGGGGTTGGCCACTGCGGTCATGGGTGCCGGGATGGTGTTCCTTCTCGGTGCCCGATTCGTGGACGAGGTGATTGTGGGACGGGAGGCCGATTTCCATGCCGTGCTGTTCTCGCTCGGAGTGGGCATGGCAATCGGTGTGGGATCTGCGTCCGCGCTCCAGAACCGCATCAACCGGAGCCGGGGGTTCACGTCCGCGCTGATCGGCGCGGGAGTCGTGCTGCTGGCGGCCGCGTCGGTGGACCGGCTGTCGCTGATGATCCCTCTGGTGGTCATGCTCGGCATGCTGGCCGGGCCTTCCTACGTGCTCGGGTTCACGCTGTTGCACGAGAACGTGTCCAACGAGATCCGGGGTCGGGTGTTCTCAGCTCTGCTGGTGCTGGTGCGGCTGTGCGTGCTGATCGCGCTGGCGGTGGGCGGGGTGCTGGCCGACCTGCTCGACAACCTGTCGGAACGGTGGTGGGACGGGTTCATCACCGTGCTGGGCGCCCGGGTCGAGCTTCCCGGCGTGCGGCTGACGATGTGGCTGGCCGGCCTGATCATCGTGGTCGCCGGCGGTCTGGCCAGCTGGAGCCTCCGGGCCGGCGCCGTTCCGGCTGCCGGTGGGGCGGACGGATCGGACGCCCCCGATGTCGATGAGCCGGCTGTGGAGCCTTCGGCGGGTTCAGAGCAGTGAGCGGCCGGCTGATCGCGGTCGAGGGTGTGGACGCTTCGGGGAAGTCCACCCAGGCCCGCATGCTGGCCCATTCGCTGGGAGCGGAGTTCACCTTCCAATTCGGTGCTACCGGGGTGGGAGAGGTCATCAGGGACGTTCTTCTCGACCCGGCCAACGACTCGGTCGACGACCGCACCGAGGCGCTGCTGATCATCGCCGACAAGGCTCAGCACGTAGCCGAGATCGTCGTGCCGGCCCTGAAGTCCGGCCGCGACGTGGTGACCGACCGCTTCACCGCTTCGACGCTCGCCTACCAGGGCTACGGGCGGGGGCTCGACTTCGACGAGCTGAAGGCGATGATGCGCTTCGCCACCGGGGGGCTCGAGCCGGACCTGAACGTGCTGATGGACCTCTCACCGGAGCAGGCGTGGCAACGGCTGGGGACCTCGGTCGATCGCTTCGAGAAGCAGGGCCGGGAGTTCCTCGGCCGGGTTCGGGACGGCTATCTCGCTCTGGCCGGAGCCGACCCGGAGCAGTGGGCGGTGGTGGACGCGGCCGGCACCGCCGACGAGGTCGCAGCCCGGATCCTGACCGTGGTGCGCGAGCGCCTCGGAGACCGCGGATGAGCCTCCTGGAGGCTGCCGAGGAGTCCCTGCCGGCCACCGGGTGGTCGTCGGTGCTGGGCCAGCCGCGAGCGGTGGCCGCGCTGGAGTCGTCGGTGGGGTCGCCCGTGCATGCCTACCTGCTGGTGGGGCCCCGGGGCTCGGGAAAGAGGACCGCCGCGGCCGCGTTCGCGGGCGAGTTGATCCTGGCCGCCGACGAGCGGGCGAGCGCCGAGCCGGAGCGGGCCGAGCGGCATCGCCGGCTGGCAGCCCGCGAGGAGCATCCCGACATCTTCGTGCTCAGCCCGGCCGGCAACAGCCTGCGGCGGGAGGAGGAGGTGTCGCAGCTCATCGTCGAGGCGAGCCGCACGCCGGTGGAGGGTACCCGCAAGGTGCTGGTCGTGGACCGGTTCCACACCGCCACGCCGGCCGCGGCCGCGGCCTTGCTCAAGCCGGTGGAGGAGCCCGCGGCGTCCGTGGTGTGGGTGCTGCTGGCCGAGCAGGTGCTGCCCGAGCACGTGACCATCGCCTCGCGCTGCTCCCGGGTGGACCTCGGCCCGGTTCCCGACGACGACGTGGCGGCGGTGCTGGTGTCGGAGGGGCTGGCCGGGGCCGATCGGGCCCCGCTGGTGGCGGCCGCGGCCGCTGGCAACCTCCACCGGGCCCGGGTCCTGGCTGCCGACGAGCGGGTGGCGGCCCGGCGCGAGGCATGGTGGGGTGCTCCGGACCGCCTCGACGGCACCGGGGCCGAGGTCGCTTCGATGGTGGCGGAGTTGAGGGAGCTGATCGATGAGGCCGGCGCCGCGCTGACCGAGCGTCACCGGGCCGAGATGGCGGACCTGGACGAGCGAGAGGCCCGGTTCGGTACCCGGGGCTCGGGCCGCCGCGACATCGAGGCCCAGCACAAGCGCGAGCACCGCCAGTTCCGGACCGACGAGATCCGCTTCGGCTTGGCCACCCTCACTTCCCGCTACCGGGAGCAGATGGCGGCCGAGCCCCACGATCCGGCCTCGGACCGGAGGGCCATGAGGGCCATAGACCGTCTCCGGGCCACCGCCGAGAGCCTGATCCGCTCCCCGAACGAGGCCCTCGCCCTCCAAGCCCTCTTCCTGGACCTGCCGCCTGCCTCCCCGAGACCGCCCGCCGGCTCCGGCCGATAATCTGAGTCGGCGCCGGACGGCTCTGTCGCTTGGTGTCAACCCGCCCGAATAGCTCAGTCGGTAGAGCGACGCTCTCGTAAAGCGTAGGTCAGGGGTTCGAATCCCCTTTCGGGCTCCCCCGCCCCCGCACCTCAAGAGGCGGCTCGTTGGCCGACCAGGCAACCTTCGCGGACGACGCCCTGCCGCTGATGTCATCGCTGTACTCGGCGGCGATCAGGTTGACCCGCAACCGCGCCGACGCTGAGGACCTGGTCTCGGAGACCTACCTGCGGGCCTACCGCTCCTACGGCACGTTCACCGAGGGCACGAACCTCAAGGCGTGGATGTACCGCATCCTCACCAACGCCTACATCACCGAGTACCGGCGACGCCAGCGTCGGCCCACGGAGACCGACCTGGGCGACGTGGAGCACCTCTACCTCTACCGGCGCCTCGGTGGCGACACCGGCGCCCGGCTCGGTCGCAGCGTCGAGGACGAGCTGGCCGATCTGTTCGCCGACCACGAGGTCATCGAGGCGGTTGAGGACCTCCCGGACTACTACCGGCTGCCGGTTCTGCTCGCCGACGTGGAGGGCTTCTCCTACGCCGAGATCGCCGAGATCCTCGACGTCCCCATCGGAACTGTGATGAGCCGCCTGCATCGGGGAAGAAAACAGCTCCACAAGCGGTTGTACGACTTCGCCGAACGAAACCGGCTCCTCGGTGGTGGTGCCGGCGACCCCCCCACGGACCGCGCTGCCGATCCGCCCCCGGGCGACACCCCGAATCCAGACCAGGACCACAGGAGCTGAGCCGTGGCCAACGCATACGACGACATCTGCGAATGCGACGACATCTGCCGGGACCTCCACCTGTATCTCGACGGGGAGGTGAACGTCGCGACCCGCGCCGTGATCTCGGCGCACCTCGACGAGTGCCCGTCGTGCGCCCTGGTGTTCCGCTTCGAGTCCCAGGTGCGGATGGTGGTGGCCCGCTGCTGCTGCGAGCCGGTCCCGGACTCGCTGCGAGTGCGCGTCCTGCAAGCCATCTACACTGCGGACCCATGACCATCGCTGGAGTCGTTTGGCACTTCTGGATCGCCGTCCCGCTGGCTGTGGCCGGCATCGTCTCGATCGTGGCCACGATCGCCGGCTATCTCCAGAAGGTCACCTACAAGCGATACCCGAGGGACTGAGCCCACCCCGATGGGCGCCTCCGCCGGCGAGCCCGGCGAACCCGCCGCCGGAGACTCCGTCGAGATCGCCAGGCTGGTCGAGTCCGCCGACCAAGACGGCTCCGCTGAGCCCGAAGACCCTTCGGACCCCATCGACTGGGACATGGCCCGCCGGGTGGCCCTGCGGACCGCGAGACGCGAGCCCTACACCGGGCCGCGCTGGCGCGACGGCCTGGCCGAGGACTTTCACGAGTGCACCCAGCGGGCCGAGGAGCTGGTGGCCGACTGCACCGGCCTGCGGTCTAAGGCGGGCCCGGCCCGGGGAAGGGTCACCGACCGCGCCGGCTGGATCGACGCCAACCTGGCCTCGTTCCAGCGGCTGCTGCGTCCTCTGACCGCCAAGCTCGGCTCGAGCTCCGATGGGGTGATGGCGCCCATCACGAGACGGGTGGCCGGCGCCGAGATAGGCGTGATGCTGGGGTGGATGTCCACCCGGGTGCTGGGCCAGTACGACCTGCTCATCATCGAGGACGAGCAGCCCGAGGAACAGGACATCGTCTACTACGTGGCCCCCAACGTCGTGTCGCTGGAGAACCGCTACGCGTTCGACGCCGGCCAGTTCCGGCTCTGGCTGGCGCTCCACGAGGTCACCCACCGGGCCCAGTTCACCGGCGTGGACTGGATGCGCCCCCACTTCATCGGCCTGGTCGAGTCGGTGCTCGACTCGGTGGAGCCCGACCCCAAGCGGATCGCGGAAGCCGCTCGCCGGGTGCTGGAGGCCCGGTGCCGGGGCGAGGATCCCCTGGCCGCGGGCGGTGTGATGGCCCTGTTCGCCTCGGAGGCCCAGGTCGAGACGATGGAGAAGCTGGCCGGGCTGATGAGCCTTCTGGAGGGCCATGGGGACGTGATCATGGACCGCGCCGGCGACGGTCTGGTCCCCTCGGCGCCCCGCTTCGGCCGGGTCATGCGCAACCGCCGCAATTCGGCGCGGGGCTTCAACAGGGTCTTCCAGCGGCTGATCGGCCTCGATGCCAAGATCAAGCAGTACGCCGAGGGCGAGCAGTTCATCGAGGCCGTCGAGGATGCGGGCGGCACGGCCCTGCTCGACCGGGTGTGGGAAGGCCCCGAGAACGTCCCCGGCATCGCCGAGATCCGCAGCCCCGACGACTGGATCGCCCGCATGGCCGTCACGGAGGCGGCGGCCTGAGGAGGCCGAGCGGAGGGGTCGATCGGTGGACGCTTCCCGTGAGATGCGGGTCGACTCGCTGCTGGCCCGCTGCACGTTCCCCGACCCCGGCGCCGCGGTGGCCTGCGGCCTCTCGGGCGGCCCGGACTCCGCGGCGCTGGTGGCGCTGGCGACCGCGGCTGGGTTGGAGGTCACGGCATGGCACGTCGACCACGGCCTGCGCCCGTCGGCGGGTGACGACGCCGAGGCGGCCCGGGCCATCGCGGCCCGGCTGGGCGCCGCCTTCGAGCTGCGCCGGGTGTGCGTGAAGCCGGGCCCCAACCTCGAAGCCCGGGCCCGCGACGCCCGCTACGGGGCCCTGCCGGCCGACGTGCTGGTCGGCCACACCGCCGACGACCGGGCCGAGACCGTGCTGTTCAACATCGGCCGGGGCGCGGGGCTCGCCGGCGCGGCGGCCCCCCATGCCGGTGTCCGCCGTCCCCTCCTGGGGCTGCGACGCTTCGAGACCCGGGCGCTGTGCGAGCTGCTCGACCTGCCGACGGTGCGGGATCCCATGAACGACGACCCGGCCTTCGCTAGGGTTGCCGTGCGCAACGAGGTGATACCGGCGTTGGCCCGGGCGCTCGGCCGCGACCCGGTGCCACTGCTCAACCGGCACGCCGAGTTGGCCTCCCAGGCATTGGAGGTCATCGCCGACCTCGCGGCCGGGCTCGATCCCTCCGACGCGGCCCAGCTGGCCGCGGCCCCCCGAGCGGTTGCGGCCGAGGCGCTGAGGACATGGATCTCCGGGACCGTCGGCCTGCCCCCGTCGGCCGCGTCGATCGGTCGTGTGCTCGACGTTGCTGCCGGCCGCAGCGTCGCCACCGAGATCACCGGCGGCCATCGGGTGGCCCGCCGCGCCGGTCGGCTCCGCATCGAGACCCGACTGCAATAAACCCCGCCACCGGCGGCCAGAGGCCCCGCCGGGGCCCGGTATGGTGCCAGGGTGAGTTCGCCGCCGGAACAGCCCGCGGCAATGTTGCCGCTGCCTCCGGGGTCGGTCGGACGCGCCATTCTCACTGCCGAGCAGTTGCGTGCTCGGGTGGCCGAGATCGGCGCTGAGATCACGGCCGACTACCAGGGCCGGCCACCGCTGCTGGTCGGTGTTCTCAAGGGCGCCTTCGTGTTCATGAGCGACCTCGCCCGGGCCATCGACCTGCCGGTCGAGTTCGACTTCATGGCGGTGTCGTCGTACGGCTACAGCACCGAGTCCAGCGGTGTCGTCCGCATTATCAAGGACCTCGAGACCGACTTGCGCGGCCGCCATGTGGTGCTGGTGGAGGACATCGTCGACTCCGGTCTCACCACCGACTACCTGGCGGAGCTTCTGCGGGCCCGTGGACCGGCCAGCTTCGAGATCTGCGCCCTGCTGGTGCGCGAGGACGCCCGGTCCGACGGCATCCGCTACGTCGGGTTCTCCGTCCCGGCCGATTGGCTGGTCGGGTACGGCCTGGACGTCGCCGAGCGCTACCGCGAGCTGCCGTCGGTCCATCTCTTCAACTCGGATCCCTCATGAGCAGCAAGTGGTCGGAGGGCATCGAGCCCCGCGGGTTCCGCTGGATCATCACCGAGCGTTTCGGCGTGTGCGAGCGGCCGGGTGGCTACGGCGCCGGGCACCGGCGGGTGCGGCGCCTCGAGGAGATCATCTGGCTACGGCGCAACGAGATCGACCTGATCGTCAGCCTCACCGCCATCCCGTACAACCTGCGCGACTACGACGAGCAGGGTCTGGCCTACGTCCACCTGCCGCTCGCGGACTCCGGCGACTCCGAACGTCTGGGGGAGATACTGCACACCATTCACGATCACGTCGCCAGCGAGCGCGTCGTTCTCCACCACGACTCGATCGGGGACCGGTTGTCGGGGGTCGTGGCGGGCTACCTGCTGTGGTCGGGCCTGGTTGACAGCGGCCCCGACGCCATCACCATCGCTGAGCAGATCCTCGAGCGGGAGTTGGGCCCCATGGCCCGCGAGCTCGTAGCCGTAGCCGGAGAACTCAGATCGTCGCCATGAACTCTCCGGTTGACGCCCCCCGCATTCCGAGGCGGGCCTTCGTGGCGCTGGGATCCAACCTGGGAGACCGGATGGCTTTCCTGCGGAACGCGGTGGACGGCTTCGACGACGTGGAGGCGGTGTCCGACGTGTACGAGACCAAGCCGGTGGGCGGTCCCGAGCAGGGCCCCTACCTCAACATGGTTGTGCGGCTCCGGACCTCAGCGAGCCCCCGGGAGCTACTCCGGCAATGCCGGGACGCGGAACTGGCGGCCGGCCGTTTGCGAGTCGTGCGCTGGGGGCCCCGAACCCTCGACGCGGACGTGCTGTGGATCGACGGCGAGCAGGTGGACGAACCCGACCTGGTGGTGCCCCACCCGCGCATGTACGAGCGGGACTTCGTTCTCGTGCCCCTGGCCGACGTCGGCGCCGACCTGCTGCCCGACGGCTACGACCCCGCATCCTGCGACGGCGTGGTCAACCTCGGGCCGCTGGACCCCTAGAGGCCGAGCGGAAGCGTGCGGTCGGTTCGGATCATCGGCTCCGGCCGGGCCGGCGGTTCCATGGCCGCCGCGCTGGCCGAGGTGGGCTGGCAGGTACGACCCAGCCTCACACGGGCCGCGACGGCCGCCGAGGTGTCGGGCGCCGCGGCCGGCGTCGACCTGGTGCTGATCGCCACGCCCGACGCGGAGGTGGCCGCGGTGGCCGCCGCGATCGAGCCGGCCGGTACCGCGGTGGTGGCCCATCTGGCGGGATCGCTCGGCCTGGCCGCGGTTGCTCCGCACCCGCGGCCGGCGGCTATACACCCCCTGGTGGCGCTGCCCGACGCCGCGGTCGGCGCCCGTCGCGTGCTCGCGGGCGGGTGGTTCGCGGTGGCCGGTGATCCGCTCGTCCTTCGGGTGGTGGACGACCTCGGGGGACGGGCCCTGGAGGTGGCCGACACCGACCGGGCCGCCTACCACGCAGCCGCTGTGGTGGCCTCCAACCACCTCGTGGCCCTGCTCGGCCAGGCCGAGCGCATCGCGGCGACGGCCGGCGTCCCCTTCGCCGCCTTGATGGACCTGGTGCGGGCTACCGTCGACAACGTCGACGAACTCGGTCCCGCCGCGGCCCTGACCGGCCCTGCGGCCCGGGGCGACACCGGCACGATCCGGCGCCACCTGGAGGCGATCGCACCCGCCGAGCACGCCGCATACCGGGCTCTGGCCGACGAGGCCCGCCGTCTGGCGGGACGGGCGGAGCCGGGATGAGCGCAGCCACCGGCACCCTGCGGCCCGCGACCACGATCAGCGGCCTGCGGCTCCGTCTCGGACGGGCCCGGGCCGGCGGTCGCAGTGTCGGATTCGTGCCCACCATGGGCTTCCTGCACGCCGGTCACCGTTCGCTGATCGAGCAGGCCCGGGACGAGAACGACACCGTGGTGGTGTCGATCTTCGTGAACCCGCTCCAGTTCAACCCGGGCGAGGACTTCGAGGACTACCCCCGCGACCTCGACCGGGACCTCGAACTGTGCGCCGACGCCGGCGCCGACATCGTGTTCGCTCCCACCCAGCGCGAGATGTACCCCGAGCCGGTGGCGGCCACCGTGCGTCCGGGCCCTCTCGCTGATGTGCTGTGCGGCGCCTCCCGCGCCGGCCACTTCGACGGCGTGGCCACCGTGGTGGCCAAGCTGTTCTCCATTGTGGGCGAGTGCGCGGCCTACTTCGGGGAGAAGGACTTCCAGCAGCTCACGATCGTGAGTCGGATGGCCGCCGACCTGTCGATGCCGGTGCGGGTGGTGGGCTGCCCCACGGTGCGCGAGCCCGACGGGCTGGCCCTCTCCAGCCGCAACGCCTATCTCAGCGAGGCCGAGCGGGCCCAGGCCCCGGTGCTGCGCCGCGCCCTGGAGTCGGGAGCGGCCCTGGTGGAGGCAGGCGAGGCTGATCCGGTGGTTGTGGAGGCCCACATGGCCGCGGCGATCGCCACCGCGCCCCTGGCCGAGATCGACTACACCGCCGCGGTGTCGGCGTCGACGCTCACCGCGCCGGGACCCCTCAGCGGCGATGTCAGGCTGCTGGTGGCGGTTCGCTTCGGCAAGGCCCGGCTCATCGACAACCTGGGCTGCCGCACCGGCTGAGGAGGCGGCGCCCCGACCGGCGTCGTTCACCGGACAATCCACGAACGGCGCGGGTGCCGGTCGGGGCAGGGACTCCACGACGCATGGCGATCCGCCGTATCCTGCGGCGGTGCTGCTAACCATCGACGTCGGCAACACCCAGACCGTCGTCGGCGTGTACGACCCCAGCGCGGTCCACGGCTCGGGCGCGGCCGACGGGCTCGTCGACCACTGGAGGCTCTCCACCGATTCCGAGCGCACCGCCGACGAGCTCGGCGTGGCGATCCGGTCGCTGCTCGGGACGGTCGGACTCGACTTCGACACCGACGTCAAGGGAGTGTCCATCTGCTCGGGCGTCCCACGCCTCCTCGCAGGCCTGCGAGAGATGGTGCGCCGCCAGCTGGGGTTCGCGCCGGTGGTGGTCGGGCCGGGAACGAAGACCGGCATGCCGATCCACTACGACAACCCCAAGGAAGTGGGCGCCGACCGGATCGCGAACGCGGTGGCGGCCTACGACCTCTACGGCGGACCCACCGTGGTTGTGGACTTCGGCACGGGCAACAACTTCGATGTGATCTCCGCCGACGGTGCCTTCCTGGGCGGGGCCATCGCGCCGGGAATCGAGATCAGCCTCGATGCGCTGTTCGGACGGGCCGCAGCCCTGGGCGCAGTCGAGCTGGTCGAGCCCCGCAGCGTTATCGGCAAGACCACCGTGGAGTCGATCCAGTCGGGCGCCCTGTACGGCTTCACCGGCATGATCGACGGCATGAACGCCCGCTTCCTGGCCGAGCTGGGCGAGGCGAATGTCGTCGCCACCGGGGGCCTCGCCCATGTGATCGCCCCGGTCTCGGAGACGATCGAGCATGTCGAGCCGTTCCTGACCCTGCACGGGCTGCGCATCGTCTACGAGCGCAACCAGGACCGATGAGCGACGGCAGCCCGCCGGCTCCGGGACAACAGTCCGATCCAGCGGACGGGCCCGGCGATGTCCCGTACCGTTTCGATCGGAGTCATGCCGTCAGCGAGATCGTGGAGGCGTTCGAGGGCCTCGAGGCTGGCGTCGAGACCGAGACCGTGGTGTCGGTGGCCGGCCGGCTCATGCTGCGCCGCGACCAGGGCCGGCTCGCCTTCGGGACGTTGCAGGACGCCACCGGCCGCATCCAGCTGTTCGCCACCGCGGCGGCCTCCCCGGAGTTCGGGCGGTTCACGGCTCTGTCCATCGGGGACTGGATCGGCGTGCGGGGCGCGGTCATGGCCACCCGGCGCGGCGAGCTGTCGGTGAGGGTCGACGACTGGGTGCTGCTGGCCCGGGCCCAGCGTCCCTTCCCCGACAAGTGGCACGGCCTCACCGACCCCGACACCCGCTACCGGCAGCGCTATGTGGACCTGTGGGTGAGCGACGACGCCCGAGCCGCCTTCGTCCGCCGCTCGCAGATCGTGGCCGCATTGAGGCGGCGCCTCTCCGATCAGGGCTTCGTCGAGGTGGAGACACCCGTGCTGCAACCCATCCCGGGCGGCGCCGCGGCCCGGCCCTTCGTCACCCGCCATGAGGCCCTGCACGCCGATCTGTACCTGCGGGTGGCCCCCGAGCTGTACCTCAAGCGGCTGGTGGTGGGGGGCATGGAGCGGGTGTACGAGATCGGCCGGGTGTTCCGCAACGAGGGGATCTCGACCCGCCACAACCCCGAGTTCACGATGCTGGAGCTCTACTGGGCCTATTCCGACCACACCGACATCATGGAACTCACTGAGCACCTCGTGGCCGGCGTGGCCGCAGACGTGTGCGGTTCGACCACGGTGGTCTACGACGGGCAGGACGTGGACCTGGCGCCTCCCTGGCGGCGGGCCACCATGGAGGAGGTCATAGCCGAACACACCGGCTTCGAGGTGAGCCTCGACGCCGGTTCCGCCTCCCTGGAGGCCTGCTGCAACCGCCTGGGCATCGAGACCGGGCCCGGCTGGGGTCCGGGCAAGCTGCTGCTGGAGATCTACGAGAAGGCGGCCGAGCCGAACCTGTGGGGGCCGGTGTTCGTGACCGACTACCCGGCAGAGGTGTCGCCGCTGTCGCGCCGGCACCGCAGCCGGCCCGGCTACGTCGAGCGCTTCGAGGCGATCGTGGCCGGCCGGGAGCTGTGCAACGCCTTCACCGAGCTGGTGGACCCGGACGAGCAGCGGTCCCGCTTCGAGGCCCAGGCCGCGCTGCGGGCCGCGGGCGACGACGAGGCCATGGTGGTGGACGGGGACTACCTGAGGGCCCTGGAGTACGGGCTGCCCCCCACCGGCGGCCTCGGCATCGGGGTGGACCGCCTGGTGATGCTGCTGACCGACACCGCCGCCATCCGAGACGCCGTCCTGTTCCCCACCCTGCGCCCCGACCCCAGCTCCAGCCCGTGACCGCCGCCACCGAAAATCGGCTACCCATTGCCACAATTCGGCGCGGCGGTCCTCGACACTCTCGCAGTCGCCGGATGCTCGACAGCCAGGACGCCGGATGCTCAACCGCAATCGATCGCTGCTCGCGCTGGCCGTGAGCACGGCCCCGTCGCTAGCGCTGCGGGCGACGATCACCCCGCTGGCGGGCTACACCGTGTCCGCGACCGCGGGCACGGCGACAGTGACCGTGATCGATGACGATTAGCCCGAGCGCGGGTCAACGGCCGAGCGCGGTGTCGTGGTGAGACGGCCGGCGGCTATAGCTCGGGCGGGGGCTCGAATATGCCGCCATCGCCGTCGCTGATCTCCAGCCGGCCCTCGATCCGAGCCAGCCGCTCTCGAGCATTCCCAAGGCTTTGATGGACTTGGCCGATACTCTGCTGGAGGCTGGCGAGCTGCTGGCCATGGACCGCGCTGGTAGCGGTGAGAGCCGCGACCTGCGAGCTGAGATCTGCGATGGCGTCGCGGGTCTTGGAGCCCTCCCGGCGCTGATCGAACACGCTGGCCAGCACGGCCGCGAGCAGCGCGGCGATCATCGCGATGACAACGGCGTCCATGGCTCCGAAACTACCAGCCCAGGTTTGTGACGCAATTTGCAACCAGGAAAATATATTAAATATCAGTGAATCTCGATAGTAAGTCCCAGGCGCTTGCCGGCGCCACTCAGGCCGCGCGGGAAGAAGTTTCGCTCTGACACCTGAGAGCACAGGCCAGTCCTTTTGCTCGTTTGCGATTGGCGCTGACGGTCGGAGCGACGCCTTGACCCTGAATCCACCGGTGGGCTGGTCGGGGTGGCTGGTTTTGGTTGTTGTGGGCGGTGTTGGTCTGGTTTGGCTGTTGTGGGTGCTGTTGGGGCGTGTGGGGTCGGCGGCTGGGGTTGTGGCTGGTTGGTGGCGCTGGGGGTGTGTGCTGGGTGGCGCCGGGTCCCGGGGGGTTGTGCTTTAGATGAGTTGGGGCAGGTTGCGGGTGTGGGCCAGCGCGGTGGTGAATTGGTGTGCCCAGGGCCAGTTGAGCGGCAGGCGGAGTTTGTGTCGGTGGCTGTGGTTGACGAGGCGTCCGGGGACGGCGAGCAGCCGCCGGCGGACGGTGGCGGCGACGGTGAGCCGTTCGGGGTGGTTGGTGTGTGCGAGGCGGGCGGTCCAGCGGGCGAGGTTGTGGGCGAGCGCGGCGCAGGCGAGGTGGGCGCCGTTGGCGAAGAATCTTCCCGAGGGGCAGTGGGCTAGTCCATTGTCTTTGAGGTCTCTGATGGCGAGCTCGACTCGGGCGTGGCCGCGGTGGTAGGCGTCGGCGGTTTCGGTGTCGAGGCCGTCTCTGTTGGTGACGAAGCAGTGGTGGCGCCAGTTGGGCCACAGCTCGCGTTGGGGGCCTTCTGGGAGGCGGGTGCGGCGCACGACGAGGCGCAGCTTTCGGGGGCCTTGGGGGTCGCGGCGGCTCGTTGTGATGGCGCTCTCGGCGACCTGGGCTTCCCCGTCGGGGTAGGCGATCGGCGTCCAGGCGGTTTCGTCGATGCCGTCGATGGCTGCTTTGACTTTGGCGTTGTTGGGGATCGTGACCGACCAGCGGGCCTTGTATGCGTCGAGCTTCGCGATCAGCGCATAGGAGAAGAACCCCGCGTCGGCGCGCACCGTCACCGCCGCGTGCGGCGCGAGGCGCCTGAGCCTCGCGAGGGTCTCCGCGGCGAAGCGGACATGGCCGCGTTGAGAGGACCCCGACCGCATCCGGGCGTGGACGACCTCGCCGGTGTCGTCGCGCACTGCCGCCAGCGGGTGGTATCCCCAAACCTTGGTGTGGCCATAGGCCGCGCCCTGCTTGGACTTGCCGTGGACCTCACACACCGTCGAGTCCAGATCCACCGTCATCTCCGCCGCTGCCGGCGCCGCGCCCACAGACCACGCCCGGCCCAGCGCCAGCTCCAGAGCCCGGTCGAGCTGACGGACATGGCCGAACGTGAAGGACCGCAGCCACGTCCCCAACGTCGACGGAGCCGCCACCGCGAACGGCAGCACCGCTGAAGCGGACCCGGCCCGCAGCCTGTCGGCGTCGCCGATGTGTGACCCTCCCACCAGCATCGACGCCACCACCGACAACGCCTTCGCCCCGGACCCCCGCCCCGACTCCGGCGGGCGCACCACCTCATCGATGAGCGACTCCAAACCCAGCCGGCCCATCACCGTGCCCGCCAACAGAAGCCCCGCGTCGGCCACCAGCGAAGCGTCGTCGAACACCGCCTCGATCCCGTCGATCCCGCCCGCTATGCTGCTCACAGGAAGTGCCTCCTCACATGGCCAGAATGACCGTTGCTTCAAACAGCATTCTCCCATGTCAGGAGGCCTTTCCGGTGGACGCGCCAACCCCACAAACCTCACCGCATCGGTGGATCCAGGTTGACTGCCCGTGCTGCAAGTGCTAGAAGGTCGAATAGCAAACACTTGAGCGGAGGATGGAAGCCATGAGGCTGCGTTCCTATGCGGTGGTGGCAGTAGCTGTGTTCGTTGCTGGTCTGGTGTCGGCGACGCCTGCTGCGGCGAGCGATGGGGGCGACCTGGGGGCTTTGGGCGCGAGCCCTGAAGCGCCATCGCCTGACGGCACGATCGTCGATGGCCATGGCGATAGTCCTCCTGAAGACGCCGACTCCACGCCCGACGGACTCCAGTCCGACGACCCCCAGCCTGACGGTTTCGTTGATGAGCCGTTGGTGGAGGAGCAGCCACACAGTGAGGTGCCGCCTGTGGGTCCGGGCAACGCTGAGGAACCGGCCGAAGTGGGAGCAGCCGGATCCGAGGATTCTTTGGGATCAGTCGCGGAGCCCACCTTCGACATCTTCTGGGAGTCCGGCTCTGTTGTGCCGTCTCGTGTGTCGGTGGTGCTCGACGATGACAATGTGGAACTGCACACATGGCGTGCCGAGGACGGCTCATGGTTGATGGCATGGCTCGTGATCGACGGTCTGGATGCAGCAACGGAGTATCACTTTGAGAAGGCTGTACCCCCTCAACACTCAGCGGTCGTGCAGTCCGACGGCTCCGTCGTGTTCTATGACTCTGAAGGTGCTGAGGCTGGTGGCATCGCCACACCATGGGCGTTTGACTCTGACGGCGCTGAGGTTCCAACTAGCTTTCGGCTTGAAGGTGACACGCTTGTCCAAACCGTGGATCATCACGGAGCGAAGTACCCCGTCACAGCGGACCCGTTGTGGCTGAGAGAAGCGGTCCGTCGGTGTGTTGATAGCCCACAATGCACGTACTACGCCACCGAGGCTGTTCGAGTCGTTCCAACAGCTGTTGGCACGATTTGGCGTAGTCGTAAGCATCTCAGCAGCGGGAACTCAAGTGAGGAGGGCCGACGACCGACAAACAGGTGCAACATGCGAAATCGAGCCGGGTGCTGATGTTGCCCGGGTGCCGATGTTGCACGGCTTCTAGATCCTGGCTGAACATGAGCGGGAGATGCTGCTGAAGCATGGCGTCTTTCGTTCGGTTCGCGGATGGTCGTCGTGCTTGCTACCGGATTGACCGAACAGCTCTACTGCTCAGGTGGGCTGGTGTCATGCTGCTGATAGCGGCATTCACGCTCGGTGTGGCGACATGGTTCGGGCTCGGAGCTCAGTGGTGGCTCTTGGCGGCAGCCGGAGGTCTACTGGTTGACTTGGGCGCGAGGCGGCGGTTGCGGCGGGCTGTCGAGACTCTGGGCGATAGCGCCTTGGAGGCCGACTGTCGGGCAGGGCTTTGGGCCAATCTGATGCGACGATTCTTTGAGCCCACCGATCGAGACGAGCGCAAGGTGGAGAGGTTGGAAGCGCGCGCACGGGCAGCGGAAGCGCGTGGCGATCGGGTCGCGGCCCACCATTTGCGTCAGCGTGTTGCTCGCCGACGCCGCTCCATGGAGGACCTCCGCGTCTTTGTTGCTGCCCGATGGCCCCGAAGCGAAGAAGGACGCCGATAGTCGCGTAGAGCGGTGACGAGTATCACGCGGCGGCGGTGCGCGGAGCCGCTGTTCGACGCTGTGCGCGAGTTGGTCGCGGCCACCGGGGCGGTGTCGGGCTCGCAGCGCCGGGCGCTGCGCCTGCTCAGGATCGGCTTGTCCTCGGGACGACGAGACCATGGTGGTGGAGGACTGCCTGACCCGAGTTTGGCGGGTGTTTCGCGTTTTGGCAGGTCAGAGGGGGCGCGCTGGTTGGGTGTTTCCACTACATTTTGCGGTTGGGGCGCCTGGGCTGGGTCAGGTGATGGTGGCTTTGTCCCAGGTGCTGGTGTCGGTTCCGACAGCGGTGAGGGCTCGGGTCTGCAGTGGGGTGCGCCGGGTGGTGAGGTCGATGTTGCGGCCGTTGGCGGTGAGTTCGACGCGGCGGATGCGGTTGAGTTCTCGCAGGGCTCGGGCGGCGCTTAGGTGCTGGTGGTCGAGGTCGGGGTCGCGGACGTCGGCTTTGGCGAGGTCGTGGCCGATGAGGGTCTCGATGACGGCGGCGTGGACGCAGACGGCGACGTGGCCGCGGACTCTTTGTTCGGTCCAGTGCCGCACGGGTCGCAGGTGCAGGAAGTCCTTGAGGGCCCGGAACCTTGCTTCGACGCCTGCGAGTTGGCGGTAGGCGGCCACGATCTGGGTTGTGGTGGCTCGGGTGGTGCTGAGGCTGGTTGTGAGCACGTAGCGGCCGGCGAGGAGCTCCTCGTATGCGAGGGCGTCTTGGTTGTAGTGGTAGGTGAAGCGGCCCGCGCTGATCTCGAGGTCGAAGAGCCGCCCGGCGCCGGCTGTGCCGAGGATGCGCTGCGCTGCTCGGCCTATTTTGGCGGGGTCGATGATGCGGCCGTCTCGGACGCGGCGTTCCAGGGCGAGCAGTTCGGCCTCGGCTGCGGCGACGATCTCGGCTCTGCGGGCGTTGTCTCGCCGGGCGCGGGCGTCGGACTCCACGACCACGGCGCGGGTCCCGCCGCTGAGCGCGATGTCCGCTGCCCGGCAGCGGTGCTGGGGGACCTCGACCCAGGCGGTGTCGTCGTCGACGGCTTCGAGGGCCTCCCCGCAGGTGCGGTCGCGGCGCAGTCGCGTCGCGAGCACGTGGTCGAACCCGGCGGCGGCGACCGCGTCGACGTTGTCTGTTGAGATGAGGCCCCGGTCAGCGACCACGCAGATCCGGCCCACCGCGAACCGCTCGGCTAGGTCGCCCAGCACCGCGGGCAAAGTGGAGGCGTCGTTGGTGTCGCCGGCGAACACGTGGTGCGCGATGGGGATCCCGTCGGAGGTGCACAACAGGCCTATCACGATCTGGGGCCGGTCGCCGCGGCGGTCCCGCGAGTACCCGAACGCCCGCGACCCGAACCGACCCGACGGCCGGGCCGATCCCTCGAAGTAGGTGGAGGTCAAGTCATAGCACACCAGCCGCAGGTCCAGATTCGACAGGTCGCACAGCCGGCTGTAGAGATGCGCCTCGGTGGCCTCTTTGGCGTCGGCTGCGGCGTCGAGGGCCCGGTAGTACTGGTCCTGGGAGGGAGCCGACCAGCCCTCGGGCATGACTACCTCCTCTGCGGCCCACTCCACCAGGCGACGCTTCGAGCACGGCGCCACCAGCCGGTTGGCCACCATCGCGAACACCGCGTGCTCCAGCGCCTCGGACCCCCGCCGAGCGCCGAGCTGCGCGAACCACCCGTCCAGCCCCAGCCGACCCCACACCGTCGCCACCGCGGCCACCGCCCCCACCGCGGGCGCACCCTCAGCGGCCACCGCCCCCACGTCGACGCGCTCGCGGCGAAGGTGGGCCTCCAACGCGGCCACGATCCGCTCCAGCTGCCCGGACTCGCGCAGAGCGGTCACCTCCCCGAGACGCAGAAGCGTCCTGTGGCCGACCTTGGCGCCGTCACGCACCGACTCGACCAAAGACAAGTACTCATACACCTTGTCGCCCCTGCGACGACGGGTCGTCTTCACGAACACAACACAACAATAACCCCAGACCAGCACAGCGTCAACCATGTGTCGCCCCTACAAAACCCCGCCGAAACACCGTCCGGAAACACAAAACCCCACGTCAGAGGCCATCTGCTGTCACCAAACCCCCGCCAACCCGCCAAACTCGGGCCTGAGGTCCCCGGACTACGGGTCGGCCCGCCACCGGCGGTCTTCGCATCGAAGTGGACAGCCTCGTCATTCTGCTTACTTACCGACACCCAGGCCATCCCACGACCCGGTCCTGCTTCCCACCCTGCGCCCCGTCCTGATGGCTGGCTTCATCTGCGGCTCCGGCGGCGTCAGAAGCTGCTCGGTGGACCCGCCTGCTGGGCTTGGAGCCATGGTGCCATATGCGTTGCGATACGCCTTGACGGCCTTCGTTCCCCTGTGCTTAGCTTGAAGAATCTCAAGTAGGGGAGGCGGTCATGGGGTGTCGATCTTGGCGATCAGCAGTCGCATTTGCCGCGCTTGTTGGCAGTCTCGTGGCGGCAACTCCCGCCACGGCCAGCGATGAGGATAACGGGCTAGGCCCTGAGCGACGGTCTCGAGGAGTCGCTCCCAAAGGACTATCCGGGAAAGTGAACTCTTGAACCGCAAATCTAGGCTGTCTCTCTCGCCCCTCAATTTCTTGGCTCGCATATGTCTGAATGCAGCGGGACACGCTCAACGCAAGCAGGAGAGGTTGTTAGCTCGTGCAGCCGCTTCGGAGGCTCGGGGTGATCTGTCGTCAGCTAACAGAGATCGCCAACGCGCGAACCGGGAACGGCGGTGGGCTGACAAGTACGAGAGCCTTGCTGCAGAGTGTACACAGGAAGGTCGGCAGAATACGGAAACCAAGGTCAGGGATCGCTCATCTAATGTTGGTGTTGATGTGGGAACTGGGGTGGCTTCAGAAGTCGTGGAACAAAACGGTGCAGCTGACTGGTTTGAGTTGTTTGAGGGACTGGATGGATGAGTGATGGATGATCCATAGCTCGTTACTCGCTATGTTTGAACATGGTACAATCGCCGAGAGTTTGCTTGGTATTCAGACTGGTGGATAGAGTACATCTTGCCCACTTGCTTCGAGCATTGAATCCGTTCAGTAGGGTTCACTGGTCTGATGGTACACCCGCAGCACTCTCATTCGATCGTGTTGCCTTATCACTGAACCTGCTGAGTTGGATTGCCGTTTTGGCGGTGCTTATAATGATATGGTGGGACGATGGAAGTGTGAGCAATGTCTATTGGTACAGTCTTGCAGCTGTGGTCTACTTGACTGATGTGCTCGCCCGGGAGCGCCTTCGACGGGCGGTAAACGCCGCTGAGCACAGCGGCATTGAAACTAGCACTCGAAGATCACTGCCTTTCGTACTTCGGCAACGCGCCCTTGTTTCTATGGCCCAGCGATGTGCCAGACGTGAAGAGGAGCTTCTAGCAGGATGCTGAAATTCGGGGGTTTGGCGGTTTGGGTTGTGTCGGGTGGGCTGGTTCTGGTGTCGGCCGCCGGGCAGGTCCCGTTGGCTGTTGGGGGGTTTTGGCTGGCGTTGGGTGCGGGCGGGTGGTTTGGGGGTTCTGGGGCGGGGTTGGTGGTGGTTTGTGGGGGGTGTGGTCGGGCGGTCGGTGCGGGGTGGGTTCAGGCCGCTCGCGTGTCGAGTCGGGCTATGCGCACCAGGTTGTAGCTGGCGGCGGCGATGAGGAGCCAGTGCCGGTTGCGTTGTCGTCCTTTGTGGCGGAGTTTGCGTCCTCCGGCGATGGTCTTGATCCAGCCGAAGGGCTCCTCGACGCGTTTTCGGGTTCGTTGGGAGATCGTGTATCCGGCGTGGCGGGTGGTGCGCCCGTCGATGGCGGATCTGCGGCGGGTGGTGTTCTGGGCGACGTGGGGCGTGAACCCCGCGGCCCGTGCGTCGGCGACGAAGTCTTTGGTGTCGTAGTTGCGGTCCCCGCCGACGGTGCGGCGCCTCGCGCGTGGGGGGGCTCGCCTGAGCATCGCTGCGGCGGTGTCGCGTTCTGCGTGGCCGTCGGCTTGCGTGAGGTCGGCGTCGACGATGAGCCCGTTGCGGTTCTCGGTGAGCAGATGCCCCATGAAGCACAGCGCTGCGGCGGTCCCCGCGGACTTGCGGAACAGCCTGGCCTCGGGGTCCGTCACCGAGGCGTGGGTGTCGTTGCGGCGGCGGGCGCCGCGCCAGTCGGCGTCGGGGTTGCGGCCCCGCGCCGGCGCGGGCTCGGCGGGGGCTGCTTTGGGTTTGAAGCTCTTGTGCGACGCCCACGCCTCCAACAGCGTGCCGTCGACGCTGAAATGATCGCTCGAGCAGTAGCGGCGAAGCCGGGCCTGATCCACCACCGCGGCGAAGAACCGGTCCGCGATCTCGTGGTCCAACAAGCGCTGCCGGTTCTTGGAGAACGTCGACGCGTCGAAGCCGCGCTCGTCGATGCGCAGCCCCAAAAACCACTTGAACAACATGTCGTATTTCAGCCGCTCACAGAACGCCCGCTCCGAGCGGATCGAGTACAGCGCCATCAGCACCGACGCCTTCAACAGCATCTCCGGGGGCACGCTGGGACGGCCCCGAGGCGGATACATCGCCGCCAGCTCGCCGTCGAGCCCATCGAGCACCGCGTCCACCACAGCCCTGATCCGCCGTATGGGGTGACCAGCACCGATCAGGTCCTCCGTCGACAGAGTCGACAACATCGCCGTCTGGGCATCAACTGTTCCACGCATAACGACATTGTCCCACCCCACAGCATCCAACGCGAGCACCCAAACGACTTTTTCAGCACCCTGCTAGGAGAGTGCTGAGTAATTCGGGTCGGGGTGCTCGCGATGGTGGTGGTGGTGTGGGACGATGTCGGTGTGCAGGGCACTGAGAATCCGGATCGGGAGCTGTTGGACACGCTGGGGCTGTGCGGGCATCTGGTGGGTGAGGGGTCGGTGTATCGGTTCTTGGCCGAGAACCGGCTGAGGCTGTTCCCCGACTCGATGTTCGCGGACTTGTTTCCGTCGGGTCGGGGGCGTCCGTCGGTGCCGGGTTCGGTGGTGGCGACGGTGATGGTGCTGCAGGCTCTGGAGTGCTGCTCGGACCGTGAGGCGGTTGAGCGGCTGCGCTGTGATGTGCGCTGGAAGGCCGCGGCGGGCCTGGGGATCGGCGATGGGGGCTTCGACGCGAGCGTGCTGGTGCTGTGGCGGATGAGGCTGCGGGCCAGCGCCGCGCCGGAGCGGGTCTTCGACGCGGTGCGCGAGGCGGCCGCGGTGTGCGGGGCTTTGGCGAAGCGGACGCGGCGGGTGTTGGACTCCACGGTGCTCGACGACGCGGTCACGACCCAGGACACCGTCACGATGATCGCGTCGCAGATACGGCGTGTGCGCAGGCTGGCGGCGGGGGCCGCGGCGCTCGGGCTGTCCCACGATTACGACGGCCGCGCCAAGCCGTCGTGTGACTGGGGCGACCCTGAGGAGCGGGCCTGGCTCATCGACGAGCTGGTCACAGACGCAGGCGACGTGCTCGACGCGCTCGAGGGCGCCGGGCTCACCGGCGAGCAGGCCGACGCGGCGGAGCTTCTGGCCGCGGTCGCGGGCCAAGACGTCGAGGCCGACCCCAAGGTGCCCGGACGCCGCCGCATAGCGCGCCGTGTCGCGCCGGGCCGGATCATCTCCACTGTGGATCCCGAGGCCCGCCACGCCCGCAAGACCAGATCGCAGCGCCGCGACGGCTACAAGGCCCACATCGTCGCCGAGCCCGACACCGGCATCATCACCGCCGCAGAGCTCACCACAGCAGACACACCCGACGCCCGAGTCGGCCCCCGCCTGCTCCAAGCAGACCCCACAGCCCCCCACAACACCCACAACACCGACACCGACACCGCGGCGCCCCACGACACCGACACCGACACCGCGGCGCCCCACGACACCGACACCGACACCGCGGCGTCCGACGACACCGACACCGACACCGCGGCGCCCCACGACACCGACACCGCGGCGTCCGACGACACCGACACCGCGGCGCCCGCTGAGGGGTTCGTGGGGCTGGTGCTGGCCGACTCGGCCTACGCCTCCGGTGAGGCGCTCGAGGAGTTCGCGTCCGCCGGCTACGCCACCGCGATCAAGCCCATCTGCCCCAAACCGCGCATAGCAGGCGGCTTCACCCGAGAGGACTTCGCCATCGACGCCGACGCCGGGGCTGTGACCTGCCCCGCCGGGCACACCAGAGCCGTCAAATCCGGCGCGGCCCGCTTCGGCGCGCTCTGCTCGAACTGCCCGCTGCGGGCGCGCTGCACCACCTCGGCCACCGGGCGCAGCGTCACCGTCGACGCCCACCACCAGCGCCGCCAAGCCAACAAGGACCGCTGGGCCGACCCCGCCACCCAAAGCGCCTACCGCCGCCACCGGCCCATGGCCGAACGCTCCATAGCGTGGCTCACCAGAAACAAAGCCAGACGCGTCCCCTACCGAGGCGTCGCCGCCAACCACCTCTGGCTCACCCACAGAGCCGCAGCCGTCAACCTCGTGCGCCTCGCCAACCTCGGCATCACCTGCACCAACGGCGCCCTCACCATCTGAACCCCCGCGGCAACGCCGCCCGCCCCAGCCCGCACCGGCCACAGCACCCCCACCAGCCCAAACCACCCACACCGGCACCACAGACCCCAGCCCAGCACCCTGCCACACACCAGTTGCTCAGCAGTCTCCTAGCCCAGTCTGCCGAGGCCGAGAGAAGGGGCGACCTCGCTGGAGCTGACACCTGTCGCCGTAGAGCTGTGCGTGAACGTGAGTGGGCGGAGAAGTGCCGCTCGTTGGCAGGGGGCCAGCATGACCCTCACCCGGATAACCGCGATGTTCGTCGAGGACCGGACACCGGCGATGGCCCGCGCGGCTAGCCGGTCAGCGCGGGGGTCTCGGTGAGGCGGTCCGCGGCCAGGCGCAGCACCCTGGTGGCGGGGGTGTCGGGCAGGGACGTGAGCGCGGTCTGGGCTTTGTCGGCCCAGCTGCGGGCGGTGTCGCGGGCCTCGTCGACTCCGTCGGTGGACCGCACCAGCGCGGCGGCCCGGCTGCGGGCCTCGGCGTCGATGGGCCGGCCCAAGATCGAGCGCAGCTCGTCGCCGGCGGCGGGGTCGGCCAGCGCCCGGATCACCGGCAGCGTGTAGGTGCCCTCGGCCAGGTCGTTGCTGGCCGGCTTGCCCAGATCGGCGTCGGTTGCCACCAGGTCCAGGATGTCGTCGACTATCTGGAAGGCCATCCCGTAGGCGGTGCCGAACTCCCCGAGCGCCGACACCGCGGCCCGGGGCGCCTCGGCGACGGTCGCGCCGATCCGGCACGACACCGACACCAGCGCGGCCGTCTTGCCCGACACCGCCCTCTCGTAGCGCTGCTCGGTGCGCTCGGTGTCGTAGGCGTTCTCCAGTTCGATGATCTGGCCCTCGCAGAGTCCGGTGATGGCCTCGGCCAGCAGCCCGGCGACCTCGGCACCGAGCGAGGCTGCCAGGGCCGAGGCCCGCCCGAGGAGGTAGTCGCCGGCCAGGATGGCTCTCAGGTTGCCCCACTGGGCGTTGACGCTGGGCACCGAGCGGCGGGTGGTGGCCTCGTCCATCACGTCGTCGTGGTACAGCGAGCCGATGTGGACCAGCTCCACCGAGGCGCCGCCCTTCACGGCCGCCACCGACGAGCTCTCCGGTGCGGCATCGCACACCAGCGAGGAGGCGAGGCAGAAGCCGGGCCGGACCAGCTTGCCGCCGACTTCGATCAGGTGGCGGGCGAGTTCGGTGACGAAGTCGTCGTCGGCGGCCGCGGCCGCGAGAAGCTCCTCCTCCACGCGCCGCAGATCGTGCTCCAGGCACGGCAGCACAGCGAAGGGCGAGGTGTCGGCCACGCCGCGAGGGTAATGGGATGCCCGCTCAGACGGTGGTCCGGGGAGTGTCCCATTTCACATCGCAGGCTGTGGCCACGACGCCGCTCATGTCACGGGGCCGGGTTACACTGACCGCAACGAGGCAGCGTGGGCGGCCGGGAGGTGTGAGCGATGTTTGAGCGGTTCACCGACAGGGCCCGTCGCGTGGTGGTCCTGGCCCAGGAAGAGGCGCGCCTCCTCAACCACAACTACATCGGCACCGAGCACATCCTTCTCGGCCTCATCCACGAGGGCGAAGGGGTGGCCGCCAAGGCGCTGGAGTCGATGGGAATCAGCCTCGAGTCGGTGCGGGGCCAGGTGGAGGAGATCATCGGCCAGGGCGGGAACTCGCCCAGCGGCCACATCCCCTTCACCCCCAGGGCCAAGAAGGTCCTGGAGTTGAGCCTGCGCGAGGCGCTTCAGCTCGGCCACAACTACATCGGCACCGAGCACATCCTGCTGGGCCTGATCCGCGAGGGCGAGGGCGTTGCGGCGCAGGTGCTGGTCAAGCTGGGCGCGGACCTGGCCCGGGTGCGCGAGCAGGTGATCCAGCTGCTGTCGGCCTACGGCGGGGTGTCGGGCTCGGCCCAGGGCGAGAAGGCCGGCACCGGTGCCAGCGGCGGCGACTCGTCGTCGGGCTCCCACGTGCTCGACCAGTTCGGCCGCAACCTCACCCAGCTGGCCCGCGAGAAGGCGCTCGACCCGGTCATCGGCCGGGGGCGGGAGTCCGAGCGGGTGATGCAGATCCTCTCCCGCCGCACCAAGAACAACCCCGTGCTGGTGGGTGAGCCCGGCGTCGGCAAGACCGCCATCGTGGAGGGGCTGGCCCAGTCCATCGCGTCGGACGACGTGCCCGAGACGCTGCGCGACCGCCAGCTCTACACCCTCGACCTGGGCGCGCTGGTGGCCGGCAGCCGCTACCGGGGCGACTTCGAGGAGCGGCTCAAGAAGGTCCTCAAGGAGATCCAGAGCCGCGGCGACATCATCCTGTTCATCGACGAGATCCACACCCTCGTCGGAGCGGGCGCGGCCGAGGGCGCCATCGACGCCGCCTCGATCCTCAAGCCGATGCTGGCCCGGGGAGAGCTCCAGACGATCGGGGCCACCACCCTCGACGAGTACCGCAAGCACCTGGAGAAGGACGCCGCGCTGGAGCGCCGCTTCCAGAAGGTGGTCGTGGACGAGCCGACCGTGGCCCACACCATCGAGATCCTCAAGGGCCTGCGCGACCGCTACGAGTCGCACCACAGGGTCACGATCACCGATCAGGCGCTGGTGGCCGCGGCCAACCTCGCCGACCGGTACATCTCGGACCGCCATCTTCCCGACAAGGCCATCGACTTGATCGACGAGGCCGGCTCGCGCCTGCGGATGAAGCGCATGTCCACCCCGCCCGAGTTCAAGGAGCTCGAGGCGGAGCTGGCCGACGTGATCTCCCGCAAGAAGGACGCGGTCGAGGAGCAGCGCTTCGAGGACGCCGGGGATCTGCGCGACAAGGAGAAGCAGCTCCTGTCCCGGCGCGAGACGCTCGAGGGCGAGGCCAAGGCCGCGGGCGTCGACCTGTTCGACGAGGTCGACGAGGAGGCCATCGCCGAGGTGCTGTCGCTGTGGACCGGAATCCCGGTCTACAAGCTCACCGAGGAGGAGACCAAGAAGCTGCTGCGCATGGAGGACGAGATGCACAAGCGGGTGGTGTCGCAGCACGACGCCATCTCCGCCGTCTCCCAGGCCATCCGCCGGACCCGCGCCGGCCTCAAGGACCCCAAGCGGCCCAGCGGCTCGTTCATCTTCCTGGGCCCCTCCGGGGTGGGCAAGACCGAGCTGGCCAAGACCCTGGCCGAGTTCCTCTTCGGTGACGAGGACTCCCTCATCAGCCTGGACATGTCCGAGTACATGCAGAAGCACACCGTGAGCCGCCTGATCGGCTCGCCGCCCGGATACGTCGGCTACGAGGAGGGCGGGCAGCTCACCGAGCGGGTCCGGCGCAAGCCGTTCTCGGTGGTGCTGTTCGACGAGATCGAGAAGGCCCACCCGGACGTGTTCAACACGCTGCTGCAGATCCTCGAGGAGGGCCGGCTGACCGACAGCCACGGCCGCTCGGTGGACTTCCGCAACACCGTGCTGATCATGACCTCCAACCTGGGCACCGCCGATCTGCGCAAGGCCAACCTGGGCTTCACCAAGGCCGACGAGCGGGTGACCTACGAGCGGATGAAGTCCAAGGTGCAGGAGGCGCTCAAGCAGCACTTCCGGCCCGAGTTCCTCAACCGCATCGACGACGTGATCGTGTTCCACGAGCTCACCCTGGAGGAGGTGCGCCGCATCGTCGACCTGATGATCGTGCGCACCGCCGACCAGCTCGCCGGCCAGGGCATGGGCCTGGAGCTCGCCGACGCGGCCAAGGACCATCTCGCCGCCACGGGCTACGACCCCACGCTGGGGGCGCGGCCGCTGCGCCGGGCCATCCAGCGGCTGGTAGAGGATCCGCTGTCGGAGCGGCTGCTCCACAAGGAGTTCCGGGCCGGCGAGATCGTCATCGTGGATGTGGAGCCCGATCCGCTCAACGAGGGCCAACTCGTCATCGTGTTCCGGGCCATCGAGGGGTTCGAGCCGCCCGAGCCCGAGCTAGAGCCGACCGCCGGCGAGGGCCACTTCTAGCTCCCGCTCGGGGCTGCCTCCGAGCGAGGGCTGCGGGCTGGAGCCGTGTTCTCCGGGTTCCGGCTGCTGATGCCCGGATTGGCGGGGGGACGGATGGAGCGACGCTCAGGGCCGGCACGGGTCGCGGTCGGCCTCCGGACGGCGCTGCTGGTGGCGGCGCTGACTGTGCTCGCCGCGGCCTGCCGGGTGGACACCGCGGTGGTGGTGGACATCGACGACGACGGCTCGGGAGCGGTGACGGTGGTCCTCACCGCCGACGCCGACGCGGTGGCCCGGGTGCCCGAGCTGGCCGAGGGGCTGCGCCTGGACGACGTGCGCGACGCCGGCTGGGCGGTGGACGGCCCGATCTCCCGTAGCGACGGGGGTGTCGAGGTCCGGGCGGTCAAGGAGTTCGAGTCGGCGTCACAGCTTCCCGCGGTGCTCGCGGAGATCGCCGGGGAGGACGTGATCTTCTCGGAGGTCGTCCTCGAGCAGACCCGGTCCTTCGCCGAGAGCGCCTACGAGTTCGGTCTGGTCATCGACCCCGCGCCCCCGATCGATGCCTTCAGCGACGGCGCTCTGGCGGAGATCTTCGACGGCCAGCCTTTCGGGCGGCCGCTGGAGGACCTGATCGCCGAGGCGGGCCGGCCCCAGGACTCCTTGGGTCTGCAGTTCTCGGTGACACTGCTCGACTCCGACGAGGCTCTCAGCGCTTCCATCGGCTACGCGACGCAACAGGAGGAGCCGGTGCTGGCCGAGCCGGAGATCGAGGGCTCCACAGCCACATGGCGGTTCTCCTACGGCGATCCCCGGGTGAGGATCGGTGCTTCCAACTCGGTGCAGGACACCGTCGCGCCCTTGTGGCTCAACATCGCCCGGGCCGCGGCCCTCGGCTTCGGCGTCGTTGTGCTGGGCTTGGCGGTGGCGTGGCTGGTGACCCTGGTGCGCACCCCCAAGGGCAGGGGCCGGAGAGCCACCCGCCGTCGCCAGCAGCGGGCCGCGGCCCGTGAGGCCGAGGCCAGCCGACCCCGCAAGCGACTGCTGCGCCTGCTGGTGGTGGACGTGCACGGCGTGATAGTGCGGCCCACCCTCCCGCTCGAGGGCCTGCTGCTGCCGGTGATCCTGGCCGAGAACCCTGATGTGGACGCGGAGCTGGTGCGCGACCGGCACCGCAAGCTGGTGCTGGGCCGTCTGACTCCCGAGGAGTTCTGGAGCGACCTGGGTCTGGGTCCGATCGGGCGAGAGGTGGAGACCCGGTACCTGTCGTCGTTCAAGCTGGTGCCGGGCCTGCACCCGTTCCTCGACCGGGTCGCCGGCCGGGGCCTGCCGGTCGCGGCCGTCGGCAACCAGCCGCGGGAGTGGGGGATGCGGCTCAGGCGCATGGCGCAGCTCGAGGACTCGGTGTCGTCGTGGCTGGTGAGCGGCGAGGTGGGCGCGGCGCTCCCCGAGCGGCCCCTCTTCGAGGCGACGCGCCGGGTGATGTCAGTCGATCTCTACGACTGCCTCTACCTGTCGAGCATCCCGGAGTTCCTGGACGCCGCGTCCGACATGGGGATGGCCACCGGCTACTTCGCGGCCAGTCCCGAGGATGTGCAGGAGACCGAGCACCCGCTGATCCGGGGGTTCGACGACATCCTGCGAGGTCGCTCCACCGGCCACTGACGCCCGGCCCCCCATCTGCCGGGGCGCCTCTTAGTCGCAGCCGGTGGCGGTGTCGGTGAAGCGCTCGCGCCCGTGGCCGTGCTGCTCGCCGCCGTCGACGGTGAGGCACTCACCGGTGACCGCCTCGGCCTCGAGGAGGTATCGCACCGCCCGACCGGCCTCCGCGCCGCCGGCCCAGCGGCCGAGCAGCGTGCGGCGCCGCAGCCTCTCAACCTGATCGGGTCCGAACCGGGCGGGTTCGATCGTCGGCCCGAGCGCGACCGCGTTGCAGCGCACGCTCGGGGCGAGCTCGACCGCCACCTGGCGGGTCAGGGCCAGCAGTGCGGCTTTGGCCACGCTGTGGGCGGCCCGTCCGGGCCACGGCTGCCAGGCCGACAAGTCGACGATGTTGACCACTGCGCCACCCCGCTCGAGCATCGACGGTGCTACGGCGTTGGTGAGGTGGAACGGTCCGTGCAGCACCACATCGAGGGTCTGGTACCAGGTCCGGGTGTCGTCGGTGGGGAACTCGTCCCGGGCGAACCAGGAGGCGCTGTTGACCAGGGCATCGACCGGCCCGAGGCGGGCGGTGACCTCGGTGACCAGCCTGGCCGCCTCGGTGGGCTGGGCCAGGTCCGCACCGAATGCGTCGGCGTCGACCCCGCAGTCCCGTAGCTCCCCGACGGTCGTGGCCGCCTGATCGGCGGACTGGTGGTAGGCGACGGCGACCTTGGCGCCCGCGGCCGCCAGCGCCAACGCGATGGCCCGGCCGACGCGGTGAGCGCCTCCGGTCACCAGCGCGACCCGCCCCGGAAGTTCCATCCGCTACAGCATGGCAGAGCGCCTAGGGCCCGCTTCCACCGGGCTTGCCGTTCACGCCGGGCTTGCCGTTCACGCCGGGCTTGCCGTTCACGCCGGGCTTGCGGTTCCACCGGGCTTGCGGTTCCACCGGGCTTGCGGTTCCAGCCGGGGCCTGGGTGCCGGCGTCACGGTCTCACCCAGCCGGTCCGTGCGGCTCTAGTGTCGGCGCGGTGGTTCAACTGGCCTGCATGGTGATGCCCGAGGGGCCGGTCGAGGCCGTGGTGCGGGCCGCGGTCGCGGCCGAAGAGCTCGGCTGCAGCCGGGTGTGGATCCCCGACGAGGGCCTGGCCGCCCGTGAGTGCTGGGTGACCCTGGGCGCGGTGGCTGCGGCCACCAGTTCGGTCGAGGTGGGCACGGGTATCACCAACGCCTACACCCGGCATCCGGGGATGACCGCGGCCGCGGTCGCCACTCTCGACGAGGCGTCGGGCGGGCGGGCCGCGCTGGGGATCGGCGCGGGTGGGGCCCTCACGCTCACCGCGCTGGCCATCGAGCGCCGAGCGCCGGTCACCGCCATGCGCGAGCTGGTCACGACGAGCCGGGCGCTGTGGTCGGGTGAGATCGTCGACGGTGACGGCGTGGCCGGCGGGTTCCGGCGGGCCCGTCTCGACTTCGGCCGGCCCGACATACCGATCTGGGTGGCCGGTCGCGGCCCGAGGGTCATGCGGCTGGCCGGCGAGCTGGCCGACGGCTTCATCATGTCGTTCGTCCACAAGGAACTGATCGGCGAGCATGTGGCCGCGATCCGGAGCACCGCGGACGAGCACGGCCGACCCCATCCGAGGCTGTGCTACATGACCATCCTGGCCACGACCGAAGCGGCCCGCCAGGCTGCTCGGGCCAGCCTGACCTTCCGGCTGGTCGATTCGCCCGACACGGTAAAGGCCCGCATCGGGCTCGACCCCGAGACCGAGGCGGCCATCCGCCGGGGGCTGGCCGACGGCGGGCCCGCGGCCGCGGCCCATCTGGTGCGTGACGAATGGGTCGACGCCTTCGTGATCTCGGGGACCGTGGAGCAGTGCCGGGCCGAGCTGGACGCCCTCGTGACGGCGCACAGGATCGACGAGTTCCAGGTCTCGGTCAACGACCTCCACTCAGCGTTCTACGACCTGTCCCTGGCCGCCGAGATCGCCCGCGGCCCTGGCTGAGGCAGCGCGTCAGCCGTTCGGCCCGCGCCATGCGACGCGGGGGAGTTGCTTCTCCTTGTCGACGAACGGCAGGGTGTCGACGGTCGCGGTGTGAGGCGTCCCGTCGCGGTCGTGCAGCATGACCGTCTTGGCGAGCCAGTCGCCGCCGGGGAGGGGCCGGTCGAAGCGCACGTAGCCGACTCCGCTGTCCAGTGTGGGCGACCACGTGCCGATGGTGATGTGCCCGACGGGGCCGTTGTCGAAGTGGACGTCCATGCCGGACTCGGGTGCGGCGGTGGGGCAGACCAGGCCGAACAGCAACTGGCTGCGGTCGGCCGTCTCCAGCGCGGCCCGGCCGATGAAGTCCTCCTTGTCGAACCTCACGAACTGCCCGACGCCGGCACCGAAGGGCGTCAAGTCCGGCTCGATGTCGGTGCCGTTGTCCAGGATCCCGGACTCGACCCGCCGGATCCCCATCGACGACGACGAGCTGAACTCCATGCCGAAGCGCTCGCCGCAGTCGAACAGGCCGTCCCACAGGGCGTCATGGTCGGTCGGCTCGGGGCCGCTGTTGCAGTAGACCTCGATTCCCGCCTCGCCGGTCCACCCGGTGCGCGACACCCACAGCGTCTGGCCGCAGACCTCGAAGAACCCCGCGTGGAAGTACTTGAAGTCGGCCGGCAACCCGCCGCCGATGGCGGCATCGAGCACACCCAGCGATTCCGGTCCCTGGATCTGCAGCACCCGCGAGTCGGGGTCGCGAACCTCCACGTCCAGCCCGATGGCGTTGGCCTGGAGCCAGCTCATGAACTCGCCGTTGGCCTTGACATACCAGAAGCGATCCGGGGCGAGGCGCATCACCACGCCGTCCATCAGGACGGTGCCGCCGTCGGTGCAGGCGATGCCGTACCGGGCCCGTCCGACGGCGAGCGTCTCGGCTCGGCACACCAGAACCCTCTCGAGCAGCGTGGCCGCGTCGGGGCCCACGATCTCCAGCGGCTTCTCCGGGACGTCGTAGAGCATGACGCCCCGGCGCAGCTTCCAGTAGCTGGGAAGGGGGTCCTCGTCAGGGGTCATCTTGACCGGGTACAGGCGGTCGCAGTACATGCAGAAGACCGTCTGATCGGTCACGTACCGGTGGGCGAAGGGGGACTGGGCCACCCGGAAGGAGCTCAGCGCGACGGTGTCGAAGGAGTCGATGTAGTAGTGCCTGTCCCCGGTCATCTCCACCTCATCGATGCTGTCGAAGGCGGCTCACGGTAGCCAGCCCGGCGGCGCTCGCGGCCACGCCGACCACGAGATGCGTCGATCGGGGGTTCGGCCCTAGCAAGGCCCGGAGACTCGCTCGGCCTCCTAGAAGGTGCGCGGGTAGATGCAAGCCCGTCGCGTTGCAACTGGGTCTTTCCCGCTCTTGTTCGCTGCGCTCACGGGCCGCTCGGGCCACGGCCTCGCGCCGTATGGGCCGCGTCATCCCGCCTACTCGCTCGGCCTCCTAGGCGGTGGCGGCAAGGAGGGTGTCGATCTCGGCTGACCAGTCGGCCCGCAAGGCCGCCTTGGTCGTGTCGTCGATCCAGGCTGCGTCTATCCCGTTGAGGGCCATCTCGCCCAGAGTGTCGAGACCGAGGCCCATCTCGCGGTGCAGGCGCACGTACTCGTTGCCCAGGTCGGACACGAACATGGCCGGGTCGTCGGAGTTGACCATCAGCTTGAGGCCGGCCTCGGACATCTGCCTGATGGCGTGGTCCGGCGCGCTGAGATCGCGCCAGACAGTGGTGTACTCGGTGGTGGTCGGGCACACCGTGAAGGCGATCTGCGACTCGGCGCAGCGGGCCACCAGTTCGGGGTCGTCGACGACGTGGTACCCGTGGTCGATCCGCTCGCAGTCCAGGAGGTCGATGGCGGCCCGCACGTTGTCGGCCGGGCCGACCTCCCCGGCGTGCGAGGTCCGGTGCAGGCCGTGCTCGGCGGCCGCCCGGTATGCGTCCACGTAGTCGGCGGACGGGAACCCGATCTCGTTGAAGTCCAGGCCGACCCCGATGATCTGGGGGTGGGGATGGGCGGCCACCATCTCGACGAACTCAACCGCCCGGGCCGGGCCCAGCTCCCGGTTGATTGCCGGTATCAGGTTGCTGTCCAGCCCCCGCTCGGCCTGGGCGTCGGCCATGCCGGCGAGCACGCCGGCCAGCATGGTCGGGTACTCGACGCCCATCTCGAAGTGTGACTCGGGGCTGAAGAAGAGCTCCACGTAGCGGGCGCCGCTGTCGGCGCACCGGGCCAGGCACTCGTACGTCACCCGCCTGAAGTCGGCCTCGGTCTGGATCGACCGGCACACCAGCGAGTAGATGATGAGGAAGTCGGCCAGGCTGTCGTAGCTGTACAGGTCGGCGACCTGGTCGTGGGGCGGGAGTTCGAGCCCGTGGTGGGCGGCCAGCTCGGCGAAGGTGGACGCGTCCACCGCGCCCTCGAGGTGCAGGTGCAGCTCGGCCTTCGGCATCTTGCGCAGTGCGGTCTCGACGTCCATGGTGCCCTCCCCGGGACAGCTCACCGGCGGCCGCTCCCGCCGGCCACTCGCGCCGTGACCCTAGTTCGGTGACGCTGCCGCTTCGGAATCGACGTGCCTTACCCTCGCTTCGTGTCGCAGGATTCCCTCCGCTCGGGCCGCCGGGTGTTCTGGTGGTGGTGGCCACCTTCTTCTACGGGATCGCCATGAACCTCGCGGTCCCGCTCCAGCAGCGCTACGGGGCACCCGCGCTGATGATGCGAGCGCTGGGCGTGGCGGCCGCGGCCACTGCGCCCTTCGGCCTGGCCGGCTTGGCGGGCTCATGGTGGAGCATCGGACCGGTGGTGGCGGTGGCCGTGCTTGGAGTGGTCAACACCGGCGCCGCCTTCGTGATCATGGCGGCGCTGGTCGGCCGGGTGGGCGCTACCCGTGGCGGCGTGGCCGTCTACTTCATCCCCATCGTCGCGATGGTGCTGGGCATGGCCTTCAACTCAGAGGTCGTCCTGCCGCTGCAGTGGGCCGGGATCGCGGTCGTGCTGTTCGGCGCCTGGCTCACCAGCCGTCGCGAACCCCCAATCGCTCCGCGCCCGACCTAAGACAATCGGTCGGCACCTCTCCTGGAGCCCGGGACAGTGCAGCCCGAGACAGGAGTCGAACCTAAGACCTGCTGGCTATGCCGTATGCATGTTGTATTGAATATAGCTTACTGATAGATGTAGGTGCATTCGAAGCACCGCTCAAGGAGAAGGCACATCATGACCACCACACGCACTACGACCATCCGCCAGGACGCCCAGCAGGCGGCCGAGCTCGACGCGGTCGCGCGGGTTGATGGCACGTCCACTTCGGAGGCGATCCGCGCCGCCATCGCTGAGCACATCGAGAAGCGGCGGCGCGACCCGGAATTCCAGGCACGGCTCCAGCGCATCCTCGACGAGGAGCGCATCGTGCTTGAGAGGCTCGCACAGTGACATGACCGTGGAGTGCCTCAACCTCGCTGACTTCCTGCTGATAGCGGAGCAGATCACAGGGGCTGAGGTCGAGGCACTCTTGCGGCTGCCGCGGCTGCACATGGCTGAGCATGCCCTATCGGCTCCTAACGCCGGCATTGGCCAGGTCGAGTATTACCCGCGTTTCGAGGACAAGGCCGCGGCTATGGCGTTTCAACTCATTAAGGGGCACCCTCTGCTCGACGGGAACAAGCGCGTTGGCTACGTATGCCTGCTTGAGTTTGTGTACCGCAACGGGTATGGGTGGTCGAGACCGCCGAACGACGGGTCGGAGCGTGACGAGACCGTGGCGATCATCGAGGGAGTGGCGGCGGGCACCGTCAGCCAGGACGAATTCGGGGACTGGATCCGGCAGCGTCTCGTCGAACCAGGAGAAGACGATGAAGTGTGAGTCGGAACTTCCAATTGCTGCTGCTCGCGCGGTTCGCCGCCGGCGTGACGCCCAGCGACCGGACTTGGTGCCTCAGCAATCGCGGACCTAAGGCGCCCTCGGGAGAATGGCCAACTCCCAGGCGTCCGGAGCGGTTGGAGCCCGAGACAGGAGTCGAACCTGCGACCTGCTGTTTACAAGACAGCTGCTCTGCCGAACTGAGCTACTCGGGCGGGAGGCTGGCCGCTGATCGCGGCTGGGGCCATGGTACTCCCGGGTCGGTGGCGCGAGCGCGGGCACGGCTGGCCTTGGCCTCGGGTCAGCAGGCGCTGATGGCGGCGCGGGCCCGGTCCTTGATCCGGGCGCCCAGCCCGTCGTCGTATGCCACCACGTGTTCGCCGGTGGTGGGGGTGAGCCGCTTCCAGATGATCGGATTCCACGACACCTGTGCTCTTACTACAACTCCGGCGTCGCCAACTGCGCAGGCCTCGACATCGTCGGTCTGGGGCGGGTCGCATCCGTCGTGGGTCAGGCAGCTCGCCATGAAGGCGTCGGCGGCGTGCTCGGCTCGCAGTCTCGCGAGGTCCACGGCCGCGCTGTGGGTTGCGTGGTCGCGCAGCGACGCACTCATCACGGTGACCATCGTGGCGAGCATCAGGACCAGCAGTGGAACGGTCACCTCGGCCTCCTAGTGCTCACGCGCGTAAGTCTTGTGGCTGTTGGTTCGGGCAGTAGGTCCATTTGAAGGGTTTGGCTCGGTTGTTGTAGTCGTCGATGTAGTCGAGGATGGCTCCGGCGAGGTCGCTGGTGTGGGCGAACTCGGCGGTGTGGAGGAGCTGTCGGGTCAGGATGGAGAACCACATCTCGATCTGGTTGAGCCAGGATGCGTGGGTGGGGGTGCGGTGCAGGAACACTCGGTGGTGGTCCTCGAGGAACTCCTCGACGGCGGCGGTTGAGTGGGTGGCGAGGTTGTCGACGATGCAGTGCAGCTCGAGGTGGGCGGGCACCAGGGCGTCGAGTTCTGTGAGGAACGCCACGAAGTTCACCGAGCGGACCGAGTCGGTGGGCGCGGCGACGACCTCTCCGGTGGCGCACTCGAACGCGGCGAACAGCGCCTTGGTGCCGTTGCGCTGGTACTCGAACTGCTGCTGCGCGGGGCGGCCCTTGCCGCCGCCGGGGGCGGCGGGCTGCGCCGGCAGGGTCGGGTCGGCGCGGCTTCGGGCCTGTATGCCGGTCTTCTCGTCGACGCTGAACACGGCCCAGTTGTCCGGCGGCCGCAGGTAGAGGGCGCAGATGTCGGCGGCCTTGTCGTCGAAGTCGGGGTCATGCGACGTCATCCAGGACCGCACCTGCCACGGCTTGAGGCCCATCGAGGTGCAGATCCGCCAAACCTGCGAGTCCGAGATAGCGATGCCGAGGTCCTCGCGCATCACCCGGGCCACCTCCGGCATCGACATGCGCGCCTTGAGCCGGCGCCCGCCGAGCTGGCCCGGCTCGCGCGGGCGGCTCGTGATCGTCTTGACCAGAGCCAGCCGCTCCGCGGGGCCATACACCCGCGGCCTGCCCGGCCGCGGCCGGTCCCTGAGCCCCGCGAGGCCCTCTGAGGCGTAGCGGCGCCGCCACACGTCCACCTGGTTGCGGTTCAGGCCCACCGCCGCGCCGATCACCGGCGACGACAGCCCCTCACGGGCCATCAGCACCACCTTGGCCCGCTGCCAGTCACGCCGCGGCGTCGTCGACGCCGCCACCCGCGCCTCCAGCACCGCCCGATCAGCCTCAGAAACCGCCACTGCCCTCGGCACAGTCATCACAGCATCCTAACACAGCCATATTACTAACGCGAGTATGCACTAGGGCGCTGGGCAGGGGGCTTGAACGTGCCCGGTCGCCGCTGGCCGGGCTTGGGCGTAGCCGGTGACGCACACCCGGTTGTGGGTCCGGGGACCGGGCACCCGGCACGCGACGGTGACCGCGGCCGACGCTCCGGGATCATGGTGGGCGAGCACGGTGTCGGTGTGCGTGCATGCGGCCAGGGTCGCGCCCAGGGCAACCCGGGCCGCCGTGTCGGCCGCCACCGGACCGGAGTCGACCGCGGCCCGGGCTGCGAGTTCCGCTGCCACCGCGGCTCGGGTCTGGCTGTTGGAGTGCCCGCCGACGAAGGCCACCGCCCAGAGGGCCAGCGCCACGACCGGCGCGGCCATCACCAGCGCCACTGCCTCATCCATGGCGCGGTCTCATCGGTGCTATTGCCTCATCCATGGCGCGGCCTACCCCGCGGCGCGACTTCACCGGTGGTCCGGCTGCGGCCAGCGCTGGTCCAGGCTGAAGTCGCCTGACCGTGAGCGCTAGCACGTCGGCGTGAGCGTCCAGCCGGCTGCAACCGCGGCCCGGGTGGGCGCGCAGGCGACCGCGGTCGCCTCCAACCATCTTCGGGCTCCGGCCGCTCCGACCCGCACCGAGGCCACCACCGTGCACCCGGCATCGGTGGCCAGCGTGTAGTCGGTGGCCGTCGCGGCCGAGCTGCTCGCCGTGCGGGCCGCAGCCGCCCGGGCGGCGGCGGTGACCGCGGCCTCCCACTGGGGACCGGAGTCGGTGCAGTCCCAGTCGGCGGCGTCGAGCGCCTGGGCGGCGGCCGTGGCTGCCGCCAGCGCCGCACCGGAGGCGGTGATGCGGGCGACCTGGTGGATGTAGACGCCGAACAGGAGCGCCACGACGACGAACACCACTCCGACGGTGCGCAGGGCCCCGATCGCGGTTTCCATCGTTCGTGCGGCTGGGCGCCTTCGGAGTGTCGGCTGGGGCTAGGCGGGCTACGTGCACTTGTTGCTCGCCCAAGTGCCGCCGACTGCCTTGCACAGGTTCGCGTGCTTGATCTGGCTCTTGTCGGCTGCGGGGTCCGCAGCCGGGTCGGGAGTGTTCTCGCCGACCACCTGCCAGGTGAAGAGCACGACGGCGGCGGTGACGGCGATGGTGGCGGCGAGCATGATGATCTTGGCAACGGGTGAGTCCATCGGGATGTCTCCTTGGTGAGCTTTGGATGACTGTCTGGGAGGGCCCGAGCGCGGGGCTCACAGGCCGATACTCGTGCTGGCCAGCAGTGCCAGCACAACGACCGCGCTGGCTGTGACGGCCGCGAGGGTGGCTGTGCCGGTGACGGCCCGCCCGAGCGCCTCGATGCGGACCCGGCGGTCGTCCTCTAGCGCCTTGACGGCTTGGGAGATGAGCCGGTCGATGAGATCGGTGGCCCCTGCGCCGCCCCGGTCGGCCGCCGCCAGGGTGGCCACCAGCGTCTCGGCCGTTGACCCGGCAAAGTGCCCGACTGCGGCGGCGAGAGGGTCGCGCCCCGCGGCCAGGGCCAGGTTGATGGTGGTGGCCGCAGGGGCGAAGGCGGGCGTCCTCACTCGCTCGGCCGCGGCCACCGCGGCGTCGTTGATGGGCCGGCCCGCTGCGCAGTACAGCCGGGTCCGGCGCAACCACTCCAGCAATGCCCCGTCCCGCTGGGAGCGGAAGCCGGCCAGGACGAGACCCCGTAGCAGCGGCGCCGTCGCCACCGGAGCCCACAGCCCGACAGCCGCGGCGGCCAGCGTGCCCGCTCGAACGCTTGCCATAGCGGCCCCAACGATGAGCACCAGCCCGGACACGGCGACAGTCGCGGCCGCGGTAGCGACCCGCAGCCGTGCCGGGGGCCATCCGACCGCGGCCAGCTCGACGGTGCCGGTCGGCCGCGGCGCGTCAGAGAGCGCGAGCCGCAGAGCGGCCGCGGTGCCCGCTGCCACGGTCAGCCAGATCATCGCGGGCCTGCCGAGCGGAGCGAGCGGCGACTCTTCGCGGGAACTCTGCGGAGCCCGCCGCGGTTCATCGCGGGCCTCCGGGGTCGGTGCCGCGACTCATCGCGACCCTCCCGAGGGGACGGCGCCGCGGCCGATCGCCGGTACTTCGGGGTCGGCGGCGCGGTTCATCGCCAGCCTCCGGCCCGGGCGATGGCGCGGGCGGGCAGCAGCACCCGGGCACTGAGCACCGCCACCACCGCGGATCCCCCCAGGAGCAGCATGGCGCCGCCGGGCCCGGCCAGCCACGCGCCCACGTCGTCGGCGCTCCACGCCGCGCCGGCCACCAGTCCCGCGCCGAGCACCACAACGAGGGCAAGGGTGGGCATGGTGGCGGCGACCCGGGCGTGGAACATCCGGGCCGTGGCCGCAGCCTGGGAGGCCTCCTGCTCCAGCACCTCAACGGTCTCGACCCACCGGCCGCCGCCCTCGGCCGAGATGGAGACCAGATCGGCCAGGGAGCGGGCCGCCGAGGAGGGCACCCGAGCCGCGAACCGCTCAGCGGCGACATCGACTCCGACCGCCTCGCAGTCGGCGGCCAATGCCGTCGCGGCCCTGCCGATCGAGCCGCTGACCAGGGGCGCAGCCCGCCCGATGGCGTCGGTGACGGTGACCGCGACCGACGCCTGGTTGGCGAGCACGCCCGCGAGGCGGGCAACACCGGTGGCCGTGGAGTTCCAGCGCCTCGAAGCCAGCAGGACCTTGACCGCTGCGGCGCACACCACCGCGCTGATCGCCGCGGCGGCACCGTGGCCGGGGGAGAGGCCCGCAGCCACCGCGAGGGTGGCGGCCACGGCCCCGCCCACCGCCTCGATGGGGATGCCGCGGCGTCGTAGGCCCGTCCCGGTCCGCATCGACCAGCGAGTGCCGGATGCGGGCCACAACACGACCCCGATGACCAGCGCTCCGCCGGCGGTGATGATCCATCCGGCGGCGCTCACCGGACACGCTCGCTGACGTAGTCGGCGGCCTGGCCGTTGCCGGTTGTGAGGCCCTGGGCAACCACCAAGCGGTCGCCGGCGATCGACGGCCAGGAAGGAACCCGAGTCGCCACCCCGCCGCCCGCGGCCACCCCACCTGCAGCGAGCCCACCGGCGGCGACCCCACCTGCCGCGACCCCGTCTGTGGCGGCCTGGCCGTCGGAGATTCCAGCGGCGCGATACACGTCGGCTATGCGGCCCGTCGGGACCGACACCGGCACCGCCCAGCGCTCGCCGGGCATCAACCGCCACAGACCGCGGGTCTCGACCGCGCCCCCGGCGGACATGCCGGTGATCTGGGTCACGTCTGCGATGACCCGTTCACCGGCGTGGTTCCGGCCCATCCACACCAGCAGGTGCACCGCAATCGCGATCGAGCGCCGGGCCAGGCCCTCGTCGGCGCCCTCCGAGGTGGCATAGGCGGTGAGCTTCTCGAGCACGCCCTCTCCGGGAGGGGAGTGCAGCGTGACCAGGCACCCGTCGAGACCCGACGACATGGCGTCGAGCAGGGCCATGGTGCCCTCACCCCGAACCTCGCCCACCACCAGCTTCGAGCTGTTGGCCCGCTTGGCGTCGCGCACGTGGTCGGCCATCGAGTGCTTGCCCACGCCGTCGTTGTTGGCGTCGCGGGTGAGGCGCTCGTAGGCGTTGGGATGGATGCCGTACTCCCGCAGGCGCAGTTCGGGCGTGTCCTCGATGGTGTCGATGCGCTCGTCGGGGGGAACCTGGGCCAGCAGCGCCTGGCACAGGGTGGTCTTGCCGCCGCCCATCGCCGCGGCCACCACCACGTTGGCCCGGACCTCGCCGGCGGCCGCCTCCACCAGCACCGAGGCCAGCTCCTGGCTGCAGAGCCCCAACTCGGCCAGGGTCCGCCCACCGGCCATATTGGAACGCAGCACCAGCGTCGGCGGCGAGCACACGAACGCCTCGGCGTGCAGCCGCCAGCGAGCGCCTATGCGGGTGTCGAGGCGCGGGTCGAGTTCGTCGAACCGCTGGGGCCGCCCGCCCGAGTAGGCGGCCAGGAAGCGGCATGCGGCCACCAGCTCGTCGTCGGTATCGAACGGCGATGAGCGGCTCTCGCGGGTTCCGTCCGAGAACTCGACCACCATCGACTCCCCGCCCCGGATCTGGAACTCCTCCACCTCGCCCTCGTCCAGGAGGCCGCGCAGGCGGTGGGCGGCCGCCGCGGCCGCAGACTCGCGGCGCACGGTCGCGTCGGCTCCGTCCATGCGCTGGGGCGCCGCCGCCAGCGAGCCCAGCGAGCGGCCCAGGCGGTGCAGCTTCCTCTCGGACCGCTTGGTCGGCAACGGCGGCACCGCTCTGACCACCCGGACTCCGGCCAGCACCCGCAGCTCGGCGGTGTCCACGTCGTGGTTCGATATGACGACCAGCGCGATCGGCACCCTGGACGCCGGCCCCGCATTCAGGCCCAGCCGGCTGCGCAGGCCCCGGCTCGACCCGCCCGTCACCCACACCACCCCCGCGGCGGCAGCCGCCGCGGCCCGCAGCACGGTCTCGCTCTCGGCCGGATCGACCGCGGCTACCGACGCCCGGTCAGGCGCCGCCGCCAGTGCCGGGTCGGCCAGCGACCCGCCCACCACGGCGTCGGGCGCCGAAGCCCGGACACCCTCGATGATGGTGCGAACGACCCAGCCGGCGGCATGGAGATCAAGATCGCGGTCGGCTGAGACCATCAGCACTTCACGTCACTCCCCGAGGTGGACGACCGTGTAGGCGGCATCGTCCGGGCATCCGGGCCAGCCCGCGGCCGGCGCCTCCCATATCCACCACACCGCCGGGCCCAGCCGCGCCGCCAGCTCAGGCCCGGCCTCCACCACCACGCTGCCGTCACCGGCGGCCACGATGGGCATGACCGCGGCGGCGCACCCTCCCGGCTCGGCCGCCAGCACTGCGGTCGCCCCGGTCGCGGGACCCGGATCGGGCCACAGCGACGGGTCGATCGCCACCGCCATCAGCGCGGCCGACGGGTCCGCCGCGGAAGCGGTGCCTGGCCCGGCCAGCAGGCCCTCCGGCAGGACCGTCCCGGTGGGCACCGCCACCGCAGGCACCCGCCCGTCGAGCTCGGCGGGGGTCACGAACAGCGCGGCGGCCTTCTCGGGCATCTCGACGGTCACGAATTGGCCGGGCTCGCGGTGTGCCGCCCAGTCCTCGGCAGTCGCGACGACCTGCACCGCAGGCTCGGAAGGCTCGGGCCGTCCGAACAGCCACACCGACACGGCCACGGCCACGACGATCAAAGCCGCGGCCGTGAGCCTCCGGGCCCGACCCGACAACGGTGCAGCGCTCCTGGCCATCGGCAACTCCTAAGCGATCGGCGCAGGACCGGACTTGATAGACAATTTGAATGATTGAAACATCATGGAGAAGCATTCAATGCCCGTTTTTCCGGGATTGCAACCTCTCTAAGGATTTTTCATGGAGTTACAGCATCATCTGCTGCGAGACACGAGGCCAGGATCGGCCGGGAACGGCGCTCGTCGATCGTCCATCGCGGCTGGGGTGGTAGCTTCGATCAGGTGAGGGCATCCCCGCCGCCGGGCATGCCGGCGGAACCCGGTGGGGAGTCGACCGGGGCGGAGGCTGTCGACCGTCATGTCGGCCTCGAATCGATCATGTCCCGGGCCGGCAGCGAGAACTTCCCCGTCGCGTTGCGCCTGCTGCCCCGGGCCGTGCGGGACCATCTGAAGGCCATCTACGGGTACGCCCGGCTGGTCGACAACCTCGGCGACGAGTACCCCGGCGACCGCCATGCGGCCCTCGGCTGGGTCGAGCACCAGCTCGACAGCCTCTTCGCCGGAGACCCGCGCCACGAGGCCTTCGTCCAGCTGGCGCCGACCGTGCAGCGCTTCGGGCTGGCCCGACAGCCCTTCGACCAGCTGCTGGCCGCCAACCGGCTCGACCAGCACAAGTCCCGCTACGAGGACTTCGACGAGCTGCTCGGGTACTGCAAACTGTCGGCCAACCCCGTCGGGCATCTCGTGCTGGCCGTCTTCGAGGCCTCCACGCCCGACCGGGTGGCCGCCTCCGACGACGTGTGCAGCGGGCTGCAGGTGCTGGAGCACCTCCAGGACGTGGCCGAGGACGCCGCCCAGGGCCGCGTATACCTGCCCGCCGACGACATGGAGCACTTCGGCGTCACCGCCGACGACCTGCGGGCCCCCGCGGCGGCCGCGAGCCTCAGAGGCCTGGTCGCCTACGAGGCCAGCCGGGCCCGGGCCATGCTCGAGCGGGGCAGACCGCTGGTGGCGTCGCTGCGGGGATCGGCCCGGCTGGCCGTGGCCGGGTTCGTGGCCGGAGGGCTCGCCAACCTCGATGCGCTCGAGGCCGCCGGCTTCGACGTGCTGGGCCGGACCCCCAAGGCCGGCCCGGCCCGGGTGCTGGGCCGGCTGGCCGGCGTGTACCTGCCGAGCCCGGTCCGGCGCGGGACGAGCCCGGCGTGATCGACGCCGAGGCGGCCTACCGCCGCTGCGAGGAGGTCACCTGGTCCGAAGCCCGCAACTTCGCGTACGGCATCCGCCTGCTGCCGCCCCCCAAGCGAAGAGCCATGGCCGCGCTGTACGCGATGGCCCGCCGCATCGACGACGTCGGCGACGGCGACTGGCCCCGGGAACGCAAGCTCGCCGCGCTGGACGACCTCCACACCGCGATCGAGGTCCTGGAGGCGGGCCGGGTGGCCGACCCCGACGACCCGGTGCTGGCCGCCGTGGCCCACGCCGCCGCGGAATACCCGATCCCGGTGGCCGCCCTGCACGAGATCGTCGAGGGCTGCGAGCTCGACGTTCGGGGCGAGGCCTACGCCACCATGGACGACACCGTGCGCTACTGCCGGCTGGTGGCCGGCTCGGTGGGGCGCCTGTCCCTGGGAGTCTTCGGAACCAGGCCGCCGGGACGCCCTCGCGGCGGCCGCGGGCCCGGATCCGACACCGGCCGGCCGGCCGGAGAGCTGGCCGACGACCTGGGCGTGGCCCTCCAGCTCACCAACATGCTGCGCGACATCTCCGAGGACCACCGGATGGGGCGCATCTACCTGCCCGAGGAGGAACGGCAACGGTTCGGGATCGAGCCCGGCCAGTGGGCGCCGCCGGAGAGCGTCGCCGCGCTGGTGCAGTTCGTGGCCGGCCAGGCGGTGGTGTGGTTCGAGCGCGGCCTGGTGCTGCTGGAGCACCTCGATCATCGCAGCCGGGCCTGCACCGCGGCCATGGCCGGCATCTACCGGCGCCTGCTGGCCCGCATCCTGGCCCAGCCCGACGCTCCACTGGAGCGGCGCGTCAGCCTGCCCGCCTGGGAGAAGGGCCTCGTCGCCGCCCGCAGCCTCAGCGGGCTGCGCCCGTGAACACAGGCGGGCGACCACGGGTGGTGGTCGTCGGGGGCGGCCTGGCCGGGCTGTCCGCCGGGCTGGAGGCAGCCGACCGCGGCGCCGAGGTGACGCTGCTCGAGCGCCGCCCCCGCCTCGGCGGCGCCACCTGGTCCTTCGAGCGCCACGGCGTTTGGTTCGACAACGGCCAGCACGTCTTCATGCGGTGCTGCACCTCCTACCGGGCCTTCCTGGAGCGCATCGGATCGGCCGGCGGCGTCTTCATGCAGAGCCGGCTGGACGTGCCGGTGCTGGCGCCGGGCGGGCCGGTCGGGTCGATCGGGCGCACCGGTGGCCCCGCCCCGCTGCATCTCGCCCCGGCCCTGCTGACCTATCCCCACCTGAGCCTGCGCCAGCGGCTGGCGGTGCTGCGGGCCGGGCTGGCCATGCGTCGGCTCGACCCCGACGATCCGTCCCTCGACGACACCGCCTTCGGCGACTGGCTGTCGGCCCACGGTCAGGACCGGGCGGCCACCGAGACGTTCTGGAACCTGATCGTGCTGCCGACCGTCAACGTCGGCGCGGCCGACGCCTCTCTCAAGCTGGCCGCCAGGGTGTTCGTGACCGGGCTCCTCACCGAGGCCGCCGCGGCCGACATCGGCTGGGCCCGGGTGCCGCTGTCGGCCCTGCACGGAGACGCGGCCCGGCGGGCCCTGGAGGCCGCCGGCGGCAAGGTCTCGACCCGTGTCCCGGTGACGGCCGTGCGGCCCGGAGCGGCCGGGGGACTGGAGGTCCGCGCCGACGGGCAGGTCCTGGAGGCCGACTCGGTGGTGGTGGCCGTGCCCCACGACGCGGTCGGGGCGCTGCTGCCCGCGGGCACGGTCGCCTCCCAGGACCGCCTCGACGAGCTGGGCACCTCGCCCATCGTCAACGTCCATCTGGTGTATGACCGGCCGGTCACCGACCTGGACTTCTTCGCCGGCGTCGGCACCGACGCCCAGTTCGTGTTCGACCGCACCGAGGGCGCCGGGCTCGACGACGGCCGGCAGTGCCTGGCCGTGTCGCTGTCGGCCGCCGGGGCCTACATCGGCCGCCCCGCCGCCGACCTGATCTCCCACTTCACGGCCGAGCTGGCCCGCCTGCTGCCCGAGGCGGCCGGCGCCACCGTCACGGAGTCGATCGTCACCCGCGAGCACTCGGCCACCTTCCTGGGGGCGCCGGGCACCGACGGCCTCCGTCCCGGCGCCGAGTGCCGCCTGCCGGGCGTGTACCTGGCCGGTGCCTGGTCGGACACGGGCTGGCCGGCCACGATGGAGGGAGCGGTGCGCAGCGGCACCGGCGCCGCAGGTCTCGCCGTCGCGTACGCGTCGGGATCGGCGGGTGCGTGACTTCGGATTGGGCCGCCGGGGTGCGAGACGCGCCGGGCGACACCCGCTAGGGTTCAGGTCATGACAGCCCCCCATGGTCACTCTTCGGGAGGAGGCTCGGCGGGACGGGCGATCCTGCTTGTGGCCGTCGCCATTGCGCTGGGAGCGTTCCTGCTCGCCCGCGGCTTCGACGGGGCCGACGACACCACCGCCGCCACCGGCAACGGCACCGGTCAGACCGAGACCGACCCCGACGGCGAGAACGGGGACGACCCGGAGACCGTCGAGTCGACCACCACGACGAGTACCACCACGACCACGACCCAACCCCCGATCGTCACCCACCCGCCCGGCGAGGTGAAGGTGGCCGTGGCCAACGGCACCGGCGACCGGGGCCGGGCCGGCCGGACGGCGGGCACTCTCAACGCCAGCGGGTACGTGACCGCGGCCAAGAACACCCAACAGGACCGGGTCGGCGAGTCGGTCATCTACTACCGGCCCGGCTACGGGGACGACGCCAAGGCCGTCGCCTCCGCCCTCGGAGCTCCACCGGACCTCCTGACCCCCGCGCCGGCGACCATCATGACGCTGATCCGCAACCCGGAGACGCCTCAGGACCTCGAGACGTTCAACATCTTCGTGGTGGTCGGCACCGACAACGTGATCCTGGATCCCGATCCGGTCGCCGGCTGAGCGGCCCAGCCCGAAGCGGGGTGCTGCCGGCCCCGCCGTGACGCGAGAATGTCGGATGTGCGAGTGCTGGCCGCGCCCGACAAGTTCCGGGGAACCGCCTCGGCCGCCGAGATAGCCGCGGCGGTCGCCGGGGCCGCCGCCGCCGTCTCGGCGACCTGCGACACCGCGCCGATGGCCGACGGCGGCGAGGGGACCCTGGAGGCGCTGGGCGGCCCCAACCGGACGTCGGTCGTGACCGGGCCGCTGGGCGAGCCCGTGACTGCGCCCTGGCGGCTCAGCCGCGCCGTCGCCGTCATCGAGATGGCGCTCGCCTCGGGCCTGGCCCTGGCCGGCGGCGCGACCGGCAACGATCCCGTCAACGCCACCACGGCCGGTACCGGCGAGCTGATCGCCGAGGCGGTCTCGGCCGGTGCCCGCCGCGTGCTGGTGGCGGTGGGCGGCTCGGCCACCACCGACGGGGGCCTCGGAGCGGTGCGGGCCCTGCCGTCGCCCGCCCGTATGGCGGGTGTGGAGATGATCGTGGCCTGCGACGTCCGGACCGCCTTCGTGGACGCGGCCGCCGTCTTCGGCCCGCAGAAGGGGGCCTCGCCCGCGCAGGTCGAGCTGTTGACCCGGCGCCTGGGAACCTTGACCGAGATGTACGAGCGCGACTTCGGCGTCGACGTCGCTGCGATGCCCGGATCAGGCGCGGCCGGGGGCCTGGCCGGCGGTCTGGCCGCGCGGGGCGCCAGACTGGTCGGCGGCTTCGAGGTGGTCGCCGACGAGGGCGGCCTGCGGGAGCGCATGTCGGTGGCTGATGTGGCCGTCACCGGCGAGGGCCGCTACGACGCCACGTCCCTGGAGGGCAAGGTGGTCTCCGGAGTGGCTGAGATCGCGGCCCAGTCGGGCACACCGGTGCTGGCGGTGGTGGGAAGCTGCGATCCGGCGGTGCAGGTGCCCGAGAGCGTGGAAGTCATCGACTTGACCGCCCGGTTCGGCTCGCGACGGGCCCATGCCGACCCCTGTGGCTGCGTGAGAGAGGCCCTCGAGGACGCCCTCCGGCGCAGTCTCTAGCGGCGGTACCTCCCGGTGACCACCATGTAGGCCAAGGCCGCCAGCACGACGATGATCATCAACAGGGTGAGCAGCCAGGAGAAGATCACCAGGATCCGCTGCACCATGGTGACCGCACCGATCACCGCGAGTCCCCCCACGATCACCCGGGCCGGCCAGGACAGGCCACCCGGCCGCTCCACCTCTCCGCCCGCCTCTTTCTCCATGGGTGATCCCACAAGCCGATCCTATCGCTGCGCCTGTAGAGCGCCCGCAAGAGGGTGCCAGCGCCTCGCGCCGCGGCGTGGTCATTCCCGCTCTTGTTCGCTGCGCTCACGGGCCGCTCGGGCCACGGCCTCGCGCCGTATGGGCCGCATCGTCTCGTCTATTCGCTCGGCCTCTTGTACCATGGCCGGTCCCGTCAGTCCTTTCGCGAGCCCAGCGAGGAACGCCATGGCCGTCACCGTCCGAGTGCCCACCACGCTTAGAGCGCTCACCGCAGGAGCTTCGGAGGTGGCTGTGGACGGTGCCACCCTCGCGGAGGTGCTCGAATCGCTGGAGTCGTCCCATCCCGGGTTCAGGGACAGGATCCTCGACGAGGCGGGCGAGCTGCGCCGCTTCGTCAACGTGTTCGTCAGCGACGACGACGTGCGCTTCCTCGACGGGCTCAGCACCGCCGTGGCCGACGGCGCCACCGTGAGCATCGTCCCCGCCGTGGCCGGCGGGCGCGCCTAGCCCAGCCCCGGTCCCATCCCGGCTTCCAGCCGGATCAGGGGCGCCATATTCCGGCCCGGCGGGTTGTCATCGCGGGGCTGCGCCGGTTGAATTGGCACTCGTGGCACGCGAGTGCCAACCCAGGCAAACCAAGAGACTGCCGGCCCGCCCGAGGGCCGTTTCCGGAGGTTCACAATGGCCAAGACGATCCAGTTCGACGAGCAGGCCCGCCGGGCTCTCGAGCGGGGCATGAACCAGCTCGCCGACGCGGTGCGGGTCACGCTGGGCCCCAAGGGCCGCAACGTCGTGCTCGACAAGAAGTGGGGCGCTCCCACCATCACCAACGATGGTGTGTCGATCGCCAAGGAGATCGAGCTGGAGGACCCCTACGAGAAGATCGGCGCCGAGCTGGTCAAGGAGGTCGCCAAGAAGACCGACGACGTCGCCGGTGACGGCACCACCACCGCCACCGTGCTGGCGTGGTCGATGGTGCGCGAGGGCCTGCGCAACGTGGCCGCGGGCGCCAACCCGATGTCGCTCAAGCGAGGCATCGAGGCCGCCGTGGACGCGGCTGTGGAGTCCATCCAGGACAACAGCCACGACGTGTCCTCCGACAAGGCCCAGATCGCCAACGTGGCCGCCATCTCGGCCGCCGATCCCGAGATCGGCTCCACCATCTCCGACGCGATCGACAAGGTCGGCAAGGACGGCGTGATCACCGTCGAGGAAGGCCAGACCTTCGGGCTCGAGATGGAGACCGTCGAGGGCATGCGCTTCGACAAGGGCTACATCTCCCCCTACTTCGTGACCGACCCCGAGCGCATGGAGTCGGTGCTCGACAGCCCGTACCTCCTGCTGGTCGGCTCGAAGATCTCCAACGTGCGCGACCTCGTACCCGTGCTCGAGAAGGTCATGCAGGGCGGCAAGCCGCTGCTGATCATCGCTGAGGACGTCGAGGGCGAGGCTCTGGCCACGCTGGTGGTCAACAAGATCCGCGGCACGTTCACCTCCGTGGCCGTCAAGGCCCCCGGCTTCGGCGACCGCCGCAAGGCGATGCTGCAGGACATGGCCATCCTCACCGGCGGCCAGGTCATCAGCGAAGAGGTCGGCCTGAAGCTCGACAGCGTCGGCGTCGACATGCTCGGTCAGGCCCGCAAGGTGATCGTCACCAAGGACGAGACCACCATCGTCGAGGGCGACGGGGATGCGTCCGACGTGGCCGGACGCATCAACCAGATCAAGGGCGAGATCGACAACACCGACTCCGACTACGACCGCGAGAAGCTCCAGGAGCGCCTGGCCAAGCTCTCCGGCGGCGTGGCCGTGCTGAAGGTGGGCGCCGCCACCGAGGTGGAGCTCAAGGAGAAGAAGCACCGCATCGAGGACGCGGTCAGCACCACCAAGGCAGCCATCGAGGAGGGCGTCGTCGCCGGCGGCGGCGTGACCCTGCTCCGGGCCGTCGACGCGGTGGAAGCCGCCGCCGACGGGCTCGGCGACGCCGACGAGAGGACCGGGGCCCGCATCGTGGCCAAGGCACTGGTCGCTCCTCTCAACCAGATCGCGGTGAACGCCGGCCTCGAGGGCGGCGTGGTCGTCGAGCGGGTCCGCAACCTGAGCGGCCCCGACGGGCTCAACGCCGCTACCGGCGACTACGAGGACCTGATCGCGGCCGGGATCATCGACGCGGCCAAGGTCACCCGCTCGGCCCTGCAGAACGCGGGCTCGATCGCCGGGCTGTTCCTCACCACCGAGGCGGTCATCGCCGAGGCTCCCGAGGACGCTCCGGCGGGCGGCGGCATGCCGGACATGGACTTCTAGGCGCGGTACCTGGCTCCCCAGAGGCCGAGCGGACAGGCGGGACGACGCGGCCCATACGGGCGAGGCCGTGGCCCGAGCGGCCAGTGAGCGCAGCGAACAAGAGCGGGAATGACACCGCTGCGACGCGACTGGCTCTCGCCTAACCGCGCGGCCCCCCTTAATTCGCTGAGCGGTCCCGGCGCGGCAGCGTCGGGGTTGGATTGATCGTCGCGCCACGTATAGTTGTGATCTCCTGCCATCTCGATGGCTTGGAGGTATTGCCGCCGGGCGTTTCGGCATAGCTGCCGTCGCGGCCGTGGCGGCCGCCGCAATCGCCGCTGCATTGCTGGCCTGACCGTCAGCCGCCCATCCGGGCCCGCGGGCGACGTCCCGCGCCGTCGCAGACCTTCACCAGCCGCGATCGTTCGCGGCTCTCCGGCGGGGCACGGGTCCGGCGAGGGCGCCGTCGCGCCCGCTGGCACCCAGCCGGTGAGCGGTTCCCCGAAGACCGCCGGTCTGTTGACCGAAGCGACCAAGGAGCGCTCCGATCACCCTTCCACGCCTCCAACCCCCACCCCGGCGCCGCCTCTTGCTGGCGTTGGCTGTTGCCGTCGTCGGTGCGGCCGGCTGCTCGGACGATGGCGCAGGCCCAGCGGGCGGCGATGCCGCTCCGTCCGCTGCCGCCACCGGCCAACCCGAGCTGTTGCCACCGCTCGACACCGCCGCCGTCCTCAAGGGCGACGCTGGCGCCCCGGGCAAGGGCCTCGCCCGCGCCCGGTCCTCCGGGAGTCCAGGTCTGATCTGCATAGGCGACACATGTGTCGAGATGCCCGAGGACGGCTGGCCGATCTTCCCCGACGAGGTCGAACACCCAGCCCACACCGAGCACGAGCACGAGCACGGGCCGGAGTCGGAACCAGCGCACGGGCACGGGCCGGCGCCGGAACTGCGTCTGGAGCACGGGCACGGGCCCGAGTCGGAGCCGGCGCACGAGCACGAGCCCGGGCACGGGCCGGAGTCGGTACCAGCGCACGGGCACGGGCCGGCGCCGGAACTGCGTCTGGAGCACGGGCACGGGCCGGAGCCGGAGCGACGGCCCGAGTTGGCACCACAGCAAGAGTCCACCCCGGAGCCGGAGCCCGAGCCCGGGTTGAAGCCGCTGCCGCCCAGGCCCGGGGATGTGTGCGGGGAGGGTCGGACGCTGGCGTCGTACCAGCGCGACGACTTCGCGACCTGGTACTGCGAGGCGACGATCCCCGAACCTCTCGGCGAGCCGGTCGTCTGGCCGCTGGAGCCCGACACCGAGCATCCGTCCTACCACCGGTTCCGGACCCGCTGGCTGTCGCACCCGATGGACGTGTGGGTCGGGATGGTGTTCCACAACCCGGCCACGAACCTCTCCGGGATCGTCACGGACATCGTGTGGCACGACGAGTTCAACGTCGATCGCTACTACGTCCACATCTGCGTCGGGCAGCCCCACAACTTTGAGTACTTCAACTATGCGTTCCCCGAAACGGACGGCAGCGGCCACGTCCGGATGAGGGTGGACAACCTCATCGCGCTCGGGCCGTGTGCGGCTGAACTCGAATGAAGCCGCGACGTGGGGTCCGGTGGCCGTTGGCGGCCGCGCTGATCGGGGTGTGCTGCTCGCTCGTGCTGCTGCCCGAGACGGCGTCCTCCGAGCACGGTGAGCCCCCCGGTGAGGGCTACGTGTGGGTGCCCACCCCGGACCAGTACTCCGAGCAGCGCCTGCCCCTCGACGGCGTCCACTACGACTGGTGGCGCTGTTCCGACGCCTCGGGCTGCACCTACGGGCTGGACTCGCATCCGCACGGCACCACCCGGACACGGAACTGCGAGATTCCGGGCGGCCGCGGACGGGTGAGCCTGGGGCACTGCGGCGCCGTGAACATGTGCCCGGTCGGGAACTTCGGCGACTGTTTCGGCGAGCATGCCGAGGCCGGCGGCTGGTCTCAGGTGCTGGGACCGCACAACCCGAGTCCGGGCCAGTACGACCCCAGCCTGTGCGTCGCAGCCGACAATCAGGAGGATGTGGGAGCGCTGTCGCCCCCGACGCCGGGGCACTACGACTGCTGGCCGGTGCCGGGGACGTGGGAATACCGGGCGTCCTGCGGGGGCGAGGTGATGGACGAGCGCGGCCGCGAGCATTGCGGCCATTGGCGGGCGCCCACGGCCCCGACGACCACGGCTCCGACAACTTCGACGACGACCACGACCCCGGCGACGACGACCACGGCTCCGGCGTCGCAGGAGTGCACCCGGTCCGGGTTCGTGTGGTTCTCCGAATACGGGGGCTGCCGGCCCGAGGACTGCTCCGCCATCGGCGGCGGCTATGTCCGCAACCCCGACGACGGCTGGTGCGAGCCCGCACCGCCCCCAGGGGATGTCTTGAACTCCTGTGTCGCCAACTTCGAGATCCTGTTCCCGAACCTCGCCTGGCGATCGTCCTACGACGAGCCGCACGAGCGGCGCCAGTACTGCTCGCGGCGGCGGCTGAACTACGTGCCGGTGTGGGTCACCGACCACGACGGCGACCCCCAACGAGCGGGCACCACCCAGACCGTGGCCCACCGGGTGCTGCACATCACCGGGGCGACGCCGGTGCTGAACCCGCCCTTCGCCGGCTTCGACTGGAACCCCGACAACCGCTGCGACGGCGCCGACGAGCTCAACGTCCATCCCGGTGCCGACTACGACTGCCTACGGGTGTCGGTCACAGTCCGGGCCGGTTTCGCCGGCGTGAACCACTCGGGGTCGTACTTCAGGGCAAGCGCGTGCGCCAACCCGGTCGGGTGGGCACAGACCGCCGAACGGGTCTGCGACAGCGCCGCCGGCGCCTGGTACGGCACCGCCCGGAGCGGCGACCCCGGGGACTGGACCGTCACCGTCGGGGACTTGGCCCGGGCCGGCCCGTCGGACCACCTGGTGAGCGTCCCCTTCGCGGTGGACGTGGCCGACTGGGGCGACGCCGACTGGCTGCACATCACCGCGGTGGCGTCGGACTACTGGGACAGCGCCACCAACTCCGCCTCGCGCGACACCCTCACGTTCCGGGTGGCCCGCCGGGAGGGTCCGCCGCCGAGCAGCGACGTCATCGAGGTCAATGTCGCTCAGGTGGCCGATCTGCCCTACAGAACGGGCGCCCGTTGGGTGTCGTGGCCGCGGCCGGGACGGTACGTGGCCTACGTCGATGACCAGCGGTTCGTGGAGATCGCCCGCAGCGAGCTGCTGGCCAACGACGCCTGCCCCGCCGATCTGGACTGCGCCGACCCCGCCCAGTGGCCGGTGTCGATCCCGGCACCGGAGGCGCAGCGCTGCACGTCGTGGGCGTTCGGGGCCCGACCCTCCTACCGGATGCTGTCCACCGGCCAGGGGCTGGTCGGCTGCGACGACCTCAACGACGCCACCGACGCCGGCGTGCAGTACTGGCCCCGGCACTGGGCCGCTGGCACCGACACCTTCACCTACGAGACCCCCGGCGGCGTCGCCACCGTCGCGGTGCGCTTCACCGACGCTCCCCCGGCGTCCCGCGCGGTGCTCGCCAGCGTCGCCGGGGCGACCCACCACACCGCCGTGTTCGACTCGCCCGCCGAGAGGAGTGTCCGCTACTGCTACTCATGGAACGACTTCTACAACACCTGCCAGCGGTACAAGTACCGCTACTACGTCGACCACGACCGCAACGACGCCACGGGGTTCTCGGCGACGCTGTTTGCGGCAGGGCTGCCCCTGGACGAGATCAAGGACGCCGACCCCGACGGCGACGCGGCTCATCTGGAGCTCACCGCGGGCCACAACCCCGAGCTCAGCGGCGCTGTCGGCGTCTACGCGCCATCCAGCGGACGCTCCTTGTGGGACCCCGACGAGACCTCGGCCAGCACCTACGACAACGACCCGCTCTGCGGCTACTACGGGAACTGCCTCAGCGACGCCAAGCTGTTCTCGTCGTTCCTGCGGCTCCCCCTCGACGACCCCGTGGACGCTGGCACCGGCACCGCGCTCACCGGCGTGTCCGGCTGCGCGCAGGCCGGCGCCTCCTCTACCACCACCGACGTAACCATCTACGCCAACCCCCACAACCGAAAGGCCGCCTACCGCGACGAGATGCGCCGCTGGACCGGCGACAACCCCGGCGCCGGTTGCAGCCCCGCGCTGGCCGCGTCCTGCGACGCCGGCGCGGGCGCGACGCTCGAGTGGACGCTGTGTCTGACCCTGTGGCCCGACTCCGCGGGCCCCCAGCAACTCGACCTCGGGTACCGGGCCTGCGACGAGCGCTTGGACGCGTTCACCGCTGACCGCGCCGGCGCCGAGGCCGCGGGACGCACCGAGGCCGACTACTGCTCCGAAGGAACGATCACGGTGCTGCTGGGCGCCTGCACCTGGAACCCGACCGCCGCCGACCGGGCGGCGCTGGCCGCCAGGGTCGGCTGGTACAGCTTCCTCGAGGCCCTGCCCCAGGGACCGCCGGGCGAGCAGTGGCCCCCGCATCCGGAAGTGCCCGGCGGGGACCGCCACATCGTGATCGCCGACTCGCCGGTCTGGCCCCGCGTCGCCGCCGCCGACGCACTCGATGTGGACGACGGCGCCGGCTGCGTGTGGTCCGCTCAGTGGCTCCGAGCGACCCTGACGCAGATGCTGCCGTGGGTGCCGGTGCACCGGGCCGCGGTCGAGGCCCACGGCGGGTTCACCCATTGGCTCGGCCGCTGGGATCGCCTCAGCGCCGGCAAGCGGGCCGAGGCCCAGGCACTGCACATCGACGGCGATCTCACCAGCGTCGCCTGTCCCGTCACAGCCGCGGCCGACGGGACCACGCCCGCCGACCAGAGCCTGTCCTACCAGCGGTGCCGCTGGGAACTGGCCCGACCCGGGGTGTGGCACTGGACGCTCGACGCCGGATTCACCGACGGCACCCGGAACGTCACCGAGACCCTCGCAGAGGACGTCACCTGGTTCCGGAGCTTCGACCATTACACGAACCAGCGGACCTGGTAGCGGGACGGACGGGCTCAGGCGGCCGCGGGATAGCGTCGAGGCATGGTCGAGCTACACCCGATGTGCCTGACCCTGGCGCCCCTGCTGGGGACCTGGCGCGGGGCAGGGGAGGGCAGCTACCCCACCATCGACGACTTCGCCTACACCGAGGAGCTCGTCTTCGGCCATGTCGGCAAGCCCTTTCTGTCGATGGTCCAGCGCAGTCGGGACCTCTCGACCGGCGCGCCGCTGCACGCCGAGGCCGGGTACCTGCGGGCCCAGCCCGACGGGGTCGTCGAGCTGACGGTGGCCCAGCCGTCGGGGATCGTGGAGACGGACGTGGGCACGGTCACCCCGACGCCCGACGGCCTGGTCGTCGAGCTGGAGTCCGACCGGGTCGGCCTCACCCCGACCGCCAAGTCCGTCACCGCGGTGAGGCGCCGGCTCACCGTCACCGGCTCGACGCTGGTGTCTGAGTTGTGGATGGCCGCGGTGGGCGAGGCGGAGCTGATCCACCATGTGCGAGCAGAACTGTCCCACCAGCAGACGTAGCCTGTGGTCATGGCCACCAAGTCGAGGAGCCAGCAGCGGCTGGTGCGGCCCTGGAGCGGCGACGAGGCGGACGGCAGCCGGCGGGCGGACCGCTTGGCCTCCGAGGAGCCGATGGCCATAGAACTCGACGACGTGCGGGTGGCCACCACCATGCGCACGCCGGGCAACGACTTCGAGCTGGCCGTCGGCTTCTGCTACGCCGAGGGGCTGCTCGACGATCACGGAGTCACCCAGGTCAAGTACTGCGCCAAGGGCTCGGCGGCGGCCACCGACTTCAACGTGGTGTCGGTGTCCACCGGCGGCAAGGCGCCGCCTCCCCGGCCGAGGCTGACCACCACCACCTCGTCGTGCGGTTTCTGCGGGACGAGCGAGATCGACGAACTGGTCACCAAGCTCGCCCCGGTCGGCGGCGACCGGGTGCCGTGGGAGGCGCTGGCCGCCGCGCCCGAGGAGCTCCGGCCCGGACAGGAGCTGTTCGACGCCACCGGCGCGGTGCACGCCGCCGGAGTGGTGGCGCCCGACGGTTCGGTGGCCACCGTGCGTGAGGACGTGGGCCGTCACAATGCGGTGGACAAGCTCATCGGCCGGCTCTTCCTCGACGGCGAGCTGCCCGCCACCGGGCTCGGCCTGGTGGTCAGCGGCCGGGCCAGCTTCGAGCTGGTCCACAAGGCCTGGGCCGGCGGTTTCCGGGCGCTGGTGGCGGTGAGCGCCCCCACCGCGCTGGCCGCCGCCACCGCAGAGGCCGCCGGGATGCAACTGGCCGGCTTCGCCCGCAACCGCGCCATGACCGTCTACGTCGACGCCTGACCGCCGGGCGAAGCTTCGTACACTGCGGTCATGCACGAACCGGTGGGAGTGGGCGACGGGCTGGCGGTCGTGCACCTGTTCTGCGCCCGTACGCCCGGCACCGACGACGCCGCCGTGCTGAGCGCGGTGAAGCACACCACCGAGGCCGGGGGCCAGGTGGTGACGGTGGCGGTGCTGGGCCACAAGGCGCAGCTGTGCTTCATGGGCCTGCACGACGACGCCTGGGCGCTGCGCGACCTGCAGACCGGGCTGGCGCGGGCCGGGCTCGACGTGGTGGACAGCTACGTGTCGATCACCGAGCTCTCCGAGTACGCCCTGGGCCTTCCCGCGGAGATGGCCGAGATGCGCCTGCGCCCGCAGCTGCCGCCGCCCGGAAAGCCGGCCTGGTGCTTCTACCCGATGACCAAGCGGCGCAACGTCGGCCAGAACTGGTACGAGCTGCCCTTCGACGAGCGCAAGGAGCTCATGTACGAGCACGGGGCCTCGGGCCGCAGGTTCGCCGGCCGCATCGTGCAGCTCGTCACCGCGTCCACCGGGCTCGACGACTGGGAGTGGGGCGTGACCCTCTTCGGCGAGGATCTCCGTGCCCTCAAGGAGACCGTGTACACGATGCGCTACGACCGGGCGTCGGCGGCCTACGCCGAGTTCGGTCCGTTCGTCACCGGCCTGGTCGGACCGGCCGACGAGATCCTCGGACGGACCGGCCTCTGAGCCGGTGACCGGGGCGCCCACCAGCTTCGAGGCGGTGTGGGAGCATGCCGGCGGCGTCGAGGGCTGGCTGACGCGGGAGCAGGGCCGGAGGCTCTTCGATGCGGCCCGGAGGCTGGGCCCGGGCGCCACCATCGTTGAGATCGGCAGCTTCAGGGGCCGCTCCACCATCGTGCTGGCCCAGGCCGCGCCCAATGACGCCGAGGTCGTGGCCATCGACCCGCATGCCGGCGGCGACCGCGGCCCCCAGGAGATCGCGCCCGACGCGACCCGCGGCGACGCCGACCATGCCGCGTTCACCGGCAACCTCGCCACCGCGGGAGTGGAGAGCCGGGTCAGGCACGTTCGCAAGCTGTCGGCCGATGCCCTGGACGACGTGTCGGGCGAGGTAGGCCTGCTGTTCGTCGACGGCGCCCACCGCTTCGGCCCGGCCCGGGCCGACATCGTCGACTGGGGCGACCGGGTGGCCGGCGGCGGCACCATGCTGGTGCACGACGCCTTCAGCTCGGTGGGCGTGACCCTGGCCCTGCTGTCGACCACGGTGATCAGCCGCCGGTGGCGCTACCTGGGCCGGGTCGACTCCCTCGTCGAGTATCTCCGAACCGACCTGTCCGCATCCGAACGCCTGACCGACGCCATCCGCCAAGCCGCCCAGCTGCCGTGGTTCGCCCGCAACATCGCCATCAAGTGCCTGATCGTGGCCCGTCTCGGCCGGCTCACCCGCCTGCTCGGCCATCGAGGCGGCTGGCCCTACTGACAACCTCCCCAACGGCAAGGGTTAGGGTGCCGGCGTGGGAACACCGACGGCGGCGGGCGACGGGCAGGAGCCCGGGCCCGCCGGCGAGGCCGACATCCTCCGCTGGGCCGAGAGCCTGGCCGGCATAGCCCAGACCGGGCTCGGCTTCACCGAGAGCCGCTACGAGCAGGAGCGCTTCGAGGAGGTGCTGGCCGTGGCCGCCGACATCCGGGCCCACAGCGCGGTCGGGATCGACACCGGCAAGCAGGTGCAGGACTGGCTCGACGGCGTCGGCTCCGGCATCGCCGGGTACGTCACGCCGAAGATCACCGTCGGCGCCATAGTCGGCGACGACGAGGGCCGCATCCTGCTGGTGCAGCGGGCCGACTCCGGCTGGTGGCTGTACCCCACCGGCTGGTCCGACGTGGGCTACTCGCCGTCGGAGGTCGCCGTCAAGGAGGTCCGGGAGGAGACCGGCATCGACTGCGAGGTGGTCCGTCCCATCGCCATCCTCGACGGCATGCGTCTCGGCTTCCACCGCGTGCCGCTGGTGTCCATCGTGTTCCACTGCCGCAGCCTCGGCGGGGAGCTCGAAGCCCATCCGCTGGAGTGCTCCGACGTCGGGTTCTTCGCCGAGGGCGAGCTTCCCGAGCGCACCGCCCGCCCCGAGCTGTGGGCCCCCCACGCCTTCAGCGCCATCCGCGGCGAGCCCGTGGAGGTGCTTTTTGATCATCCCCGCGACCCGCCCTGGCGAGGCAGGTCTGAGTAGTCATGACGAGTTGGCGTGGAACGATCTTGAGGCTGGCGTTGCGGAGATGAGCGGTAGCATCAGACGATGGCGAATCTTGGGATTGGGGACTTCGTCGTGCCGCCGTCGCTCGCGGCGGCGCAGGCTACGACTGGGAGGAACTGGCCGTGAAGCTGGGTGCCGACGCTATGGCTGCCGCGCTCGAGGACTTACAGCAGCTTCAGTACAGCACCCAACTCGCTTCGCTCTATGAGTCGTTTCTCGTGGCTCGCTGGCTGACAGCGCACGACCGGTATCCAGAGTTGTCCGTAGCCGACGTGAATGAGGCCGTGTCGGCGCTGTTCGTTCTGCATCCGGATCACGACCTCGGGCGTTTGGCGCCCTTCCGCTCGGAATGGAGACAGGTCGCCGACTCGGGACGCAAGACCGTCTGGAACATCACCACGCGTGGGCCGAAGTTGGCTACGACGATCTTCGACATGGGCGACCGTGGGGGAGGCGACATCAGGCAGGGTCTCTTGCCTGATGCCGCTTCGATTCTCGGCGGCCATCTGGCTGACTCTCCGCGCCCCAGCCTCCAATCACTCATCTGCCTTGTTCTCAGCCACCATGACTTCGGGGCGGCGGAAGACTGGAATACAGCTACGTCACGTTTGTGTGAAGAGCTTGGAATGGATATCGCCGATCTCGCCGAGATATCTGATCGGCGGGAGATCAGCGCTCAACTGCTGGGTCCAGAGAGTTGGGACGCGGTGGAACTGCCGGTCCACTTGTTGCCGCCGAGCCCAGTACGAAGCGTGTCGTCATCTAGCGGCCAGGAGGCTGGGTCAGAGGCTGGACTTGAGATAGTTCTGGACAAGAGACTTGAGACCATGCTAGAAAGAGCCGTAGCGAGCTATCCGTGCATTCTTCTTGTCGGACCGCCCGGAACGGGCAAGGGAACACTGTTGCGCTGGATAGTGCAGCGAGTGATGGATGACCCTAACAGCTTCGGATTCTCAGATCATTGCACCCCCAATCCCATCTGGAGAACGCCCGATGAGAGTTGGGGTGCCTTCGAACTCGTCGGTGGACTTGTGCCGAACAGTGTTGGCCAAATCGAATGGTCCGATGGATTGGTCCCTACCGCGGTCCAGGAAGATCGCTGGCTAATCCTTGACGAGATGAATCGTGCAGACATGGACAAGATCATGGGTCCGCTTCTTACTTGGCTGTCGGGGCAAGCGGTGGAGATCGGACGTACTGTTCCTCATGGTGGAACACCAATTGTATTGGATTGGACCGACACACCGCGATGCCGAGTGGAGCGTCCGTCCAACGGCAGATCAGATCGTCGTCTGCTCACAGGCCGCGAGTGGCGGCTTCTGGGAACTTACAATCCGCAGGATGCACAGCGTGTGTTCCGATTCGGTCAAGCCTTGGCTCGCCGCTTCGTAGTCATACCTGTTCCAGCTATATCACCCGGCCAGATGGATGAGCTGTTGTCTGCCAGATATGTCGCTCTGGCTACAGATGTCATTGAACTCATCGCGGACCTGTATCGGATGCACTATGATTCCCCGTCTACAGTCTTGGGGCCAGCGGTCTTTCTCCGCATGGCAGAGTACGTCGCCGGATCTGGCCCTGGCGACGTGACCGAGGATGCGGTGACAGAGGCATATGTGATAAACACAGGCCGATACCTCGCGTCCTATGATGACTCGGTGTTCGAGGACCTCGGCCAGCGCATTCGGGACGTTACAACGCTGACGGAATCATCCTGGGCATGGATCAGACAACAGCGGAACCTGCTGAGCTGACCTTGGCGGTTCCGCGGGCCGGGCTCACAGAACTGTTTCGAGTCTGGACTGGGACCGGGTCCCTGCTGGACGCTCTGGCCGCCTGTAGGAGCGATGATGAAGTTGAGTGGCGCGCTTCGGACGTGCGACAACGATCTCGACGTATTCTGCTGGAGTTGCTCACTGACGACCTTCTTGCGCTTCCTCGGACATCCGGCGAGTGGCTTGAGTACCTGCCCGTCGCCTCCGTGTCGCAGTCGGCCATCCGTAGTTCGCCAGCGGGCGGCACGCGCTGGGTGGATACGGTTCGACGGTGTGGCTGGCCTCCGGCCGCCTACGTGAGCCGGAGGCGGTCGCGGTCGCCGGACACCATGCCCCTCTCTGTCCTGACTTGGGTATCCCACAGGCTCGCCGATGTCATGGCCGATGTCGTGGCGCTGAGTACCGAGTTCCAACCGCGGCTCGGTGCTTCGGTCGCTGCGCTCCAGCAGGCGACAAGTCAGATCATCGGCGGCGACGTTGGGGGGCCACCGGGCCGCAGCGAACTCTTCGCGCTCGTGCGCTCCGGTTTCCCGTGGCGCACGGTCGCCAACATTGCTCGACTAATCTCCCGAGCTGAGCGTGATCCGGAGTTTCTGGCATTCTCACTACTTGAACCCGATTCCGATCTGGAATCGCGTCTCTTCCATGTGTCGGTTCTCGGATATGTTCTCGCTGCCCTGAGGCGCAACAGCTGTCGGATAACATGGAAGAGGCCTCTCGGAGCATCCGGTGATGGCCCTCATGTCGAGGCGGAATCACCGGAAGGGCACCAGTGGGATCTGTGGTTCGACTCAGGTAGATCACGAGCGTATTATGCGGCACCGAGATCGGCATACTCATCGGCGGTTGCGAGTATTGCTGGGACCGGACAAGCAATGAGACCTGACCTGTTCTTGATTGATTTTCCTAACCGCGCTCTGGTTATCGAGTGCAAGTGGAGTCCCGAGCCTTCATATGTGGGCCGAGATGGCTATCATCAAGCTTCCAGCTATGCCCTTGACGCTCTCAACGGACTCGCCGACGAGGTCTGGTCATTCATAGTCGGCCCAAAGGAGATTATTCCAGAAGCGAATATAGCTACTGAACATCTTGATTCGATGGGAGCGGTACTGGGCTCAGTGTCGGTAGCTTCGCTACATTCAGTGATTACCGGATTCCTGGCTGAGGATACCGGTATTGTCAAACAAACGGCAGCCTTGAATTGACCGACCCTAGTCGTTCTTTCGCAATGGAGATGTAGGTCTGTGAGACATCCCACCCCAGGAAGGTGCAGCCGTGGTACAAGGCAGCTAATCCCGAGTTGCCTGACCCTACGAAGGGATCCAGCACGAGATCCCCTGGTTCGGTCGTCAGTCCAATACAACGACCTGGCAGGGCCGTCGGAAACTGTGCTCCGTGTCCGTCCCGACCGGTTGAGGTGTTGAGAACCCAGACGTCCGACAGCTTGCCTGATTCCAGTTCGTCGTTGCGGCCGCCGAACTCGGGAGTGCTCTGATAGTAGGCGCGGCGCGAGAACTTGGGAGTCCGGCGCTTGGTCAAGTGCAGTATGTACTCGAGGTTGCGGCTCACGCGAGATTCTTGAGGCTCCGGCAGAGTGCTGACCTTCGCCCAGGTGACGACGGTCTTGACGTACAAGCCGATCCTGCTGGCCCGTTCCGCGATCATGGCCGGGATCAGGCACTGCTCGCCGTCCTTCAAGTATGAGTGTCCAGCCGAATAGCGTCGAACCGCATGCTCGCTCCAGCGTCGATCATCCTTGCCCTGCATCGCTCGGAGCGCCTCGACCGCGGAGCGTCTCACCTGAGTGCGCGTGTTGAAACTGTCCATCACGTTCCACCAGATCGACCCGTCGTCCGTCAGGAGGCGGGCCAGCGCGTCAAGAATTTCGACGGTGTGGCGAACGAAGCCCTCCGGCGTCTGCTCATGGCCGTAGGCACAAGTCTCACCGTCCGCCCACACCGCAGCGTGGCTGTCCTCGTAGATCCGCATTCCCCAGTAAGGCGTTGACGTCACCACGCAGTTGACGCTCCCCTCCGGCACCGTGCGAGCCAGGTCAAGGACATGCCCGAGCCTGAGTTCGTGATCGACGGGGTTTGGGATGAGATTCGTGCCCGTAGCGCCGTTGCCTTCGAGGAACTCGATCACACGGCTGCGGGGTACGAAGGTCTCGCCGAAGGCATCCTGGTCTAGCAGCGCTAAGACTCCATCGATGCTCACACGCGGATGCTTCCCCAAGATTTTGCGGACGAACGTCGGGGACATGCCCACGGCCTTGGCCACTAGGTCGATGTCGTAGCTGCGGTCAAGGCCCAAGTACCGGTCGCGGCGCAGCGCTGCCACCGGCGTATGGGGCTTGATGTCTCGGACTGAGTCCGGGCCACCGTCGGAAGCGGATGATTCGGTGCCCATGCCTGTCTCCCCTTCTCAAGTGCTCCCATTCAACACCACGGTTGCCAGCCGAGCGCGGACGCTCAGTGATCGCTGGTTACGCTTAGAGAGCATATCAGATAACATCAGATAATCCACTGAAGAATATTATAAAATCTTTGCCCTAGTCCCGGTGAGAAGGCGGGACCAACGGCTAGCCGCTGTCGCGTAGGAACTGCTCGACCTCGGCCACCAGGCGGTCGGGGTCGTTGTGCAGGGGATCCTTGCGGCGGGACCGCTCCCGGCTGGCGTCCCAGGCCTTCTCGAGGCGGCCGACGTACTCGGCGGTCTCGTCGTCCTCGGCCACGATCCGGGTGACCTCCTGCTCGTAGGTCTCGGCCCGCCGCTCGAGGTCGATGGTGGGAACCGGGGCCTTCATCACCGTGCACACCCGCTTCACCAGCGCCAGCGCGGCCTTGGGCGACGGCGCGGCCGGCATGTACGACGGCACCGCCGACCAGAACGAGGCGGTGGGGTAGCCGGCCGTCATGAACGCCGACGACAGCACCCCGACGATGCCGGTGGGACCCTCGTAGCTCGACGGGGTGAGGTCGAGTTCGGCCCGCAGTTCGCTGTCCTCGGCCGAGCCGTACACCTCCACGTCGCGGCTGTGGGGCACCTCGGCCAGCAGCGCGCCCAGGGTCACCACCCTCCTCACCCCCAGCGAGTCGGCCAGGGCGATCAGTTGCTCGGAGAAGGTGCGCCACCGCAGCTGCGGCTCGGTGCCGATCAGCACCACCGCGTCGATGGCGGGATCGGCCAGGCGGGCCACCTGCACGCCGTTGGTGGGCCAGCTGATCTCCCGGGCCTTGCTGTCGTCGAGGCGCACCATGGGACGGCTGGCCGTGAAGTCGAAGAACGGCTCAGGATCGATCTCGGCAACCGGCTCGCATCCCCAGCGATCGGCCAGGTGGGCGGCCGCGGTGGTGGCCGCGTCGCCGGCGTCGTTCCAGCCCTCGAAGGCGGTGATCAGGGTGGGGCGGTCGAGCTGGGGCTTGGGCCCCGACCAGCGAACATGCTCAGGCTCAATTGACACGGGCGCCACCATACCGCCGGTTCCAAGACTCGGGCCTTGTCGCTCTCAAGCCAGTTCTGGCCGGTCGCGGAAGTACTCCAGGGCCTCCGGATTGGCCATCGCCGAGGTGTTGCGGACCGGCCGCCCGCAGATCACGTCCCGCACCGCCGTCTCGGTCATCTTGCCCGACCGGGTGCGGGGAATGTCGGGCACCGCGGCGATCACCGCGGGCACGTGCCTCGGGGACAGCTCCGAGCGGATGCGGGTCCGGATGGTGTCGCGCAGCTCGTCGGTCAGCTCGTGTCCGGGAGCCATTCGCACGAACAGGACGACACGGGTGTCGGCCCCGGTGGGCTGGCCGACCGCGATGCTCTCGGACACCTCGTCGAGGGTGTCGACGCGCCGGTAGATCTCCGCGGTCCCGATGCGCACCCCGCCGGGATTGAGGGTGGCGTCGGAGCGTCCCGAGATGACGAACCCTCCCGACGGGGTCCGGGACGCGAAGTCACCGTGGTGCCACACGCCGGCGATGCGCTCGAAGTAGGCGGCCCGGTAGCGGGCGTCGCCGGGGTCGTCCCAGAACCGCAGCGGCGTGGACGGGAACGGCCCGCGGCACACCAGCTCGCCCTCGACTCCGGTGGGGAGGGACCGGCCCGCCGGGTCCACCACGTCCATGTCCATACCCAGCCCGGCACGCTGGATCTCGCCCCGGTGAACCGGCGCGGTCGGATCGCCGGCCACCAGGCAGCCGCACAGGTCGGTGCCGCCCGAGATCGACGCCAGGTGCACATCGGCCTTCACGTTGGCGTACACCCAGTCGAATCCCTCGGCCACCAGCGTCGAGCCGGTGGAGGTGATGGTCCGCAGCGACGACAGGTCGTGGGTGGCCGCGGGCCGGATGCCGGCGTTGCTGCAGGCGTCGATGAACTTGGCGGACGTGCCGAACAACGTGATCCGGGTCTCGTCGACCAGGTCGAAGAGCCGGTCGGCGCCGGGGTGGGCGGGCGAGCCGTCGTACAGCACCGCGGCGGCGCCGCAGGCGAGCGTCGAGGCCAGCCAGTTCCACATCATCCAGCCGGTGGTGGCGAAGTAGAACACCCGGTCGCCGGGCCGCACGTCGCAGTGGAGCCGGTGCTCGCTCAGGTGCTTGACCAGCAGGCCGCCGGCCCGGTGCACGATGCACTTGGGCGGGCCGGTGGTGCCCGAGGAGTACAGCACGTACCAGGGGTGGTCGAAGGGCAGCTCCCGGAACACGACCGGGGTGGGCCCCGCCCCGAACCCGGCGCCGTAGCCGTCGAGCCAGCCCGGCTCCACCAGCACGGTGCGGTTGAGAGATCCCAGGCTGGCCGATATGTCGCGCAGGCGCTCGGTGCAGTCGTGGCGGCGGCCGCCGTAGGGGTAGTCGGCGCAGGCGAACAGCACGGTCGGGGACACCTGGGTGAAGCGGTCCAGCACGCCGGTGGTGCCGAAGTCCGGCGACGTGGAGCTGAACACTGCGCCGAGCCCGGCCGCGGCCAGCATGACGGCGTAGGCCTCGGGGCGGTTGGGCAGCCAGGCCGCCACCCGGTCACCGGGCCCGACGCCGGCATCGATGAGCAGCTGCTGCACCCGGCCGGTCATGTCGTGCAGCTCGGACCGGGTGAGCTCGGCGGCCTCGCCGTCCTCGCCGCGGAAGATCAAGGCGATGTCGTCGGACACCGGTCCCAGCAGGTTCTCGGCCACGTTCAGGCGGGCGTCGGGCAGGAACCGGGTGAGCCTCAGGCGCTCGCCCGCGTCGGCGCACTCCTCGCCCGGGGTCTCGACCAGGCGTTGGCCCCGCTCGCCCAGGACGTCGCACCAGTCCCATACCGAGGCCCAGAACTCGCCGCGGTGCTGCACCGACCAACGGTGCAGGCTCCCGTAGTCGGGTGCGTCGACGCCGCGGCTGTCCCGCAGCCAGTGCCGGAAGCGTTCGAGGTTGGACCCGGCCACCCGCTCCGGTGACGGCGTCCACAGTGGCGGGACCGACTCGATGCCGGTCACAGCGTGTAGCGGTACACGTTGGACTCCCGCTGCTGGAAGCCCATCCGGGCGTATAGGCGGTTGGCGGCCTCCCGGGAGGGCCGCGACGTCAGATCGGTGCTGCGGGCCCCCAGCTGCCGGGCCCTTTCGAGAGCGGCCTCGCTGAGCATCTCGCCCACCCGCCGGCCCCGCATCGTCTCGTCCACCACGACGTCCTCGATGCGGGTGCGCACACCGGTGGGGATCCGGAAGGCGACCAGGGTGAGCGCGCCGACGATGCGGCCGCGGTGCCGGGCCACGAACAGCACCGTCGCGGGCGAGGCCACGATCTCGGCGAGCTCGGCCCGGCCGGGGGGCGGGTTCGAGGACGACAGCTGCGGGATCAGCCGGTCCATGGCCTCCACGAGGTCGTCGGCGACGGCCAGGCACTCCCGGACCTCGATCTCGCCGGCCGCGGCCTCCGATTCGCCTCCGGGTGCAGTCACAGCAGCGGAGGGTAGACGAAGTCGGCCTCTCGGCCTTCACTCCGGAGCGATCCGGGCGACGGGACCGTTGAGCGACAGCGTGTAGAGCTCGCCGTGAGCGTCCTCGCCGAACGATGCCAGCGAGCCTCCGGGCACCTCCACGCCCAGGTCGCGGAACTCGACCTCACCGGTGGAGGTCTGCACCGCCCACAGGCGTGACGTGCAGTAGTCGCCGAAGACGTAGGCGCCGTAGAGGTCCTCGATGGCCGTCCCCCGGTACACGAACCCGCCGGTCACGCTGCACCCGTCGTCCTGGCCGTACTCCCACACCGGGTCGGCATGGCCGGGGGGCTCGTCGCCGGCGAAGGAGTGCAGGCCCTCGCGTAGGCGCCAGCCGAGATTGGCTCCGTGCCCGCCGCCGTTGGCCGCCAGCAGCACGGTCACCTCCTCGTAGCTGTCCTGCCCCACGTCGGCGATCCACAGGTCGCCGGTGACCCGGTCGAACGAGAAACGCCACGGGTTGCGCACCCCGATCAGGAAGATCTCGGGCCGCCCCGCCGGAGACTGGCCTTCGTCAGCAACGAACGGGTTGTCCGGGGGAACGTTGTACGGCTCGGCCCCGTCGGGCGTCGGCTCGATTCGTAGGACGGCCCCGAGCCAGGTCGTGGGATCCTGGCCGGTGTTGAGCGGATCTCCCCCCGCGCCGCCGTCTCCGAAGCCGACATAGAGCAATCCGTCGGGGCCGATGGCCAGGTCCCCGCCGTTGTGGTTACTGAACGGCTGGGGCTGGGTCAGGATCGTCCTACGCCGGTCGCCGAGGCCGGTTCCGACCCGCTCGAAGGCGTCGACACGGGTGTCTCCTTCGAGGTCGGTGTAGTTCGCGAACAGCCAGCGGTCGGTGACCACGATCCCGAGAAGGCCCCGCTCGCCGGTGGCCTCGGTCTCGTCGGTGATGTCCAGGATGGTCTCCACCACCTCGCCGTTGTCCATGTCGACTCGCAGGACGAGGCCGGCCCGTTCCGCCACCCATACCAGGTCGTCGCCGGGCGCCACCGCCATGTCGATGGGCTCGTCGAGCGTCAGCACCACCTCAACGTCCACATCAGCCGCAAACATGTTCCCGTCAGAGCGCGGGTCGTCCAGTTCCTGCCCGGAACCGTCGGTGGGCGGGCTCGGGGATGTTGTGGGGGCCACGGTCTCCGAGGGCACGGTGGGCCTTGGCACCAGCAGTTCGTCGTCGGCGGCGCACGCGCTGACTGCCGTGATGACCGCCACCATCGCGGCGCCCACCCAGAACTGACAGAGCCGACGTGTGACGGTCCCCGCGGGCATGCGTCTTAGGTCCCCTGAGCCTTCAGCTGATCGGGCGGATCAGGCCCTCTTGCACCACCGACGCCACCAGGCGGCCGTCGCGGGTGAACACCCGGCCGGTGGCCAGGCCCCTGGCACCGCTCGCCGCTGGGGAGTGCTGGTCGTACAGCAGCCACTCGTCGGCCCGGAACGGACCGTGGAACCACATGGCGTGGTCGAGGCTGGCCAACATGACGCCCGGATGCGCCGCGCTGGTTCCGTGGGGAGCCAGCGTGGTGTCGAGGAGGGTCATGTCGCTGGCGTAGGTGAGCAGGCAGGTGTGCAGCACGGGGTCGTCGCCGAGGGTCCCGTTGGCCCGCATCCACACTCGCTGGGTGGGCGGCAGCGGGCCGCTACGGTCGAGCGGGCTGGTGGTCACGTACCTGATGTCGAGCGCCATCAGGCGGTCGGGGCGGGGCCGGTCGGGGTTGGCGGCCCTGATGCGCTCGGCCCGGGATTCGAGCGTCTCGGGGTCGGGCACCTCCGGCATCGGCTCCAGATGCTCGTAGCCGTCCTCGGCCACATGGAACGACGCGGCGAGCTGGAAGATGGCCCTGCCGTGCTGGATGGCGACCACCCGCCGGGTGGTGAACGACCGGCCGTCCCGGATGCGGTCCACGTCGTACAACACCGGCGCCCTGGGGTCGCCGGCCCGCAGGAAGTAGGCGTGCAGCGAGTGCACCGAGCCCCGCTCCACCGTGCGGGCCGCGGCCACCAGCGCCTGGCCGGCCACCTGCCCGCCGAAGATCCTCTGCCGGTCGTCATCGGGCGAGCGGCCCCGGAAGATGTTGACCTCGATGGCCTCTAGGTCGAGCAGGGCCACCACGTTGTCGAGCGCGGTCTGCATCTGTCCATGATGCCGCCGCGGCAGCGCAAACTGCGGATACCCGACCGGCGGGCGGCCTGCAATAGTCTGCGGTCCAATGAGCGCCTCGCCGATCTCCACCTTGCAGCGGCTGAGAGCCGAGCACGGGCTCAAGGCTCTGCGCTACTGCGGCGTGTCGGTGGTCAACGTGAGCGCCGGGGTCAGCGTGCTGGCCATCTGCCACGGGCTGCTGGGCTGGCCGGCGGTCGGAGCCAACCTGGCGGCCTGGATGGTCAGCACGGTGCCCGCCTACCTGCTGAGCCGGGCCTGGGTGTGGCGGCGCAGCGGGCCCCACCGGCTGGCCGGCGAGGTGCTCACGTTCTGGGTGATGGCGCTGATCGGGCTGCTGCTCTCGTCGGCCGCGGTGTGGGCGGTGGAGGAGTTCACGTCCGAGACCGTCTTCGTGGTGGCCGGGAACCTCGCCGCCTACGGGACGGTGTGGGTGGCCAAGTACGTGTTCCTCGACCGGGTGATGTGGCCGCGGTCCCGCGACGGCTGATGGAGGACCGCCTGCGCCGTGCGGCCGAGGCGGCCCGGGGCTTCATGCCACCCGATGAGGGACAGGCCCTCTACGAGGCCGCGGCCTCGGTCGAGGTGGACGGGCCGTTGCTGGAGGTGGGCAGCTACTGCGGCAAGTCGGCGATCTATCTGGGCGCCGCGGCCCGGCAGGCCGGAAGGGTCCTGTTCTGTGTCGACCACCACCGCGGCTCCGAGGAGAACCAGCCCGGCTGGGAGCACCACGACCCCGAGGTGGTGGACGCCGACCTGGGTGTGATCGACACGCTGCCGTTCTTCCGCCGCGCCATCCGTGACACCGGCCTCGAGGACACGGTCGTGGCCGTGGTGGGCGACTCGCCCACGCTGGCGTCGCTGTGGGCGACACCGCTGGCCCTGGTGTTCATCGACGGCGGTCACGGCTCGGAACCCGCCCACCGCGACTACGAGGGCTGGTCGCCGCACGTGAGGCCGGGCGGGTTGCTGGCCATACACGACGTGTTCGAGAATCCCGCCGACGGCGGGCGCCCGCCCTACGAGATCTGGTGCCGCGCCCTGGCCGACGGATGCTTCATCGAGCATGCCGTGGCCGGCTCGCTGCGGGTCCTGAAGCGCATCGCCCCCGACCCGGACTGATGAGCGGATGGCAATGGATCCTGGGCCTCCGCCGATCGCGCCGAATCTAGAGTGGCCGCGATGAGGCCAGGAGGCCGAGCGGGTTGGACACTCGCGATCCTCGCCGGATTGGCCATGCTGTCAGCCGGCTGCAGCGGGGCGGACTCCCCCCCGTCTGACCCGCCGTTCACAGGGGCAGCCGCACCGACGACGGAGACGACTGCTCCCACGACGGCCCGTTCCACCTCCACGACCTCCACGACAACCACGACTTCGACGGCGGTGACGACCTCGACCGAGCCGCCGGCGCCGGCCACGACGACCGCCCCGCCGAGCGAGAGCCCTCCAGAGGAAGCGCCCGCAGCGCCCGAGGCCATCGATTGGGAGGACCTTGAGCATCTCGTCTTCGAGATGGACGGGGATTCCGTGCGGCTCGACGGAGGCCGGGCCACCGTCACCCACGGCGGCCAGTCAACGAGCACCTTCACCCTGCGGAACCGGGCCGCTCAGGGCGACCTCGACGGCGACGCCGATGAGGACCTGGTCGCCCACGTCATCGAGCGCTCGGCAGGGACGGGGATCTTCCACTATGTGGTACCCGTCATCAACGAGGCGGGCACGGCGGTGGCTCGGTCGCCGGTCCTGGTCGGGGACCGCATAGTCATGGACAGCATCTGGGTGCAGGACGGGCTGATCGAGGTGGCGCTGTTCGATCGGGGCCCGGACGAGCCCTTCACGATCATCACCACACACACGATGCTGGAGATCGACGTGTCGGGTGGGACGCCGGTTGTCGCGGTCACCGGCACCGAGCCCATCGAGGACGTGGCCCTGCCCGGCCCCGGGCGTCCAGTGATCGATGTCCGGTTCGATCCGGGAGCGGTCGGCGCGGTGCAGCCCGGGTCCATCGACTTCCGGCAGCGGCAGACCTACACGGTGCAGGCATCGGAGGGCCAGCCGTTCACCGCCACGCTCGACGCGCCCCCAGGGGTGTGGCTCGATGTCCGCCTCGACGATCTGGTGGTCGCCTCGGTCTCGCAGCGGTCACAACTGGTGACCACCGAGTTGCCCGCCGGCGGCCCATGGCAGGCGACGGTGTTCTCCTCCCACCCGGGTCCGGTCGACTATCAGCTGACGATCGAAGTGCTCCCGGTGGTAGAGGCCAGTCCCGCGACGACGACGACAACCGCGCCGATCGTGCGCGTGCCGAGACCGGTCACGCGCGCCGGCGAGGGCGTCGTGTACCTGACCTTCGACGACGGCCCGCACGCGGAGTACACCCCGCAGGTGCTCGACGTGCTGGCCCGCCACGGCGCCCGGGCCACGTTCTTCGTGGTCGGCCGGCTGGCGCAGGCCTACCCCGGCATCATCGAGCGGATCGCGGCGGAGGGCCACACGGTCGCCAACCACACCTGGAACCATGAGGATCTGGCCACGCTGACCCGGCCGGCATTCGACGAGACGGTCGGCCGGACCGAGGCGATCCTGGGGGATCTCGCCACGCCGTGCCTGCGGCCGCCGTACGGGTCGATCGGCGCTCACACCCGGGAGTGGGCCGCTGCCCACGGGCTGTCGCTTCTGACGTGGGACGGTAGCCCCATGGATTGGCGACGCCCCCCGGCGACGGAGATCGCCGACTACATCGTGCAGTGGGCGCCGACCGGAGCCGTCATCCTGCTGCACGACGGCGGCGGCAATCGCGTCAACACGGTCCAGGGACTGGACATGGCCCTGGAGCGGCTGGCCGATCAGGGCCTGCGCTACGAGCCCATCTGCCGCTGACGGCCGGACCGCTGGCCGTCTGCCGCTGACGGCTGGACCATTAGCCGTCTGAACCGCTCCCGGAGCACGGCGCGAGTCGCTAGGATCCGGGGCGCCGACAGGCAGCGAAGCCGGTGAGAACCCGGCACTGTCCCGCAGCGGTGATGCTCGCCGGCTCCGGCCGGCGGGATGAGTCCGATCGCCTGGCTGCCGGCACGACGATCCGACCCTCGAGGTAAGGGGAGGCTCGTGCGGTGGCACTCCCACTGCTCGGCCCCGAACTCGAGCAGAAGGGAGAACCAGATGACCACCACCGCATCCCGGCGAGCGCGGCTACGGGCCAGGCTCCTGCTGTCCCTGCTCGCCCTCGCGCTCGCAGCAACCGCGTGCGGCGACGGCAACGACGACGAAGCCGTCGACTCCGGGGTCCCAACGACCGCTGCGGCCACTGAAGCCGTGGCTGAAGTCGATCAGACCCCCGAACCGGCGGCGGCACCCGAGGACGAAGGGTCCGCCGAGAGCGCCGAGGATTCCACCCCCGGCGAGGAGGACGGCAGCGGCGCGGCCGAGCCTGAGCCCGACCCGGAGCCCGCCGCGGAGGAGGAACCTGCGCCCGATCCCGTGGAGGAGGAGGCAGCCGGGCAGGAGGAAGCCTCCACGGATGCCTCCGGAGAGAGCGCGGCCCAGCGGATCGTGTCGATTTCCCCGACCGCGACGGAGATGGTCTTCGCCATCGGTGCGGGTGACCGCGTGGTCGCCGTCGACCAGTTCTCGTACTACCCCGCCGAGGCCCCGGTGACCGACCTCGACGGCTGGAACCCCAACATCGAGGCCATCGCCTCGTACGACCCCGACCTGGTGTTGATGCACACCAGCGGCGATGTCGCCGCCAGCCTCGAAGCGCTCGGCATCGAGGTGTGGGCCCATGACGCCCCGTTCGCGTTCGACGACGTCTACGTCCAGATCGAACAACTCGGCACGGTCACCGGCCAGGACAACGAGGCCGCCGCGCTCGTAGCCGACATGCAGGTCCAGATCGGCGAGTTGGTCGGGGCCGCGCCCGACGCATCGGGGCTCAGCTACTACCACGAGCTCGACAACACGCTCTACACGGTCACCAGCAGCACGTTCATCGGCCAGGTCTACGGCCTGTTCGGCCTCGCCAACGTGGCCGATCCCGCCGACGCCGACGGCAGTGCCTGGGGCTACCCGCAGCTCAGTGACGAGTACCTGGTGGACGCCGATCCCGACATCATCTTCCTGGCCGACACCCTGTGCTGCGGCCAGGACGCGCAGACCGTCGCCGCCAGGCCCGGATGGGACCAGCTCACCGCAGTCCAGACCGGCCGGATCGTGGAGCTCAACGACGACATCGTGTCGCGCTGGGGTCCACGCCTCGTGGACTTCATCGCGGCCATCTCCGGCGTGCTCGTGTCCATGGGCGCGGCGAGCTGACGGCTGGACGAGTCGGGGAGCCGGCGGTGACCGCAACCCAGGGCGGCGACAGCGCCGAGACGGCCCTGCGGGCTGCCGGGTTGCGGCCCGCTGCGCTGGTCGCGGGCCTGGCCGCGGTCGTGGTCGCGGTGACCGCCGGCCTGACCATCGGGCCGGTCGACATAGCGGCCCACCAGGTGGCGATCCAGCTGCTCGACGGCCTGCCGGGGGTCTCGCTCGACTCCGGTCTGAGCGACGCCCACGCGGCCATCGTGGAGCAGATCCGGCTGCCCCGGGTGGTGCTGGGGCTGCTGGTGGGGGCCACCCTGTCGATGAGCGGCGCCGCCTACCAGGGAGCGTTCCGCAATCCGCTGGCCGACCCCTACCTGCTGGGCATCGCGGCCGGCGCGGGGCTCGGGGCCACCGTCGCCATCACCAGCAACCTCGGCGACGGCGCCGGCGTGCTCGACCCGGTGCCGCTGGCCGCCTTCGCGGGCGCGCTCATCTCGGTGACGGTGTCCTATGCGGCCGGCCATCTCGGGGGCCGCTCCACCGCGTCGCTGATCCTGGCCGGCATCGCGGTGGCCAGCTTCCTGACCGCCTGCCAGACCTACGTGCTGCAGGCCAACAGCGACGCCTTCCGCCAGATCTTCGCCTGGATACTGGGCCGCATCGCCACCTCGGGATGGTCGGAGCCGGTGCTGATGCTGCCCTACTTCGTGGTCACCGCCACGGTGGTGCTGCGCTATCGCCGGGCTCTCGACGTGCTCGCGGTGGGCGACGAGGAGGCCGCCGCGCTCGGGCTGGAGCCGCGGCGGGTGCGGATGATCGTGGTGCTGTCCGCCTCGCTGGGCGCGGCCGCGGCGGTGTCGGTGAGCGGGCTCATCGGCTTCGTCGGGATCATCGTGCCCCACGCCGTGCGGCTCGCGTTCGGTGCCAGCAACCGGGCGGTGCTGCCGCTGTCGGTGCTGTTCGGCGGCGCCTTCATGGTGCTGGCCGATCTGGCCGCCCGCGTCGCGCTGGCGCCGGCGGAGCTGCCCATCGGCGTGGTGACCGCGTTCCTGGGCGCCCCCTTCTTCGTGGTGGTGCTGAGGACGAGCCGCCGGGAGATCTGGTGACCGCGGCAGTGAGCGTGCGGGCGCTGGACGTCACCCTGGACGGCACCCGGGTGCTGCGCGGCGTCGACCTGGCCGCGTCGACGGGGGAGTGGGTGAACGTCATCGGTCCGAACGGCGCGGGCAAGACCACGCTGCTGCGGGCGCTGCTCGGCCTGGTGCCCTTCGACGGCGAGATCGACATCGACGGGCTCAGCGATCACCGCCGCCGGGCGGCCCGGGCTCGCAAGCTGGCCTACGTCCCGCAGACGCCGGTGATCCCGCCGGGGATGCTGGTGGCCGACTACGTGCTGCTGGGCCGCACCCCCCATCGAGGCGTGTTCGCGGCCGAGACCGCCAACGACCGCAGGATCGCGGTCGAGATCCTCGAACGCCTCGACTTGGGGAGCTTCGGGGAGCGCTCCGTGCAGTCGCTGTCGGGCGGCGAGCGCCAGCGGGCCGTCCTGGCCCGAGCCCTGGCCCAGCAGGCCGATGTGCTGCTGCTCGACGAGCCCACCACCGCCCTCGACCTCGGCCATCAGCAGGATGTGCTCGAACTGGTGGACGCGCTGCGCCGCGAGCGGGAGCTGACCGTGATCGCAACGCTGCACGACCTCACCCTCGCGGCCCGCTACGGCGATCGCATCGCCATACTTGCTCACGGGAGGGTGGCCGAGACGGGCCCGCCCACGGAGGTGCTCACCGTGCAGAACATCGCGGCGCACTTCGGAGCGACGGTGCGCATCGTCGACGACCCCGAGGGCCCCGTGATCGTGCCCACCACCTCGACCGGCCCCGCCGCCCAGAACGGCCCCGCCCAGAACGGAGACCAGCCATGACCACAGCCGACACCCCGCTGACCGAGGACCCCCGCCCCGGCGGGATGCGCACCGCCAAGAGCCTGGTGGTGGTCAACACCGGCGACGGCAAGGGAAAGTCGTCGGCCGCGTTCGGCACGGCCATGCGGGCCCGGGCGCGGGGATGGCCGGTGGCGGTGGTGCAGTTCCTGAAGTCCGACGACTGGGTGACCGGCGAGCAGTTGATGGCCGAGCCGCTGGGCATCGACTTCTGGTCACTGGGCGAAGGCTTCACCTGGGACAGCGACGACCTGGACCGCGACGAAGCTGAGGCCCGCGAGGCCTGGCGCCACGGCAAGGCGCTGGTGGAGGCGGGCCAGCACCGGCTGGTGGTGTTCGACGAGATCACCTACCCCCTCAACTGGGGCTGGATCGACGCGGCGGAGGTGGAGGCCACGTTCCGCAACCGTCCCGAGCGGGTGTCGCTGGTGCTGACCGGCCGTGACGCTCCCGCCTGGATGATCGAGCTCGGCGACACCGTCACCGAGATGGTCAAGACCAAGCACGCCTACGACTCGGGGATCGTGGCCAAGAAGGGCATCGACTTCTGATGAGTCCTTGCGGGCGCCCGGCAACGAACTCCTGTCAATTTTCCACCCCCACGGTGGATTTTCGACAGGAGTTCGGACAGGCCCACGGCGGGAAGTCGGGCCGGTGACGCTGACAGTCCTCACCGGTGGGGTCCGCAGCGGCAAGTCGGTCGCCGCGGTGGCCGCGGCGACAGCCACGGGCGCTCCGGTGGTGTTCGTGGCGACCGCAGAGCCGGGCGACGAGGACATGGCCGCCCGCATTGAGCGTCACCGGGCCGATCGGCCCGCGGGCTGGACCACGCTGGAGGCGCCCCAGGACCTTGCGGCCGCGGTCGCCTCAGTGGATCCGGACGCGACCCTCGTCATCGACTGCCTCGGCCTGTGGGTCACCAACCGGATGCTGGAGGACCCCTCCCCGGCCGCCGCCGAGTTGGTGGAGGAGGCCGCCGGTCTGGCGCACGAGCTGTCGGCCCGGCCCGGGAAGGCGCTGGTCGTCACCAACGAGGTCGGCTCGGGCGTGGTGCCGGCAACCCCGCTAGGGCGCGACTTCCGGGACCTGCTGGGCCTAGTCAACCAGGCGTTGGTGCGGGCCGCGGATCACTCCTACCTAGTCGTCGCGGGCCGCCTGTTGCCGCTGGCCGACCCGGCCGCCGGGTTGTGAGACTGAGGTAGCGGCTGTGACCGCGGCCGGCAACTTTCTGGCCGGACTGCTCGCGGAGCTTCCAGGGCCGGACCGCGACGCGCGGGACCAGGTGGCAGCCCGGGCCGCGACCGTGCTGCGTCCCGCCGGTGCCTTCGCCCGCTTGGACGCCGTGGCCGCATGGCTGGCCGGCTGGCAGGGAACGGCTGAGCCGCGGGTTGAGCGGCCCCATGTGACGGTGTTTGCCGCCGACCACGGCGTGGCCGTCGACGGGGTGAGCGCCTATCCGGCCGAGGTGACCGCGGCCATGACCGACGCCATCCGCAGCGGCGTGGCCACCATCACCGTGCTCGCACGGCAGGCCGGAGCGACGCTGGAACTCGTCGATGTGGGTGTGGGACGCCCCACCGGCAACATCCGGGTCGCCGACGCCATGAGCGTCGAGGAGTTCGACGCCGCCGCGGCTACCGGTGCTGCTGCGGTGGAATCGGTCGAAGCCGACCTGCTAGTGGTGGGCGAGATCGGCATCGGCAACACCACCGCGGCCGCGGCCACCGCCGCGGCCGTGCTGCGAGGCGATGCGGCCGACTGGGTCGGCCCGGGTACCGGCGTGGTCGGCGCAGCCCTGACTCACAAGTGTGATGTGGTCCAGGCCGCGCTCGACCGGGTTGGGCCGGTCGCACCCCTAGAGGCGCTGCGACGCCTAGGGGGCCGGGAGTTGGCCGCCATGGCCGGGGCGGTGGCGGCGGCCCGCCGGCGACGGCTTCCAGTGGTGCTAGACGGGTTCATCGCCACCGCGGCCGTGGCTCCGCTGGCGGTGGCTCGCCCCGGCAGCCTCGACCACTGCATCGCCGGGCACTGGTCGGCCGAGCCCGGCCACGAGCGGCTGCTGGCGGTGCTGGGTCTCGACCCGCTCATGCAACTCGACCTGCGGCTGGGGGAGGGGTCCGGGGCGCTGGTGGCCGTGCCGATCATCGGCATGGCCGCAGCCGCAGTAGTGGACGTGGCCACCTTCGAGGAGTGGGGACTGGCGCAGTGACCGCCAGCCGGCCGCGAGCATGTCGATGAGCCGCATGGGACCCACCCGAATGACACCTGCCTCGCGGCTGATCCCGGGCCGGCTGCGAGGACGCCGATGAGCCTGCGGCGGGCTTGGGCCTTCCTCACCCGCCTGCCCGGTGGCGCCCATCCCGCGACCGACCGGGAGCTGGGCCGCAGCGTCGGGTGGTTCCCAGCGGTGGGCGCAGTCATCGGAGCGCTGTCGGGTGCCGTCTACTGGGCCCTTCACGGTCCGCTGGGCGCACCCATCGCGGCCGTGCTGGCCGTCGCGGCCAGCGCCGCCGCCACCGGCGGATTCCACGAGGACGGCCTGGCCGACACCGCGGATGCGCTCGGCGGGTCCACCCGGTCCCGGCGTCTCGAGATCATGAAGGACTCGCGCCTCGGCGCTTTCGGTGTCCTGGCGCTGGTGTTGTCGACCCTGGTACGGGTGTTCGCGGTCTCTTCGCTGGCTCCCGTCGACGGGCTGGTCGCGCTCGTCGTGGCGCACATGCTGGGCCGTTCGACGGCGGTGGCGACCATGGGTGTGGTGCCCGCAGCCGGCGATCGCGGGCTCGGTCACAGCTACACGGCTCACCTGTCCCGGCCCTGGACTGCGGCCGCGGTCCTCATCTCGTCAGCGGCCGCCGCCAGCCTCGGACTGCCCGGTGCGGTGGCTCTCGCCTCTGGAACAGCAGGCGCCGCCGCGGTCGTCCTGGTCGCACGGCGGGCCTTCGGTGGCACCACCGGCGACGTGCTCGGCGCGGTTGAGCAGGTCGTCGAGATGGCTGCGCTCGTGTCGGCTGCCAGCCTGGTAGCCGCCCACGGATGGTCCTGGTGAGACCCGCCTGATCCCCAGCAGGCGTTCAGGGTCGGGGGCTGTGGACCCGGCCGAAGGTGTAGGCGTCGGGCCAGCCCCGGCCGGCGACGCTCTGCTCCTGGCGGGCGATGATGTCGGGCAGGTCTTCAGGCTGCCAGCCGTCGACCAGATGCTCGCCGTGCAGGTCGAACACCGGCCGCTGCAGTTCGGTCAGCAGCTGGAGGCTGAAAGCGATGCGCCCGGTCAGCAGGCCCGGATCGCCAGTGCAGAGGGCCAACGCGGCCTCGGCCATGGTCTCCAGGGGCTCGAACATCACGCCTTCCACCCAGCCGGCCGCGACCAGCGACGGTGTGGCGATGGCGCCCTGCGGCGCCAGCGCGTTGACCGCGACGCCCTGGCCCTCGCACTCGCTGGCCATCGACACGGTCAGCCGGTTCAGCGCGGCCTTGGTCGCGCCGTACATCGCGCCGGCCTTCGAAGGCTTGTTGGTCGGGAACGGCGGCCCCGGCGGGAGCTCGGCCGAGAACGTGGTGATGTTCAGGATCGCCCCACGGCCGCGCTCGCGCATCGGACCGATCACTTCAGCGGCCAGCAGCCACGGCGCCCACAGGTTCACCTGCAGAGCCCGCTCGAGGCGCTCGGTTGGCACCGACTCGAACGGCCCGTAGCCACCGACGGCCGCGTTGTTGACCAGGATGTCGATGGGGCCGAACGCGGCCTCGGTCTGCTCCACCAGCGTCGTGCGGGCACCGCCGGGGTCGCTGAGATCCGACGGCAGCACCACGCACCGGCCGCCGATCTCGTGGATGCGGGCCCGGGTTGCCTCGAGGCCGTCGACGCTTCGGGCCGTGATCGCCACCCGGGCCCCCTCGGCTGCAAGGCGCAGCGCGATGGCGGTCCCGGTGCCTCCCTTGCTGGCGCCGGTGACCAGCGTCACCCGCCCCTCGCACTGCCGCTGAGACATCGGGCCTCCTTAGGTGCCGCGAACGGCGTCTCGGGGATCGACTGACTCTTACTATGCGCCCGATATCCTCGCCGCAGCGGGCCCCGACGCACCCAGGAGACAGCCATGCGAAGCCACGAGATCGACTACCAGATCTACGGAGACGACCTGCAGTTCGTGGAGGTCGAACTCGATCCCGGGGAGGTCGTGGTGGCCGAGGCCGGAGCCATGATGTACATGGAGCAGGGCATCACCTTCGAGGCCAAGATGGGCGACGGCTCCGATCCCGACCAGGGCGGCTGGGGCAAGCTCAAGTCGGCGGCCAAGCGGGGCCTCACTGGTGAGGGCCTTTTCATGACCCACTTCAAGAACAGCGCGCCCCAGGGCAAGCAGCGGGTGGCCATGGCCGCGCCCTATCCCGGCAAGATCCTGCCCATCAATCTGGCCGCGGCCGGTGGACAGCTCGTCGCCCAGAAGGACGCGTTCCTGTGCGCGGCGTCGGGCACCAAGCTCGACATCGTCTTCAACCGCAAGTTCGGCACCGGCCTCTTCGGTGGGGAGGGCTTCATCCTGCAGTCCATCTCCGGCGACGGCCTGGCGTTCCTGCACGCGGGCGGAACCATCGTCGAGAAGCAGCTCCAGGGCGAGACGATGCGGGTGGACACCGGCTGCATCGTGGCCTTCCAGCCCTCGATCGAGTACTCGATCGAGCGGGCCGGCAACCTCAAGTCGATGGTGTTCGGTGGTGAGGGCCTGTTCCTGGCCACCCTCACCGGCGTCGGCCGGGTGTGGCTCCAGTCGCTGCCGTTCAACCGGCTCGCCGACCGGGTGGTGGCCAATCTGAGGCCCGGCGGCTCCCAGGGCGAGGGCTCGGTGATCGGCGGCCTGTCGAGCGTGTTCGAGCGCCGCTAGCCACACCCGCCGGGATCGCCCGGCCGATCAGGGGGTGAGCAGGATCTTGCCCGCGATGCCGCGGCCCTGAAGGAGCCGGTGGGCCTCGGCCGCCTCGGCCAGCGGCAGCCTCGCCGCGATCCGCACGTCGAGTTCGCCCGAGGCGATCCAGCCGAACACCTCGGTGGTGCGGGCGTCGAGCGCGTCGCGGGTGGCGATGAAGTCCCACAGCTTGGGCCGGGTCAGCCACAGCGACTTGCCCATGAGGTGCAGCGGCGCCTTGGGCTCCACCGCCCCCGAGGCGTTGCCGAAGGTCACCATCGACCCCCGCACACGCAGCAGCTGAAGGCTGGCGTCGTACACGGCCGCGCCCACCCCGTCGTAGACCACGTCGATGGCGTCGGGGCCGACGGCGGCCTCCACCCCGGCCACCAAGTCGGTGGTCGTGTAGTTGACGACATGGTCGGCGCCCGCGGCTCGGGCCAGCCCAGCCTTGGCGTCCGACCCGACGGTGGCCACCACCTCGGCTCCCCGCAGCTTGGCCATCTGCACTATCAGCCGTCCGGTGCCGCCTGCGCCGGCGTGGACCAGGCACCGGTCTCCGGGACCGATCCGGGGGCAGTCGCTGATCAGGTAGTGGGCGGTCAGGCCCTGCACCCCGATGGCGGCCGCGGTGTCGAGGTCGACGTTGTCGGGCACCTTGTAGGCGACTGCGGTGTTCACGGCGGCCCGCTCGGCGTAGGAGCCGGCCGACCCGGCCCACGCCACCCGGTCGCCCACCGCGAAGTCGTCCACCCCGTCGCCGACCTCCTGCACGGTCCCGGACCCCTCCTGGCCCAGCACCAGCGGCAGCGGCATGTCGTACAGGCCGGAGCGGTGATACGTGTCGATGAAGTTCACCCCGGCCGCGGCCACCGCCACCGTGATCTGCCCCTCGCCGGGCGCCGGGTCGGGCCGCTGCACCAACTGCATCACCTCCGGCCCGCCGGTCTCGGCGATCTGAACAGCCGCGCTCGTTCTGCCCGCTGCCGTGGTCATGTCCGCGCCTCCTGCACTAGGTCCGGCAAGAGGCTACGGCCCGCTGGCCGCCACGGGCCATAGTGCCTCGGCCTAATCGGTCGGCTACTGGGCCAGGCCGGGGGAGACGACGGTGATGCCGTGGACCCTGGCGGCGGAGGCCAGCCGGTCGTCGTAGGTGACCATGCCCTCCAGGTCGGCTCCGAACTCCAGGGCTGCGGCCAGGTGCAGGGCGTCCAGGGTGCGGAGTATCGCCGGGTCCAGCACGGCGGCCCTCTCGAACACGCCGGTGGGCAGATCCACGACGTGGGCCCGGTCAAGCAGCCTGCCGGCCTCGTTGGCGCGGTCGGGGGCGTCCCGGCGCACAGCTCTGAGCAGCTCGGTGCGGGTCAAGTCGCTGGACACGATGTCGCCGGCGTGATCCTGCACCCAGGCCAGCATCGCCTCGGTCTCAGCCTCGGGCACGATCAGCTTGACCGCCGCCGACGTCTCCAGATAGAAGACCATCAGTAGCATTCGGCTCGGCGCATTTCTTCCAGCGTTTTTGAGAGCGGCTTGTCGTGGGGCTCGGGCGGTTGGAGGCTCACGAAGGACAGCGTGGCCGACCGGAGCCGTCCGGACGCCGTCAGCTCCTCGACCCTCGATCCTGGTATGGGGCTTAGCAACGCGGCGGGTCTGCCCCGGTCGGTCACGGTGATCGTCGCGCCCTTCCGGACCCGCTCTACGACGGCCGAGGCGTTCTGCTTCAGCTCGCGGATTCCAACCTCGTCCATGTTCTACATAGTAGCACCGTGTGGCGGGCTCAGCTCGATGGGCAGCGTTCTGCACGCATGGGGCTCATTCTGCTGCGGGTTCGGGTTGTGGGCTGTGCGCAATGGCGAATTGGCGGCGGTATGTGTGGATAGCGTGTGTTTCTGCTGCCAATCGCTGGGAGGCTGAGACGATGCAGACGCAAATGCTCATCGGCGGGAGCTGGCAGGACGGCCGAGCCGAGCGGATCGAGGTGCTCGACCCGGCTACCGGCGACGGCATCGCCGAAGTGGCCGCCGGTGGACCGGCCGAGGCGGTGGCGGCCTGCGACGCGGCCGCGGCCGCTCAGCCCGGCTGGGCCGCGACCGCGCCCCGCGTCCGCTCCGAGATCCTGCGGGACTGCCACCGGATCCTCATGGAGCACACCGACGAGCTGGCCGACCTGATCACCCTCGAGCACGGCAAGCCCCGGGCCGACGCGGTGGGGGAGGTGGCCTACGCGGCCGAGTTCTTCCGCTGGAACGCGGAGGAGACGGTGCGCATCCACGGCTCGATCAGCACCGCGCCGGCCGGCGACAAGCGGATCATCACCCTCCATCCGCCGGTGGGGGTGGTGGTGATGGTCACGCCGTGGAACTTCCCGGCGGCCATGATCACCCGCAAGCTTGCGCCGGCGCTGGGTGCGGGCAATGCGGTCGTGATCAAGCCGCCGAGGGAGGCGCCGCTCACCGCGCTGCGGGTCGGTGAGCTGCTGGCCGACGCCGGGGTCCCGCCCGGGGTCGTCAATCTGGTCCCGACCACCGCTTCGGGGCCTTGGTTCGATGCCGCGGTGGACCATCCGGCGGTCCGCATGGTGTCGTTCACCGGCTCGACGGAGGTGGGGCGGGTCCTGCTGCGCCGCTGCGCCGACCGGGTTCTCAAGACGGTGATGGAGTTGGGCGGCAACGCGCCCTTCGTGGTGTTCGCCGACGCCGACCTGGAAGCGGCGACCGCCGGGGCGATGGTGGCCAAGATGCGCCATTCGGCCGAGACCTGCACCGCGGCCAACCGCTTCTTCGTGGAGGAGCCGGTGCATGACGAGTTCGTGGAGCGCCTGGCCGCGGCCGTGGGGTCGATGAAGGTGGGCAGCGGCTTCGACCCCGACGTGACCTGCGGTCCGATGATCAACCCGGCCGCGGTCACCAACATCGAGCGGCTGGTGCAGGGTGCCATCAACGGCGGGGCCAGCGCCGTCACCGGCGGGTCGGCCATCGACGGGCCGGGGTTCTTCTACGAGCCGACCGTGCTGGGCGGGGTGGACCCGGCCGCGCCCATCACCCGCGAGGAGATCTTCGGGCCGGTGGCGCCGGTTACCAGCTTCACCGACACCGACGCCATGATCGCGGCGGCCAACGACACCGAGATGGGCCTCATCGGCTACGTCTACACCGGGGACCTGGCCAAGGGCCTGCGGGTCAGCGAGCGCATCGAGGCCGGCATGGTGGGCCTCAACCGGGGCGCGGTGTCGGACCCGGCCGCCCCCTTCGGCGGCATGAAGCAGTCCGGCCTGGGCCGCGAGGGCGCCTCCGAGGGCATCTACGAGTTCTGCGAGACCCAATACATAGCCGCCGACTGGTAGGCCAGAGCCCCGGGGCCGCGCCGGCCAAGATCAGCCCGGTACCGCTCCAGGGTCGTCCGCAGCCGGCTCGGAGTCCAGCAGCCGGCCCTCGAGGGCCGCGTCGACCTCTTCGGTCTTGTTCAACGCAGCGATCAGCGCCGTCAGCTTCAAGTTGATCTCGTCGACCTCGGCGAACCCGGCGTACATGGTGTCTTCGAGGCGGTCGATTCGGTTGTCGATGCTGTTGAGCACGAAGACGAGCATCGCCACCGAGAGGGTGGCAAACAGCGTGACGATGCCGGTGGCTATCACGGTTAGCACCGGGTGGTCGCCGAGGATGGCCCAGCGACTGCGCCCGGTCCCGGCCGCGGCTGGCGCCGGAGCCGCAGCTGCGGGGGCCTCAGCGCTGGGGGCCGGGGCCTGGGCCTGGGCCTCTGCGGGTGGGGTTGGGGGTTGGGGCATTTGGGTCGCTTTGGTGATGTCGGGGGTGGTGGCGGTCATCGGGTGCCTCCCGGGGGTCCGGCGGCGGAAGGTTCTGTCGTGTCGTGTCGTGCTGGTTGGCGCACCGCTGACACCCGGTGGCAAGGTTCATGAAGGAACATATCAGCCCATACATTGTTATATCAACCCGATGCACGATAAAACCCCACGGGACCCCCCGCCGACAGCCGATCCACGCCCCCGATCCGCCAAGTTTTGCCCCGTCACAAGCCTAAAGTTGCAAGAAGTTACGGTAAGGGTCTCAATAGTTACAAGCTCATTACATACACCCGTATACCATAACGGTCAGATTCTGCCCGGTGGTCGGCCCAATCATGCGGGAGGTATGGCGTTGACTCTTGAGCGGATCCAATCCGGACGCCCCTCACGGATGGTGCCGCCGATGACGTAAGGCGCCGCCTAAGTGGTGTCATTCGCTAGCGCCTCCCCCCGCAGGACGGCCCGATGAGCCGCGGTCACCGGATGGCTGCGCCGACGGCTGTGCTGGCGGCGGGGCTGTTGTTGCCGGCGTGCGGCGCGGCGGTGCTGGACGGCCCGGCGCCGTCGCTGCCGGCGGACCCGGGTGCGGCGCCCGACGCCGGCGGAGAGTCTGGGGGCGGAACGCCCTCCCCATCGACAGGCACGGCTGGGGACTCGGGGTCGGCTGCTGGGGAAACTTGGGGTCGGGGTCGGACTCGGCTGGGGACCCGGACTTGGACTCGGGGTCGGGCGCGGCTGGGGACTTGGGCTCGGGGTCGGACTTGGGCTCGGGATCGGCTGCAGACTCGGACTCGAACTCGGCTGCGGGCGCGGTTGGAGACTTGGGGTCGGGGACGACTGAGGGCTCGGGCTCGGCTGAGGGTTCGGGGACGGCTGGGGACGGCTCGGGCTCGGCTGCGGACCCGGGCTCGGTTGAGGCTCCGGAGGCTGCGTCGTTCTGGGCGGTGGCTCCGGTGGGGGAGGATCGTCTGCTGACGGAGCTGACCGCCGAGGTCGGACCCGGCGGCGTCATGCTGGCCTGGTCGGTGGACGAGGACCGGGCCGGTCGCATTGACGGGTTCTCTTGTGTGTTCCGCTCGCCGGGTCATCTGCGTCTCGGCGCGCCGGGTTCGGCGGGCACCAAGGCGCTGCTGCGCCCTGGCCCGGACCCCGCGGGGGGCTGGGAGCTGCGGCTGCACACCAGCTACCCGTTCGGCAGCGTCTACGCCTACGGCGCCGAGTATGTGGTGGCGGGCTGGGGCCGGCCCGGGCCGGGCGCGCTGCAGGCGGAGCTGTGGAACCGCACCGACTGTCCCCCCGCCGCCGACGGCCACGCCACCCACGACGTGGCGCTGGCCCTGTCGACCGACGCCGCCGGCGGCCGGGCCCTTCAGCACTCGGGCTACGGATGGTGCGCGGTGGCGCCGGTGGGGCTGTTCCCCGAGCGGGTGGTGGCCACCAAGGGCGGCCTGTCATACGGCGAGCCCGCCACCGCGGCCCCCGCCGCCGGAACCGTCTGGGCGGGCCGGGTCACCGGGCACCTGTTCTGGCAGCGCCAGCGGTGGGCGCTGGGCGGAGACACAACCCTCGAGTTCAGGTTGAGGGATGGCCGGAGCCACGTCAGCGGACGCATCGACAACACCGAGCTGGTCCCGCTGGACCCCGACACTCTCGAACCCACCGGCCCGGCTTTGCGGTGGCGCTCGCTGACGCTCGACCCCGCCGCCGACGGGGCGTGGTCGGGGCAGGCAGGGGTCGGCCCGCCAGCCGATCAGGAGCCGCCGGCCATGCCGCCCGCCGACAGGTTCGAGGGCGACTGGCGGGCGGCCGCCTACGGCCCGGGCGCCTCGGAGGTCGCCGGGCGGCTGCGGCTGTGGACGCCGCTGGCCGGCGATGACGACCCTGCCGACGCCTGGCCCGCCCAGGCCGTACTGGTCGCTGGCTTCGGAGGCACGACCCGATGAGGCGCGGGCTGGTCTTGGGCCACCGTCACCGTCTAGCCCGGCGGGGCGCTGGGGTCGTCCACGGGGGGCTCGGAGTTCAGGAGCCGGCCCTCCATAGCGGCGTCGACCTGGTCGGTTCTGTTCAACGCGGCGATCAGCGCCGTCAGCTTCCGGTCGAGTTCGGCGATCTGCGTGGTCAGCCTAAGGTCGAGTTCGGCGATCTGCGTGGTCAGCCTAAGGTCGAGTTCGGCGATCTGCGTGGTCAGCCTAAGGTCGAGTTCGGCGAATCTCTCGTCGATCTTCTCGTCCTGCTCGGCGAAGCCGGCGTACATGGTGTCTTCGAGACTGTCGATGCGGTTGAGCACGTAGATGAGCAGCCCGACCGAGAGGGTGGCGAACAGCGTGACGATGCCGGTGGCTATCACGGTTAGCACCGGGTGGTCGCCGAGGATGGCCCAGCGGCTGCGCCCGGTCGTGGCTGGGGCCGCGGCTGCGGAAGCCTCGGCGGGGGCTTCGGGTGGGGTGGGGGTTGTGGGCATCTGGGCCGCTTCGGTGATGTTGGGGGTGGTGGCGGTCATCGGGTGCCTCCCGGGGGTCCGGCGGGGCGTGTCGTGCTGGTTGGCGCACCGCTGACACCCGGTGGCGAGGCTTGTGATGAAACATACCAGACCATGCATTGTTATGCGACCTGGCGCACGAGGAGTGTGCGGGGGCTGTGAGGCGGCGGAAGCAGCGGGCTCGGGGGCGGAGCTGGGTGGCTGGCTTCATGGTGGTGGCGCTCCTGGCGACTATTGCGCCTGAGGCTGGGGCGCTGCAGGGCCTGCAGGTGCCGGGCCAGGTCACCGGGCTGGAGGCCGACACCACGGAGGGGTCGCTGGATGTGGATGTGGACTGGGACGACGTCGCCGGGGCGGCCGACTACTGGGTGCGCTGGCGCGTCGCCGGCCCGGGCCAGGCGCTCAACGACGGGGTGAGGGTCTCGTCGTCGCAGGCCACCATCACCGTGGCCGACTACGGCTCGTGGGTGGTGCGCGTCGAGGCCTGCAACACCGCGGGCTGCGGACCGGCGCAGGCGCTGGAGTTCGACGTGACCGCCGCCCCCGGCGACGACACCGCAGCGGACGACACCGGTGAGGACGCCACGCGGGACGCCCCCGGCGAGGACCAGACCGTCGAGGACGACTCCGGCGACGATGAGACCGTGGAGGCTCCGGGCCGGCCGACGGGGATGTCGGTGGCATCGACCCGGTCGGCGACTTCATCGACGAGGGGACCGGCGAGACCATCATCATCGACGGCGCCCACTCCGGCAGCCTGCCCGTGACCGCCGTGGAGCTCGGGATCACCGACGACGACACCGCGTCCACCATCATCGCTTTGAGCGCCAGCCCGATCACCATCGACGAGACTGCCGGCGTCACGGCGGTCACCATCACCGCCACATTGGCCGGGGACGTGACCCGCAATCAGCCGACGACGGTCAGGCTGAACACGACGCTGGGCGGCGGCGCTCCGGCGGGCGACTACACGCAGGGCGGGACGCTGCCGTCCACCATCACGATCCCCGCCGGGGCGGCCTTCGGCAGCGGGTCGGGGCTCACCATCAACCCGACCAACAACGGCGCCGAGGACGGCGTCAGGACCATCGAGGTGTCGGGCATGCTGGCCGGGTACAAGGTGCACGCCGCCACCATCAGCCTGGTCGACGACGACCTGAGCCTGCCGGGGGTGCCCGGCGAGTTCGCCGCCGTGCTGTCGGGCTCGAATGCGGCCCGGCTGACCTGGACCGAGCCGGCCGGCGTGACCGAGGACGACCCGATCCTCGCCTACCGGCTCGAGCGGCTAGCGGGGGAGGGCGACTGGGAGGTCGTGTCCGACACCATCGCCGCCACCGCGACCGGCCACACCGACAGCGGCCTCGCCTACGACACCATCCACTGGTGGCGGGTCTCCGCGCAGACCTCCGACGGCTGGGGCCCCGTCTCCGACACCGCGACGGTCACCACCCGCCCCCGGCCCCGTGGCGGCTTCGTCGTCGGCGGCGGTGGTGGCGGCGGGGGCGCCGTCGAGCCCGATCCGGAGGACCTGACCGAGGAGCAGCTGGCCCGGTCGGCCGCTCGGCGCTTCAACGATGTCGACGTCGACGACTACTACGCGGCCGCGGTGGGCTGGATGCTCGCCCACGAGATCACCGCCGGGTGCACCGAGGACTCCTTCTGCGCGCACGAACCGGCCACCCGCCAGCATTTCGTGACGTTCCTGTGGCGCGCCGCGGGCGGGCCCCAGCCCGAAAAGCCCGGCTCGCAGATCTTCGCCGACGTCGAAGCCGGCGGCTACGCCGACAACGCCATCGGCTGGGCCCTCGAACAGGGCATCACCACCGGATGCGCCACCGACGACGACGGCCAACCCCTGTTCTGCCCCGGCGAATCCGCCACCAGAGCCCACGTAGCCGCCTTCCTATACAGAACCGCCACCACCCCCCAAAGCTGGGGCCAAAACAAAGGAATCCTAAGACCCACCCCCGACCCCTAACCCCCACGACCCGCGCGAGGCGCACCTCGCTAGCATGGCCGAGGCCGCTATTGGCAGCCCATTAGCCGTAGGAGGCCAGGGGCAGGGTGGGACGCTCCCTACCCCTCCACAGGGGGAGCATGCACAGGAATGACGACCAGGCTCTATAGCGACGACGAACTCGATGCACTTCGTTCCATGCGGAAGCGGGTGACCAACCCGAAGGCCCGCTGGGTGACGAAGCCCGGTCATCACCAGCGCAACTTCAAACTCGCCGGGCTTGAGGGTGACGCAGCTCGCTTCGAGGTGTATCAGCGTCAGAACCAGTCCGACGAAAACGACTTCTCATGCGGCATCTCGTATATCCCGACAGGCCTTCGCCGGCTGACGCTGGCTCGCTACAACGGCCCCAGTCAAATCCACGGCGACCTCAACTACGTTCCGCACATACATCGCACCACGGCAAGCGCCATCGCCGCCGGAAAGAAACCCGAGACCGAGGCCGACGAGACAGACCGGTTCACAACTCTGGATGGCGCTCTACGGTGCCTAATCCAGGACTTTCGACTCGAAGGGATCGCTCTAACGGATCCCGATGAACCGAGGCTTGCCCTATGACTCTTGATGTCGGCCGACTCCGAGAGTTGCTGTGTGAGCGCCTCTGTGAGGACGTGAGGGTCGATTCTCGTCCGGATGGTGACCTCGTGCTGCGAACGCACTTCGCGTTCCCTGACGGGGACGGCTATCCCCTGCACCTGTCTGAGGCACCCTCCGGCGGCCTTCGCCTATCGGACCGCGGCCACACCCTCATGCACATCAGCTACGAACACGACGTCGAAGCGTTCCTGACCGGAACACGGGGGATGCTGCTCGAGCGCATCGTTAACGAGAGCGGCATCGACCATAACGACGGAGTCTTCTCCACCGATGTATCCCCGGAGAGACTGCCGGAAGCCGTCTTCAGCTTCGGGCAGGCATTGACGAGGATCTACGACCTCACGCTGCTCTCCCGCTCCAACGTTGGGTCAACCTTCTACGACGACCTCGCCGAGTGCCTCACAGGGTTCGTTGACGAAGACAAGATCCAGCGCGACTACCAGCCGGACGTCCCGAATGCTGAGGCATACCCAGTCGACTACCGGATCGAGGGCAAGAGCGATGTCCCGCTGTTCGTCTACGGGGTGCCCAACCGCGACAAGGCCCGGTTGACGACCATCATGTTGGGCTACTTCCACCGGCACAACATCGTGTTCGAGTCGGTCGTCGTCTTCGAGGACCAGACCGAGATTCCGAGAATCGACCTCGCGAGGCTCTCTGATGTAGCAGGCGACCAGATCTCATCTCTGGAATCGACCGAGGACCTCAATCGCAAGCTCGTGCGGCGAATAGCCGCCTAAGAGCAGGTATCTGAAGGCGGGACCCGAAGAAGAAGGAGCGGGGGGCCGGCCCGCCTGAAGTCGGCTCGGTGGCCGAGTGCTCAGGTCTCCCTGCGCAGGCGGTGGACTCCGCGCCCCCCGTCACCGTCAACGTAGCCGCGCCTCGTCCCTCGACCGGCGGGCCTATCTTGCCGACCCCGAGAAGTGGCCGCCTGTGCAGTCTCGTGGGTGGGGTTGGTGGCGTGGTGCTGGGTTGCATGATAGTGCATGGGGTATTACAGTGGACATTGAACCTTGCCACCGGGTGTCAGCGGTGAGCCAACCAGCACGACACTCCCCGACAGGATCCCTGCCGAGGACATCCGGGAGGCACTCCAGTGACCGCAACCGCCCCCTCAGCCGAAGCGACCCAGATGGCCCACACCCCCGACCCGCCAGCCGCCCCGCCCGCAGCGCTCGAGAAGGCCGCGGCCGCGGCTGGGGCCGGGGGCCGGCGGTGGGCGGTGCTCGGCGACCATCCGATCCAGACCGGGTTTGCCACCCTCGCGGTGGCGCTGCTCGTCTTCTCGTTCGCCAGCATCGACAACCGCATCGACGATGTCCACAACCGCATCGACCGCCTCGAAGACACCATGAACACGAGGTTCGCCGAGCAGGACGCCAAGATCGACGGACTCGACGCCAAGATCGACGAGATCAATTTGAAGCTGACGGCGCTGATCGCGGCGTTGAACAAGACCGGGGAGGTCGACGCCGCCATTCGGGGTTCGTTATTGCCGTAGTTCTGCTCGCTCGAGGTGGGTGACCGATCAGCTCCGGCACTACGCGGCCCAGTCGACGAGGTCCTTCGCCGACCAGCTGCTGGCTGACGCAGCGCTGGCCGCACCCCAGCGCTTGGTGCCCGAGGGCGCCTTGGCGGTTGGCGAGCGGATGGAGCGATCGGCGCCGTGGTAGCACGCGGCGAGGTGTAGCGAAACCCTGCGCGTGAAGGTCGCGTCGCGGCGAGGTTCTCAGCGTCCCAACTCGGTCGTGACTGCTTCGGCTAGGCGGCGGTACTGGGACTCGTCGTTGTAGAGGTGCGCGGAGATGCGCAGCAGGCGCTGCGGGGGAGCGGGCCAGATGAAGACCGGGACCTGGATGCGGTGCCGCTGCTCCAGCGCGGCCATCAGCGGGTCGAAGATCTCGGTGCCGGAGTGGTCGGCGGGCGGCACCGGCACTGAGGCGATGGCCCCGATCATCTCGTCGGGCGCGGGCGGGTCGATCCCCAGCGAGTCGAGCAGGACCCGCCGGCCGGACAGGCACAGATCGCGGATCGTTCGACGCACCCCGGGCCATCCGTCGGGGTGCATGGCCCCCACCGCGTCGAGCGCCACGGGCACCGTGAGCCAGGCGCTCGGGTCGTCGGTCCCGGTCCAGTCGAACTGGGCGTGGAGCCGGCCGCCGCCCGAGGGCCAGCCGCCGTTGTAGCCGTGGCTGATCACGGAGTGGTACATGTCGTCGCGCCGGTCGTCGCGCACCCACAGGAACCCGGCGCCCTTGGCCGAGCACATCCACTTGTGGCAGTTGGCGGTCACATACGAAGCGCCCAGTTCCGACACGTTGAAGTCGATCATCCCGGGCGCGTGGGCCGCGTCGACCAGCACCCGCACGTCGGGCTCGACCTCGGCAGCGATCTCCGCCACCGGCATCACCAGGCCGGTCGCGGAGGTCACCGCGTCGATCAGCAGGATCCGGGTGCGCTCAGTGACCGCATCCAGCACTGCGTCGACGGCTTGACGGGACGACTCGATCGGGAACGGCACCCGGACCGCCGCCACCCTCGCTCCCGTCCGTGAGGCCGACACCTCCGCGGCGTTGCGGCAGGCGTTGTACTCGTGGTCGGTCACCAGGATCTCGTCGCCGGGCCCGAGGGTCGGCTCCAGCGAGCGCAGCACCGCGTTCACGCCCGCGGTGACGTTGTTGACGAACACCAGCCCGGCCTCGTCGCCGCCCACGAAGCCGGCCACCGCCCGGCGGGCCGAGTCGAGTTCGTCCTGGTACTCGCCGCCCAGGAAGTACCGCGTGGGGTTGGCCTCCATGCGGCTGCGCAGCCGCTGCTGGGCCTCCAGCACCGACGCCGGCGTCGCCCCGAACGACCCGTGGTTCAGGTGCAGCACACCCTCTTCGAGCACCCAGGGACCCACAGGTTCGCGAAGGCTATTGATCTTGAATGAGTTAACCACCGTGGAGGTGGCTAACTGCTTCAAGATGGCGGCGGGACATGTTCTTCAACGCCGTCAGCCGCCTTGCTGGCGGCGCTTCTGGATGTTTGCCCACTCGTCGCGCAGGCCCACGGTGCGATGGAACAGCATGGCCGCTCCGGGGTCGCGGGCGAAGTAGCCGAGGCGCTCGAACTGCACCACCTCACCGGGTCCGGCCTCAGCCAACGCCGGCTCGGCCTTGGCGCCTCCGATCAGCTCGCGTGAGGCGGGGTTGTAGGACTCCAGCGGGTCGCGGCCGTCGGCTCCGGGAACGGGGTCGGTGAACAGCCGGTCGTAGAGCGCAACCCGCGCGTCGACGGCGTGGTCGGCCGACACCCAGTGGATGGTGGCCCGCACCTTGCGGCCGTCGGGGGCCTGCCCGCCGCCGGTGTCGGGGTCGTAGGTGCAGCGCAGCCGCACGACCTCCCCGTCGGAGCCGGTCTCGACGTCGTTGCAGCGCAGGAAGTAGCTGGCCCTCATGCGGACCTCCCGACCGGGGGCCAGCCGGTAGAACTTGCGGGGCGGGTCCAACATGAAGTCATCCCGCTCGATCCACAGCCGCCCCGAGAACGGCACGTCGCGCTCGCCGGCGCCGGGATCCTCGGGGTTGTTCACCGCCCGGCGATGCTCCACATGGCCCTCGGGCCAGTTGTCGATCAGCACCTCCAGGGGGCGCAGCACGGCCATGCGGCGCAGCGCGGCCCGGTTGTGGTGGGTCCGCACGAACGACTCCAGCAGCTCGATCTCGTGGACGCCGTTAACCCGGGCCACGCCGATGTGGGCGCAGAACTCCCGGATGGCCTCGGGCGGGTAGCCCCGGCGGCGCAGGCCCCGCAGAGTGGGCAGCCTCGGGTCGTCCCAGCCGTCCACCAGCCCCTGCTCGATGAGCGTGTTCAAGCCGCGTTTGGAGGTGACGGTGTGGGTGAGGTTCAGGCGGGCGAACTCGTACTGGCGGGGCCGGTCCCCGGGCAGCGGCAGATGCTCCAGGTACCAGTCGTAGAGCTGGCGGTGGGCGTCGAACTCCAGCGAGCACAGCGAGTGGGTCACCCCCTCGACGGCGTCGCTCTGGCCGTGGGCCCAGTCGTAGGTGGGGTAGATGCACCAGGCGTCGCCGGTGCGGAAGTGGGGAATGTGGCGGATCCGGTACATGACCGGGTCGCGCATCAACATGTTGGGATGGGCCATGTCGATCCTGGCCCGCAGCACCCTCTCCCCGTCGTCGAAACGACCGGCCCGCATGGCGCGCAGCAGGCTCAGGTTCTCCTCCACCGAGCGGTCCCGGCATCCGCTGTCGACTCCGGGCGTGCTGAAGTCTCCCCGGGTGGCTGAGATGGTCTCGGCGTCCTGGTCGTCGACGTAGGCCAAGCCTGCGCCCACCAGGTGTTCGGCCCACCCGTAGAGCTGCTCGAAGTAGTCCGATGCGTGGACGACCGGGCCGTCGGGCTCATATCCCAGCCAGGCGATGTCGTCGGCTATGGCCTTCGCGTAGGCCGCGTCCTCACCCTCGGGGTTGGTGTCGTCGAAGCGAAGCCGGCACGTCCCGCCGTGCTCGGCGGCCACCTCGAAGTTGAGGCACACCGCCTTGGCGTGGCCGATGTGCAGGAACCCGTTGGGCTCGGGCGGGAAGCGGGTCTGCACCCGGCCCCCGTAGGTCCCGGCCGCGTTGTCGGCCCGCACCTGGTCCCGGATGAAGTCCAGCGGCCGGGCCGGGCCCCCGCTTCGTCGTCCGTCTCGGCCATTTCAGTCCAGGAGGTGGGGAGCCAGGATCCTCCAGCCTTCCACGGTGGCGTCGATGCTGCCGGCTAGGACCTGCACACACACGTGGTCGGCTCCGGCGTCGAAGTGCTCCCGGACACGGGCCGCAACCTGCTCGGGCGTCCCCCACACCACGACGGCGTCGACCAGGCGGTCCGACGGCCCTCCTCCGGGCCCGCCGTCGATGTCGGACTGCTCGAAGCCGAGCCGCTTCAGGTTGTTGGCGTAGTTCGGCATCTGGAGGTACCTGGCCATGCTCTCGCGGGCCAGGGCTCGTGCCGAGTCCGGGTCGGTGTCGAGCACGGCCATCTGCTCGGGGTACAGAGCGGCGTCGGGTCCCATGACCTCGCGGGCGGCCGCGGTGTGCTCGGGCGGCACGAAGTACGGATGGGCGCCCGCGGTCGCCTCCGCCGCCAGCTCGAGCATCCTCGGGCCCAGAGCAGCCAGCACGACCTCGGGGAGCTCGTGGGGGCCGTGGGCGATGAACGGCGCCTCGCCCATCCGCACCAGGTACTGGCGCATGTAGCTGAGCGGGCGGGAGTAGTCGTGCTTGCGTATGCCCTCCACCATGTGGGCGTGGCTGACGCCGAGCCCGAGCAGGAAGCGTCCCGGGAAGGCCTCCTCGATGGTGCGCTGGGCGTTGGCCGTGGTCATCGGGTCGCGGGCGTAGATGTTGGCGATGCCGGTGGCCACCTTGATGGAGGAGGTGTCCCCCAGCAGCAGAGCGGCCTTGACGAAGGGGTCCCGCGAGACGGCCTCGGGGTACCACATCGCTCCGTAGCCCAGATCCTCTGCCTCCGCCGTGTACTCCGCCGCCTGCGGCGACGGCACTTGGTCGAGAATCCACGTCCAGATACCGACGCGGCCGATGTCGATGCTGCCCATGCTCACGGGCCGCAACCTACCGCCGCAGCCGACCGGTCAGGCCGCACGGCCTCCGGGGCTCGCTCACGCTCGCAGCTAGGTGTCGGCTCGGCCGAGGTAGGAGGCTCGCAGGTCGGGGTGGGCCAGCAGGTTCTCGGCGGTGTCGTCGAGCACCACCCGTCCGGTCTGCAGCACCCAGCCCCGGTCGGCGATGGACAGGGCCATGTTGGCGTTCTGCTCCACCATGAACACGGTCAGCCCGGCCTCGTGGATCTGCTGGATCAACTCGAAGTTCTGCTGCACCAGCGCGGGGGCCAGGCCCATCGACGGCTCGTCCATCAGCAGCACCCGGGGCTTGGCCATCAGGGCCCGGCCCATGGCCACCATCTGCTGCTCGCCGCCCGACAGCGTTCCCGCCTTCTGGCCGAGGCGCTCCTTGACCCGGGGAACAGCTCGAAGATCCGCTCCAGGTCGGCGGCGATCCCGTCGGCGTCGCTGCGCAGGTAGGCGCCCAGGTCCAGGTTCTCCCGCACGCTGAGTCGCTTGAACAGGCGGCGGTTCTCCGGGACCATGGTCACGCCCCGGGCCACCCGGTAGCTGGTGGGCCTGTCGTTTACGACCTCGCCGTCGAGCACGACCTCGCCGGAGGTGGGCTTGAGCATGCCGAGCAGGGTCTTGAGGGTGGTTGACTTGCCGCTGGCGTTGCCCCCCAGCAGGCACACCAGCTCCCCCTCGTAGATCGAGAGGTCCACGTCCCGCAGGGCGTGAACCGCCCCGTAGTGGGCGTTCACCGAGCGCATCTCCAGCAGCGGCCCTGCCGCCGGCCGGCCGTGGTCGGCGGTCACGACGCTTCGGTCCCGTGACCCAGATAGGCCTCGATCACCCGGGGGTCGGTGGAGACGTCCGCGTAGTCGCCCTCGGCGATCTTGGTGCCGTGGTCGAGCACCACCACCCGGTCCGAGACCTCCCGCACCACGTCCATGTGGTGCTCGATGACCACGATGGCGAAGCCCCACTCGTCGCGCAGCCGCCCGATCATCCCGGTGAGCTCGGCGGACTCGACCGGGTTCATGCCCGCCACCGGCTCGTCGAGCAGGATGAGCTTGGGCTGGGTGGCCATGGCCCTGGCGATCTCGAGGCGGCGCCGGTTGGCGTACGACAGGGTGAAGGCCGGCTGGTCGAAGCGGTACCCGACGAGCCGGGAGCCGAAGAAGCTGAGGACGTTCTCGGCCCGTTCGCGGATCTCGTTCTCCTCACGGCGGAACGACGGCGTGTAGAACAGCGCGCCGAAGGCGTGCTGGCGGGTGCGGCAGTGCTGGGAGACCATCACGTTCTCCAGGACGGTCATGTTGGCGAACAGCCGCACGTTCTGGAAGGTGCGGGCGATGCCGCGAGCCGTGACCCGGTTGGGGTCCATACCCAGCAGCGAGTGGCCCTCGAAGATGATGTCGCCCGCGGCCACCTCGACGGTGGCGGTGATGGCGTTGAACAGGGTGGTCTTGCCCGCGCCGTTGGGGCCTATCACCGAGACGATCTCGCCCTCGTGAACCTCGAAGTCGAGCCCGTCGAGGGCGTGCAGACCACCGAAGTCCACACTCAGGTTGCGGGTCTCCAGCAGCGGACGGCGCCCGGTCCCGTTGGCGGCGGTCATGTCGCCCCAGCGGCTTGCGGTCCGCCGCCGTTGTGGTGGTCGTCCTCGACCTGGCCCTTGAGCCAGGCGTCCTGAGCCATCTCCTGCTGGTGCAGCTCACGCGATCGGCGCACGCTCGGAATCAAGCCCTCGGGCCGGGCCAGCATCATCCAGATCAGCAGCGCCCCGTAGATCAGCAGCTTGAACTCCGAGAACTCAGCCAGCAGGCCGGGCTGCTTGGGCCCGCCCAGCACGCCGATGAGCACCGCCGAGCCGGCGATCACTCCGACGATGTTGCCCATGCCGCCGAAGATCACCACCACCAGGATCACGATCGACACCAGGATCAGGAAGCTGTTGGGGAACACCGACCCGACCTTGGCCGAGAAGATCGCACCGCTGAACGATCCCAGCACGGCGCCCACCACGAACGCCAGCAGCTTGACGTTCACGGTGTTGATGCCCATGGCCTCGGCCACCGTCTCGTCCTCGCGCACCGCCATCCAGGCCCGCCCGAGCCGGGACCGTTCCAGGCGCCACGAGACGTAGATGGCGATGGCGCAGAAGGCCAGCACCAGGTAGAAGACCCGGCGCGGGTCGGTTCCGGCCACGTCGGTGAGCCCGAAGATCCCTGCACCGGGGATCTTGGTGATGCCCTGGGATCCCCCGAACCAGCCCGACAGCCAGTCCGACAGGAAGATCAGCCTGATGATCTCACCGAACCCGAGCGTGACGATGGCCAGGTAGTCGCCTCGCATCCGGATCACCGGCGCGCCGATGAACAGCCCTACCAGCCCGGTGATGATCACCACCACGATGAGGGCCACCAGCCACGGCAGCTCGGGATTGATACGCGGCGACGTCGCCGCGGTGAGCACCGCGGCCGAGTAGCTGCCCACCGCGAAGAAGGCGACATAGCCGAGGTCCAGGATCCCGGCCAGCCCGACCACCACGTTGAGGCCCAGCGCCAGCAGCACGAACAGCCCGACGTTGGCCAGGAGCTCGTTGGTCAGCTTGCCCGCGAACAGCGGCAGGACGATCAGCACCGCCGCGGTGGCGAGGATCAGCAAGCCGTTGGTTCGGGTGCGCTGGGCGCCCTCCATCTCGGCGATGCGGGCCCTGGCCTGCCGGACCCGGCCCCGGCTGAGAACGGCCAGGATCCCGGACGCGGCCGCGAGGCCCAGTGCGCTGGTCCAGTTGATGCCGCCCCGGCGGGCGTACAGCCGGTCGGTCAGCGCCTCCAGGCCCATTCCCTCGGCCAGGTCCACCACCAGAGGCTCCAGCACGGCGGCGCCCCCGACAGCGAGGGCCATGGTCACCGCCGCCCGGCGGGTCCGCGGTCCGAGCACCCGTAGGGCCCCTCCCAGCGCACCGACCGCCGCGCCGATCAACAGCCAGATCACCACCGCGAACCAGGTGGCGTTGCCGAAAGCGAGCAGCTCGGCCAGCATCGGGCTCCAGTTGACCAAGGGCTCGCGCAGGTCGAAGTTGGCCAGCAACACCGCCAGCAGCGACAGGCCGCCGCCGGCGACCGCCCCGCAGGCCGCGCCCCCGGCCAACTCGTGGGCGCCGGCCGCGTACACCGGCATGCCTTCCCGCTTGATCTGGTGCCCGACCCGGTGGCCCGCGGCGAACGGCACGATCAGCAGGGTCAGGTAGCCGAGGCTCAGCACCGGCTTGACGATCACCCGCTCGTCGAGCCGTACCGGCATGTTCGACAGGGCGATGAAGACCTGCGCGGCCGCGCCCACGGCACCCATGCGCACCAGGCGCCGCCAGTCCTGAGCCATTGCGGGCCGTGACGCCGCCATCGGGGGCTCGGCACCGGCGCCGGCCGCCCCGGTGGCGCCGGCCGTCCTGGCCGCCCCGGCCGCTCCGGACTCCGGGGGCACGGTGGCGGTCATGTGCGGTCCTCGGCAGGCAGGCGCTCGCCGAAGATCCCGGCGGGACGCAGCAACAGCACGCCGATCAGCACCGCGAACGCGACCGCGTCACGCAGCTGTGACACGCCGCTGACCCCCAGCGGCTCCAGGATCAGCAGCGGACCCACCGACTCGGCCACTCCGATCGACAGCCCTCCGGCCATGGCCCCGCCGAGATGGCCGATGCCCCCCACCACCGCTGCGCTGAAAGCCTTGATGCCGGGCAGGAAACCGGTGGTGTGGATCACGCTGCGGAACAGGATTCCCCACAGGATCCCGGCCAGACCGGCCATGGCGCCGCCCACCGCGAACACCTTCACGATGGTGCGGTTGACGTTGATGCCCATGAGCGCGGCGATCTCCGCGTCCTCGGCCACGGCCCGCATCGCCTTGCCGCCCTTGGTGTGCTCCACCAGGTACCAGAGCACCCCCATCGACACCGCAGCCACCACCACGACCAGGATCCGGGACCCCTCGATCTGGATGAAGGTGTGCTTGTCCTTCACCCAGTCGGGCACGTCCGGGTAGGCCTTGGCCGCCGGGCCGAGCAGCACGATCGAGGCGTTCTGGATGAAGAACGACACCCCGATGGAGGTGATCAGCGGGATCAGCCGGGGCGACCCCCGCAGGGGCCGGTACGCGACCCGCTCCATGATCACCGCCACCAGCGTGCACACGATCATCGAGACGATCACGATGAAGATCAGCGAGCCGATGAAGTTGCTCTCCCACAGGCCGGCGTCGGCCAGCTTGTTGGAGGTGATCATCCCGGTCATGGCGCCGACCATGAACACCTCGCCGTGGGCGAAGTTGATGAACCCCAGCACGCCGTAGACCATCGAGTAGCCCAGCGCGATCAGCCCGTACATGCAGCCCTGGGCCACGCCGGAGATGATCAGCCCCCGGAACTGGGCGCCGGTGAGGCCGGTGGCGTCGGGGTTGGCCCAGCGGGCGAAGGGATTGTCGGTGTCTATCTCCTGCCAGATGAAGGCGAGGATCCCGACGGCGACCAGGGTGAGGATCGCCACCCGCATGAAGGTCAGGAACCAGTCGACGCCGGTGCGGGGGGCCCCGCTCTTGGCGCGACCTCTTCCGATCATCGGGTTGATCCTAGTGCTAGCGCCGGACCCGGAGGAGCGGCCACGGATCGGGCTCGTCGGCGATGTCGACCACCACCATCGACGGTCCGGGGTGGGCCAGGGACCCCTCCAGCACCGCCGGCAGCGTCCCGGGGTCGGCGGCTCGCTCGGTTCGCACGCCGAAGCTCTCCCCGAACGCGATCCAGTCGGGGTTGCGGAGGGCCGACGCGATGGTCCTGTCCGGGCCGAAGCGCTGGCGCTGCAGGCGCTGGACGTTGCCGTAGGCGCCGTTGTCGAACAGCAGCACCGTGGTGTCGATGCCGTGCTGCACCGCGGTGGCCAGCTCGGTGGCGGTGAACAGCATCCCGCCGTCGCCGACGATGGTGAGCTGGGCCCGGTCCGGGGCCGCGGCCGCGGCGCCGATGCCGTGGGCGACCCCCGCGCCGAGCGTCCCCGCCCCGCCGGTGGCGAGGTACGTCCGGGGTCGGTGGTGCTCGTAGGCGATGTGGGCGACGAAGGCGACCTGGGTCACATCCTCGACGATGATCCCGTCGTCGGGCAGCACCGACCGGATGGCCCGCAGGTAGCTGAGCTGGGGCTCCAGGTAGGCGATGCGCTCGAAGTGCCGGGCCCGGAGCTCGGCCAGCTCCCCGGTGCGGTCGTGGCGGCGGCGGTTGTGCCGGCCCAGGGCGTCGACGAGCAGCCGGCACGCCTCGGCGGCGTCGCCACCGACGCCGACGGTGCCGGTGCCGTACCGGTCCAGCTCGGCCGGGTCGATGTTGATCTGCACTATCTGCTGGTCGTCGCCCACCCCCCACTCGACGTTCGGAAACTCCATCCGGGTGCCGATGCCCACCACCACGTCGGAGCTGGGCCACAGGTCGCGGCCCATCGTCAGGTAGGCGTGCAGCCGGTGGCGGGTGTCGAGCACGCCCAGCCCCATGTAGCGGGCGAACACCGGCGCCTCCAGAGTCTCGGCCAGTTCCCTCACCGGCTCGGACGCGTCCTGGGCGCCCCCGCCCACCATGATCAGGGGACGCCGGGCCTGGCCCAGCACCCGGGCGGCCGCCTCGATCTGGTCGCTGTCGATCGGAGGCGCGACGGCACCGGGCGCGTCGAGGACACCGTCGGCCGGCTGGCTCCACACGTCGACCGGCACCTCCACGGCCACCGGCCGGGGAATCCCCGAGACCAGCTCGTCGACCGCCTGCTGCCACACGCCGGCGGCGTCGACGCCTTCGCCGATGTAGCCGGTGTGCTTGGTCACCTGGCGCAGCACGGCCGCCGGGTCGGGCAGGTCGTGCAGGATTCCCGTGCTGCGGCCGCGCCACCTCGACGGCACCGCGCCGATCAGGGCCAGCACCCGGGCGTTGCCCCAGTAGGCGCTGGTGAGGCCGGCCGCGGCGTTGAGCATTCCCGGGCCGGGCACCACGCACAGCGCGGCCGGACGGCCGGTGACCTGGGCCGCGCCCAGGGCCATGTAGGCCGCTCCCTGCTCGTGGCGGGTCACGACAGGCAGGATGTCGCGGGCGTCGACCAGCACGTCGAAGAAGTCGTCGTTCTGCACCCCGGGAAGGCAGAACAGCGTGTCCACACCCAGCGATCGGAGCGCCTCGACCGCGAGCCCCGCAACCGTCGGCGGCCGGCGTGGCAGGCTCCCGGCGCCGATCGCGGTCATGGCTGGCCGTGCCTGGAAACCGAGCAGATGTTGCTCAGCCGACGACGCAGGTGTTGACCATCTCGCCCAGACCCTCTATGGCGGTGCGCACGACCGCGCCCGGCGAGAGCCATTCCTGGGGGTCGCGGGCTATCCCCACGCCGCCGGGTGTTCCGGTGGCGATGATGTCGCCCGGATCAAGGGTCAGGATCGTGCTCAGGTCGGCCACCAGCTCGGCCGGCCCGAAGACCAGCTGGTCCGTGTTGGAGGACTGCTTGGTGACGCCGTCGACGGTGCAGCTCACGTTGAGACCCGAGCCGTCGCCGATCTCGTCGACCGTCACCAGCGCGGGACCGACCGGCGTGGACTGCTCGAAGGTCTTGCCGGCCAGGAACTGGACGGTGCGCATCTGCCAGTCCCGGATCGACACGTCGTTGAGCACGGTGAACCCGGCGATGGCGGCGGCAGCCTCGGATGCGTCGGCGTTGCGGACCTCGCGCCCTATGACCACCGCCAGCTCGACCTCCCAGTCCGCTTTGGAGGAGACCTCCGGCGGGGGCAGCCGGAGCGGGTCGTAGGGGCCGGTGAGCGCCCGCCGGTACTTGGCGAAATAGATGGGGGCGGTCGGAAGCGGGGTGTTGGTCTCCGCGGCGTGGTCGCGGTAGTTGGTGCCGACGCAGACGATCTTGTCGGGCGCGGGCACCACCGGAGCCAGATCGGCGCCCTCCAGGGCCACCGAGCCACCCGCGTCGGCGACGGGCACGGAGCCCGAGGTGACCGGTCCGGCCTCCAGGACGGCCCGGACATCGGGCGCGTCGAGCAGGACTATCTCGTCGCCGGCCACCCGGCCGGCTCGGGTGGCTCCGTCGATCCGGACGGTTACGAGTCGCATGGCAGGCTCACAGAAGGGCCAGACTACCAGCGTGTGCTGCACGACCCTGAGGGCTCGGAGGGAGGGCGGCCGGCGTCAGCGGACCGCCCCGCCATGAGCCGGTTCGACGCCGAGACCGCGGTCGAGCCCGTCGGCGAGGGCTTGTGGGCCACCCGCCTGTCGGCCGGCTGGAACATCGCCGACAACGCCAACGGCGGCTACGCGCTCACGTCGGTGCTGCGGGCCATGGGCTCGCTGGTGCCGCAGGTCGATCCGATCTCGGTCACCACCCACTTCCTGCGCCCGGCCCAGGGCGACACCGACGCCGAGGTGCGGGTCGCGGTGGTCCGATCGGGCCGCACGGTGAGCACGCTGAGAGGATCGCTGTGGCAGGAGGGCAAGCAGCGACTCGAAGTGATGGCCGCCTTCTCGAACCTGTCGGCCGGCGGTGGCGGCGGACCCGAGATAGCGCAGGCGCCGCCGGTGATCCCGCCGCCGGAGGACTGCGTCCATCGGGGATTGCTCGGGCAGGGGGTGGACCTGCCGATCCTGTCCCGGGTGGATGTGCACGTGCACCCCGACCACGCCGCCGCGGCCGCCAGTGACCGGGCCCTGATCGACGGTTGGATCCGCTTCAGTGACGGCGCCGATCCATCCCCGCTGGCGCTGCCGTTCTTCGCGGACGCCCTGCCGCCGTCTCTGTACCCGCTGCTCGGCTACATCGGGTGGGTGCCGACCATCGAGTTGACCGTTCACGCCCGCCGGATCCCGGTGCCGGGCTGGCTGCAGGTCCGCCAGGAGAGCCACGACCTCCACGACAGCCGGATGATCGAGTCGGGCTCGCTGTGGGACGCCACCGGCGCGCTGGTGGCCTCCTCCCGCCAGATCGGCCTGTTGCTCACCTAGAGGCCGAGCGGATAGGCGGGACAACGCGGCCCATACGGTGCGAGGCCGTGGCCCGAGCGGCCCGTGAGCGCAGCGAACAAGAGCGGGAATGACACCGCTGCGATGCGACGGGCTCTCGCCTATCCGCGTGGCCCCTTGGAGGGACTGCCCCGCGGCTACTGGTAGATGACCAGGTCGGGCACCGGCTCCATTCCTGCGACCTCTTCGGGGGTCATCACCGGTGTGTCCTGGTCGAAGAACAGCTTGAACGCCGGCCGCTGCGACGGCTCGGTGATGGCGTAGAGCCGGTAGCCCCTCAGCTTGGCGCGGGCGGTTCCGATGCCGTCCATGTCGATCGACAACTCGACGCCGCGTTGCGGCACGATCACGTCGCGGTCGTGCAGCATGCGGTCGGCGAACTGGTGCACCATCAGGATCTTGGTGGGCAGCCCCTCTCGCTTCACGAGCGCAGAGAGGTACTCGAGCACCTCGTTCACCTGGCTGCCGGTGATGCCGCCGATGGCCCGCCCGGGACGGACCCCCAGCGGCTCGGTCGCGAACTCCGGGTCGAGGGCCATGTGGACGAAGGGCTCCTTCAGGAAGTCCTCGAGGAGCTTCACCTCCGTGAGCGGGTCGCTCCAGCCGATCTGGTTGTCGAGGAACAGGAGCAGCCCGTGCTCCCGGGCCGCCTCGACGTAGGTGGCGATGCGATCATGCGAGAGCCGGTACATCCAGGTTCCGTCCGATGTGGGGTTCGCCTGGGCGACGCCGGTGATGAGGTGATAGGCCCCGATCGCGCCGAGCGGTCCGTTCAACCGGTCGTATTGCTCGACCCACACGTTGATGTTCTCGGCCACTTCCGCAGGAGTCCCGTGGGCGAGCACTCCCATCGCCCGGACACCGGGGTGGCCGTAGAAGGCCACGACCTGGGCCGCCAGCGACGTGACGTTCATCGGCGACGACCAGGTCCAGACACCGGTCTCGCCGCGCGTGGTCAGCACCCGCCGGCCGGGCAACCGCCGCTCGCTCCAATCCTCGGAGGGGGCGCGTTCTCTCAGCGCGACCGTGACGAAGTCGTCGGCGAACCGCCGCGCCGCGACGCGGATCTCGGTGCCCTCGAGAGTGATGGGCGAACTCGACAGCCAGCGGCCGCTCCGGCCGCCCGCAGGCAGCAGGCGCTTGCGCGGCAGCAGGGGCTCGCCCCAGGCGCCGTCGTCGGATCGCACCTGCAACCCGACCTCCACCAGTCCGTCGGGGAGCCACCTTGCGCCGATACGCGCCTCGATGTCGGTGTGCAGCGCCGCTTCCTGGGCGGCGGCCGCCGGGTTCCCCCCGGCCAGCGTCAAAGAGACCACCAGCGCGACCACGGCCGCGCCTGCGCCTCGTCTCACTCCGGCCTGGACCTGATCAAGCCCCGGGCTCGGGGGCGAACTCGAAGACGACGTTGGACAGGCTGGCTTCTATGTCGTCGGGATCGAGGTGGTGGATGACGGTCGTCTTCTGCGAACCGCAGTCTCCGAAGCTGTCGCAGCTGATCCTGCCGATGATGCCGCTGTAGGCGGCGACGTCGTTCAGGTACTGCCTGACCCCGGCCCGGTCGATGATCAGAGTGCCGTCGCTGACACTGGAGGCGGCCGCGACCGCCTCCAGCAGCAGGGTGGTGGCGTCGTAGGCGTGGGCCCAGTACGGCGCCGAGGGCGCTTCTCCGTACGTCGCCTCGTAGTCGGACAGCAGAGTGTCGGGGGTCTGGCCGGTGCTCTGGTTGGAGGCGGTGCCGAACCGCAGGTCCGGGCCCGAGATATAGACGCCGGCCGACTGCGGCAGCGACATGAACCCGTCGTTGAGCAGGGCCGCGTCGGTGAGCAGGACGGCCTCCTCCAGGCCCGGCACGCCGGGCGCCTGATCGGTCAGGAAATCCCCGGCCGGCTGGAAGATGGGGAAGAACAGGGCCTCGGGGTTGCCGGCCGCGACCTCGGTCAGCACCGGCACCATGTCGGTGTCCTCCTTGTTGATGGCCGCGAACCCGGTGACCGTGCCGCCCAGCCGCTCGAAGCTGTCGGCGAAGGCCTGGGCTATGGATCGGGAGTACGGATCGCCGTCGTGGATCACCGCGGCGGACGCCAGGCCCAGCCCCTCATCGGCGAAGCGGGCCATGGTCTCCCCGACGAACAGGCCGTTGTTGGAGGTCCGGTAGTAGCCGGTGCTGTGATTCAGGCCGGGGTTGCCGGCCAGGTCGGAGGTGAGGGTGGGCGACGTGTTGGACGGCGCGAAGAGCACCATCCCCGCGGCGGTCACCAGGGGCGCGGCGGCGACGGCCGCGGTGGAGCACGACGGCCCGATCACGCCGACCACATCCTCGTCGGCGATGATCGTCTGGGCCGCGGCCTGGGCTCCGTCGGATGAGCACAGGTCGTCGTAGCGGGTGCCGAGGTCGACGTCGAAGCCGTTCACCGGTCCGAAGTCCGCGACGGCCAGCTCCACGCCGCGCTGGTTGGCGATGCCCAGATAAGCCACGTCCCCTGTGATGGTGTTGAGCGAGCGGATCTGGATGGCCTCGCCGGCGGGAACCTCCACCGTGCCGAGGGACTCGTCGCCGAGGTGGCCGGGATCGGGGGCGGTGTCGGGGGCGGTGGCGGTGTCGTCGGCGCCGCTGCAGGCGGTCGCCACCAGCACCCCGGCCAGCACTGCGGCGCGAACTGCCGCCATGGGCCCGCCACGCCGCAACCGCCGGTTCATCCCAGCCATTATTCCCCGGCGCAGCCGGTCGGGCGCGTCTATTCCAGGAACAGGTCGGCGTGTCGCGCTCGCAGCTCGGCCTTCAGGACCTTTCCCATGGCGTTGCGGGGAAGCTGCTCGACGGTGACGAAGCGCCTGGGATGCTTGAACCGGGCCACGTCGCCGAGGGTGGCGACCAGCTCCGATCCCAGCGCGCCGCCGGCGCCGCCGGCACCGGGTGCGGGCACGACGAAGGCGGTGACCGCCTCGCCCAGGTCCGGATGGGACAGGCCCACCACCGCGGACTCCGCCACGGCCGGATGGGCGTCAAGGACCTGCTCGACCTCCAGCGGATACACGTTGAGTCCCCCCGAGATGATCATGTCGGTGGCCCGGCCCTCCAGGGTCAGGCGGCCGTCGCCGTCGAGGCGGCCCACGTCGCCCGTGATGAACCAGCCATCGGTCGTGCGGGACTCGGATGTGGCGTCGGGCCGCCGCCAGTAGCCGGGACCGACGCTGGGGCCTCTGACCTGCACCATCCCCGCTTCCCCGACCACCTCGGCACCGTCGTCTCCGCATACCCGCACGTCGACCCCGGGCAGAGCGAACCCGACCGTTCCCGCCACCCGGGCGCCGTCGTAGGGATTGGACGTGATCATCAGCGTCTCGCTCATCCCGTAGCGCTCCAGCACGTGGCAGCCGGTGCGGCGGGTCACCGCCCGGTGCAGCTCCGCGGTCATCGGAGCCGACCCGGAGATCAGCAGTCGGATGCGGCCGCAGGCCGCCGCATCGAAGCCCTCCAGGGTGATGAGCCGGCTGTAGTGGGTGGGCACGCCCATCATCACCGTGGCGTCGGGCAGGCTCGCCAGCGCCTCGCCGGCGTCGAAGCGCTCCAGGAAGATCACCTCGCAGGCGCTGAGCATGGCCGTGTGCAGCGCCGCCATCAGCCCGTGGACGTGGAAGATGGGCAGCGTGTGCAACAGCACGTCGTGAGGCCCGAAGTCCCAGAACCGGTTGAGCGTGAGCGCGTTGCTGGCCAGGTTGCCGTGGGTGAGCATGGCGCCCTTGGGCCGTCCAGTAGTGCCCGACGTGTACACCAGCGCGGCCAGGTCGTCGGCTCCCCGGGGGACGGCACCGGGCGACGGGTGAGCTCCGTCGAGCCCCGCGGCCAGGACACCCAAATCCTGCACCACCGCAGCCGGTTCCGCGTCGGCGACGAACCAGTCGACCTCGGCCGGCGTGTAGGCGGTGTTCAGGGGCACGTACACCGCGCCGAGGCGCAGCACGCCCAGGTACAGCGCAACGCCGTCCACGGACTTGGGGAGCTGCACCACCACCCGGTCGCCGGTCGAGACGCCCAGGCTCCGCAGCCAGCCGGCGGCCCGAGCCGACCGCTCGTCCATGTCCTCGTAGGTGATCGTGGCGCCGCCGGGCACGTGCAGGAACGGGCGGTGCAGGGCCGGCTCGAAGCGTCGTTGCAGCAGGGAGAAGAAGCCGTCGTCCACGCTGAGAGTCTGCCCGGCCGAGCCGTGCGCACCTAGTGTTTCCGTGTTTCCGACTCAAGGAGGTCTGCTGCGAACTTCAATGGGTTAACCACCGTATAGGTGGCAAACTCATTGAAGTTCGTGACGAACATGCGCTCCGGCTCGCTCGGCCTCTTAGCCTGAATCCACCGATGGGCTGGTCGGGGTGGGCTGGTCGGGGTGTTTGTGGGGGTGTTTGGCTGGTTGGGGTGCGGCGGGTGTTGTTGGGGCGTGTTGGGCCGGCGGTTGGGACTGGGCTGGTTTGTGGCGCTCAGGGGGGTGTGTTCTGGGTGGCGCCGGGCCCGGGGCTGGGGGTTCAGATGAGTTGGGGGAGGTTGCGGGTGTGTGTGAGCGCGGCGGTGAATTGGTGTGCCCAGGGCCAGTTGAGCGGGAGGCGGAGTTTGTGTCGGTGGCTGTGGTTGACGAGGCGTCCGGGCACGGCGAGCAGCCGCCGGCGGACGGTGGCGGCTGCGGTGAGCCGTTCGGGGTGCTGTGTGTGTCCGAGTCGTGCGGTCCAGCGGGTGAGGTTGTGGGCCAGCACGGCGCAGGCGAGGTGGGCGGCGTTGGCGAAGAACCTTCCGGAGGGGCAGTGGGCGAGGCCGTTGTCTTTGAGGTCTCTGATGGCGAGCTCGACTCGGGCGTGGCCGCGGTGGTAGGCGTCGGCGGTTTCGGTGTCGAGGTCGTCTCTGTTCGTGATGAACGCGTGGTGGCGCCAGTCGGGCCACAGCTCGCGTTGGGGGCCTTCTGGGAGTCGGGTGCGGCGCACCACGAGGCGCAGCTTTCGGGGGCCACAGGGGTCGCGGCGGCTCGTTGTGATGGCGCACTCGGCGACCTGGGCTTCCCCGTCGGGGTAGGCGATCGGCGTCCAGGCGGTCTCGTCGATGCCGTCGATGGCTGCTTTGACTTTGGCGTTCTGTGGGATCGTGACCGACCAGCGGGCCTTGTATGTGTCGAGCTTTGCGATCAGCGCGTAGGAGAAGAACCCGGCGTCGGCGCGCACGGTGAGCTTCGTGCCCGGCGCGAGGCGTCCGAGGCGGGCCAGGGTCTCCGCGGCGAAGCGGACATGGCCGCGCTGGGAGGACCCCGACCGCATCCTGGCGTGGAGCACCTCGCCGGTGTCGTCCCGGGTCGCCGCCAGCGGGTGGTAGCCCCAAACCTTGGTGTGGCCGTAGGCCGCGCCCTGCTTGGACTTGCCGTGGACCTCACAGACCGTGGAGTCCAGATCCACCGTCATCTCCGCCGCTGCCGGCGCCGCGCCCGAAGACCACGCCCGGCTGAGCGCCAGCTCCAGGGCGCGGTCGAACTGGCGCACATGGCCCCAGGTGAAGGACCGCAGCCACGTCCCCAACGTCGACGGCGCCGCAGGCTCAAAGCCCAGCACCGCCGAAGCGGACCCGGCCCGCAGCCTGTCGGCGTCGCCGATGAACGAGCCGCCCACCAGCATCGACGCCACCACCGACAGCGCCTTCGCCCCGGACCCACGGCCCGCCGCGGGCGGGCGCACCGCATCGTCGATGAGCGCCTCCAAACCCAGCCGGCCCATCACCGTGCCCGCCAACAGCAGCCCCGCATCGGCCACCAGCGAAGCGTCGTCGAACACCGCCTCGATCCCGTCGATACCACCCGCTACGCTGCTCACAGGAAGTGCCTCCTCACATGGCCAGAATCACTGTTGACTCAAACAGCATTCTCCCATGTCAGGAGGCCTTTCCGGTGGACGCGCCAACCCCACAAACCTCACCGCGCCGGTGGATCCAGGCTTAGCCTCGTGGGTATGGGGCCGGCGGCGAAGAACCTTGTCCTCACCGGGTTCATGGGAACGGGCAAGACGACGGTGGGTCGGATCCTGGCCGGACGCCTCGGCTTCGACTTCGTGGACACCGACGCCGTGATCGAGTCGCAGGCCGGGCCGATACACGAGATCTTCGAGCGCGACGGCGAGGAGGCCTTCCGCGAGATGGAGCGACGGGCGGCCCGTGAGCTGGCCGGTCGTGCCGGCCTGGTGATCGCCACCGGCGGGCGGATGATGCTCGATCCCGAGTGCGCGGCCTGCCTCGAGCCCGCGGCCGACGTCGTCTGCCTCGACGCCACTGCTGAGACCATCCTGGAGCGGATCGGCGACACCGCCCAAAGGCCCCTGCTGGACGTCGCCGACGCCCCGACCCGGGTGAGGGACTTGCTGGCCGAGCGGGCCGACGGCTACGGGCGGTTCATGACCGTGGACACCGAGGGGCGCACCCCCTCCCAGGTGGCCGACGCAGTAATGGCCCAGCTCGGGCTATAACTGCGCTATGGCGATAACGATCCTGGTAGTCAACGGCCCCAATCTCAACCTGCTCGGCGTCCGCGAGACCGACATCTACGGTGAGGGCACGCTCGACGAGTTGATGGCCGGCGTCGCAGCCCACGCCGAGTCGCGGGGCGCGGTCGTGCGCCATGTGCAGTCCAACGTCGAGGGGGAGCTGGTGGAGGCCATACAGGCCGCCGCGGCCGGCGGGGACGGCGCCGCTGACGGCGTCGTGCTCAACGCGGGCGCCCTGACCCACTACTCGATCGCGCTGCGCGATGCGATTGCCGCCGTCGACGTGCCCGTGGTGGAGACGCACCTGTCGAACGTCTACGCCCGCGAGGACTTCCGGCACACGTCGGCCGTCGCCGCGGTATGCGTCGGGGTGATCACCGGCTTCGGCGCGACCAGCTACCGGCTCGCGGTGGACGCCCTCGTCGACCTGCTCGACGGCTAGCTCCGAGCCGGCGCCGTGCTCGAACTCCCAGCTCAGTAGCGGCCACCATGACCTCGGACGTCGTGACCCTGGAAGTGGATGGGCGGGCCGTTCGTGTGACCAATCCCGGCAAGGTCTTCTTCGGCGCCCGGGGAGAGACCAAGCTCGACCTCGTCGAGTACTACCTGTCGGTGGCCGAGCCGCTGCGGCGGGCCATGGGGGGCCGGCCGGTGCTGCTCGAGCGCTACCCGGACGGTGCCTCGGGCAAGTCGTTCTTCCAGAAGCGGGTGCCCAAGGGGGCTCCCGAGTGGCTGACCACGACGGTGGTGAGCACCCCCAACGGCACCCTGTCCAACGCCATGGTCGCCGCCGACCTCGCCCATGTGGTCTGGGCGGTCAACATGGGCTGCCTCGGATTCCATGTGTGGCCGTACCTCGCGGACGCCCCGGACTTCGCCGACGAGCTGCGAATCGATCTCGATCCCCAGCCCGGCGTCGTCTTCGACCAGGTGCGGGAGGCCGCCCGTGAAGTGAAGGCCGCCTTCGACGAGCTGCAGATGCCGGTCCACGTCAAGACCTCGGGCCGCCGGGGCCTGCACGTCTACTCCCGGCTGGCGCCCCGCTGGGACTCCTACGCGGTGCGGGCCGCGGCGGTGGCCCTGGCCCGGGAGATGGCCCGGCGCCGCCCCGACCTGATCACCGACGCCTGGTGGAAGGAGGAGCGGGGCCGGCGGGTGTTCGTGGACTTCAACCAGAACGCCCCCCACAAGACCGTGTTCGGGGCCTGGTCGGCCCGTCCCCGGGTGGGCGCGCAGGTCTCGGCACCGATCGGCTGGGACGAGGTCGACGAGGTGCAGCCCGAGGAGCTGACCATCGCCACCGTCGGGGCGCGGGTCTCACGGATCGGGGATCCCTGGGCCGCCATGGACGGAGAGCCCGCCTCGCTGGAGCCGCTGCTGGAGTGGCACGCTCGGGACATGGCCGCCGGCCTGATGGACGCTCCCTGGCCGCCGGTGTACCCGAAGATGCCCAACGAACCGCCCCGGGTGGCGCCCAGCCGGGCGGCGCGCACCACCGAGGAGGGCGCATCCTGATGAAGCCTCGCCTGTCGATGCACCTTGTCAACTTCGCGGCCGAACCGCCCGGCGACTGGCAGCGCCTGTTCGATCTGGCCGTGGCCGCCGACCGGACGGGCATCGGCCGGCTGGTGGTGTCGGACCACGTCGTCCACGGCGAGCGTCTCGACCGCTACGCCGACCCGGCCCTGGGCGGGCTGGCCGGCGGCCGCCAGCCCACCGGTCCCGACGGGGCCTGGCTCGAGCCCCTTACGGTGCTGGCCATGGTCGGTGCCCTCACCGGGCGGGTGCGTCTGTGCCCGATGATTCTGCTGGCCGCGCTGCGCCGCCCGATAGTGCTGGCCAAGACGGCGGCCACCATCGACGTGCTCACCGGCGGCCGGCTGGACCTGGGCGTGGGCGTGGGCTGGCAGCAGGAGGAGTACGAGGCCGCCGGTCTGGACTTCGCGGCCCGGGGGCGCCTGCTCGATCACACTCTGGAGGTTTGCCACGCCTTGTGGACCCAGGAGCGGGCCTCGGTCAGCACCGCAGGGCTGAGCTTCGAGGGCATACACCAGATGCCCAAGCCGACCGCCGGAACGGTGCCGGTGTGGGTCAGCGGCACCGTCAACCGGCGCTCGATGGACCGTCTGGCCCGCTTCGGCTCGGGCTGGATCCCGTGGGGTCCCGACGCAGCCGACATCGCCGTGGGCATAGACCGGATGCGCGAGGCGGTGGCCGCCACCGGCCGGGACCCGTCGGGAATCGAGGTCGCGGCGAACGTGAGGCTCGAACGCGACGATCGCGGCGAGCCGCAGATCGCACCCACCATGGCCGCGGTACCTGGGCTGATTGCTGCGGGCGCGACCGATTTCGGCATCCGCCTGCCGACGCCGCAGGGTGTCGAGCGGGCCGAGGAGTACCTGACGCCCTGGGTCGAGGCGTTCGAGGCCGCGGCCGGAGGGTGACCGGCATGCGTAGCGGGCCCCGCAACCCGTTCCTGGCCGACAGCGGCAACGCCATGGCCCACGGCCGCTGCGACCAGCAGGACAACACCCCCGGACCGGGCCCCGAGGGGCCGACCGAGGTCCTGGGGGCAGGCGACATCCAGTACGCGCCCCTAGGACCGGGGCACTTCGGCGGGCTGATATCGGGCCGCTATCCCGACGGGCGCAGAGCGATCTGGTCCAACGGCCGCCAGACCATCGTCAAGCTCGACTACGACACCCTGGAGGTGCTCGCCACCCTGCCCACCGGCACCGAGCCCATCACCGGTCAGGCCGAGTTAGACGCTCTCGAGGCCGGCCTCGACGACCTCGACGGCGACGAAGCCGTCGCCCACGCCATAGACATCGCGCTCCGCTTCATGACCGGGCTCGACGGCATCTACTCGCTGCTCGACTGCGACCACACCCTGTTCCTGGGCCGCAAGGACCACGCCGCGGCCTACGTCGAGGTAGACCCCTCGGATCCGGGCAGCCCCATCGTCGAACGGGACCGGTGGCCGCGTCCCGACGGCATCGACGGGTACTTCCTGGGGATCAACATCACCTTCGACGGCCGGCTGGTGATGACCACCGACCACGGCTGGGTGGTGTGCGTGGCCCGGGACTTCAGCCACTACGACGCCATCCAGCTTCCCGGCGCCGACACCGACGCAGCCGAGCACTGCGCCGATCGGGCCGCCCGGCACGGCCATACCGGCTACGGCTGGGTGCGAACCAGCTCCTGCGTCGGCGACGACGGCGGGATCTACGTCAGCTCGGTCGACACCATCCACAAGGTCGTGTGGACCGGCGAGCGGCTGTCGCTCGATCCCGCCGACGGCGCCTGGTCGGCCCGCTACCGCAACGGCGGCGGCGACGGCTCGGGCACCACCCCGTCGCTCATGGGCTTCGGACCCGACGAGGACCGCTTCGTCGTGATCGGCGACGGCGACGAGGTGGTCAACATCACCCTGCTGTGGCGCGACGAGATACCCGAGGACTGGGAGCAGCTCCCCGGCGCCCCGTCGCGGCGGATCGCCGGGATCGGTCCGGCCCACATGGGCGACCCGGACCGGCCCGAGATCAAGACCGAGCAGTCGATCACGGTGTCGGGCTACGGCGCCATGACCGTCAACAACGAGCCCGCCTCGCTGCCGCCCGGATGGCCCGCCGCCCGGGCCCAAATGTTCAGCTTCTTCCTGGGTCACAAGCCCGCCTACACGCCCTACGGCCTGCACAAGTACCAGTGGGACCCGGCCGAGCGCCGGCTCGTCGAGGCCTGGGTCAACACCGAGGTGTCCTCGCCGAACTCGGTGCCCTTCGTGGCTGAGGGGTCAGACCTGGTGTACACCTGCGGCACCCGCTACGGTCGCTGGACCATCGAGGCCCTCGACTGGACCACCGGCGAGAGCCGCTTCCACTACGTGGTCGGCGGATCTCGCTACAACACTCTCGGAGGCGGCGTCACCGTCGACGACGACGGCCGGCTCCTCTACGGAACCATCTTCGGCAAGACCCGCATCCTCCGCTGAGGCGCCCGAGCCTCACGGGTCCCTTACTCGGCCCATGTTGTTCTCGGCCGCTGCCGCGGAGCGGGTCAGCGGGGGCGCATGTTGCGGAAGATGGCCTCGTAGGCGTGGTGCTCGGCCATCCGGCGGGCGATCACGGTGTTCGTCTCCGAAACCCATCGTCGTGCACCCAGGTCGAGCCGGTCGTTGAGGGACTGCTCGAGCCGGTCGGTGAGGAGAGCCCTGAGCCGCGGGTCCAGATCGTCTTCGAGGAGGTCCTCGTAGCGAGGGCCTAGCACGTCGTCGAGCACGTAGCCGACGGACTCGTCGATGTCGACGTCGCTGCCGAAGGCGCCGGCGGCCTGCTTCGTGCCCTCGTAGGCGGCGTAGTTGGCCGCGGTGCCCTTCATGGCCAGCTGTCCCCCCTCCTGGGCAGCTGCTCGCGTTCCGCGGCTGCGGAATGTGCTGGCCACCCTGTCGACGACCTTCTTGGCGCCCCGCAGACCCGACGATGACAGGCCCGGCAGCGGGACCAGGCCGAGAGCGAAGAGCGAGGCAGTCTGGTAGTCGCGGTTGACCGCGTAGTAGAGCGCCCTAGCGCCGTCGACGACATCGCCGATGACCGGCACGAACGACACGACCTCGAGCGCGCCCCCCAATCCGATGCCGTCACCGCTGCTGTGGTAGGCGCGGTCGTCGAGCACCTGCTGGACGGCGCCGGCCTCCTCCGGGGACAGGTTGTAGTCGCTGAGGAAGACCTCGAAGTCCCGGCGGCTCATGAAGCCGTCCGGTGCCTCCCCGCCGACCGCGTCGATGGTCGCCACCTGCGGCAGCAGCGCCGACCAGGCCGCGGTCTTGTCCAGGAAGGCGTCGATGTCGTCGCGGCTCATGAGACCGTCGCGGTCGTCGGGGTCGAAGGCGAACTCGCCCTCGTAGGCCGCGTCGAGATAGTCGTCGTTGTGCTTGGCCGTCTCGACCTGGTCGAAGAAGCGGTCGTGGTCGAGCAGCCAGGCCGCGGCCTCGGCAGTGGCCGAGTCAGCGGCGTGAACCGCCCACCGCAGATCACGGCGCGACAGCAGCCCGTCGGCCCGGTCCGGGTCGCCCCGGGACTCGATCATCGCGAAGTGCGCCCGGATCCGCTCCAGCGCGGCGAGGCCCTCGTTCATCTCGGACCCGCCGGCCAGCACGACCCGGGTCCGCTCCTGGAGATCCAAGGCGCTGTCTCGCAGCTCGCCGGCCACCCGGCGCACTCCGGTCGGTACGTCGGGCACAGGGCCGCCCAGCAGTGACGAGGCCTCTGCCAGTGGCCCCACCAAGGCTTGAGCGTCCTGATCGAGGTCTTGGGCGGCCACCTCCATCCGCTGGCGGAGCTCCACCGCCCGCACCGTGTCCAGAGCCATCAGATCTGACATGAAAAATCATGAAAACATGTGTGAAGTGCATTTGCAACCCGTCAGAGTGAATAATCCGGCGCGACCTGAGGCAGGCTGGCGATGTGAGCACCGCACAGGTGTCCGACTTCTTCGCCGTCCTGGCGCTGGGGGCGCTGGCGATCGGCTGCCTGAGCCTCGCCGGCGCCCTCTCGCCGATGGCGCCGGCGAGGGCGCTCCAGCTGCGGCCGGTGCTGCTGCCTCTGGGGCTGGCCATAGCCGCGGTGGCGACCGCCGGGAGCCTCTACTACTCCGAGGTGGCCGGATACCCGCCCTGCGAGATGTGCTGGTACCAGCGGATCTGCATGTACTCGCTGGTGCCCGTGCTGGCGGTGGCGGTGGCCCGGCGCGACCGCCGGGGCGGCTGGTACGCCCTGCCGCTGGCCGTGGCCGGCTTGGGCCTGTCGGTGTACCACTACCAACTCCAACTGCTGCCGGCGCAGGGCTCGACCTGCGATGTGTCGGCCCCCTGCACCTACCAATGGGTGGACAGCTTCGGGTTCATGTCGATCCCGTTCATGGCCGGCTGCGGATTCATCGGAGTCGCTGGGTTGGCCGTGCTTTCGCTACGGTCAGGGCGATGAGCAACCGGCCCAGGGTTCAGAAGTCCCGGAGCGGCTCGCGGCCGTCCGGCGGGCGCTCCGAGGCGGGCTCCAACCCGCTTCTGAAGTGGCTGATCATCGGCGTCGCGGCACTGGTCGTGGTGGCGGTAGGTATCTCTTTCCTGGCCGGCAGGGACGCCGAGCAGCGGGCGCAGGACTCCGGCGTGCTCCAGGTCGCCGACGTCAGCATCGAGGGCGCGCCGCTGCCGTCGTTCGATGGCCAGGAGCCCGATCCCGCCATGGAGAGGGAGGCTCCCGCCTTCGCGGCCACCACCTTCGACGGCGTCGAGGTCAGCGTGCTGCCCGGAGACGGCACCGCCAAGGTGATCGGCTTCTACGCGCACTGGTGCCCGCACTGCCAGCGGGAGCTTCCCCGTCTGGCCGACTGGCTGGCCACCAACGAGCTGCCCGCCGGCGTGGAGGTGATCGCGGTCAGCACGGCGGTCGACCCGGGTCGAGGCAACTACCCGCCATCGGCCTGGTTCGAGGAGGAGCAATGGCCCGCGGTGGCGGTGCGCGACTCCGAGAGCAACGAGATCGGCGACGCCTACGGGCTGCGAGGATTCCCCTACACGGTGGGGCTCGACGCTGATGGCAGGGTCGTCGCCAGGGTGAGCGGGGAACTGAACGACGCCGCCTGGGAGTTCCTGCTCCAGCTCGTCGCCCCGTGACCGGCGAGCGCCTCCCTTTCCTGTGTGATCGTCTGCAGGAGTTCGGCGGGGCGTCGGTGTTCGCGGAGATGTCGGCGCTGGCGGTGCGGACCGGCGCCATCAACCTGGGCCAGGGCTTCCCCGACACCAACGGGCCGCCGGCCGTCGCCCAGGCCGCCATCGAGGCCATCCGGGGCGACTACAACCAGTACCCGCCCGGAATCGGCTACCCCGTTCTGCGTCAGGCGGTGGCGGAGCACCAGAAACGGTTCTGGGGCCTTGAGTTCGACCCCGACACCGAGGTGCTGATCACCGCGGGCGCCACCGAGGCCATCACCGCCGCGATCCTGGCCCTGTGCGGTCCCGGCGACGAGGTGGTGACCTTCGAGCCCTACTTCGACATCTACCCGGCCGACATATCCATGGCCGGAGCCGAGCGGCGGCTGGTGCAGCTGCGGCCTCCCGCCTACACCTTCGACCCCGACGAGCTGGCCGCCGCCTTCGGACCCCGCACGAGGGTCCTGGTGCTCAACTCACCCCACAACCCCACCGGCAAGGTCTTCAGCGTCGAAGAGCTAGACATGATCGCCCGGCTGTGCGTGGAGCACGACGTGATCGCCATCACCGACGAGGTGTACGAGCACCTGGTCTTCGACGAGAACGCCCATGTGCCCCTAGCCACCCGTCCCGGCATGGCCGACCGAACCGTCACCATCTCGTCGGGCGGTAAGACGCTGTCGTTCACCGGCTGGAAGATCGGCTGGGTGTGCGCCCGCGGTGAGCTGGTCCGGGCCGTGCAGGCGGCCAAGCAGCTGCTCACCTACGTCAGCGGCGGGCCGTTCCAGCCCGCGGTCGCCGTCGGGCTGGGCCTCGACGACCAGTTCTTCGCCGAGCTGGCCGCCGACCTCCAGGCCCGCCGCGACCTGCTGTGCGCGGGCCTGGCCGCGGCCGGCTTCGAGCCTGCCGTGCCCCAGGGCACCTACTACATCACCGCCGACATCCGCCCTCTCGGAGCGTCGGACGGCCTGGACTTCTGCCGGGCCCTGCCCGAGATGTGCGGCGTGGTGGCGGTGCCGGTCCAGGTGCTATGCGACGACAAGGCGATGGGCGCCCCCTTCGTGCGCTTCGCGGCGTGCAAGCGCCCCGAGGTGCTCAACGAGGTCGTCGAGCGCCTCGCCGCCCTGGCCGACCGCTGACCGGCCTCTAGGGGGCGGGGGTGAACCGCTCCCGCAGCTCTCGCTTGAGGAACTTGCCGTTGGCGTTGCGGGGCAGGGGCTCGTCGAGGAACCAGACGTGTCGGGGATGCTTGAAGCGGGCTATGCGGCCCTCGAGGTGCGCGGCCAGTGCGGCCTGGTCGATCCCGGCTCCGGGAACCAGCACCACCGCGGCCGCCACCTCCTCGCCGAGGCGCTCGTCGGGCACGCCGAACACGGCCACCTCGGCCACCTCGTCGAGCTCGTAGATGGTCGCCTCCACCTCCGAGCAGTGGATGTTCTCGCCGCCCCGGATCACCACATCCTTGATCCGGTCCCTGATGTGGATCCACCCGCCGGAGTCGATCTCGGCCACGTCCCCGGTGTGGAACCAGCCGTCGATGATCGCCTCGGCGGTGGCGTCGGGACGGTTCAGGTAGCCCTTCATCACGTTGGGGCCCCGCAGCAGCAGTTCACCCCGCTGGCCAGGACCGAGGGGCGTGCCGTTCTCGTCGACGACCAGAGCCTCCATGCACGGAACCAGCGGGCCCACCGACGACGGGCGGGCCAGGTAGAACTCGTTGCTGATGGCGGTGGCGACGCCGGCGGTCTCGGTCAGGCCGTAGCCGACGCCGGGCCTTCCCCGGGAGAGTCCGTCGTCGATCCGGCGGACCAGGTCGGTGGGGATGGCCGCGCCGCCACCGCCCATGGAACGCAGCGACGATGTGTCGGTGCGCTCCCAATCGGGATGCTGGAGCAGCTCCCGGGACATGCTGGGCACGCCGGTGAACACGGACACGTCCTCGGCTTCGATCAGCCTGAGCGCGGTGGCCGCGTCCCAGCGGTACATCAGCACGAGGCAGCCTCCGGCGATCGTGACGGTGTGCATCACGCAGTTGCAGCCGGTCACATGGAACAGCGGCACCGGCAGCAGCGCCGTCACCTCCGCGGCGGGCGGAGCGGGCTCGTCGCCTCCTCCGGTGCGGGCAGCCCGGCCGGCCCGGGCTGCGTCGCCGCAGGCGGCCATGAAGATCATGTTCAGCAGATTGTGAACCACCGCCCGGTGGGTGAGCTGCGCGCCCTTGGGGAACCCCGTCGTGCCGGATGTGTAGAAGATGAGGGCATCGTCATCGGGATCGATCTTCACTTCGGGAAGGCCGTGCGGCGCGGCCGAGGGATCCGCGACCGACTCCCACCGCAGAGCCGACCCTCCGACGTCGCCGTCGTGGCGGGTGACGATCAGCGGCACGTCGCCCCGGGCCGGTCCGAGTCTGTCCAGGCGCTCGCCGTCGACGATCAGAACCACCGGCTCGGAATCCGCCAGGGCGAACTCCATCTCCGGTCGCGTCCACCAGGAGTTCATTCCCACCACGGCGGCGCCGACCGAGATGGCGGCCCAGTGGGACAGCACCCACTCCGGGTAGTTCCGCATCGAGATCGCCACCCGGGTGCCGGGCCCGGCGCCGTAGGCGGTGCGGAGATGGTGGGCCAGGGCCCTCACCCGGGCGTGAGCATCGGCGTAGCTGTAACGCTCGGCGCCGTACACCAGGTAGTCCTTGTCACCGTGGGCCGCCGACATCGCCCAGACAGCCCGCATGTCCGGGATCGCCGTGTCGTAGACCCGCACGGGCACGCCGTTGACCTCCTGCACGGTCCAGCCGAACGGCGCACCGGGAGCGGTCAGCGACGCGAACGCCGCGTTGAAGTCCTCGATCAGCTCGTCGGGGGAGACCTCTGCCGTCACAGCCGTGATCCTATGGTCACCGACGGCACCGAACTTCAATGAGTTAGCCACCTCCACGGTGGTTAACTGCTTGAAGTTCGCTGGCGGGGCCTTTGTTCTTGGCCCGCCCTACGATCACAGCGTGGCTGGGGTGCTACAGATCGGGTCCGAAGTGGATGACGCTCTCGCGTCGGGAAACCCGGTCGTGGCCCTGGAGTCGACGATCTTCTCCGAGCTGGGCCTGCCCGAGCCGGCCAACCGCGAGTGCTTCCGGCGGGTTCAGGCTGCTGTGCGGGCCTCGGGTGCGGTGCCGGCCCTGTGCGGCGTGCTCGAGGGCGCGGCAGTGGTGGGGGCGAACTTCGCCCAGGCTGAGCGGCTGTTCGGCGGCTCGGTGAAGATCGGGGCCCGTGACCTCGGTCCAGCGGCGGCGGCCGGCCTCGAAGTGGGGGTGACCACCGTGTCGGCCACGGTGACGCTGGCGGCGGTGGCCGGTATCGAGGTGTTCGCCACCGGCGGGATCGGCGGCGTCCACCGGGGCACCGGTCTCAGCGGCGACGTGAGCGCCGACCTGGAGGCAATGGCCCGTCACCGTGTGGTGGTGGTTTGTTCAGGGGTCAAGGCGTTCCTCGACGTGTCGGGAACCTTCGAGCGGCTCGAGACGCTCGGTGTGGCTGTACTGGGCTGGCGCACCGACCGCTTCCCGGCCTTCTACGTGCGCGACGGGGGGCCCGAGCTGTCGAGCATCGTGTCCGACGGGCACGAGGTCGCGGCTGCGCTCCGAGCCGCGGCCGCCCTCGGACACCCCGGCGGGATCCTGGTGGCCAACCCGATCCCACCGGAAGCGGAGCTCGACCGTGACGTGGTTGCCGCCGCGGTGGCCGACGCCGAGGAGACGGCCCGCCGCGATGATGTCTCAGGCGCCGATGTCACCCCGGCCGTTCTGGCCGCCCTGACCGAGGTCACCGGCGGCGCGGTGGTGCCGGCCAACATCGCGCTGGCCGAGTCCAACGCGACGGTGGCGGCCGAGATCGCCACCGCCCTGGCCCAACACCGGGGGGCCGGGCAGGGGACCATCCCATGAGCGACGACCTGCTGTTCCGGATCGTCACCGATCCCGACGTGATCGCCGACCCGTACCCGCTGCTGCGGGAGCTGCGGGAGACGTCGCCCATGCACAAGACGGGGTTCTCGGACTTCTGGGTCCTGACCCGCTTCGAGGACTGCCGGACCGCGCTGCGCGACCAGCGGCTGGGCAGTCCCGAGCCCGGCGAGGAGGCGCCGTCGCTGCTGGCCGCTACCCGCCAGCGCAGGCCCGACGGGACCAGGTCGCTGCTGTTCCTCAACCCGCCGGACCACACCCGGATCCGCTCACTGGTGAGCCGGGCGTTCACGCCCCGCCGGGTCGAGCACCTGCGCCCAGCGGTCCGGGCTATGACCGAAGAGTTGCTCGATGCCGTCGCGGGGGCGGGGGAGTGCGACCTGATCGACTCGCTCGCCTTCCCGCTTCCCGCCAACGTGATCAGCGAGCTGGTCGGGGTACCGGTCGCGGACCGCGACTGGCTGAGACCCCTGGTCTCCGACCTCGCGGCCACGCTCGAGCCCAACCGCCGGCCCGGGGAGGCGGAGCGGGCCGAGGCGGCGTCGGCACAGGTGAACGAGTACCTGAACGATCTGATCGACCGCCGGCGGACGGAGCCGGCCGACGACCTGCTGTCGGGGCTGATCGCGGCCAGCGACGGCGAGGACCGCCTCACCCAGCCGGAGGTGGCCGTCACGGTGTCGCTCATATACGCGGCCGGCTTCGAGACCACCATGAACCTCATCGGCAACATGGTCCACACGTTGATGCGCCATCCCGATCAACTGGACCGGCTGCGAGCCGACCGCTCGCTGGCGCCCTCCGCGGTGGACGAGGTGCTGCGCTTCGAGCCGCCCGCGCAGATCGACGCCCGCTACGCCCGGGCCGACACCGAGATCGGCGACCACCTCATCCCCCAGGGCCACGGGGTGCTGATGCTGCTCGGCGCGGCCAACCGCGACCCAGCCGCGGTGGAGGACCCGGACCGCTTCGACGTCGGACGCTCGGAGGTGCCGATGCTGTCGTTCGGGTCGGGCATTCACTACTGCCTGGGCGCGGCACTGGCCCGCCTGGAGGGCCAGGTGGTGCTCGAGGCGCTGCTGGACCGGTTCGGCACGTGGACGCCCCTCGACGACAACCCTCCCTGGAAGCGCAGGCTCACCCTCAGGGGACTGGCGAGCCTTCCTGTCGCCTTCTCCTGAGACTGAGGCTCAGTAGCCCTTCCACTCGGGGGGGCGGCGCTCCTGGAAGGCGGCTACTCCCTCGGCGGCGTCCTCGGTGGCCGCGTTGAGCTCGACGGCCACCGCCTCGTCGTGGGCCATGGCCGACCGGTCGGCGTCGAGGCTGCGGTTGACCAGCCACTTGGTGAGCGCGAACGAACGGCTGGGGCCGCTAGCGAGGCGCTCGGCTAGCTCGGCCGCGGCCGTCTGCACCTCGTGGTGGGGCACGACCCGGTTCACCAGGCCGTAGGTGTGGGCCCGCTCAGCGGAGAGGTCCTCCGCCAGCAGGAACAGCTCCATGGTGCGGCGCACCCCGATGATGCGGGGCAGCAGCCAGGCGCCCAGCGCATCGGGCACCAGACCGCGGCGGGCGAACACCTCCACGAACTTGGCCCCGTCGCCGGCGATCACCAGGTCGCAGGCCAGGGCCAGGTGGGCGCCCATCCCGGCCGCGGTGCCGTTGACCGCCGCGACCGTGGGAACGTCGCAGTCGAGCAGCGCCGCGAACAGCGAGTGCTGCCCGTCGAGCATCATCCGGCGGGCGTCTCCCACGACCCGGTCGGGCACAACGGTCGAGCGGTCGGGATCACCGTACGGGTGGCGCAGGTCGGCGCCGGTGCAGAAGAACCGGTCGCCGGCGCCGGTGATCACCGCGCACCGGGCCCGGTGGCTGGTGTTCAGCCCGCTGAGAATGTCGCGGATCCGGTCCCGGCACGGCGGGTTCAGGGCGTTGGCGGCGTCGGGCCGGTCGATGGTGATCCAAGCCACCTGATCGCGGTAGGCGAGGCGGACCTGCTCGTCGATGGGTCGCTCAGCGCTCACAGTGGGCCAAACTACCCCCCATGATCAATAGCGACGCGATAAGGGCGGCGATTGGTCGCACCGGAAGGGGCATGCGCTATGGCTGACACCGACGTCGTGGGACTGTGGGCCATCGCGGAGGCCGATCCGGACCTCCCGGCCGTCATCGACCCCGAGCACAACCAGTTGACCTACGCGGAGCTGGCCGGGCTCGTCAACCGGGTCTCGAAGGGCCTGCGGGCTGCCGGGCTCGGCAAGGGCGACCAGGTGACCACCGTGCTGCCCAACTGCTTCGAGCAGCTCGCCGTGTGCCTGGCCGCCTACCAGAGCGGGCTGTATGTGACCGCCGTCAACTGGCACTTCGTCGGCGCGGAGATCGGCTACATCGTCAACGACGCCGAGACCAAGGCGTTCATCGTGCACGAGCGCTTCGGTGACGAGGCCCGCAAGGCCCTCGACGGCTGTGTCACTGTTGAGGCCAACCGGTTCTGCGTGGGCGGGCCGGTCGAGGGTTTCCGCCCGTTCGACGAGCTCATCGCCGACCAGAGCGGGGAGAGGCCCGACTCCGAGCATCTGGCCACCGGCTCGTTCATGTTCTACACCTCGGGCACGACCGGGCGGCCCAAGGGAGTGCGGCGGGCTCTGGACCCCCGGCCCCCCGACGAGGCCGCGTCGACCGCGGGGATGCTGCTGATGCTGTTCGGGTCCAAGCCCCACGACGGCAACGTGCAGATCACCCAGGCGCCGCTGTACCACACCGCGGTCAACAACTGGACGACGATGTCGCTGCACCTGGGCCACACCGTGGTGCTGATGGACCGCTGGACCGCCGAGGGGGCGCTGGAGCGCATCGAGCGCTACCGGGTGACCAGCTCGCACATGGTGCCCACCATGTTCAACCGGCTGCTCCAGCTGCCCGAGGAGGTCCGCTCCCGCTACGACGTGTCGTCGCTGCGGGCCATGGTGCACGCGGCGGCGCCGTGCCCGGTGGAGACCAAGCGGCGAATGATCGAGTGGTGGGGCGACTCGATCTGGGAGTACTACGCGGCCACCGAGGGCGGCGGCACGTCGGTCTCGGCCGCCGAGTGGCTGGAGCGCCCCGGCACCGTGGGGAAGGCCTGGCCGGGGTGCGAGGTGATCGTGGTCGACTCCGACGGCAACGACCTGCCTCCGGGAGAGTCGGGCACGGTGTACATGAAGATGCCGGGGACAGTGTTCGAGTACAAGGGCGACGCGGCCAAGACGGCCGCCAGCCGGCTGCGGGGCTTCTTCACCGTGGGCGACGTCGGCCATCTCGACTCCGGCGGCTACCTGTTCCTCAACGACCGGGCCAACGACATGATCATCGTCGGCGGGGTCAACATCTATCCCGCGGAGATCGAGGGCGAGCTGGTGCAGCATCCCGCGGTCGGCGACGCGGCCGTGTTCGGCGTGCCCAATCCCGACACCGGCGAGGAGATCAAGGCGGTGGTCGAGCCACGCCAGGGCTGGGAGCCCGGCGACGAGACCACCGAGGCCATCCTGGACTGGCTGCGGGAGCGCATAGGCCGCCAGAAGCTGCCCCGCTCGGTCGACTACATCGACGAGATGCCCCGCGACCCCAACGGCAAGCTCTACAAGCGCAAGCTGCGGGACCCCTACTGGGCCGGCCACGACCGCGCCATCTGAGGTTGCCGGCGGACCAGGAGTCCGGTCGGGCCGCCGGGGCGTGATACTTGGGGCATGACAGACGCCAGCACCATCTCCGACGCCGAGGTACGAAGGGCGCACCGATCGCTCGGGCTGACCGCAGACGTCGTCGACAGCGACGCCTACGCCAACACCGTCGAGCGCTTCCGGACCCGCGGCATCGGCCTGCCGACCTTCGCCGAACTGCGCGACCCGTCGACCATCCCGGCAGCCCGCCTGGCCGCGCTGGCCGGGGTGGACCGCAACGAGCCCGACGCGGCCAACCTGTTCCGGGTTCACTGGTTCGGCCGCCTCGACGGCAGCGGCCCCCACCCCGTTCCCGACTACGTGGAGCTGCCGCCGGAGATGACCGGCGTCGACGCCCGCATAGTGCTCGCCCTGGGCAACCGCTTCCCCATGATCCGGGCCCACAAGGTGCTGGCCGCCTACGCCTGCCTGGCCCCGCGGCTGGTCACCGGCCAGTTCGACCCGACCCGGCACCGGGCGGTGTGGCCCTCCACCGGCAACTACGCCCGCGGCGGTGTGGCCATCAGCCGGATCATGGACTGCCGGGGCGTGGCCGTGCTGCCCGCCGGCATGAGCAAGGCCCGCTTCGACTGGCTGGAGCAGTGGACGCTCGATCCGGCCAACGACATCGTGCGCACGCCCGGCACGGAGTCCAACGTGAAGGAGATCTACGACGCCTGCAACGAGATGGCTCTCGACCCCGGAAACGTCATCGTCAACCAGTTCTCGGAGTTCTCCAACCACCTGGGCCACTACAGCGTCACCGGGCCCGCCCTGGAGCGCCTCTACGAGCACCTGGCCGCCGACCGGCCCGGCTCCCGGCTGGCCGCCTTCGTCTCGGCGTCGGGCTCGGCCGGCACCCTCGGCGCAGGCGACTACCTCAAGGACCACCACGGCTGCCGGATCGTGGCCGCCGAGGCGCTGGAGTGCCCGACCCTGCTCGAGAACGGCTACGGCGAGCACAACATCCAGGGCATAGGCGACAAGCACGTTCCGCTGATCCACAACGTGATGAACACCGACGACATCGTGGCGGTCAGCGACGTGTGCACCGACTCGCTCGACGTGCTGTTCAACACGCCGGCGGGACGGGACCAACTGGTCGACCGGGCCGGGATCGACGCCGGCACGGTGGGTCTGCTCACCCACATGGGCTACTCGTCCTCGTGCAACGCCCTGGCCGCCATCGCGGTGGCCAAGGCCCACGACATGGGCCGCGACGACGTGATCGTGACCGTGGCCACCGACGGCTCCGAGCTGTACGACGCCGAGCGGGAGGCCTACATCGGCCGCAATCACCGCGGCGGCTACGACGACGTGGCCGCGGCGTCGGCCTTCGGGCGGGGGCTGATCGACGGCGCCGGCGGCGAGGTGCGCCACCTGGCCTGCTCGGAAGCGGAGCGGCGGCGGATCTTCAACCTGGGCTACTTCACCTGGGTGGAGCAGCAGGGCACCGTCTTCGAGGACTTCGTGGCCCGCCGTCACCAGGGCTTCTGGGACGGGATGCGCCACTTCGTCGATGACTGGGACACCCAGATCGTCGAGTTCAACGGCCGGACCGGCGCCCGCGACGACGACTGATCACAAGCGCGGCCAGGCGGGAGACGGCTGCGGTGGATGGTGGTGGGCCTGGGGCTAGGGGGTGTCTGCGTCCTCCGGTGCCAGACCGTTGATCAGCCTCAGCACCACCGTGCGCCACTCCTCCTCGGTCGGCACGTATCGCTCGTCCAGTCCAGCCGACAGGAGCAGATGAACGCCGATTCCGGCTGCCTGGCCAACCAGGGACATCGCGGCCGTGCTCAGCTCCGGGTCGAAGAGTCCCGCCTCCTGGCCCTCGGCGACGACGTTGTAGACGTCCTGGGCCCGTTGGTTGAGGTACTGCCGCAGGCTCTCCCGGATGTCCTCGTTGGCTCGGGCGCTGCTGAAGACCTGCACCATCACGTCTCGCGTGTCGTTATCCACCAGAAGACCCGCGCCGAGGATCGCGAGCATGTCCCGCGACCCCATCGAGTCGATACCAGCGTCCTTCAGGCGGCGCGAGGGGAGAATCCGCTGGAAGATGTAGTCCAGGGCAGCCACGATCACGTCACTCTTGGTGGGCCAGCGGGCGTAGACCGCGCCGGGCGTGAGGCCGGCCCGGCGGGCGATGGAACTGACGCGGGCTGCTTCGTATCCGCGCTCCATGAACTCTCTGGAGGCGGCCTCGAGCAGTCGCTCAGTCGTCTGATCAGTCCGGCTGCGGCGCCGAGGGCCGGGGAAGTCAGCGGATGGCTCTAGATCCGTGTCTGGCACGGAAGGAACCCTACACGAGTAAACACACTCCTTTATCTAGTATACGAAACTATAGAATGAAGGCGACCGGCAGGCGGCCGGGAAGGACTCGCAGGGCGTGGACTGTCCCGTAGATTTGTGCTGATGGAAGCAGCGCAGCCGACCTTCGAGCACTATGCGCGACGACTCGAGGCGTACCGGTTCGTGGAGGCCGGGACCGTGCCTGCGGAGGCGGCTTGCCAGGCCGTCCGCGACCTCGACGAGGCTGTGGGAGCGGTGGAGGGGCACGGCTTCGAGCCCACACCGTTCGATCCATATCCGGAACTGGCCGATGCCATCGGGATCGGCGACTCCGAGTTGTGGGTCAAGGACGAGACCGGCAATGTGTCGGGCTCGCACAAGGCCCGCCACCTGTTCGGCGTCGCCTTGACCCACCGGCTGGAGGGCGCGGACGCCGGGGCCGGAGCGTCCCCGTATGCCATCGCCAGCTGCGGCAACGCTGCACTGGCTGCTGCCGTGGTGGCCCGGGCTGTCGGCCGGCGGATCGACGTGTTCGTGCCGACCTGGGCCAACGACGCAGTGGTCGAGCGCATCACGGCACTCGGCGGGCGGGTGGTGCGCTGCGAGCGCGAGCCGGGCGTGCCCGGCGACCCGGCCCACCACGCAATGCTGGCCGCCATCGAGGCCGGGGCAGTGCCGTTCTCGTGCCAGGGGACCGAGACCCCGGCCACCATCGACGGCGGCCGGACGCTGGCCTGGGAGATGGTCGACGCGCTCGTCGGGCACGACGGCGGCCGGCCGGCTCATCTCGACCGCCTGTTCGTGCAGGTCGGCGGGGGTGCGCTGGCCACCGCGGTGGTGACCGGGCTGTCCGACGCGGTGTCGCGGGGTGATCTGACCCGCCTGCCCCGGGTCCACGCGGTGCAGCCGGAGGGGAACCATCCCCTAGTGCGGGCCTGGGACACGCTGGCGCTCGAGTTGCGTACCGAGGAGCGGGCCGGCGGCAGCCGCGACCGGCATTACTTCCTCGACCGGATCGTCGCCGCGCAAGCAGCCCCACAGGGCACCATGGACAACCGGCTGCGGGCCAGGATCGCCGAGGAGCTGGCCCGCATGAGCGACGATCGGCTGCAGGAGGCGGTGGATCGGCTGCGCGACGATCCCGAGCGCTACATGCGGGCGTGGGAGCAGGAGCCTGTGTCGTACGCGTCTGGGATCCTCGACGACGTCACCTACGACTGGATCGACATCGTCGAGGCGATGCTCACGTCCGGGGGATGGCCCCTCGTCGCGGTCGAGGACGACTTCCGGCGGGCCCACCGTCTTGCTCATGAGCACACCAGCATCGATGTGTGTCCCACCGGTGCGTCGGGCCTCGGTGGTCTGCTGGCCCTGTGCGCGGCGAGTGAGGGCACCGGGACTGCGGGCGTGTCAGCCGGTGAGCGGGTGGCAGTGTTGTTCACCGGGCGGATGCGGCCCGGTGACCCCGACCCTCTGGCTTCGGCGGCATAGCCGTCCGGTGGCTGCGATGGGCGAGGACCGGCGGGACGCGGCGGCGGCGAGGACGTCGTCGCTCGATGACGATGCGCTCGGGTCGATCGCCCCGTTCGTGGCCAAGCAGCACCGCCCCACCATCGACGTGCTGGTGTTGACGCTGCTGGCGGGGCGCCAGATCGAGACGTGGCTGTCGGACACGGTGGCCGTCCGCCAACTCGACACGTCCGGCTACTTCGCCCTCAGCGCACTCTGGTTGGCCGGCCCTCCGCATCGCATGACGGCCGGCGAGCTGGCCCAGCGGATAGTTCAGACCTCGGGCGGAGCGACCAAGACGATACAGAGACTGGTCCGCCGGGGGCTGATGCGCAGGATCGCCGACCCCGACGACGGCCGTCGCAGCCTCCTGGAGCTGACGCCGGAGGGCCTGAAGCTGGCCCGCGAGACGCTGGACCTGGTGCTCGACGCCTTCGACGCCGAGATCGGAGACCTCGGTGAGGCCGAACGCGAGGGTGTGGCCGCAGCCGTCAAGCGGCTCGTGGTCGAGCTGAGCGAGCGCCTCAGTCGCTGAGGCCGGCCGCGGCGGCCCTCGTCTCCTCGACGGCGTCACGCAAGTCGGGGAGCACCCGCTCCACGGCACCGTCACGGTCGAGGAACACGAACACCATGCGGGCCACCTCCTCGCCGGTCACGGCTTCGAGGGCGGCCACGTAGGCCGCGCCCTGGAGGCGGTAGCGGGCCAGCTTGGCGTCGACATCGTCGTCACCGGAGACCGCGTCGGTCTTCCAGTCGACCACCACCAGCCCGCCGGGGCCGCGGTAGACGAGATCCACGTATCCCTCGACCAGGCGCGGCCCGAACGGCGCGGCCACGAACAGTTCACGCCAGTGCTGGGAGGAGGCGGCCTCGCGGGCGACGGCGGTATCGAGCGCGGCCCGGGCCAGGCCGGCCACCGTCCTGGACCGGCCGCTCACTCCCTCGGCCGCGGCCTGCCGCTCGGCCAGCGCTTCGAGGCCATGGCCGGTCGCCAGGTCGACGTCCTGGAGCACGCCGTGCACGGCCCGGCCGATGGCGGTGCCGTAGCGCCCCTTGCTCCAGGGGGGCGGCTCGGAGTCGTCGCGGTCCTTGTCCAGGCCCGGATCGTCATCAGGTGGCCGGCTCGTTTCGGTGGCGAGAGCTGTGGCCGACACTGCGGTCGGCACCGAGGCCGCCCTCAGGCTGCGCTCTCGCTCCTGCTCCCATTCGTCCCGGTCGGGCAGGGGCACTCGCTCGGTGCTGGTCTGTGGAGCGACCCCGGCCGGCGCCGACTCCGGCCCGGCCCCGTCGAACAGGGTCGAGCCGTCGGCGGCGCCCGCCTCGGCGGCGCCCGCGTCGGCCAGGGCCCACGCCGCGGAGTTCTCCTTCGAGCCGTTGTCGCCCGGGTCCCGGCGCGTGAGGCTCACGATCAGATGGTCGCGGGCCCGGGTGCAGGCCACGTACAGCAGCCGGAGCCGCTCGTGGGCGTCCATCTGCTCGTCGATGGGCTTCCAGGCCTCGTAGTTCTCGGACTCAACGCCGCCGCGCAGCTTCACCACCGGTGCGCCGGAGGAGTCGAAGGCGACGGTCGGCCCCCGACCCCGCTGGTCGAGCTTGGTCGTCATGCCCGACAGCACCACGATCGGGAACTCCAGGCCCTTGGCGGCGTGAACCGTCATGATCCGCACGCTGTCGTCGTCGGTCTCGGGCAGCACCGACTCGGTGACCCGGGCATTGTCGGCTCCCTGGAGCCGGGCCCATTCGAGATAGCTGCGCAGGTTGGTGCCGCCCGCGTCGGCCCACGCCCGAGCCTGGTCGATCACGAACCGCAGCCGGCGCCACACATCGCGGGCCCTCCCGCCGGCCACCGCGGTCTCGAACGCGCCGCGCTCGCGCACTAGCCGGTCGATCAGGGCGGGTGGGCTGGTCCAGCGCTTCGCCCGGTGCAACTCGGCCAGGTGGGCGATCGCCTCCGCTACAGGGTGGTCGGCAGGGCAGGAGTCGGGTTGGGAGCCGATGAGGGAGAACCGGCCCCGGCAGCCGAGGCGCCAGTGGGCCAGGTCGTCGTCGCCGCAGCCGTAGAGCGAGGACCGCAGCGCGGTCACCAGGGCCAGTTCGTCGGTGGGGTCGGCCACGGCCTGGAGGGCGGCCAGCACGTCACGCACCTCGCGGGTGTTGTACACGAGCGACGAAGCCTCGGCCCGGTAGGGGATGGATGCCGCCTCCAGGGCGTCCTCCAGGTCGGCGAGGCTGGTGCGGGACGGGATCAGGATGGCGATGTCTCCCAGGCGGGCCGGCCGGGGATCGGGCGCTGCGGGCCGGCCGGCGTCGATTTCCCAGCCGTCCCGCCGGATCGCGGCCACTGCTTCGGCCACCGACTGCGCCTCCCGGCGGCGCAGCTCCTGGGCATAGGCCCGGCCCGGGATCTCGACCGGCTGCGAGCCGAGGACGGTCACGGGCGGTCCCTGCGGCACCGGGGCTCGCACCGCGTCGAGGGGCGCATACTCGGGCTGGCTGCCCGCAGACGACTGGATCAGCTGCCCGAAGACGTCGTTGACCCAGTCGATGATGGGTCTGGTCGAACGGAAGTTAGTTCCGAGGTTCTCGATGCGGCCCTGCGCCTGGTGTTCGGTCCAGTCCCGGGCCTCCAGGAAGGTGGCGATGTCGGCGCCCCGGAACCGGTAGATGGACTGCTTGGGATCGCCCACGAAGAAGAGGCGGCCCGGGTCGGGATCGATCCCCGCCCACGGGATGCGGCCGGTGCCGGGGTCATCGCAGCTGAGGAGCGCAGCCAACTCCACCTGGATCGGGTCGGTGTCCTGGAACTCGTCGATGAGCAGGCGCTGGTAGCGCTCGCGCAGGGCGGTCCGCACGGCCGGGCCGTGGGTGTCGTGGCGGAGCAGCATGCGGGCCCGCACCAGCAGGTCATGGAACTCGAGGCGCCCGCCAGCGCGCCGCTCCTCGGCCGCATCCAGAGTGAAGGACGCCAGCCGGGCCACGAGCACCTCGAGTGCAGCCTGGGCCGCCCGGTCCAGCAGCTGCATGCAGATCGACAGCGGTTCGTCCGGCTTGCGGTTCCGTGGCGCGGCCAGGGACTTGAGAGCCTCAGTGGCGGCCGCCTTGTTGGCCTTGCCCTCGTCCCCACTTCCCCAATTGCCCTGGCGTCCGGTGCTCCGTCCCCTCCCGGCGTCGATAGCTGATCGGAGGATCTCGATGCGGGCCACGTCGTCGGTGGTGCCTTCGAGCCGGGCCAGCTCCCTCTCGACGGCGTCGATCCGGGCGAACAGGGCGTCCTCGGGTCCGGCGGTGCACGTGTCCTTGATCGCGGCCACCGCCTGCAGTGCCCCCTCGATGTCGTCGACGTCGACCGGCGGCAGGGGAGCGGGCTCCCGGGCCAGTCCCTCCAGGCGGTCCCAGTTCTGGTTGAGCCTCACCGCCAGCGCTCGGATCTGGTCCAGTCTCACGCCCAGCATCTCGAGCCGCAGCAGGGTCGGACCCATCTCCTCGCGCTCCTCAAGGAGATGGTCGAGGAAGTCCCGCCAGCGGATGTCGAACTCGATCTGGGAGCCGATGTCGTCGAGCACCTCCACGCTGGGGGGCAGCCCGGCCTCCACCGGGTGCTCGGACAGGATCCGCTGCGCGAAGGAGTGCAGCGTGCCCACCGCGGCGCCGTCGAGCTGGAGCGACGCGGTCTCGGCCCGCTCCTCGCCGAGGCTGGCGCGGGTCTCGGCCTCCCGAAGCCGCTTGCGGATCCTGTCCCGCAACTCGGCCGCCGCCTTCTCGGTGAAGGTGATGGCCGCGATGTTCTCCATCGCGACGCCGGAGCCGATCAGGGTCACCACCCGGTCGACGAGGGCTCGGGTCTTGCCCGATCCGGCTCCGGCCTCGACGAACAGGGTGCTTGTCAGATCGGAGGTGATCCGGTCGCGGGCGGCCTGGTCGGCCAGATGGGGCATGGTCATTGTCCAGCTCCCGCGGACTGGGCGGGCTCGGGTGGCTGCGTACGGTCGGGATCGACGAGCTCGAGATAGGGGAAGAGGGCCGGGTCGCGCTGCTTTCGCTGCCAGTCGCGCCACTGGTCCTTGGTGCCCATGCCGTCGGGCTCGCAGTACCAGCACGACACGAACGGCTTCCATCCGGGCTCCTCGGGATGCAGCGGGAACAGCCCCGAGCCGATGCCGTCGACCACTGCGCCTACCGCTTCGAGCACGGGTCGGCGGGCGGCATCGGTGCGGTAGCCGACCTCGGTGAAACGGCCTTTGGACGACACGAACCAGTAGGCGCCGTACCCTTCCGCCGAGTCGGAGGCGTCCCGCAGCCGTCGGGCGGCCAGGTCGTAGAGGACGAGCTGGAGCCGGCGCCCGCCCAGCGTGGGATCGTCGGGGTCGATCCTCTCGTACGAGCGGGTTGAGCCGGTCTTGTAGTCGACCACCAGCAGGCCTCCGGCGTCGGTCGCGTCGAGGCGATCGATGGAGCCCCGGATCCTCAGCGACCGTCCGTCGCCGATGCCGATGGTGACAGGCCCGCCGGGGCTCTGGGGCATCCCGAAGCCGAGTTCCGCCGCGGCGGGACGCGATCGGTGGCCGGCCCGCTGGTCGTCGTCGAAGTCGAGGAACCGCACCAGGTCGGCAAGGATCTGGCCGCGGTCGTAGCCCCAGTAGAGCTGGCGGCCGACCAGGCCTCGGGCGGCTAGGAGGTCGCACTCCTCGTGCCCGACGGCCATCAGGCGGGCCCGCCGACGCTCGGACCACGGATCTCCGGGCGCGGGCACGGCGCCGTCGGCTATCGCCTCGGTCAGCCAGCGCTCCAGGATCCGGTGCACGAGGCTGCCGCGCTCCAGGGGGCTGATGCGGTGGTCGTCCTCGGTGTCGTCGATGGGCTCCACCCGCAGGATGTGGCGCATGAAGTAGGCGTGAGGGCATCCGGCCCAGGCCTCCAGGCGCGACGCCGACGTCACCTGGTCGTCGTCGGTCGGATGGGGGAGGGCGGCGCCCCTAAGGTCGCCGGCGGCGAGGTTCCCGTCGAACCGGGTCAGCTGCCGCGAGAGCCGCGCCCGGCGCAGTTCGATGCCCCGGCGAAGCTCGACGCGCTGGTTCACGCTGGGGAGCGCCATCAGATCGGCCCAGGTGTCGTCGTAGCGCCAGCGGCCGTCGTGCCAGTCGAGCAGACACCTCGTGTCGTACTCGTGCTGGTGGGCCGGGAACACCGTCCGGCGCAGGCCGCCCACGAACGAGGGAATCACGTCGAGGCGGTCGGTCTGCTCGGTCAGCCACCGGCTCGGCGAGCGGTCCGCGGCCCGGCGCAGGTCGCCCCGCGGGAACAGCAGCAGCGACCGCTCCGCGGCTGCGACCGTCGCCAGCAGCGCCCGATGGTCGTCACCGGAGCGGTCGCCCCGGGCGGGAAGGTCGTGACCGACGACCCGGCGCTCCCGATCGGGCAACAGGGCGTCGTCGTTGCGGCGAGCCGGGAAGGTTCCCTCGGCCATGCCGCACACCACAACGAGTTCGAGCTCCACGCCCAGGGCCAGACTGACCGGTCCGACGAGCACGCCCCGGCCCAGGCGGCCATGGCGGTGCGGGGTCGTCTCCAGCTCAAGCTGGAGTGCCCGCCGGAAGGCGGCCACAGACGGCTTGTCGTCGGTGCCGTCGAGGTCGCCGAGCCGGCTGATGGCGCTGTCCACCCGCTCGGCGAGTTCTCGCTCCTCGTCGGGCCAGCTGCGGCGCAGCCGCCCTCCCAGGTACTTGTGCGCCAGGGTCTGGCACCAGTTCGCCAGGTCGGCCCAGGTGCGGGGCGGGGGCTGCGGGTTCAGGTCGTGGTGCAGTTCTTCCACGAAGCCGAGCAGTTCCGTGGCCCGGGCCGCGTCGCGGCGGAGCCGGTCGCCGCGCCAGATCTGGTTCTCGTCGGCTTGGTACCGCTCGGCGTCGGCCAGGCAGTCCGCCGCGTAACGCTCGAGCCGCTCCTTCCAGCTGTCGATGCCGGCATCGACGCGGGCGGCCCGGGCTGCCCGCTCCCATGCTGCGCTCGGTGCGGTCTGCCATCGGTAAGAGAGTGCATCGTCGGTCGGGCCTTCCTCGCCGTCGCGGTTCCCGTCCGGACGCTCGGCCTCGGGGTCGGACTGCTTGATGCTCACGGGGGCACCGGCCAGCCATGCCATCACCTCGCGCCGGGCGAAGCCCCGGTCCTGCAACGCCAGCATCTCCAGCAGCGATCGGCCCAGAAGAGACGTCTCCGCGGTCCGCACGGTGGCGCCGCACCGTTCGATTCCGGCGGCGTCGAGAGCATCGCCGATGAGGCGGACGTAGGGGGACTCGACGCCGTACACGATGGCGCATCGACCCAGCGGCGTGCCGCCCCGGGCCGCGCCCACCACAGACCGGACCGCATGGCGCACCTCGTCATCGGCGTCGGAGACGCTTAGGGCCTGTACACCGTCACCGGCCCGTCCCGTCACGCTCACACTGTGCCCGGCCTCCAGATCAAGGTCGGTTCCCAGCCTTCGAAGGGAGGCTCGCACGGTGGCGTCGGCGTCCTCGGCCCCGGTCGCGCCGACGACGATCGTGGTGGCGGTGACCTCGGACACGGCCTGCAGAAGGTGGGCCTGGCTGCCGGTGATGCTCTGGGGAAGGAACACGATCATCCGGCCGAGCCGGCGCTGCGCCTCCGAGGGTCGAGCCCGGACCGCGGCGGCGGCCGCTCGGGCCAGCTGCTGCTCGTTGCTGAAGTCCGGTGCGAGGGCTTCGGCGACCTCGCGATGGATCCGCACGACATCCCGGGCCCGCAGAGACTGCCGGGCGAGCGCGGCCAGTTGACCGCTGTCCAGTTCGGAGAGCTCCCGGTGCGCTCGGGTGAGGGCCCGCTCGGTGGCCGGATGGGTCTCGACGCCGCGGAAGTGGCCCGGATCGTGGCGCAGGGCGGTGCGCACCGCCGCCGCGATCACGGCGCTCGACACGCCCCGGCGACCCTGGCCGGCCATCTCGGCCCCTCCGAGGTGCTCTGCCAGCTTGTAGGCGGTCTCGAAGGCCACCGCGGCCATGCCGGCGGTGCCGTTGTGCTGGCGACGGCCCAGCGCCCGGCGGGCGGCCAGGCCCACGTAGTGGTTGGGCACGACAACGGTGACCAGGGCCAGCGGATCGCCGCCCTTGGCCTGGGCCACGGCCGTCGCCAGCGCCTTGTGGGCGGCCGGGCCGTAGGCCGTCGTCACGCAATCAAACACCACGGAGCGCACCCTACGACAGCGGTGTGACAGCGGGCCGGAACCAGGAAGCGGAGCTAGCAGGCGAGCCAACCCGCGTGACGCGGCGCCCCTCCCGGGGCTTGTATGGTGCTGGCCCATGGCGTCGCGGCTCCCGAGCAACGAGAGCCTGAGCGAGGCCCAAGACGTGAGCGAGTTGCGGGACCTGGACCTCGCGCTCGGACGCCAGATCCGTGAACGCCGGGTCAGGGCGGGACTGTCGCTGAAGGAGCTCGCGGCGAAGGCCGACCTGTCGCCGTCGTTCCTCAGCCAGTTGGAGCGGGGGCTGGCGAGGCCCCGCATCACGTCGCTTCACCGGGTGGCCCGCACGCTGGGCACCACCGCCCAGGCCCTGCTGTCGCTCGAAGAGACGAAGCCCTACTCCCTGGTCCGTCGTAACGACCCCCGAGATGTTGACCACGACATAGACAAGGCAGCCGGGATCGCCCGGTCGCTGGTGCGGGACTCACGACCGCTGACCGCTCTGGAGTTCCGCGGCGTCCCCAAGAGCCCGGAGCGCCGGCGGCCCCTATCTCGGCTGGGCGCCCACGACTGCGACGATGCAGCTGGACAGCGGGATCCACTTCGGCTACGTGAACACCGACGAGCAGGTCGCCGCCTACGACATCATCCCGACCGTCGCGGTGGCGGCACCCTTCGACACCAACCCCCAGATTCTCATGTGGAATCCGGAGGTGTACTCATTCTCGAGCTTCTCGGACATCGGCGAGTCCGACGCCACCGTCGTGTACTTCGCCGGCGGGGTCTTCATCGACTACATGGTGGACGCCGGAATTCTCCGCGCCGACCAGGTGGACCCGTCCTACGACGGATCGCCGGCCCGCTTCGTCGCGGAGGGCGGCGCTCTCGTCCAGCAGGGATTCGCCACCAGCGAGCCCTGGCTGTACGAGAACGCGCTCGAGGACTGGGGCAAGCCCGTGGACTACCTGCTCATCCACGACTCGGGCTTCGAGATCTACGCCCAGCCGCTGGTGATGCGAGCCGACGCCGTCGAGGAGCTCCGACCCTGTCTCGAGCTCGTCGTGCCGATCTTCCAGCAGGCCGTTCTCGACCACTATGCCGACCCCGCTCCGACCGATGCCGTGATCCTCCAGATCGTGGAGGATCTCGCCTCGTTCTGGGTCCTCTATCCGGGCCAGATGGAGTACTCGTCGTCCACCGCATTGGCAATCGGCAACGTCGGCAACGGGCCCGATGACATCGTCGGAAACATGGACGACGCCCGAATGGAGCGGGTCGTCCAGCTGCTCAAGGACATCCTTGAGGGCGTGCCCCAGGACATCGAGGCCTCCGACATCTACACGAACGAGTTCATCGATCCGTCGATTGGATTCTGACGACCGCGCCCGTGAGACTCGAAGGGCGCGAGCCTGAAGAGAGGACCAGCCCATGACAAGCGCAGTGCGGGTCGCGTCACGGGTTCCGCTGGTGGACCTATCCGGCGCCTTCGAGCCGGGACCCCAACGAGACCATGTGGTGGACGTCACCCGGCGGGCCTGCGAGGACGTGGGCTTCCTGGTGATCACCGGCCATGGCGTGCCCGAGGAGGTGGTGCAGCGGATCGATAACGCCTCCCGCCGGTTCTTCGCCCTTCCCCACGACGAGAAGCTCGAATACGTCGCTCCGCCGGGCGTCTATCGAGGCTTCACGCCCTCCGAGGCGTCGGCGCTGGCGCTGTCCCGTGAGGATGAGTCGTTGCCCGACCTGTGCGAGCTGTACACCGTCAACCGCTTCGATGATCCCGAGGTGGCCAGGCGGGCCGGGCTGCGCGACGGGCGCGAGGGGTTCTTCTTGCCCAACATCTGGCCCAGATCCGACCATGTGCCCGGGTTCAAGGAGGCCTTCGAGACCTACTACGAGGTGATGGAGGACCTGGCCGTGAAGCTGATGAGGCTCATGGCCCTTGCTCTGAACCTGGAGGAGCACTGGTTCGATGACAAGATCCGCGACCACATCACCAACCTGACCGTCAACCACTACCCGGCTCTTGACGAACCTGCCCGGCCCGGGCAGTTCCGGCGGGGCGCGCACTCCGACTGGGGCAGCCTGACGATCCTGTACCACGACGGTGAGCCCGGTCTGCAGATCATGTCGCCCGACGGCGAGTGGGAGGACGTCCCCGTCGTTCCCGGCTCCTTCGTGATCAACCTCGGTGACCTGATGGCGGCGTGGACGAACGACCGCTGGGTGTCGACGTTGCACCGCGTGATAGCTCCAGAGGGTGACCTCGGCGACCGGATCTCCATCGCGTTCTTCCACCAGCCCACCTACGACGCTCACATCGAGTGCATCCCCACGTGCACGTCACCCGACGATCCACCCCACCACGATCCCACCACGTCGGGCGGGTGGATCCTGTCCATGCTTCAGAAGACCATCTACTGACAGGGTCAGCCATGCCGCCGCCCGATCCGAGAGGACTTCTGGCGCTGGCGTATGAGCAGGCCCGCCGGGGCCTGGCCGAGGGCGGAGTGCCCACCGGCGCCGCGCTGGTCGACGCCCACGGCGCAGTGCTCGGAGCCGGGTGCAACCGCAACGTCCAGCAGGGTGACTTCCTGCTTCACGCCGAGACGGTCGCCATCGGGGACGCCGGCCCGCTGAGCGACTACTCCGGCACCACGCTGGTGACCACGATGACGCCCTGCTGGTACTGCTCCGGCCTGGTTCGGTTCCTCGGCATCGGCTCGGTGGTTGTGGGCGACAGCGAGAGCTGGTCCGACGAAGCACTCGACTGGCTCGAGTCGGCTGGTGTGGCCACCACGAGGCTGCACGACCGGGCCTGCGCGGACATGTTCGCCGACTGGTTGGCGACCAACCCCGATGTGTGGTCGACCCTGCCGTCGAGCGCCGGCGGCCGCAAGGACGGCCCCGGCTAGAGTCGCGTCACGAGCCGCGGCGACAGGGGGACGGACCAGCCATGACGGTCTCGACGGGAGTGGTGTCCCGGGTGCCGCTGGTGGACCTGTCGGGGGCGTTCGAGCCGGGCCCTCGTCGGGATATAGCCGTGGACGCGATCCGGCGGGCCTGCGAGGACGTTGGCTTCCTGGTGATCACCGGGCACGGCGTGTCCGAGGAGGCGGTGACTCGGATCGATGCCGCCGCCCGAGGGTTCTTCGCCCTGCCGCGGGCCGACAAGATGGAACTTGTCTGCGATGTCGGCAACCGGCGGGGCTACAAGCCCCTGCAGAGTTCGACGCTGGCGCTGTCACGCGACGAGGAGACGCCCCCGGACCTGGCCGAGCTCTACCTCGTCAACCGGTTCGACGACCGGGACGCGGCCCGCCGGGCCGGGCTGCGCGAGGGGCGCGAGGACTTCTTCGCCCCCAACGTCTGGCCCGACCCGGGCCTGGTGCCCGGCTTCAGGGAGTCGTTCCTGGCCTACTACGCAGTCATGGAGGACCTGGCCGCCAAGCTGATGCGGTTGATGGCGCTGGCCCTGGACCTGGACGAGCACTGGTTCGACGACAAGATCGCCGACCACGTGACCGGTCTGGCCGCCCTTCGCTACCCGCCCCTGGACGCCCCGCCGCTGCCGGGGCAGTTCCGCCGGGGCCCGCACTCGGACTGGGGCAGCCTCACGATCCTCTACGGCGACGGCGTGCCCGGCCTGCAGATCCTGTCGCCCGAGGGCGAGTGGGAGGACGTGCCCGCGGTCGCAGGTTCCTTCGTCATCAACCTCGGCGATCTCATGGCGGCGTGGACCAACGACCGCTGGGTCTCGACGCTCCATCGGGTGGTGGCCGCCGACGGCGCCTGGGGCGAGCGCATCTCGGTGGCGTTCTTCCACCAGCCCACCTACGACGCGGTCATCGAGTGCATCCCCACATGCACCTCGCCCGACGATCCGCCCCGCTACGAGCCCATCACCTCGGGCGAGTGGCTCGACCTGATGATCCGCAAGACCACCACCTACAACTGAGCCTGCGCCGGCACGGTCGGATGCCGGCGGTATGCGCCGCGTCTACTGAGCTTCCGGGTCGGCGGGCAGGTCGGTGATGAACATGTGGCCGGGCTCGTGGGTGATGGCTATGTCGGGAGCGGCGTTGGCGATGGCCAGCTGCGGGGTGACGCCGCAGGCCCAGAACATCGTTACCTCGCCGTCGCGGACATCGACCGTGTCGCCGAAGTCCGGCGTGTTCAGGTCCGAGATGCCTAGCCCGGTGGGGTCGCCGGCATGGACCGGTCCGCCGTGGGCCTGGGGGAAGGCCTCGGTGATCCGCCGGGCCTGATCGACCATTGCGGCGGGCATGGGTCGCATAGACACTACCAGCGGGCCGGTGAAGTCCCCGGCGGGCTCGCAGGTGCGGTCGGTGACGTACATGGGCACGTTGCGGCCCTGCTCGATATGCCGGACCGGCAGCCCGGCCCGCATCAGGGCGGCCTCGAAGCTGAAGCTGCACCCCAGCAGCACCGACACCAGGTCGTCCCGCCACCAGGCGGTGGCGTCGGTGGCCGAGCCGGCATGGGCACCGTCGACGAACAACCGGTACCGGGGCACGTCGGTGCGCAGGTCGCTGCCGGGAGCGCTGCGCACCGCCTCGGTGCCGTGTTCGATGACCTCCACGATGGGGCAGGGCTCGGGATTGCGGGCCGCGAAGGCCACGAAGTCGGCGGCCACCGCCCCGGGCAGGACCACCAGGTTGGCTTGCACGCGGCCCGGGGCCAGATGGGCGGTGGGGCCAGTGTGCTCCCCAGCCCGGATCCGGAGCCGCGCTCGCTGCGTCAGGACCACGACCTAGGGGGCGTACTCGTAGACGGTGTTGGTCCGGGTGGCGGCCGGGTCGTCGGAATCGAGATGCTCGACGACGACCACCCGCCGCACACCGCAGTCGCCGAAGTCGTCGCAGTCGATCGACCCGATGATCCCGCGGTATCCCGACACGTCGTTTAGGTACTCGCGCACTCCCGCCAAGTCGACCACAAGCGACTCACCCTCGGGCCGGGCGACCGCCTCTATCGCCTCCAGCAGCAGGGTTGTCGCGTCGTAGGCGTGCGCCCAGAAGGCTGCCTCCGGCGCTGTGCCGTAGGCGTCCTCGTACTCGGCCAGGAGATCGGCAGCGCCCCTGCCGGTGCTCTCGTTGGCGTTCGTGCCATAGCTGAGGTTCGGCCCGGACAGGAACATCCCCTCGGACTCCTCCAATCCCAGGAACGCGTCAGACAGCAGGCCGTCCGCAGACAGTCGAAGCACACCGTCGAGGCCGGGCACGCCCGGCAGCTGCTGGACGATCGCGGCGCCCACAGTCCGCGAGACCGGGAACAACAGCGCTTCCGGCGAGCCGCCTGCGAGGTCGGTCAGCGCCGGCACCAGGTCGGTCTCGTCGCGGGCCACCACGGCGACGCCGGTGATCGAGCCGCCGAGCGCCTCGAACGACGCTGCGAACGCCTCCGCGAGGCTCTGCGTGTAGGCGTCGCCGTTGTGGATCACTGCGACCGCGTCGACGCCCTTCTCCTCACGGAGGAACTGCGCCATGGTCCTGGCCTGGTACAGATCGTTGTCCGCGGTGCGGTAGTAGCCCTCGTGACGGTCGGAACTCGGGTTGCCGGCCAGGTCGGAAGTGAGCCGGGGGGAGGTGTTCGACGGCGAGATCATCACCTTGTTGGCGCCGGTTATCAGCGGAGCGGCGGTGACCGCGGCCGCAGAGCACGTCGTGCCGATCACGCCGATCACATCGGCATCGGCGGCGATCTCCCCTCCGGCCCGTTCGCCGCCCTCGGGCGAGCAGCCGTCGTCGACCGGCGCGCCGAGATCCACGTCGAAGCCGTGGATCGGCCCGTAGTGGCCGACCGCGAGCCGCACGGCGTTCTCGCTCGTCGGACCGGAGTTCGCGTCGCCGCTCATCGTCAGGACCGACCGGATCTGGATGGCCTCCCCCTGTCCGACCTCCACGACCCCGAGTGACCTGTCGCCGAGGGCGTCGGCGGCTACGGCGTCGTTGCCAACCCCGTCGCCGCTGCAGGACCCGGCCACCAAGGCCACGGCTGCCACCACGGACCAGGCTGCGGCCAGCCGGCGCCTGCTCCCGGCCATGGTTGTGGGCAGCAGGATGCTCACTGACGCGAGGCTAGTGGTGGCGCGATCTCCGGTGGGTGCTCGCTCACCTCCTGGTGCGCGTGGGACGATGCGTCGGTCATCTCCCGCCTTCGCCGCGGTCGTCGAGGACGGCGAGCAGGGCGTCGAGAATCGGCATCTGGCCCTTGTGAATCTTCGTCCGGGCCGTCTCGATCGTCCACCAGGCCGCGCTGTCCACCTCTGGGAACTCCTTGATCTGGCCCGACCGGGGAGGCCATTCGAGTTCGAACGTGTTGCTGGCGACATGGGTCGCGTCGAAGTCCGCCTCTAGCGCCCAGGCGCTGATCCGCTTGCGGCCCGAGGCACCGAACTCACCTAGGAGTTGCCTTGCTCCGTCCGGCGGCGGCGATCCCAACTCCTCCTCGAACTCCCGCAGTGCCACGCTCTCGTCGTCCTCGCCCTCGTCGTGCTCGCCCTTGGGGATCGACCAGGCGTGCAGGTCCTTGTTGACCCAGAACGGTCCGCCAGGATGCACCAGCAGGACCTCGATCACACCGTCGGCGTTGCGGCGGTGGAGTATCAGTCCGGCGCTTCTCTTGCTCGGCATGCGTGCGGCGGCTCCCGGGCAGACCGTCTGGGGTGATGCGAGTCGAACATAGCCCCGAGAGGAGGCCGGCAGGTCGGTGAGAGCATGGCGTGGCCGCCGTCTCGTACTCTTTGTCGAACCCTAGAGCCGAGGGGAGCCATGAGCGAGAAGGACCGGGCAGCCGAGCGAGCCACGGCGGTCGCCGACGCGATGGACGACATCGCCAAGATTGACGCCCATGGCCGCGAGCACGGCGGCATCGACCAGGCCGGCGTGGAGCGCATCAAGGAGCGGCTGCTGCTGCTGGCCGAGCGCCAGGACCTGTTCGGCGACGACGACTTCCCGCCGCCGGAGTCTGCGGGGACTTCGATCAGCTACCGGATCGCTCAGAACGACGACGACGAGTTGGCGCTCTACGTGCAGTGCGTGGCCGACGGCACGTCCGCGCCGCCGCACGAGCACAACACCTGGGCGGTGATCGTGGGGATGCGGGGCCAGGAACTGAACCGCCTGTACGGCCCCTGCGGTGGCGACGGCGAGCCGCAGGTGCGCCAGGAGGTGATGGTCGAGCGGGGCGCCGGGGTGGCGATGCTCGGCGACGATGTGCACTCGATCCACATCGAGGGCGCGGCCACCAACTTCCACTGCTACGGCCTGGCCCTCGAGAGGCTCACCGGCCGCCGGTTCTGGCACGCCCGCAGCGGCGAGTGGCGCGCCTACGACGACGTCGGCGTCATCATCGAGGCTCGCTCCAACCGGACCCTGGCGCGCTAGTCCAGCTTGGCCAGGGTGCGCTTGGGCGCGATCAGGTGGAAGCTCTCCAGGATGAGGTCCGCGACGTGGCCCAGTCTTCTATCTCGGAGGCTCTCCTGTGATCCGATCGATGAGCCTCCACATCCCGCTGCTGGGGTTCGACCGCGGCGGCCTGCCGTCACCGAGATGCTTGGCGTCGAGCGCCTCAGCCCTTCCCCTGGCGACGGGATGCCCCTCCGTGAGCATTGCCAGTGCTCTTTCATTGAGAACCTTGCCGTACTCGAGCCACTGCTTGGAGAGCGCTTGGGCGGCATCCCGCTCGATGTGGGCGCTCTGGTCCTGGAAGTGGAGGATGAACCAGAGTTCGATGCAGGGGTTGGAGACGGCCACGCCGATGCCGTTGGCCATGGCCTTCTGTACGGCTGCGCCTACGTTCGGATGCTGGTCGACGTCGAAGACGCACCAGTACTCGTCACTGGCGCGTCCGCGCCCGCGCTTGGCCTCCCGGGCTTCGTGGCGCATCTGCTTGATCGCGTGGTCGACGACCGTCATCGGAGCGCCGAGGCCCCCCAAGATGTTCACTTGGATCCGGTCGCGGTGGGCCCGGTGCCAGTGCGTGAGGTAGCCGGGTTCGGTCTTCTCTCCCTCGGCGAAGACCGTGATCCTGTGGATCGCCGGACCCGACGGCCTCCGCTTCAGCGGACGGGGCTGCCGGGACCTCAATCGACTGCGGCTAGGACGGCATCGACCGCGGCCTCGAACTCGGCTGGCGAGATGATCGGCTTGGCTCCGTACCATCCGTCCAGGTAGCGCCTGCCCACAGCCTCCTGCTTGCGGGGCTCGAAGTCGATGAGCTGGTAGAGCTGGGTCCGGCCGTCGTTGAGCTTCTGGGTGAACCAGATCTGGTCGCGCCCCAGCAGCCGTTCCCCGACGGCGCCGCCGAGCAGCGAAGTGTCGTGCGAGTTGAACACGAGCTGAGCGTGCTTGGGGTTCGTCTGCGGATTCTGGTAGAGCCGAACAAGCTGAGCCACGAGGTCCGGGTGAAGGCTGGCGTCGAGTTCGTCGGCGAGCAGGACGGTGCCGGTCGCCAAGGACTCGATCACGGGTCCAACGAGGCCGAACCACACCAGAGTTCCGAGCGACTCGTCCACGTTGTCCATCTCGACGTCGATGGCGGCTCCCCGGTGGACCAGGTTGATCCCTGTCAGCTCGCTGAAGTCCGTGGGTGCCGGAGGAGCGTCGGGATCGGGTTCGTCCTCGGTTTCCAGCAGGATGCGGACGACCCGGCGCACCTTCTCCTGCATGGCCGGATCCGGGGGTTGCTTGCGCACATCAGTGATCCCCAGGTCAGCGGCCCGCAGCAGCTGCAGAACGGCGTCCCGCTGCGCGCCTTCGTCTGTCATCGCCGCCGTCAGCACTTGGCGGGCCAACCGAGAGTCAGCCTCGGCCAGTCGAAGGTTCTGATCGAACCACCGGTACAGCGGCAACAGCGCCGGGTGGTCGATCGCAGCTGCAGTGGAGAGGAACAGTGCGTTCGGGCGCAGCAGGTTGAGGACAGCCCGGCTACGGGTGCGCTCGGCTGTGCCAAGCCGGACGACCTCGCCTTGCCGGTGGAACAGCAGCGCAGCCCGGCCCTTCGGGTAATGGTGCGCCCACTCTTGCGCCACCCGCTCGTCGTCTAGCTCGAAGCCGTATTCGTGACGGACGCCGCCAAGCACGATGTCAACCTCGTAGCGTGACGGCAGGCGAGCGGACTGTTCGTCGAGGCGGAACGGCCATCGGGAGATGCCGCCGCCAAGAACGCCGGACCGGAACGAGCTGAGGACCAGGCGCCTCATGTCGGCCATGACCTTGAGCAGGTTGCTCTTGCCGGAGCCGTTCGCCCCGAAGGCGCCGGCCGCCGGGAGCACGCGAACCGGAGACCCGCCCTCGCGCCAGGGGACCTCGCGGACGTACTGCTTCTCCGCCATGGCCGTCGCCAGCATCGAAAGCTCGGTTTCGTCCTTGAACGAACGGGCCTTCTCGGTGCGGAACGCAAGAAGTGCCGAAGGCTAAAACGATGGTTTCGGGATGTTCATATCACTAATTTCGCAGGAAATCTGCGATTTTGCAATTATAGGGTTAGATCAGGGGTTGATCTTCCCGGCTGGGCGTCGATACGGATGGAAGTGTCTGTTCGTGCATGAATCGGAGCGTCGAGGCGATGTCGCCCACGCTCTGGGTGCCCGTCGCCACGGCCATGACCAGGTCGTAGACGGCGTCGTTTGGGGCCGTGCTCACGCTGGAGTCGTTGAGTTCGAGAAAGACGGCAGCCGCCAGCCAGCCGAGTCGCTTGTTGCCGTCGATGAGAGGATGGCTGCTGACGACCGAGTGCAGCAGCGCCGCTGCCTTGGTCCAAACGTCGGGGTATGCGTCCTCGCCGAAGGCGGATGCCCGCGGCCGCGCCGCTGCGGCGCCTAGCAGACCTGCATCGCGAAGCGGCAGGGGCTCGCCGAGCAGCTGGCGGGCAAGTTCCAGGAGGTCATCGGTGTCGAGGTACTCGATGTCGTCGCTCACTCGCCAAGGCGTCTCAACGCGACGGCGTGACGTTCCATGATGAGTTCGGCGGCGGCCGCAACCCGGTCGCGGTGCTCAGCTCTGGCGACGTACTCGCGTACTGCCCGCCTGGCTGCCTCCTGCATCGACATGCCCTCAAGCGCGGCGCGCTGCCGCAGGGCGTCCTGCTCCTCGCCGGTCAGCCTGAGTGTCATGGCCATAGCGTCATGGTATCAGCTCGATACCACCCGGCCTCGGATAGCTCGGCGCTTGCGCCGCTCGGTTACCCACAGGGTACTCACCGGTCTGCAGGTTACGGACGGGGTGCGACAGGGCTCCGTCCTGCGACCCGCTACCGGAATGGTGATGCGGGGCGTCAGCGGTAGGCGTCCCTTCGGTGCGAGACCGTGAGCACGACGGTCTCCCCGTCGCTCGCGGTGTAGATGATGCGGTGGGAACGGCCGAGGCGGGCAGAGCGCTTTCCCTGCGGATTATGTCCTGGTCGCGGCGAGTGCCTCGGTGAGGGCGCCGTTCGTATCGGCCCTACGGACCGAGGAGCGCGGCCGGGACTATGGCTATGCCATCGGCGTCGCGGTAGGAGCGCCGTCCCAGGGTCACCACGACCGCGTCGAGCAGAGCGGGCCCGATCCGGTCGCGCAGCCACAGGAGGTGCCGGGTGTCCCGGGCGCGCACCTCCTCGGAGAGCTTCACCTCCACCGCGACCACCCCTTGATCGCTCACGACCACGAGGTCCACCTCGCGGGCGTCGTTCCATGAGCGGAGGTGGCGGACCCGGGCATCGCAGGACTGCGCGTAGACACGCAGGTCGCGGGTGACGAGCGACTCGAACAGGCGGCCGAGCAGCGGCCTGTCCCCCTGGTGGGGTCCCGCCGCCGGGTCCACTCCGAGCAGTTCCTCACGGGCCACTCCCAGCAGCCGGGCGGTGAGCGCGGTGTCGGCGAGGTGGTGCTTCGGCGAGCGCTTCAGCCGGCTCAGATGGCTTCGGCTCGGCAGCCAGGCCGGCAGCGGCTCCAGCACCCACGTCGCCTCCAGAGCGTCGCGGTAGGCGATGGTCGTGGTCTTGGCCGGCTTGGCATGCTCGCCCGCGGTGGCTGCGTCTCGGATGGACTCGTATGAGGCCGCCGTGGACACCGCGGCCGCGTAAGCCTCCAGCCAGCGGCGCAGCGTGGCCGGGTTGCGCACCGACCGGCCCGTGAGGGGGAGTTCGTGCTCGACGATCCGGTGCAGGTAGCCGTCGGCGAGCAGTCTCCGGGGCCGGTCGGCCACCCCCTGCCAGGCGGGGAATCCGCCCGCCACGATCGCCTCGACGTAGTCCTCCAGCGTGGTCTCCGTGGCCGCGTCCACGGGCGGCCGATCGCCGCTCAGGAGGCTGCCGAGGCTCACGGCGGACGTCTTCCACCGCTCGCTGAGGGTCATGGTCCACATTCGCAGCGTGACGATCCGGCCCGCGCCCGAGTGGGTGGGGGACTCGCTGGGCCGGGCTGATCCGGTGAGGATGAACCGCCCGGGCGCGAAGTCGTCGTCGACGGCTCGACGCACGAGATCCCACGACGGCGGGAGCCTCTGCCATTCGTCGATGAGGATCGGCGGCTCGCCCGCGAGCAGCGCCCGCGGGTCGGCTCGGACCTCGGCCAAGACGTCGGGGTCGTCGAGGTTGTAGACGGTGCTGGCGCGCTCGCGCGCCGTCCGGGTCTTGCCGACGGCACGCGGGCCTTCGATGCTGACCGCGGGCAGGGCGCCCAGGAGCTCCGACAGGTCCCGGTCCGCGACTCGCGGCCGGTATGCCAGCGGGTCGCGGGGCACTTGTTGATCCACAGCGTTCGCCTTCCCGATCCCTGCATACGCTACCAACTCACATATACACTACTAATTCACAGATACGCTACAAATTCACACCTCGGCACGAGGGGAAAGGCTGGGACCCGACAGCGTTCTGCGGCACGAGGACGGACGTGTCGGGTACCGCCGGTGAGGAGTTGTTACTCACGGTGATAATTCCCTTCGCGAGGATCTTGCGGCAATCCGGAATCATCGGGGGGCATCAGCGGTAGGCGTCCCTTCTGTGCGAGATCGTGAGTACGACGATCCCTCCGTCGCTCGCGGTGTAGATCATGCGGTGGGAACGGCCGAGGCGGGCAGAGCGCTTGCCCTGCAGCGCGCCGGCAAGCTTCCTGCCCAAGTGCGGTTCGCTGTCGAGGCGTTCGATGATCGCCCTGGCTCGGGTCGCCGGCGCGGCTGGCAAGGCATCGAGGTCCTTCTTGGCGTGGCGCGCCAGCCTGGCCACGTTGAGTCAGTCGAGTTCGGTCAAGTCGCCAGCCGCGATATCGCGTTCGGCCTCAGCGATGGCGTCCATGGTCGTCTCGTCAGCGAAAACTCTCGTCGCGGACCGGCGATGGCTGGCCCTATAGCTCATCGCCAAGGAACCAGGGCTGAGTCGGGGGCTCATGCACATAGACCTGTTCGACCTGTGAATCGGACATCGGGGGGTCCGCTTCCATCTCGAATAGCCTCGTGACTCCAGACTGCTCTTCCTGCATCTGCTGACGCCTGTCTCTTGCCTCGGCCTGCATCGCGGGGAACTGTGCAGCAGCTGTGTTGTAGAGGTAGCTCATTATCTTGTGCCCTGCCTCATTGCTCGTGGCGAAGATCATAAAATACAGAGATGTCCCCCGTGTGTTCTTGAGCTCTAGCGGGTGAGTCCACCTATATCCAAGTTCAGTCTCTAGACGCCAGCGCATTAGGTTCAGGTACTCTTCGTAGGCTTCATGTCCGCTGAGCGATTCATTCAGACGAGAATTGTAGATCTCTCGCCATGCACCCATCCCGAAGACATCATCTATCGCTGCTTCATCCTCAGATCTAAGCTCCTTCCCCTTGACAGGCAACAGGCGGGAGAACATCTGAGGCGAGAACAGGAGGAACAGTTCAGTCTTGTAGTTCCCCCTTCTGAATCGTGCGAGCTTCTCTAGCGTGCACCACTTGGCTTCCAGACTATTGGGATCAATGAAGGCAAAGGTTGGTGCCCACGACAGGCGGCGCAAGTCCCGAAGAGCGCAAGAGACCTTCTTGTTTGAGTCTCCAGCGTAGACCTTGATGTCGCGGCCAGGGTAGGCACTAACCAGCGAACTCTCAAGTTCCTGTGCCTTACCTTCTAGTTCAAAGAACCTAAGTCTCGTGAACGGAGGTTCATCAATCGATAGCGCAATCTGTGCTGAGCTCTCGATCTCTTCATTCGTGATAGCGTCGAGATTCTCGGTTTCACCGGCAAAGAGATCGAGATATATTCTCTCGTCCGCCTTGTGCTTGGTAGCTGTAGTGAACGCGTCCAGATAGTCCCTCAGCACATGCAGTTTTCCGCGAGTCCAGAATCCCCAAGCGCGACTCATCAGGCCGCACTGCTCCGGGACGGCAGATTGTTGTACAGCCGCCCGCCAAGTTCTCGGCCGCCCGCTTTGGGGGTGCGGCCACCCCATTGCTTGAAGAAGAAGTCGACGCCTGCTGCGGCGCACTGGTCGCGCAGGTCTAGAATCCAGTCCTCGCTCATAGGACGGGCGTGGTGGCCGCTTTCGCCTCCGGCGATGAGCCAGTGGATGCCCGACAAGTTGAGGTCTGGTAGCGCTTCCAGCAGCGGTTCCGCGCTGATGAAGCGGATCGCGGCTGGGACGGAGCGGAGATGGTTGATGCGGAAGGTGTAGCGCTTGGACTCCACGCTGACTCCCATCCAGACGTTGGGAGGCCAGTCGAGCTCGCCGGCCAGCGAGGCTAAGCGCTTCGAGCGCTTGGTGAGGATCTGGTAGGTGTGACGGTCCGTGTCGGCCATCACCTCGAAGACCCGCTGTATGAAGTCGAGCGGGACGTCAGTGTGGAAGAGGTCGCTCATGGAGTTTACGAAGACCACCCGCGGTGCTCGCCACCGGTAGGGGAGTTCCAGTAGGTCGTCGTGCAGGGTCAGGCCGAAGCCGGGGCCGCTGTGCTTGGGGTCGCCGTCGTTCTGGTACCGCGGGTTGCCCATGGCCTTGAGGCGCTTGGCGAGGGTGAGCGCGTAGCAGTTGTCGCAGCCGTGTGACGTGCGATCACAGCCGGTGGAAGGGTTCCAGGTTGTCTCGGTCCACTCGATGGCGGTTCGGTCAGCCACGGCCACCTCCCTTCGGCGTCCGGTTATCCACAGGGTACTCACCGGTCTGCAGATTAGGGACGGGATGAGACAGGGCTCAGTCCTGCGAGTCGCTACCGGACATGGCGGTTAGGGACTCCGTGAGGGCTTGGATTTCGGTTAGGGCGGATTGGAGGTCTTCGGCTATCTCGGCGGCTAGGACGGTTGGGGGTGGGAGGTTGTCGATGTCCTCCAGGCTCTCGTCGCGGAGCCAGAAGAGGTCGAGGCTGACCTTGTCGCGGTCCATCAACTCGTCGTAGGTGTAGCGCTTGAAGCGCTCGGACTCTTGGCGCTGGTGGCGGCCGGTCGGGTTGTAGCAGGCCACGAAGTCGTCGAGGTCGGCCCTGGTGAGCGGGTTCTGCTTGAGGGTGAAGTGCTTGTTGGTGCGCAGGTCGTAGACCCACAGCTCCCTGGTCCAGGCCTGCTCAGCGCCTTCGCGGCGACGGAAGAACAGTACGTTGGCCTTGACGCCTTGGGCGTAGAAGATGCCTGTCGGCAGGCGCAGCAGGGTGTGGACCTCGCAGTCGTGCAGCAGACGTCGGCGGATCGTCTCGCCCGCTCCGGCTTCGAAGAGCACGTTGTCGGGCACGACGACCGCCGCCGTTCCGCCTACCTTGAGCAGGCTGACGATGTGCTGGACGAAGTTGAGCTGCTTGTTGCGGGTGGTGGCCCAGAAGTCGTCGCGCTCGTAGCTGTCCGACGACGACCGGCCGAAGGGCGGGTTGGTGAGCACCATGTCGAAGCGCTCGCCGGGGTCGGAGCGCAGCGCGTCGTCCACATGGACGGGGGAGTCGGACTCGGGGCTCTCGATGCCGTGCAGCAGCAGGTTCATGGCGCACAACCTCGCCGGCAGATCTGCGATCTCCCAGCCGGTGAACGCGCCAGAGCGCAGGTGCTCAACCTGATCGGGCTCCAGCGGCGTGAAGCGGTCGATGATCGATCGGTAGGCACCCAGGAAGAACCCTCCGGTCCCGCACGCCGGGTCGCAGATGCGGCCACCGGGCTCGGGCTGCATCACATCGACGATGGCGGAGATCAGCGGCCGAGGCGTGAAGTACTGGCCAGCTCCACGAGCGCCCTCCTGGGCGGTCTTCTCGATCAGGCCCTCATAGGCCGCGCCCTTGAGGTCGGCGTCGTAGCTCAGCCACTCGTGCTTGTCGATGAAGTCCTTGATGAGCTGCTCCAGCTTGGCCGGGGTTTGGATCCGGTTGCGGGCCTTGTGAAAGACCACGCCCAACATGTCATCGCCCGCCCCCAGGGTCGCCAGGGTCTCGCTGTAGTGGGCCTCAAGCTCGGCGCCCGAGCGGCTCAGCAGCGACTGCCATTCGTATTCGATGGGCACCACCCGGTGGCCGCCCAGCAGTTCGTGCTGCTCGTCGGCCATCTTCAGGAACAGCAGGGTACGTGAGCTGCTCCAAGTAGTCGCCGTAGGAGAGCCCGTCGTCGCGCAGCACGTCGCAGAAGTCCCACAGCCTCTGAACCAGCGCCTTCGGGTCGTGACCGGGCATCTGCCCACACTACGCGCCAGGCGCCGTCCCGCTGTAAGCGAGCACCTCCCGAACCGCCTCATGCGTGCGGCACTGCCCCGATCACCCGCCGAGCCGCCGCAACATAGCCTGCTATTGCCAGAAATCGCGTTCTGGCGCGTCTTTGACCCGCGTTTTGGCGCGTTCTCGACCCGCGTGATGGCGCGGCCTCTAGCCGCGTTCTGACGCGTAGCTGAGGTGGCAGACGGCGCTCTTGGTGCCGGTGCGTAATGGCTTGTCGCCGTAGGACGGCCCGTCGTCGCGCGCCCTCGAGTCGCGGCCGGACACCCGGCCCACGCTACGCCCCGGCAACCCCCGCGGTGCCTCATCGTCGGTCGGCTTCGCCTCATGCGAGGTTCCGGGCATCTTGATCTGAGGGGACTACCATCGGAGGCGAAGGAGCAACCCCATGAGCACGACCGAGCCCCTTCGCTCGTCACCAGCGACTCTCCGAGAGTGTGTGGACGCTCGGGGGCAGAGCGCGGATCGATTCGACGGGACAGGCGTGTCGTGATCGATCAACCCCTGATCAAGAGCATCTGGCCTAGGGGTCTGCTCTCGTTCGGGCACGAGACAGCACCGCTGCGCCTTGGCATGCTGAACGTCCTCATCGGCCCGAACGGCTCAGGCAAGTCCAATCTGTTCGACGTGCTGAGCCTGATTCGGAGCCTCCCCGTCGACCTGCAGGCCGCGGTCCGACGGGGGGGAGGCATCAGAAGCTGGCTGTGGCAGAGCGATTTCTCTAGGGAGTCGAAACTGGAAGTGGTTGTCAACCCGGCGGGTTTCGAGCTCCAGCATCGACTCGCTCTGCGGTGTGTGGACTCACAGTTCTGGGTGGCGGAGGAAGAGATTACACGCCTGCCGGATGGGAGGTTGTACGAGTCCCGGTTGGACACAGACGAAGTAAGGATCCGAACGGTGCAGCCGCCTGCATCATCTGAGGCCGACGCGAGCCGTCCGCCCATGGCTCCTGGGCCTGGCTTGAAGTGGATGAAGCTTGAGACCGAGAGAACGGACGAAGGCCCGCTTGAGGAGCGCCGATATCCGCCAGAGACAAACCAGTCCATCCTCCAACAGTTGAGATCTCCCCTTGATTTTCCGTATTTGACAGTTCTGTCGGGTGTCTACAACGCACTGGCAATCTACGACCACTGGCACTTCGGGCGCGACGCGGAGTTACGTCGGTCTCAACCCGCAGATGCAAGAGGCGACAGGCTTGATGAAGACTACCGCAATCTGGCCCTCGTGCTGAACCAGATCGGCCAACATCCCGAAGCCAAGCAGCACGTTCTTGCTGGATTGCGTGAGCTGTATGAGGACTTCACAGACTATAATGTTGTGATCAACAGTGGATCGGTCCAAGTTTACTTCACTGAGAGCAAGGAACGATCCGTACCTGCTAATCGGCTATCAGATGGAACTATACGGTATCTTTGTGTCTTGGCCATGCTATACAATCCTAATGCGTATCCCATCGTCTGCCTTGAGGAACCAGAGTTAGGCCTTCATCCTGATATTGTAGTTGCTCTGGCTAAGCATCTACGTGTTGCCAGCGAGCGGATGCAGATTCTTGTGACGACACACTCAGACATCCTGATCGATTCTCTCTCAGATATGCCCGAAGCGGTAGTTGTCTTTGAGCACGACGGCGATTCTACGAAGATGGATCGCCTCAAGGAGTCTGACCTACGCGAGTGGCTCAAGAGGTACCGTTTGGGAGATCTGTGGACCAGCGGGCAGATAGGCGGCACGCGCTGGTGAAGGTGGCGCTGTACGTAGAGGGCGGCGGCACGGGCAAGGCGCTCAGGACGGAGGCGCGCCGAGGATTCAGTGATTTGCTGAAAGGCGCAGGGTTCGCCGGAAGACTGCCGAGGGTGGTCGCATGCGGGTCGCGCAACGAGGCCTATGATCGCTTCCGGATCAGGTTCAGTGCGGTTGTCGATGAGTATTCTGTGCTGTTAGTCGATAGCGAGGACGTAGTGGCGCATCAGCACCGGCCGGATGTCTCGTCAGGTGCCTGGCAACACCTTCGATCACATGATGGTTGGACGCGACCGTATGGCTCAGGTGATGACCAAGCACAACTGATGGTCACATGCATGGAGACATGGTTGCTCGCGGATCGAGAGGCCCTCCGGAGCCACTTTCCGAAGCTGAATGAGAAGCGATTGTTGCCGGTCGAAGGGCTTGAGGGGCGCACCAAGCAGGATGTCCAAGCCGCACTTCGGGACGCGACGGCATCTTCGCGCAAGGGCAGGTACGATAAGGCTCGTGACTCCTTCACTCTTGTGGGAAAGGTGTCGCCCGATGCGCTGAGGCGCTCACTACCCCACTTCCGCAAATTCCTCGAAGCGCTGGACTCCCACCTGTGAGGGCAAGTCGTCCGGCAACTCTCGAGCCTGAGAAACTTGCGAGACCGAGTCCCGAGTTTGAACGTCTCGGGGCTGAGGATCGGGTGCCGGTCCCCTTCAGCGATCCCGGAGCGGTTCACTCTGGAGTTGGTTCTTGATGGGGTTGCCACATATGTGAGATATCGTGTCGGTATATCCCCCCAGTCGCTTCGGTGGCTGGGCGAAGGCCCGCTTCGGCGGGCCTTCGAGCGTTCTACCAGCCCTCGGGCGTCCACAGCCCGCCGGCGCCGGACGCCAGCTCCGGCAGCAACCGCAAACCCGCCCGCAAGGTGCCATAGCCACCCAACCGGACATGCTCATCAATCCAGTGAGCCATCGTCTCGGGCCGGTGGAAGGTGAACACCCGCCGGCTGGCCGGCACCGGATCCAGCCCGCACGTGAACCGGGTCTCCCGTGCCGGTGGACTCATACCCGAACGGCAGCGCCCCGTCCACAAGGAAGCTCGGCAGCCAGTCCGGAGAAGACACCAGGTACTTGCGGGTCTGCGGCTCCACGCCGGTGAGGGTGCTGCCCGCCTTCTTGGCCTCGATCACCCCCACCGCCTGACGGTCCACGAACAGCACGTAGTCCGCCGCGCCGGCCTCGGTGGGCACCTCGCGCACCGCAACGCCCCGCGCCGCAGCCACCGCAGCGTGCTTGTAGTCCTGCAACACCCACCCGCACGCCACAAGCTGCTCGTCGATCTCCATCCGAGCCCGCTGCTCTGGCTCGAGATACTGCTGTGACGAATCGGCTGCCTCGGCGGGAGTCATCGGCGGGCATCGTAGGCCGTCCGAACAGGCGGCGATCGATAACAGCGGTTGCAGCGTCAGTTGCGAGCCGCAGCGGCTCGTCTTGTCGATCGGTTGAAAGTTGATGTTGTTTGAGTGTTTTTCTTTATTGACAATATATTAGCTGTTATGAAACGCAGCGTGTGAGGAGCGGAAGGAGACGTGATGACTGGGAAGGCTGCGACCGGAATCGCTCAGGTCCGGCACACCGGACAGGACTATGCTCCCGCCGTGAGCAGTCGCGAGGACTCGCCCTCAGCCGCCGACGGTTGCGCAGACGGCGATCTCGAGCGGAAGTTGGCTTGGGTGGATCTCATGCCCGAGCGCGACAGGAGGCTGTTCGCTGAGGAGATGTTCCAGCTGATGGCGGAGGCGGCCGAGACCGACGATCTAGCGCCTGTCGAGCAGGCGCTGCGGGAGTGGCGGGTGACCGCGGAGATCTATTTGGATTCAGAACTCGCGAAGCGGCTCACTGAGCCGCGGTCGGCATACGGCGAGCGCGTACCAAGACCTGTCGTCTAGACCCAATGCCGCGCCGGCGCGATCGGGTCGCTCCTCCGCCGCGTCGCGGTGAATGGGACATCCGTTTCGAGGACAATGCGTCCGCCAAAGGGGTGGGAGCAGGTTTGCCGCGAGTCCCCCTCAAGCGTGCGGGCGGCGTGGGAAGCGCTTGCCGCTGGGCCGCGTCGACGCAGCGGCAGGCAGCATCGGCTGAAGGGCCCGCCTCGCGTGGGCCGCGTCAATGGCGTGGAGATGGAGCAGTGGCAATACGAGGTCACCGGATCAGGCCGGATCTGGTACTGCATCGACGATGCGAAGATGACGGTCTGGCTCACCTGGGCGAGTCCGGGCCATCCCAGATCGACCGAGTAGGGCAGACCGCGTTGGCTGATCCCGGGGGCAGGCTTGACCTTCCTCGTTGACGACTACGCCGATGGAGGTGTCTGTTCGCGCATGAGCCGGAGCGCCGCTGCGATGTCGTCCACGCTTCGAGCGCCTGTCGCCACGGCCATGACTAGGTCGTACACGGCGTCATCTGGGGCCGTGCTCACGCTGGCGTCGTTGAGTTCTAGGAAGACAGCCGCCGCGAGCCAGCCGAGCCGCTTGTTGCCGTCCACGAGCGGGTGGTTGCTGACAACCGAGTGAAGCAGAGCGGCGGCTTTGGTCCAGACGTCCGGGTAGGCGTCCTCGCCGAATGCTGACGCCTGTGGCCGCGCCGCGGCCGCGCCGAGCAGGCCGATGTCGCGAAGCGGCACAGGCTCGCCGAGCAGCCGGCGAGCGAGCTCCACCAGATCCTCGGTGTCGAGGTACTCGATGGCGCGGCTCACTCGCCGAGGCGCCGCAGCGCTTCGGCGTGGCGTTCCATGACGAGTTCGGCTGCCGATGCGACCCGGTCGCGATGATCGGCCCGGGCGACGTACTCGCGCACCGCCCGCCGTGCCGCTTCCTGCATGGAGGTACCGTCGAGCGTCGCCCGCCGCCGCAGGGCGTCCTGCTCCTCCTCGGTCATTCTGAGTGTCATGGCCACAACAACATGGTATCAGCTCGATACCACTCTGCCTCTCTGACGGCTTCGAGAGATTTCACTAATATATAGCGAAAATGCTTGACAAATGTCATAAGGGTATGCGATACTGGCTTCATGGTGATCGAACTGGCCGTACTGGTTGAACGGGTCGACGCGGCAGTCTCGGAACTGCTAGCAGGGGTGCGTCGCGGCGAGGCGTCTTCGGAGGAACTGGTCGAGCTGCTGGCCGGGACGCGGGCGGTGCGTGGCAAGCTCGACGCAGTCCAAGCGCTTGCCGCGTCGGCAGTGGCGGCGAGCCGCGGTCATGGCGACGGAGGCATCCACGTGCTTGCCGAGACCACCGGGGCGTCTCGCCAGGACGCGTTCGGGCACATCAGCACTGCGCAGGCGATTGGGGCCGTGCCCGCCGTGCGGGACGCGGTTGAGTCCGGCAGGGTCGCACCCGCGAACGCGAAGCGGCTCGCCGAGGCGCTCAAGAAGACCAGTGCCGAGGACGTCGAGCGCGACCGCGACCTGCTGTCCAAGGCCGAGTCGCTGCCGCCGGAGCGGTTCGCGAAGGAGGCTAAGCGTTGGACGGCAGACCGTCAGGACGACGGCGGCGAATCCGAGTACCGCCGTCAGCGGGCCCGGCGAAGCGTGCGCATGTGGGACGGAGACGACGGCATGATGCATCTGCACGGCCAGTTCGATCCCGTCACCGGCCGTCGCATCGCCAACCGGCTCAACCGTGAGGCCCGCCGGCTCCAGGACGCCGACAAGCAGCGGCTCGGCGCCGGGCGGCAGCGCACACCCAAGCAGTGCATGGCCGACGCACTCGACAACCTCACCGCCGGGAGCGCCACCGCGGGTGGCGGCCGGCCCTTCGCTGACATTGCCCTGGTGGCGCGGCTGGATGCCGACGCCGAGAAGCTGATGGTGTCCACCGCTGACGGCGATCCGCTCCCTCCCGCGGTGGTGGAGCGGCTGGCTTGCGGGTCGTCGTGGTTCGCGCTGGTGCTCAGCTCCAACGGCGTGCCCATGTGGAAGGGTCGGAACGTCCGGCGAGCAACCGAATCGCAGTTCCAAGCGCTCCTCGCTCTATACGGGGGCTGCGCGGGCTGCGGCGAACCCGACCGGCTCAAGATCCAGGCCCATCACATGGACCCGTTCGCGCTCGGTGGCGGCACCGACCTCGACAACCTGTTGCCGCTGTGCTGGGGCTGCCATGACAAGGTCCACGATCACGGCTGGCAGATCGCCCGCCGCGGCGATGGGCTGCGCACCATCAAGCCCCCCGACCAGGTCCACCACGGTCCCGCGCTGATGCCCGATACCGCGCCGCTGTTCGCACCGCCCGGTCTGTCCCAAAACAGCGACCACGACCCGCCCCGCTCGCCTGGCAACGGTGGCGCCCGAGCCGGGCCGCCTGCTGATCGCAGAGCCGTGCCGGCGAGACTGGCCGGACTGTCTGGACCCGGGGCCGCCCGAGCCGCTCTCGGTGTCGCACAAGCCAGACAACGTGAAGCCCGTGCCCCCCACGCCTGATCCAGACCCCTGGCGGTCATGCCGCTGAGCACGCCGACGTGGAACGGTTACCTCAATCGGCCTCAATCGGTGCCTTGCTACGCCGCTAGCCGACGACGGCGAACATCCGGTGATCCGGGTGTCTCGCGGCGGGTCTCGAGCCAGACAATGACATCGCGGTCGGCGGTGACGCGGCGGTCGGGTCAGCAGACGGTGACTTCCTCGGCGACGGGGGAGAGGGCGGCCAGGTCGCAGAAGGTGGTCTTGGACACGAACCACCGGCCGTTGATCAGGACAGCCTCGCCCTCGCGACCGTCGAAGACGACCTGGTCGTTGAGCAGGATCGAATAGACGATCAGCGCGGCCGTGGCCGACTTGCGTGAGATCGAGTCGAGCTGGGCCCGTACGCCTGCTCCGACATCTGCGGTCGCCTCGAACATCAGCCGGGCTGCCTCACGCATTCCGGGAAAGTCCTCGGCCTGGTCGATGCGCAGCTCCATGTCTTCGATCGATCCGTCCATGTAGGTCTCGAACGCGGCCGTGATGGCCTGGGCGGTGACCTCGACAACCGGCTGGCCTTCGGCTGGAGGGGGTTCATAGGGGGGCTCGGGCAGCGCGGCGGTGGCAGCGTCCACGCCGTCGGCCTCAGCAGCGTCGCACACCAGGGTCAGCGCGACCGCGGTGTGGTCCGACGGGAAGGCTAGACCGCCGGTCGCGGGCTCGGCGTCGAAGAGGCCGGTGCCCTCGCCCGCGAAGCAGTCCCGGCCGGGAGCCGAGTACAGCAGGTAGTCGATGCGGCTGCGCTGGCGGCTCGACGGGTCGGCCATGTCGGCCAGCGTCGTGTCCTCCCGGCCGGCCGTGCAGCCCGACCCGCTGGCCGGATCGCACTCGTCGTGGCCCGCGGCCAGGTGGGAGTCGACGTACCCGGCCTCGTCGAACACCGCCAGAGTGGGGCTGCCCGCGGAGTCGTTCAAGTCGCCGCCGACCACGGTCACGCCGCCTTCCAGGGCCACCTCCCCGGCAAACGCCCGGACCTGGCGGGCCTGGCAGGTGCGCAGGCTGCCCGCCGGGTCGCACGGCGGCGGGCACAGCCCCGGATCGCAGTCCCGGTCGTCGCTGCCGGAGGCCAGATGGGTGGTCAGGAAGTCGATCACCCCGATCGGCGAGGCAACCCGTACGAGGTACGCCGACCTGAACCGGTCGGCCAGCGTCCGTCGCTGGAAGTCGATCACCTCCAGGGTGGTCAGCACCACCTCCCGGTCGAGACCGGGGTCGCCGTCCCAGACGATCTCGTAGCCGCAGGCCCCCACGTCGCCCGAGACCAGACCCACGATCCGCTCGTTGGCCTCTTGAATCGACACCAACTCGGGGCATCCGGCCTCAGCGAGCTGTCCCATGAACAATGACACCCGCTCGTCGACCAGGCACGAATCGCTGTCCGGCGGGCACCCCACCCCGTGCAGGATGTTCTGGCTGACGAGGCGCACCGAGGCAACCGGCGGCAGCGGAACTGCAACTGCCTCTGCCCCTTCTTCGCCCGCCCCTTCGTCAGCTCCTGTCTCTTGGTCCTCCACGTCAGTAACGCCGTCGGGCTGTGCCTCTCCGACGGCACCCGCCCCGGTGTCAGGCGCATCCGCCTCCGGTTCCGCGACATCGGGCTCGGCCGCGGCCGGCTCCGGCGCCTCCTCAATGGGATCCTTGGTGGGATCCTCAGAGTCTTCGACCCCTGCGGCTGCGTCCCTGCCGGCGCCTACCCCAGCCTCCTCGTTGGAGTCCTCGCTGACCTCCTCAGCCGGTGCAGGAGGCTGACTGCCGGGCCCGTCCGATCCGCAGGCAGACGCGACGAGAACCAGAACGGCCGCCAGAGCCGCTAACCGGAATCCAGATCGCCCTCCGGAGGCGGCGGGGCCGGTCAGGCCGCGAGCAGGCGTGGACGGGATCGAGTCACGACCGTCAGCGAGAGCCACCAGCAGCAATCGTAGATCCCGGGGGTCGGACCGAAGGCTGCTAGTTCGCTCCTGGCCTCCGGTCGCGGTAGGCGGCCACCACCGGCGCCAACTCGGCCGGGGTGGCGCCGTGCATGATCACCCCGTCGCAGCCCAGATCGAGCTGGTGCCGCACCGCCTGGGCGCACTGCTCGGGGGTACCGGTGGCGCTGGGTGCGAACCACTCCGCGGGGATCACCTCCGCCAGCTGCTCCAGTTCCCCAGTGGTCGCGGAAGCGTCGATCGCTCCATGGCGCCCCGCCACCACCGGATGCTCCCGGAAGCGCTCGAGCGCGGCAGGATCCCAGCGGTTCACGGACAGCATCAGCTCGCCGTAACCCTGAAGGTAGGTGGCCAACCGGCCGACCGTCTTCATCATCCGGTCCTCGTAGGGCAGGTGGCCGCCGATGGTCGCGAAGCACGACCACACCCGCACACCGGAGGGATCCCGGCCGGCCTGCTCCGCCGCGGACCGGACCGTCTCCACGCAGCGGGCCACCGTCTCGTCGGTGAAGTAGGTGTGCAGGATCACCTCGTCGAAGCAGCGACCGGCCAGCTTGAGGGTGTTCTCGCCGAAGGCAGCGAGGCCCATCGGCAGGTGCTCGTCGAGCGACGAGTCCAGGCGCAGGTACGGGTAGCGGCCTGCCGGCCCGTCGTGACCCATCACCGTCTCGCCCCGGAACAGCCTGCGGAGCAGCCCCGCATAGTCCTCCATCTCCGCGGTCGTGATCGGGTTGATCCCCATCGCGGCCTGCAGCAGAGGAACGCCCCGGCCTATGCCCAGCACGAAGCGGCCACCGGTGAGGCTCTGCATAGTGAGGGCGAAGGCGGCGGCGACCAGCGGGTGGCGGGTGTTGCTGTTGGTGACGCCGGTCGTGATCGTGATCGTCTCGGAGACTGCCGCCGCCGCGCCACACTGCGCGGCCGCTTCCTTGCGGTTGTAGCGCTCGGAGATGAAGACCGTCCCCAGCCCCATCGCCTCGCCGTCGGACACCTCCTGCAGCAGGTCCCGCGAGCTGTCGGGTTGACCGGCCAGCGCGTAGAAGCCCAGCTCAGGGAATTCGCTCATGACTTCCTCGCCTCCAAGGTGGCGTGACCCGGCCGATGCTAACTCCGGCAGCCCGATCCGCTGCCGTCATGGCCGCCCCGTCGTTCAGGCCGATCGATCCCTCCCCGAGCCCGGCCACCACGGCGGCCATAATCGAGCCATGCGGGGAATTCGTGCCATGCGGGCCCACTCGCACAGTCATTGGTCAGGGGCCGGCCCCCGGATCGACTGGCACTCATGGCGAAGCGATCGGGCGCTGCTGGCGGTGCTCGTCTTCGTCGGCCTCGCCGCGGTGGCCGCGGTTGTGGGACTGGTGCTGCTGTGGCCGACCGGCGAGGGCCGCGACGCAGCCCGCGAGCGCGCCGACGAGATCGGACTCGCGTACGAGCGCCTGGCCGCCACCGTGTTGGAGGTGAGCGACCGGGTGTGCAGCTACTCGGCACCCGAGAATCCCCAGACGTGCCGATCCATCACCGTGCGTGTCGACGAAGGTCCTGACGACGGTGCCCAGGTAGCGCTGCCCGAGTTCAGCCTCGAGTACTACCGCACACCCGTCAGGGTCTCGCCGGGAGACAAGGTGATCGTCGGGTACGAGACCTCCAACGACTACTACTTCTTCGTCGACCGCGACCGCCGAGCGCCGCTGGTGTGGCTGGCGGCGCTGTTCGCCGTGGTGGTGTTGGCCCTCGGTCGCTGGCGCGGCGGGCTGGCTCTGGTGGGGATGGCCGCAACGCTCGTGGTGCTGATTGCTTTCGCGGCGCCCTCCGTGCTCGACGGCAGCGACCCGGTGCTGGTGGCGGTGGTGGCCGCGGCGGTGATCGCGTTCGCGAGCCTGTACCTGACCCACGGGCTCAATATGCACACGACCGTGGCCCTCGCGGGCACGCTCGCGTCGCTCGGCCTCACCCTCGGGCTGTCGTGGATCTTCTTCGGGCTCGCCGACTTCACCGGGCTGGCGACCGAGGAAGGCCTGACCCTGCCGCTGATCGCGGGCGACATCGATCTCGCTTCGCTGCTGCTGGGAGGGGCCATCATCGGCGCGCTGGGTGCACTCGACGACGTGACGGTCACCCAGGTGGCCACGGTGGCGGAACTGCGCTACCGCAGCCCCGAACTGAGCGCGCGCCAGCTCATCGCGTCGGGCATCAGGGTGGGGCGTGAGCACATAGCCGCCACCGTGAACACGCTGCTGCTGGCCTACGTCGGCGCGGGCCTCCCGTTGCTGCTGCTGTTCGCGGTCTCGGACCAGTCGCTGGCCATGGCGGCCAACTCGGAGCTGATCGCGGTGGAGATCGTCCGGACGCTGTGCGGCTCGATGGGTCTGGTCGCGGCGGTGCCGGTCACGACCGTCCTGGCCGCCATTGTGACCGCCGGCGCCGGTCCGATCCGATCAGCAGAGACGACCGGCGAGCCGCAGGATGACCCCCAGGCACCCCCCGCCGGCGAGAACCGCTTACAACAGGCCGGGGAACCCGGGGAACCCGAGGCTGCGCCCCGCTGGGAGGACTTCGCTCCCGAGGACGACCAGTCCGGTTGGTGAGCTGCCGGGGTGGGCGAGCGACCCTCCTGGCTCAGCCCCCGGGCTGCCAGATCATCAGGATCAGCTGGACGGTGAACCCGATCGACAGCAGGGCCGATCCAGCCTCGAGGCGCTTCTCGGTGCCGGTTGTGGTGCCTTCGGCGCCCTGGGCCTTCAGGGCCGGCCTGATCAGGCCGTGCAGGATGCCGATCATCGCCACCCAGATCACGATGGCCGCGATCACCCACGCCTCGGTCAGCGAGATCGCGTCCTCGGACATCTCGACCAGGGCGATGCCCAGCAGGCCGGCCACGATCAGCGCGGGACCGTACAGCCGCCGTGCGTTGGACGCCATGGCCACCACCAGCTGTTGATGGCCGGCACCGGCGGCACGCATCTGCTTGCGCAGCAGCGGATGGACGAACACTGGCGACAGAGCCACCAGAACGGTGAGGATGTGGAGCAGCTCGACGATGTTGACGACCGTTGTGCTGGCAGCGAGGACCATGGGCGGGACTCTAGCGGCACCACGGTCCGGGCATCGTTGCGCCGCACAGCCCGCGGCTGGCTCGCAGCGAATCGGCCCGGCGCCGCCGACTCCTAGCATGGTGTTCGTGCCGGACAGCCCCTTTGCTGCCGATGTCCCCCGCGCCGGTCTGGTCCTCGATCGGGCCGGGCTGGCTGAACGGGCCGGCGTCCCCGCCTTCGTCGTCGATCTGGTGATCGACGCCGGACTGATAACGCCCCTCGACAACGGCTCCCACGGCGAGTGCTTCGACTCCGACGATGTCGAGATGCTGGTCGCGGCCCGCACCCTGGTCGGGGAGGGGGTGGCCGTCGAGGAACTGGCCGCCCTCGCCATGCGTCACGCCACCAATGTGGAGAACCTCATCGAGGACGCGATCGACCTGGTCAAGCGCCACTTCGACCGGGAGGGCCGCGACAAGGCGGCGCTGGTCGCCAGCGTGAACCGGCTCGTGCCGGTGGCCACCAATCTCGTGGTCGGCCACTTCGAGAAGACGCTGTGGGCGAGGGCGATGGCCCGCATCGGGGACGACCCCGCCCCCGCGGTCGGGGCCATCGTCGTCAAGGCCCAGCCCGTCGGCGGACGGGTCGATCCCCTGGCCGCCTTCGCTGCGGCCGGGCCCGGACAGCATCGCAGCCTCTGGCTGCGCCCCGAGGCCGACATGGGACTGGCTGCGTTCGGGGTGGTGGAGACCATAAGGCCGCTCGGCAGCGATCGCTTCTCGGCCGCCTCGGCGGCTCGCGCCGTCCTCGCGGCCCGGATCCGGCGCGATCCGGACCCCGATGCGCCCGCGCCGGTGCTGGTGGGCGGCTTCTCGTTCACGCCCACGGGCGGCGACACCGACTCGCAGCCCTCCGACTCGCAGCCCTCCGACTCGGGCGACGGCGAGGATCGGCGCCCGGGCCTCTCGTGGCCGGGATTCGGGGACTGCCGGATGGTGTTGCCCGAGCTGACGGTGATCGACCACCCGGACGGTGCCTGGGTCCTGGCCGCCACCCGGGTCGGCCCCGACGGCGACGAGGCAGCCGCCGAGGCCGCGCTCGAGCAGCGGCTGGCGGCGTACGAGGTCGAGCCGCCACTGCCGGCCACGCCCGATCCGGTCCGCCCGGCGGTGGCGACGATCGACTGCGACCGCGACGACGACTACGGAGCGCTCGTCTCCGACGCCGTGGCCGGCATACGGCGAGGTGACTTCCAGAAGGTGGTGCTGGCCCGCACCGTCACCCTCGACCACGGACTGGATGTAGCCGCGGTGCTGGACCGGCTCCGGCGACGCAACCCGGCCTGCGCGATCTTCGCCGTCACCGCGGGCGAGTCCACGTTCCTCGGGGCCACCCCTGAGGAGCTGGTCACGCTCGACGGTCCCCGGCTGAACACTGTGGCCCTCGCCGGCACCGCACCCCGCAGCGAGGATCCCACCGCTGACGAGCGCTTCGCGGCCGGGTTGCTGAAGTCGGCCAAGAACCGGTCCGAGCACCGGTTCGTGGTGGACGGGATCATCGACGCGCTGTCCGGTCTGGGGCTGGTGGACCCCGCCCCGGCCGAGCCCGGCCTGATGCGCCTCAGCCGTGTCCAGCATCTGCGCACGCCGATCACGGCGCGGGTGCAGCGCCGGCGCACCGGAGCGAGCGATATGGACGTGCTGCGGGCCGCGGGCGCGCTGCACCCGACCGCGGCCGTCGGCGGAGCCCCCACCGGCGCGGCCCTTGAGTTCATCGCCGGCCACGAGGGCCTCGACCGGGGCTGGTACGCGGCCCCGGTGGGGTGGTGCGACCTCGACGGCAACGGCGAGATCGGCGTGGCCCTGCGCTGCGCGCTGACCGGCCCGGACAGCACCCAGCTGTTCGCCGGGGCCGGGATCGTCGCCGACTCCGATCCCGATGATGAGCTGGAAGAGACCGCGATGAAGCTCCGGGCCCTCCTGGACGTCATCGACGAGCGTTGATCCGTTGATCCTGGTTGATCCCGTCTACGACGTCGTGGCTGCCTTCGCGGCCCGGCTGGCTTCCCTTGGGGTGACCGACGCGGTGATCAGCCCCGGCTCGCGTTCGGGTCCGCTGGCCCTGTGCTTCCACGCCCAGCCCGGCATCCGCACATGGGTGCAGCTCGACGAGCGTGCCGCCGGCTTCTTCGCCCTCGGCCTGGGCCGGGCCACCGGCCGTCCGGCCGTGCTCGTGTGCACGTCCGGCACGGCCGCGGCCAACTACCTGCCCGCGGTGGTGGAGGCTTCCCATGCCGGGGTCGGGGTCATCGTGTGCACCGCCGACCGCCCGCCGGAGTTGCGCGGCTGGGGCTCTCCCCAGACCATCGACCAGGTGGGCCTGTACGGGACGGCCGCCCGCTGGAGCATCGACCTGCCGGTGCCCGACGACGCCAGTGTTGACGCCGCGATCGGGTGGGCCGAGACTGCCGTGCGTCTGGCCTCGGGCCCCGATCCCGGACCGGTCCATCTCAACTGGCCGCTGCGCGAGCCCCTCGAGCCGCTGGGCGCAGTGCCCGTGACCGGGGCCGGGGCCGAGCCCGGGCCAGGCGACGCCCGCAAAGACGACGAGGACCCGGCGGACCCGGCCAGCCTCGCCAGCCTGGCTGAGATAGTCACCGGGCACGAGCGGGGGGTGGTGGTGGCCGGACCGTGGCCGGCCGGCGGGCTGGACCGGGAACTGGAGTGGGCCGCTGAGGCCCGGCGCTTCGCGGCCTGGGCCGGCTGGCCGCTCATCGGCGAGCCCGTCACCCATGTCCGGGGCCGCGCCAACCGCTCCAACCGCTCCCGCGGTGACCGCGTCGAGGCACCGCCGGCGTGCGTGGTCGCCTCGGCCGAGCATCTGCTCGCCGACGGGGACCTCGCCGAGGTGTTGCGTCCCGATGCCGCCGTGCTCGTGGGCCGGACCGTGACAACCAAGCCGGTCCGGCTCTGGCTGGAGCGCACCCGGCCCCGCCACGTCGTGCTCGTGGATCCCGAGGACCGCTGGGAACGGGTCGTGTTCCGGCTCACCGGCCATGTGCCGGCACGAGTGGAGTCGCTGGGCTCGATCACGACGGGAGCCGCGCCGCCGGGGCGTGACGCTCCGGGCGGATGGCTCGACACCTGGGCGAGGCTCGACACGGCTGCCCGCGAAGCCATCGAGGCCGTCGGCGCGATCGAAGCGAGCCAAGGCGCCACCGACGGCAGCCGGCTGCTGTCGGCCCAGGCCTCCCGGGTGCTTGCCGGCGCCCTGCCCGACGGCGCCGTGCTGGTGGCCACCAACTCGCTGCCGGTGCGAGACCTCGACGCCTTCGTGTTCGACACCGGGTCGGTCGTCTGCTGCGCCAACCGGGGCGCGGCCGGCATCGACGGCTCCGCCTCGACCGCGCTGGGCATCGCCGCAGCCGACCCGTCCCGGACGGTGGCGCTCTACTCCGGCGACCTGGCCCTGCTCCACGACTTGGGCGGCCTCGCGGCGGCCGCCCGTCTGGGACTGCACCTGATCACGGTGTGCGTCGACAACGACGGCGGCGAGATCTTCTCCCTGCTGCCAGTAGCCGATCGGGTGCCGGTCGATGACTTCGAGCAGCTGTTCCGCACCCCTCACGGCCTTGACCTGAGCCAGCTCGACGGCTTCGGCGGCATCCGGGCCCGGCAGGTGGCCACCGCCGCAGAGCTGAGCGAGGCGGTCCGCGCCGCGGCCGCGACCCGAGCGCCGGGCGTGGACCTGTGCATCATCGACGTGTCCCGAGACGACGACGTCGCCCAGCGCAGATCCCTAACCGCGGCCGCCCAGCAGGCCGCTCGCAGGGTGTTGGCCGCCGGATGGGGCCATGTCTGACCGGTCTGTGCGCGCTTTCCCGGCACTGGCGTGGCTTTCTGCGCACGGAGTTCGGACAGGCTGGCCGGGCGGCCGTGTCTGACCGGTCCGTGCACGCTGTCCCGGCGATCGACCGGGTTTCTGCACACCGAAGGCGCGTCAGGGCTGGTGGTGTCGAACTGGCCGTCAGCGAGCACGGTCCCGCGACCGGCGTGCCGGTCGTCGTGCTCCACGGGTTCACCGGGTCGGCGCAGGCCATGGATCCCCTCGCACACCGCCTCGCCGGCAAGCTCGCGGCCCGCATCATCTGCCCCGACCTGATCGGCCACGGCAGCTCGGACGTGCCCGACGACCCGGACCTGTACCGGGTGGAGGCCATGGCCGGCCAGGTGATCGAGGTCGCCGACGCTCTCGGCTGCGATTCCTTCCACCTCGTCGGCTACTCGATGGGCGGACGGGTCGCGCTCACGCTGGGATGCACCGCAGCGTGGCGGTTGCGGTCGCTCTTCCTCATCGGGGCGACCGCCGGCATCGCAAACCACGACGAGCGGTATCGACGGGCCGAGGCGGACAGGTTGCGGGCCGAGCGGATCACCGCGGACTTTGCCGCCTTCGTGGACGAGTGGATGGCTGACCCGCTCTTCGCGGGCCAGGCCGCGCTGGGGGAGTCCCATGTGCGGGCCGCCCGGAACCAGCGGCTCGCGTCGAGTCCCGCCGGCCTGGCCCGCAGCCTGCTGGCTGGCGGCACCGGCTCGATGGCGCCGCTGCACGAGCGGTTGGAGGACTGCGCGGTACCGACGCTGGCGCTGGCGGGCGCCCTGGACGCCAAGTTCTTCGCCATCGCTGAGCAGCTCGCCGCCGCCTTGCCGGACTGCGCCGCCGTCCGTGTCGAGCGGGCTGGGCATGCCGCCCACCTCGAGCAGCCCGACGCCACCGCGGCTGCCATAGCCCGATTCATCGCCAACACCGAGGCCCATCCACCCGCCGCCCCGGCTCCGATGGCCACGGCCGCCGGACCGGAGGCCCATCCGGGCGTGGAGGCCCGTCCGGTCGGCGAAGCAGGTATCGGGTGACCGCAGTGCTCGCTGAGCTGCATCCCTTCCGGTTGGCCCTGCGGGCCCCGCTCGTCACCGGCGGCGTCTCGGTTCGCTTCCGGGCCGGGTTCCTGGTCGCGCTGAATGCGGACGGCATCACCGGCTGGGGGGAGGCCGGCCCGCTACCGGGATGGTCGCACACGAGCCTGCTGGAGACCGAGGCTGCGCTGCGCCGCGTCTGCGACCGTCTCGAAGCCGGCGGCGAGCCCGTGCTGGACACCCTGCTTGCTGCAATGCACGACGCGCCCCACGCCCGAGCCGGCGTCGCCGGTGCCTGGGCCGACCTCCAAGCCCAACGGGCCGGACGCTCGCTTGCCGTCCATTTGGCTGGAGACCAGGGCCATGCCGTCGCGCCCGCTGTGGCCGTCAACGCCCTCGTGGCCGCGCCCGAGCCGTCGGAGGTCGAGGAGGCTGCCAGGGATGCAGTGAGTGCCGGCTTCATCGCGGTCAAGCTCAAGGTCGGCGCAGCCGACCCCGTGGTCGACGTCGAGCGGGTCCGGGCGGCCCGGGCCGGTCTGGGTCCCGCCGCTGAGCTGCGGCTCGACGCCAACGGCGCCTGGGATCCGGCGATCGCCGTCGACGTGCTGGACCGGGTCCAGGCCTGCGACATCGCCTACTGCGAGGAACCGGTCACCGGAATCGAGGCCATCGCAGCCGTGGGCGGGCGCAGCGGCGTCCCGGTGGCCGTGGACGAGTCGATCCGGGACGGGGCCGGCGCGGTGCACGCCCTGGAACTCGGCGTGGGCACGCTGATCGTCAAGCCGCAAGCCCTGGGGGGCCCCGACGCGGCCCTCGCCGTCGCGGCCCGCGCCCGTGAGGCTGGGGCCTCCGCCGTCGTGACATCCTTCCTCGACTCGGCGGTAGGAGTCGCCCACGCCATTCACGTGGCCGCCGCCGTGGACGCGGCCGCCCCCCACAGCCTGGCCCACGGTCTGGCCACGGCATCTTTCCTGGCCGACGACGTAGCCGAGGCGCCTCCGGTCGTGGCCGGCGCCATGGCGGTACCGGGGGGTCACGGCCTCGGGCTCACTCTCGCCGCAGTTGCCGACCCGATCGGCGGTCCGTAGACCGATCGGGCCCAGTCACCCGCCGGCCGGTCCGCTCGGCCTCCCGAACCAGCGAGGTAGCCTCCGGCCCGTGGAGTTGCTCGTTATCCGCCACGCCCGGCCCGTTCGCGACGAGGCCCCCGATGGCGAATCGGCCGACCCGGTATTGGCCGAGGTCGGCCACCTACAAGCGCGAGCCACGGCCGACTACCTCACCGGCGAGGGCGTCGACCACATCGTGTCCTCCAACATGAAGCGGGCGGTGCAGACAGCTGAGCCGCTGGCCGACCGCCTCGAACTCGGCATCGAGATGCTCGACGAGCTGCGCGAGTCCGACCATCGGGCGCAGATCTATGTGCCGACCGAGGAATGGAGCCGCGACGACCCCGCGGTCGCCCACTACTACGACGAGGATCGAGACCTCAGTGACACGATCTTCTCGGACGGGTACGAAGAGTTCCGTGATCGTGTCGGTCGCGGCTTCGACCATGTGATCCGCACCAACCGGTCCCGTACGGTGGCCGTGTTCTGCCACGGCATGGTCACCGGCGTGTACTTGCAGATCCTCCTGGGCATTGATGACCCTCTGTCGCTGCTGGTCGACTACTGCGGGATCACCCGGGTGGTGGCGTCCAGCACGGGCGTGCGCACGGTGCGCTCCGTGAACGAGACCCACCATGTGCGCCACCTGCTGGAGCGCTGAGAGGGTGGCTGCGGCCGCTTCCCGGCGCGTCGAGACCAACATCAGACCCTCCCGCCCGGAGCGCTGAGCGGGCGTGTTCACTCTGGTGGTGATGGCCGCGGGCATCGGCCGCCGCTTCGGCGGCGACAAGCAGCTCGTGGAGGTGGGGCCGGACGGCGAGACGTTCCTCGACTACGCCATCGACTCCGCGGTCCGGGCCGGCGCCTCGAAGGTCGTGCTGGTGGTGCGCTCCGGCATCGAGGCCGCCCTGCGGGCCCATGTCGACTCCCGCCATGGCGCCCTCGAGCGGGCCGGCGTCGAGTTCGCCTACGTCCGCCAGGACGAGCACGGCCCGGCCCGGGCCAAGCCGTGGGGGACCGCGCACGCGGTGCTGGTGACCGCGGGCGAGGTGCCCGGTCCGTTCGTGGTGTGCAACGCCGACGACTACTACGGCCCGGCGGCGCTGCGAACCCTCGCCTCGGCTGTGGCCGGACTCGGCGACGACGAGGCCTGCCTGTGCGGCTACGGCCTCGGACGGACGCTGTCGGCTACTGGCGCGGTCAGCCGGGGTGTCTGCGAGGTGTCCGGCGACCGTCTCGTCGGCATCGTCGAGCACCACGGCGTGGCCCGGCGGGCGGACGGCTCGATCGCGGCGGCCGAACCCGCGGCAGAGCTCAGGGACGAGACCATCGTGTCTATGAACCTGTGGGCATTCCCCAAGGCGGCACTGGACTGGATCAGCGACAGCTTCAAGCGCTTCCTGGCCGACCACGCCGACGACGCCGACTCCGAGTGCCTGCTGCCGACGATCGTGGCCGAGCGCATGGCCGAAGGGGTGCTCACCGTCAGAGTGGCGTCAACCGCAGAGCCCTGGATCGGGGTCACCAACCCCGATGACCTGGAGGCAGCCCGGGCCGCGTTGGATGCACAGACGCAAGCAGACCCGGGGGGCTGTCTCGTAGGCGGCCAGGAGCTCCCCCCGAGTTCATTCGACAGCGGCCCAAATCCGCGACAGGATGTCGGCTGCCCCCACACATCAACAACAGGGAGACGCACATGACAGCTGTGACCCTGACCGTCAACGGCGCCGAACGGAGCCTCGAAGTGGAGCCTCGCACGCTGCTCGTGCACGCGCTGCGAGACGATCTCGGGCTCACCGGCACGAACGTCGGCTGCGACTCCAGCAGCTGCGGTGCGTGCACGGTGCTGGTGGACGGCCAATCCGCCAAGTCCTGCACCATGTTCGCAGTGCAGGCCGACGGCGCCGACATCACCACCATCGAGGGTGTCGCCGACGCCGACGGGACGTTGCACCCGATGCAGCAGGCCTTCCACGAGCACCACGCCCTCCAGTGCGGCTACTGCACCCCGGGCATGGTGATGGCCGCCATCTCGCTGGTGGAGGAGTACCCCGGACTCGACGAGGGCGGCGTGCGCCACGGCCTGGAGGGCAACCTCTGCCGGTGCACCGGCTACCAGAACATCGTCGACGCCGTGCTCGCGGCGGCGGGCTCGGGAGGTGACTGACATGACCATCACCGAAGACGCTGTAGGCCATGTCGGCTCCCGCCGGCTCCGCAAGGAGGACCCGGCGCTGCTCACCGGCGAGGCCCGGTTCATCGACGATCTGGCCCTTCCCGGCGCGGTCTGGGTGGGCGTGGTGCGCTCCACCGAGGCCCACGCCAACATCGTCGGCATCGACGGCTCGGCCGCGCTCGAGATCGACGGCGTGAACGAGGTGCTCTCCGGCGACGACCTGGCCCCGCTGTGGGGCGAGGGCGCCCTGCCGTGCGCCTGGCCGGTCACGCCCGACATGAAGAACCCGCCCCACCTGCCGGTGGCCCGGGGCACGGCCAAGTACGTGGGCGACGCAGTGGCGGTGGTCCTGGCCGACTCCCGCTACGCGGCCGCCGACGGCGCGGCCGCGGTGGTGGTCGACTACGAGCCGCTGCCCGCGGTGGTCGAGATCGAGGACGCGGTCGCCGACGGCGCGCCGCTGGTGCATCCCGACCTCGAGTCCAACGAGTGCTACACGTGGGGCCTGTGGGGCGACAACGCCGCCGCGGTGGACGCCGCCTTCGCCGAGGCCGCCCACGTCGTGAGCGAGCGCTACCTCCAGCAGCGCCTGATCCCGGCGCCGATGGAGCCCCGGGGCTGCGCGGCGGTGCCGTCACCGGCCGGGGGAGAGCTGACGCTGTACTCGGCCACCCAGATCCCGCACATCCTCAAGGTCATGACCGCGGTGGTGCTCGGCATTCCCGAGAACAAGCTGCGGGTGGTGGCCCCATCGGTGGGCGGCGGCTTCGGCTGCAAGCTCAACGTCTACGCCGAGGAGATCCTCTGCAGCGCCCTGGCGATGCAGCGGGGCGCGCCCGTGCGCTGGACCGAGGGCCGCACCGAGGCGGCGGTGTCCACCATCCAGGGCCGGGGCCAGGTCCAGCACATCGAGCTGGCCGCCGACGCCGACGGCAAGGTGCAGGCGGTGCGGGTGAAGCTGCTGGCCGACATGGGCGCCTACCTTCAGCTGGTCACGCCGGGCGTGCCGCTGCTGGGCGGGTTCCTGTACCACGGCTGCTACGACATCCCGAACTACATGTTCGAGTGCACGTCGGTGTTCACCAACCGGACCCCGACCGACGCCTACCGGGGCGCGGGCCGTCCCGAGGCCACCTACGCGGTGGAGCGGGCCATGGACTCGCTGGCGGTGTCGGTGGGGGTGTCGCCCGAGGAGATCAGGGCCCGAAACTTCATCGGGGCCGATGCCTTCCCGTACACCTCGAGTGCGGGGCTGATCTTCGACAGCGGCGACTACCAGACCGTGCTCGACAAGGCCGTGGCGCTGGCCGGGCTGGACGACCGCCGGGCCGACCAGGCCCGCCGGGCGGCCGAGGGCTCGTCCAAGCGGCTCGGCATCGGCTTCTCCAGCTACGTGGAGATGTGCGGCCTGGCCCCCAGCCGGGTGCTGGCGTCGCTCGACTACGGCGCGGGCGGCTGGGAGGCGGCCACGGTGCGGGTGTCGCCCACCTGCAAGGTGCAGGTGGTGACCGGGTCCACGCCGCATGGCCAGGGCCATGAGACCTGCTGGTCGATGATCGTGGCCGACCAGCTCGGCGTCGATCCCGACGACGTGGAGGTCCTGCACTCCGACACCGCGGTGAGCCCCACCGGCTTGGACACTTACGGGTCCCGGTCGCTGGCGGTCGGCGGCACGGCCGTCTACATGGCCACCGAGAAGGTGATCGACAAGGCCCGGGCCATAGCCGCCCACCAGCTGGAGGCCAGCGAGGAGGACCTGGAGTTCTCCGGCGGGGTCTTCCGGGTGAGGGGCACGCCCGAAGCCGAGGTGCCGCTGGCCGGGATCGCCTTCGCGGCGTTCACCGCCCACGACCTTCCCGACGGCATGGAGCCCAACCTGGAGGCCCACGTCACCTACGACCCGCCCAACTTCACGTTCCCCAACGGCACCCACATCGCCGTGGTGGAGGTCGACACCGACACCGGGAACGTGGACCTGGTGGACTACGTGGCGGTGGACGACTGCGGGGTGCAGATCAACCCGCTGGTCGTAGAGGGCCAGGTGCACGGCGGCATCCTCCAGGGTGCGGCCCAGGCGCTGTACGAGGACGCCGTCTACAACTCCGACGGCCAGCTGGTGTCGGCCAACCTGGCCGACTACCTGGTGCCGTCGGCCGCGGAGGCGCCCCGCTTCCGGCTCGACAGCCACGCCACGCCCAGCCCCACCAACCCGATGGGGGTCAAGGGCGTGGGCGAGGCCGGGACCATCGCGGCCGCCCCCGCGGTGATCAACGCCGTGGTGGACGCCTTGCGCGACCTGGGTGTGACCGATGTGGACATGCCCGCGTCGCCCCAGACCGTCTGGAGAGCCATCGCCGATGCCCAAGGAGGTGCGTCGTGATTCCCGCCGCTTTCGACTACGAAGTTGCCGAGTCCGCCGACCACGCGATCTCGCTGCTGGCCGAGCACGGCGACGACGCCAAGCTGCTGGCCGGCGGCCACAGCCTGATCCCGATGATGCGGTACCGGCTGGCCACGCCCAGCGTGCTGGTGGACGTGGGCCGTCTCGACGACCTGCGCTACATCCGCACCGGCAACGGCACGGTGTCGATCGGGGCGCTGACCCGCCACAGCGAGCTGGAGCACTCGGCCGAGCTGGCCGGGGCCTGCCCGATGCTGGCGTCGGTGGCCGCCCTGGTCGGCGATCCGGCCGTGCGCCACCGGGGCACGCTGGGCGGCACGCTGGCCCATGCCGATCCGGCGTCGGACCTGCCTGCGGCGGTGCTGGCGCTGGGCGGCACGATCGTGGCCCAGGGGCCGGGCGGCTCCCGTGAGATCGCCGCGTCCGACTTCTTCACCGGGTACTTCGAGTCGGTGCTGGCCGCCGACGAGATGATCACGGAAGTGCGGGTCCCGTCCGGCGGTGGCGGCTGGAACTACCAGAAGTTCAACCGCCGGGCCCAGGACTGGGCCATCGTCGGGGTGGCCGTGGCCGGCGGCGGCTCGGGCGTGAGCCTGGTCAACATGGGCTCGACACCGGTCCGGGCCTCCGGGGTGGAGGCCGCGGTGGCCGGCGGGGCGTCAGCCGCCGAGGCGGCCGCGGTGGCCGCCGACGGGCTCGAGCCTCCCGACGACCTCAACGCCGACGCCGAGTACCGCAGCCATCTGGCCAGGGTGCTCACCGAGCGGGCCCTCAACGCAGCGGGAGTCGCCTAGGCGCTGATTCCCTCTTGGCCCGCCGGTCCCCACCGGCCGGCGGGCCCTGTCACGGGCGCGCCCTGGCGGCGCGAGCGCCAACTGAGCCGATGCCTGGCCGGCCGAGCCAACCCCGGCCGGCGGGTCCTGTCACGGGCGCGCCCTGGCGGCGCAAGCGCCGCCATTGCTTGCCCCCGTGCCACCTCCCGGCCTCAGGATCCGCGCCCGTTGAGGGTGTCTGGGGCACCCTGCCATAGAGCCCATCGGCAAACGCTCGGCGCGATGGCGCGAGTTGATCCCGCGCGGGCAACACTGGCGGCATGGCTCGATTGCCGTCCGCTGTGACCCGCACCTCGGTCTCGGGGATGGTCTCGACCATCGACCATGTGGCCACCGGGGTCGGGGTCGACTTGCTCCGAAGAGGTGGTTCGGCCGCCGACGCGGCGGTGGGGGCCAACGCGGTGCTGGCGGTGACGTCACCCCACATGTGCGGGCCCGGCGGCGACGTTTGGGCTCTGGTGCATGAGAGGGGCAGCGGCCCACCGACGGCGCTCGATGCGGCCGGATTCGCGGGCTCGGGAGCTGACGCCGAACGGCTGCGGGCCGAGGGCTGCGACGAGATGCCGCTGCACGGCCATGTGGCCTCGGTCACTGTGCCCGGCGCGGTGGACGGCTGGCTGGCGCTGCATGAACGGTACGGGCGGTTGCCGCTGGCCGATGTGCTGGCCGAGGCCATCCGGATCGCGGACGCCGGGTTCGCGGCGTCGCCCCTGCTGGCCGAGCGGGCCGGCGAGGTGGCCGGCGTGGTAGGCAATACCGACATCCCCGACGACCTGCGGGCCGGCGCGGTGGTGCGGCGTCCCGGCACGGCCCGAGCGCTGCGGGCTGTCGTCGAACGGGGCCGTGACGGCTTCTACGGCGGCGAGTTCGGCGAGGGCCTGCTGGCGCTGGGCGCGGGGGAGTACACCGAAGATGACTTGGCCCGGCCGATCGCCCGATGGGTGGAGCCGGTGCGGGCCGAGGCCTTCGGCCATGTGCTGTGGACGGTACCGCCCACCTCTCAGGGTTACCTGACTCTGGCTGGAGCCTGGATCGCTGATGACCTCGACCTAGGCGACTCCGACGACGGGCGGTGGGCCCACCTGCTGATCGAGGCCGCCTCGCAGGCCGCTCACGACCGGGTACAGGTGCTGTATGAGGGCGCCGACGGTCAGGCGCTGGTCGATCCGGCCCGGCTCGGCCCCCGGCGAGACGCCATCGACCTCGAACGGGCCGGCAACGTCGCCGCTCCCACCGCCATGGGCGACACCACATATCTGTGCGCGGTGGACGGCGACGGCATGGGCGTGTCGCTCATCAACTCCAACGCCAACGGCTTCGGCGCTCACCTAGTGGCCGGCGGTACGGGGATCTTCCTGCACGACCGGGGACTGGGCTTCAACCTGGTTCCCGGACACCCGGCCGAGTACGGGCCGGGCCGCCGCCCGCCCCATACCCTGTCGCCTGCGCTGGTAACCGACACCGCCGGCTCGCTACGCCAGGTGCTGGGCACGATGGGAGGCGACTCCCAGCCCCAGGTCCTGCTCCAGCTCCTGGCCCGCACGCTGGGCCTCGGACAGTCACCGGGCGCGGCCATCCGAGCGCCCCGCTGGGTGCTCAGCCCCGACGACCACGACGCTGGCTTCGCCACATGGCGCCCGGGCCAGGGCCGGCGAGTGCTCATCGAGGACGCCGCCCCCGGCTGGCAGGAGTCCCTAGCCGCACGCGGCCACAACACCGCCCTGCGGGATGACTCGCCCCACACCTACGGCCACGCCCACCTGATCGAGGTCACCGACCAGGGCACCCTCGCCGGAGCGGCCGACCCCAGAGCCGCAATAGGAGTAGCCGCCGGCCTCTAGAACCCATGGCTGCCGGCGTTCCGGACGGGCGGACCGCGGCGGGTTACCCTGCGATGTCAGGGACACGAGCAGGCGGGAGGTGTGAGCGGTGTTTGAGCGGTTCACCGACAGGGCCCGTCGAGTGGTGGTCCTGTCCCAGGAGGAGGCCCGCCTTCTCAACCACAATTACATCGGCACCGAGCACATCCTGCTGGGTCTCATCCAGGAGCGCGAGGGGGTGGCGGCCAGGGCGCTGGAGTCGCTGAAGATCAGCCAAGAGTCCGCGCGGAGAGAGGTGGAGCAGATCATCGGTCGGGGCGGGACTTCGCCCGGCGGCCATATCCCGTTCACGCCTAGGGCGAAGAAGGTCCTGGAGTTGAGCCTGCGCGAGGCGCTGAAGCTCAAGCACGACTACATCGGCACCGAGCACATCCTGCTCGGCCTGTTGCGCGAGGGCGAGGGGGTGGCCGCCCAAGTGCTCGTCAAACTGGGAGCAAGCCTGCTCCGGGTACGGGAGCAGGTCATACAGCTGCTGGAGGCCTCCGGCTCGGCGACATCGACGGCATGGGAGCCGGAGGGGACCGTTGTCGTGTCGGACCGGGTCAACGTTTCCAGTCATGGGCCGCTGGAGGCGACTGTCGGCTACTCCCGGGCAGTCCGCGTTGGCGACCATGTGGTCGTGGCGGGCACGACCACGCTGGGACCGGACGGGGTAGAGCATCCCGGCGACTGCTACGCACAGGCCAAGGTCGTGCTGCAGTACATCGAGGACGCCCTGGACCGGGCGGGCGCATCCCTCAACGACGTCGTGCGGACGCGGGCGTTCCTCACCGACATGTCGAACGCCGACGACTACGGACGGGCCCACGGCGAGGTGTTCGCCGACATCCGTCCGGTGGCCACGCTCGTGGAGGTCTCGGCACTGGTGCATCCCGACCTCGTCGTCGAGATCGAGGTCGACGCCATCATCTCGTCGGAACGGGTCTGACCCCGTCCGCTCGGGGAGTGCCGGCCCAGGCGCCGGTAGGGTCTCGGCGATGCGCGGTGTGATCTCGGCAGCGGGTTACGTGCCGTTCCACCGACTCGACCGGTCCGAGATCACCGACTTCTTCGGCTCGGGCGGTGGCAAGGGAACACGGGCGGTGGCCTCCTACGACGAGGACACCACCACGATGGGTCAGGCGGCCGCCGATCTGGCCCTGCGCGCCATCACGGTCGAATCCGCAGCCCTCTGGTTCGCGACATCGGCGCCCGCCTATCTGGAGAAGACCAACGCGGCCGCCGTCCACGCCGCCCTGCGGCTCGACCCAGCAGTGCCGGCGCTCGACTTCGGGGGAGCGGTCCGATCCGGCATCGGTGCCCTGCGCACCGCGTTGGCCGGGCGCGGCACCACCCTTGTGGTGGCTGCCGACACCCGCGACGGCCTTCCCACCGGAGCCGACGAGACCAGCGCCGGCGACGGCGCCGCCGCGGTCCTGGTCGGCGACGACTCCGACGGACCGGTGCTGGCCGAGTACCTCGGCGGAGCGTCCCGAACGCTCGAGGTCACGGAGCGCTGGCGAACGCCGGAGGCGACCCGCTCGCGCAACTGGGAGGAGCGCTTCGGGGCCCATGTTCTCGGCCCGGCCGCGGTCGCCGCTTGGGAGGATGCGATGGCCGACAGCGGGCTGGGTGACACGGCTGGCATCGACCGCCTGGTTGTCACCGGCCTCAACGGGCGGGCGGTTGCGGCGGCCGTCAAGGCCATCGGAGCCGGCGCCGGCGTCCTCGTCGACTCCCTCATCGAAACGGTGGGCAACACAGCCACCGCCCACCCGCTGCTGCTGCTGTGCTCGGCTCTGGAGCAGGCCAGCCCGGGCGAGACCGTCGCAGTGGTGGTGCTGGCCGACGGCGCCGAGACCATCATCCTGCGGGCCACCGATGACCTGGCCGAACGCCGTGCCGTCGCGCCCGTGTCGGCCCAGATAGCTGCGGGCGGATCCGTGAGCTACGGCCGCTTCCTGGCCTGGCGCAACATGGTGGACGTCGAGCCGCCCAACCGCCCCTCCCCGAATCGCCCCTCGTCCTCGGCCGCACGGCGCCGGACCGGCTGGAAGTACGGGTTCACCGGATCTCGGGATCGCTCGAGCCAGATGGTGCACCTGCCTCCGGCACGGGTATCGGAGAAAGGCGGCTCGGTCGACGAAATGGATCCGGCGCCCATGGCCCACACCACCGGGACGGTGGCCAGCTTCACCGTCGACCGGCTCGCCTACTCGCCCAGCCCTCCCACGGTGTTCGCGATCGTCGACTTTGACGGCGGGGGCCGCGCTCCTCTGGAGCTCACCGATGTCGATGCCGACGAGGTGCATGTGGGCATGCGGGTCGTGCCCACCTTCAGGCGCCTCCACACGGCCGACGAGATCCACAACTACTTCTGGAAGGCCCGTCCGGCGCGCGCCGGAGAGGCCGCCGGTACCCCGGCCGGGTCGGCGCCGTGAGCTCCCGGGGGATCTGTGACCGGGTGGCTGTCATCGGCATGGGCTGCACGCCCTTCGCGGAGCACTGGGACCTCTCGCTCGACGACCTGATCATCGATGCGGCCCACGCCGCCTACCGCTCGGCCGGGATCGCCCAGGACGACATCGACGCCTTCTGGTTCGGCACGTCGCAGTCGGCCGCCTCCGGTCTGGCCCTGGCCGGGCCGCTCAAGATCCACAACAAGCCGGTGACCAGGGTCGAGAACTACTGCGCCACCGGATCCGAGGCCCTGCGCCAAGCCTGCTACGCGGTGGCCTCCGGGGCCTACGACACCGCTATGGCCCTCGGCGCCGAGAAGGTCAAGGACGGCGGCCACCAGGGGCTCAACGCCTTCCCGGTCCCCACCGACGGCACCCAGCGCACGCTCACCGCGGCAGCCATGTTCAGCCTGATGCTGCCCGCCTACGCAGACCGCTACGGCGTGGATCCCGGCGAGCTGCGCTACGCCGTGGCCCGCATCGCCTCCAAGAACCACCGCAACGGCGCCCGCAACCCGAGGGCCCAGTTCCGCCGGGAGATGTCGGCCGAGCAGATCTGCGAGCTGCCCGCGGTGGCCGGGCAACTCTCGGTGTTCGACTGCGCCGGGGTGGCCGACGGTGCTGCCGCCGCCATCGTGTGCCGGGCCGAGGACGCCCATCGCTGGTGCCCGAACCCGCTGTATGTCAAGGGGCTGGCGCTGGTGGCCGGCACCGGCGCGGGATCGCTCGACCCCGGCTACGACTACACCACCATGCCCGAGTGCGCCCAGGCTGCGGCCGACGCCTACGCCCAGGCCGGCGTCACCGACCCACGGTCCCAGCTCGCCCTGGCCGAGGTCCACGACTGCTTCACGCCGACGGAGCTGGTGCTGATGGAGGATCTCGGGTTCTCGGCCCGGGGCTCGGGCTGGCGGGACGTGCTTGACGGGGTCTTCGATCTCAATGGCGAGCTGCCTGTCAACACCGACGGCGGGCTCAAGTCGTTCGGCCATCCCGTGGGGGCCAGCGGCCTGCGGATGCTCTACGAGGTGTGGCTCCAGTTGCGGGGCGAGGCGCCGGCCGAGCGGCGGATACCCGACACCGGCCGCACCCTGGGACTCACCCACAACCTGGGCGGCTATCCCGGCGAGATCGTGAGCTTCGTCGGCGTCTTCGGCACCGACACAGGCCCGCCAACATGAACTTCCGGGAGTTGTGGGCGATTATTCGCCCCAGGCGCCGGAAGTTCAGAAGGTAGGAGGTACGCCATGCCCGTCAGACCACTCACCGGCATCCGCGTGATCGACCTCGCCGTCGACCGGGGCGAACTGTGCGGCCGCCTGCTCAGCGACCTCGGCGCCGACGTCATCAAGGTCGAGCCGCCCGAGGGGGCGCCCAGCCGCAGCCTCCCGCCCCTCGACCCGCTCACCCCCGAGCACTCGCTGTTCTTCACCATGCGCAACTGCGGCAAGCGCAGCGTCGTGATCGACCCCGGCGACGCCTCGAACATGGCGAGCTTCGAATCCCTGCTCGCCTCCGCCGACGTGCTCGTCGGCTCGGCCGAGCCCGGCGCGGCAGCGGCGGCGGGCGCCCCCGAGCTCGAAGCCGAGGCGATCGCGGCCCGTCACCCGCACCTGGTGGTGGCGTCCATCACCGCCTACGGACGCACCGGCCCCTACGCGGGCCGGGACGTGCCCGGATCGGTGATAGACGCCACCTCGGGCATGTGCTGGAAGGCGGGTCTGCCCGAGCGCGAGCCGCTCATGCCGCCGGGCAACATCTCCGGTGACATCGCCGGGCTGATGGCTGCGTTCGCGACCGTCTGTGCGCTGATCCAGCGTCACGGCCACGGCGCCGGCCAGCTCATTGACCTGTCGGCCAACGAGGCCGCCGCCCAGATCACCGACTGGTCGCTGTCCAACTCGTCCAAGGCAATGGTCGAGGGTGTCGAGCCGATGGAGATCAGGGCCGGACCCGGTCCGGTGTACACGATCCTGGCCGCGGCCGACGGGTTCGTGCGCCTGGTGGTGCTCAGCCCCCGCCAGTGGCACGCGATCAGGGCCTGGCTGGGCGAGCCCGACTACCTGCAGGACCCCGAGTACGAGGGGTTCATCGCCCGGTTCATGATCGCCGACGCCGTGCTCAACCCGCTGTACGAGGAGCTGTTCTCCACCATGACCATGGAGGAGGTGGCCACCGAAGCCCAACGCCGCGGCATCGTGGCCACACCCATCCTCAAGCCGGGCGACGTGATCACCAACGAGCACTTCGAGGCCCGCAACACCTTCGACCGGGTGCCGTTGTCGACGCGCGGGACCATGAGCCTGCCGTCGGGGTGGATGGAGATCGACGGCGAGCGGGTCGGTCCTACCGGCCGCCCGCCCCACCTCGGCGAGCACACCGACGAGGTGCTGGCCTCGCTACAGGACGGGCCGCGGCCCGACTGGCCGGAAGTCCCGGCGTCCGCCCCCGAGCCGACGCTTCCGCTGGCCGGGATCCGGGTCGCAGACTTCGGCCACGGCGGTGTGGGCGTGGAGATCAGCCGGATGCTGGCCGAGTACGGCGCCGACGTCATCAAGATCGAGAGCCGCACCTACCCCGACTTCATCCGGGTCGTGCTCGGCGGGGAGATGTCGCCCTCGTTCGCGTCGTCGTCGCGGTCCAAGCGGGGCCTCGGCATCAACGCCAAGACCGACGAGGGTCGCCGGCTGCTGCTCGAGCTCGCAGCGGGCACCGGGGACTCGGCCCGATTCGATGTGGTCGTCGAGAACGGCTCGACCGGTGTCATGGACGGACTCGGCCTAGGCTATCGCCACTTCTCGGCGGCCAACGCCGATGTGGTGATGGTCTCCAGCCAGCTCATGGGCACGACCGGGCCGTGGTCGGCCTGGCGGGGCTACGGCCCCAACACCCAGGTGACCGGAGGCATGACCCACCTGTGGGACTACCCCGACGTTGAGCGCCCCTCCGGATCGCAGTCGATCTTCCCCGACCACTGGGCCGGACGCATGGGCGCGCTGGCCGCCGTGGCCGGCGTGCTGGGCCGGCGACGGGGCGTGATGGCGGGCGGATACCACGCCGAGGTGTGCCAGGTCGAGCAGGTCGTCGGCGTGATGGGCGACCTGCTTGCCCGCGAGTCCCTGAAGCCGGGCTCGGTCAAGCCCCAGGGCAACCGCAGGGACCTGGGCGCACCCTGGGGCTTGTTCAGGTGTGAGGGGGAGAACCAGTGGGTGGCGATCTGCTGCCGGAGCGACGCCGAGTGGACCGCACTGGCCGCGCTGATTGGCCTGGCCGACCCCGCGCTGGCCACGCTCGAGGCCCGCCGAGAACAGGAAGACGAGGTGGAGGAGGCCGTTTCGGCGTGGACGCGGACCCTGTCAAAGCATGAGATCACCGAGGCCTGCCTGGCCGCGGGCGTGCCCGCCGGCCCGATGCTCACCTCCTCACAGCAGCTCCAAGACCCGCATCTGGCCGCCCGGGGCTACCTGGTGGAGCTGGACCAGCCGCCCATAGGGCTGATGACCTTCGAGGGCCCGGCCTTCGCCGCCACCGGCATGGCCGGCGCCGACATCCGGCCGGCTCCCGGCCTCGGCGCGCACACCCGCGAGATCATCGCCGAGCTGGGCCTGGAGGAGGCCGCCATCGACGACCTCATCGCCCGCGGCATCCTGGAGACCGGCCCGCCCTCCTGAATGACAAGATAACTTGAAAATATATTAAAATGAGTTGTATACAGCATACAGGATGCTAGTATGCAGCTCGATGGATGCCTCGACCGCTACCGCCATCATCGGCTTGCTGGGTGCTGCCGCGGTCGGCGGGCTGGGGTTCATCCTGACGGGCTTGCGCTCCGACACCAGGGACAATCGCGCCGGCATCAAGGAGAATGGCGAGCAGATCAAGGCCAACGGTGAGCGCATCGGCGGGCTGGAGGTGGCCTTCGGCAGGCTAGAGGAGCGCTCCATCTCCGAGTTCGGGCAGATCAAGGACGTGCTCGCGAGAATCGAGGCCACCCAGGCCGAGCATGGCCGCCAGATCGAGAAACTGTCAGGCGGCGACCTTCCCTGACGCTCGAACCTGGCGGGCCCGAAGCCCTGACGTCGCCTGTTGTCCCAGCCGCCTGGCCAGGGATCGCCGGGTCAGGCGACCGGGTAGAAGTGCCCGGCGTTGACCACCAGCGTCTGGCCGGTGATCATCCGGGCCCGCTCCGACGCCAGGAAGATGGCCGCCTCGGCCGCATCCGAGTCGGTGGGCATCTCCCGCAGGGCCATTCCCTGCGCGATCTCGTGCTTGACGTCCTCGGCGGTGATGCCCCGCACGCCGGCCTGCCACTCGCAGTAGAGCTTGACGTTGGGGCCCCACATCCAGCTCGGCACGACCGTGTTCACCCTGATCCCCGACGGTCCCAGCTCTGCGGACAGGTCGCGAGCCACAGACAGCAGCGCCGACTTGGCCGCTCCGTAGGGGCTCTGGGGGAACTCCGCCACCGGCCTCATCGAGGCCTGCGACCCGATCAGCACCACCGATCCGCCACCGGCCGCTACGAAGTGGGGCTCGACCGCCCGCACCACGTGCACCGCGCCGAGCACGTTGACGGTGAGGTTGAGCGTCCAGTCCTCGTCGGTGGTGTTGTGGAAGGCGCCCTTCTGGGTGTCGAGGGCGGCCACGTTGACCACCGCGTGAAGCTCGCCGAAGCGTTCGGCCGCGGCGTCGGCCGCGGCGGTGCAGTCCTCCTGTGAGGTGACGTCACCCGGGCAGGCGACTATCCGGTCACCCGTCGGGTCGAGCTCGGCCGCGGCCTCGCTCAGACGCCCGGCGTTGCGGGCCATCACCGCCACGTTGGCCCCGTCGCGGAGCGCGAGGCGGGCGCAGCTGGCGCCCAGTCCCGGGCCGACGCCCACTACCAGCACGGTTCGTCCTTCGAGGATCATGGTCTGAGTCTCCTATGGCTCACCAGAGTTGGTCGGTGTAGGTGTCGGTGCCGACGATGGTGGGGAGGAATGGCGCCGCGAACACGACGTTGCTGGCGCCGGCGTCGGCCAGTCCGTGCGCGTAGGCCCGGAACCGGTCCCAGCTCTGGGCGGGATCGCCGTCGAGGAAGAACATCTGGACCTGACGCTCGGCCGGGCCGGCCGGCGTGCCCAGGTCCATGGGGGCCCGCTCGGTCTCGCCGCCGGCGGGATCGATGTAGCGCCACGACACCATCGAGGCGATGGTCGAGCCAGCCGTCAGGGCGGGCAGGGCCTCGTCGCGCAGGTGAGCGTTCAGCCCGTCCACACCGGTGCCCTCGGCGGGGTCCAGCCCCACTACGACCAGCCCCTGGTAGGGATGGTCGAGAGCGAGCTCTATGGGCACGGGGTCGTCGTCCCGGTAGTGCGACCACGGCTCGTGCAGCAGCACGGTGTGGGCGTGGACCCGGTTGTTGAAGCCCCGACCCTCCTTGTACAGGTCCACCACCTGGTCGATGGCCCACGCGAAGTGCTCGCCGTGACGGCCCTCGTGGACCCAGTAGATGGCCAGGTAGGAGCCGGCATCGACCGGCACGGCCAGCGGCGAGTCCTCGGGGAACCGCAGGTCCTTGAGGTCGCGGGTGGCCACCCAGCGCCGCCCGGCGAACAGCCAGGGGCCGACGAGGCACCCTGCGTAGAAGTGGTCGCGCTCGTACCAGCGGTTGTAGGCCACCTCGTGGCCGTGCTCGGGGTCGACCATCGTGAACAGGCAGCTTCCGACCCGGATGGGATAGGTGTTCATGAGCCGTCCGCCATTCCGTGGGCTGGTCCGGCACCGGCAGCGCTCATGAGTCGAACACCGTGCGGGTAACCCAGTCGGCCACCAGGGCCGGCCTGGTGCCGTCCTCGATCTCGACGGTGATGGTGGTGACGGTCTGGACGGACGCCGGCTTGAGCTCCACCGACTTGACCACGGCGTTGGCCCGCACCCGCTTGCCCCGGCTCACCGGGCTGATGAACCGCACCCGGTCGAGGCCGTAGTTGATGCCCATGACCGCGCCGTCGAGCCGGGGCGTGTCCGACGGCACCGACTGCATCAGGTGGGTGAGGATCGACAGCGTGAGGAAGCCATGGGCGATGGTGCCGCCGAAGGGCGTCTCGGCCTTGGCCCGCTCCTCGTCGATGTGGATGAACTGGTGGTCGACGGTGCAGTCGGCGAAGGCGCTGATCTGCTCCTGGGTGATCTCGAACCAGTCCCCGTGCCCCCGCTCGTCTCCCTCGGTGGACTTCAAGACCGCGTAGGCGGTCTCGGCGTTGCTCATTGGGCTCCCCTCTCGTGACTGGGCTACGACGGCGTCAACCTACCGGACCGCCCGGTCCAGGGGTCACGAATGGCTACGAGCGCAGCGCCTGCTCGAGCAGCAGGCCCGCGGGGTGCGGGGCCGCGCCGGAGCGGCGGGCGACGACGACGCGGCGCCGGGCCAGGACCTCGCATCCGGTCAGCGGCTTGTCTCCCCACTCGGCCTGGGCCACGGGCAGCACCGACCACCCCAGGCCGAGCCTCACCATCTCGCACAGCACCTCGGGCTGGTGCGACTCGGCCACGACGTCGATCGGCGCTCCCCGGTGCCGCAGAGCCGCTTCGGTCACGGCGCGGGTGTGGGCGCCCCGGGGGAACAGCACCCATGGACCCCAGCCGGCGCTGGGACCCGGCTGGCGTCGCCTGTCGGGCGCATAGACGGCGAGATCCTCGCTGAGCAGCGGCTCGGTGTGCACGCCCCTGACCGGCTCGGGGGGTTCGACGCACACGGCAAGGTCGAGGGCCCCGTCCACGAGCTCTCGCAGCAGCCCACCCGAGGGCCCGACCCGCAGATGGATGCGCAGTTCCGGGTGCTCGGACCGGAAGCGCCGCAATGCCTCGCCGTGGTGCTGCACCGCGGAGGCATCGATCATGCCGAGCCGCAGTTGGCCGTGGTCGCCCGAGCGGATCCGTTGCGCCCAGTCGGTGAGGTCGGTGGTGAGGGCCACCACCTGGCGGGCGTGGTCAAGCACGGGTCTGGTGTCCGGTCGCAGCACCCGGCGCCGGCCCTCCCGGTCGAACAACCGGACACCGACCCGGCGTTCGAGTTCGGCCAGACCCTGCGACAGGGCCGACGGGCTCACCCCGACATGCTCGGCAGCCAGCGCGAACGTGTCGGAGTCGGCCACAGCCACCAAGTACTCGAGTTGCCGGATCGACAGATCGGGCAGCGCGGTAGCCATGTCCGCATTATAGTTAAGTAATCCTTCAGTATTTGTGCAAACAAGCAAGCACAGTTTAATCTAATGGCCATGACTGTTGATGTCCCGACCCACGAAGGCGCCTCGAACGGGTCTCCGAGGCCGGCCGCGGCCCGCGAGATCGCTCCGGCGGGAGGCAAGCTTGGGGTACTCACTCCGGGCATGGGTGCGGTGGCATCCACCTTCGTCGCCGGCGTGATCGCGGCCCGCCGGGGCCTGAGCCCGCCCATCGGCTCCATCAGCCAGATGGCTCACATACGGCTCGGCACCAAGACCGAGAACCGCAACCCCCCCATCCGGGAGTTCGTGCCGCTGGCCGGCCTCGACGACCTGGTCTTCGGCGGTTGGGACCCCCTGTCGGCCAACGTGCTGGAGGCGGCCCGCGCCTGCGGGGTGCTCGAAGAGCGCGAGCTGGGGACGATCTCGGCCGAGCTCGAGGGCGTGGTCGCCATGGACGCGGTGTTCGACCGGCGCTGGGTGAGCCGCCTCGACGGGGTCCGGGTCAAACCGGCCCTGTCCAAGTGGGACCAGGCCCAAGCCCTGATGGAGGACATCGAGAACTTCCGCAGCGCCCACGACTGCGACCGCCTGGTGATGGTCTGGTGCGGCTCGACCGAGGCGTTCTCGGAGCCGGCCGCGGTGCACGAGTCGGTGGAGTCGTTCGAGGCCGGGCTCAAGGACGACGACGACAACATCGCCCCCAGCCAGATCTACGCCTACGCAGCGCTGCAGAGCGACGTGCCGTTCGCCAACGGTGCGCCCAACCTCACCGTGGACCTGCCGTGCATGGAGGAGCTGTCCCGCCTGCGGGGCGTCCCCGTTGCGGGCAAGGACTTCAAGACCGGCCAGACCCTGATGAAGACGCTCATCGCGCCCGGCCTCAAGGCCCGGATGCTGGGCCTGAACGGCTGGTACTCCACCAACATCCTCGGCAACCGCGACGGCGAGGTGCTCGACGCGCCCGAGAACTTCAAGACCAAGGAGGTCTCCAAGCTGGGCGTGCTGGGCACGATCCTGCAGCCCGAGCTGTACCCCGACCTCTACGACGAGATCCACCATGTGGTGCGCATCAACTACTACCCGCCCCGCGGCGACAACAAGGAAGGCTGGGACAACATCGACATCTTCGGCTGGCTCGGCTACCCGATGCAGATAAAGGTCGACTTCCTGTGCCGGGACTCGATCCTGGCCGCACCCATCGTGCTCGACCTGGCCCTGTTCATGGACCTGGCCGCCCGGGCCGGCGAGTCGGGCGTGCAGGAGTGGCTGAGCTTCTACTTCAAGGCGCCCCAGCCCTCAGGCACCGCGGATGTGGAGCACGATCTGTTCATCCAGCAGACCAAGCTCAAGAACACGCTGCGGGAGTGGATGGGCGAGGAGTCCGTAACCCACAGCGAAGCCGGCTGAGGGCCCGACCCGAGCACAGGTCGTCAACCTCGGGACAACGCACGGTTGATGCCCGCGGGGCGGCTGCTGATGTCGCCCGGAAACTGTTTGCGACCCGCGGCGCCGCGGCTCTCGAGGTGGTACGGGAAGTAGAGTGAAGCTGCCGGTGCCATCTACAGGAAGGGGCCTTCGACGGGTCTTCTGGTGGCTCCGGCTTGGCCGCAGGACGGGGGTAGTCGTTGAGTCACACGATGGAGGACGTGCGCACGTTCGCAGCCGCCGATCAGGGCCTTGCGGTGGTGTCGTTCGGGCGTCCTGACGGTTCGGTCCATTCGTCGCTGGTCAACGCCGGGGTGATGGCCCACCCGGTGACCGGCGAGGAGGTGGTGGCTCTGGTGGTGAGGGGCAACTCCGTGAAGCTCCGTCACTGGCGCCGCGCTCGGGGGGCCACGATCGTCTTCCGGGCGGGCTGGTCATGGGTGGGCGTGGAGGGCGCAACCACGATCATCGGTCCCGATGACCGCCTCGACGGCTTCGACCCGTCAGCGGTTCCCCCGCTGCTCAGGGACGTGTTCATCGCGGCCGGCGGCAGCCACGAGGACTGGAACGAGTATGACCGCGTGATGGCGGCCGAACGCCGGACCGCGGTATTCGTCCACCCGGCCCGCATAACCGGCGTCGGCCAACCCTGAACCCGCAGACCGTGAACGCGGTCCACCTCGACGGCGCGGTCGTGTTGCTGGGACGCTTCCCGGCGCTGGCCGGGGCCGATCTCGCCGTCGACTCCGGTGAGGTCGTGCTGGTGCGGGGATCCAACGGCGCGGGCAAGTCCACGCTGCTGCACCTGTGCGCCGGGTTGCTGCCGCTGTCGGAGGGACGGGGCGAGGTGCTCGGATGCGATCTCGGCGCCGATCGGGCTGCGGTGCGTCGCCGGGTGGGGCTGCTGGGTCACGACACCGCCCTCTACGGCGAGCTGAGCGCGGCCGAGAACCTGGGTCTGTGGGCCCGAGCCTCCCGGGTGGACGCGGCCGGCGTTCCGGGCGCCCTCAAGCGGATGGGAGTGCCCGAGCAACTATGGGCCGTGCCGTCGGCGCGGCTGTCGGCCGGCCAGCGCCGCCGGGTGGCGCTGGCCGCGATCGTGGTGCGCCGCCCCGAGCTGTGGCTCCTGGACGAGCCCCACGCCGGCCTGGACAGCGAGGGCCGCGAGCTGGTGAGCGGCCTGATGTCGGAGGCGGCCTCCGCGGGGGCCGCGGTGGTGCTGGCCTCGCACGAGACCGGCCCGGCCGACGATCTGGCCACCCGCACGGTGACCATGGCGGGAGGAACGGTGAGCACCGGTGCGGTGCGAGAAGGCGCGCCCCGAGGCGCCGCCTGTTGAGGCTCATGTGGCGTGATCTGCGCCTGTTTGCGGGCGACATCGGGCTGGTGGCGGCCAAGGACCTGCGGATCGAATGGCGGGCCCGCACCACGCTGGGACAGGTCCTGCCGTTCGCGCTGCTGGTGCTGGTGCTGTTCGGGTTCGCGCTCAACGCCAACCGGCCGACGCTGGAGCTGGCGACCCCGGGCCTGCTGTGGATGACCGTGCTGTTCGCCACCGTGGTGGCAGTGCAGCGCTCGGTGGCGCTCGAGTCGACCGACGGTGCCGGGCGGATGCTGTTGCTGAGCGGGATGTCCCCCGCGGCCGCCTTCGGCGGGAAGACCCTGGCGGTGGCCGTGCAGCTGCTGGCGGTGGCCGCCGTCCTGCTGCCCGGCGTGGTGCTGCTGTACGGGGCGGACCTCGACTCGCTGCCGCTGGCCGTGGTGACTTCGCTGGCGGCGACGGCCGGGCTTGCCGCCGCCGGTAGCCTGCTCGGTGCTGTGGTAGCAGGAGTGCGCGCCCATCAGACGGTCCTGCCGATCCTGCTGTTGCCGGTGGTGGCTCCGGTGCTGATCGCCGCGACCCGGGCGTTCGAGGACGCGCTGGGAACGGCCGCGGTCAACGGCTGGTCGTGGGTCGGCCTGCTGGCCGGATTCACCGCCGCCAACGTCGCGCTGGGCGCGGTCGTATACGGTCCCCTGATGGAGGAGACATGAGCCGCGCCACCACCGGCGGACCCCAGACTCTCACCGGGTATCTGGACGGCCCGGCTCGCACCGGCTCCCGTTTCACCCTCTGGCTCGGAGCAGCGACCCTGGCCGGCTTCGCCGGGGTGGCCGCACTGGGGCTGCTGGTCGTGCCGGCCGATGACGTGCAGGGCGACGCGGTGCGCATCATCTTCGTGCACGTGCCGTCGGCGCTGGGGGCCTACGCCGCGTTCGGGCTGACTGCGCTGGGCTCGGTCATGTGGCTGTGGCGGCGCTCGGTGTGGTGGGACATCACGGCCCACGCCGGCGCGGAGGTCGGGGTGCTGCTGTGCGGTCTCACGCTGGTGACGGGCATGCTCTGGGGCCGGCCCACCTGGGGCACCTACTGGGAGTGGGGCGATGTGCGCCTCGTGACCACCCTCATCCTGTTCCTGGTGATGGTCGGATACCTGTCGGTCAGGGCCCTCGGCACCGACGCCGGCTCGGTCGCCACCCGGGCCGCCGTGGTCGGGCTGGTCGGCGCGGTGAACATCGGAATCGTCAACCGTTCGGTCAACTGGTGGGCGAACCGCACCCTGCACCAGCAGTCCTCCCTCACCGAGGGCAAGCTCGAGGACCTGACCCTGCTCACGCTGGTCCTGGCGTTCGTCGTGGCCGCGATGGCCATCTGGTGGATGGTCATGCACCGCTTCCGCATCGGCTGGCTGGAGCGTCAGCTGGCCGACCGCGACATCCATCAGGCGGTCCAGGCCCGGCGGGCGGAGGCCGGCCGATGAGCCACGCCGCCTACGTGTTGAGCGCCTGGGGCGTGACGGTGGTGGCGATCGCGGCCTACACCGCGTCCCTCCGGCTTCGAGGCCGGCGGCTGCTGCGCCGGGCCCGGGCCGGCGGGATCGACGGCGCCGGCACCGGCGAAGAGTGACCGACCATGGATGAGGGGCCCGCGGCCACGGAACAGAAGGCCACGGAGCAGAAGGCCACCCAAGACACGGGTCTGTCGCCGCTGACGCCCCGGTCCGGTCCGCGGTCGGCGCGAGCCAGACGATCGGTCGCGGTGCTGGTCGTCGTGGCGGTAGCCGCGGCCGTGTCCCTGCTCGTCACGAACCTGCTCGGAGATGCCTCGCTGTTCTTCTACAACGCCGACGAGGCGGTGGAGCGCCGCGACGAGCTGGCCGGCAAGCGCTTCACCCTCCAGGGAACGCCCATCGCCGCGCCGGTGAACACCTTCTGGGCCGACCGGCCGGTGCTGGCCTTCCCCGTCGGCTTCAACGGAGTGGTTGTGGACGTCGTCCACACCGGCGACCCGCCCGAGCTGTTCCAGCCCGGCGTTCCCGTGGTCCTGGAGGGGGCCTGGCGGAAGGGTCCGGGCCCGGGTCCGGTGATCGCCGACGACGGCTGGCACTTCGCGTCCGACCGCATGCTGGTCAAGCACGACAACGACTACCGCCAGCGCGACAGCTACACCGAGCGCATCAGCGAAGCCGAGGAAGGCGGCACGGTCCCGTGATCGCGGCCCGCAGACTGCCGGCCCCGCGGCGTCGATGAGCAACGTCGCGGCCGGCTCGGCGGCGGTTGCCGCGGGACTGGCCGCGGCTCTGCTGGGCATAGCCGTCACCGCGCTGGGCCTGGTGGGCCGCTACCCGCGTTGGGGGCACGCCGCCCGCCTGCTCACCTACCTCATGGTCGGCGCGGCGGTCGTTGGCGTCGCGGTGATGGAGCGGGCCCTGATAACCCGCGACTTCGGTGTGAAGTTCGTGGCCGACAACGGCTCGTCCACCACTCCGGCCATCTTCAACGTGGCCACCCTGTGGTCGGCCCTGGAGGGGTCGATCCTGCTCTGGGCGCTGGTGCTGTGCGGCTACACGGTGGCCGTGGCGGTGAGGTTCCGCCGCCGGGGCAACGACTTGATGGTGGCCTGGGCGCTGCTGGTCATGTTCGCGGTGAGCGCCTTCTTCTTCGCGCTGATGGTCGGGCCGGCCGACCCCTTCATCGGTGTCGAGGTGCCCGCGGGCTACGACGGGCCCGGCCCCAACCCGCTGCTGCAGAACCACATCCTCATGGCGTTCCACCCGCCGATCCTCTACCTCGGCTACGTGGGATTCACGGTTCCCTTCGCCTTCGCGGTGGCCGCACTGGCCACCGGGCGACTGGGAGAGGGCTGGCTGGCGTCCACCCGGCGCTGGACCGTGGCCGCCTGGGGCTTCCTGACCTTCGGCATCGTGCTGGGCGCCTGGTGGAGCTACGAGACGCTGGGCTGGGGCGGGTACTGGGCCTGGGACCCGGTGGAGAACGCCTCCTTCCTGCCGTGGCTCACCGGCACCGCGTACCTGCACTCGGTGATGGTGCAGGAGCGCCGCGGGATGCTGCGGGTGTGGAACCTGTCGCTGGTGATCGCCACCTTCTCGCTGACGATCCTGGGGACGTTCCTCACCCGTTCCGGTGTGCTGGCCTCGGTGCACTCCTTCACCGAGTCGGGAATCGGCCCGGCCATTCTCGGCTTCTTCGCGGTCATCGTGGCCGTGTCGCTGGCCCTCATCGCGTGGCGGGGCGACCAGCTGCGAACACCGGGCCGGATCGCGGCGCCGGTGTCGCGGGAGGGAGCCTTCCTGGCCAACAACGCCCTGTTCGCGGCATTCGCGTTCGTGGTGCTGCTCGGCACCGTCTTCCCGCTGCTGGTGGAGGCCTTCGACGGCCGCACCATCTCGGTGGGGAACCCGTACTTCGACCGGATGACCCGTCCCATCGGCTTCGCGCTGCTGTTCCTCATGGCGGTGGCGCCGATGCTGCCCTGGGGCGGGTCGTCTCGCCGCCCACCGACGGACGCCCTCAACCGGCGACTGCTGGTGCCGATGTGGATCGCGGCCGCGGCGCTGGTCCTGGCCGTGCTCGGCGGGGCCCGGGGATGGGCCGCGCTGCTGGCGTTCGGCCTGGGCGGCTTCGCGGGCGGGGCCGCGCTGCGCCAGATCGTCCTGGCGGTGCGCCGCCACCGGTGGCGAGGCCTGGTGGGACGCACCAACGGCGGCATGATCGTGCACCTGGGCGTGGTGTTGGTCGCGGTGGCCTTCGCGGCCAGCCAGTCGTATGTCCGGCAGGCCGAGTTCGATCTGGAGGCCGGCCGCGAGGCGAGCTTCGCCGGCCACGAGATCGTCTATCTGGGCTCCGCGGTGGTGGTTCACGAGAACCGCACCGAGCGGGTGGCCTTCGTGCGGGTCGACGACGCCAAGACCTACGGACCGGCCATCGCCACCTACCCGTTCGCCTCCCAGACCATCGGGATCCCGTCGGTGCGGTCCACCCTGCGCGACGACGTCGCCCTGGCGGTGCTGGCCTTCCCCGACGAGACCGGCCCCGACCGGGTGATCCTGAGGGTGACCGTCCAGCCGCTGGTGGCCTGGCTTTGGCTGGGCGGCATCGTGATGGCGGCCGGAACCGCCCTGTCGCTGGTCCCGGCCGGATCGAAGCGCCACCGGCCCGAGGAGGCCGAGGCCGCCGCGGAGCCAGTGGCATGAGCGCAACCGACCGGCGTGACCCGGAGCCCTCCCAGGAGACGTCGCATCGGGCGGGGTCGGGCCCCGACCGGCGGCGCACGACCTGGATCGCCTTGCTGCTGGCGGTGGCGGTCACCTTACTGGTCGTGGTGCTGGCCACCCGTGACTCCGCCTTCGAGCGCAACGCCTCCAGTCCCATCCTGGGCGGGCTCGCACCGCCGGTAGTGGGCGTCACCACCGCAGGCGAACCCTTCGATCTGGACCAGTGGCGGGGCCGCTGGGTGATCGTCAACTTCTTCCAGAGCACCTGCGTTCCCTGCATCATGGAGCATCCCGAGCTGATCGCTTTCAGCGAGCGCCACGCGGTGGCCGGCGATGCCCGGATCGTGTCGGTGACCTTCGACGACACCGCCGAGAACGTGCGGCGGTTCTTCGAGGTCAACGGGGGGGACTGGCCGGTGCTGGTGGAGGGTGCCAGCCAGGCGGCGGTGGCCTACGGCGTGACCGGGGTTCCCGAGTCGTACCTGGTGGCACCGTCGGGCGTGGTGGTGTGGAAGCAGCTCGGAGGGGTGACCGCCGACGGCATCGACGGCGTGATCGCCCAGCTCACGGCGAACCCATGAGCCGCCGCGCGGTCAGCTGGACGGCCGCGATCCTGGTGGCCGTGGCAGCGTTCCTGTACGGCGCGGTGGCCGAAGGGCCGCCGAGCACCAACGCAGACCGGGTCCGGGCCCTGGCCGAGGACTTCGCCTGCCCGGTGTGCGCGGGCCAGTCGGTGGCCGAGAGCGATGTGCCGGTGGCCCGCGAGATCCGCCGGCAGATCGCGGTGTGGGTGGACGAGGGCCGCAGCGACGCTTACATCCTGGACCAACTGGTGGCGGCCTACGACACCGACATCGACTACAACCCCTCCGGCTCGGGAATAACCAGCCTGGTGTGGATCCTTCCGGTGCTTGCCGGAGGCGGCATCGCGACCGTTGTGGTCGGGATGCTGAGACCCGGCCGCGCCCCGGCCCGGGATTCTGGGGCGCTCCCGGAGGCGGGACGCCGGCGCCGCTGGCGCAATGCGGCCGTGTGGACGGTCGCCATCGTGGCGGTAGCCGGCGCCGCAGGCCTGCTGGTGGCCCGGTCTTCGGGCAGCCGCACCTCCGACGGCTCCATCACGGGCGAGATCCGGTCCACCGCCCGGGAGAAGATCTTCGAGGCCCAGCAACGGCTCTCCGACGGCGACATGGCCGGCGCCATCGCCGCCTACGACGAAGCCCTGGAAATCCAGCCCTCCAATGTGGAGGCTCTCACCTACCGGGGCTGGCTCACCTCCCGCCAGGGAGACCCGGCGGCCGCGGTGCCGTACCTCGAAGACGCGGTGGCGGTGGATCCCGCCTATCCCGACGCCCGGCTGTTCCGGGCCATCGTGGCCCTCGAGGAGGGAGACGGGGCCCAGGCCGCTCAGGAGTTGGCCGTCTTCGACTCGCTGGATCCGCCCCCCTACGCGGAGCAGTTGCTGGCCCGGTCCAGGGTGCGGGAGCGGGTGGCGCAGGCCCGTGACGAGACCGCGCTGCAGGTCGCTGATGATCTGGCCGCCCTCGAGGAGCGCCCGGCCTTCGACGAGACCGCTCTGACGGTGCCGGACGCACTCGTGACGGCCGAGGCCCTGGCCAACCGGGGAGATCTGCTGGACGCAGTGCGGTTCCTCGACTGGGTGCTGGAGTCCCGCCCCGGCGACCCCGACGTGCTGTCCGGTCGGGGCTGGCTGCTGGTCCGCGGCGGCGATCCCGAGCTGCTGGAGTTGGGCCTCGGTTACCTCGACGCCGCCCTGGACGCCGACCAGTCCAACGCCACCGGACTCATCTACCGGGCCTTCGCTCGCTGGCAACAGGGCGACACCGATGGGGCGCGAGCTGACTTGGCGGCCTTCGACGCCTTGCCGCACCGGCCGCCGAACCTGGTGCGCCTAGTGGAGGATCAGGGCCTGAGGGCCGCGCTCAACGGTTAGGCACCCCGGCTCGACGCCGCGCTGTCACCCGCGGGCGCTCAGCGGTTGAGGCGGTCGCAGCCGCCGGCCAGGAAGGCCACCGCGGCACCGTAGTGGTCGTCCGTTGAGGCCAGGTCGCTGAACGTGAGGGAGGCGCCGTTGAAGTTGGTCTCGTTCCAGAACGGGTCGGACCGGTCGACATCGCCCCAGGCAGCCACGTAGATGTAGGGCTCGTCGTGGGAGTGGTCCCCGGGGGAGAAGCCGTAGGTGGCCCGGCGACCCGACTCGGCGTCACCGGCCGCGATGGCCGGATCGAAGTGGCCTGGCCACAGCTGCACCCGCTCGGGGTCGACTGCTCCAGGCGAGAAGCGCAGCTCCTCCAGCGCAGCGGTGGCCAGCCCGAACCAGGCACCCAGGAAGTCGCCGACCTCTGCCGGAGCGTCGAGCGGTCGGTCGATGTCGCCCAGTTCGGGGCTGTCGTGCTCGGCCGCGGTGGTGCCCGGGACCACACCGGCGAACTCACCCGCCTCCCGCAGCGTCGTGATCGTGGTGGAACGGGCCCGGCCCGCGGTCTGGACCACCAGCCGGTCGCCCACCACCCGCACCTGCACATCGTCGCCGTAGAAGGGCGTGCCGAAGCCGCCGCGCGTGTAGCGAAGGCCGAACTTGCCGTTGCACTGGTAGCGGGCCGCGGCCACGACCGAATAGGCGAGCCGGTGGAAGTCGAACAGGGCCGACGGGTAGCCGGCGGGCAGATCGGGCAGCTGCCGGCGGGCACCCAGCCAGCGATCGGCGGCGAAGCCGGCCAGATCCGGCCGGGCCTCGATCAGATCGTCCCAGGTGAGATCGCCTCCGGAGTGGGGCGCCACCACCGGGCCGGTGCCCGAGGGCGTGGGGTCGGCCGGATCGTCGGCCCAGAAGGGCCCGTCGGCCACCGCAGGCGGGCTGGGCTCCAGTACCCGCACGTCATAGCCGCCCCCGGCCGCGATCGCGGCCTCGGCGGCGGGATTGTGGGCGAGGGCATGGTCGTCCATCGGAACGCCTCCTGTGCGCAAGGCGAGCGCGACGTTAGGTTGCTCCAATATGTCCCGCAGAATGCGTGTTGTTTCTTCCAGGACCGCGGCCACCTCGGTGGCCGCGGTCCTGGTTGCGGTCCTCGGCTGCTCGGGGTCGGCTGACGACCCGGATGCGGCGGCCGGCGGTCCGGAGCCGGGAACCGAGGCTGCTGCGGCCGACTCCAGCACCGCGGCCGACCCCGTTGCCGACCCGGGACCCGGCGGCGACGAGGCTGCCGATCCCGAGCCCAGCGCGAGCCCGGAGGGCGCAGCCGCGCCCGACACGACCGCCACCCCCACCGAGTCCGGGGACCCAGCGCCGTTATCGGAGACGACCGGTCCGATCCGGTCCACACCGCGCGAGGACGTGCCCAGCGCGCTGCACGACCCGTTCGGGTCCGGCCATCCCGAGCCGCTGGTGGACCTCGACGAGATCCGCGGCATAGTCCCGCCCGACGCCATTCCCGCCCTTGAGGACCCCGCCTTCGAGCCGGCCGCCGAGGTGGACTGGCTGGCCGGGGTCGAGCCGGTGCTGGCGCTGGAGATCAACGGAGACGCCCGGGCCTACCCGCTGCGGATCATGACCTGGCACGAGCTGGTCAACGGAACGGTCGGAGGGGTGCCGGTGACGGTGTCGTACTGCCCGCTTTGCAACTCGGCAGTGGCCTACGACCGCCGGGTGGGGGAGCGCATCCTGGACTTCGGCACCTCCGGCGCGCTGTACAACTCGGCGCTGGTGATGTACGACCGCCAGACCGAGAGCCTGTGGTCGCATTACACCGGCCAGGCCATCATCGGCCATCTCACCGGCGTCGAGCTCGACCTGATCCCGGTGCAGACCGTGTCGTTCGAGAAGTTCCTGTCGTCGCACCCCGACGGGCAGGTGCTGGGCCTCGACACCGGCCACTTCCGCCGGTACGGGCAGAACCCCTACGAGTTCTACGACTCGAACAACCGGCCCTTCCTCTTCAGCGGCCCCTTCGACGATCGGCTCGAACCCATCACCCGGGTTCTCGCCCTGCGCGACGGCGGCGAGGGTGCCGTCGTCCCCTACGACGTGCTGGCGGAGCGCCGGGTCGTGCCCTTCACCTTCGCGGGGAGGGAACTGGTGGCCCTGTTCGAGCCGGGCACGGCCAGCGCCCTCGACAGCCCCTTGATCGAGGAGGGCCGGGACGTGGGGGCCACCGGCGTGTTCGTCGGGTCCGTCGACGGCCGGCCCCTGAATCTGTCAGCCGCCACCGGAGGTGGATTCGTGGATGCCGAATCCGGCGCCGTCTACGACATCCTGGGCCGACCCTCCGCCGGCCCCGGATCGGTGCTGGTGCCGGTCGAGCATCTCGACACCTTCTGGTTCGCGGCCGCCGCGTTCTATCCCGACGCGGAGATCATCGGGAGCTAGCCGCCGGGCGCGGCCCGCCCGGCCGGCCCCTCAGCGGCGGAACGAGCGGAGCCAGGTCAGGAAGGACGCCGCGGCCGGGTTCAGCCGCCGGGCCGCCGGGGTCACCAGGTAGTAGTGCTCGCGCGACGGCCGCACCATCCCCGCCACCACCGCGAGCTCGCCGCGTTCGAGGAGATCCTCGACGATCATCTCGTGGACCAGGGCGATGCCTCTCCCCATCCAGGCCAGATCGATCATGTGCAGGTAGGTCATGGACCGGTGTGTGCGCGGCCAGGGTTCCAGTGCGGCGTCAAAGCCCGAGAGGAAGTACCGCCAGCCGTCCCCACCGACGACCTCCAGCAGCGTGGCGCCGGTGAGGTCCGGTGGGGCGGTGATCTCCGATGCGACGTCGGGCCGGGCCACGGCCACGAGCTTCTGGGGCAGCCGGGGGAATCGCAGGCGTCATGGTCTCGCTTGTGGCCCGGCCGTCGGCTTGAATAGGGACAAGCCGACGGCCGTGCTCGCAGCGGAAGGGAATGCAAGCCATGGCTGACACACTCACAGACACCTTCACCGTCAGTTGGACCGCTATGGCCGACGGGACCGTCGAGGACTACGCCCAGCTCAGCAAGATCTTCGAGAGTCACGGCCGCGAGACGATCGTCGGTCACCTCCTGTCGGTGATGAGACTGCTGGAGGGCCCGACCCTCGGATACCAGATCGACCGTGAGCGCCATTGCCGCCAGTCGGCCACCAGGGCGCTGCGCAACGGGGAGTCCGACGAGTTCGTGGTGGCCGCGCTGCTGCACGACATCGGCGACGTGCTGGCTCCCGACAATCACAGCGGCGTCGCGGCCGCCATAGTGGCCCCCTACGTGAGCTCCGAGACGGAGTGGGTCGTGCGCCACCACGGGCTGTTCTAGGGCTACTACTACTTCCACCACCTGGGCGGTGACCGCCACGCCCGGGAGCGGTACGCGGAGTCCCCCCACTACGACCGCTGCGTCGACTTCTGCGCCTCGTACGACCAGAACTGCTTCGACCCCGCCTACGACGACCTGCCGATGGAGGACTTCGTCCCGCTGCTGGACGAGGTGTTCTCCCGGCCCCCGAAGTACGCCGCCTGACCCAGGCCGCGCCGGGCACGCCTGGCCGCGGCCGGCCTGCTCAGGCTGCGCCGAAGGTGCGGGGGTGGCGGTAGTTGGCGGCGACGATCCGGCCGTCGACCACCTCGAGTTCCCAGATCGAGCCCTTCTTGCACCGGCCCAGATCTTCGATGTCCAGCCCGTACTGGCCCAGCACCCACAGCACGCCTGGAATCACGTCGCCATGGCTGCACAGCACCGAGTCGCCTCCGGCCCCGGCCAGCGAGCCCAGCAGGTCGATGGCGTCCGCGACGTAGGAGCCCTCGGCGAGCGTGTCCGAGGCTTCGACCGGCAGCCCCAGGGCCCGCCCCAGCGGCACCACGGTGTCGACGCAGCGGACGTACGGGCTCGACAGGATCCGGCGCACCGGCCGCTCCGCCAGAGCGACCGCGATGGCCTCGGCCTGCATCCGTCCATGGTCGTCCAGCGGACGCTCGAAGTCGTCTCCCACCCAGGCACCCCGGTTGCCCGCATCGGCGTGACGGACGAGGTGCAGCATCAACCCTCCTAGGGCGCAGCCGTAGCGCGCTCTGCCACGGCGCTGAGGTGCGCTATTGACACGCCGTTAGCCTACGGCCGTGGCCGTCACGGAAGCGGAGGTGATCGAGGCCCTCCGACCGGTGGAGGACCCCGAGCTGCATCGCAGCATCGTCGACCTCGGCATGTACCGGGGGGTCACCATCGACGGAGGCCATGCCGATGTGAGCATCGCCCTGACGGTGGCCGGCTGCCCGCTGCGCAGCGAGATCCAGAGCAGGGTGACCGGCGCCCTGCTGGCCCTCGACGGCATCGCCGCGGTCACCCTGGACTTCACGGTCATGACCGACGCCGAGCGGGCCGAGCTGCGGGCCAAGCTGCACGGAGACCCGGCGGCCACCGCGGGCAGCGCGCCCGCTCACGGACACGCCGAGGGCCGGGCCATCCCCTTCGCCGAGCCCGGCAACGCCACCCGCACCCTGCTGATCGCCTCGGGCAAGGGCGGGGTGGGGAAGTCGTCGGTGACCGCCAATCTGGCCATCGCCCTCGCCGCCCGGGGACGCTCGACCGCGGTGGTGGACGCCGACGTGTGGGGGTTCTCGATGCCCCGGATGCTGGGAGTGGACCGGGCCCCGGTTGTCATCGACGACATGATCGTGCCGCCCGAGGTGCACGGCGTGCGCTGCATCTCGATGGGCTTCTTCGCCCAGGAGGATCAGCCGGTGATCTGGCGGGGGCCGATGCTGCACAAGGCCCTCGAGCAGTTCCTGACCGATGTCTTCTGGGACGATCCCGACTTCCTGCTGGTGGACCTCCCGCCGGGAACCGGAGACATCTCGCTGTCGCTGGCCCAGTTCCTGCCCCGGGCGGAGGCCTATGTGGTCACCACCCCCAACCCTGCGGCCCAGAGGGTGGCCCAGCGCTCGGCGTTCATGTTCACCAAGGTGAACATCGGTGTGCGGGGCGTGATCGAGAACATGTCGTGGTTCACCGGCGACGACGGCAAGCGCTACCGGCTCTTCGGCGCGGGCGGGGGGATGGAACTGGCCCGCCGGCTCGACGTCGAACTGATAGGCCAGGTGCCGATGACGATCCCGCTGCGCGAGGGCAGCGACCAGGGTCGGCCCATAATGGCGGTGGCCCCCGACTCCGAGGCTTCGAGGGTGTTCGCGGCGATGGCGGACTGGATCGAAGCCCATGGGCCCACCAAGAGGACCCATCCCGAGTTGAAGATCGTCTGAGCGCCAACAGGATCGCCAGCCGTCGAAGACACAGCCAGGGACCGAGCAGTCAAGGAGATGACCGTGGAGCTTCGTATCGGAATCGTCGACAACCCGCAGCCGATCGCGGTGACCCTGCCCGACGGCACCGACCGCGCCGACGTCAAGACGTCGGTGGAGGCCGCTCTCAGAGGTGAGGTTGCGGTGCTCTGGCTGACCGACGACAAGGGTCGGGAGATCGCGGTGGCGTCCTCGCGCCTCACCCACGTGGAGATGGGCCCGCCCGGCTCCAACCCCATCGGTTTCGGCTGACCCAGGCCGAGCCGGATAGGAGGACAGGGAGCGGCGCCGGTGGTCGGTCTCGCGGAGTTGGCCCGGGCCGGAACCGCGCTCGACGAGCGCTCCATCGACCACCTGCACCGGCTCGTCGCCTCGTGGGCGCCGCTGGCCGACCTCTCCTTCGGTGACCTGCTGCTGTACGCGCCCTGCACCGGCGGATTCGATCCGGGGCCGGTCGCCCCCGGTGAGGATGCAGAGCCGGGTGGGACCGCCACCAGCACCGATAGCGACTTCGTGGTGCTGGCCCACGCCCGAGCCAACACCGGTCCCACGGTCCATCTCGTCGACCCTGTCGGCGCCCTCGTGCAGGGTCCGGCATCGGCGTGGCTGCGTGCCGCGATCGACACCGGCGAGGCGGGCGAGGCGGAGATAGCCGAGGTCGGCGCCCATTCGGTCATCGGCGACGACACGGTTGTGGAGGAGGGCAGCCTGCCGCTGCGCGACCGGCGCCGGGTGGTGGACTACGTGCCGGTGCGCTGCGGGGACGTGCCGGTGGCGGTGCTGGCCCGCGAGGCCGCGCCGGCCCCGATCCGTCACGAGAACCCGCTGGAGACCATCTACCGCGGCCTGTACGCCCGCTTCGCCCAGATGATCGCGGACGGCGCCTTCCCCTACGACTGGGTCGAGAGGGTGGGCGAGTTCCGCGAGCCGCGCGTCGGTGACGGCGTGATGGTGCTCGACCGCGAGGGCCGCATCAGCTACGCCTCGCCCAATGCTCGCAGCGCCCTGCACCGTCTGGGCGTGATGCGTCCGGTGCCGGGATGCCGCCTGGGGGACCTCGGGCTCGACGACACCGTCATCCGGCGCTCGTTCTGGAGGCGGCGCTCCACGGTGGCCGAGTTCACCGCCGGGCAGGGGTTCGTGGTGGTGATGCGGGCCTACCCGCTGGTGGCCAGTGACCGCGTCAGCGGAGCGGTCGCGCTGCTGCGGGACGTGTCGGAGCTGCGCCACCACGACCAGCTGCTGCTGTCGAAGGACGCCACCATCCGCGAGATCCACCACCGGGTCAAGAACAACCTCCAGACGGTCAGCTCGCTCCTCCAACTCCAGGCCCGCCGCCTGGCCAGCCCGGAGGCCAAGCTCGCGGTGGAGAGCTCGGTGCGGCGCATCTCGTCCATCGCCATGGTGCATGAGCACCTGTCCCTCGACACCACCTCGGACCTCGACTTCGACGAGATCGTGGGCCCGCTGTTGCGCCTGGTCGAGGATGGGCTGGCCCCGGCTGGGCGGCCGCTGGAGATACGGGTGGACGGCACCGTCGGCGAGATCGACGGCGAGACGGCGATGCCGCTGGCGGTGGTGCTGGTGGAGCTGGTGCAGAACGCCTTCCAGCACGCCGGACCGCCGGCCGGTCCGGCCAAGCTGGTCGAAGTGCGCTTCGCCGGCACCGCCACGACGCTGACCATGCGTGTGAAGGACGACGGTCCGGGGGTCCCCGACCGCTTCTCGCTGGATCGTGACGCCGGGCTCGGCCTCACGATCGTGCGCAGCTTCGTGGTGCACGACCTCGGTGGCTCGATCACCATCAAGGCCTCATCGGACCAGCCACCCCGCGGCACGGTGATCGACATCTCGGTCCCTCGCCGCCCCGCCACCGCCCCGATCGGCTAGCTATTGAGTTCGTCCTCGAGCACCTCGTCGCGATCGACCGGCTCCTAGTCGGCTGGACGCCTCCTAGGCGCTGTGCGCCGCGGCGGCCTCGGCGAGACCGAGCTCGGAGATTGACTGCTCGCGCATCTTGAACTTCTGGATCTTGCCGGTGATGGTCATCGGGAACGTGTCGGTGAACTTGACGTAGTAGGGGACCTTGTAGTGGGCGATTGCGCCCCGGCAGAAGTCCTTGATGTCGCCCTCGGTGGTGTCGGCGCCGTCCCGGGGCTGGACCCAGGCCATCACCTGCTCGCCGTAGCGAGCGTCGGGCACCCCGATGACCTGGACCTCCACGACATCGGGATGGGTGTAGAGGAACTCCTCGATCTCGCGGGGGTACACGTTCTCGCCGCCGCGGATGATCATGTCCTTGATGCGCCCGACGATGTTCACGTAGCCCTCGTCGTCCATCACCGCCAGATCCCCGGTGTGCATCCAGCCGTCGGCGTCGATGGCCTCGGCCGTGCGATCCGGGTCGTTCCAGTAGCCCAGCATCACCGAGTAGCCCCGGGTCAGGAACTCCCCGCTGGTGCCGCGGGGCACGGTCCGGCCGGTCTCGGGGTCGACGATCCGGATCTCCACATGGGGATGGACCCGCCCCACGGTGGTCACCCGCTTCTCCAGGGGGTCGTCGGCTGAGGTCTGGGTGGACACCGGGGACGTCTCGGTCATGCCGTAGGCGATCGTCACCTCGCTCATGTTCATCTGGCCCACCACCTGGCGCATCACCTCGATCGGGCACGGCGAGCCGGCCATGATCCCGGTCCGCAGCGACGACAGGTCATAGCTGTCCAGGTTCGGGTCGCCCAGCTCCGCGATGAACATCGTCGGAACCCCGTACAGGCTGGTGCAGCGCTCCGAGGACACGGCCCCGAGCGTGGCCGCCGGGTCGAATCCGGCGGCGGGGATCACCATCGCCGAGCCGTGGGTGGTGCAGGCCAGGTTGCCCAGCACCATCCCGAAGCAGTGGTAGAACGGCACCGGGATGCACACCCGGTCCAGTTCGGTGTACTTGCAGGCCTCCCCGATGAACAGTCCGTTGTTCAAGATGTTGCGATGGCTCAGCGTCGCGCCCTTGGGAAAGCCGGTCGTGCCGCTGGTGTACTGGATGTTGATGGGGTCGTCGGGCTGGAGCTGCGCGCCGCGCTGCTCCAACTGCTCGACCGCCACGGCGCCGGCGGCCTCCAGCAGCTCGGCCCAGTCGGGAGTGTGGAGGTAGATCGCCCGCTCGGCCGGCACCCGGTCCCACACCCCGGCGATCATCGACCGGTAGTCGCTGGTCAGGAAGGACTCCACCGCCACCAGCACCGAGATCTGTGACTGGTTGAGCACGTACTCCAGCTCAGAGGACCGGTAGGCCGGGTTGATCGTCACCAGGATCGCCCCGATCCGGGCGGTGGCGTACTGGACCAGCACCCATTCGGCATAGTTGGGACTCCAGATGCCGACGCGGTCGCCCTTGGACACCCCGATGGCCATCAGGCCCCGGGCCAGGCGGTCGACCTCAGCCGCGAACTCGGTGTAGGTGAAGCGCAGGCCCTGCTCGACGGCCACCAGCGCATCGCGCTCCCCGTGGGCGGCGACGGTGCGGGCCAGGTTCTGCGGGATCGTCTCCGACAGGAGGGGAACGCTTGCCGATCCTGAGGCGGCTGACAGCTGCATGGGGCGACCTCGTCAGAAGATGGTTGTCGTAGCAAAGAGATCGTAGGTGCAGACCGGGCCCGGCGTCCGACTCGCGCGCTGTTCGCAGATGTCTGCGAGACTGGCCTTCGTGGCAGCGGTGATCGCGCATCGGGGGGCGAGCCAGGCCGCGCCCGAGAACACCGTGGAAGCATTCCGGCTGGCCCGCGAACTCGGCGCCGACTGGGTGGAGCTCGACGTGCGGCGCACCTCCGACGGTGTAGCGGTGGTCCATCACGACGCCCACCTCGCCGACGGCCGGCGCATCGCCACGGTGCACGCCGGCGAGCTGCCCGGCTACGTGCCCAGCCTGGCCGAGGCCCTCGAGGCCTGCGAGGGCATGGGTGTGCACCTCGAGATCAAGAACCTGCCCGACGATCCCGACTATGACAGCGAGAACCTCGTCGCCGACGCGGTCGCCGGCCTCATCGCCGCCTACCTGGGTCCGGAGCGAGCGGTGGTGTCGTCGTTCAATGTGGACGCGGCGGACGCCGTGCGGGCCGTCGATCCGACGATCCCCACCGCTCTGGTGTGCGGGATCGTCCAGCCCGCCCAGGCGGTGGCCCGGGCCAGGGCCCACAACATGGCCGCGGTGCACCCCTTCGACGCCATGTGCGACGCGGGTTTCGTGCGCCGGGCCCACGACGCCGGCCTGGCTGTGAACGTGTGGACCATCAATCATGCCGAGCGCATGGCGGAGTTGGTCGCCATGGGCGTCGATGGGCTCATCACCGACGTGCCCGACGTCGCCCGAGCCGTCATCGACGCCGGCTAGACGAGCGGACAGACTGGGCGTGTGCGGGTCCTGCTGCTGGTGAACTCGGCCGCGTCGTCAGTGACCGGGCGGCGTCGAGTGGTGATCCAGAAGGCGCTGTCCGCCGATCACGATGTGGCGTTGGCCGAGACTGCCCGGCGGGGCCACGCCACCCGGCTGGCCCGTTCGGCTGCCTCGGAGGGAACCGATGTCGTGGTAGTGCTCGGCGGCGACGGCACGCTCAATGAGGCCGCCAACGGCTTGGCCGGCACGGACACCGCCCTGGCTGCCCTGCCGGGGGGAAGCACCAACGTGTTCGCCCGCATCATCGGCCTGCCGGACGACCCGATTGAGGCGGCGGGCCAGCTCCTCGACGCTCTGGACCGCGGCGCGATCACCAGGATCGGGTTGGGGGCCGTCGACGGGCGGTACTTCCTGTTCCACTGCGGGATCGGCTTCGACGCGGCCGTCGTGGAGCAGGTGGAGAGCCGCGGGCCGTGGAAGCGCTGGGCGGGGCATCCCCTCTTCATCTACGCCACCATCACCACCTGGCTGCGTCGGGCCCACCGGCGGCGGCCGCCGATGCGAGTCCTGGACGCCGGCGGCGAGGCATTGGCCAAGAGCCTCTTCACGATTGTGCTCAACGCCAATCCCTACACGTACCTGGGGAGTCGCAGCTTCGACCTCACACCTGGCATCAGGCTGGACCAGCCGCTGGCGGCGGTGACCTTCCCCAGCCTGGCGATGCACCGGATGGTCCCGGTGGCTCTTCGGGCTCTGGGCGACGGCGACGTGAGGGGCATGCCGCAGACGGCAGTCCACGAAGGACTGCGGGACATGACGGTGACCGCCGATCCGCCGGTCGAGTACCAGGTTGACGGCGACCACCTAGGCGCCGCCCCCCGGCTCAGGATCCGCTGGGTACCCGAGGCTCTGCGCCTGGTCCTGCCCTGAGGCCGAGCCAATAGCAACTTTGTGGCTCAGCCGGGGTTCGTTTCTGGCCGAGCGCTGGCACAATTGGCGCCCATGAAGGTTGTCGTCTGCGTGAAGCAGATCCCCGATCCCGCCGATCCCGGCGCACTGGACCCCGACACCAAGACGCTGCGACGCGATGTGAAGCTCATCCTCGACGAGTCCGACTCCTACGGGGTGGAGATGGCCCTGCAGCTGGTGGACGCCGCCGGTGAGGGCTCCGTGCACCTGGTGTCGATGGTGCCCAACGACGAGGTCAGCGGCCTGCGCACCGCACTGGCCATGGGCGCCGACTCGGCCACCCTGGTCAGCGACGAGGTGCTGGCCGGCTCCGACGCCCTGGGCACCGCCCGGGTGCTGGCTGCGGCCATCGCCCGGTCCGAGCCCGATCTGGTGCTGGCCGCCACCGAGTCCAGCGACGGCTACACCGGCGTCGTGCCGGCCCAGGTCGCCGAACTGCTGGGCCTGCCGTCGGTGACGTTCGCCAAGGAGATCTCCATCGACGGCGGCACCGCCACGGTCCGCCGCCAGACCGAGGCCGGCGCCGATCGGGTCGAGTGCCCGCTGCCCGCGGTGGTGTCGGTCACCGCCGGCGTGGTCGAGCCCCGGTACCCGTCGTTCCGGGGCATCATGCAGGCCAAGAACAAGCCGGTGGACAATCTGAAGGTCTCTGATCTCGGAGTCGCGGCCGGACAGGTGGGCTGGGCCGGAGCGGGCCAGGAGATCACCGACATCGCCGAGGCTCCCGAGCGGGCCGCGGGCGAGGTCGTCGAGGACGAGGGCGACGCCCACGAGCGCATCATCGCCTTCCTCGACGAGCTCAAGGTCATCTGAGGCCGAGCTTGCGAGGCCGTGGCCCGAGCGGCCCGTGAGCGTAGCGAACAAGAGCGGGAAATAGGAGGGCTGGGCGATGGCACTGGACAAGATCTGGGTGTATTGCGAGGGTGGCGCCGACGGTGTGGCCACCATCACGCTCGAGATGCTGGCCAAGGCCCGTGAGGTGGCCGACACCGTCGAGGTGTTCTGCGGCACCGACGGCGCGGTCTGCGCGGCCGAGATCGGCGACCACGGCGCGACCGCGGTGTACTCCACCGGCGACTTGGGCGGGCGCATGCAGGGCGTATCGGTCGCCTCGGCGGTGGCGGATGCCATCTCCTCCGGCGCCCTGGCTGCCCCCGACGCCTTCCTGCTGGGTACCACCTACGACGGCCGCGACGTGGCCGCCCGGCTGTCGGTGAAGCTCGATGCCAGCGTGCTGTCGAACGTGGTCGACCTGCGCCTCGACGGCGACAGGCTGGTTGGGGTGGAGCCGGTGTTCGGCGGAACGATCAACGTGACCTCACGGTTCACCGACGGCGGACCCGACATCTGGCTGGTACGCCCGAAGTCGTTCGAGCCCTCGGCGGTGGGCGGACCACCGGCGGAGGTGGTGGATCTGCCGGTGCCCGAGCTGGGCGCAGCCGGAGCCGCGGTGGTGCTGGACCGCTTCACCGAGGAGTCCGAGGGCCCCAAACTCGACGAGGCCGCCATCGTGGTCTCCGGCGGGCGGGGGCTCGGCTCGGCGGAGGCCTACTCGATGATCGAGGGTCTGGCCAAGCAGCTCGGCGCCGCGCCGGGAGCCAGCCGGGCCATCGTCGACGCGGGCTGGGTCCCCTACAGCTACCAGGTCGGCCAGACCGGCAAGGTGGTCAAGCCCACCGTCTACATCGCCTGCGGTATCTCGGGCGCCACCCAGCACCTCGTGGGCATGAAGGGATCGAAGAACATCATCGCCATCAACAAGGACTCCGAGGCGCCCATCTTCGCGGTGGCCGACCTCGGCATCGTCGGCGACGTGCACAAGGTGGTCCCCAAGCTCACCGAAGCCCTGGAAGGCCGCTAGACCGGCCAGTACATCCTCGCCGGTTTCAGGTCCGCAGCCGGGAGGCGCTCACCTTCCGCATGCGCGCCATCGCGATGTGGTGACGCTGAGAGTCCATGTCTACGAATCGAGATGGGACCGATCAATGTGTGGCTGCCGGCACGGGCTGGTGCCGGCAGAATACGGCCTAGACCGCGGCTGCCCGACCGAAGGCCGGCTCGGCGACGCCGGAGACGCCGGGGTCGATCGCGAGCAGGGTGCCCGGCACGAAACCGTCCCTTCCCGGCGCGGATGGAGCGGTCCCGCCGGAACTGATCGTCGTGACGTAGAGCGTGCGCAGGTCATCGCCGCCGAAGCACGGCATTGACGGCTTCTGCATCGGCAGATCGATCCGGCGATCAAGAGTCCCGTCCGGGGTGATCCGGATCACGGCCCAGCCATAGACCGACGCCGACCAGTAGCAGCCGTCCGCGTCGATGCAGGCTCCGTCGGGCTTGCCCGGCACTTCGCTGTAATCGAAGAACAGCCGCTCGTTAGTGGCGTGCCCCGTGTCGGGGTCGTAGTCGAACACCATGACCGTGTCCGTCGGCGTGTCGGCGAAGTACATCCGCTGGCGGGTCGGGTCGAAGGCGAGTCCGTTGGTGACGCCGATCTCCGCCTTGAGTTGCGTCGACGCACCGGACTCCTCGACTTGGTGCAGCATCCCCGTTCGCCGGCCCGCGGTGGTGTCGGCGAACATCGATCCGACGACGAATCGGCCGGCAGCATCGCAGCGTCCGTCGTTGAGCCGGTTGCCGGTTCCGGGCTCCTCGAGCGCGAGCCATGGGGTCGATGCGCCCGTGGCCCAGTCGAGATGGATCAGCTCGTGCTCCATGGCAACCACCAGGACCCCGGGCTCGCTGGTCAGTGCGAGCGAGCCAGGGTGCCCGGGCACGGTCCATGTCTCGCCGGCAGCGGCGTCGGGATCGAAACGGTGGACCGCTCTCCCGTCGACGTCAACCCAGTACAGGACCGATTCTGCGGCGCTCCACACCGGGCACTCGCCCAAGGCGGCGGAAGTTGTCGTCGCAGCAATTATGTCGTCGGTCAAGTCCTAGCCTCGGTTCCGGGATTGATGGCATACATGTCTACGTATTCATATCATGGTCCGCACGCCATGCCGGGGAAAGGAGCGGCCTTGTGAGAGGGTTCGCAGCGCGGTTCGTCGACCTGCCCTCCTTCATCCTGGGGATCACGAACGAGATCTGGGAGAACGGCGGAGCCGAGAGGATCCGGGACTACTACGCACCCGACACGCCGGTCCGGTCGCCGGACGGCTTCATGATCGGCAATGAGGCCGTCCTCGACGCGACGCGGGCCACACTGGTCGAGTTCCCCGACCGGAAGCTGTTGGGCGAAGACGTGATCTGGTGCGGCGACGATGTCGGCGGTTTCTACTCGTCGCACCGGATCTTCTCGACGGCCACCCACATGGGCGAAGGAATGTTCGGGTCACCAACGGGGACAGAGTTGCGGTATCGAGCCATCGCAGACTGCGCGGTCGCGGCCGGCCGGGTCTACGACGAATGGCTGATCAGGGACGTCAGTGCGATCGTTCGTCAGTTGGGCTCGCACCCCAGGGACTTCGCGACGGCGCAGATTGCTGCTGAAGGCGGCCCGCAGGAGGCCCGCCGACCGTTGCTGTCGCAGGATTTGCCACCGCCGGCCTACTCCTCGGCAGGCAACGATGACCCCGCCGGTCTGCGCTACTGCGAGAACCTGAGTTCTCTAGTGACGGGCCGGGCCTGCGACATCGAGAAGGTCTACGACCAGTCGGTGCGCCTCGAGTGTCCGGGGGCGCGGACCGGCCGTGGCTGGCAGGATGCCGAGCGGTTCTGGTCGGGCATCCGCAGCGCCTTCATCGGGGCGCGGTTGACGGTTCACCATGTGATCGGCCGCTCCGACGATCACATGGCGCCAAGGGCAGCCCTTCGCTGGTCTCTAGCTGGGAGCCACAACGGAGCGGGAGTCTTCGGTGATCCGACGGGGGCGTCGATTCATGTGATGGGCATCAGCCACGCCGAGTTCGGCCCCCGGGGCTTGCGGCGGGAATACATTCTGTTCGACGAGACTGCCGTCTGGAAGCAGATCCTGCTTCAGAACGATTGATTGGAGCATGGCACTGGTCCGGTGAGAAGTCTCGGTTGACAGATGAATACGTATTCATTACTGTGTAAGCAGTGGCAGGAGGGGCTGCGCGGGGGGTGCGCAGAAGAATGGCAGGCCAATGAACGCTTCCGAGGATGGGGTCGGGCGTAGCTCCCGTCGGCGTGTGACGTCCAAGGACGTCGCGTCGGAGGCGGGCGTATCCCAGGCGACGGTCGCTCGCGTCTTCTCCTCGCCCCATCTCGCAGCCCCCCAGACTCGCGAGCGGGTCAAGGCTGCTGCCACGCGCCTGGGCTATGTCCCGAACGCCATCGCGAGGAGCCTCAAATCGCAGAAGACGGACATCGTCGCCGCGGTCGTGCCCGCCCAGGGCGAGTACTGGCAGAGCATGCTCACGTCGTTCTCGCGCCGGCTCGCCGATCAAGGCCGGCAGATGCTGCTGTTCAGCTTCGCGGAGGCCGCTGACGTCGACTCCGCTCTGACCGCGGTCGAGCAGTACCGCGTGGACGGCATAGTGCTGGCGTCGTCGACCATCAGCCAGCAACAGCTGATCCGCATGCTCAGGCCGGGCCCGCCGGTCGTCGCCTTCAACCAGCCCGCTGCGACGGGTGTCCTGCCCCAGGTCTCCGTCGACAACGAGGCAGGCATGAGCGATCTCGCTGAACACCTGGCTGGGCTCGGCGTCTCGACGGTCCTGTATGTGGGAGGCGTCGCATCGGCCTCCACGGACCAGATCCGCTACCGCGGAGCCGCGAGAGCCCTCGGCGGCCACGGGATCGCCTGCCCCTACCTCGAGTCCGGCGCCTTCACTTACGACGCGGGGTACAAGATCTCGGCCCATCTGGCCTACATGGACGAGCTACCCGAAGCGTTGATGGTGGGCAGCGACGAGGTGGCGTTTGGAGTGATCGACGGTCTGCGCACCGCCGGCATCGACGTTCCGGGGGATCTTCTCCTGACCGGATTCGACGGCCTTCCGCAGTCGGCCTGGGCGGGCTACGACCTCACCACCCTCGTACAGCCGATCGACGTCCTCGTGGATGAAGTGATCGAGCTCCTGTTCCGGGAGGACACCCAGACGCTCGCGGTGTCCGTGGTCGTGCCGGGCTCGGTTCGCGCCGGCAGGACGACGCGGAGATCCGATGGCTGAGATTCTCAAGGAAGCTGCCTCCAAGGGCGCACATGGAGCCGATCCCGCGCTGGCTGAGCGGGTGGGCGCCCTGATCTCGGACGTGGCCGAGCGCGGCGAGCAAGCCGTGCGAGAAATGTCCAAGACGTTCGACGACTGGGCGCCGGATCGGTTCCAGTTGAGTGAATCCCAAGTCGACGAGATCATGGCGGGTGTCGATCCCGGCACCGTGGAGGATATCCGCTTCGCTCAGTCCCAGATCCGCAGCTTCGCGCAGGCGCAACTCGATTCGATGGGCGAGGTCGACATGGAGACGCTGCCGGGGGTGACCCTGGGCCACAAGCACATTCCCGTGTCCTCGGTGGGGGCCTACGTCCCGGGGGGCCGCTACCCGATGGTGGCGTCGGCGCACATGAGCGTGCTGACGGCCAAGGTTGCCGGTGTGCCGCGAGTGGCCGCGTGCACCCCGCCGATCAGCGGCATGGTCCCGGCCGAGACGGTAACGGCGATGCACCTGGCGGGCGCGGACGAGATCTACCTCCTGGGAGGGGTGCAGGCGGTTGCCTCGCTGGCGCTCGGGACCGAGTTCGTCGATCGGGTGGACGTGCTGGTCGGGCCGGGCAACGCGTTCGTGGCCGAGGCCAAGCGCCAGCTGTACGGGCGGGTGGGGATCGATCTGCTTGCCGGACCCACCGAGACGCTCCTGCTGGCGGACGACACCGTCGACGGCGAGATCTGCGCCACCGACCTGCTGGGCCAGGCCGAGCACGGGCCCACCTCGCCCGCGGTCCTGCTCACCACGTCCCGTCAACTCGGTGCGGACACCCTCGCGGAGGTGGAACGGCAGCTCGAGACTCTGGCGACTGCCGATGTCGCGTCGGTGGCCTGGGCGGACTACGGCCGGATCATCGTCTGCGAGGACAAGGCCGAGATGCTGGCACTCGCCGACGAGCTGGCCTTCGAGCATGTGCAGGTGATGACCGGCGATGACGATTTCTTCCTCGAGAACCTGACGAACTACGGGGCGCTCTTCCTGGGGCCGATGACCAACGTGTCGTACGGCGACAAGGTGATCGGTACCAACCACACCCTCCCGACGCAGGCCGCGGCCCGCTACACGGGCGGCCTGTGGGTGGGGAAGTTTCTCAAGACGGTCACATACCAGCGGATCACCGACCCGGCGTCGAGCGCGCTCATCGGAGAGTACTGCAGTCGGCTCTGCGCCATCGAGAACTTCGCCGGCCACAAGGCACAGGCCGACATCCGGGTCCGCCGCTTCGGCAGCGGGCCACGGGCCCGACCGGCGCCGGCTCTCAGCGGAGCGCGATCGTGAGAACGGCGGTCGTCACCGGAGCCAGCGGCGGCATCGGCTCTGCAATCGCCCGGCGCCTGGCGTCCGACGGCTATGCCGTCATCGCGGGGTACCACTCGGCCGCCGATCGAGCTGAGAGCCTCGCGGCCGCGCTTCCGGGCGACGGGCATCGGGCCATGAGGATCTCGGTCCTGGAGTCCGACACGCTCGACGGGCTCGCCGAGTCCATCTCCGCCAGTCCGGGCTGCCTCGACGTGCTCGTCAACTGCGCCGGCGTGACCCGGCCCGTGCCCCACAGCGATCTCGACGCCCTCGATGACGATCTGATAGATCACATCTTCGCCACGAACTGGCGCGGTCCCTTCGCGGCGATCAGGGCTCTGCGCGGCCTCCTCGAGAAGGCCGACGGCTCTGTGGTGGTCAACATCTCATCGATCGCGGCGGTGACGGGCCAAGGCTCCAATGTTGCCTACTGCGCCTCCAAGGCCGCGCTCGACAGCATGACCCGGTCGTTGGCCCGGGCTCTCGCGCCGCGAGTGCGGGTCGTCTCGGTCTCCCCGGGCTGGGTGCCGGGAGCGTACGCCGATCGCATGCCCGCGACGGTGCTCGAGTCCCAGCGGGCTGCCACCCCGATGGCCCGTCTGGCGACGCCGGAGGATGTAGCCGCCGCAGTCAGCGCGGCCGTCAGCAGTCTGCCCTTCACGACAGGGGCGGTGATCGCGGTGGATGGCGGCCGGCCACTGGGGGCAGCATGACTACCGCGATCAGGATCGTCGATGCGGCCGAGATGGGTCGCCGCGTCATAGAGCCCGCCGAGTTCGTGCCGGATACGGAGGCCTTCATCGATGTGCGGCTGCCAAGATCCAGCGGCAAGGCGAGCTACTCGCTCATCGGCCCGGGCGTGTCCCAGAACTCGGGCCAGGAAGTGAATCTGGCGGAACCTCACGGCTTCTGCATAGGCGCGGCGAGCATGCCGCACGGCACGGTCAACAACCCGCATCTGCACTACACCGCCGAGGTCTTCATCTGCACGCGCGGCCGCTGGCGGATGATGATCGGCCAGCGGGGCGAGCAGACGTTCGACATCGGGCCGGGGACCGTGTTCTCTGCGCCGACCTGGGTGTTCCGAGGCTTCGAGAACATCGGAGGCGACGACGGGTGGCTGTTCACCGTCCTCGGCGGCGACGACACAGGCGGCATCCTGTGGGCCCCCGACGTGCTCCGCCAGGCCGCGGAGACCGGGCTCTACCTGGCATCGGACCACACCCTGCTGGACGCCGCCAACGGTCAATCCGTCGACGGCGCGATCGTTCCTCTCGACGACGACGAATTCGAATCCGTCGACTCCTACTCCCTCTCGGAGTTGGAGCCGCGGGTAGTCGGGTCCGACTCTCTGGATTGGTCGCGTCGGGGCCTGCTCTCAGGCGTGCTTGCCGGACACGCATCCGCGCTGGCGCCGGTGATCGGCTTCGGCATGACCGAGGACCGCCGCCATGGTCCAGCCATCTGGAACCCGCACGGGTTCTCGGTCGAGTGGCTCCGTGTCTCTGCCGGGTCGAGGGTCGGGCTCCATCAACTCGCCGTGAGCCAGGTTCTACTGCTCATCCAGGGCGACTGGGAGGTCAGCTTCAATCGCGACGGCGCCGTCATGTCCACCAGGCCGCCGCCGGAGACGGTGGTCTCGGTGCCGGCCGGCGCTTGGCGGGACTTCGCCAATGTCGGCTCGAGTGACGCTACGGCCCTCGTGGTGTGCGGGGGCGACCAGCGGGCCCTGATCGAATGGGATCCGAAGATCGTGGTCGCTACCCGCTCTGCTGGTTGGGCCCGGGACGCAGGCGGCTACGTGGCTCCGCTCCGTCTGCTCGCAAGATCGGTTCCGAATACCCACATGGGGAGCCTCGGACATCCTCACGGAGCCGCATGCAAATGAAACCTACCCAGGAGGGAGAAACAGATGAGTACATCCAAGCACAGGTGGTGGCGGGCACTCGCGGTCCTCTTCGCGGTCACTCTCGTTGGAGCAGCCTGCGGGGGAGATGACGACGACGCTGCGCCCGCCGCCGAGCCAGAAACCGCGCCCGAGGCTGAGGCCGCCGCCGAGCCGGAGGCCGCGCCCGAGGCTGAGGCCGCGCCCGAGCCCGCGGCGGATGCCGAAGCGTCTCTCATCTCGGACGAGTGCCCGGTGCCCGCTCCCGCGTCCGACGTGACCATCGACCTGATGGGCTGGGAGTTCCCGGTCACGGCTGAGATCGGCAAGGAGATGGAGGAGTGCAGCCAAGGCAACCTGTCGGTCAATGTGCAACTGCTGGCCAACGCCGACGCGCAGGACCAGATCGCCCTCGACCTGGCGACCGGTTCGCCCGAGTTCGAGATCGTCCATACCACCGACTCGACCGTGGGCCAGTACGGCGACAACCTGCTCGACCTCAGCCCATTCATAGAGAAGTACCGGGACCAGTTCGACCTCGACGACATCTCGCAAGCTGCCTGGGACGGCTCCACCGTCGACGGCAAGGTCCTCGGCGTCCCGCTGTTCAGCAACACGATGCACTTCTTCTACAACTCGGAGATCCTCGCGGAGCATGGCATCGCTCCGCCGGACAACTTCGACGACGTGATCGCAGCCTGTGCAGTCCTCAAGGACGCCGGATTCGACGACCCCTTCAACATGAACCTCAGCGCCAACTGGGCCTGGGAGATCGAGTTCAGCAACGTCATCAAGTCGCTTGGCGGGGTGGTCCTGAACGACGACAACACACCAGGCTGGAACACTCCCGTCGGGCTTGAGGCCGTGAACAAGATCGTCCAGATCTCAGATTCCTGCATGAGTGACGCGGGCCGCACCTTCGGCATCGACGACGCCGAAGCAGCGCTGCGAGCGGGCGAACTGCCGATGGCAAGCATCTGGGCTTCACGGGCCGCCCAGATGGACGACCCCGAGAATTCCCTGGTGGTCGGCATAATCGAGTTCCTGCCGGCGTTGCGCACCAGCGCCGACTCTCTGCGCAACGGGCCGGCCTTCGTCGACTACTACTCGATACCGGCCGGCGGCAGCGTCGACCCGGACTTCGTCTTTCAGGTGATCATGGCCGGGCTGGACCTCGAGTCGCAGAACGCGGCTGCGGCCCACGCCGCCGTCGCCCGGCTGAGTGCCACCAACCCCGACGCGCCCCGCAACGGCGAGGCTTCCGCGCTCAGCGTTGCCGAGGGGGTGGGGTCCCGGACCAAGAACGCGGCCCTGCCGATTGCTCAGGGCGTGCTCGGCGATGCGCTCCTCGAGATCACCGCTAGCGGCGCGGACCCGGCTGCTGCGCTAGCAGAGGCAGAGGCGGCCTACATCGAGGAAGCCACAGCCGCCGGCTTCCTCTAGAGCCAGAAGACAGTTCTGCACGGGGCCGGCGTACCCCAAGCGCCGGTCCCGTGCAGGACTGAACCGAAGACACAAGAAAGGGGGGAGACATGGACAGAAAGACGTTCACCGGGTTCACCGGTCTGAGCGTGTTCATCATGGCCGCGCTCATGGTGTTTCCGCTGGTCACGACGGTCTTCTTGTCGTTCAACCGGATCTTTCTCCGCGATCTCAGTACTCGCGAGTGGATCGGGTTCGAGAACTACACCGAAGTCCTGACCGACCCCGACTTCTGGGCCGCGTTCCGCTTGACGATTCTGTACGTGGCGATCGTCGTGCCGGTGCACCTGGTGCTCGGGCTGGCGGTCGCCAACCTCCTGGACCGCGTCACCCGGGCCAGGGGGTTGTATATGGCGACGCTGCTGCTGCCGTTCATCGTCACGCCGGTGGTGGGCACCCTGCTCGTGCGTGACCTGTTCGACCGGGGAGGACTGATCGCCTGGCTCTGGGATGTGGTCACCGACGAGGCCTTCGTCATCACGACCGACAACGTGAAGTGGGTGCTCGTCATCCACGGCATCTGGGCCATCACGCCGTTCGCTGTCATCACCTTCTTCGCAGGCATGCAGACACTGCCCGAGGAGCGGATGGAGGCGGCGCAGATGGACGGTGCCGGCTTCTGGGCGAAGCAACTGTTCGTCGTCATCCCCCACCTGAGGTCGCTGATCGTGTTCGTCCTGCTGATCACGATCATGGACGCCTACCGAGTGTTCGACAGCTCGTTCGTGTTCGGCCAGAGCGCGGGCCAGGCTGCGCACACACTCCAGATGTACAACTTCGACGTCGCGCTGAGCTCACAGATCGGACGCGTGGGCAAGGGCAACGCCATCGCGGTGATCACCGTCATCGGCATCTTCGTCGTGCTCATCCCGTTCCTCCGCAAGTCGTACAAAGAACAGATTGCAGAACGATGAACCAGACCAGCCCCCTCAAGACCTTCGGCATCCACGGCACCTTGGTGGTGATGGCCGTCCTGTCGTCCATCCCGTTCTACTGGGCTGCCCAGACGTCGATCAAGTTCACGCGGGACACGATCAGCAGCAAGCCCACGCTGTGGGGTTTCGACATCACCGCCGACCCGTACCGCAAGTTCTGGTTCGCCAACGAGGACCAGAACATGTGGGCGGTCGCCTTTTTCTTCGCGGTGCTGCTGGCGCTGGTCGCCCTCATCCTCTGGGCACGGCGGAACTTCGAGACGACATGGCCGTTCACCCTGGCTGTCATCGGGTCGCTGTGGCTGGCCCTCACAGTGTTCCCGAGCATGTTCGACATGAACCGTGAGTTCGACTTCTTCGTCAACTCGATCTTCGTGACAGTGCTGACCGTGATCATCTCGATCTCCATCGGACTGCTGGCCGGCTACGGCCTGGCGCGCTACTCGGGGCTGTCGGGCGCGGTGATCCTCATCGTGGCGCTGGGCTTCCGGGCCTTGCCCCGGACCGCGTTCGTGCTCCCGTACTTCGTGGTGGCCAAGGAGCTCGGCATCCTCGACTCCCGGCTGGTGATCGTGCTGGCCCTGGTGGCGGTGAACCAGCCGTTCACGATCTGGATGCTCAGGAGCTTCTTCATGGAGGTGCCACGAGAGATCGAGGAAGCGGCCATGATGGACGGAACGAGCCGGCTGCAGGCGTTCCGGATGGTTGTCGTCCCGGTCATGTGGCCCGGGATAATCGCCACCTCGCTGTTCACCATGCTCCTGGCCTACAACGAGTTCCTGTTCGTGCGGGTTCTGGCCGTGACCGAGTACACGCTCCCGGTGGCGATCTCCGCGCTGACCGGAGGCGACAGTGCGGCTACCGTCACCGAGGCGGCCGCCGCTTCGGTCTCGATAACCCTGCCCATCGTCATCGCCATAATCATCTTCCAGAAGCACCTGGTGAAGGGCCTGGGCGCCGGAGCGGTGAAGGGATGACGCTCCAGGGCGCGAAGCGGGCCGTGCTCGGCTACTGCCGCGATCTCGACCGCGCGTCCGAGACCGAGATCGCCGCAGTCATCCGCAAACACACTGCCTATGACTACCAGTGGCGGGGTGTGCACCCCTTCGGCGAGCAGTCCGGCGCCGACGCGGTGGCGGAGGCGTTCTGGTCACCCTTGCGGGAGTCCTTCACGTCTCTGCAGCGTCGACCCGATGTGTTCCTGGCAGGAGTCGACGTGGCGTCGGGTGACGGCGCGGTGTGGGTGTGCCAGATGGGACACCTGTTGGGGCTCTTCGATCGGCCCTGGCTGGGCATCCCCCCGACCGGCAGGATGTGCCTGATCCGGTTCTGCGAGTTCAACCGCGTCGACGCGGAGCAGATCGCCGAGACTGCGCTGTTCGTCGATGTGATCAGCGTGATGCGCCAAGCGGGGCACTACCCGCTGCCGCCCCAGACGGGAGCTGCCGGCGTGCACCTGGGTCCGCTGACCCACGATGGACTGCTGTTCCACGCCCAGGACCCCGACGAGGGGAAGGCGACCATGCAGCTGGTCGACCGCTTGGTGAAGGATCTGGCACAGGCCAACCAGGTAGCCAACGAGACTGGCGACAACCGTGTGCCGCGATCGGTGCTGGAAGCGACGTGGCACTCCGACATGATCTGGTCGGGCCCCGACGGGGTCGGTGCCACCTACACGATCGACCGCTACGAGCAGCAGCACCAGTACCCGTTCAGGCTCAACCTGACGGACAAGCTCTTCAACGGGCATGTGGCCCGATTCGCCGAAGGTGACTATGCGTGCTTCTTCGGTTGGGCCAACCTGACCAACGTCGCCTCGGGCGGGTTCCTGGGAATGACAGGCAGCAACGAGCCTGCCGATATGCGGGTGGCAGACGTCTACCGGCGGGACGGGGACCGTCTGGCCGAGAACTGGGTGTTCATCGACCTGCTGCACTGGCTGGGAATGCAGGGCCTGGACGTGCTGGTCCGCATGCGCCAACTGCTCGGCGAGGACATGCTCGGCCACCAAGTTCGCACAGAATCGATCAGGGAGGAAACCAAATGGCATCAGTGACGCTTGACAAGATCACCAAGGTGTACCCCAACGGGTTCCAGGCGGTCAGCGAGTTGAGCCTTGAGCTCGCCGACGGAGAGTTCTTGGTGCTCGTAGGGCCGTCGGGCTGCGGAAAGTCCACGGCGCTGCGCATGATCGCCGGACTCGAGCAGATCAGCGGCGGCGACCTCTACGTCGGCGACCGGAGGGTCAACGATGTCGCCCCCAAGGACCGCGACATCGCGATGGTGTTCCAGAACTATGCGCTGTATCCGCAGATGACCGTGGCCGAGAACATCGGCTTCCCTCTGCGATTGCGCAAGGTCCCCAAGGCCGAACGCAAGGCGCAGGTGGAGGACTCGGCGCGGATCCTCGAACTCACCGAGCAGCTCGACAAGAAGCCGGCCAACCTCTCCGGGGGGCAGCGGCAGCGGGTGGCCATGGGCCGGGCGATAGTGCGCGAGCCGAAGCTCTTCCTGATGGACGAGCCGCTGTCGAACCTCGACGCGAAGCTGCGCGTGCAGATGCGGGCCGACATCGCAGGCATCCAGCACGAGCTCGGCGTCACTACCTTCTACGTGACCCATGATCAGGTCGAGGCCATGACGATGGGCGACCGCGTGGCCGTCATCAAGGACGGCCACCTCCAGCAGGTGGCGTCGCCCGAGAACCTCTACGACTCACCTGACAACGTGTTCGTGGCAGCGTTCATCGGGTCGCCGTCGATGAACCTGTACGAAGCCACCGTGACGGAGGCTGGTGGGGACCTCAGTGTGCAACTGGGAAACCAGAGCCTGGGCCTCGACGGGTCCATGCTCGACCGGCGTCCGGCTCTGCGGGCCTACCTGGGCACGCCTGTGGTAGTGGGAATCCGGCCGGAGGACATGGAGGACGCGGCGGTCGCCCCGGACCATCCCTCCGACCGGAGACTCGAAGCGACCATAGACGTGCGAGAGGCACTAGGAGCCGAGACGCTGATGCATTTCGTCGTGGAGGCGCCACCCGTCGACAGCGGCGATCCGGACGCCCTCGACGAACTGGGAGAAGAGGACCAGAGCCGCTCCACGGCCCGCTTCAGCGCAGCCTCGAGGGCCCGTCCCGGCGACCGCATCCAAGTCAATGTCGAGACCTCGAAGATGCACTTCTTCGACCGCGCCTCCCATCTGGCGATCCGTTCGTGACAACTATGCGCGCACACTGACCGCGAGGGCCGGTTGACCGCCGACTCATGAGGACCAGCACAGACCGCATCCTGACCACCCATGTAGGCAGCCTGCCTCGATCAGAGGCAGTCACCCGGGGGGTGTTCGCCATCGAGAACGGCGAGAGCGTCGATCTCGAAGCCCACGCGCAGACGATCGCCGGCGCGGTTGACGACGTCGTGAACCGTCAAGTCGAGGCGGGCGTAGACATCGTGAGCGACGGGGAGATGAGCAAGCTCAGCTACGCCACCTACATCAAGCATCGGATAACCGGGTTCTCAGGCGACAGTCCCCGACGGACCCCGGCCGACCTGGAGGACTACCCGACCTTCCTTGAACGCCAGGCGGCCACCGGCGGAACACCCACATACAAGCGGCCCCGATGCACGGGCCCCATCGAGGTCAAGGACATGGGCCCCTGCCGGGCCGACATCGCCAATCTGACCGCCGCGGTCGAGGCGCACCGGCCTGCTGAGGCGTTCATGAATGCCGCAGCGCCGGGAGTCATCGCCCTGTTCCAGCCCGACGCCCACTACGGCGATCACCAGGCGTACCTCGAGGCTCTGGCCGAGGCCATGCGCCCGGAGTACGAGGCCATCGTCGACGCCGGCTTCGTACTCCAACTCGACTCGCCGGACCTCGGCCTCGGACGCCACATGATGTTCAAGGGCGAGCCTGACTCCGGGTACGAGCGACTCGCGAACCTCCATGTTGATGTGCTCAACCACGCGGTCCGCAACATCGCCGCCGACCGCATGAGGCTGCATGTCTGCTGGGGCAACTACGAGGGCCCGCACACGCATGACGCGCCGATGACCCAGGTGCTGCCCATAGCGCTGCGGGCCAAGCCGCAAGCGCTGCTCTTCGAGTCGGCCAACCCCCGCCACGCCCACGAGTGGACGGTATTCGCCGAGACCGCCATCAGCGAGGACAAGGTCCTGGTGCCCGGCGTCATAGACACGACGACCCATTTCGTCGAGCACCCCGAACTGATCGCGCAGCGCATCGAGCGTTTCGCGGCGATCGTCGGGCGCGAGCGGGTGCTGGCCGGCACCGACTGCGGGTTCTCGACGTTCGCCGGTTACGCCGGCATCGACCCTGAGATCGCCTACGCCAAGCTGGCATCGCTGGCCGAAGGAGCCGCGCTCGCGTCGAGCCGGCTGTGGTGAAGTCGCGACAAGGAGATCCATGTCCAAATCGTTGAACCAGAAGAACAAGGCAGCCGTGTGGGACTACTGGCAGCGGCTCGACCATGCCGACGCCGGCACCGTGGCCGACATTGTCAGGGCCGCGGTCCACCCCGAAGTCGACTGGAACGGGTCCGCTCCGATCGATCGGCTAAAGGGAGCGGACGCGCTCATCACCGGGTTCTGGGAGCCGCTACTGCGCGCATTCCCGGACCTGAGACGGGAACCGTACGTGTTTCTGGGCGGGATCGACGACGGCGAATCGGACTTCGGCAGCGAGATCGGCGCGGAATGGGTCTCGGGTTGCGGGTACCTGACGGGGACGTTCGTCGAGGACTGGCTCGGTATTCCCGCCACGGGCCGCAAGACGAACATCTTCTTCGGTCAGTTCTACGTGATGCGCGAAGGCAGGATCGCCGAGAGCTACGTCATGTTCGACGTTCTCGCAGTGATACGCCAGGCCGGCTACCAGGTGCTCCCGCCCGCCCCCGGCGCCGAGGGCGGCAAGATCCCGGCCCCCGCCGCGGGTGACGGCGTGATGCTCACCGAGCAGGACCCCCGTGAGGGGCGCAAGACTGTTCAACTCGTCGACGCCATGGGGCGCGGGCTCGAGCGCTACGTCCGCTCCCGGGACGGCGGCGACATGACGCCCATGCAGCAGTGGCGCTACTGGGCCCGCGACATGAAGTGGTACGGCTACTCCGGGATCGGGATGTGTCGAACCCTGGAGGAGTTCGAGGACTTTCATCAGCGGCCCTGGCTCCACGGCTTCGGTGACCGGGGATTGAGCCACAACCCCGACCATGGCCGGGTCATGGGGTTCGTCGGCGAGGGCACCTACTCTTGCGGCGGCATCTGGGACGTGGTCTTCTCGCGGCACAACGGGGACTACGCCGGTATCCCGGCCACGAACAGGCTGCTGACCATCCGGGACTTCGACTGGTGGAGACGCGATGGGGAGTTCCTCACCGAGAATTGGGTGCCGATAGATCTCATCGACCTCTGCCGCCAGATGGGGGTGGACCTGATGGCACGACTGCAACAGCAGATCGAGGAGCTGAACCGCCTGGGCTAGCCACCGGGATCCTGGAGCCGATGAGGGCAATGGCCGGAGGCCGTGTCCGGTGGCCGGGCGGAGACACCGAGAGGCTGAGTCATGGGACGCGGCCTGTCCACAGGGCTTCACCAGTTGATCGCCTGCCGTCGTCGGGTCGATTGCTGGGGCTCGAACTAGACCAGGGGCCAGGGCCAGCGATGGCCGTGGCCGTCGGACGGGAACCGGCCCGCGGCCAGCAGGCTCTCGGTCCGGTCCAGGGTCGCGTCCACTTCTTGCTGGGTGAGCGCGGCGGCCAGAGGCTCGGGCAGGCCGGCCTCCAGCAGGCCTCGCAGGTCGCGGCGCACGTCGTCGGGCAGCCCTTCGCCGGCGAAGTCCCAGATCACGGTGCGCAGCTTGAACTGGCAATGGAACGACAGGCCGTTGTCGATGGCCCAGATCGTGCCGTCGGTTCCCAGCAGGCAGTGCCCCGACTTGCGGTCGGTGTTGTTGATGACGATGTCGAGCGCGCAGACCCGCCGCAGCTCCTGGCTGAACCGATCCTCCGACACCAGTGTGAAGTAGTGCTCCTCGAAGTTCGAGGGCATGAACAGCTGCAGGGAGCCCTCATCGAAGGGCAGGTCGTCGCGCACCACGGTGGGCGGCACCAGGCCCCATCCCAGTGCCTTGTCCACCAGGAAGGCGCCCTCCTCGCGGCGGGCGAGGCCGGACGGGAAGTCCCAGAGCGGCCGCTCGCCCCGCACTGGCTTGTAGATGGCCTGGGCGTCCAGCCCGTCTTGGGCCACGTCCACCAGGAAGGTCACGTTGGAGCTGTAGGGCATCCGTCCCCTGAGCTCCACGTCGCCCTCGGCCAGCAACCTCAGGGCCCGATCGGTCGCGATCGGCGGCCGGTCCTTGATGGGCGACTGGCCTCCGGCGTCGGACGTGCCGGTCCCGGCGGTCATCGTCCAGGCGAACCGAATGGAGCAGCTGTCAGTTGTGGCACGGACACCAGTCCCCGTTCGACGGTTCCAGCGGGCGCAGGCAATAGGGGCACGGGGGACGCCCGGAGGCCACCACCGCCCGGGCCCGGGTCACCAGCGCGCTGACCTGGGCACGCGAGAGCGTGAAGCGTGCCGAGGCGCCGGCCGCGTCCTCATCCTCGATCAGCTCCTCGGCCACGAGGATCACCCGGTCGGCGCGCTCGTCGTAGGCGATCCCCAGAGACCCGATGGTCCAGGCTTCCACCACCGGCTCGCGCATGTCGAGGTCGGCGGGGGACTCTCCCTCGCCGGCCTCGGGCAGCTGGCCCAGGATCCGGTCCAGATACTCGGCCAGCGCGGCGGCCTGCTGCTTCTCCAACTTGAGGGACACGAGCTCGCCTTCGGCGAGGCACTGCAGGTAGAAGACCCTCTGGCCCTTGGGTCCGAGCGTTCCCACGGTGAGCAGCTCAACTGTCTCGAAGTGGAACGACTCGCTCATGAGGGCGTCAGCGTGGCAGAGGCCGAGCGGGTGGGCGAGTGAGTCCGGTCCATCAGGGCGAGGCCGTGGCCCGAGCGGCCCGTGAGCGAAGCGAACAAGAGCGGGAGACACAGCCTGGCGCCGCGAGAACCTCTCACTGGCTCACGCTCCCATGGAGGTCGTCGCCGGTGTTGTTCACGCTGAGAAGGACCGGACCGGCCGGGTGGTACGCGATGGCGGTGACCGAGCAGGGCGAGATGACGATCCGCTGGAACATGTCCAGCGGGGTTCCGGCCGCGGCCGCGGCCACGGCCTTGATCACGTCGGCGTGGGACACCGCCACCACTGTCTGTCCCGGGTGCCGGGCCGTTATGGCCGACACCGCTTCGAGGGCTCGGGCCTGCATCTCGGCGAACGACTCCCCGCCCGGGAAGCGGAACCCGCTCGGGTGGCGCTGCACCGTGGTCCACTCCTTGCGGCGGCTCAGCGTCTTGAGCCTGCGTCCCGTCCACCGGCCGAAGTCGCACTCGATCAGGCCGGGGTTCTTGCGGACCCTCAGACCGCAGGCGCGGGCGATGGGGACGGCGGTCTCGACGGCACGCTCCATCGGCGAGGCGTACACGGCCTTGACCCGTCCCAGGCCGGCCACCCGCTCGGCCACCCTGCGGGCCTGCTCGACCCCTTCGGGCGCCAGATGCAGCCCGGGTGCCCGGCCCGGAAGCACATCGCCGGTCGTAGGGGTCTGCCCGTGGCGCACCAAAAGCACCAGACAGCCGGCGGGGGCGGCCTTGCCAGCAGCGGCTTTGTCGGCAGCGGGCTTGGCGGAGCCGCGGGCGGGGCTAGTGGGCATGGTGACCGTCAACGTAGCCTGCTCATCCGTGGAGTCCCCCGAGTATCTGGACGCCCCATGGGCAAAGCCGGCCGTCGTGCCTGCTCCTTGCTGCCCGGCTCCACACGAGAGCTAGGATTCCTCAGGCTACCGAATGGCTGGAAAGGGACGATGAGCGCCGACGATGTGATCGCCGATGCCTTGAGCCTCGGGTCCGGTGCGCACTTCATGCGCTGTGCGCTGCAAGTGAACCCGTCCCACTACCTCGGCACCTTCCAGGGCGATGAACAGGATGTCCGCGCCGCGGACTACACCCGTGCGATGGTGGACAAGGCGCAAGAAGTAGGAGTCTCAGTCCTGGCAATCACCGATCACAACAGTGTGAGCGACGTCTCACGCTTCCGGGCCGCGGCTGAGGGCACCGGCGTCACCATCCTGCCCGGATTCGAGCTGGAGTCGACCGAGGGAATACACGTCCTGTGCGTTTACTCCCCAGACATGGAAGACCAGCAGCTGGAGAGATTCCTGGGTGAGTTTGGAGTACGAGACACTCAACCCTCGTCCAGTCAATGCGCTGACGACTTCGTGACGGTCCTCGGCAGGGTCCGAGAGCAGGGCGGCATAGCGGTGGCAGCACATTCGACCGGCAAGAAGGGTCTGTTCAAGGCGCTGAGCGGCCAGGCCCGGATGAGGGCATGGCAGTGCCAGGACCTGCTTGCGGTCCAGATCCCCGGCTCGCTCGCACAACTGCCAGAGGATGTTCGTTCCATTCTGGAGGATCGAAACCCTGACTACCGGCGCGCCTTCCCTGCAAGCGACAAGCAGGCTGTGGCCGCACTCAACGCTAAGGACGTGACCAAGCCTGATGACCTGGACCATGCTTCAGCTACATGCTGGATCAAGATGACGGACGAGGTCACTGTTGAAGGCCTCCGTCAGGCATTTCTCGACCCAGACTCAAGACTCCGCCTCAACAGTGATCCTGCCCCCGAGGAGCATTCCGAATTGGTGGCCCTCGCATGGGAGGGCGGAGGGTTCCTAGACGGCGCAGCTGTGCACCTCAACGAGAACCTCAATGTCATGATCGGCGGTCGCGGCACCGGGAAGTCCACCGTGGTGGAGAGCCTCAGATATGTGCTGGGACTTGAGCCGAAGGGCCCAGAAGCACTTAAGACCCACCAAGGAATCGTACGACAAGTGATCCGGCCGGGAACGAAGCTGTCACTCCTGGTGCGCTGCTGCCGTCCGGCCGAGCTCAAGTACAGGATCGAGCGCACAGTTCCCAACCCACCGGTCGTCCGTGACCAGGACGGAAGGGTGCTTGAGCTTCTGCCAACCGACATCCTGCCGAGGATCGAGGTCTACGGCCAGCACGAGATATCGGAGTTGACGAGCAGCGAGGACAAGCTCACGTCGTTGCTGCACCGCTTCATTGAGACGGATGCATCGCTGAGTCGGCGCAAAGCCGAGGTCCGCCGCGAACTCAAGAAGAACCGGCAGGCGATCCTCCAAGCCAGCTCCGAACTGGACGACATCGAGGACCGCTTGGCAGATTTGCCAAGACTTGAGCAGACCCTCGAACGCTTCCAGGAAGCCGGACTCGAGGATCGCCTGCGCGACCCGAGTCTGCTCGTCCGTGAGGAACGCATCCTTACATCTGTTCCCGAACGCGTGCAGGTGTTCCGTGAGGCGTTGGAGACGCTCCGACGGGAGCTGCCCATCGATGCCACGTTCGTGTCCGAGAATGTCCTTGAGGACTTGCCGGGCGCCGAGATCCTCAGCGGTGCCGGGGGAGTGCTTGAGCAGTTGAGCATCGACCTTGAGGACGTGTTACGCCGACTCGAGACGGCTATACAGCAAGCGGACGAGGGAATCGAGGGAATCCGCTCCCGGTGGTTGCAGCGCAAGAGCCAGGTCGATGCCGATTATCAGTCGATCCTGCGCCAATTGCAGCAGTCCGCTGTGGACGGCGAGGAGTTCATCCGCCTACGGCGCGACATAGAGCACTTACAGCCCTTGTCCAAGCGGCGGACCTTGCTGGGGCGTCTCGTCGAGGAGCACATGAGTCGCCGACGCCAACTCCTGGCGGAATGGGAGGATGTCAAGTCCGAGGAGTTTAGGAACCTCAGTCGGGCTGCAGGCGAGGTCTCCGCAGACTTGAAGGATCGAGTACGCGTCGAGGTCTACAGCGCGGGCAATCGCGAGCCGCTCGCAGCTCTTCTCGCATCGGAGATCGGAGGCCGCCCCTCAGAGACGTTCACGATCCTGGAGCGGGTTGAGGATATGTCGCTGCCGGATTTGGTCGACGCATGCCGGAAGGGTGCCGACACTCTGAAGACCAGGTTCGGGCTTCCGCCCAAGCAGGCCGAGCGCTTAGCCGGGGCGTCTGCGAGCACGTTGATGCAGATCGAGGAGTTGGAGTTGCCTTCGACGACGGATCTGAGACTGAACACCGCCGCAGCGGGCCAGACCCCCGATTGGACCGCCCTCGAACAACTGTCCAAGGGACAGAAGGCTACGGCCGTGCTCTTGCTGCTGCTGCTGGAGTCGGACGCGCCACTGGTGATCGACCAGCCGGAAGATGACCTCGACAACCGGTTCATTACCGACGGCGTTGTGCCTCGGATCCGCGATGAGAAGCGTCGTCGGCAGTTCGTCTTCTCGACCCACAACGCCAACATTCCGGTCTTGGGCGACGCGGAGCTGATACTGGGTCTGCATGCCTCAGGTGAAGCTTCCGGTGGAAGGGCATTCATCTCGTCCCAACACATGGGCTCGATCGACTCGACGCCCGTGAGAGCGCTGGTGGAGGAGGTTCTCGAAGGCGGCAAGACTGCCTTCGAGACTCGGCGCCGCAAATACGGATTCTGAGGCCGTTCGTGAACCGGCCGTCTAAGCCCGATTGCAATCAATGAACCGCACCGACCTGGTGGAGGCGATCGTTGGAGGCGAGAACTCGCGAGTTGAGTTCAAGCGTGACGACATCAGACCGGCAGAACTCGCCGAGCGCATGGCCGGACTGCTGAATCTCGAAGGCGGCCACATTCTGCTGGGGGTCGAGGACGACGGCACGGTGTCGGGTCTCGCTCGCAGTCCCGGCAAGGCCGAAGAGTGGGTGATGCAGGCAGCCAGGGACAACTTGCAGCCAGCTGCGATCCCTGTCTGGCAGGAGTTGGAGTGGGCGCCGGGGAAGCGGGTCGGGGTGGTTGCTCTTCCGCCGAATGCCCCTGACAAGCCCTACAAGGTCCGGAGGGGGAGCCACTGGGTAACCAAGGTGAGGGTCGGCACGATCACCCGGGACGCCACCCGAGAGGAGGAGCAGCGGCTCTACCAGCAGTCCGGGGGTCTCCGCTACGGCCTTAAGCCGGTCACTGGATCCCGACTCGAAGACTTGGACCATCGTCGTCTGCAGGACTATTTCGCCCGTGTCCGAGGCGACGCCAGCTTGCCCTCGCCTGGTTCGGACGAGTGGGTGCAACTGCTCTGCAACCTGGAGATTGCTATCGACGCGGCCGGCCATACGTCGGCCACCATCGACGGAATGCTCCTGTTCGGCGCCAACGTCGGCAGGCTTGTGCCGCAGTCGGGTATCCGGGCCGTCTGCTACGAGGGACAGGAGCCAGACTACGGGGCACGCTCCGACGAAGACATCAAGGGGCCGTTGGTTCCGCTCGGAACACCTGACGGCTTGGTTGCAGAGACCGGGGTTGTGGACAGGGCAGTTGACTTTGTGCGCCGGAATTCTGCCGTATCGTCACGGCTGGAGGGCGCCCGGAGGGTTGACCGTCGAGACTACCCTGAGGACGCTATTCGTGAGGTTGTTGTCAACTCGCTCGCCCATCGCGATTACAGCATTGAGGGTGCCGACGCCGTGCTGTCCATCTTCTCGGATCGTCTTGAGATCCAGAGCCCGGGCAGGCTGCCCAACACGATCACGGTGGACGGGTTGCGGTCGGGCGCTCGTTACGCCAGGAACCAGACGCTGGTGAACATCATGCGCGACTACGGATATGTCGACGCCCGCGGCATGGGGATCCGCAACAAGGTCATACCGAGCATGGCGACCCACAACGGCACCGAACCGGAGTTCATCGAGGACGACTACCGCTTCACGGTTCGCCTCTGGAAGTCGGTCGTGGAGTCCCCCGGCCGGCGCAGCGTCCTCGCCGAGGTGGCCGCCGAGGTGGCCGCCTGCCGGATCTGTCCCCGGCTGGTGGAGTGGCGCGAGCGGATCGGGCGCGAGAAGCGGGCCGCCTACCGTGACGACGAGTACTGGGCTCGGGGCGTGCCCGGGTTCGGTGATCCCGACGCCCACCTTGTCGTCGTCGGTCTCGCACCTGCGGCCCACGGCGCCAACCGCACCGGCCGGATGTTCACCGGCGACCGATCCGGCGACTGGCTCTACCGGGCCCTTCACCGGGCCGGTTATGCCAACCAGCCCGGCTCGATCGGCCGGGATGACGGGCTCGTGCTCACCGGGGCCTGGATCACCTCGCCGGTCAAGTGCGCACCGCCGGCCAACAAGCCCACGCCCGCCGAGCGCGATGCCTGCATGCCGTTCATGCGGCGTGAGCTGGCCGCGCTCGAGTCCCTGAGGGTCGTGGTTGTGCTGGGCGGCTTCGCGCAGCAGGTGGTGTGGCGCGAGCTGGGGTCGGGTCCCCGTCCGCGCTTCGGCCACCTCGCCGAGGCGGCGCTGCCCGGGGGCCTGACGCTGCTGTGCAGCTACCACCCCAGCCAGCAGAACACCTTCACCGGCCGCCTCACCGAGCCCATGCTCGACGCGGTGTTCACCCGGACCAGGGAACTGGGCAGCTAGTCGCAGCCGCTAGCCTCGGACCCGCTATGAGCCCCCGTCTCCTTCCTGTCTGGGTTCTCGCTGCGGCTGTGTTGCTGGTGGTGGCGGGATGCGGCACCAGCGCCGATCCCGACACCTGGGATGAGGCCGAGCAGGACAGGCGCTACGTCTCGGAGGGGTTCGACTCCGCCGTGGAGAAGAACTTCATCGACTCGTGCGAGCTTGCGAACACGAGGAACCTCACCGAGGTCGAGGCGCGCGTGCTGTGCCGGTGCTCCTTCGACGGGCTGCGCGAGCGGCTCACGCTGGAGCAGTTCAAGTCGCTGGACAAGGCTCTGCGCGAGAATCCCAATCCCAGCGACCTCGAGGACAGTCCCGAGGTTCTATGGGACGACACCGCGGAAGATATCTTGAGGACGTGCGCTGCGAGGGTCGATTCCTGAGGCCGCTCTATCCAGCACCGGTCTATCCAGCCCCGGTAGTGGTCGGGCCCGGAGCTGAAGCGGGATGACGGTGACGCCCGCCGTCGAGGAGCTGCCGCTCATCATCTCCGTCGACGACCACGTGATGGAGCCCAAGGACCTGTGGCAGCAGCAGCTGCCGCCATCGATGCGGGCCCGCGGCCCCCGCGTGGTGCAGGAGAAGGTCAGGCTGCACTTCACCGGTGGCCACTACGGCTTCGAGCGCAACGACCCCGACGGCCATTGGTGCGACGTGTGGCTGTTCGAGGACAGCGTGACCCCCACCGGGCTGCTGCACGGCCCCGCGGGCATGCCCCGGGAGGCGCAGCGCAACGTGGCCGCCCGCTACGAGGACCTCCGCCCCGGCACTCACGAGCAGAGCGCCCGCCTCGCCGACATGGACCTCAACCACGTCGAGGCGGCCATCAACTTCCCCAACATCTTCCCCCGGTTCTGCGGGCAGGGGTTCCTCGAGCGCGACGACAAGGAGCTCGCGGCCGAGTGCCTGCGCATCTACAACGACTGGATGATCGACGACTGGGGCGGGGGCGCGGGGCGGGGCCGGTTGATCCCGCTGGCGCTGCTGCCGCTGTGGGACACCGAGATGGCCGCAGCCGAGGTGAGGCGATGCGCGGCCAAGGGCTGCTTCGCGGTGGCGTTCTCAGAGAACCCGTCCAAGCTGGGTCTGCCCTCGATGTACTCCGGCGAGTGGGACCCCGTCTGGCAGGCCTGCGAGGAGTCCGGCACCACCGTGTCGATGCACATCGGCTCGTCGTCGTCGATGCCCTCCACCTCAGCCGACGCCCCCCTGGCCACATCGATGTCGCTGTACGCCCAGAACGCCGAGGGCTCGATGGTCGACTGGGTCTTCTCGGGCACGCTCCAGCGCTTCAAGCGGATCAAGATCACCTACGCCGAGAGCCAGGTGGGCTGGATGCCGTTCCAGGTGGAGCGCATGGACTCGGTGTTCAGGGAGGGCCGGGGTGGCGTGGGCGGCGACGGCCCGCTGCCCAGCGAGATCGTGCGGGGCCGGGTCTTCGGCTGCATCTTCGACGACCTGGTGGGGCTCAAGCAGCGCCATGACGTGGGCATCGACCAGATCCTGTTCGAGACCGACTACCCCCACTCCGACGGGACGTTCCCGCACTCCCGCAAGGTGGCCCACTCGATGTTCGCCGCGGTCGGCATGGACGCCGAGGAGTGCTACAAGGTGCTGCGGGGCAACGCCATCAACGCCTACGGCCTGGACCGCTTCGGCATCCACGACTGACGGACCCGCCGCGGCGAGACTGCGAGGGAGCCCCGCGCTCGAACGAGAGGCGGTCGAGGCGCGGCTCGCTGGAAGCGATCAAGGGATGACCGATGCCTGAGCGACACAGGGTGCTGGTGGCCGAAGCACTGGGCGCCGCCGGCGCGGACCGCCTGCGCACCGATCCCGATGTCGATGCGGTGTTCGCCGAGGGCCAGAGCCGGGCCGAGCTGCTGGACTCGGTGCGGGACGCGGCCGCGCTGATCGTGCGCAGCGGCAGCCGGGTGGATGCCGACCTGATCGCGGCCGGGGCGGGCCTGCGGGTGATCGGCCGCGCCGGCGTGGGCGTGGACAACATCGACCTGGAGGCGGCGGCCGCCCGCGGCATCGCGGTGGTCAACACCCCGGAGGCCAACATGCTGGCCGCGGCCGAGCACGCCTTCGCTCTGATGCTGGCGACGGCCCGCCGGGTGACCGACGCCCACAACTCGCTGGCCGCGGGAAGCTGGGACCGCAAGCAGTACGTGGGAGTGCAGCTGGCCGGCGCCACCCTCGGGCTGGTGGGCTTCGGCCGGATCGGGCGGGCCGTCGGCCACCGGGCGCTGGCCTTCGAGATGGCCGTGCTGACCACCGATCCCTACATCCCGGCCGAGGTGGCCACCGAGCACGGGGCCAGGATGGTCGAGCTGCACGAACTACTGGCCGCGTCCGACTTCGTGAGCCTTCACGCGGTGGCTCAAGAGGACGGCTCCGCGCTGCTGGACGACGCCGCGTTCGCGACCATCAAGCCGGGCGCGATAGTGGTGAACGCAGCCCGGGGCAGCCTCGTCGACTCCGCAGCGGCCCGGGCCGCTCTCGACGACGGCCGCCTGGCCGGACTGGGGCTCGATGTCTACGACACCGAGCCCCCGCCGCCCGATCACCCCCTGATCGGCCATCCCCGGGTCGTCCACACCCCCCACCTGGGCGCCAGCACCGGAGCAGCCCAGCGCGACGTGTCCGTCCAGGTGGTCGCCAAGGTCCTCGCCGCCCTCAGAGGCGAACCAGTCGAGACCGTCAAGCCCGTCCCGTAGCTGCGCCGGTCGAGGTCGAGCGATGCACAGCGATGGCCGGCGCCGATCCCCGCTCCGTTGGCTCGGTCGGGCTGCCGCCGCAGTCGTCCTGGTCGGAGCCGCGGCCTGTGGATCGCTCGACAGTGCTGAGACGGCCGAGGTTCCTGCATCGTCAACCGCAATGGCCAGTGCTGAGGAAGCAGGTGCCACCCCCGCATCCGAGGTCTCTGCATCGGTGGCGTCTGTGCCCGAGCCCTCGGTCCCCACGACGTCTGTGCCCGAGGTCTCGGCCCCCACCGCCGCCCCCGCACCTGAGGTCTCGGTCCCCACCGCCGCCTCCGCACCTGAGGTCTCCGCGCCTGACGTCTCGGTGACGTCGACATCGGCGCCGGCGGCAACAGTTGCAGAGGCAGAAGGCACGGAGTCCGTACCGGAGGTGTCTGCGCCGTCGACGTCTGTGCCTGAGGCAACGGCGCCGTCGACCTCTGTGCCGGCTACCTCGGTGCCGGAGGTGTCTGCGCCCACGACGTCTGTGCCTGAGGCAACGGCGCCGTCGACGTCTGTGCCGACGACGTCAATCCCTACGGTCTCGCTGCCGGTGGCGGTCGAGTACGACGCTGGCTACGACCGTGATGACTGGGGGCCTCACAACAGCGGTCTGTGCCGTGGCGCGGTCGGCTCCCTCGACCCTTACACCGGCACCCCCATAGACACCTGCAACGTGGACCATGTAGTGGCTCTGCACGAGGCGCACGAGTCGGGCGGCTGGACCTGGCCGGCGAACCAGAAGCAGCGGTTCAGCCAGGATCCGGCCAACCACGCGGCGTCGCGGGCCTGCGTGAACCAGTCCAAGGGCGGCGACGACATCAGCGAATGGTCGGATGCGGACATCGCCCGGTCGTCGGCATGCGGCGGCGGTTACAGGGTGACAGCCGCGGGGCGCTGCTTCCTCGCCCGGATCACGGTTGAAGTCAAGTCGTCGTGGGATCTGGCTGTCGATCAGGCCGAGGCGAACACTCTCAGCCAGACGCTGGCGGGATGCGGCGACCAGACTCCCGACTTCTCGGCCCAGCCGGCGGCCACGACGACATCCGCGCCGCCGACCACAACAGCCGCACCACCGAGGGCATGCGTGATCGCGGGCAGGACCTCAGCCGAGTACGACGCGGTGTCGGGAATCGGCGAAGTGCTCTCCGCCAGGCTGGCAGCGGCTCAGCCGTTCTCCAGCCGCGCCGACCTCGAAGCGGTCAGAGGCATCGGCCCGGCCAGATCCGAGGCCGTCTGGTCACACTTCTGCGACTCCTAGCCCGTCGGGCCAGAGCGGCCCCGTTCAGGGGCGGAAGCCGAACTCGGGGCGTTCGGTTCGGGTGCGCTTGAGCTCCCAGAAGCCGGCCACGTTCATCATGGCCACGAGGGCGTCCCACATGGCCAGCGAGTCCTCACGGGGCGGCACCCGGGTGATGACCGGGCCGAAGTAGCCCTGCTTGTCGCCGTTGCGGTCCTTGAGGGCGATCATGGGAGTCCCCACCTGGTCGCCGCACAGGGCCAGGCCCTCGTCCATGCGCTTGCGGATCTCGGGATCCCAGGAGTCGTCGTCGAAGGCGGCCGCGTGGGAGGTGTCGTAGCCGACGGCCTCCAGCGCGTCGGCCACCGCGAACTCCCGCACACCGTCGTGGTGCAGGCGCCGGCCGTACTCCCAGTACAGCGGCCCCACCGCGTCGTCGCCCTCGGCTTCCCGGACCGACTCCAGCACCCTCATCAGTCGCAGGCTGAAGTAGGAGTGCGTGTAGTAGTCGGAGTCCGGATCGGGATCATTCTTGAAGAACAGGCTGATCGGCTGCCAGGTGATGTTCAGGTCCTTGGCCGGCTGCACCTCGTCGACGACCCAACGGGCCGTCACCCAGCACCACGGTCAAAGCGGGTCGATCCAGAACTCGATGTCCATGTCAGGGGCTCCTTGAATGGGGGAGGGGTCGGGGGTCCAGGTCAGGCCGGTTTGCGTTCGGGCAGTCCCAAGCGGGCCGCGCCGTCGGCCCAGTGGGGCCATCGCTCCCGGCTCTTGGCCGACAGGCGGTGCATCAGTGCGATAGCGCCGGGGTCGTCGTCGCCGGGGCGGGTCTCGATGGCGCCGTCGCGCACCATGGCGTCGATCACGGCCCGGCCCAGCTCGGTGCGCACGATGGTGAGGGTCCAGTCGGTGAGATCCCCTATGCCCCCGGTGGAGATGTCGGCGTGCTCGGCCGCGAAGTCCGGGCACAGGTTGCAGCCCTCGCGGGTCCAGGCGTGGCACTCCTTGAGGTTGATCTCGTAGTAGCGACCCTCCTTGGTCCAGATCTGGAAGACGCCCTTGATGTTCATCTTCGAGATCTGCTCCTTGGGCAGGCCGTACTTCACCTCGAAGAGCTCGTCGAACAGCGAGTCGTCGAACGACTTGGAGCAGAGCAGGCCGATGTTGAGCTTGATCGGCTTGCTCACCTTGCCCACCTTGCGGTGCCACATCACCGGACCCACCGACGTCTGGCAGCTCATGCCCACCAGCGCCAGGCGGTCCAGCCCCTTGTCGCGGGCCTCCTCGAAGGCGATGGGGTTGGCCGAGTACGTGTAGCGGCTGCCCGCACCCCGCAGCACCTCGTCGCGGTTGGTGGCAACCATCGGGAAGGCCTTCCAGCCCGGCTCACCGTTGGGCAGCGACTCCACCCCGCTGGTGAGGGCCCCGTCGATGATGTCGTTCTCCATGCACCAGATCAGGATGGCCGACACCAGCCCGCCGTCCTGGCCCACCTCGTAGACGAAGTCGTCTGAGGCCCGGGTCAGCAGGATGTCGGAGTAGACGCCCGACATCTCGTCGGCGTGCCGCTCCCGGCCGAACAGGTGCATGTCGGCCTCGGGCTCCCACATGCGGAACCGGGGGCACGCCCGGGTGCATGACGTGCAGCCCTTGACTCCGTGCACGCAGTCGTCAGGGCCGTACTCGTCGTCCTCGAGGTGGAACGGCTTGTAGGCCCCGGGCTCGTGGGTGTAGCCGATCACGTGGTGGGGGCAGGCGATCACGCACCCGGCGCAGCCGGTGCACAGGCCCGAGGTGATGACCTCGTCGTGGAGTTCCTTCCACTGGTAGGTCCAGCGGGGCTTCTTGGCCGGCGCAGGCGCCGCGTCGGTGACCGTCATGCGCCCCCGGCAGGATTCGAACCTGCGCACACGGCTCCGGAGGCCGTTGCTCTATCCCCTGAGCTACGGGGGCTGAGCGGGTCATGCTATCGGCCCTCGGCTCACCGAGGAGTGCTCACCGAGGAATAAGGGGCCTCCCGGTAGGATCGGCCGATGCCGGATGTTCGCGACGGCCTGAGGGACGGGTTGCAGGCGGCTCTGGAAGGAGCCGGCGTCGTTGGTGCGCCCGTCGAGATCGCCATCGAACGGCCCCGGGACCGCTCCCACGGCGAGTGGTCGTCGAATGTGGCGCTGGCCGCAGCCAAGGCGGCGAGCCGCCCACCCCGCCAGCTCGCCGAGCAGATCGTCGCCCATCTGAGCGCCGAGCCGCCCCCGCATGTGGTGGCGGTCGAGGCCGCCGGCCCCGGCTTCGTGAACTTCCGCCTGGCCCCGAGCTGGCTGCACGAGGTGCTGGTCGAGGTCATCGCTGCGGGCGTCGACGGCTACGCCCGCAGCGACACGGGCGCGGGCCGCTCGGTGAGCGTGGAGTTCGTGTCGGCCAACCCGACCGGCCCGCTGCACGCCGGCCACGGACGGTGGGCCGCCTACGGCGACTCGCTGTGCCGGCTGCTGGAACACTGCGGCTACCGGGTGACCCGAGAGTTCTACGTGAACGACCGCGGCCGCCAGATCGATCTGTTCGCGGCCTCGCTGGACGCTCGCAGCCGCGGCGCTGAACCTCCCGAGGACGGCTATCACGGCGATTACGTGTCCGATTGGGCCGCTGAGATGCCCGCCGGCGCTGATACCCGCCAGTGGGGGCTGGAGCGGGCCCACCAGGACCAGACCGCCACCCTGGCCGCCATGAACGTGGTCTTCGACCTCTACACCAGCGAGTCCACGCTGGTCGGCAGGGGAGCGATGGATGAGGTTCTCGGCGAGTTGCGGGACCGCGCCATGGTCTACGAGCAGGACGGCGCGGTGTGGCTCCGCACCGGAGACCTCGGCGACAGCGCCGACCGGGTGCTGGTCAAGAGCGACTCCGAGCCCACGTACTTCCTGCCCGACATCGCCTACCACCACGAGAAGTTCTCGAGGGGCGACCTGGTGATCGACATTCTCGGTGCCGACCATCACGGCTACGTACCCCGGATGCGGGCCGCGCTGGCCGCGCTGGGTCACGGCAACGAGAGCTACGAGGCCCTGATCGGCCAGAACGTCACCCTGCGCCGGGGCGGGGTCGAGGTACGGCTGTCGAAGCGAGCGGGCAACATGGTGATCGTCTCGGAGCTGCTCGACGAGGTCGGTCCCGACGTGACCCGGCTCGTGTACCTGCTGCAGTCCATCGACACCACCCAGACCATCGACATCGACGTCGTGTCGGCCCAGTCGGCCGAGAACCCCGTCTACTACCTGCAGTACGCACACGCCCGGATCCATTCGCTGGGGCGCCAGGCCGGGGCTCGCGGCGTTCAGCGGGACCCGCTGGAGGAGGTGGACCTCACGGTGCTCGTGCACGAGCGCGAGCTGGATGTGTTGCGGGCCCTGGCCGGGCTGCCCGACACGGTTGCGGCCGCGATGCGAGCCCGGGCCCCGCATCAGGTGACCGCCTGGGCCCGTGAGCTGGCCTCCGCATTCCACCGGTTCTGGCACGACTGCCCGATCCTCCGCGACGACGTGGCCGAGGACCTCCGACAGGCCCGCCTGTGGCTGGTCGAGGCGACCCGGATCGGCTTGGCCGTCGCGCTCGCCATCCTCGGCGTGTCGGCACCCGAGAGGCTTTAGAGCCATGGCTGCGGATACCGCTCCGGCGTCGTCACCGCTGTCGCGCCATCTGCTGCCCGACAACCACGACGTGTCACAGGGCCGGCTCAGCATCGGGGGGTGCGACCTGATCGAGCTGGCCGAGACCCACGGCACGCCGCTGTTCGTGTACGACGAGGAGCACCTGCGCAGTCGCTGCCGGGAGGCGGTGGACGCCTTCGGGCCGGACGTGTCCTACGCGGCCAAGGCGTTCCTGTGTGTCGCCATGGCCCGGCTGGTGCATTCCGAGGGCCTAGGCATGGACGTGGCCACCGGGGGCGAGCTGCACGTGGCTCTGGCCGCGGGCGTGCCCGCGGACCGCCTCGTCCTGCACGGGAACAACAAGTCCATGGGCGAGCTGCGCCGGGCGATCGAGGCCGGAGTGGGACGCATCGTGGTGGACAGCTTCGACGAACTCGACCGCTTGGAGGCCCTGCATGTCGAGACCGGCTCGCAGCCCAGGGTGTTGTTGCGCTTCACCCCCGGTGTGGAGGCGCACACCCACACCTACCTGGTGACCGGAGCCGACGACTCCAAGTTCGGCTTCACCGTGTCGACCGGCGCGGCCGCGGCTGCCATGGAGCAGGCCATGGCGTCGTCGTCGGTCGATGTGGTCGGTGTCCACTCCCACATCGGCAGCCAGGTGTTCGAGGCGTCCTCGTTCGCCAAGGCGGCGGCCGTCATCGCCGAGGCGGCCGCACCGTTCGGTGTGCAGGAGATATCGGTGGGCGGGGGTCTCGGCGTGCCCTACGTGGCGGGCGAGTCGGCGCCCACGATCACCGAATGGGGCGCGGCGGTGCGGGACGCCTGCCGGACGGCAGGAGTGACCGCGCGGGTGACCGCAGAGCCAGGCCGCTCGATCGCCGCCGCCGCGGCGGTCACTCTCTACACGGTCGGCACCATCAAGCGAATCCCCGCCGTGAGGACCTACATCGCGGTGGACGGGGGGATGAGCGACAACCCGAGGACGATGCTCTACGGCAGCGGCTACGAGGCGTTCCTGCCGAGGGCGGTCGAAGCGCCCCGCGAACTGGCCGCCAGCGTCGTGGGCAAGCACTGCGAGTCGGGCGACATGCTGGTACATGACGCGGCCCTGCCCGCCGACATCGAGGTCGGCGACATCCTGGCCACACCGGTGACCGGTGCCTACGGCCACTCCATGGGCTCCAACTACAACAAGGTCCCGCGGCCCGCAGTCGTGTTCGTCTCCCGCGGCGAGGCCCGCGTCGTGGTCAGGCGCGAGACCTACGACGATCTGATGGCCTGCGAGCTGCCCGACGCCTGACCGGTCGCCCGCGGTCGCCACGACGCCGCGAGACGCCGCCACCACCTTGCCGGCTGTGCCGCGGCAGCTCGAGGCCCTGTCGACGGTGCTGATGGCGGAGGTTGGGCCGGCATGAACTCGACGGTCGGCGTGGAGTCGGCGCCGCTGGTCCTCGAGGCAGGCTCGGGAAGGCTCCCGCCGCCCCGCTCGAACATGCCGGCCGCGCCTCCGGCGTCGAGCGTTGAGCCGTCGCAGCCGAGCATGAACGAGATCTCGGCGCTCAAGGCCGGGGAGCAGCCGAGGCGGCGGAGATCAGCCGTACGCCACGACGTTTCCGGGTCCAGCAGCGTGCCGGTGGACAACTCGACCAGCGTCAACGCCAGCGCGGCCATGTCCGTACCGGGCCGGGCAGCCGCGCCCGGCGGCAGCCTGCCCGGGCTGAAACGGGCCAGCGGTCGATTGTCCGCCGTCGAGGCTGCGTCGAAGTCAGCCAGCCAGAGCTCGCCGCCGTGACTCAACAGCAGGTTGGCCGGCTTGACGTCGCCGTGCACGAGCCCGGCATCGTGAACCCGGGCGAGGGCCGCGGCTGCGGCCGCGCCGACTGCCCTGACCTCTGAGTCGGGCAGTGGTCCTCGCTCCTGCAGCACATCGGCGAGCGAGCACGCCGCCTTCTCCAGTTCGAGTCCGTCGGCACCCACACCCTGCAGCGCCACGATCCCGGGGCCTTGCAGGTCTCCGAGATGCCGAGCCTCCCGCGCCGCAGCCTCGGGCACCGATGACTGCTTCAGGAACGCAATGTCATCATGTTCCATGGTTCTGGATCATATTTGGTTTCGCAAGGGCTGAGTCCCGCCTCCCCCGGCCGGTAGCTTGGAGGGGTGAACCGCCTCCGTATCGGACTCCTCGGCTGCGGCAACGTGGGCGCCGCCCTGGTGACACTGCTCGATGAGCAGCGGGCCGAGGTGGCGGCCCGCACCGGCATCGAGCTTGACATCACCCGCATAGCGGTGCGCTCCACCGCCAAGGACCGGTGCCTGCGCATAGACCCGACGGTGTTCGGCACCGACGCCGCTGCCGTCGTGTCCGATGCCGACGTCGACCTGGTGGTCGAGGTCATCGGTGGGATCGAGCCGGCCCGCACGCTGGTGAGCGACGCCATCGCGGCAGGCAAGCCGGTCGTGACCGCCAACAAGGAGCTGCTGGCCAACTACGGCGCCGAGCTGTTCGCCGCAGCCGACGACGCGGGTGTGGACCTCCTGTTCGAAGCGGCTGTGGCCGGGGCCATCCCGCTCATCCGGCCCCTGCGGGAGTCGCTGGCGGCCGAGCCGGTGGAGCGGATAATGGGCATCGTCAACGGCACCACCAACTACATCCTCACCCAGATGGCCGAGCGGGGCGCCAGCTACGCCGAGGCTCTCAGCGAGGCCCAGAGCCTCGGATACGCCGAGCGCGACCCGACCGCCGACGTCGAGGGCTTCGACGCCGGGGCCAAGGCCGCCATCATCGCGACCGTCGCATTCGGAGCCGTGGTGGTGGCCGGCGACGTCTACCACGAGGGAATCTCCCGTCTCACCCTTCACGACATCGAGATGGCTCGCCGGCTCGGCTACGCGGTCAAGGCCGTGGCCGTGGCCGAGCGCACCGGCAACGGAGAGGCCGAACAGCCGGAACTGGCCGTCCGGGTCCACCCGGCCATGGTGCCGTTCCAGCATCCCCTGGCCAGCGTGCGGGACAGCTTCAACGCGGTGTTCATCCAGGGTGACGCCGTCGGTGAGCTCATGTTCTACGGCAGGGGTGCGGGCGGGCGGCCTACGGCCAGTGCTGTTCTGGGGGATCTAGTGGATGCCGCGGTGAACCTCACCTCGGGCGGGCGCGGCCGCATCGGACACCTGGTCCGGGCCCGGATCCGCTCCATCGACGACCTGCGGTCCGCCTACTACATCGGCCTGGAGGTCGCCGACCGGCCCGGCGTTCTGGCCTCGGTGGCTGATGTGTTCGGGCGCCATGGCGTGTCCATCCGGTCCATGGAGCAGCATGGCCTGGGCGACGATGCCAGCCTCGTGTTCATAACCCACGAGTGCCGTGAGCGCGACCTGCAGGCGACCCTTCGAGAGCTTCGGGACCTCGAGCCGGTCCACGAACTGGGGACGGTCATCCGCGTCATCGGCGACGAGAACCAGCAGCACTGACCATGCGCTACATCAGCACCCGGTCCGAGCCCGGGCGCGGGCGGGGCCTCGCGTTCGATGATGTGCTGCTGGCCGGCCTGGCTCCCGACGGAGGCCTGTACGTCCCCGAGCACATGCCGAAGCTGTCCACCGAGTTGGCTTCTGCGGCGGAGAGCCTCGACCATTCCGAGCTCCGAAATTCTGAACTCGACTACCCCGAGCTTGCCGCCCGGCTGATGGGTCCGTACGTGGGCGACGCGGTGGACCGCGACGCGCTCGAGGCGATGGTCGCCGACGCCTATGCCACCTTCGCCCATCCCGACGTGTGCCCGCTGGTGGCCCTCGACGACGATCACTGGCTGCTCGAGTTGTTCCACGGCCCCACGTTCGCCTTCAAGGACATCGCCCTTCAGGTCGTGGCCCGGCTCTTCGACCACGAACTCGAGCGGCGCGACGACCGGGCCATGATCGTCGCGGCCACCTCCGGCGACACCGGCTCGGCCGCCATGGAGGCCGTGGCCGGCCGGGAGCGCATCGACATCGTGGTGCTGCACCCCGCCGGCCGAACCAGCGAGATACAGCGCCGCCAGATGACGACGCTGGAAGCGTCCAACGCCCATGCCGTGGCCGTGGACGGCACCTTCGACGACTGCCAGGACCTGGTCAAGGCGATGTTCAACGACCAGACGTTCCGGGTCGAGACGAAGCTGGCCGCGGTGAACTCGATCAACTGGGCCCGGGTCGCGGCCCAGATCGTCTACTACGTCTGGGCGGCCGGTCGCCTGGCCGACGAGCGGCCGGTCACGTTCTGCGTTCCCACCGGCAACTTCGGCAACGTTCTCGCCGGCCACTACGCCCGCCGCATGGGACTGCCGACCGAGCGGCTCGTCATCGCCTCCAACACCAACGACATCCTCAGCCGGCTCATCGAGACCGGAACCCTGGCCGCCCACGACGTGGTGCCCACCCTCTCACCCAGCATGGACATCCAGATCTCATCCAATCTCGAGCGGCTCCTGTTCGAGTTGCTCGGCGGCGACGGCGCGGCGACAGCAGGCCTGCTCGCACAGTTCCGGGCCGAGGGACGAGCCCGGCTGAGTGCCGGGCAGCACGAGCGGCTGAGGGCCGGGTTCTCCGGTGACCGGCTCGATGATCGGGAGACGCTCGAGGTGATGGGCCGCGTCCACGCCGACTCGAAGATGTTCGTCGACCCTCACACCGCGGTCGGGATCGGTGTGGCCGAGCGCTGCCGCCGGCCCGGTGAGCTGGTCGTCACACTGGCCACGGCCCATCCGGCCAAGTTCCCAGAGGCGGTCGTACAGGCCACCGGCCAGGCCCCTGACATCCCGGCACCCCTGGCCGCCACCGCCGACCTCCCCGAGCGCTGCACCTCGCTGCCGGACGACGTCGCCGCGATCAAGGACTTCGTCCGCTCAGCTCAACGCGCTTGACATCGTGTGTCCGCTGTGAGAGGATCATCTGGCACGTGACGCGTACACGAAAGGAACGATTCCTGGATTCTGAGGTCGCTGAATTCCACGACTAACGTCACCGCAGGATGCGGGCGTTGGGATACGGTCGGGTTTCCACCGCCGATCAAGACCTCGGGATCGATGCGCAGCTAGAGGTCGTGCGGGCCGAAATAACTCGGCGCGGTTGGAACTTGGTGGGCACTCTCGCTGATCGTGCGGTGAGTGGGGCAACGCCTCCGGATCAGCGCCCACATCTCGGACCGGCTCTCAAGCGACTGGACGCTGGCAGGGCCGAGGTGCTGGTTGTACAGCGTTTGGACAGGATCACGCGCAGCCTCGTGGACTGGTCCCTGTTGGTGGAACGCTCGCAACAGCGAGGCTGGGCCATCGTCGCGGTCGCGGAGGGAGTCGACTTGGCGTCACCGGCCGGAGAGATGGTTGCTGGCATGCTCGCTTCAGTGGCCCAGTTCGAGCGTCGCCTCATTAGTTCCCGCACCCGTGAGGCGATGGCCGCAGCCAAGGCACGCGGCCGAAGGCTGGGCGACCAGTGCAGCAGAGTCCGGTTGCCCGCAACATGGCCGTAGCCATGCGGCAGAACGGTGCAACGCTGCAACGGATCGCAGACGCGTTGACCGACGCTGGCATTCCGACCGCGCAGGGCGGTAATTGGTGGCGCAGCACGGTGAGGAGCCTGCTGGAAAGCCAGTGCCTCGACGACGAGGCCGCGGCCGCCCGCCGCTTGACTGGTGAGCAGTGTTGAACCGTCTTGAGACGCAGCTAGCCGCAGCAGTGCAGTGTCTCGGCTTCAGTCAGGATCACCCTTGACACGAGCGCCAAGCGTTCGCCCGCTGGCGCGTCGCTAGAACGGCCATCCGAAGATGACGGCCCCTAGTACACCCAACGCTGGCACGATGAAGGTTGTCAGCAAGATCAGATCGGAGCCGATACTAAAGGCGTCAGCCTTGGTGTCGTCGAACCCCGAACCCGAATGGGAGTCCTTGCGTCGCCATTCTTGGAGGCGCTGAAGTGCTCGCCTAAGTCTGCGCATCGGTACTCCTCGCCGTATGTCAAGCGACCTTGCTCTAGCTTATTCGGCCCCATGACCACCGACGGCACCGGTTGCGGTTGGGCGAGTTCGGCCTCTAGCCTTGGGGCGTCGCTTCGCGCCATGGGCGCGACGACTGGCGCTGGCTCGTGATGCGTCGTCTCGCCGAGCCGGGACACCTGAATCCGACAACCGGGGAATTCATCCGTGGAAGCGACCGAGATGCGGCGCTCAACGCTGCAACGCAAAGATCGCGGCGAACTCAATCAGATCGCCGCCGCACTGGGGGCCAAGCCGTCCAGCCGGGCCCGCAAGGACGAGATCATCCAGTTGATCATCGACCTCACCGCCGACGGCGCCAGGATCGCGCCGCCGAGCGAGACCGGATCGCCCGAGAGCGCGCCGGACTCCACCGCCGAGTCCGACGGCCGCTCGGCCTACAGCGCAGCTGCGAGGGGACAGGACGGCGGCCAGGACGGCGGCCAGAACGGCGGCAGCGGCCAGAACGGCGGCGACCGCCCGAACGGCGGCAACGGCGATCCTGTGGCCGCCGAACCGCGCGACGGCAACCGCCTCGCCGAGCGCAGCGAGGACGAGGTCGAGTCGGGCAACCGGCGCCGCCGTCGCCGCAGCCGCGACCGCGACCGCGACCGCGAGGACAGCTGGGACGGAGACCCCGTCGCGGTGACGGGCCGGCTCGACCTCCGGGACGAGGGATACGGCTTCCTGAGAGTCGAGGGCTGCCTGCCGAATCGCAACGACGCCTACGTCCCTGTCAAGACGATCCGGCAGTTCGGCCTGCGGCGCGGCGACCAGCTCTCGGGCACGTCCCGCCCGGCGAACCGGGCCGAGAAGAACCCGGCCCTGCTGACCCTGGAGTCCATAAACGGTGGTCCTGCCGAGCAGACCGACCGCCCGCTCTTCGAGAAGCTCACGCCTATCCACGCGGTGCGCCGGCTGGTTCTGGAGCAGCCCGAGGACCCCGACGCCATCACCGCCCGCCTCGTTGACCTCGTCGCACCCATCGGGGTCGGCCAGCGGGTGCTGGTCAAGGGGCCCAGAGGGTCCGGGGCCACCGAGTTGCTGGTGTCGATCATCACCGCGATCGAGATGAACGAACCCGACATCTACGTGATGGGGCTGTTCCTCGACCAGCGGCCCGAGGACATCACCGAGGTGCGGCGCTGCATCCGGAACGGCGAGATGGCCGCCACCTCGTTCGACCAGACACCGGAGGAGCACGTCCAGACGGCCGAGATGACCGTCGAGCGGGCCAAGCGCTTGGTGGAGTCCGGTCGCAGCGTGGTTCTGGTGCTGGACAGCCTCACCGCGCTGGCCCAGGCGTACAACGCGGCGCTCTCGAACGCGGGCCGGGCCTACACCGGCAACGTCGAGAGCGGCGCCGTGCACATGCCCAAGAAGCTCTTCGGGGCCGGCCGCAACGTTTCCGAGGGCGGTTCGCTCACGATGATCGCGTCGATCGTCACGGAGGGATCGAGTTCGCTGCCCGGGATCCTGTGCGACGAGTTCGTGGGCGCGGCCAACACCGAGATTCACCTGGACCGGTGGGCCGCGCAGCTCGGGGTGTACCCCGCGGTCGACCTGGGCGCTTCGATATCGCAGGACGAGGACCGCTTCCTCGATGCCGATGAGGTCCAGTCCCTGCAGCAGCTGCGGCGCAGTTTCAGCGAGGAGGCCGGCGACAGCCCGGCCGCCGCGGTCAAGACCCTCGAAGCGGCGCTCTCGAGGCTGCGAGACACCTCTTCAAACGCCGAACTGCTGCGCTGAGCGGCTCTCCCGCCAGCATCGGGCGAAAGTTCGTTGCCGCGGGTTGTGACCAGCCCATCCGACTTACAGACTGGTGCCCCGATGAAGGCCGACATTCACCCCGAATACCGCCTGGTCGTGTTCTCCGACCAGTCCGCAGGCGCCTCGTTCCTGACACGATCCACGATCGCCACCGACGACACGATCGAGTGGTCCGACGGCAACACCTACCCGCTGGCCAAGGTCGAGATCTCCAGTGCCAGCCACCCGTTCTTCACAGGGACGATGAAGATCGTCGACACCGCGGGCCGGGTCGAGCGCTTCGAGCGCCGCTACGGCCGCCGCAAGGGCCGCGAGTAGCGACGGCACCGAGCGCGGGCACCGTCGGCGATGGACCACACTGAGCGGCAGATCCGCGCCGGCGCGGGCGACGCGCTGGCCAAGGCCTTCGAGATGATCGCCACTCCCGCCATCTTCGGCGTGGGCGGCTGGCTCGTCGACAGCCGCCTCGGCACCTTCCCGCTGGTCACCGTGATCCTGGTCTTCGTCGTGTTCGGCTATCAGGTCTGGAGCTTCACCCGGGCGTACACCGCCAGCATGGAGGAGGCCCTCGACAGCCGGCGGGCCGGCTATAGGAGCCCTTTCCCCGCGGAGTCCGACCGGTCATGAGCGCCACCCCGGCCGCATCCTCGTTCGACGAGGCGCCGGCAGCAGCCGCCCCGGCTGCCTCGTCGGGCACTCCTGAGGCGCCCGAGCGGGACGTGGCCTTCGACATGGTGCGACGCTCGGTCTTCTTCGCCGTGCCGCTCCTCGCAGCCGGTGCCTTGGGCTGGCAATGGTCCGGCGTCTGGTCGGTGGGCCTGGCGCTGGGGCTGGTGCTGGTCAACCTGGTGTTGGGCGCGGCGGTGATCGGCTGGGGCGTTCGCCTCGGACCCAACGGTCTGATGGCCGCAGCACTCGGTGGATACCTGATGCGCCTGGGTATCGTTGCCGCCGCTGTGCTTCCCGTCCTTCGCTTCGGCTGGTTCGAGTTGCTGCCGTTCGCGGTGAGCCTGGTGGTCACCCACATCGGCCTGCTGGTGGTCGAGTCCCGCCATGTGGCTGCAACCGCGGCCTTCCCCGGACTCAAGCCGGGCCGCGAGTTCCCGTCTCGCCGGGGCTCGTCACGGCCGTCGCCATCCACGCTGGAGCCGTCGGCATGAGCATCCTCGCCCTCGAGTACCCGCCCATCAACCACCTGTTCGACTGGCCCGCATTCCTGTTCGAGGGCACGCCGCTGGCCGTCAACAAGACCGTGTTGATCTACCTCGCGGCGACCGCGGCCACCATCGTGCTGTTCGGGCTGGCCGGCCGACCGCGCCCGACGCTGGTTCCCTCCGGCGTGCAGCATGTGGCCGAGTCGAGCTTGAACTTCATTGAGGACTCGGTGGTCATGCAGACCATCGGTCCGGAAGGTCGCAAGTTCATGCCCTTCCTGACCTCGCTGTTCTTCTTCGTCCTGTTCTCGAACATCACTGAGGTCATTCCGGGCATCCAGTTCCCGGCCAATAGCCGTATGGCCGTGCCGATGCTGCTGGCACTGCTGGTGTGGGTCGTCTACAACCTGGTCGGCATCAGGAGCCAGGGTCTGTTCGGCTACATCAAGAACTCGCTGTTCCCCCCGGGAGTGCCCAAGGCGCTCTATGTCCTCGTCACGCCCATCGAGCTTGTGTCCACCTTCGTGGTGAGACCTTTCTCGCTCGCGATCCGGCTCTGGGCCAACATGGTGGCCGGCCACCTGCTGCTGGTCACGTTTGCGGTGCTGTCGGCCGCGCTGTGGGGCGCCACCTACATCGGCGCGGCCCTCACCTTCCCGATGCTTGTAGCGATGACGGCCTTCGAGATCCTCGTCTCGGTCCTGCAGGCGTTCATCTTCACGATCCTGACTGCCGTCTACATCGGCGGGTCCATGCACCCCGAGCACTAGACCCGCTCCGAACCGTTCGAACCAACCCTCCACGCCGCCCTACCCGCACACAACGACTACCCAGACGCAACGACTACCCCAGACGCCACGACTACCCCAGACGCCCAGACGCAACGACTACCCAAACACAACAACAGGAGAAAGCAGTGCTTGAGATCCTCGCACAGACCGCGCCGGGCGAGTTCCTCGACGGCTTCAAGGCCATCGGCGCCGGTCTCGGCTACGGACTGGCCGCGGTCGGCCCCGGCGTGGGCATCGGCATCGTGGTCGGCAACGCCATCACGGCCATGGCCCGCCAACCCGAGTCGGCCGGCATGGTCCGCACCACGATGTTCCTCGGGATCGCCTTCACCGAGGCGCTCGCCCTCATCGGGTTCGTGGTCTTCGTCCTGCTGTACTTCATCTGATCCGGGGCGCCATGAGATCAACGATCCGGCCCCTCAGTGTTCGGTTCGGCGGCAAGTCCGTCGGGCGGGCGACGCTTCGGCTGTGCGTCGCCCTCAGCCTGGTCGGTGCGGTGGCCGTGGCGGCCGCCGCGCCCGCTTGGGCCGCGGGCGAGACGATCGGCGGGTGCGTCCTCGAGACGGTGAAGGAGGCCAAGGACGAGCACGGCAGCCTCGAAGCCGTCAAGGCTCTGCCCGCAGACGATCTATCGGCACTGGAGAAGGATCTGGAGGGATGCCTTGAGTCCCCGAACCCGATCTTCCCGGCACTCGAGGAGATCATCTGGGGCGGCTTGGCCTTCGTGATCCTGTTCGCATTCATGTGGTGGAAGGGCCTCCCGGCGGTGAAGCGGGCCATGGACGCCCGCTCCGAGAAGATCCGGGCCGACCTCGACGCCGCGGATACGGCCAAGGCCGACGCCCTGCGCACCAAGTCCGAGTACGAGGCCCACCTGGCCGACGCCAAGACGGCCGCGGCCGCCATCATCGACGAGGCCCGTGGCCAGGCCGACCAGCTCCGCCAGGACCTCCAGGCCCGGGCCGAGACCGACATCGCCGAGCAGCGGGCCCGAGCCGCGGCCGACATCGAGTCGAGCCGCCGGCAGGCCATCGACGACCTGCGCACCGAGGTGGCCGCCATCGCGGTCGGCGCGGCCGAGCGGGTGGTGGGCGCCAGCCTCGACGCCGACGTGCATCGCTCCCTCATCGACGGCTACATCGACGACGTAGCCGGGGCCGGCACGAACGGCAGCAACGGGGCCGGGAGTTGAGCGTGAGCACCCGGGCCCGTCCCTCCATGTGGCTGTTGAGCCGGCACGAACGGCAGCAACGGGGCCGGGAGTTGAGCCCTATGCACCGCAGGCCGGCGCGGGCCCTTCGGCGGCAGCGCCAACCGAACTTCAAGCAGTTAGCCACGTTGGGGGTGGTTAACTCATTGAAGTTCGCAGCCTCGGACTCGGGCGGCGGCTGAGCGATGGCCGACCAGAGAGCCTCCGACCGCATCGGCGGTTACGCCGACGCGGTGCTGGCCGTGGCCCGGGCCGAGGGCGCCCAGGCCGAGGTCGAGGACGAGCTGGCCCGCTTCGCCGATGCGCTGCGCTCCAGCGACGAGCTGCAGTCGACCCTCGCCGATCCAGGCATCGATGTGGAGCGGCGGCTGCGGATCACCGAGGACCTGCTCGGGGGCCGGGCTCTGCCGGCCACCGCGGCACTGGTGTCGCTGGTGGTGGGTGCGGGCCGGGGCGGCGAGCTCGTCGACATCATCGACGCCACCATCGACCGGGCCGCGGCCGGGCGCAACCGGCGGGTGGCCCGGGTGCGCAGCGCGGTGGAGCTCACCGGTGAGCAACGGGCCCGGCTGGCCGAGGCCATCAAGGCGTCGTCGGGGCTCGATGTGGAGATCCAGGCCATCGTCGACCCCACCGTCGTCGGCGGGGTGGTCACCGAGATCGGCGACGACGTGATCGACGGCAGCGTGCGCAGCCGCCTGCAGCAGATGCGAGCCGGCCTCGGCTGAGCAAGCCGGCACCCACACTCCGAGACCTAGCGGGCAGAGATGAGCGAGCAGAGATGAGCGAACGAATATGAGCGACACTCCAACACTCACGATCGACACGGCCGACATAGCGACCGCCATCCGAGCGAACCTCGAGGGGTTCACCCCCGCCCTGGAGCAGTCCACGGTGGGCCGGGTGCTCGAGGTCGGCGACGGCATCGCCCGGGTCTCGGGGCTGCCCGACGCGGCCGTCAATGAGATGCTGCGTTTCGCCAACGGCGCTGTCGGCCTCGCGCTGAACCTGGACGAGACCTCCATCGGTGCGGTGGTCCTCGGAGACGTGGAGGGCATCGAGGAGGGCCAGCCCGTTCAGGCCACCGGCGACATCCTGTCGATCCCGGTGGGCGACGGCCTGCTCGGCCGGGTGGTCAACCCGCTGGGCGAGCCGGTCGACGGCAAGGGGCCGCTCTCCAACCCCATCCCGCGACGCATGGAGATCCAGGCGCCGGGCATCACCGGGCGCAAGCCGGTGCACGAGCCGATGCAGACCGGCATCAAGTCGATCGACTCGCTCATCCCCATCGGCCGGGGCCAGCGCGAGCTCATCATCGGCGACCGCAAGACGGGCAAGACCACCATCGCCCTCGACACCATCCTGAACCAGCGCGGCCTCGACGTTAATTGCATCTATGTGGCCATCGGTCAGAAGGCCTCAACCGTGGCCCAGGCCGTCGCCACCCTCGAAGAGCTCGGGGCCATGGACTTCACCGTGGTCGTGGTGGCGCCCGCGTCGGACCCGGCGCCCTACAAGTACCTGGCGCCGTATGCGGGCTGTGCCATGGGCCAGCACTGGATGGAGAACGGCGAGCACGCCCTGGTCATCTACGACGATCTCTCCAAGCAGGCCGAGGCCTACCGCCAGGTGTCGCTGCTGCTGCGGCGCCCGCCGGGTCGCGAGGCCTATCCCGGCGACGTGTTCTACTTGCACAGCCGCCTGCTGGAGAGGGCCGCCAAGCTCAGCGACGATCGGGGCGCTGGATCGCTCACCGCCCTGCCGATCATCGAGACCAAGGCCGGCGACGTGTCGGCCTACATCCCCACCAACGTGATCTCCATCACCGACGGCCAGATCTTCCTGCAGGACGACCTGTTCAAGTCGGGCATCCGCCCCGCGGTGGATGTGGGCATCTCGGTGAGCCGGGTCGGCGGTGCAGCCCAGGTCAAGGCCATGAAGACCGCGGTGGGAACGTTGAAGGGCGACCTTCAGCAGTTCCGGGAACTGGAGGCCTTCGCCGCCTTCGGGTCCGACCTCGACGCGGTGTCCAAGGCCCAGCTCGAGCGGGGCTACCGCCTCACCGAGTTGCTCAAGCAGGGCGTCAACAGCCCGCTGCCGGTGGAGGAGCAGGTGGTGTCGATCTACGCCGGCACCCACGGCTACCTCGACGAGGTGCCCATCGGCGATGTGCGTCGCTACGAGAGCGATCTGCTCGACTGGTTCCGCTCCCGCGAGGCCGCCACGCTGGCCGAGATCCGCGACAGCGGGGCCATCTCCGACACCGACGACTTCGATGCCCGGGTCAAGGCCTTCGCCGATCAGTTCGAGACCTCGGAGGCCTCAGGGCAGGAGCCCGAGGCGACCGAGCAGGGTGACGAGCAGGCCACCATGGTGGATGCCGACACCACGCTGCCCGAAGAGGACCTGAGCCGGGACGGGGACTGAGGGCTTCCGGCAGGAATAAGGGATAGACGCGAGCTGTGCCTGGAGGCAAGGAACGGGAGCTGCGGCGGCGGATCGGCAGCATCCAGTCCACCAAGAAGATCACCCGCGCCATGGAGCTGATCGCGGCCACCCGGGTGGTGAAGGCCATGCAGCGAGCCAACGCGGCCCGGCCCTACGCCCGGCTGATCACCAGCGTGATCGAGGACCTGGCCGCGGGCGGCGCCGAGGTCGACCATCCGCTGCTGCGCCAGGCCGATGAGATCCGCAACGTCGGGTTCTTCATCATCACCGGCGACCGCGGCCTGGCCGGGGCCTACAACACCTCGGTCATCCGCACCGCCGAGCGCCAGGTGATGGCTCATGTATCGGAGGGCAAGGGCTATTCGCTGTGCTGCGTGGGCCGCAAGTCGGCCAGCTACTTCCGTTTCCGCAACTACCGCATCGATCACGCCATGTCGGGGTTCAGCGACAACCCGTCCTACGACGACGCCCGCCGCATCGCCGAGACCGTCAGCGAGTCGTTCCTGTCGGAGGCCGTAGACCAGGTGGAGCTCATCTACACCGAGTTCGTGTCGATGGGCACCCAGCGGGTGGTGGTGCGGCGCTTCCTGCCGCTGGTCGACACCGAGATGATGGCCCGGGAGGGCTCGGGAACCGGCCGCGAGGGAAGCTTCGAGTTCGAGCCGTCGCCCGAGGCGGTGCTGGAGGCGTTGCTGCCCCGCTACACCGAGGCCCGGCTGTACGGTGCGCTGCTCGACGCGGCCGCATCGGAGCACGCCAACCGGCAGCGGGCCATGAAGGCGGCCACCGACAACGCCGAGGATCTGATCACCAAGCTCTCTCGGGCCATGAACCAGGCCCGCCAGGACGCCATCACCACCGAGATCATGGAGATCGTCGGCGGAGCCGAGGCCCTCAGCGGCGGCGACGCCACCGATGCCGGCGACCTGGAGACCGCGCTCGCATCGATGCTGGCCGTCACCGACGCCTCGCAAGCCGCCTAGGACGGGCTGTAGAGAACGACACCGAACTCAGGACACCAACTCAGGACACCAGGAAACGAAGGACATCCAGAATGACCGTCACAGAGTCCCGCCCCGCAGGGGGCGACACCGCTCTCCGCACCGGCCGCATCGTCGGCATCGCCGGCCCGGTCGTGGACGTGGAGTTCCCGCCCGGGCACCTGCCCGAGATCAACACCGAACTCGAGTTCACCGTCACCGTCGACGGCACCGATGTGCGGGTCCCCGCCGAGGTGGCCCAGCAGATCGGCGAGCACCGGGTGCGGGCCATCGCGCTGAAGCCCACCGACGGGCTGACCCGGGGCACCGAGGTGCGCAACACCGGCCACGGCATCCAGGTCCCCGTGGGCGACGGCACCCTCGGGCACGTGTGGAACGTGATGGGCGAGTGCCTCGACACCCCCGGCTACAACACGCCCGAGCGATGGGACATCCACCGCCCGGCCCCCTCATTCGACTCCTTGGAGCCGTCGTCGCAGATGTTCGAGACCGGCGTGAAGGTGATCGACCTGCTGACCCCCTACAAGCAGGGCGGCAAGATCGGCCTGTTCGGCGGGGCGGGTGTGGGCAAGACCGTTCTGATCACCGAGATGATCACCCGGGTGGCCACCAACCACGGCGGCGTGTCGGTGTTCGCCGGGGTGGGGGAGCGCACCCGCGAGGGCACCGACCTGTTCCTGGAGATGGGCGAGACGGTGATGGGTGACGGCAAGACCCGGGTGCTCGACAAGGCCGCCCTGGTGTTCGGCCAGATGGACGAGCCTCCCGGCGTGCGCCTGCGGGTGGCGCTGGCCGGCGTGACCGTGGCCGAGTACTTCCGCGACGTGCAGAACCAGGACGTGCTGCTGTTCATCGACAACATCTTCCGGTTCGTGCAGGCCGGTTCGGAGGTGTCCACGCTGCTGGGCCGCATGCCCTCGGCGGTGGGCTACCAGCCGACCCTGGCCGACGAGATGGGCGAGCTCCAGGAGCGGATCACCTCGACGCGGGGCAAGTCGATCACGTCGTTGCAGGCGGTGTACGTGCCCGCCGACGACTACACCGACCCGGCCCCGTTCACGTCGTTCACCCACTTCGACGGCACCACCGAGCTGAGCCGCGACATCGCCGCGCTGGGCATCTACCCGGCGGTCGACCCGCTGGCGTCCACGTCGACGATCCTCGACCCGATGGTCGTGGGGGAGCGCCACTACGCGGTGGCCCGCCGGGTGCAGGAGGTGCTGCAGCGCTACAAGGAGCTGCAGGACATCATCGCCATCCTCGGTCTCGACGAGCTCTCCGAGGAGGACCGGGTGACGGTGGACCGGGCCCGCAAGGTGCAACGGTTCCTGTCCCAGCCGATGTTCGTGGCCAAGAACTTCACCGGCCAGGACGGCATCTTCACCCCGGTGGAGGAGACCATCGAGTCGTTCGAGGCGCTGGTGAACGGCGATCTGGACCACCTGCCCGAGCAGGCCTTCTACATGGTGGGCGGGGCATCCGACGCCGAGCGCAAGGCCGCGGAGCTGCAGGCCTGACATGGCGGGTCGTGCCGCGGGGCTCAGCGCCGAGGGATTGAGAGCCTGACATGCGTGAGGGCCTGGCATGGCTGTAGAGCTCGACGTCGAGCTGGTGTCTCCCGAGGAGGTGACCTACTCGGGCACGGCCGAGATGGTGATCGTGCGCACGGTGGAGGAGGGCGACATCGCCTTCCAGGCCGGTCACGTGCCGTTCCTCGGGGTGTTGGCCCCCTGGTCGGTGGACGTGCTGCGCCCCGGCGGCGAGCGCGACACCTTCGCGGTGCACCGCGGCTTCGTGGAGGTCAGCCACAACAAGGTGACCATCCTCTCGGACGTTTCCGAGGCCGCCGGAGAGATCGACGCGGCCCGGGCCGAAGCCGCCCGGCAGCGGGCCAGCGAGGTCCTTGCCGCGGACGCGGACGACGCCGGCGCAGCTGCCGCGCTGGAGCGGGCCGAGCTGCGCCTGAGGATCGCCTCCGCCTAGCGCGACCTGCCGGTGTCCTGGTCCGCCGGCTGGGGCCGGCGGCGGCTAGATGTCGCGGGCCTTGCGGAGGTGGTGCCGGCCCTCGATCAGGCGCACCGTGCCGGACCGGCTGCGCATCACCAGCGACTGCGTGTGGCAGAACGAGGCGTCGAAATGGACGCCCTGTAGCAGGTCCCCGTCGGTCACGCCGGTAGCCGCGAAGAAGCAGTTGTCGGTGTTGACGAGATCATCTTCGGTCAGGACCTTCTCGACGTCGTAGCCCAGCCTCTGAAGCGCGTTGCGCTCGTAGTCGTTGCGGGGCCACAGGCGGCCCTGCAGGGCACCTCCCATGCACTTGATGGCGGCCGCGGTGATCACGCCCTCGGGGGTGCCGCCGATGCCGAACAGGATGTCGGCGCCGGTGTTGGGCCACGCGGTGGAGATGGCGCCGGCCACGTCGCCGTCAGGGATGAGCCGGATGCGGGTCCCGGCCTCGCGGACCTCGGCGATCAAGTCCTCGTGCCGGTCGCGGTCGAGAATGACGGCCGTCAGCTCCCTGACTGACTCGCCCTTGGCCTCGGCCACGGCCTTGAGGTTCTCGGTGGGGGACTTGGTTATGTCGATCAGATGAGCGGCCGCCGGGCCGGTGGCGATCTTCTCCATGTACACGCACGGGCCGGGGTCGAACATCGTGCCGCGGTCGGCCACTGCGATCACCGACAGTGCGTTGGCCCGCCCCAGCGACGTCAGGGTGGTGCCGTCGATCGGGTCGACGGCCACATCGGTTTGCGGGAGCTGCCCGTTGCCGACCCGCTCGCCGTTGTAGAGCATGGGCGCCTCGTCCTTCTCGCCCTCCCCGATGACGACGATGCCGTCCATGGAGATGTCGCTGAGAACCCTTCGCATGGCGTCCACGGCGGCCCCGTCGGCGCCGTCCTTGTCTCCCCGGCCCATCCACCGGGATGCCGCGATGGCCGCCCCCTCGGTGATCCTCACCAGCTCCAAGGCGATGTTCCGGTCGGGTTTGGGATGGGCGGGGATGGCCATGTCCCGAACGTAGTCGAAGCTACGGGTCGGCGACTGCCACGCTCGGCGAGGTGCGATGGCGCTGTTTGAGGATGCGGTGCGGCAACAGATTCGGTGGCAGGCCAGATGGTGGCTGGCCAGATGGTGGCTGGCCAGATGGTGGCTGGCCAGATGGCGGCTGGCAAGATGGTGGCGATGCCCCCTGCGTTTCGCCCCAGGTTCCGTCGCGGCTCCGCTGACGAAGCCCACGAAGCCGACGAAGCACCCAGCCAGGCAGCCGGCCAGGAAGCAGGTGAGGAGGCCGGTGACGAGGTCGACGGCGTGGAAGCCGTTGACGATGGTGGCGAGCATCCTGGCGAGCATCCTGAGGGTGACGATGCCGGCGAGGGCGCGGTGGAGGATGGCGCGGGCGAGTGGCTGGCGTACGAGTTCCACGAATGGTCGCTGGAGAGCCGGGTGATGCTGCAGCAGCTGCTCACCGTCGACCAGGTCGTGCACTCATGGCAGGGCACGACCCTCATGGTCCACGAGTCGCTGGAGGCAACCGTCGACGGCCTGGTGGAGGAGGTCGAGGAGACCGAGGAGGCCAAGGAGGCCATCGCCCGCCCCATCGGGTCCGATGAGCCGTTGACCGCCTTCGAGCTCGCCGACTGGCCCGAAGCGCTGAGGGACGAGCTGATGGAGCGGCTCGTGCAGGCCCGGGTGCCCCACATCCTCGACACCGAGGGCGACACGGACTCCGGCGCGGGTGATGCCGGCGCGGCCGATGTCCCCGGGCGCGAACCCGGCGCGGAGCCGGGGCCAGTCTGCGATCTGCTCGTCCGGGAGGCGGATGAGGAACGGGTTGAGGTCGTGATCGACGACCTGCTGGCCCGCGAGGAGGAAGCCGACTTCGAGGAGTTGGATGGCCTGGAGGTCAACCGCCTCCTGAGCGACCTGTTCATGGCTTGCGACCGGCTGAGGCGCGATCCTCGTGACTTCGACGGCCTGAGGGGTGTGATGGCCCACGCCCGGCGGGTCGCCACGGTGCGCACACCGTTCGGGTTCGCGGCCCCCAGCTGGCGCAACCTGCGCACTGCGGCCGGCGATCTCCTGGCCATGGTGGAGGACGAGGACTCCGACACCGAAGACCTCCGCGAGCTGGCCCACCGCATGAGCGGCACGCTCAGAATGCTGATCTGAGAAGGATTGCGCTGAGTCAGGGCACACTCGGTCCCGGACCGCACAGGATCAATCCGGTCGCAACTCTCACCGGATTCTCAAAATTATTGTCTAGATTCGCGCCGTGGCTGACGATCGCACGACTGACGACACGGCGACCAGTGCCGAGGACCTGGACGACGGGCCAGCAACGCACGCGCCTGCCGACGCAGCTGACGCGGCTGATGCTGCCGACGCGGCTGATGCTGACGACGCGGCTGATGCTGACGACGCGGCTGATGCTGACGACGCGGCTGATGCTGCTGCCGGCGCGGCTGACGCTGACGACGCGGCTGATGCTGCTGCCGGCGCGGCTGATGCTGACGACGCGGCTGATGCTGCCGGCGCGGCTGATGCTGACGACGCGGCTGATGCTGCTGCCGGCGCGGCTGGGAGCGACGACGCCAGCGAGGATGCAGCCGAGGTGGGTGCGTCTGGTGGTTCGTCCAGTGATGCTCCGGGGACTGCGGGCGGGTCTGCCTCCGGCGCGGAGCCTGGAGTGGAGGAACCCGCGGTGCCCGGCGGCGGTGCCGTTGAGGGCGAACAGCCCAGGAATCTCGCCAAGACGGCCATGACGGTGGCGGCGACCGCGCTGGCGGTCGCCGCCGTAGTCGTGGGCGCAGTATGGGCGGTCGTAGCCATCGTGGATGACGACGCCTTCGAGGCAGCCCCTGGTTCTTGGCCGGGGCCCGCGCCGATGGCCGAGTTCGGGGAGGTCTACTGGGGCCCCTACTCCGAGTCCCTTCCCGGACGGATGTTCGGTGAAGGAGTGCCAGGCCCAAGGGGATTCGCGTTCGACAAGTTCGACCGAGGCCGGCGTGAGCGGGCCGAGCGCTACGGCGCCGAGCGTGACCCCAAGCGGGATGGGTGGACTCGGGATGAGTGGACTGAAGCCCCCAAGCGGCGTGACAAGGGGCGCGGCCCGGATGGCCGGGACAAGGGCGATGGCCGGGGAAGGGGCGCGAGGTCGCACTCGGAGGAGTCCTGTGAGCCCATCCTCAGCCTCGGCGAGGGTTCGGACGGGCTTACACTGCTGCTCTGCACCGGCCGGGGTGCCGCTTCCGGTGATCGGGGCGATCAAGGAGCGCTCGGAGAGGAACTCGGCGACCTACTCGGCGACCTTCTTGACGACTTGTTCGGTCTCGATGGCTCGGCTCCGCTTCCGTTCCTGTCGGCCCCTTTCCTCGGCCTTGAGAGCATCCCGGATTTCGATGGCGGTGAGTTGCCTGATGATTGGTTTGAGGAGTGGGGCCTCGGGGGCGGTCCGGGCTTCGATGGCGGTGAGTCCGATTCAGGTGGCTGGGATCTGGACGGCACTCCGGTCGTTCCAGGCGACCCATTCGATGGTGGCGGAGTCGGCCGCGGCTTCTGCATTAGCCGTGACGGCGATGAGTTGTGTTTCAGCGAGGACGGTGAATGGCTGAGCGGATGGCTCGAGGAATGGGGCCTCGGGGGCGGCCCGCTGTTCGACGGCGGCGAGTTCGGTGGCGAGTGGCTCGAGGAATGGGCACGCCGGGGAGGCCCGAGCTTCGACGGGGGCACATGGAGTTTCCGGGGCATTCCCTTCGGGGACAGTCCTTTCGAAGGCAGCCCATTCGACGGTGGCGGGGCTAGCGGCCGCTTCTGCTTCAGCGAGGACGGTGAACAGTTCTGCTTCGACTTCGGCGCCGGCAGTGAGAACGGCAGCTCAGAGGAGTCCGAGGGATCACAGGAGTCAGGGGAGTTCGAGGAGCAGGGAGCGCAAACGGGAGCGAGCGCGAGCACCTAAGCGAGGCTTGGCCGCTCGCGGCGAAGTCAGGCTCGCTGGTCCGGCGCCTGCGGCTAGCTTGGCCGGGTGCTGCTGGCCGAACTGGAGATCTTCCATTCCAGACCGATAGCCCCTACTCGCCGGATCGCCATCGGCCGGGCCTGGCTCCCCGGCTCACAGGACGGCACCGGCCCCGGCTTCGGCGGCCTGCTGCTCGGCGGGGTGTGCGCCCGCTTCGGGCCGGAACTCTCCGGCGATCTACTGGGAGAGGTCGTACAGCTCGTCCATGAGCTCGAACAGGGCCAGCCGGTGGCCCAGCCCCGTCTGCGCCACCGGTTGCAGCAGGACCGGGTCGGCCTTACCCGGAGCCGTCAGCGGCTCTACGGGAGCAGGCCCGGATCCTCCGATGAACTCTCCTGCGAGCTCGACAGTGCCCGGGCCACGCCCAGCCAGCTCGTGCTCGGCGCGGCCTACGCGGCTGGCCTGGCAGTGCCACCGGTCCGGGATGAGGCACTTCGGGCAGCGCGGCGAGGACTGGCATGGCGGGGGGATGTTGGGCCGGCGCTGTTCGCATACCTCCTGTCGGGCCAATCATCTCCGAAGCCCGCTCGCGCGCTGGCCGATCCGGTCGGCTGGGCTCTGGAGACCCTGGGGTTTGACCGCGAGACTGAGATACCGGCGGAGGCTGCGGTCCGGCGAGGATTCCGCGAGGCGCTGCGGGCTGCCCACCCCGATCTCGGCGCGGCCGAGACAGAGGCCGCTGATCGCATCGCGGAGTTGAGCGAGGCCCGCCGGATCCTGCTGACGCTTTAGGCACCCCCCGGCCGGCGGGTCCTGTCGCCGAGCCGAGATGACCGACACGGGCTTCGCCCTATTCGTCGGTCATCTGACTCGTCGCCACCCCCCGGCCTAGCGCGCCCTCTCTGCGCGCAGGCTGGTTGCTTGGGGATATCTAGGGCTGGTCGCTCAACAGGCGTTTGCTGATTTTGGCCGCTGCGGCGGCGGGGGTCTGGCTGCCTTCAAGCGCGTCCTGCAGTTCGGCCGGTTCGGTGTCCAAGAGGTGGGCGGCTGCGGCGTCCAGGTGCTGCGTGATCCGGTCGAGGACTTCTTGGCGGATCCTGGCGTGGCGTCGGGCTTCGAGCCGGCCGGTCCCGGCCAGATGGGCGCGATGGGCCTGTATCGCCCGGTGGACCTTGAGCGCGCCCTCGCCGGTGGTGGCGGTGGTCATGATGATCTCGGGGCGCCAATGCTCGGTGACGCCGGTGATGTGGCCCAGGTCGAGCATGTGCTCCAGGTCGCGCCGCACGTCGTCGGCGCCGGGCCGGTCAGCCTTGTTGACCACCAGCACATCGGCCACCTCCAGCAGGCCGGACTTGTTGGCCTGTACCGCGTCGCCCATGCCGGGGGCGACCATGACGACGGTGGTGTCGGCGGTCCGGGTCACGTCCACCTCCACCTGGCCGACGCCGACAGTCTCGACGACCAACGGTCCGAAGCCGCAGGCCTCAAAGAGGCGCAGCGCCCCGGGCACGGCGAGGGCCAAGCCGCCGGCGTGACCGCGGGTGGCCATCGATCGGATGAAGGCGCACCCCTCGGCTACCCCGTCCATGCGGATGCGGTCACCGAGGATCGCTCCGCCGCTCAGGGGAGAGGATGGGTCCACGGCTAGCACGGCCGGCTGGTGGCCGGCGTCCGCGATCTCCTTGACCAGGTGCCCGACCAGGGTCGACTTGCCCGCGCCGGGCGCCCCGGTCACCCCGATCACCGGCGTGTCGCCCGCCGCGTGAGGGTGGACGAGATCGTCGAGCCCGTGCGCCCGGGCGTCGCGGTGCTCCACGAAGGTGAGCAGCCGTCCCAGCGCCCGCCGGTCGCCGCTCCGGGCCCGCTCCAGCAGGTCGCTGGAGGCCGGGTTGGTGACGGTCACGCGACGGAGCGGCGAACTGCGTCGGCGACCTCGAGAGCCGAGGCTCCGGGATGGATCACTGCGCTGACGCCCATGTCTTCGAGGGTGTCCACGTCGGCCTCGGGCACGATCCCGCCGATGACTACCGGCACATTCAGCCCCGAGTCGGCCAGGGCCTGCAGGATCCGGGGAGCCAGAGCCAGGTGGCCGGCGTTGTGCATGGACAGCCCGACCACGTCGGCGTCCTCCTGTTCGACCGCGGCGATCACCGACTCGGTGGTCTGGCGCAGGCCCAGGTAGATCACCTCCATGCCGGCGTCGCGCAGCATGCGGGCCACCACCTTGAGGCCTCGGTCGTGGCCGTCGAGACCGAGCTTGGCCAGCACGACCCGGATCGGGGCACTCCGGCCGGTCGCGGCGCCGTCCTGGTCCTCAGGCATGGTCGCCCGGCATCGCTAGACGATGGCCTGCTCGACGTAGCGGCCGAACACGCCAGCCAGCGTGTCGCAGATCTCGCCCTCGGTGGCGTAGGCGTTGACTGCGTCGATCACCGGCGGCATGAGGTTCACTGCGGGGTCTGAGGCCGCTGACTTGACGGCTTCAAGCGATCGGTGCACCGCCTCGCCGTCACGGGACTGCTTGACGGCGGCCAGCCGCTTGAGCTGCAGGTCCTCGGTGTCCTGCTCGATCCGCAGCAGGTTGGCGCCGCCGTCGTCGCCGTCGGTGAACGCATTGACGCCGACGATGATGCGGGTGCCGTTGTTGACCTCCCGCTCGAAGCGGTAGGCCGAGTCGGCTATTCCTCCCACGAACCAGCCGTTGTCGATGCCCTCGTAGACGCCTTCGAGGATGGACCCGCCGCCCAGCTCCAGCAGGTGGTCGAGTATCTCGACGGCCTGCCTCTCCATCTCGTCGGTCATCCACTCGACGTAGGCCGAGCCGCCCAGGGGATCGGCCACGCTGGCCACGCCGGTCTCATGGGCCACGATCTGCTGGGAGCGCAAAGCGATGCGGGCCGCCTTCTCGGTGGGCAGGGCCAGAGCCTCGTCGAAGGCGTCGGTGTGCAGGGACTGGGTCCCTCCCAGCACGCCGGCCAGCGCCTGGATGGCCACCCGGGCGATGTTGATCTCGGGCTGCTGGGCGGTGAGCGACACCCCCGCGGTCTGGGTGTGGAACCGGCACATGAGGCTGCGCTCGCTGGTGGCGCCGTAACGCTCCTTCATCCAGGTGGCCCAGAGGCGCCGGGCTGCCCGGAACTTGCCGACCTCCTCGAAGAAGTCGCTGTGGCTGTTGAAGAAGAAGCTGAGCCGGCTGGCGAAGTCGTCGACGTCGAGCCCCGCGGCCAGGGCCGCCTCCACGTAGGCGAAGCCGTTGGCCAGGGTGAAGCCCAGTTCCTGTGCGGCGGTCGATCCCGCCTCGCGGATGTGGTAGCCGGAGATCGACACCGGGTGCCACCGGGGCATCTCGGCGGTGGTGAACCGCATCATGTCGGTGACGATGCGCATCGACGGCCGGGGCGGGAAGATGTACTCCTTCTGGGCCTGGTACTCCTTGAGAATGTCGTTCTGGATGGTTCCCGACAGGCGGGACCGGTCCAGTCCGGTCTTGTCGCCGACCGCGATGTACTGGGCGAGAGCCACGATGGCGGGGCCGTTGATGGTCATCGAGGTGGACACCGCACTCAGGTCGATGTCGGCGAACAGGTCCTCCATGTCGGCCAGGGTGTCGATGGCCACGCCGGCCCTGCCGACCTCGCCGGCCGACCACACCGCGTCGTCGGAGTCGCGGCCCATGAGGGTGGGCATGTCGAAGGCGGTGGACAGCCCGGTGCCCCCGTTGCGCAGGATGTCCTTGAACCGGCCGTTGGTGTCCACCGCGGTGCCGAACCCGGCGAACATCCGCATGGTCCACAGGCGGCTGCGGTACATCTCCGGATAGATGCCCCGGGTGTAGGGGTACTCCCCGGGCATCGGCCCGTCGCCGTAGACCGGGTCGACAGGAACGCCCGACATCGTCGTGAACGATCGTTGTGTTGCAGGTGCCACAGGCGTCTCCGGGGATTGTCGAGAATCCACCCGTCCATTATGGTCGGTTCATGGGCGATGGCGTCATTGAGCCGACTGTCGAGCCGACCGTGTACGACTCGCTGGCGGACGAGCGGGCGCCCCGCACACGCAAGCGGATCAAGGCCAAGGACTACGAGCGGGAGTTGGCTCACCTGCAGGAGGAACTGGTGCGCCTGCAGCGCTGGATCCGCCACAAGGGCCTGAAGGTGGTGGTCATCTTCGAGGGCCGGGACGCGGCCGGCAAGGGGGGTGTCATCAAGCGGATCACCGAGCGGCTCAACCCTCGGGTGGTGCGGGTGGTGGCCCTCGGCACGCCCAGCGACCGCGAGAAGACCCAGTGGTGGTTCCAGCGCTATGTGGCGGAGCTGCCGGCGGCGGGGGAGATGGTCCTGTTCGACCGCAGCTGGTACAACCGGGGACTGGTCGAGCCGGTCATGGGCTTCTGCACGGAGGAGGAGTACCGCGAGTTCCTGCGGTCCTGCCCGGAGTTCGAGCGGATGCTGGTGCGGTCGGGGATCATCTTGATCAAGTACTGGTTCTCGGTGAGCGACGCCGAGCAGGAGCGCCGGTTCCAGAACCGGATCAACGATCCGCTCAGACGCTGGAAGCTGTCGCCGGTGGACGTTGAGGGGAGGTCCCGGTGGGTGGACTTCTCCAAGGCCAAGGACACCCTGTTCGCCCACACCGACATCAAGCAGGCCCCGTGGTACGTGGTGGACGCCGACTCCAAGAAGGCGGCCCGGCTGAACTGCATCTCGCACCTGCTGTCGATGATCCCGTATGAGACGGTCCCCTGGGAGGACGTCGAGTTGCCCGAGCGCCAGTCCGGCTTGGGCTATGTGAGGCCGCCGATCTCGGACCAGACGTTCGTCCCCGACGTCTACTGAGTTCTGAGTTCCGAGTTCCGGGCAGGGACCGCGCCGCAAGGCGGACGAGCGGGCTTGGCCGGGCCGAGTCGACTGGGCCGAGTCGGCTAGGGCCGGGTTCGGCTGGGCCGAGTTTGGCTAGGGCTGAGTCGGCTGGGGCGAGTTTGGCTGGGCCGAGTTGGCTAGGCCGAGTCGACTGGGCCGAGTCGGCTAGGGCGAGTTGGCTGTGTCTCTAGCTGACGTTGTCGCGCAGTAGTGCGAGCGTGCGGGACCAGGCCGTGTGCCAGGCCGCCTCGTTGTAGGTGCCGAGCGGGTCCTCCCAGTTGCCGAAGCCGTGGCCGGTGCCCTCATAGGTGTGGAAGACGACGTCTTTGCCCATGTCTCGCAGCTGCTGGGCCAATGCTTCGCAGGCGTCGGGCGGGAAGAAGTCGTCGCTGCCCGCCATGTGGCCCTCGACCTTGGCGCTGAGGTTGCTCCAGTCGAGCGAGTCGTCGCCGAGTGGTGCGCCGTAGAACGGGGCCGCGGCCGACACCCTGTCGCCGGCGATGGCGGCGATGCGCAGGGTGAGCAGCCCGCCCATGCAGAAGCCGGTGACGCCGACGGTGGACGACGAGCAGGCGTCGTGGCCGAGCAGGTAGTCGATGGCGGCGGACATGTCCCGCGCTGCTCGCTCCGGGGGCAGCGTGGTCATCAACTCACCGGCCTTGTCCATCTCGGTGTGGGTGGCCATCTCGCCCTGGTACAGGTCGGGTGCGAGCGCGGTGAAGCCCTCTTCGGCGAGCAGGTCGCAAACCCCCTTGATCTGGGGCACGAGCCCCCACCATTCCTGCAGCACGATCACTCCGGGGCCCGAGCCCCCGGCCGCAGCGGCGACGTAGCCCCGGGCCGTCGATCCGTTGGCGGCGAACTCCACCATCTCACCCATCGGTTGCATCTCCTTGGTTCGTCGGGATCTCGCGGGCCGCCATCCTGCCAGACGCGCCAACCCGATGCTCGCCGTGGTCTCGCCGTGGTGGACGCCGTCGGGCCGGGTCGGGTTTGCGGGGTCTTGCGGTGGGCTGGGCTTGTGGCTGGCCAGGTTGGCTCGCCGTGGTCTCGTTGTCGTAGGCGCTGTTGGCCGGGACCGGGTTTGCGGGGGTTCGCAGGGGCTTGCGGTTAGCAGGTGCAGGAACTGAGCGCGCGTGCCGGCACTGCTGTAAGCGGTTCGCGCGGCCGCTAGGCGAGAGCGAATAGGCGAGTGCCCTCGATTCCTGGGGAGGGTTGGGCCGGTCTCGGGGTGTTGCCCGGTACGGGAGGGTCGGGAGCGTGGGCGGGGCCGTGGTTGATCCCATCCGGGGGATGGAGGGTGCGCTTGCCGGGCGGGCCGTGGATCTGCCAGCCGAAGTGGTGGATCTTGTTGTGGCAGTGCCAGCAGGCGGGGACGAGGTTGTCGATGTCCGTGCGGCCACCTTGCGAGACTGGTCTGACGTGGTGGGCTTGGGTCATGTCGAAGTCGGCTCCGCAGGCGAAGCAGCCTCCGTAGATGGCCTTGAGCGCCTTGAGCTGGGTGGCGGTGGCGGTGCGCTTGCTGTGGCCCTGCCACAGCAGAACGCCGCGCCGGTCATAGATGGTGGGGGTGATCAACGAGTTGCAGGTGAGCTGGTCGAGCACTGAGCGCGGTAGCCGATCCCCGCCGGGGATCTCGGCGACGAGCTCTCCGGTGGCGCTGTCGACGTGCGCGACCACGCAGATGTCGGCATAGGGCTTGCCGCCACCGGCGCTGTCGTTGGCGTTGGATGTGAGTTGGTCGAGGGCGTCGGCCATGCACTGGTCGAAGCTGCGCCTGCCGTCGCTGTGGTTGGCGTCCTTCTTGTCGGCGTCATGCATGCGGGCGGCCTCGGCCCGCAGCCGATTGCCGATGCGCAGCCCGGTCACCGCGTCGAGTTCGCCGCGAATATGCACCATCCCGTCATCGCCGTCCCACAGCCGCACCCGGCGCCGGGCCCTCTGGCGGGCATGCTCGGACTCTCCGTCGTCCCCTTGACGCTCGACGGCCCAGCGGCGGGCCTCACGGCCGAAGTCCTCAGGCCGCATGGTCTCGGCCTTGGCTAGCAGTTCGCCGTCTGATGCGACGTCCTCGGCGCTGGTCTTGTCGACGGCTTCGGCCAGCCGTTTGGCGTTGGTCCTCGACACCCGGCCTCCAGCCACGGCGTCGCGCAGCTGTGGCGTGTTGCTCAAGGTCTCGGCCGTCTTGACCTGGCTGCGGGCCTCATGCCTTGACAGGCCCGCACTGGCGGCCAGCACCTCGGCTCCGCCGTCGCCGTGACGCTCCCGGCCCGCCACCGTGGCCGCGGCCGAGACTTGGAACGCCGCGTTCACGCCATCGATGACCTTGGAGATCTCCAGACCCTCGAGCAGTTCCGAGCATGACGCCTCCCCTTCGTCGGCGCAGGCCAGCATGTCCTTCACCGCGGTCTCGGCCCGTCGGGCGGCTTCGATCAACATGGACATATCATGCCATAGGGGTGTGACATCTATCAAGCATCTACATGTTATTACAAGATAAATCTAGCAACCTGGTCGAGCTCGGTGGCGTAGCAGACGGCCGCGCCGGGGCCTGTGCACGGCGGATACGGTGAGCCTGTGAGCCCGAACACTGGCCATGCCCTGCCGGGCGGCGGCGACGGATCCATGGCAGACGTCGAGGAGATTCGCAAGCTCAAGGCGCGCTACTTTCGCCTGCTCGATCAGCAGGACTGGCAGGGTGTGAGCGACGTGTTCGCCCCGGATGCGCTGATCGATGTGTCGAGCAGCACCGTCAGCGGCTCGGGCCGGGGCGTCTACAGCAGCCGCGACGGCTTCGTTGACACGGTGTCAAGGCTCCTGCACGGTGCGGTCACCGTCCATCACGGTCACACCGAGGAGATCGAGCTGAGCGGTGCCGACAGCGCTTCGGGCCTGTGGGCCATGGAGGACCGCATCTGGTTTCCCGAGGGCAGCCCGGTCCGAACCCTCTGGGGCGCAGGCTTGTACGAGGAGGAGTACGAGCGTGTCGATGGACGCTGGCGGATCAAGCGCATGGTGCTGCGCCGCCAGCGGCTGGAGCTCGACGGAAACCCGGTCGACTAGTCACGACCTCACAGCCGAGCCGCGATCCAGGCCCGACCGAGGTCGTGGCCAGATCGCCGGGCAACCGCTTGCCCGCATGCTCCGCCTAGACGGTGGCAGCCGTGCGCTGGGCGATCCAGTCGGCAAGCTCGCGCACATTCTTGGCTACATCGTCGGCGGTACCTGACAGGTCCAGCGCATAGGTGTGCAGAACCTTGCCCGCATGGCGGACTCGAACAAACGAGGTAGCCGCCGCACCTGCTGAGGCAGCTGAAGCCTGGGTGCCGGTGGACCCGGCGGTCGAGCCGCTGCCGTCGAGGTCGGGGTCGTCGGGACGGTTGGCGTCAAGGCAGTAGATGAGGACGCCTTCGGGCAGGTCGAGGGCGGTGGTGTAGGCCAGCAGCTGGTAGTAGTCGGCGTTGCGTCCGCCCGCGGCTTCGTCGGTGAGCTTGTACTTGATGTCGGCGACGAACCTGGGGAAGCCAGCCGTTCGGAACACCAGGTCGGGCTTGATGGTCACCGTGCGTCCCTCGTCCAGCCGGTCCTGGTGCTGGCCCTTCACCTCGAGGCGTCCCCGGAGTTCTCGCCGCAGCCGCTCGGTCACGAACCGCTCGAACAGTTCGTTCATGTCCAGCATGAACGACGAGGCCTGCGTCTCACCGACGGCGTCTTGCAGCGTCAGGTTCGCCAGCACGAGCCGAGCCAGCCGCAGCGCGGGCTTGTAGTGCTCGTTGAGCCGGGTGAACACCACGCGGTCATCGTCGGTGTGGCGGTGAGACACATCGCCCACGTCTTCAAGGGTCACGAGGTGCTGCATCAGCCGGCGGCGGTCGCCAGGTTGCACGCCAGCCACCCGCAGTGATCGGGACACGGCCGCCTTCAGATACGAGTTCTCGATCAGGTCGGCGGTGAACTCGGTGAACCTGCAGGCGGTGGGAATGACGACACCGGGCTGCGCGAGCTGCCGAGCGATGTCGACGCGGCCCCGCAGGGCGACCAGCCGGTCGCGCTGTTCCCGGTAGGAGTGGTACAGGCCGCGGGCGAGGGTGGTCTCGGTGGTGCGGGCGAAGAACGACACCAGGGCCGGCAGCAGGTCGCCGGTGGTCTCGAAGCGCACGGCCTCGTCCTGCCAGTCCCGCTCCCGCAGCCCCACCTCCAGCAGCAGGAACAGGTTGCGCAGCGGGATCTTGGGCCGCACCAGCACCTGCAACCCCGCCACATTGATGGAGCCGACATAGTTGTGGGCCCGGATCTGCCAGTGTGACGGCTGCTCGCCCGGCTCCACCGTCAGGTACTGCCCGCCGCCCACCCGGTTCAGCGCGACAGACTGCTCGTAAGTCAGCGGCAGCACGGCACGGCCGTACTCGCGCAGCTTGATCCTGTCCGGCGGCTGGACGGGCATGGCGGCAAGGACCTCGAAGCCGCGTCTGGTTGCCGTGACCCGGTCCGTCGACACGGCGGTGTCACCAAGCGCTGCCGGAGTCATGAGCACCTACGCATCGAGCGCGCCCCCACCAAGTCAGCGCTCTCCATCCGCTCCGTCGTCCCTGCGAAGAAGTGGCTGGCGGCGCAGATGGGCTATGTGGGCTTCGATCACGGCGCGGTCGATGTCCCTCAAGCCGCAGCCTGGGGCGCTGCAGTGCCAGGCACCAGCGAGTTCGATGTCCTGGCCGGTGGTGAGGATGTCGCCGACCTTGATGTCGTCGGCGTCGATGCCGATCAGCCGTGCTCGGCCCCGGAACTCGGGCTCGGCACCGGCGTGGGCATCGGCGAGCATCGCCCGCCCGGTCCGACAGATGCAGTCGGGCCCCGGCCGATGGCACCCGGGACACGACTTGGGCAGCAGCCCAGTCGATACCGCTCCGCTTGCGAGGCTCATTGCGCTGAGGCTCGACTCACCTTGAGACGCGGTGATCGTGGCGGAACCAGCTGTTGAGATGGCTCCGGTAGTCTTTCGCGCTCGAGTCGGCGATGGACAGAGACGCCAGGAACGCGTCGACCAGCGCTTCGTCACGCTCCCCAGGATTCCTGGCGAGTTTGCTGCAGTACTTGACCCATCGGCGGATCACGGAGCGCTGCTCGTCGCGATGGCTGTCACTAATGGAGAGTTCGGGCGGAGGCCAGTCTCTGGCGCGGTCCAGCCACAGCGACGCACTCTCGTCGGACATGTCACCACTCGGCTGCAAGTCACCTGCGGAGTCGTAGGTGCTCTACGGATCGTCGCTGGTGTCGATGGCATCGACATCGGACTCCGTCGCCGGGCCGTGACGCCTCATCACCCGGTTGAAGCGGAAGTGCTCGATCCGATCAGGGTCGCCGAAGAACTGGTCCTCGATGAACGGCTCGATGTTGTACTCCCAGATGCGCCGCAGCCGGTCTCGCTGCTTGTCCGACGACGAGCCGTACTGCTTCATGAAGTGGCTCGGCCCGAGCAGCAGGTGGGAGCCCTCAAGTTCGCTCTTGAGTTCGTCGTTGACCGCATCGACCAGGTCGCCGATCCAGGCGGGCTCGTCCTCGCGTTCCAGCCAGCGGGCGAGCAGGCCGGCCATCGGCCCGCTGTCGGGGAAGAACGGCACGAAGTGGAACCGCCTTCGCAGTGCAGCGTCCACGAGGGCGATCGACCGGTCGGCGGTGTTCATCGTGCCGATGAACCAGAGGTTGTCGGGCAAAGCGAAGGGCTCCTCGGGCCGGTAGAGCGTCTGCACGCTCTCGTCGCGGTACTCCAGCAGGAACAGCAGCTCCCCGAGCACTCGGGGCAGGTTCCCCCGGTTGATCTCGTCGATGATCATCACATGCTGCTCGTCGGGTGCCTCGGAGGCCCGATCGGCCATGCGGGCCAAGGGCCCCGGCGTCAGCTCGTAGCGGATGCCTCCGTCGTCGCCGGTCCCGGCGGGCCGGTATCCCTCGAAGAAGTCCTCATAGGACGTGGAGGGATGGAACTGCACCAGCGCCCGGCAGGACTCGTCCGGTGCCAGCGCCTTCGCGAGCTCCCGGACCAGGTACGTCTTTCCCGTACCCGGCGGCCCATACAGGATCACCTGGCCCTTGTCCATGAGCAGTTCGACGATGTCCTCCAAGAACTCGACGTCGACGAGCAACTCCTCTGCCAACTCCTCGAGCTCAATTGAGCCCTCGGTGACCTCCGCGACCGGCGGCTTCTGGATGAGTAACCACCCCACGAAGGCACCCATCCCAAGCGTGTCGTCGCCGAAGTGCGGTTCGAGGTGCTCGCGGAGACGGCGGTCGGCGTCCATCACTCTCTGTCCTAAGCTGGATCCCGCAGGCTTGGGCAGCCCCAGCCGGCGCAGCATCGCGGCGCGGCCCCATTTCCCTCCCTGCAAGCCGATGGCGAGAGAGTCCTGCGGATGGGTAATGGCAAGAAGCCGGCTGGTCGTGGAGTGTCCCAGACCGGGGGTCTTGCGGCTGCTGCTGGCGTCGGTGAGCTGGTCATACCGGCGCCAGGGCTCGTCATCGCTCCAGCACAGGTACCGGATGTGATCCAGCATCCCGGCGTACTCGTCGCCATCAAGGGACTGGATCCACTTCATCACGCCTTGGGCATGCGGATACACGTATATCCCGGCATACCAAGTTCCGTGCGATGCAACCGCGGTCAGTTCTTGACGGCTGAGGTTGGCGATGTTGTCCGGCGCGAGCTTCTCGGCCCATTGCTCCCGCAGACGCTCCTGCTCTAGGTGCTCGTCGGTGGGGTAGCCCGACTCGGCTAGGAAGTCCTCGACGAGGGAGGCAAGGTCGGTGCCGGCCCGGGGACCGGGATCCTGACCCGTCTCCAGCATCTGTTGGAAGCGCCACGCTCCGTCGTGGCGCTCGATCTGAAAGAGGGACTGCTGTGCATTGAGCGATGACCGCAGGTCCTCGCCAATGGCGGTCCAAGGCAACTCCGGTCGCTCCCAGTCCACGGACACGACGTGAGGCCACACGGAGTCTGGATCGTCGCCGACGTACGCGTACTCCCGAGTGACCGTGCCAAGCGCTACGTGAGGCTCCGTCTTGTGAGGCATTATCACCAGATCACCTGCACTTACGTCCGTTCGCATCCTCCAGAGCTGGCCCGCCTGGTTGGAGATTCTCCTGTCGCCAGCCTCCCGGTGATGTGATTGCATCGCGTCCTTCAACTGATCGCGGCTGGAGACAGTCCTCAGATCCAGAAATAGGCCGAAATTGACACCGGCCAAGCCGTGCTCGATGTTGTCGTCATAAGCCCCGCCGTCGCTCCCAGCCCTGATGACCCACGCCGTCGGTGCGTCGGCCGGCTCCCCGGTCTGCTGGCCGTCCCTCGTCGGCGGACCCTGTGTCGCCGACGGGTCGGGTACGGCCATCTTGGTTGTCTGATCCTCTGTAACGGTCCATCCCGCCTCCGTCAATTCGCGGACGCCCTGCGATGGGTATGTCAGGAGCCCCCGTTGCTTCAGCTCGGTTTGGGCCCAACCCAGACTGTTGAGGAAGACGTTTGCGCCCGACTCGTGGCGCCGGGAACGCTGCGTCTCCGTGAGGCCCAGCGCATCTGCCACGCGGTCACTGATCTGTCCTGTGGAGGCACGACCACCGAGCGTTCTCAGAGCCTCCACCGCTGGCCACCGGAGTTCGCGAGGGTTGGGGATGCGGTCGGGTCGCTGTGCGCGGCGGTGGGCTCCAGGATCCTCGTGATCTTCCGACTGGATGCCGTGGGGGTCGTTGCTGCCAGACATGTAGGTCGCCTTCGGATTGGGGTATGTGCAGGGGGTCTGACTCTCTACGAGTCGTGTGTCGAATTGTTGTGTGCGCCGGTGCTGCTTTCAAGATCGACCGGCTCGTGGACTGGGTGGTCCCACCCTTCGGGGGGTGCGGTGGCCCAGATGGTCACGGTGTAGTTCCAGATCGAGCCTCCGACGCTTTCGATGCCGCCCTGCCGGTACAGGAAGTACGAGCATCTCATGCCGTCCTCGGGCTTGCTGGGGTCGTAGCGGCGACCCTCCTCGCACGCGGCCAGGTCGTCCCAAGTCGGGCCCTCCGGCCGCACGTTCAGGCGCAGGTGCTCCCGCCTGTCCGGGTCGTGGGCGTGGTGGCCGAGCGCGTCCATCGCGTGCTGCAGGATGGCCGCGCGGGCCTCGGCGACCGTCTCGACAGTGAAGGGCGGGTCGTCCTACCACACGCAGCCCCTCCAACCGCCCAGGTGGAGATCGAGGCCCGGCCCGAAGCCTGAAGCCATGACATCCACAGTACGGACCGGGTGTGACAGCCGCGGCCGGGGCTGGTGCCGCCGGGACAGCCGCGGCCGGGGCGGACCCCGCATGATCCGGACAGCCCATCGCTCCGGCAGATCGCGGAGGCGTCCGGACTGGGCCGCAAGACGGTCACTGCCATCGTCGAGGCCGATCCCCTCCGCAGGTGACGGCTGCCCGGTCGGGCCTTTCCTCCGCAGGTGACGGCTGCCCGGGTCGGGCCTTTCCTCCGCAGGTGACGGCTGCCCGGGTCGGGCCTTCCCCCCGCAGCCGTCAGCCCGACCCGGTCACGTTGCCGGCAGCTCGAGCGGGGAAACCCGGGCGCACTTCCGTCGGACAGGAGTTGCGGCGGCGGCGGCAGCATGAGGGCTGGGCGATGCCGAGGGAAAGGTCAAGGAGTTGACATGACATTGATCATCATATGATCTCTATCCGAGCCTCGTTGCCGGGCTTGGTCGGCAACCGATCCGTGACCGCCCCTGTCGGCCGTGCCCGCTGCTGGCCCTGGGACGAGGCTCCGATGACGACATCAGCTCCGATCCCCGCCGCCGACCCGGTCCCTGCCATGGCGCATCCGTCCGACACCGCATCTCAGGCGCCGCCCGAGCAGGCGCAGGCCCGAGCGGCGACCGCGGTCCGGCCCAGCCTGCGAGCCCAGGTGGCGGAGAACCCGCTGCTGAGCTTCTTCGGCCTCGTCATCGTGGCCCTGCTCGCCGCGGCGGTGGCCAGCCCCAACATCCGCATCAACGACACCAACGAGCGCATCGACCGCCTTGAGGCCAGAGTCGACCGTCTTGAGGCGAGGATGGAGGCGAGGTTCGACCAGCTGGAGGCAGCGGTCGCGGATATCGACCGGAAGCTGACTGCGCTGATAGCCCACCTCAACGCAACCAGCGAGGTGGACGATGCGCTGTCGGGCCGGCTCGCCGACGAGGTCGCCCCCGATGCGGCCAGCATGAGCAACCATTCCCCCGGCTGGTGATCAGCCCCGGCCGGGGCGGACTGGGCGGCTGGGTGTGTCTGGCGGACGGCTACACGCCCAGGGCCGTGATGGGGAGGACCGTGGTTCCGTCGGGCCGGTCATAGCCGTAGCCGGCGGCGATGACGATCAGCAGCTTGGACGGTGTGGGCATGCGTGAGCCGTCGATCCTGTCGCGCAGCCGCAACAGCGACCGGGCCGCCTGCTCGATGCCCTCGTCACCACCGAGTTTGACCTCAGCGGCCAGCCAACGCCCGTCGCGTGCCTCAACGATGGCATCGACCTCCAGCTTGTCGCTGTCGCGGTAATGGTGGACCGAAGCCCCGCTGATCTGGCCATAGATGCGCAGGTCCCGCACGACCAGCGACTCGAACAGGAACCCGAGCGCATCCAGGTCGGCTAGGAGCCGCTCGGGAGTGGCCCCGAGGGCCGCGGCCGCGAGCGACGGATCCACGAAGTGCCGCTTGGGTGAACTCTGGAGTGTGGCCCTCGATCGCAGGTGCGAGCGCCATGCGGGGACATCCTCCACGACGAACAGCCGCTCCAGTGAGCGCAAGTACTCAGCGGCCGTGGTGCGGTTGAGAGGCCGGTCGCCGGCCGTCTCGGCTGCGAGCCTGGAGAACGACGCGGTAGTAGCCACATTGCGGGCAATGGAAGCGATCAGCCTGGCCACTCCGCCCGGATCCCGGGCCACTCCGTCCACCGATCTGACATCGGTCCGGCAGAGCTCCGCGATGTAGTCGTCCAGGAAGAGCTGCGCAGCCGGAACCGACCGGCCGAGCATGCGCGGCCAGCCGCCACGACACAGCGCTTCGATCACGTCCTGAAAGCCAGCGTCGGAGCGTCGGGCGGCTACTGACTCGCCCTCGAGCAGAGCCTCCAGCGATACGTCGCCGGTGGACTCCCCGGTCTCGAGCAGCGACATCGGCCTCATCCTCACCCGGGAGACCCGCCCTGCGCCGGAGTGTCGAGTGATGTCGTCTGCGGGAACGGCTGAACCGGTGAGGATGAAGCGGCCGGTGCGGTGTCCCTCGTCGCTGGCCCGTCGTACCTGGTTCCAGACCTCCGGCGCCAGTTGCCACTCATCGAGCAGGCGAGGCTCTTCGCCCTCGAGCGTGAGGCCAGGCACGAGCGCGACCGACCGACGGGCGTTGAGGTCCCGATCGAACAGCACCTCGCTGCGGGCGAAGTTGCGTCCTGTCCAAGTCTTGCCGCAACCTTTCGGACCCTCGATCACGACAGCCGGCATGGCAGCTAGGGCCCGCGCCACCACGGCGTCCGTTACTCGCTTCCGGTACCCGTCAGGGGTGAGTGTCACTGGCATCGAGCCTCGGACTTGCTATCGCCAACCTACAACTTCTGGGGTTTACAGCCTACAAGTTCAGTTAAGTCTAGCCAACAAGAAATGACAACTATGGCCTACAAGTTCGTGGCCTGAGAGTCGGACTGGTGGTTGGGCGTGGTCGAAGGCGGCGAAGGGTGAGGAGGCGGGGCGGACCAGCTCCGCTCGGCGCGGTCTAGGGGCCGGTGGGGTCGAAGTAGGGGAGGTCGCCGTCGATCTCGAGGCGGCGGATGATGCGCTCCTGGGGGAAGTGGTCGGCCGCGGACCGGTGCAGCGTGGAGCGCTCGTCCCAGATGGCCAGGTCGCCGTTCTGCCACTGCCAGCGGCAATGCAACGACACCTCGGCAACATGCTCCCGCAGGAAGTCGAGGACCATGTCGCTCTCGGCCCGGCTCACCCCGGCCACATGATCGATGAACTCCTCGGCGTACAGCAAGGCCCGCTTGCCGGTCTCCGGGTGGGTGCGCACCAGCGGATGCTCGACCGGTCCGTAGTCACGGGCTATGGCCTCGTTGATCGCCTCGGCGTGCTCGCCGGCCTTCTCGGCCACCCGCTTCAGGTACCCCTCGTTGGAGTGCACGATCGTCAGCGAGCAGAAGAACTCCTGCACGGCCGGGCTGAGGGTCTCATAGGCCCGGGTGGCTGAGGCCCACAGGGTGTCGCCGCCGAACTCGGGGGCCAGCTCCATGTGCAGCAGGGCGGCCTTGGGCGGGGTGGCGATCCAGGTGACGTCGGTGTGCCAGCGGTCCGCTGCGTTGGGGCTGTTGGGACCGTCCTTGATGACGGTCATCGTGGGTTCGGTAGCGCCCATGACCCGGAAGACCGGGTAGATGCTCGGCGTTCCGAAGCGCCGGCCTAGGGCGAGGTGCTCCTCCTCGGTGAGGTGCGCGCCCCGGAAGAAGATGACCTCATGCTCCAGGAAGGCCTGGTAGACGGCGTCGAAGTCGAGGTCGGGGTCGTGCAGGTCCAAGCCGGTGATCTCGGCGCCCAGCGCTCCCGCCACTCTCCGAACCTGCATGCGAGCCTCCTTACGCAGACCTGGTGGCAACCCCCCCGTCCGGGACGGTCTCTAGTCAAGCACGGGCCTCGCCAAACCCGCACCGTCGCACACGATCCGGTAGAGGTCCTCGCCGGAGAAGGAGGTGTGCACCGCAATGGGCGCCGGGGTTGCGTGCCGTGAGTGAGTACTGTCGCCAGCCATGAAGATTGACTCGCTGCTCGCCGGCTCGATCACCGATGCGGGCGCCACGGCCGCCGGTCTCGAGCAGGCCGGCTACTCGGGTGCCTGGTCATTGGAGGGGCCCCACGACCCGTTCCTGCCGCTGGCCGTCGCGGCGGCCAGCACCCACCGGATCGAGTTGGGCACCGCCATCGCGGTGGCGTTCGCCCGCAACCCGATGCTGCTGGCCAACATCGGCTGGGACCTCCAGACCCTGTCGCAGGGTCGCTTCGTGCTCGGGCTGGGCAGCCAGATCAAGCCCCACATCACCAAGCGGTTCTCGATGGAGTGGAGCAGGCCGGCGACCCGCATGCGGGAGATGGTCCAGGCGGTGCGGGCCATCTGGGACACCTGGCAGAACGGCACCCCGCTGCGCTTCCGGGGCGAGTTCTACCGGCATACCCTGATGACGCCGATGTTCACCCCCAAGGCGAGCGACCTCGGTGACTTCGGCCCGCCGCCGATCTTCCTGGCCGGGGTCGGACCGCTGATGACCGAGGTGGCCGGCGAGGTGTGCGACGGGTTCCTGTGCCATCCGTTCACCACCGAGAAGTACCTGCGGGAGGTCACGCGGCCTGCGCTGGAGCGCGGCCGAGCCTCGGCTGGCGCCGGCTCGATGGACGGCTACGAGATCGCCGGCCCGTCGTTCGTGGTGACCGGCGAGACCGACGAGGAGATCGAGAGCTCCAAGGCGTTCACTCGCCAGCAGATCGCCTTCTACGGCTCGACGCCCGCCTACCGCCCGGTGCTGGAGGTCCACGGCTGGGGCGACCTCCAGAACGACCTCAACACCCTCTCCAAGCGGGGCCAGTGGGTCGAGATGGGCAACCTCATCGACGACGAGGTCCTCAATACGTTCGCGGTGGTCGCGGTCCCCGAGGAGATCGCCCCCGAGCTGGGCCGCCGCTACGGGGACGTCATCAGCCGGATCTCGTTCTACGTCCCCGTCCAGGGCGACCCCGACCGCTGGCAGGCGGTCAGGGCGGCCATCAAGGCCATCTGAGGGACGCCCCGGAGATGACGGAACAGCAGGCGCCGCCGGTGGCGGGGCTGCTGCTGACCCACGGCGCGGGCGGTGGCGCCGACCAGCACACGCTGGTCGCTCTGGCGGAAGGGCTCGACATGCCGGTGCGCCGCATCGAGTTCGCCTACCGGCGCGAGGGGCGCCGTTTCCCTGATCGAGCTCCGAAGCTGATCGCCGAGCTCCGAACCGCGGCCGAGACGTTCGCGACTGAACTCGGCACGACCACGGCCCGGCTCGTGCTAGGAGGGCGCTCGATGGGGGGCCGGATGTGTTCGATGGCGGTGGCCGAGGGGCTGCCCGCGGCCGGGCTGGCGCTGCTCAGCTACCCGCTGCACCCGCCCGGCAAGCCCGAGCGGCTGCGGGTCGAGCACTTCGGCGACATCGGAGTGCCCACGCTGTTCGTCAGCGGCGACCGGGATCCGTTCGGCACGCCCGAGGAGTTCGCAGCCCATCTCGGGGCCATCGGAGGCAGCGTGACCGTCCACTGGCTCGAGGGTCAGGGCCACAACCCCAAGCCCAAGTCCGACACCGGGATCGTGGCCGTGGTGGGCGCCTTTCTGGCCGCGCTCTGAGCCGAGCAGGGCAGCCCAGAGCGGATCGGCGGGGCCGGTAGCCTCGACACCATGCTGGAGCGGATCGTCGGCCTCACCGACGAGCTGAGAGACGTGGAGATCCGCCTCGGCGACCCCGCGGTGCAGTCCGACCCGCGCCGGCTGGCCGAGCTGGGCCGACGCCACAAGCAGCTGAGCGAGATCGTGGCGGTGGGGGACCGCCTGCGGGCCGCGATCGAGGACCTCGAAGAGGCCCGCAGCATGCACTCCGACGGCAACGCTGCCGAGAGGGTCGAGCTGCGGGAGATGATCGACGAGCTTGAGGCGGCGGTCGCCGGGACGGAAGATCAGCTGCGGGTGCTGCTGCTGCCGCCCGATCCCAACGAGGGCCGCAACGTGATAGTCGAGATCAGGGGCGCGGCCGGCGGCGAGGAGGCCAACCTGTTCGCCCGCGACCTGTTCGACATGTACCAGGCTTTCGCCCGCAGGCAGCGCTGGAAGCTGGAGCCGCTGGCCGCCTCGCCCTCGGGCCTCGGCGGCTTCACAGAGGTGAGCGGCCTGATCTCCGGGGACCAGGTGTGGACCCGCATGAAGCACGAGGCCGGCACCCACCGGGTGCAGCGGGTGCCGGTTACCGAGTCGCAGGGCCGGGTCCACACGTCGTCGGCCACGGTGTCGGTGCTGCCCGAGGCCAAGGAGGTCGATGTGCGGATCGACGACTCCGACCTGCAGATCGACGTCTACCGCTCGTCGGGACCCGGCGGCCAGTCGGTCAACACCACCGACTCGGCTGTGCGGGTCACCCATGTGCCCAGCGGCATCGTGGTGGCGATGCAGGACGAGAAGAGCCAGCTCCAGAACAAGCAGAAGGCGCTGCGGGTGCTGCGTTCGAGGCTGCTCCAGGCCGAGCAGGAGCGGGCCGCGGCCGAGCAGTCGGAGATGCGCCGGGGCCAGGTCGGTGGCGGCGACCGGTCCGAGAAGATCCGCACCTACAACATGCGGGAGAACCGGGTCACCGACCATCGCATCGGCCTCACCCTCTACAAGCTGGACCGGGTGCTGGCCGGCGAGCTAGACGAGCTGAGCGACGCTCTGGTGCAGGACGAGCAGCGCACGCTGCTGGCCGGCGACGACGGCGGCTGAGGACCGCTTGGTGCCTTCCGCCAGCAGCCGATCCGGGGCCGGTCCTGCGGGGTCGGGGCTGCGCTCTGCGGGGGCCGGTCCTGCGGGGTCGGGGCTGCGCTCTGTGGGGGCCGGTCCTGCGGGGTCGGCGTCGCGCTCCGCGGAGGCCCGGTCTTCCGGGGTTGGTGCGGGCGAGACGGGAGGCGGTGGATCCGAGGCTGTCTTGTGGAGGGATCTCGAAGCCGAGGCCCGGTACCGCCTGGCCGCCGGCGACGCGGCGGAAACGCCAGCGGTGGACGCCCGACGGATCGTGGAGGCAGCCTCGGGGGCATCGCCGCCCGAGTACGAGGGCGTGCTCGACGAGCCGGCCACGACACTCACCGCAGCCCGCTTCCACTCGATGCTGGAGCGGAGAATCTCGGGCGAGCCGCTCCAGTACGTGGTCGGCTCGTGGGGCTTCCGGACCCTCGACCTGATGGTCGACCGCCGGGTGCTGATACCCAGGCCCGAGACCGAGGCAGTGGCCGGCTGGGCCGTGGACGAGGCGACAAGGCTCGCGGTCGAGGCGGGCAGAGACCGCGAGGTGTTGGTCGTGGACCTGGGGACCGGATCGGGTGCCATCGCCCTTTCGGTGGCGGTCGAGTGCCCGCAGGCCAGGGTGTTCGCCACCGACGTGTCCGCCGACGCCCTCGCGGTGGCCCGGGCCAACCTGACCGGCGTCGGCCGGGCCGCGGCCCGAGTGAGCCTGCACGAGGGCGACTGGTTCGAGGCGGTGCCCGACGCCCTGCAGGGGTCGGTCGACGTGGTGGTCTCCAACCCGCCCTACATCGGCATCGGCGAGGAGCTTCCGCCGGTGGTGGCCGACTGGGAGCCGCCGGTGGCGCTGTGGTCGGGACCAACCGGCCGCGAAGCGGTCGAGCGGGTAGTCGGGGAGGCGGACCAGTGGCTCAGACCGGGCGGCGCGCTGATATTGGAGGCCGCGTCTCACCGCGCTCAGGACACGGCCGACCTGGCGACTCGGGTTGGCTTCGCCGCGGTGAGAGTCGAGCGCGACCTTGCTGGCCTGGACCGGGTTGTGATCGGGCGACTGCCATGAGTTCGGGCCGGGTAATGAGCGCCCTGACGCCTGGGCAGCGGGCGGCCGCGGTGGCAGCGGCTCTGGACCTGCTGCGAGACGGCGAGCCGGTCGGGGTGCCCACCGACACGGTGTACGGGCTCGCCGCCGACGCGGCCGACGCCGACGCGGTCGGGCAACTGTTCGAGCTCAAGGAGCGTCCGGCCGACCGCAGCATCGCGGTGCTCGTCGCCGATCGGGCCGCAGCCGAGGCGCTGGTGCAGTTCGCGCCGCAGGCCCGGCGCCTGGCCGACCGATTCTGGCCCGGTCCGCTCACCATCGTCGCGGCCAGCCGGCCCGACGCCCCCCCGCATCTCGGCACGGGCGGCACCATCGGAGTGCGCCTGCCTGACGACGCCGCCGTTCGGGCCCTCGCCGCCACGGGGCCCCTCGCGGTCACCAGTGCCAACATCCACGGAGGGCCGACACCCGCCACCGCCGGCGGTGTGGCCGAAATGTTCGGGGCGCTGGCCCTCGTGATCGACGGCGGTCCGCGGCCCGGCGCCTCCTCCACGGTGGTGGACATGACCGGCCCCGCCCCCGCAGTCCTCCGAGAGGGCTCGATCAGCCTCGAAGCGATCAGCGCGGTGGCCTCGGGGTCCGCGACGCCATCCGACTGAACGACTCCGAGAGTGTGACCTGTGCCGCCGAAGGTTAGAGACGCAATTCGTGTCATCCAGCGCGATGGCTGGTTTCTTGTGCGCACGCGTGGCAGCCACCGCCAGTACCACCATCCCAACAAGCCGGGAACCGTTACGATTGCAGGACCGATGAGCAAGGATCTCTCACCCTCGATGCGCGACAGCATTCGGTCGCAGGCTGGACTCGACAAGGGAGCGCTATGACGGACTATGTCGTGGTAATAGAGGAGACCGGCAACGGCTACGGGGCCTACGTCCCCGACCTGCCCGGATGCATCGCTGCCGGCGACACACGAGAAGAGACCGAGGAGATGATCCGAGAGGCAGTCGGCTATCACCTGGAGATGTTGCGCAGCAGCGGCGATCCCGTTCCCGAACCCAGGACCAGCGCCTGTCTTGTCTCCTATTAGAGCCTCCTCCGTGTAGGCCAGAGTCACGCGACCAGTAGGTTTGACCTGATGCGGATCGCGGTGGGCGCCGACCACGCGGGCTACGAGCTCAAGCGGGCGCTGGCCGAGCATCTCCGGGCCGCCGGGCACGAGGTGACCGACTGCGGCACCCACTCCGCCGACCGGGTGGACTACCCCGACTTCGGGTCGGCGGTGGGCCGGACCGTGGCCGGCGGCGAGGCCGACCTCGGGGTATGCGTGTGCGGCAGCGGCAACGGGATCGCCATGGCCGCCAACAAGGTGGCGGGCGTGCGGGCCGCGGTGGCCTACGACGCGACCTCGGCCCGGCTGGCCCGGGCCCACAACGACGCCAACGTGCTGTGCATCGGCGAGCGGCTCACCGGCGCGGAGGTCGCCCGGGACGCGCTCGACGCCTGGCTGAGCGCATCCTTCGAAGGCGGCCGCCACGAAGGGCGGGTCGCCAAGCTCGACGCTCTCGGCGCACCAGATTGACCACGGCCACTGATCAATGGCCGATGAGCTACTGATCGCAGCAGCTGAATCACAAGACTGATCACTCCCGGCACCGTTCACGGCCCGTCCGTCGCTACCGTGCGATGGAGTGCCCGCGCCGGCGTCGCCCGGCGATCGGAGAATCGAGGAACCAATGCCCTGGCCCACCGCCGACGAGGCCGTGTTCGACCTGATCCGTCAGGAGGTCCGCCGCCAGAACACCACTGTCCAGCTCATCGCCTCGGAGAACTTCGCGAGCCCGGCGGTGATGGCCGCCACCGGGTCGGTGTTCACCAACAAGTACAGCGAGGGCTACCCCGGGCGCCGCTACTACGGCGGCAACATGGTGGTCGACGAGGTTGAGGACCTGGCCCGCCGTCGAGCGTGCGAGCTGTTCGGGGCCGACCACGCCAACGTGCAGCCCCATGCCGGCGCCATCGCCAACATGGGCGCCTACCAGGCCGTGATCGAGCCGGGCGACACCGTGCTGGGCATGAGCCTCGACCACGGCGGTCATCTCACCCACGGGTCGCCGGTCAACTTCTCGGGCCTGCAGTACCGGTTCGTGTCATACGGGGTGACCGCCAGCGACGAGCGGATCGACATGGACCAGCTGCGGGACCTGGCCCTCGCCGAGCGGCCCAAGCTGATCGTCTCCGGCGCCACCGCCTACCCCCGCCTCATCCAACCCGAGCCGCTGCGGGAGATAGCCGACGAGTCGGGCGCGCTGCTGATGTTCGACGCGGCCCACATCGCCGGGCTGATCGCGGGCGGCGTGCACCCCAACCCGACCCAGTTCGCCGACATCGTGACGTTCACCACCCACAAGACCCTGCGCGGCCCCCGGGGCGGCGCCATCATCTGCCGCTCCGACTACGCCAAGGCGGTCGACAAGGCCATGTTCCCCGGCATCCAGGGCGGCCCGCTCGACCATGCGGTGGCGGCCAAAGCGGTGGCCTTCGCGGAGGCGTCCACCCCGGAGTTCGCCGACTATGCGGCCCGCATCGTGGAGAACTCGCAGGCGCTGGCCGCGGCGCTGGCCGGGCACGGCTTCCGGCTCGTCTCCGGCGGCACCGACAACCATCTGATGCTGGTGGACCTGCGAACGTTCGACCCGGACCTCACCGGCAAGGAGGCTCAGGCCACCCTGGACGCAGCCGGGATCAGCCTCAACAAGAACACGGTGCCCGACGACCCCCGGTCGCCCTTCGTGACCTCCGGCGTGCGCATCGGCACGCCCGCAGTGACCACCCAAGGCATGGACACCGACGACATGGACACCATCGCCGATCTCATCTCCAGGGCATTGCGCGACCGCTCCGACGACACCGCGGTGGCCGCGGTGCGAGCCGACGCCGAGGCGCTGTGCGCGACCAAGCCGCCCTACCCGGGGATGGACACCGAGGACTAGCGGTCCTCCGGAGGCCGAGGGGACGGGCAGCTCCGGTGCCGGTCGAGCGGACCGCCGGCTAGGGGCCTGCAGTGCCGCCGACCCTGTCCCTCGCCATCGTCGGCCTGGTGGCCGCGATCACGACCTTCCTGCTGGTTCCCCTGACGACCAGGTTGGCTGTCCGCCTGGGCGCCAGCCGGGAGCCCGACGCCCACCACATTCACGAGGCTCCCACCCCCACCTCCGGTGGCCTCGCCATGCTCGCCGGGGTCGCCGTCGCGGTGGCGGTCGCGCCGGCGGTGGGCGGCCTCTCGGAGCTGTTCGACGCGCCCGGAGAGATCCTGGGCGGGGCCGCGGCCGCGGCGATCGTCCTGGCGGTCGGCTTCTACGACGACGTCAGAGAGTTGTCGCCGCCGGCCAAGGCTGCGGGCGTGGCCGCGGCCGGCGTCGTGCTCCACCTGTCGGGAGTGTCGATCGCCGTCTTCCGGGTGCCGTTCTGGGATCTGGTGTTCCTCTCGGACGAGTGGTCGGCGCTGATCACCATTCTGTGGGTGCTGGGCATGGCCAACGCGGTGAACCTCATCGACGGCCTCGACGGCCTCGCCGCGGGGATCATGGCCATCGCCTCGGGTGCCTTCCTGCTCTACGCCCTGCGTCTCGCGGACCAGGGCGTGATCGAGGAGGCCAACCCGGGAGCGCTGTGGGCTGCGGTCGCGCTGGGGGTCTGCGTCGGGTTCCTGCCCCACAACCTGTACCCGGCCCGTGTCTTCATGGGTGACGGCGGGGCGCTCCTGCTGGGCGTGTTGATGGCGGCCGCGACCATGAGCGTGGGGGGCCGTTCGACGGTGGAGTTCAGCGGTCAGGCGTTCTTCTTCTACGCGCCGCTGGTCATCCCCCTGGTGATTCTGGGTGTGCCGGTGGTCGACACCCTCTTCGCCATCGTGCGTCGCACCGTGGGGCGGCGAGGCTTCGCGGTGGCCGACCGCGACCACCTGCACCACCGTCTCATGCGCCTCGGCCACGGGCACCGCCGAGCCGTGATCGTCCTGTGGCTGTGGACCGCGCTGCTGTCGGCGTTCGTGCTGGTCCCGACCTACACCGGCCGGGGCGACGCCATCGTGCCGGTCGGTATCGCCGCGCTGGCGCTGATCCTGTTCACCATCTTCCATCCCCGGTTCGGGTACGACAGCGTGGAGGTCGACGCCGACGAACTGGACCGCCTCAAGAAGCTCTGAGCTATCGCTCGCCGTCGGAAGGGCCGATGTCCTCGGGGTGGATGTCCTCGGGGTTGATCTCCTCCAGCTCCTGGCCCGCGGTCTCGGGATACTTCAGGATGACGAGGGCGGCCACGATCAGGGGGCCGACGGCCAGCAGGGCCAGCGCCGGGCCGAGCCGACCGTCGAGCGCATCCGACAGCCATCCGGCCGCGATCAGCCCCAGGGCGCTCCCTATCACCCCCACCATCACGATCACGCCGTTGGAGCGTCCCCGGCGGTGGGTGCCGAACAGCTCGGGCCCGTAGACGGCCAGCGCGGGCACCGCGACCGCACCGACCACACCGCCGGCCAGGGTCAGCAGCCAGAGGGCGGCGCCGTCGGTGAAGAAGGCCCATGCGATGAACAGCGCTCCCAGCGCCAGCCCGGCTGCGCCGGTGGGTCGGCGGCCCCGGCGGTCGGCCAGGTACCCGCCCACGAAGACCCCGATGCCGATGGGAGTGTTGGTGAAGTAGGTGAACAGCGTTATGGCCGTCGCCGAGAACTCGCGCTCGTCCTTGAGGAAGTCGTTGCGCAGCCCGGAGGCCGGCGCCGCGAACATCGCTAGCAGGAACGCGGAGGCGGCCAGGAGCATCAGCCTCCTCCGCCGCCGGGCCGCCACTTCGGGATCGGCTTGGCGGTCGACCGCCGCACCGTCGTGCGCGACCCGTCCGCTTGCGGCCGTCTCGTAGCGCCGGCTCTCCGGCAGCCGCCGCCCCACCCACACGACGACGGCCACACCGGCCAGCGGCACCACGTACACCAGGCGCCAGGCTGCGACGTGCAGATCGGCCATCGGCAGCACCGCGAAAGCCATGCCCGATCCCAGCGCCGCGCACAGCACCAGCACCGACATGGCCCAGGCGCGGGACCGGGCCGGCATCTCCTCGGCGGCCAGGATCACGATCAGGATGCCGAGGGCGGTCGAGAGTCCCCGGGCGACGAGCTGGGTGCCGCCCAGGAACCAGAATCCCGGTGCCAGCGCACCCACAGCGGTGACCAGGCAGCTGCCCAGGCCGGTCGTCAGCAGGAGGCGCTTGCGTCCGTGCCGGTCAGCGAGGGCCGCGGTGACCAGCGCGATCAGCACCCCGGCGCGGACCACGCCCATCAGCACCCCCTGGGCGGTGTTGCCGCGATCGAACTCGTCGGCTGCGAACGTGAGGGTGGCGGTGAGGACGGTTCCCAGGTAGCCGTCGACGACCTGGATCGTGCACAGCAGCCCGAGCACGGCGGCGGCCCGGGCGCTCAGCCGGTCCGGGGGCGCCCACCAGTAGCCGTAGACGTCCCGGCGGCTCCGCAGCGCGCTCCGTACCGGGAAGTGGAACAGCCAGGCCCACACCGGGACAGCGAGCCGGTAGGAGGTGGTCTCGGTCAGCTGCCATGCTCCGTCGCTGCCTGTCTCACCGGGGTCCGTCTTATCGCTGTCCGCCTCGTCAGGGCCAGCATCGCGGCCCTTGGTCCTGGTCAGCGACAACCGCCGCTCGTAGCGACGGAACGGCCCGTCGGCGGCCTCGAAGCGATCCTGACCGACGGCTCGCTCGGCCACGATGTCGTCGCGGGGCTCTCGCCGGGTCTCCCGTTCGCGCTCCATCTCGGCGGCGCTGCCTCGCCGCACAGACCGCAGTACGGTCATCGCTCGCCTTCCGAGGCTGCCTTCCGAATTCTGTTCGCGCTCTTCCGGGTATACCACGGGAAAGTGCACACAGAGGAGACGGTGGGGTGGCGCAGGGCCCGGACGCATGACGGTCCGGGCCGACCAGCGGTCAATAGGCTTGGGTGGTGGCGATCGAGCGAATAGTGGTGCGCCCCGGCCGGCCGCTGGAGGGCACGGTGACCGTGGCCGGCGCCAAGAACTCGGTGCTGAAGCTCATGGCGGCCACGCTGCTGGCCGAGGGCTCCTACCGGCTCGACAACGTTCCCCGCATCGTCGATGTCGACCTCATGGCCGAGCTGTTGAGGGCCGTGGGCTGCGCGGTCGAGTGGGACCCGGTGCAACCGTCGTTGCTCCACATCGACGTGCCCGCCGAGATCAGCCCGGTGGCCCCCTACGACATCGTGGAGAGATTCCGGGCGTCGGTCGTGGTCCTCGGGCCGATGCTGGCCCGCTGCGGCGAGGCCAGGGTGGCCCTGCCCGGAGGCGACGACTTCGGTCCCCGGCCCATCGACATGCACGTGCAGGGCCTGGTGGAGCTCGGCGCGTCGGTGGAGGTCGTTCACGGCTACATCGAGGCGTCGGCCACCGAACTGCTGGGCGGACGGGTGGTGCTGGAGTTCCCCAGCGTGGGCGCGACCGAGAACCTGCTCATGGCGGCGGTGGCGGCCAAGGGCGACACCGTGATCGACAACGCGGCCCGCGAGCCCGAGATCTCCGACCTCTGCCGGCTGCTGGGCCGGATGGGAGCCAGGATCGAAGGGGTCGGCTCGTCCACGCTGATCGTGGAGGGCACCGGCACCACTGCCCCCTTGCAGCCCGCGGACCATTCCGTCGTGCCGGACCGCATCGTGGCGGCCACCTACCTGGCCGCGCTGGGCGTCGCCTCGGGCGAGGTGTTCGTAGCGGGCGCCCGCCACGACCACATGGAGCTGCTCTGCCTGAAGCTGACCGACATGGGGATGCTGATCACGCCCGACGACGGCGGCATCCGGGCCATCGCGCCCCGCCGACTCGCATCGATCGACTGCTCCACGCTGCCCTACCCGGGCGTGGCCACCGACTACCTGCCGTTCCTGGTGGCCATGCTGGCCACCGCCTCCGGGGTCGGGATCGTCACCGAGAACCTGTTCCCCGGCAGGTTCCGCTACGTGGACGAGCTGCGCCGCATGGGCGCCGACATCCGCACCGACTCCCACCACGCCGTGGTGCGCGGCGTCGAGCGGCTCTCGGGGGCGCCGGTCAGGGCCCACGACATACGGGCCGGCGCTGCGCTCACCGTTGCCGGGCTGGGGGCCGAGGGCACCACGGTGGTGAGCGAGGCGCATCATGTGGCCCGAGGCTACGAGGACCTGGCCGGCGACCTGGCGTCGCTCGGCGCCGACGTGCACGCCGAGTAGCCGGACTCGACCCGCAGCTCATTCATCGTCGCCTGCGTTGGTCTGCGATTGCTTGACGGCCCGCCGCTTCGCGTGCCACACGATGCCAGCGAACAACAGCACCGGGCAGGCCACGAGCAGCGCCTCGTCCCATCCCCCCTGATGCGCCAGCACTGCTAGCCCCATGCCGCGAGCCTCGGTGATCGGGTCACGGCGCCGCGGTGGTGCGGGCCCAGGTGGCGGTCGTGCCGAGGATCGCCTCCAACAAGCGGGCGCGCAGAGTGGGATCGGAGCAGATCTGGACGAGCAACTCGTCGTCGACTTGTTCGGCGGTGGTCGGCACGGTCGCGAGGCTGGTTGAGACGGCGGCGGGGGTGTCGTAGACGCTTGTGCCGTCTCCGTCGTCACCGAGGCTGACGTAGATGTGGTCGAAGATGGCGTCCACCTTGCGGGTGAACATCTCCGGTCCGTAGGCGGCGGGCAGTTCGGCGTCGAGGACATCCCGGACGGCGACCTTCACGGCTGAGCGGGTCTGCTGGCGGCGCTTCCAGTCGAGAACGAGCTTCTCCTCGATGTGTGCCAGCAGCTTCTTGGCCGCTGCCTTCACCTTCTTGGTGTCGGCGTCGGTCAGCTCTGGCTCGGGTCTGGTGAGCAGATCGAAGATTGCGAGCTCTGCCTCGGTGAGGCCTTCCCGGACGGCGCGCTGCTCCTCGTCGCTGAGTTCCTTGTTGAGGGCGCCGAGACGCCGGAACAGTTCCTCGATGTTGTGGGTGCCTGCGTTGTATTCGTCGATGAGTCGCCGGAAGCGCTCGGCCAGGTCCAATCGGGTCGGGTTCTTGCGCACGGCGTCGTCGAGCCGCTTCTCCAACTCCTCCTTGATGGTCTTTGCGACGGTGCGCTTGCTGGCGGCGAAGCGCAGGGCGAGTTGCTCGAAGTCGATCTGGTTGAGGTCGATCAGCGGGTCGGCTCCGTCGGCGGAGCGGATGATGTACTCCTTGGCCCCTACTGACCGGTCGAGCAGGTCCGACACCGAGTCCATCACGCTGCTGATGTCGGGCGCCTCCGACGCCGACTCGATCTTCGACGCGATCGAGCGGATCACAGCCACTCGGTGGGTGGCCGCCATCGCCTCGGGATCGGGCAGCAGCGCCTTGAAGGTCTTGCGGACCTGCCGGGCCATCGAGACATACCGGCGTCGGGTCTGTTCGTCGATGAGCAGCGCCTCCACGGCCGCCTTCTGCAGAGCGACGAACTCGAAGCCCTGCGCGGCGTCAAGGTCGCGAAGGTCGACGTCGTTCGCTTCGCAGAACTCGGTGATCTCCGCGAGGGCCGCCTCCAGTTCGGCGATGAGGTCGTCCTTGGGTCGGATCGGCGAGTCGACGTCTGCGCCGGTGCGGCCGGCGGCGTAGATGGCGAGGGCCCTCTCGAGGTTCCGGAACACGCCCACGTAGTCGACGATGAGACCGTTGTCCTTGTTGGGGAACACCCGGTTGGCTCGGGCGATGGTCTGCATCAGCAGGTGGTTGCGCATGGGCTTGTCGAGATACACCGTCGAAGTCGACGGCGAGTCGAACCCGGTGAGCCACATGGCGCACACGAACACGAGCCGGAACGGGTCTTCGGGATCCTTGAACTTGGAGTCGAGGTCCTCGCCGACGATCCGCTTGCGGTGCTTGGCGATGTCGAGCCCGGCCTCAGCCATGTCGGCGACCTCGTTCTGAGCCTGCGAGACCACCACGGCCATGTCGGTGGTGCGCATGAAGTCGATCAGCGACCCCAGGTGCGGGCGCCCCAGCTCGGGCGTGTCGGCCAGCCGGGCTTCGAGTTCGGCCAGGTAGCGCGTCCACTCGGCCTCGACCAGGTCGTGCATTCGCACCGCGGTGGCCTTGTCGATGGCCACGTACATGGCCTTGCCTCTGAACCCGCGGTTGACGAAGTGTTTGACCAGGTCGGCGGCGATCTCTTTGAGGCGCTGGGGCCGGGTGATCAGCTCGTACTGCTGGGAGAAGCGGCGCGCCACCGCCTTCTCCTGGGAATCGTCGAGCGCGGCCTCTTCGAGTAGGTCGTCCAGGTCGTCGTCGAAGTCCTCGTTGGTGAGCTGCAACTCCGGTGTGTGGTTCTCGTAGTAGAGCGGGACGGTGGCGCCGTCGGCGATCGAGTCTCTGAAGTTGTAGATCGACACGTAGTCGCCGAACACCCGCCGGGTCTCCTCCTCGCCGGCGATGAGCGGAGTGCCGGTGAACCCCAGGAACGAGGCGTTGGGCAGCGCCAGGCGCATGTTGGCCGCCAGCGTGTCGTACTGGGAGCGGTGGGCCTCGTCGGTGATCACCACGATGTCGTCGCGCTCGGACAGCACCGGCATCGGCTGCCCCTTCTCGGGCGGGATGAACTTGTGGATCAGCGTGAACACGTAGCGGTGGTCCTGGCCCAGCAGCTCGCGCAGATGGGCTGATGACTCGGCGTGGACCTCCTGGCCGGAGGTGATCACGCCGGAGTCGGCGAAGTCCTCATAGAGCTGCTCGTCGAGCTCCTTGCGGTCGGTGACGAGGACGAAGGTCCAGTTGCCGGGCTGCTTGCGCAGCACCTTCTGGGTGAACCACAGCATCGACAGCGACTTGCCCGATCCCTGGGTGTGCCAGAACACCCCGAGCCGGCCCTCGCGCTGCTTGAGCTCCCGCAGCGCGTCCAGCGAATTGTTCACCCCGAGGAACTGATGGTTCTTGGCGAACGCCTTCACCAACCCGCCCGGCCGCTCGGTGAACGCCACGAAGTTCTCCACCAGATCGAGCAGCCGATGCCTGTCACACGTCGCCCGCAGCGCAGTCTCCAGCGACACCACGCCCTGCTCGCCCTCGGAGTTGATCTTCTTCCACTCCGCGAAGTGACCCCAGGACGCGAACGTTGAACCGACCCGCGTGTCGGCCCCGTTGGAGAGGATCACGAACGCGTTGGACCCAAACAGGTGCGGGACCGTGTCGCGGTAGTCGCGCAGGTTGCCGTCGTAGGCGTCGCGGACGTTCTTGTGCGACACCTTCAACTCGATGAACACCAGCGGGATCCCGTTGACGAACAGCACCACATCAGCCCGCCGCTTGTACATGTCGCCCGCGATCCAGAACTGCGACACCGCCAGCCAGTCGTTCTCGTCGACGGCGTTCCAGTCGACGAACCTCACCGTGACCGTCCGACGGGTCCCATCGCTGCCGGAGGACTCGACCCTCGCCCCCTCCCGCAGCAGGCGGTACACCTCACGGTTGGCCCTCGTTCGATCCATCGCCGACCGATCCTGAAGCAACTGCTCAACAGCCTCCGACAGAGTCCCGTCAAGAAGGCCTGGGTTCAGATCTCGTAGCGCCTCACGGAGCCGATGACCGAGGACCGGCTCCGACTGCGAATCACGACCCAGCGTGCCCGCCGGCCCCAGCACCTCATCGAACCCCGACGCCACCTCCCACCCCAGCTGCGACAACAGCCGCAACGCCGGCTGCTCAACCAACTCATCCTCAGTCAGCCCCGACGGACTCACACCGTCACCAGATCCAGATCAAGCTCCGACACATCCAACTCCCCAGAGACGAGTCGAGGCAACAGGAGATCACGTGCCTCCCTCAACACCTCGACTTGCAGCAGCAGGCAGTCAGCCAACCTCAAGACCGGCTCGATATGGTCGGTGTATCGATTGATGACGGCCGTGGGTGGGTTCACTACGGCCATGTCCATGACATCGGCGGGTTTCACCCGCTGATGGCTAGTCGAGGTTCCTCCAGCTGTCGTTGCTAGGCGACCAGCGAACTCGGCTGAGGTCACCAGACCGTACAGATACGTGTGCGTCCAGTCGGTGGGGTTCGTCAGCACGAGGAACTCAGTTGATGCGACAGCACGCCGATCGTGGCCGGAGCGGTCTACGCGCCACACTCTCGGAAACTTCGGGTTGAGCTTGGAAACCATGACACTCTCTCCGAGCAGGAGGTACTTGCCGCTCCTTATCTCAGCCCCAAGTTCAACCGACGGAAGCCCTCGCTCATCGAAGGCAGGAATCGAGTAGTGATCAAAGACCTCCTCCGCATACTCGAACGGCCTTATGTTGGACCGCTGAAGCTCAAGCTCATCCCCGAGACGAGTCAAGCTCCAACCATCCGGGATCGGGCCGAGGTCGGAATCGACCAGTTCGACCTCCTCATGCCCCGGAAACCGGAAGTGCACGAACCACTCCCGATATAACAACCGAGCCATCTCCTCCAGAATCTCAATCCGCCGCCGATTGTTCTGTATGAGACCGTCTACTGCTCGAACTGCTTGACCGATACGAGTCTGTACGACGTATGAAGGAGAGGTAACAGGCAGACGCTTAAGGCTGGACTGTGAGAGTTTCGGCTGTGCTGCTCCAGTGATGAGTCCGTTCAATGGGTGGAACTCTAGGCAAGCCCGAAGAAAATCATCATCAGCTATTTCCTTTCGGGCCCTAACGACATGAGCATGGTTATTGACCCAGAATTGACCGTCTGCCATGTAAGCGATCGGTTGTTTGCGGGACCGCAGATTCTCGCCGTCCTCCGCAATGAGAAGGAATCGGCCATCGAAGATGTAGTCATCGACCCAGTCGATTATGCCCTGAGCTCCGTAATACGGGAAGGGTCCTGCCCGACCGGCTCTTTCCTTCTTGCTCAGAGGAATGCGACGCTGATCATGAAATTCGACGAGGTCCTTGAACAAGACCGAATTCCATCTGTCGCTGTTCATGAGATTGCACGCAACATTACTTCGCGCACAGCATCTAAGTACCGGTCCGCTTCAACGCAGCGTAATTCGAACTCTTCGGTAAGGGATTCAAGGCGTGCCACGAACTCGACATCATCTACCGATCGGGCTGCAGAGCCCACGTAGCGACCGGCATTCAGGCTCCAGCCCTGTTCCTCGATCTCCTCAAGCATTACTGCGGCGCAGGTGCCAGCCACGTCGCTGTACGTACCATTTGGAAGGATCGCGTTGAGCACTTCCTCGCTTCCGGCGTTGAACTCGGGCTCCTCGCCGCGCCAGAGGCGGACGATGTTGGCGAGGAACTCAACCTGCTGGGGGGTCCAGTCGCGGTGGGCTCGGTCGATCTGGTTGTAGATCTCGCGGGCGTCGATGAATAGGATCTGGCCCGCTCGTTCCGTGTGCCTCTTGCCCCGGTCAAGGAACCAGAGCGTCACGGGGAGGGTGACGGTGTAGAACATGTTCGTACCGACGGCGATGATCACGTCGACGCTGCGGTCCTCGATGAGCTTGCGGCGGATGTCGAGTTCGCTGCCTCGCGCGTCGGAGGCGGAGTTGGCCATCACGAACCCAGCGCGTCCGGTGTCGTTGAGTGCGGCGTAGAAGGTCTGGATCCAGAGGTAGTTGCCGTTGTCGGGCTTCGGCAGGCCGAACAGGAACCGGGGATCGTCCTCGAGTTTGGTCTTGTCGACCTTGTTGACGTTGAACGGCGGATTGGCCATTACGAAGTCGAACTTGTCGACCGAGTCGTGGAGGTCCTCGTAGTAGGTGTTGCCCTCCCGGATGTCGCCGCCGAGGCCGTGTACGGCGAGGTTCATCTTGGCGAGGCGCACGGTGTCGCCGGTCTTCTCCTGGCCGTAGATCGACAACTCCTGGCCGGGGTCGCGGCGATGGCGCTCTACGAAGTACGCCGACTGCACGAACATGCCGCCGGAGCCGCAAGCAGGGTCGTAGATCTTGCCGTGGAACGGTTCGAGGATCTCCACGATGAGCCGCACGATCGAGGTGGGAGTGAAGAACTCGCCGCCCTTCTGGCCCTCTGAGAAGGCGAACTTGCCGAGGAAGTACTCGTAGATCAGGCCGAACCCGTCGCCCTCGATCGCCTCCGGCAGGGCCCTCAGGAGTCGCAGCAACTCTGCGAGGATGTCGTCGGGGATGCGGGAGTAGTCCTTCGGCAGGACGCCTTGAAGGTCGGGGTTGTAGACCTCGATGCCGCCCATGGCCTGGTTTATGGCCTTGCCGATGTCGGCGCCCTCGGGCAGGTCGAGCAGCCCCTCGAACCGGGACTCCTCCGGCAGGTACAGCGCTCCGATGGCCTGGTAGTCCTCCGGCCCGGTCGGCCGGCGAGCAGACCCCGGACCCACCGCCTGTGATGCCTGGGCGAAACGCTCGTCGGCATACCTCAAGAAGATGAGCCCCAGCACCGGCGAGGCATACTCCGAAGCCTTGAGCCCGGAGTTGGCTCGCAACTGGTCCGCCGCCTCCCAGAGCTTGCTCTGCAGTTCACCAAGATCGGTCGCCACGCCCGCCCCTTCCTGTAGCCGCCCCATTGTGTCGCAGCCTCAGCCGGCCGCCAAGATGCTCAGACCACAGCGACACGCCGGACCGTGGAACCCCCGAGAAGCAGATGTCATAGGGGAGTGAGACGCTTGGGGCGTATATGAGGGCAAGACGGTAGACGCAAGAGCGTGACCATCGCCTCCAGCCGCATTGACCACCCCTGGCCGAAGGCTTAACGGCCCTGCTTGTCCGTTGGGAGAACTGAGAATGATCGAGGCCGTCAGCCCTGAGTCGCCGCACTACGAGCAGGTGGTCGCGCTCGGCAACGCCAACAGCAGAACCTTGGGCCATCTGCCGTTCGCGGCGATCAAGCAGGCAGCCGCCGAGAACAGGGTTCTCGCGTACGTGGAGGACGGGCAGGTCAAGGGCTATGCGCTCTTCGGCAAGAGGGTGAGGACGAGCGATATCTCACTCACTCATCTCTGTGTAGACCGGAGCAGTCGAGGGCGGGGGATCGCAGGCGAACTGGTGGAGGCCATCGTCGAACGCAACCCACACCGGGCAGGGATCCGGCTGTCGTGTCGCAAGGATTACGAAGCGCACGCCATGTGGCCACAGCTGGGGTTCATACCGCTTGGAGAGAGGCCAGGGCGCGGTCGTGATCGGTTGCCGCTGGTCACATGGTGGCGCTCCATTGCTGCTCTGGCCCTCTTCGGGGAACCTGAGATGGAGGATGGCCGTCTGGTGGTGGCTGTCGACACCAACGTCCTCCTTGACATCCTGGAGCAGCGCCGCTTCCCTTCGTCGTTGGCGCTCACGGCGGACTGGGTAGCCGAAGCCGCAGAGTTGGCGGTGACGGAGGAGAGTCGCTCGGAGCTCTCCGAGCAGCGGCCCCGAAGCGCAGAGTTCGAATCCTCACTGAGCGAGTTCGGAGCCTTGGAGCCGTCGCGAGAGGCATGGCGCTCAACGTTCCAGTCGCTCCAAGACGATGCGGGCGTTGCACGCGTGGGAGAAAGCGACCTTCGAGTGGTTGCCCAAGCGTCCGCGGGCGGTGCTGTCTACCTCGTCTCACGAGATGATGGCCTCCTACAGCGGGCGGAGGCCATCGAGCAGATCACGGGCCTGAACGTGGTCAGACCCGATGACTTATTGCTGAGGCTCCAGGGGCTGGGAGGCGAGCACGGTCGCCAGGCGCGGATGATCGCGGCTTCGGGACTGACGGTCTCCACTGTTTCCAAGATGCTCTCGAATGCCGAGCTGTCGCGCTATTGCCATCAGCGACTCGGTGAGCACTCCGCCGACTTGCGGCACCGTCTGAGCATGGTCACCGGCAACGCGTCGGGGCGAATCGAGCAGCTGGTGTCCGACTCGGGGGAGCCTCTGGCGCTCGGGGCGGTGTATCGCGACGAAGCCGGAGCGAGGATCACCGCGCTGCGATGCACCGCTGGAGCCCAGTCCCACGCGGCGGCAAGGCAGATGGTGCACCATCTGCGAGCCATCGTCGCCGCAGACGGGCCAGCTGCCGTTGTCGTGGACGACCTGACCCCTGCGCCGGTTGACCAGGCCCTGCGCGACGAGGGGTTCAGGCCCGAGGGATCGGCGTGGAGGGCAGTTGTCGACACTCGGATCTTTGCGCCCGGTGATTCCCTGCCCCAGGAGTTGGAAGACATCGGATGGGACCGACTGAACGCGCATCTAGTGCTCACGCGCGTAAGTCTTGTGGCTGTTGGTTCGGGCAGTAGGTCCATTTGAAGGGTTTGGCTCGGTTGTTGTAGTCGTCGATGTAGTCGAGGATGGCTCCGGCGAGGTCGCTGGTGTGGGCGAACTCGGCGGTGTGGAGGAGCTGTCGGGTCAGGATGGAGAACCACATCTCGATCTGGTTGAGCCAGGATGCGTGGGTGGGGGTGCGGTGCAGGAACACTCGGTGGTGGTCCTCGAGGAACTCCTCGACGGCGGCGGTTGAGTGGGTGGCGAGGTTGTCGACGATGCAGTGCAGCTCGAGGTGGGCGGGCACCAGGGCGTCGAGTTCTGTGAGGAACGCCACGAAGTTCACCGAGCGGACCGAGTCGGTGGGCGCGGCGACGACCTCTCCGGTGGCGCACTCGAACGCGGCGAACAGCGCCTTGGTGCCGTTGCGCTGGTACTCGAACTGCTGCTGCGCGGGGCGGCCCTTGCCGCCGCCGGGGGCGGCGGGCTGCGCCGGCAGGGTCGGGTCGGCGCGGCTTCGGGCCTGTATGCCGGTCTTCTCGTCGACGCTGAACACGGCCCAGTTGTCCGGCGGCCGCAGGTAGAGGGCGCAGATGTCGGCGGCCTTGTCGTCGAAGTCGGGGTCATGCGACGTCATCCAGGACCGCACCTGCCACGGCTTGAGGCCCATCGAGGTGCAGATCCGCCAAACCTGCGAGTCCGAGATAGCGATGCCGAGGTCCTCGCGCATCACCCGGGCCACCTCCGGCATCGACATGCGCGCCTTGAGCCGGCGCCCGCCGAGCTGGCCCGGCTCGCGCGGGCGGCTCGTGATCGTCTTGACCAGAGCCAGCCGCTCCGCGGGGCCATACACCCGCGGCCTGCCCGGCCGCGGCCGGTCCCTGAGCCCCGCGAGGCCCTCTGAGGCGTAGCGGCGCCGCCACACGTCCACCTGGTTGCGGTTCAGGCCCACCGCCGCGCCGATCACCGGCGACGACAGCCCCTCACGGGCCATCAGCACCACCTTGGCCCGCTGCCAGTCACGCCGCGGCGTCGTCGACGCCGCCACCCGCGCCTCCAGCACCGCCCGATCAGCCTCAGAAACCGCCACTGCCCTCGGCACAGTCATCACAGCATCCTAACACAGCCATATTACTAACGCGAGTATGCACTAGTGCGGGACTACGAGCGGTTTGCGTGGCCGTCCAAGGTGTTCAGCGGCACGGTCACGTCGTACATGGTGCCGATCAAGCCAGAGTTCGCTCGCGTCATCCTCGGCTATGAGGAGCCTCAAGGCCGGCTGATGGAAATGAACCGCGGCGCGGCCGCTTCTCGTGACAACGCGTACTACAGATCGCCGCGGGCACTCGAGGTCCCGGCGCGGCTCATCTGGTGGGTCTCGGGCGGAGGGCAGCTCGGAGGCGTGCGAGCCATGTCCTGGCTAGACGAGGCCGAGACGGGGCACCCTCGCCGGCTACACCGCAAGTATCGCAACTACGGAGTCCTGGATGAGCGACAGGTGCTCGACGCTGCGAGATCGCCCAGAAAGGGCGGCCAGCCGGAGGCAACTGCAATGGTGTTCAGTCAGACAGAGGTCTTCGCGGCCCCCGTCCCCATAGCTCGATCACGAGAGTTGTGCGACAGTATGAACAAGCCAGGGTTCTTCCAGACAGCACAGAGAATCGATGAGGACGCGGTCCACAGGTTCTATGAGGAGGGGATGCGAAGCGATGACGGTTGAAATGCAGGGACTCGACCCGGATCGGATGGTCGTCCTGTCGCTCAAGCCGAGATTCGCGGAAGCAATCCTCGCGGGCGCCAAGACCGTTGAACTGCGACGCACCGAACCCAAGATCGTGGTCCCGACACGGGCGCTCCTGTATGCGGCGTCGCCGGTGCGGGCGCTCCTCGGCACCTGCATCATCACCAGCGTCCAGTCCTTGGATCTCGCGACCCTGTGGCGAGAGCACGGCTCCGGGGCAGGGCTGCCCTACCACGAGTTCCACGAGTACTTCGAGGGCGCAGACGTGGGCACCGCCCTTACGCTGGTCCAGCCGCGAGCCTTCACGCAGCTGGTCACGCTCCAAGATCTGCGAGCAGAGCCGAGAGGCTTCCGCCCGCCCCAGAGCTTCTCCTACGTCGACTCCAGGACCGGCGACCGACTCATGGAAATGGCCGCATAGCCCACAGCTCGCTGCTCCCAAGCTCAGGTGTTCGCCAAGGCGCCGCGCAAGCTACTGGACACGCGCCGCGCTGCAGCCGAGTTGCTGCCAGCAGGCAGTTGCTCAGTCCGCCGGCGGAGGGTCAGCGGGCGTGATCCCACGTAGAGCCTCAAGGTCTAATCTTTGTCTGATCGCGAAGGACGCAGCGATCAGCAAGAGTTCAACGACCCCGAGCACGCCCCCAATGACGGCGTTCCCCGAGACAACGAGCACGACGGCGGCGATCAGGAATGCGAACCCGATCATCCACGCCCCGGCCTGGCCCCGCCGTGCCAGCGAAATGTCAGCCGCTAGCGCTGTCGTCTCCATCTCTCGCCTATGGGCGGACTCGGTTTCGGCCTCGGTCACTATCCGCTCGGCCAGACCGGGCAGTGTCTCCTCATACCCTCTCAACATGTCTGGAGGCGGTAGCGGTCCGTGGAAGGCCGCTGCTACCTCGATGCTGTGAGGGACCAGCTCGCGGTTCTTATCTGCCTCCATCGGACATCTCCGCTAGTCCCATGGCGCGCCGCAGCGCGTCTCCGACGCGTCGCCAGTCACTCCCGATGGCCACGGCGTCCGCCGTTGCAGGATCATTGCAAGGCCTGTACCTGGGACCGAAGATCCCGAACAGGTCATAGGCAGATGTCGTGCCGCGAACGAGGGCCGAGAAATGCCGCCCATGCAGCTGGCCTGGCCGAACCGAGACCCGGCGTCCGAGAGTCTTCATGAGTCTCATCGTACGTGCCACGATCCGCAGCCTGCAACGAGGAGGCGGCGGCGGCTGACGCGATTGGCTGACCGGGGTTCCCAGCAGGCGGTCCACCTCCGCCATCCGATAGAGCGGTTCCTGCAGCAGTGAAGTCGATTCCGGCATCTGGCTGATCTCCGCAACCCCTGGGTCGAACCCGTCGGACTCGGTCCCTCCACCCATTGCGCATCCCAGACTAACAAATCATGAAACAGCTTCAAACATCACTTCAGATATCCACAGGAACATCTGATGGCGGCACAGCGGGTCGGAGTACGGAGGATTGGCCATGACGAAGTCGAACTTGCCGACCGAGTCGTGTAGGTCCTCGTAGTAGGTGTTGCCCTCTCGGATGTCGCCGCCGAGACCGTGGACGGCGAGGCTCATCTTGGCGAGGCGCACGGTGTCGCCGGGTCTTCTCCTGGCCGCAGATCGACAACTCCTGGCCCGGGTCGCGGCGGTGGCGCTCGACGAAGTGCGCCGACTGCACGAACATGCCCGCCGGAGCCGCAAGCAGGGTCGTAGATCTTGCCGCGGAAGGGTTCGAGGATCTCCACGATAAGCCTGGTTGACGGCCTTGCCGATCTTGGTGCCCTCGGGCAGGTCGAGCAGCCCCTCGAACCGGGACTCCTCCGGCAGGTACAGCGCTCCGATGGCCTGGAAGTCCTCAGGCCCCGCCGGCCGGCGAGCAGATCCCGGACCCACCGACTGCGACGCCTGCGCGAAACGCTCGTCGGCATACCTCAGGAAGATGAGCCCCAGCACCGGCGAGGCGTACTCCGAAGCCTTCAGCCCTGAGTTGGCCCGAAGCTGGTCCGCCGCCTCCCAGAGCTTGCTCTGAGTTCACTGAGATCGGTCGCCACGCCCGTCCTTTCCTGTAGCCGCCCCATTGTGTCGCAGCCTCAGCCGGCCGCCAAGATGCTCGGACCACGGCGACGCGCCGGCTCATGGGCCGTCCGAGAATCGGATGTCATAGGGGAGTGAGATGCCTCCTGTGCGGACGGTGCTTCATGCTAGATATCTAGGTATCGAGCATTCTCACTACCAAGGTGTATCCTGGTGATCAGGACATCGCCACAGGAGGACTAGATGGCACCGCAGGGACACAGCAAGAGCATGACATTGCGCATAGACCAGAACCTTGCCGACAGGGTGCGGACCATCGCGGAGGTTGAGCAAACGACCGTGAGCGATGTGATCCGAGATGCTCTGTCCGAGCACATCGAGCGTCGGCGCCGTGACCCGGAGTTTCAAGCGATGCTGAAGCGCAATCTTCGGCGCCATGAGGAGCTGCTGAGCATGCTCGCGGACGGCTGAAGTGATCTATCTCGAGCTCGACGACTTGATCGCCATTGCGTGCGAGGTCCTCGGGCTCGAGGTAGACGCGCTCCTGCATGTGACGGACCTTGGACTCGCAGACTCCGCCGTGGCACGGCAGCGTGCCGGCTTCGCTGGCGAGGAGTTCTACCCATCGGTGGAGGCCAAGGCGGCTTCGTTGCTCTTCGGGCTTGCGCGCAACCACGCATTCATCGACGGCAACAAGCGGGTCGCCGTGTTGGCCACGCTTCAGTTTCTGAACGCGAACGGCTACGACCTGGATCTGTTGCCGGTCGAGGAGGCGTACGAGACGATCATCCAGGTTGCCTCGGGGAACCTGTCGATGGATGATCTCACGGACTGGATCCGGCATCGTATGACATCGCTACCGTAGCTCCGGGCACCCAACACGCTGCCATTCTGCGGAAGTGGTCCGCAGCCCGAACACACCGTTCCCGCGGTCCTGGTACTCGGCGATCATGCGAGCCTCGACGAACTCGCCCCACGTCACCCTGTCCGATCCGGTCCGCTCGGTGCGGATCACAGGGCTGCGGCGCCCTCGACGGGAGCCGTCTATCCAGCCGCGCGCGGTGCCTCTCGGGGTTCCCAGCAGGCGGTCCACCTCCGCCATCCGATAGAGCGGTTCCTGCAGCAGTGAAGTCGATTCCGGCATCTGGCTGATCTCCGTGACCCCTGGTCGAACCCGTCGGACTCGGTCCCTCCGCCCATTGCGCATCCCAGACTAACAAATCATGAAATTGTTTCAAACATCACTTCAGATATCGACTCGAACATCTGATGGCGGGACAGCGGGTCGGAGTTGGGGGCCGGTGCTGCGAGACTGGGCCTGTGCGGGCCGAAGTGGAGAAGATCATCAAGATCATCCGGCCGGCCATCCAGGCCGACGAGGGCGACATCGACCTCGTCGATGTGGACGAGGCCACCGGGATCGTCACCGTCGAGCTCCACGGCGCCTGCGTCACCTGCCCGGCATCGACCCAGACCCTCAAGGCCGGCATCGAGCGCATCATGCGCGACCGGGTGCCGGGCGTGACCGAGGTGGTGGAGGTCAACGCTCTCGGCATGAGCGAGGCGTTCGTCTCGCTCTGACCACGGTGGCCGTGCCGGTCTGCGCCGCTACGGTGCCGAGCCGTGAGCGAGATGCCTGAGGTGGTGGAACGGCCCCCGGAGCGGCGCTGCTACCGCCACCCCGACCGCCGCGGCGGCGTCTCCTGCCAGCGCTGCGACCGCCTGATCTGCCCGGACTGCATGCGCCAAGCCTCGGTCGGGTTCCACTGCCCCGAGTGTGCCTCCCCGCGCGGCTCGCGGCCGGTGCCCGCAGCGGTCATGGCGGCACGGGCCACGCGGCCGCTGGTCACCCAAGTGCTGCTGGGCCTGAACGCGCTGGCCTACCTGTACTCGATCGTCCTGAGCGGCTCGGCTTCCGGCATCACCCGCCTCAACCAGGGACTGCTCGTCGACGGAGGTCTGTTCGCTCGGGCCCGGCTCTTCGACGGCGGTGCCGTCAGCCTGATCGGAGTGGACACCGGTGAGTACTACCGGCTGGTCACCGCGGCGTTCCTGCACGACGGGATCTTCCACCTGGCGTTCAACATGTACATCCTGTGGATTCTCGGCCAGATGCTCGAGGCGGGGTTCGGGAAGGCCCGGTTCCTGTCTCTCTATGTGGTGTCGATGCTCGGCGGCTCGTTCGGGGTGCTGCTGGTGTCGCCGAACTCGCCGACGGTGGGCGCGTCGGGAGCCGTGTTCGGCCTGATGGGGGCCACGGTGCTGATGCATCGGGCCGTCGGAGGCAGCATCTGGCGCTCGCCGCTGGCTCCGCTGCTGATGATCAACGTCGTCTTCACCTTGCTGATCCCGCGGGTGTCGATCGGCGGCCACTTCGGTGGACTGATCGCCGGCGCGGCCATGGGTGCGGTGATGCTGGCCTTCGAGCGCCGCAGAGCGCCTGCCTGGGCGACGGTGGCTCTGGGCGGCATGCTGTCGGCGCTTCTGGTGCTTGGATCGGTCTTCGCCCTGCCCCTGCGGGATTTGATCTCCGACGTGGTGGACCTGGTCGCATAGGGCGGGTGCGGGAGGCCGCCGGGTGATGGATTGGCGCCTGCGTAGGATGGCGGGGTGGCTGAGCCGTCCGGGGCGCCGGAGATCTATCTCGACCACGCCGCGTCCACGTCGCTGAGGCCCGCGGCCCGCGACGCCTGGCTGGCCGCCGCCGAGAAGCACCACGCCAACCCGACCGGGTCCCATCTGGCCGCAAGGGAGGCTCGCCGAGCGCTGGACGAGGCCCGCAGCCGGGCCGCGTCCGTCCTCGGTGCCGACCCCGGCGAGATCGTGTTCACCTCCGGAGGCAGCGAGGCCGACAACATGGCTGTGCGGGGCGCTCTCGGGCACCGGGGCTCCGGGGCGGTGGCGGTGACCACCGAGGCCGAGCACCACGCCGTGCACGATCCGGTCGAACGGTCCGGGGGAGTGTTCGTGGGCGTGGACGAGCGCGGCATCGTCGACCTTGAGGCACTGGCCGACGTGCTGGAGGCCTGCGAGCGCGATGTCGCGGTGGTCTCGGTTATCGCCGTCAATAACGAGACCGGCTCGATAACGCCCTTGAGCGAGGTGGCTCGGGTCGTGCGCGACCTCGCTCCCGGAGCGCTGCTGCACACCGACGCCGTCCAGGCCGTGAACTGGATCGATGTGGCCGCCGAGACCGCCGGCTACGACCTCGTGTCGGTCACCGGCCACAAGGTGGGCTCGCCGGTGGGAACCGGGGTGCTGGTGGTGCGCGACGGCGTGGAACTCGACCCGCTGATCGTCGGGGGCGGCCAGGAGCGGGGCCGGCGGGCCGGCACGCCCGACGTTGCCGGAGCGGTGTCGTTCGCGGCCGCGCTGGTCGAGACCTCCGAGCAGCGTGACGGCAGCGTCGCACGGCTCCGGGTTCTGCGGGACGCTCTGATCGACGGCCTGGTGGACCGGCTCGGCGACCGCGTGCTGGTCTCGGCGGCCCGGACCAACGGCGACCGCGGCCACATCGCGGCCGGCATCGCCAACGTGTGTATCACCGGTGTGCAGAGCGAGGCGCTGCTGTTCCTCATGGACGCGGCCGGGGTGCGGGCCTCGGCCGCCTCGTCATGCTCCAGCGGAGCCCAGGACCCGTCCCATGTTCTGGCCGCCATGGGAGTGCCCCGAGAGGTCGCCCTGGGCTCGCTGCGCCTGTCGCTCGGGCATACCAGCGTCGCCGCCGACGTGGAGCGGGCCGTCGAGGTCATCTCGGCGTCGGTCGAGCGGCTCGACCGCTTCGAGGGTGGCTGACATGCCCGTCCCGAAGCGTCGAGGCCGGGTGTTGGTGGCCATGTCGGGCGGGGTGGACTCCTCGGTGGCCGCGGCCCTGTTGCTGGAGGCCGGCCACGACGTGGCCGGGGTCACCATGAAGCTGTGGGGCGGCCCCAGCGACACCGGCTGCTGCTCGGTGTCCGACGTCGACGACGCCCGCTGGGTGGCCGACCAGCTCGGGGTCCAACACCACGTGTTCAACTTCGGCGATGACTTCGAGCGCCACGTCGTGGAGCCGTACGTGGCCGACCATGCGGCGGGCCGCACCCCGAATCCGTGCGTGGAGTGCAACCGCCACATCAAGTTCCGCCGGCTGCTGCGCCGGGCCGACGCGCTCGGGTTCGAACTGGTGGCCACCGGCCACCACGCCCGCATCGTGGCCACCGCCGACGGCCCCCGGATCGGGCGTGGGGTCGATGCGGCCAAGGACCAGTCCTACGTGCTGCACATGCTCGACGCCCCGGCGCTGGACCGGTTGCTGCTGCCGGTGGGGGAGATGACCAAGGACGAGGTGCGGCGCCAGGCCGAGGCTCGGGGTCTGGTCACTGCATCCAAGCCCGACAGCCAGGACGTCTGCTTCATCACCTCGTCGTCCGGTCGCCGGAAGTTCCTCAGCGAGCGCATCGGAATGCGCGCGGGGAGAGTGGTCGACACCGCGGGCCGCCAGGTCGGCGCGGTCGAGTCGCTCGAGCTCGTGACGGTCGGCCAGCGCCGGGGGCTGGGCGCCATAGGCGACGGGTCGCCCCGCTATGTGCTGGACGTGGACGCCGATTCGGCGACAGTCACGGTGGGGGACCGAGCGGCACTCGACTGCGCGGTGACGCCTCTGGAGGACTGGCGCTGGGCGAACGGGCCCGTGGAGGGTCCCTTGCGGGTGCAGACCTCAGCCCACGGCGTCGCCGTTCCGGCCACCATCGACGCCGGCGGCACCACGGTGCGCTGGGCTGAACCCCGCCGGGCGGTGGCTCCCGGCCAGAGCGTCGTCGCCTACACGGGCGACATCGTGGTCGGCGGCGGCACCGCCGCCCGACCCGAGCGCTAGGAGGCCGAGCGAGTAGTCCGCTCGTCTCGGCGGTCTCGAGCGGGCCAACCGGGACTCGGGACGGGGTCAGGCAGGGATCAGTCGGGCGGTGGCGGGGTGGAGCGCGGCCAGTGCCCGGTCGAAGGTCACCAACGACCCCCCAAAATGCCGGGCCAGCGCCACGAGATAGGAGTCGGTCACTTGGCGGTGGCCCACAACCGAGCGGAGAACGCTGGCGTCGTAGCCGATCTCGTCAGGCCAGAAGACGTGCTCGGGCAGCGACACCATCGTGGCCAGGACAGCTGCGGCGCGCCCTGCCTCCATGCCGTTGCGCAGGAGGAAGCGCAGCAGCGTTCCCTGGGTGATGGGGCAGGTGGCGAACCGGCCATCGTGGCTAAGCAGCCACTCCTGAGCCCGGCGATGGTGGATGTGAAAGTCCGCCGCCAGCGCGATCAAGACATTGCCGTCGGCAAGTGTGACGGCCACTGGTCTTCGGGCCTATCTCACCACTCGTCCTCGAGCGACCTCACGTCCTCGGCCGTCACCGGCTTGCCGCCGCTGACAATCGGAAACCCGGAGGGCGACGTGCTCACCGTCAATGCTCCGTCCGGAGCGATTGCGAGGCCGCGCCGCACGCACTCGGTGATGACCTGACTCAGAGTCTTGTGCTGCTGGTGGGCCAGTTCGTGGGCGAGGGCGTGCAAGTCGGGTGGCAGGTCGATCGTTGTCCGCATCTCTGCATCATAGCATCATGATGTATATTCAGGAGAGGGTGAGGCCTCGGCGCTCGGCGGTGGCCAGCACGGCCGTAGTCTTCTAGCCGCCATTGATGACAGCGGAGGCGAAGAGGCGCAGCCCCGCCATCGTGTGCTCGTAGTCGACGGTGTCGATCGTGTCGATGCAGATGATCATCTCGTCGAGCCCCAGCGCGTCGATGGAGTCATGCGCCCACTGGCGCAGGCCCTTCGATGGGCCGACATAAGAGTGGATCCAATGGTCGAGTTCGTGACGGAGAACCGGGGGATCCATGCCGATCTGATGGGCGCGGCGATCAATGGCGGCGTACCGCTCGTCAACGGTGCCGACCGGTTCGTCGGTCAACAGGATCGTGCACATCCGGCTGATCACCAAGTCGTCGCCTCGGCGGCCTAGTGCGTCGGCTGCACGGCGAACGTTGGTAGCGATTTCGGCGGTCCTGGTGTCGCCCCTCGACAACACATTGACGCGGTCGGCGAAGCGGGCGGCCAGAGCGACCATCTTCGGTCTCGCGGCCGCCAGGAGGATCTCCGGGCCGCCGGGACGGGTCGGCTTCGGTTCGCAGACGCCTTGAGAGATCGAGTAGTGGTCACCCTCGAAGTCGGTCCTCGTCCGGGTCCACAGCGATCGCAGAATCTCGAGTTCCTCACCGAGCATGGCGACGCGCTCACGGGCGCTCGGGAACTCGACCCCCAGGGACCGCTGCTGCTCCGGTGCGTTCCCCGCGCCCATGCCGACGATCATCCTGCCACCGCTGAGCAGATCAGCAGTCGTGGTGATCTTGGCGAACAGGCCGGGATGCCGCCTCCCCGCCGGCGACACCAGCGACCCGAGCCGCAGGTGTCTCGTTCGCGTTGCCATGGCCGGGAGCATCGTCCAAGGCTCGAAGGTGCCCACGTCGAAGTTCGCTTGATGCGCGAAGATGTCGTCACCGATGTAGCAGGCGTGGAAACCGAGCGATTCGATCTCCGCGGTTGCGTCCAAGTACTCCGTGGCGGTCCAGCCCCATCCCACCAGCAGCACCGACGGGAGCATCTCAGACCGTCCCGTCGTTGAGCAGGTCATCGAGGATCCGGTTGGCGAACCGGTATTGGGGTTCGTCCCAGAACGGCGCGTAGAAGCCCTGGTCACGGGCCGGGGAGCGCCGCGACCGCTGTATGGCTTCCATCACCGCCGCGTCCTCCTCGGCGGCTTCCGCGAAGAGCTCGTCCGCAACGCGACGTCTGGACGCGTGATCCGGAGTGGCGGCCCGCTTGCGCACCAGGGTCGCTCCTCGAAGCCGGGTGCGATCAGGCGCCTCCGGGAACTGGATGACGGGGGCGATCAGGGTGTCCATCACCGCCACCGACAGGTTGGGGTAGATCTGCAGGAAGAAGCCCCGCTCGGGCCCGCGCTCCCGACCTATGTGGGGCAGGTCGATGGGCGGGTAGGTGTCCATCACGTCCGACTCGGCGTAGCTGAAGCCGAAGACGTTGCCGGCTGATACCACTTTGAACTTGGGGGTGCCGTCGGGGCCGACCCTGGGAATCTCCGGGGAAGCCGCATACATGGCGTGCGTGAACGACTCGTGCAGGATGTTCAGGCAGTCGTTGTCAGCGAAGGTCTTCCAGTTCGCGGCCAGCGTCGACTCGAAGACGTCGATCTCGCCCGACTCGTCGGGGGCAGTGCCCAGATCGTCGAGGTCGAACTCGGCCAGGAGTTCCTCCAATCCGCCGATGTGATCCGAGAGATCGGTTGACCGGGAACCGGTGTTCACGAACACGACTCCGAGAGACACGCCGCAGGGGAGCGTCTCGAGGGCTCGATGCTGCGCAGGGACCGCGTCGAGGCCGCTGCCGGGAGGGCCGGCCCAGTAGGGCGCATCGATGAGCCGGCCTTCGAGGTCGTAGCGCCATCCGTGATAGGCGACCCGCAGATCGGCCGCCCCTCGCAGCGGCACGGTGACCACCGGGCAGCCGTCGTAGGCGCACACGTTGTGGAACGCCCTGATCCGGCCGTCGAAGCCTCTTGCCGCAAAGAGCGGCAGGCCCCACACGTCGATGGGCACCGTGTCACCCGGGTTGGGGATCTCGTCAGCGAAGCAGACCGCGAGCCAGTTCCGTCCAACGATCCGCTCCTGCTCAAAGGAGAAGAAGTCGGGAGATGTAAAGGCTCGCCGGGGGAGTGTCCGGGCTCGGTCGATGGGCCGGCGAACAGCTTGCACTTCGGCCTTCGTGAGAGGGAGTGCGCTACCCATGGTCCTCGACGGTGTATCCGTACCAGACGTTGGGCTCCTCCAGCCAGCAGCGGTCGGCGTCCACATCGACGTGGAGCAGATCCAGTGCGCCGTCGATCACGTACCGGCCGCTTGCCGGGAGCGCGAGGCTCGTCCATCGCTGCCATTCGGAAACCGAGCCGCTGAAGCGCATCGGCTCCCGGCACACGCCCAGGCGCTGGGCGCCGCCGGCGACCTGGATTCGGATCCAAGGGTCGAAGGCCGTGCCGTCGGGACGCTTCCAGTCGATGTACTCATCGAAGGGGATTGTCGGGTAACGGTGCTTGAGGGTGGGCCGGATCGGGGCGATCAGGTGCGACAGACCATGATCGCGGCACAGGCGCCGGCCCTCCTCCAGCGCTCGAACTGCCACGCCCTTCCCGCTGTGGGAGCCGGCCACCGCGACCTGGATCCCGCAGAGAGTGGTGGCTGCCCGGCTCTCGCGCCGGTGGCGAAGGCTGCGGGCCAGCACCTCGTGCTCGCTGTGGGGCAGATCCTGGGTGGTGCCGTCCCAGGCCACGGGCACGGAGTTGAAGACGCCTGCCAGCTCGCCGGTGGCCTCGTCAAGGAGGTATAGCTGAAAGTCCGCGAACTCGGCGAGCACGAGAGGCCAGTGCTCGTTCCATATCGGGTCGTGCAGCATGAATTCGGGGAAGGCATCCGATTCCATCTGCTCGAACCTCTCGAGCAGTTCAGGCTGCTGGGCGTGGCTCAGGATCTTCACCTCCTGGTACCTCCCTGGGTAGTCGCTCGGCGAATGATGTAGTCGGTTGCGAGCTCGCGCAACCGCTCCGGCCCGAAGGCCGGGCCGTGCCCGGGCAGAACCGTGTCCACGCGGATCCGCGCCAGGCGGCGCATCGTCTCAACGTAGGCCTTGATGTCGCTGCCAGCCAGTTCGTCTAGCAGCGGCCCGTCGTACACCGCGTCGCCGGAGAACAGAAGCCCGTCACGGGCGTCGTAGAGCCCGATGCTGCCGGGGGAGTGACCGGGCAGATGCAGCACCTCGAAGGCTCTATTCCCCAGATCGATCACATCGCCCTCGGTGAGCAGCCGGGTCGGTGCAGCCGGGTGGTGCGGCAGCGTGTTCAGGTCGAATCCGTCGTAGGGGAGCGCGGTCACGAAACACTCCGGCATCTCGTATCCGGCCTCTCGCATGTGGGCGTTCTCGGCCGGGTCGAGGTCCGCGCTCCACAGGCTGACAATGTCGGGAGTCGCAGTGGCGGGGTCCACGAACTCGGCTTCGTCCCGGTGCAGCCAGCGCTTCCGGAACTCGTGCCACCCGCCTGCATGGTCGGCATGGGTGTGAGTGAGCACGACCACAGCCTCCTGATCGGGCGTCAGCTTCAGGTGCGGCAGAAGGGGGGCGAGGCCGAGTCCAGTGTCGACCACCAGGTCGAAGCGCTTGCCCGTGACCCGCCACACGTTGCATCGAACCACATCTGCGACGTAGGGCTCTCGCAGCATGGCAATGCCCGGGGCGAACTCGGTTCGCGTCCACCAGGCCCCGGCGACGGGTAGCCGCTTCGGGTTCGTGCGGCGCCCTGCGCTCAGGCGTTCCGGTCTACTCATGCGGCGTCCCGGGCCCGTGCGAAGCCCAGCAGGGCCAGCAACGCCACGCAGAACCAGACGAACTCGAGCACCACGAACGGTGGATACCAGATCATGGCCGAGGCGATGCAGGCGAGCGCCGCGCCGACTGCGTTGAGAACCTGGTAGAGACGCGAGGCCGCGGTGAGACGGCCGACAAGGTTGAGGGCGAAGGCCGCCAGCAGCATCGACACGCCTGCAGATCCGACGAAGGTCTCAATGCTCACGACTCGTCCTCCTCCGCAGTGTCCCCGGAGCCGAGATAGGCGGCGTCGAGGCGAGCTCGGTCGGCAAGGAGTTCACTCGAAGGCCCCGATAGCACCAGGTCACCATGGCTCAGAACATAGGCCCGGTCGCTGTGGGACAGGGCCAGTTCGGCATACTGCTCGACAAGCAGTGCGCCGGCACCGGTGTCCTCTACGACTCGACGCACGATCGGCAGCAGTTGAGAGAAGATCAGCGGCGCGAGTCCGAGAGAGAGTTCGTCGAGCAGCAGCAGCCTCGGCTCGGACAGGATGGCGCGACCCATGACCAGCATCTTCTGCTCGCCACCGGAGAGCAGGGCCGCTTTCCGCTCCATCAGGGGAGCCAGCGCGGGGAAGTAGCGGAGTGCTTTGTCGAAGTCCGGCCGTCCGCGCCGCACTGCAAGCACCAGGTTCTCTCGTACGGTCAGTTGGCCGAGGACAGCCCGGCCCTCCGGCACATGCGCCACTCCTCTGCGGGCGACCTCATGTGCTCGCCGCAGCCTTGGGACCGGGGCCCCCATGACGGTGATGTTCCCTTCGAGCCGGCCCACCAGTCCAGACACCGCCCGGAGAGTCGTGGTCTTTCCAGCCCCGTTCGGTCCCAGCAGGGCGACTATTTCTCCGGCGCGGACTTGGAGCGACAGGCCTCTGACGACGGGCACTCCGTCGTAACCGGCGCTCAGACCGTCGATGTCGAGCAGGGTCTCGGTCATCTCGGAGCCTCACGATGTCCACGCGGGGCCTCTGGCGGGCTCGCCGAGCGATCTCCCTCCTCCGGGTGCTCCTCCCCCAGGTAGGCCTCCACCACCCGCGGATCCTGGCGGACCTCTTCGGGAGTTCCCTCGGCGATGACCGATCCGAACTCGAGTACGAAGATGCGGTCGCACACCGAGAGCACCAAATCCATGTCGTGGTCCACCAGAAGCAGCGTGGCGCCGTCTTCGACCATGGCACGCAGCCGGGCACCGAGCCAGGCCGTCTCTGCCCGGTCGAGGCCTGCCGCCGGCTCGTCCAGCAGCACGATCCGCGACCGAGCCACCATGGCCCGGGCGATCCCCACCAGCTTGCGTTGGCCCAGTGACAACTCCTGAGGCAGCCGGGAGCTCACACCGGACAGGTCGAATCGTTCCAGCACCTCCTCGATGCGCTCGTCGCGCTGGCGACGCCATAGCCCGGTGACGGCTCGGCGCAGCGTCAGGGGTTGGCTGGCGACGGCAAGGTTCGACCAGACGTCGATGTCGTCGAAGAGTTCCAGAGACTGCCAGGTCCGGTTGAGGCCCCGTTGGGACAGCTCGTGGGGCGGGGCCGAGCTGATGTCCTGCCCGTCGAGCAGAACCTCGCCCGACGCATTGGACGGCAAGAACCCGGTGACCGCGTCGATGAACGTCGTCTTTCCCGCGCCATTGGGGCCTATGAGGCCGGTCAGCTCGGCCTGGCGACACACGATGTCCACGCCTGCCAGTGCCTCCACCGCACCGAAGGCCACCCGCAGGGCCCGGCTCTCAAGCACAGTGGGACTCACGGCACGCTGCCCATCGGCGCTGACGCGGGCGCTCCGTGGCGGCGGAGGGCACGCAACTTACTGGCCACGTACCGATTGAGGCGTCTAGTCGATCCGGCAATGCCGTCGGCGTCGAAGGCCAACTCGGCAATCAAGAAGGTCCCCGCGATGTAGGTCTCGTAGCGGCCGAGCACGATGAACTCCTCGCCGACAACCGTGCCGATGCCCGCTCCTACCAGCGTGCCGGTCCACAAGGCGCCGCTCACGGTGCTAATGCCGCCGAGGTAGGCGTAGGCGATCAGCACCAGCGAGGCCGTCCATCCGAACGTGTCGGACTGGAACGATCCGAGTTGTGCCGCCTTGAGTCCCCCCGCCGCGCCGGCCAAACCGGCGCCGATCATGAACGCGCTCAGCTTGATGCGGGCAACGTTGACACCGGCGGCTGCCGCCGCCCGCTCGTTGGCTCGCACTGCCAGCATCTGGCGGCCGGTGGGGCTGCGACGCAGCAGCGACACGAATACGCATGCGGCCACAGCCACGGCCAGGATCAGCACTCCGATAGCCGGCGATGGCTGCTTGCCGTCGCCGAGGAAGAACTCCGAGACCGAGCCGAATTCGATCCCGAACAACTCGGGTGCCTCCGCTCTGGCTCGCCGCGAAGTCCCGAACCATCCGTCGCGGCGGAAAAGGACAGCCTCGATCGCGATCCCCGCGCCGAGCGTGATGATGGCCAGGCTCGGGCCTCTCGACCGCAGCGCCAGCACCCCCACCACCAGCCCGAACAGGGCCGCGGTCGCGATGGCCATTGGATAGCCGAGAATGAACGGGATGCCCGCCTCTGCGACGTATGACCCGAGTCCGAAGGCGGCGATGCCTGACAGCGCCACCTGGGCCAGGGACACCTGTCCGACGAAACCGGTGACGACCACCAGGCTGAGCGCAAGGATGATCCCGATCAGTGAATTGTTGATCCCGTTGCGGTACTCGAAGGGCAGCCAGATCGACGCAGCCAGAACGGCGAGCACGAACAGGGCTACCGGCACCGGCCGTATGCGGTCGGCGTAGGCCAGAGGCAACCGCTCGCTGCCGACTGCGCCGCGCCCCGGAATGGCGTCTCCCCGCAGAGCCATGACCACGGCGATCACCGCGAGCGGCAAGATCTCAGCCAGGTCCAGGTCCGGCACCCAGCCCTGACGCTGCTCCAGGATGAAGATCAGGCTCTGAGCCATGCCGATCCCCACACCCGCCAGCGCGGATGCCCAGAACGATGAGAACGCCCCTACAAGGGCCGCGGCCACTGCGGGCACGATCAGTAGCGTCATCCGGCCCGGGCTGACCCCCGTTATCGGTGCCACCAGGATGCCGACGCCGCCGGCGACCACACTGGCGACGACCCAGCTCACCGCGGCCTGGAAATCGGCCGAATAACCCAGCAGGGTGGCGATCTGCTCGTTCTCGGCTGAGGCGCGGGTGGCGATGCCGAAGCGGGTGAAGCGAAAGGCGGCCCATAACGCCAGAGTGACCGCCAGCAACAGCCCGAGCAGCAGGAAGCGATCACGAGGTATCTGCGCTCCCAGAACGTTCACGGTGGCGTCGGGGAGCAATACCTCCGCGTGCTTGGGCTGCGACCCGAACCTCAACACCACAACGGCCTGCAGTGACAGCAGCATGCCGATCGAGGCCACCACTTTGGCGGTGGCCGGTGCGTAGCGCAGCGGTCTGAAGACCAGGAAGTGAGCTGCGAGTCCCAGCAGCACCGCGGTGGCCATCGCTACGGCTATCGCAGTAGGCAGGGAGGTTCCCTCGCCCACATCGATGACGGTCGGAAAGTCGGGCGCATCGAGGTGGAGGCCGAACCATCCGGCCATGCCGGCGGCCAGGGCCAGCGGATTGGGCAGCGGGGGCACTGGGTACTCGCCGTTGTTGCGCATCTCGACGAACACATAGGTGACATAGGTCGCGATAGCTCCGTGACCGAAGTTGATGACGCCCGAGGCTCGGAAACTCAGGGTGAGCCCGATCGCCAGCGCGCCGATGATGACACCGGTTCCGATACCGATGAGCAGGAATTGGAGATAGAGGCTCATGGTTCGCCGTCGACGACTTCAGTTGGTCCCATCGTCATTCTGGACGGGAAGGCTTGAGGCCGCCCGGTCGGGGCCTCCGGCTGTTTTCTCAGCCGAGAGCCTCGAATTCGGCGAAGTCGATCGGAGCTACGCCGACAGACCTCATCACCGTGCCGTCGACTTCAAGCACGACAAGGCTCGAAACGCAGGCACCCGGGAATGGGTCGGGTCCCGGACACGAGACATCTGCGTAGTAGCCGGTCGAGAGCTGCGTCCGGCTCAGCGCTTCATTGACCGTCTCCCGGGAGAGATCGTCGTATCCCACATCGACCAGCGCCGCATGGACACCGAGCACAGAAACGAGAGCCCAGCCCGCGAGGCCATAGACCTCGGCTTCCTCGGACCCGTAGGTCTCGATGATCCGTCGACCTTCGAGGATCGCGTCGTCGGCCAGGGACGGGTCGACCGGCAGAGCGCTGGCGCCGAAGACCAGCCACCCGTCTATGGCGCCGCTGGCCACGGTGTCCTCCAGAGCGCAGGTGTCGAACGTGATGACGGTCGTTTCGACTGACAGCGACGACAGCGCGTCGGCCAGCGGTGAGCACTGGGTGCCGTCGATGCCCGCAAACACGACGTCCACGTCGGCCGCTCCCGACGCGGTGGCCACGCCGATGTAGTCCGCCTGCTCGTAGGCCGCGGGCGTGATGCCAGCCACCTCCAGTCCGGCGTTCTCGGCGAAGACGCTGGCTGCATCGCACGCCTCCAGGAAGAAGGGGTCGTCGAGGCAGATGATCGTCACCGTGCTGGCGCCGAGGGCATCAGCCGCATAGGCCACGGGGCCCTGCACCAATCCCAGGAAGCCGGGATCGAAGATCCACTCCGTCGGGCGCTGCCAGTCGTCGGGCAGGTTGGCCAGTGCCAACAGCGGCAGCCCGGCCGGGACCGTGACCTCTGCAGCCTCGTTGCTCGAGAAGCTGCTGGTGATCATCACGTGGATGTCGTCGTCGTTGGCGAACTGCTGAGCGCATGCCACCGCGCCCTCGGGACCGTCGCCCGAGGTGCAGACTTCGAGCTCCAGCAGGTGCCCGTCCACACCACCGAGTTCCGCGTTGATGTATGCAACCGCGGCCTCGGCGGCCCTGCGGGCTTCGATTATGGAGAAGAGCTCCTCTTCCTGGGAGTCGAATCCGATTCTGACTGGGTCCATGGCAGCCTCGGCCGCGCCATCGTCGGGCTCGGGAGCCTCCTCTGCCGGGGCGGGCTCCTCTGCCGGGGCGGGCTCCTCTACCGGGGCGGCCGTTGTCTCTGGGGCGGCCGTTGTTGGCGGTGCCTCGGCTTGGGTCGAGTCGTCGTCGCCGCAGGCGGCGGCGATCAACGTGAACACCGCGGCCAATCCCACGATCATCCGGACCCCCCTGGCGGAGGTCTGACGAGAACTCGTGCCGGTCTCTGTTCCTGCCCTTGCCTTCACTCGTTGGCCCTTCATGGTTGCTCCAATCTCTCGGCGAGGCTAGCTTTCGGTGGTATCTTTCGTTCGACTGAATGAAATTAGCGACAGACTATAGTTGGCTTCCATCCATGTCAAACGACAGCCTGAATCCCCCGGTCAAGCGGATCGGCCGCCCGCGGGCCGACAAGCGCATTCCCGAAGGCGATGTCGGGGAGCAGATCCTCGCGGCCTCGTCCGAGCTGTTCGTCCGTCAGGGCTACGCGGCTACCACCACCCGTCAGATCGCGGCAGCCGTCGGCTTGCGACAGGGGTCGTTGAGCCACTACTTCCCCCGGAAGAAGGACATCTTCGCCGAGCTTCTCGATCGGACGATCGAGCCTGCCCTGTCGATGATCGATGAAGCCGACCCCGCATTGCCGCCCGAGTGCCGCCTGTGGCTCCTGCTGTCGACTGACTGCCTCAACCTGGCGTCGGGCGAGCAGAATCTCGCCAGCCTGATGCTGCTCCCCGAAGCACGAAGCGACGAGTTCGACCACTTCTGGGCCAGACGTGAGGAACTCAAGAACCGGTACAGCGACACCATCGCCGCGGGTGTGAAGCACGGGTCGTTGTCCTGCCCCGATGTCCGCCTGGCCGTCGACGCCACATTCGGGATGGTCGAGAGCATCATCACCTGGTTCGAGCGAGGCGGGCCGGTGACACCTCGCGGCGCAGCCCACCATGTGGCTCGGGCCGCACTGGCCGCGCTATTGACGTCGCCGTCTCAAGTGGATCGGGTGATCACCGAGGCCGAGACTCTGGTGGCCGTGTGAGATCATTGGCCATGCGGGAAGGCGACTCGACAGCCCGACGTCGACGAGTGGCAGTCCGCCGATGACCGGGCGGACCGGACGTGAAGTCCCTGTGCCCAAGCTGGATGTCTACGTGCTGCCGGTCGAGGTGACCTGGCGGCAGGTCCGCGCCATGTTCCTACGTGCAGAGGAGCTGGGATTCCACACCGCCTGGATACACGACAACGTGGTCGGGCCGGTGCCCTGGAATCCCGATGCCGCGGTGTACGACTCCTGGAGCGTCCTAGGTGCGCTGGGCGAGGCCACGTCGCGCATAAGGCTCGGATCGCTCGTCACACCGATGGGGCGACGCCACCCGAGCGTCTTCGCCAAGATGACGGCGTCCTTCGACAACACCAGCGCCGGCCGCCTCGACTTGGGGATGGGTCCCGGAGACGAGCCCCATCAATACGAGCCGTGGGGACTGCGCTATCCGGAGCCGCCCGAACGCATCGAGATCCTCGAAGAGGAGATCGAGATCATCAAGGGACTCTGGACACAGGAGCGCGTGACCTACGGGGGCAAGCACTACCAACTGCGGGACGCCACGCTTGCCCCGAAGCCGCTGCAGAAGCCTCACCCACCGATCTGGATCGGTCTTGTGTTCGGTCGCAGAGTCATGCCGCGCGTTGCCGCCCGCCACGCCGACGGCGTCAACTTCTACTCCAAACACGACGACGATGTGGCTGCGACCATCGAGCAGGTCCGGTCACTGTGCCGGGACATCGGACGCGACCCCACCCCGATCAAGTTCTCTCGCTGCGTATCAGTGTGGGTGACCGACGATATGCCCGACGTCGAAGCCGAGTTGAACCGAGTAGGCGAGGAGTACGGCACCGGCGGCGATTACGTGCGCGACTATGTGGCTGACTATGAGCGGATGGCGATCGGTCCTGTAGAGGTGATCGCTGAGGAGTTCGTGAAGCAGGCCGAACTCGGGATCGACCAGATCATCGTCAACATGATCCTGGGACCAGGCCCGGCTTACAAGGACCGCCCGGTTGTGGAGGGGATCCTGGGCGCCTGGGAGCGCATCGCCACGGAGGTGCGGCCCTTGATGGAGGCCGCGCTCAAGTAGCTGCTCGCCGTCATCCGAGCTTGATGCCCCGGCGCTCGGCGGTGGCCAGCACGGCCGCGGGGCGGCTGGGCGACACCAGCAGGGCGGTGAGCACACGCTCCTCGCTGCGGTTGCGCCCCGTGATCACACCGGCCTTCACGGGTCCGGCGAGGCGAAGCTCCAGAGCCATGCCGAAGGCCTGGGCAGTGAGGTCGGTCGCGGTGGTGTCGGCCCGGGCCGGGCCGATCGAGGCGACGGCGCGGCGGCCCACAGGCAGCGGCTCGGCCACGGCCAGATGGTCGTGCACGACCAGCCCGTTGGGCACGAACACCAGCCAGCGCCGGGACAGGCGAAAAAGGGTGTGGGCCGCGAAGGCTGCGACCGGCAGCCCCACCGCGGCAGCCACAATTCCCGCGGGCCAGCCCCGGTCGGCCAGCAGCAGCGGTCCTACAGCCACGCCGATTACCGTGATCGCCCACATCGGCACGATCAGCGCGATCATCACCGGTCCGGGCGGGCGCAGCAGGAAGCGGCGCTCGTCGCCGTAGCTGGCCGCGTCCACGTGGGCCTCGGCGTAGAGGGGCTGCAGCACCACAGTGGTTCCGACCAGCCCGGCGAAGAGCGCGACCACGGCGATGGAGTCATTGGAGTCGGCTACGGCTAGCGCCGCCTCCAGCCCGCCGGCAGGCATCCCGATGCGGGCGACGGTCAGGGCCCGGGGGCCCGGCAGCAGCAGCGCGGCAAACACCAGGGCATAGGCGAGCCACATGGCGACGATCACCGTTGTCTGGGCTGAATCGTCTGCCGGTCTCAGCGAAGAGTGGATCAAGTCACCGAGCAGCGCGGCCACGCCGGTCACCAGCCAGGCTGCAACCGCCGCGGCCCGCGCCAGCAGCGCGGTCCGGGTCCGGGTTCGCTCAGCCGATCGGGCGTCGCCTCGCATGCCCGCAATTGTGGCAGCGGCTGGAACCAAGGCGGTCGCGGGCCGCTACAGGGCGGTCGTTGATCCCGCTCTTGTTCGTTGCGCTCACGGGCCGCTCGGGCCACGGTCTCGCTCACCACCGTCGCGATCCGGCGCGACGCATCCCGCCCGCTCGGCCTCTGGGGCCGGATGTAGCCTCACCCTGATGGCTGGCGCAGACACCGATAACGGGGGCACAGCCAAGGGCTCGGCGGCACGCGTCCGCGAGCTTCAGGCCCTGCTGAACCACCACTCAGCCCTCTACTACGCGGACAAGCCCGAGATCCCCGACGGCGACTTCGACAGATTGCTCAAGGAGCTGGAGGCCCTGGAGGAGCAGCACCCGGAGCTCGTCCATCCCGACTCGCCCACCCAGCGGGTCGGGGCTCCGCCCGACACCGCCTTCGCGCCGGTGCGCCACCAACCGCCGATGATGTCGCTGCACAACGCCCTCGACCTAGAAGAACTGCGGGCATGGCACGAGCGGGTGCATCGCGCCCTGTCCGCCGGCACGGCCCGCGCCGGCGGCGAGCAGGCCCTGCCCACCATGGAGGACGCCGGCGTCGGGGAGTACGCGGTCGAGTTGAAGTTCGACGGTCTGGCCATCTCGGTCCGCTACGAGGACGGGGTGCTGGTGCGGGCCGCCACTCGGGGCGACGGCCGCACCGGCGAGGACGTCACCCACTCGGTCCGCACCATCGCGGACATCCCGATCCGCCTCGAGGGGGACGCACCGGCCGTGCTGGAGGTGCGGGGCGAGGTGATCCTGCTGCTCTCCACCTTCGAGCAGCTCAACGCCCGCCAGGCCGAGCGGGGGGAGAAGGCCTACGTGAACCCCCGCAACGCGGCCGCGGGCTCGCTGCGACAGAAGGACGCCAGAGTGACGGCCGAGCGGGGCCTGTCCTTCTGGTGCTACCAGCTCGGCTACGCCGAGGGCGGCCCGACATTCAGTTCCCAGATGCAGACGCTGCAATGGCTGGAGTCGCTGGGCCTGCCCGTGAACGAGTACTCGGTCCGCCTCGCCGACCTGGCCGCGGTCGAGGCCCACGTCACCGACTTCGAGCGCCGCCGCCACGATCTCGACTACGAGTTCGACGGCCTGGTCGTCAAGGTCGACGATCTCGGCTTGCAGGCCACCCTCGGGGTGGACGCCAAGGCGCCCCGCTGGGCCATCGCCTACAAGTTCCCGCCCGAGGAGCGCACCACCAAGCTGCTCGACATCGAGGTGTCGATCGGCCCTTCCGGCCAGGCCACCCCGTTCGCCCGGCTCGAGCCGGTGTTCGTGGGTGGGGTCACGGTGGCGACCGCCACGCTGCACAACGAGGACCAGGTGGCGGCCAAGGACGTGCGGCCCGGCGACACCGTGATCGTGCGGCGGGCCGGCGAGGTGATCCCCGAGGTGGTCGGGCCGGTGCTGTCGGAGCGGGCCCCCGGGTCGGAGCCGTGGTCCTTTCCCCGTCACTGCCCGGTGTGCGGCCAGCCGCTGCAGCGGGCCGAGGGCATGTCGGCCACCCAGTGCGTCAACTATGACTGCCCCCGCCAGATCAGGGGCCGTGTCGAGCACTTCGTCGGCCGGGCCGCCATGGACATCGAGTTCCTCGGCGAGCGCAACATCGACCGGTTCGTCGGCGAGGAGCTGCTGCAAGACGTCGTCGGGCTGTACTCGCTCGACTTCGAGCGCATCGAGCAGATGGAGGGCTTCGGCCAGATCTCGGTGAACAACCTGCGCAACTCCATAGAGGCCAGCAAGCAGCAGCCGCTGTCGCGCCTGCTCTTCGCGTTGAGCATCCCCGAGATCGGCCAGGTCAACGCCCAGGTGCTGGCCGCGGCGTTCGGCGACATCGACAGCATCCTGGAGGCCGGTGAGGAGGCCCTGGCCGAGGTCGAGGGGTTCGGGCCGATCATCGCGGCGTCGGTGCGAGCCTGGTTCGACGATCCGCACAACCGCACGCTCATCGAGGGACTGCGCACGGCCGGCCTGAGCATGGAGGTCGACGATCCCGGAGGCGCGGAGGCAGGCGAGGCGCTGCCCCAGACGCTGGCCGGCATGTCGGTGGTGGTCAGCGGCACGCTGGAGGGCTTCAGCCGCGATGAGGCCAAGCAGGCCATCCTGTCGCGGGGTGGCTCGTCGCCGGGCTCGGTCTCGGGCCGCACGGCTGCTCTGGTGGTGGGCGCCGATCCGGGTGCATCGAAGCTGCGAAAGGCCGAATCCTCCGATGTCCCGGTGATCGACGAAACCGCCTTCCGGCAGCTGCTCGACACCGGCCAGCTGCCCTATAGACGGCCCGGTCGGCGTCCGCCATCCTGTCCCATGGGCGATGTAGATTCAGACCTGTGACAACGGGGTCCCTGTCCTTGACACCGCGCCAGGGCAAGGACACCGTCCAACTCGACACCGGCGCCAGCAATGTCGCCTTAGCCGAGGAGCGCACTCCATCTGAATCCGAGCAAGTCGCCCGCCACTTGGATAGTGAGCGGCGGGAGGTGACGGTGGTGCCGATAGCCAATGGGCGCCAGACTCAGTTGTTCGATCCTCCCGCCGCCTCCTACCTCCAACCCAACGGCGGACATCCGCCGACCGAACCCACTGATCCCGACTCGGCTGATGGCAACTTCCAGGCTCGAGCAGTGCGGCAGGGGCGCAAGGCCCAGGAACTGGCTTGGGTTGTGCTGGCCGAGAGCGGATTCTGTGACATCCAGGAGAGGGTCTCTCTCGACGGCGGTGTCGAGGTCAACTACTCGGCACTGGACCAGCGGGGCCATCGCTGGCTGTTCGACGTCTCAGGCGCCTTCAGTGTCACGCAACGTCCCGGACTGCGTCGCACGGACACGCTGTGGAAGGCGATCGGCAGAGCGGCCGTCCTGCACTCGCGGCCTGTGCAGGAGCCGTTGGTGCTGCTGACCACCGACCGCCCGGCCCCGGACAGCGCCGGGCAGAGCGCCCTCGATGCGGTGACCGGCGAGGGCAAGCCGATCCGCGCGGTGATCGAGATGGGAGACCTCGAGGACTTGGAGCGCCTAAGCCGCTTTGCAAGCGGCGACGTGTAAGACGATGACCCGAGCGCTTGCCGCCGGGGAGTACCAGTTAGCCCGGGGCGAGCAAGGGCTGTAGGTCCCATTCGGCGTGGATGTCGCACACGGCGAGTTGGATCTGCTTGACGGTGATCTTGGCGTCGGACCTGTCCAGCGAGACCCGTGCGGCTGCTGGGTTCCCGCCGTACGCGCAGTCGATGGTCGGTCCGTCCGCGTCGAACGCGGATTGGGGCGCGTCCGCGAGGGACTCGAAGATGGCGGTGGGGATCTCGATGAGCTGGTAGCGGTGCGGCATCGTGGTCCGATCGACCCGGAACGCGCGCAGCATCACGATCGCGTCGACCGCAGCGCAGTACTCCTCGAAGAGCTCAAGGGCACACCCATGGGCGACAGGTCGTCGATGCTGCGCTTGAGGGCCTCGCGGTCGCTCACAGCGCCAGGCGGTGCTCGATCAGGTCGACGAAGGCAGGGTTCAGTTCGATGCCCACCCAGCGGCGACGCAGCTCACGAGCAGCCAACAGCGTCGTTCCCGATCCGGCGTAGGGGTCAAGCACCACATCGCCGGGCTCGCTGGTGATCATCACGCACTGCCGGGCCAGCGTCATCGGCATCACCGCGGGGTGATCGTCCACGCCGCTGTCGGAGCGGCGGCGAGGCTCGGTGTTGATGTCCCACACGGTGCGAAGCCGCCGGTCGTTGGGGCCCCGCACCGCGCCTGTGTCGTAGTAGTAGTCCTGGCTCTTGGACAGCAAGAACACCGTCTCATGAGCCTTGGTGGGGCGGTCCTTCACCGACTCGGGATGCGCGTTGGGCTTGTGCCAGATCACCTCCGAACGCAGCCACCACCCAGCGTCCTGCAGCGCCAGCGCAAGCCGCCAGGGCACCCCTATGAGGTCCTTGGGCTTGAGACCCTCAGGCGTCGACGGGCGAACCCGCATGGCCCGAGCCCGGTTCTTTCGATCCGGAGCCCGGTACCGGCGGTTACCGGAGGTATAGCTGTCGCCCACGTTGAGCCACACCGTGCCGTCATCGGTGAGCACCCGGCGAACCTTGTCGAAGGTCACCGCGATGCTCTTGAGGTAATCGCCCAGCGCGTCGTCCCGCCCGATCTGCCCGTCCGCCTCGTAGTCGCGAAGCGACCAGTACGGCGGCGACGTCACCACCGTGCGCACACTGCGATCAGGCAGCATGTCGAGCCCCTCCAACGCCGGCCCACATATCAGCACCGAGCCATCCAGCCGGCCCGCGGGCTCAGCGTCAACCGAGGCCACCCGAGAGTAAGTCATCCCCGAGCCCAGTTCCTCGCGGCGCATCATCGCCTCCGACGCTAACCGCTCCCGTCTCGTCAAGGGAGGATCTTCAGCTCTGATATCGAACAGACGTTCGTCCATGCCTCGCACAGTAGGGAAGACCTGTGACACGGCGAGGCAACAGCAGGTGTCCGCATGCGCCTTCAGGAGCAACGAACTCTAGGCGCTCCCGGTCGATGGATGAATCGCTCATTGGCTCAGCAGCCGCCCCGGGCGAGATCCGTGAGTCGCTTGAGGTCCTCGGGTGAGAGCATGCGGATGACATCTCGGACCGGCCTGTCGGGCCCGATGAGCGATCTGAGGGCTCGGTGCCCGGCACTGTTGGGCACCGGTCGATCCGTCGTCAGGAGCACGAGAGGGGTGTCCGGCTCGACCGAGTGCAGCACAGCCGCCTTGCCGAGCGCCTTCCAGAGAGTGTCTGTGCGGCGCAGCCCGGGGCGCTGTGTGACGCTGAACGCACCCGAGACGTCGAAGAGCCATTTGCGGCCCGACCGGTCGAGAGCCTCGAAATTAACCTCGACACCACATGGCTTCTTGACCTTCTCGTCGATGCGCCTGAAGCCGCATTTGATCAGAATCGCCTTGGCCATCTCCTGCGCCTTTCGGCCCTCCCGTCCTGCCCTCGCCTGAAAGTCGCCCATGCCGGAGGGATCCGGGGTACCGACCACATCAGGAGAACCGCCGTTCGGGGACACTGACGATTCGTCCAGGTTCATGAAGAACTGTTGCTCGCCGCGTCTTGAGGACGGAGGCACCGTCACCGTCCAGGTCAGTTCGTCCGAGCGGCCTTTGGCCGGCACTTGCCGCTCATCGGCAATTCGCTGTTCGGCCAGTTCGATGTACGCGGCATCGGTGTCGAAGCCGACGTATCGGCGACCTGTGCGCACGGCGGCGACCGCCGTCGTGCCTGCTCCCATGAAGGGGTCGAGGACCAGATCGCCGCGGTAGGTATAAAGCTCGATCAGCCGCTTGGGCAGCTCCAGAGGAAATGGCGCAGGGTGCCCTACTCGAGTGGCCGACGCCGGGGGTATGTCCCAGACGTCTACGGTCGCTTCCATGAACTCATCGACATGGAGGGAGCCATACGACGGCAGGCCCTCCTCGGCGCGCGCGGCGGCCGGCCGCGCCCGGTCGAAGCGGCCCTTGGACGCGATCACGACCCGTTCGGTGAGGTCTCGCAGCACGGGATTCCCGGGCCGTTGGAAGCTGCCCCACGCGCAGCTGCCGGTAGCACCCCTGGCCTTCTGCCAGACCACCTCGCCGCGCAGCAGCAGTCGCAGCCGGTCCTGCAGTATCGCGACCACATCTGCGGACAGGGAGCGATAGGGGCGCCGTCCCAGGTTGGCGACGTTCACTGCGATCCGTCCGCCCGGCTCCAGTTTGCGCACGCACTCCCTGAAGACGTCCTCCAGCATCTTCAGATAGTCGACGTAGCTGGCGGGAACGTGGCCCTGTCCCACGGCCTGCTCGTACTCCTTTCCCGCGTAGTACGGCGGCGAGGTCACGACGAGCGCAACCGAGTCGTCCGCTACGTCCCCGTAGGCGTCCATGTCGCGGGCGTCGCCTACCCAGAGACAGTCGGTGCTCGCATGTGGCTCGATCTGGTCGTCGTCACAGATCTCCGGCAACGGGAACCGCTCATAGAACGCTGAAGAGTCGTGCGCCTCGCGGCGGCCTACACCGAAAGCGGAAGTCGAGGTGCTCCGCCGGGGCGAACTAGAGGCGCTCACGGCACTGCGGACCCTGCGTGACAACGGCGCGTCGCTGGCGAATCTCGGGTCGAACTCACGCACCGAAGCTACATCGCTCATGCGGCAAGACGGTGGAGTCGCGGCCTCTCGCGGGCGGATGGACCGGACGTGCGTCCAACAGTCGCGCACGAAGCCCAGTCACCGTGCCGCCGCAGTGCTCTGGCTCGGCGCCAGTTGCTACTGCCTCAATTCTGGATCCATGTACCGAGGGCTCGAACTCAGCCGCCTTGCGCGCTGGTCGGTCGGGTCGCCCCGCGGCTGGTGCCCGGCGGTGTTCGACCACTGCTTCCCGCGTGCTAACGACGACAGCCCCGGCTCGGGGAATCTAGCGTCCGCTATTCCCGGGTGTCGGTCTTTGAGAGCGCGGAGGCGAGCAGGCCTGATGGCACGGCCACGATTCCCAGGCCGAGCAGCACCAGCGCCATGGCGAGGACTTTGCCGGCCGTCGTGGTCGGCGCGATGCCCTCAGCGCCCATTGTGAGCGAGGCCACCGACCAGTAGACGCACTCGAAGAGGTTTCCGTACGCGTCGTTGGCCTCGTGCTCGAATTGCCAGATCCCGTAGGCAGCGATGAACGAGATCACCGCGGTGACCCCGGTGTATAGGGCGAGTTCGTCCTTGATGTCGTTGAAGGCGGCGGAGAAGCGGTCGACGGCGGAGTTGTAGCGGGCCAGCTTCAGCACCCGCATGACGCGCAGCACTCTGAGCGCCTTCACCGCCGCCAGCGCTGTGACGCTCGTGAGCCCGGCCACGACCGCCAGGAGGTCCACGACGCCGTAGAACGAGAGCGCGTAGCGCAACCGGTGACGGGCCGTGGTCAGCCTGGCCGCGTACTCGACGCAGAACAGCGCCCAGAACACTGTGTCGATCCGTCCGATCCAGGTCGCTGTCGAGCTGCCCTCCTCGATGGCGGTGAACGCGATCAGTGGCACGAGCGAGAGCACGACGACGACGCCCACCGACACCTCCAGCGCCATCCCGAAACGGGAGTCGGTGTCGAACAAGCGCGGCCGGGTCATCGGGTGCATTCAACGTCGGTGACGTTGGGCCAGTTCCACGAAGTTGGCCACGCTGATGATCGGGACGCCCAGTTCGCGCGCCCGGCGCGTCTTGCCCGACCGAGACATCGGATCCGCGGCCACCAACAAGCCGCAGCGCTTCGTGACCGCGCCGACCGCCTCCATGCCGAAGCGGCGCGCCACGCCTTCCAGGTCCGAGCGCGCCACCGCTCGGCTGTCGATCACGGCGGTGCCGGTGAAGCAGACCTTCGTGCCCGGCCCAAGGAGCCCGTCCATGGCGGCTCCGGCGTCTCGCGCCCTCGGCGTGTCGCTGACCAACTCGGCCGCCTCGATCTCCAGCGCGGCGGCGACCTGGGCATGGAGTTGCTGTTCCTGTTCGGACACGAACCCGTCGGCGAGGATCTGCTCGACTAGCAGGTCGAAGTACCGCCGATGCAGGAGCGCCCTGCCCCGGTCGTCGATGCCCAGAACCGACGCGGTGACCGACAGCCAGCTTCGCTCGTTCTCGGACAGCTCGCCGTCGTCAAGGCAGCGGTCCAGCGCGTCGAGATACAGAGCCTCAGACTCGCGAACCGACGACGGCCAACTCGTGCGTGCGGCAAGCACGCTGAGCGCCCCTCGCCGGGGAGGAGCTCCCGGCCGGCGCACAGTGAGGCCTCCGGGCTGCCCTGGAGCCTGGCACGACGCCGGCGAGGAGCCCGACAGCACTGCCGCGTCGGCGTGGATCAGCAACAGATCTGCCGCCACCCGCGCATCGGTGAGAGCCGAGTGGTTCGGAGCAGAGACGCCGGCATGTTCCGCGGCCAGAGCTAGCTTCTCTCCGGTCAGACGGTACGTACACACCCCAGCGCCAGCATCCAAGCTCATCCCTCTCACCCGATCGACCTCCTGGCTGAGCATCCGGAGATCGAAGCTGATGTTGTGAGCGACCAGCACCGCGCCATCGAGACGAGCTGCGATGTCTGCCGCCACAGCCTCGAAGACGGGAGCGGACTCCAGCGTCGCCGGGGTGATGCCGTGAACGTGTACGGGACCGGGATCCCGGTCGGGTTGCAGCAGCGACTCGTACTCGTCCACGACGCGGCCCTCCGAGATGGTGACGCACGCGAACTCCACGATCCGGTCGTGACGCGAGAAGCCCGTGGTCTCCGTGTCGATGACCGCCAGGCGCGCGCCGCCGCCGGTCGTCGTGTGCTTCCCTCTTGGCATCGCTTCATTCCTTGGCCGCTGTCGGATGGCGGGCTGCGATCCCGGACGCTACTAGTGCGGACTCCGTGCCCATGCGCCCGGGCGGACCGGCCGCGGCCGGGCCGACCGCGAGTGTATGTGCCCGCGAAGCGGCTGGCCTTGGTGAAGACGGTCACGACGCGGCCGCTGAAGTCGGGCCGGCTCGGCGGGCGGCAGCTCAAGGCGCGCATGTCGATGCCAGGAGGTCGCCCGGGCGATGCGCGAGGACCTCGGCATCGGGATCTCGGACTGGCAGGTGTGGCGGATCTGCACCTCGATGGGGATCAAGCCTTGGCGGGTGCGGACCTGGATGACCTCCCATGCCCCCGACTTCGACGACCGCGCCGGATCGTTCGCCGGAGCATCGGCAGTTCAGCCGGGCCGGTGGTGCGCTGACGGCGGGCTCCGGTGGTCTTGGCGTCCGCGGGCGAGCAGCAGCGTCTGATCGACTGCCCCTGAGAGGCTGAGCGAGTGGTCGTGCGAGACCGGCCGGCTAGTCAGGAAAGCGATGATCAAGTCCCGAATCTAGAATTTCGCGCCTACGAAACCCCAGGTCAGAGATTTGCGGATCGCGCTGAATCGGCATCATTCAGCAGTCTCCTAGGAGACCTCGAAGCACCAGCGGACGGTGTCGGATTCCTCGGGTCGGGCGATGAGCACGAACCTCGCCATCACGCAGTTCGTGTCCGGTGACAGGGCCTCGATGAGGCGGCCCTCGCCCGGCGCGAACTCGAAGCGGTTGAGGCCCTCCATGTGGTCGACCTCGGAGGTCACGTCGACACCCTCGGTGGCGTTGTCGCTGGGAAGGATCACCATCGAGGAGAGCCGGTAGCGGGCGTCGAGGACCACTCCGACCCGCTGCTGCTGCAACACCTCGTCGCCGGGGTTCGGGATCACCCGGTCCACCGCCGGCCCCGCGGTGACAGCCTGCCCGGCGTCGTCGTCGCCCGAGCCGACCAGCGCGGCCACGACGAGGCCCACTATCCCGAACAGCGCGAGCGCGGCGATGCCCACCCGGATCCGCAGCGAGCTGCGCAGGCGCGGCGGCGAGGAGTCGGGCCCCTGTCCGTTCGTAGCCATCTCGCGTCGCACGGTACCGGACCGCGGTAACAGACCCGTGCGGCTCGACCAGGGCGGTACCGTTGCCATGATGGTCTCCCCCGCAGAGTCGTTGCGAGCCTTCGGCGACCGGTACCGGCTGCTGAAGCTCGTCGGCGAGGGTTCCAGCGCTCGGGTCTATCTGGCCGAGGATCGCACGCTGCACCGGCGTGTCGCCCTCAAGATCCTGAAGGTGGAGGTAGCCGATGACACCGGCTTCCTGGACCGCTTCGCGTCCGAGATGAGGGCGACATCGTTGTTGAACCATCCCCGGGTCCTGCCGGTGCACGACTGGGGCCTCGACCCCCAGCCCTACTCCGTCACCGAGTACTTGACCGGTGGCAGCCTGGCCATGCTCCTGGACGCCGGGCACCGCCTGACCCCGTCACAGGCGCTGGCGATGGGATTGGAGGCGACCCGGGCCCTGGTGAACATCCATGCCGGCGGCCGGGCCCATCTAGGTCTCGGGTCGTCCGCCATCCTGTTCGACTCCGGTGCCCGCCCCTATATCTCCGATCTCGGACTGGCCGCGGCGCTCCCGCCGGCCTTCACCGGCGACGACGGCGCTCCACAGGATTCCGAGGACGCTCCAAGGGACTCCGAGGATGCCTCCTCAGATGCCGGCGCAATGCCTGCCGACGGCGCGGAGGAGACCGGCACCGAACCGGCGGCCGACCCGGAGGAGGGCTTGGACGAGCCGGCCCCGGATGCTCGGAGCTACTCACCGTTGGAGCAGACCCAGGACGTGCATGACCTGGCGCTTCTCCTCTGCGAGGCCGTGACCGGCTCCAGAGTCCTGACCTCCGACGAGGGCGGCGACGCTTCCACGGCTTCGTTGACCGCGCTCGGCCCCCTGCAGGCGGTGCTGGCCCGGGCCGCCGCGGCTGAACCCTCCGAGCGGCTGAGCGCGGCAGACCTGGCCGAGGAACTGCTGAGAGTGGCTCAACTCCTCCCGCGGCCCGATCCGATCCCCCTCCCGTCCGAGTACAGCCCCCCGGACGCCTCGGGCGCGGCGTCCTACGATCGGACCGAGGACTTCGCGCGGGTCGGTCCCTCGGTGTCGGAGCGTTCGGCGGTACCGCTCGACGACGCCCCTCGCTGGCGCTGGCCCGGGATCGTCCTGGCAGCGATTCTGGTCCTGGGCGGGGCTGCAGCTGGGATCTGGGCCCTGTTCCTCAGCGGCACCGACAACCCCGCGGTGCCTGATCTGGGGGGCCAGACCCGGTCCGCTGCGACGTCCGTTGCGGCCGATCTGGGCTGGGAGGTCAACGAGATCCTGGTGCGCGAGCCCGGCACCAGCCGCGGGCGGGTGGTCCGCACCGAGCCTCCGGCCGGCGCCTCCCTGGACGGGGGCGCCCCGCTGGACCTGTTCGTGTCGCTGGGCGAGCCTCTTATACCGGTGTCGGACCTGCGCTTCCTCTTCGGCATGTCGGTGCAGGAGGCCACCGACGAACTCGAAGCGCTGGGTCTGGTCCCGTCCGGGCAGACGCTCGTCAGCGATGCCGTCGTCCCGCCCGACCTGGTGGTCGGCCTCGACGTGGAGGACGGCGTCTACGAGTTGGAGGTGGGTGCCGAGGTGGACCTGCTCGTGTCAGACGGTCCCTCCGAGGCCGGGTAGCCCCCCGGCTATATTGCCCGAGTGTCCGGTCGAATCAGCCGAGACGAGGCCGCCCACGTAGCCCGGCTGGCCCGCCTGCGCTTCAGCGACGGTGAACTCGATGAAATCGCCGCGCAGCTGTCGGCCGTGCTCGACCACGCGGCCGACGTGGAGGCGCTGGACGTGTCCGGCATCGAGCCCACCTCCCATCCTCAACCGCTCACCGACGTGACCAGGGCCGATGAGGTGCGGCCGTCGCTGGCGCGCGACGAGGTCCTCGCCCAGGCGCCGTCCGTGGCCGAGGACCAGTTCCGGGTGCCACCGATCCTGGGAGAGGCGCCGTGACGGGCGGAGGCTGGCTCGGGCTGGTTCCGATCCTGGGAGAGGCGTTGTGACTGCGCTGGGGGTCGCCGCGGCGGTGGCCTCGGGGGAGTGCACCGCCCGCTCGGTGGCCGAGGACTACCTCGACCGCATCGGCGCGGGCGACGGCGAGATAGGGGCCTTCAACCTCGTGCTGGCCGAGGAGGCCCTCGCCGATGCGGACCGGGTGGACGCCGCGCTGGGCCGGGGCGAGCCGGCGGGCCCCTTGGCGGGGGTGCCGGTGGCTCTGAAGGACAACCTATGCACCCGGGGCATCCCCACCACCTGCTCGTCGCGGATGCTCGAGGGCTGGCGGCCCCCGTACAGCGCCACCGTCGTGGAGCGCTTGAAGGCCGCGGGCGCGGTGATCGTCGGCAAGACCAATCTCGACGAGTTCGCCATGGGCTCCTCCACCGAGAACTCCGCATTCGGCCCGACCCGCAACCCCCACGACACCAGCCGGGTGCCCGGAGGCTCCAGCGGCGGCTCGGCCGCGTCGGTGGCCGCCGGCTTCGCGGCGCTGGCCCTCGGGTCCGACACCGGAGGCTCCATCCGCCAGCCCGCGGCGCTGTGCGGTGTGGTGGGCATGAAGCCCACCTACGGGCGGGTGTCGCGCTACGGCCTGGTCGCCTTCGCGTCCTCGCTCGACCAGATCGGCCCGTTCGGGGCCACCGTGGCCGACGCGGCCGCCTGCTATGAAGCCATCGCCGGCCACGACCCGCTGGACTCGACCTCGATCGACCAGCCGCTGGAGCCGGTCGTCTCGGGGCCCGGGGAGGGCGTGACTGGCCTCAGGGTGGGCGTGCTTGCCGAGCTGTGCGCCGGCAGTGCCCGCGTGCAGGGCGCTCCGGGCATGGACGGAGTCGAGGCCGTGGAAGGGGTGGCTTCCGATGTCACCGCCCGGGTGGACGAGGCCGCCGACGCCCTGGAGGCGGCCGGCGCGGTCGTCACCGCGGTGTCGGTGCCTTCCGCGGTGCTGGGCCTGTCGGCCTACTACCTGATCGCCCCGGCGGAGGCCTCCAGCAACCTGGCCAGATACGACGGCGTGCGCTACGGGCTGAGAGTCGACGCGGCCAACGCCGCCGAGATGAACGTCAACACCCGCACCGCCGGCTTCGGAGCGGAGGTCAAGCGCAGGATCATGCTCGGCACCTACGCCCTCTCGGCGGGCTACTACGACGCCTTCTACGGCAAGGCGCTGAGGGTGCGCACCCTCATGCTTCAGGAGTTCGCAGCCGCCTACGAGGACGTCGATGTCCTGCTCTGCCCGGCCGCGCCGACCACGGCGTTCGAGCTGGGAGCCAAGATCGCCGACCCGCTGCTGATGTACCTCAACGACGTGTGCACCATCCCGTCCAACCTCACCGGCCACCCGGCGATCTCGGTGCCGTTCGGGACGGGCGACGACGGTCTCCCGGTCGGCGTGCAGGTCATGGGCCCGGCCCTGTCGGAACGGCTCATCCTCGGGGTCGCGGCTGCGCTGGAGCGGGCCGCGCCCGGCAACGGGAGCGCGCCGTGAACGGGGCTCCGACCGGGCGCGAGACGCCGCTTGCCGAGGGCTGGGAGCTCGTGGTCGGCCTTGAGGTCCATGTCGAGCTGAGCACGGCCACCAAGCTGTTCTGCGGCTGCGCCAACCGCTTCGGCGACGAGCCCAACACCAACGTCTGCCCGGTGTGCCTGGGGCTGCCCGGCTCGCTGCCGGTGGTCAACGCGGCTGCGGTGGACTTCGCCATGCGCCTGGGACGGGCCCTCGGATGCGAGGTGCGCCCGGCGGTGTTCGCCCGGAAGAACTACTTCTACCCCGACATGCCCAAGGACTACCAGATCTCCCAGTACGACCAGCCCACCAACACCGACGGGTCCCTCGAACTGCCGGACGGCCATGTGGTGGGCATCGAGCGGGCCCACATCGAGGAGGACACCGGCAAGACCACCCACGTGGGCGGGGGCGGGCGCATCCACGACGCCGAATACGCGCTGGTGGACTACAACCGGGCCGGCGTGCCGCTGGTGGAGATCGTGAGCCGCCCCGACATACGCACCGCCGAGCAGGCCAGGGCCTACGTGCGGGAGCTGCGGGCCATCCTGCTCTCCATCGGCGTGTCCGACGCCCGGATGGAGGAGGGCTCCATGCGGGTGGACGCCAACGTGTCGGTGCGCCCGGCCGGCTCCGACGAGCTGCGCACCCGCTGCGAGATCAAGAACCTGAGCTCGCTGCGCTCGCTCGGTCGGGCCATCACCTTCGAGGCTCACCGTCACGTGGACCTGTGGTCGAGCGGGGAGCGGCCCCGCCAGGAGACCCGCCACTGGGACGAGGCGGGCGGTCGCACCACGCCGGGGCGGTCCAAGGAGGACGCCGAGGACTACCGCTACTTCCAGGACCCCGACCTGGTGCCGCTGGCGCCCTCGGCCGATCAGATCGCAGCCATCGACGCCGCGCTTCCCGCACTGCCCGCAGCCCGGCGGGCCGAGCTCGTGGCGGTGGGGGCCGGGGCCGTCTCGGCTCCCGACGCCGCCCTGCTGGTGGAGCGGGACCAGGACGGGCTGGTACGGGCCGCGGTCGCGGGCGGCGCCGAGCCGGGCCTGACCGCGACCAGGGTTGCCAACGGCCTGGCCGTCGACGACTGGTCCAAGGTGACGCCGGGGATCCTGGCGGCCCTGATCGGGCTGGAGTCCTCCGGCCAGGTCACCGCCACCCAGGCCAAGCAGGTGCTGGCCGAGATGGTGGAGACGGGCGACGAGCCGGCCTCCATCGCCGAGCGCCGCGGGTTCCAGGCCATGGCCGGCGACGACCTGGCCACCGCCGTCGACCAGGTGATCGCCGGCAATCCCGACGAGTGGGCTCGGTACCGCGACGGTGACGACGCCGACCGCAGGAAGCTGTCCGGGTTCTTCGTCGGCCAGGTGATGCGGGCCACCCGGGGCCGGGCCGACGGCGCCGCCGTCAACCGCCACCTTCAAGAGCGAGCCGGCCGATAGCCAGAGGGCGTGCGGCTACCAACGGACGTTGAGGCTCGGCTAGATGAGCGGCTCGTGAACCGCCTCGGCACGGTCGCGCCTCGGTTCGGACTGGTCAGGGCGGTCGACTGCGTGATCACGCGAGGCCGGCTGGGTTCCACCAGCCACCGCAGTCAAGGGAACGGGTTCTGACAGGTCGACCCTGACCGCCATATGGACCACCGAGTCGCCGAGCCTGAGGCCGCGTGTCTCGGCAAGGCTGATCTGATCCGTCGGTGCAGCCAGACGCTGCGGCCACAACAGATAGGAGAGCATCTGGCGCTCCTCGTCCGAGAGGTCGACGGCCGCGTCGCTCAGCATCCCGTGCGGTATCTCCGGGTCGGGATCAGCCGCGATCTCTGCGAGCAGCTCCAGCGACGACTGCTCGGTGTGGGTGCCTGAGGCGACGCTGAATGCACCCGGGTCGCCGAATATCTCATCGAGCCCCTCGCCGGCCACGAACTCGGTGACGCGTGCCATCAGCAACTCGTCGAAGTCGCCGCGATGGAGCTCCTGAACGAACGGCCAACGGTCGCCGTCGGCGGTGGTCAGCACCTCGTCGTCGAGCTTGTACGGGTAGGCGCATTCGTGCGGTGTGCCACGGTCACCGAGCATGACGGTCCCGGTCGAGCCGGCGCGGCGGTGCGCTTCCGCGGCCCGCGTGTATTGCGCGTACAGCCAGCCCGGGCCCGCGAGTTCCGAGCGCAGCAGGCGGCTGAAGTTCTGTCGTCCCTTCTCGGTCAACTCCAGCTCGCAGGAGACGTATTTCATGAGCGCGCTCGCATGTGTCCACCCTCCGACACCGATGCCGGCCCTCGACGTCTCCAGGCCACCGGGAGTGTTCGTGAGCCCGCCGGCGCCCTCGGCGTTGTTCTTCAAGCCTGGCAACTGTTGCGGTGCGCCGTAGGGATGGCGGAACAGCCGATGAAGCGCAAGGGCCGTACCGAACTCGGGCGGTGACCCTGCCCGAGCGCCACCGCTGGAGCTGGCTGGGGCAGGGCCTGGACCGACGATTCTACCTGCGGCGCAAGAGCCGCAAAGCGTGAAGTGGGTGTCAGGCTGGCGCGGTCCAGAGCGTGGACAACGGGAGAGCGGTGAGCCGGTCTCCGAGCGCGAACGCCTCGGCTCCGGCGTATAGGACGATGCCGTTGCGGAACGTACCCGGTCTGGTTTGATCGATCCGGTCGCGTATCCGTCGCAGGGCGTGGGCGTCGGTGAGCGACACCGAACTTGATGCCTTCACTTCCCACGCCACGACATCGCCCGCTGCTTCCGTCACGAGGTCGGCCTCCAGGCTGCCGCTGTGGTCGCGGTAGTGGAACAGGTCCGGTTGGCGCTCAGACAGCAGCGACTGCTTGCGCAGCTCGTTCAGCGCGAACAGTTCCACGAGCGGACCGCGGGCAGGGTCCGTGATGGCCGAGAGCGAGTCTGGATCCTTGCGCATCAGGTGCGCCGCCAGGCCGGTGTCGCAGGTCAGGATCTTCTCGCGGCGCGACTCGCGGGCAGTCAGGTTCGCTGACCATGCCGGGAGGCGATGCACCAGTCCGGTCATCTCGAGCAACGACACATACCGGTCCACGGTGCGTCGGTCGCAGTCGGCGGCTCGGGCCACTGTCATCGTCACGTACTCGCCTCCGGTGCGAGCTGCGAGCAGTCGCAGAAGCTTCGGAATCAGATCAGCGTCGCGGACGTCCTCGATGCTGGTGATGTCCCGAGCGGCCATCGACGACACGTAGCCGCTGAACCATCGGTGCCGCGAGCGACGCGACAAGGTGCCGACGACCTCAGGGAAGCCGCCACGACAGATCAGATCGAGGTAGTCCGTCATTCGCCGCGGCGCGACATCCATGCGGAGCAGGCGGTCCTGGTCGGCGAAGGAGCGGTCGAGCAGGCCATCGGCGGCCCCGGCAATCTCACCCTGCGACAGGGGCAGCATCGTCAGGAACACTGCCCTACCCGCAAGCGATTCGCTGATGTGGGGAACGGTCAGGAAGTTGGCCGAGCCGTTCAACAGAAACTGTCCGCGCCGATCGCTCGAGTCGGCCTGGAGCTTGATGGCCCGGATCAGGGCATCGCCGCCGAGTTGGATCTCGTCTATGGCCATTGTCGAGCCGGTGCTTGACCGCGCGAAGCCGTGCGGATCGGAGAGCGCCGCCGTCCGTGTGTTCTCGTTGTCGAGGTAATGGACCTTGCCCTCCGGTCCGATCACGCGGCGCACCGCCCAGGTCTTGCCGACCTGGCGCGGACCGGTGACGACCACGATGCGCGCCGACCTGAGGGCTTCGCCGATCTCGTCCTCGATGCGGCGGTCGTACTGTGGGCCAGCCGGGTGGTCGCTGGTCATGAGCGATTCCATGCTTTGGCGAGGGTGATGTTGCGGGCCTTGTAGTGTACAAGAGTCCAGACAGCTAATGTCCTTTTTTCCGGCTCAGTAACGTACAAGAATCTAGAGCACTGATGTCACTGTTTCCGGCCCTGTGATGTGTAACAATCCGGACGGTTGATGCCGCCTGTTGGGCCTTGTGGTGCATAACAATCCAGAGCGCTGATGTGACGCTGATGTGACTTGGTGCCGGCGCGGGCTGCGCCTCTCTAGCGGTTGGCGCCGGTGACCTGCCAGGCCGGGCCGGCGAAGCGCCACAGCATCAGACCGAGGCGGGTCGCCATCCAGGCGTGAAGGGCGGCCCATAGCCAGCCGATCCCCGCCCCGGCCGCCACGACCAGCAGCCCGCCGCCCACCAGCACCACGCCGGCACCGACCATGGACACGGCCAGGAAGCGCAGGTCGCCTGCTCCGATCAGCACGCCGTCCAAGGCGAAGACCACCCCCGCGGCCGGTTGGGAGAAGCCGACGTGCAGCAACAGGAAGGCCGCCAGCGCGACCACCGCAGCATCCTCGGTGAACACGTGGGGCAGCGCCGGCGAGACGGCCAGCACCACCGCTCCGGTCAGCACGCCGGAGGCCGCGCCCCAGCCGATCATGCGCCGTCCCAGCGCCCGGGCCCGGTCGGGCTGGCTCGCACCCAGGGCCAGGCCGATGAGGGCCTGACCGGCGATGGCCACCGCATCGAGCACCAGAGCCAGGACCGTCCAGACCTCGAACACGATCTGGTGAGCAGCCAGGTCGTCGGTGCCGATGCGGGCCGCGACGGCCACCGTGACCGTCAGGCTGGCCCGCAGCGCCGAGGTCCGGATCAGCAGGTCCCAGCCGGCGATGGCCAGGCGCCGGATGACGGCCGGGTCCGGCCGCAGGCCCACGCCATGGCGGGCCACCGCCTGCCGGATCCACCAGACGAAGACGGCCGCGGCTGCGGTCTGGGCCACAACCGTCGACAACGCCGACGCGCCGATCCCCTGATCGAAGCCGTACACCAGCACCACCTCGAGCACGAAGTTCCCGACTGCTGATCCCAGAGCCACCGCGAAGGGCCGCTTGGTGTCCTGAACGCCCCGCAGGTAGCCCACCCCGGCCAGCATCACGAGCATGGCCGGCAGCCCGAAGAGGGAGATCCTCAGGTAGACGAGCGCGTTGTGGCGCACCGCGGGGTCGTCGCCGCCCAGGGTGTCCACCATCCAGGACGACAGCAGCAGGCCGGCCGCAGCCAGAACGATGCCGGCGGCCAGCGCCAGCCAGATGCTCTGAACCGCCTGATGGGCGGCCCGGCGGTGCTCGCCCGCGCCCAGCAGGCGGGCCACCGCCGCGGTGGTGCCGTAGGCCAGGAAGATGAACATGGCGTGGGCGGTCAGCAGGATCGACGCGGCCAGCGCAAGGCCGCCGAGCTGGGGTGTGCCTAAGCGGCCCACGATTGCGGTGTCGGCGAGCACGTACAGCGGCTCGGCCACCAGCGCGCCCAGCGCGGGCCACGCCAGCCGCCAGATCTCCCGGTCGTCGCCACTCCAGCGCAGCTGCATGAGGATCGGTCGCCGGCGGTCGTCGCCGGTGGGCGTCATAAGCAGTCTCGAAGAGATGAGAGCACGGCTGCGAGGCTAGGGGTCTGAGCCTGTTGCAGTTGTCTCGGACCGAATCCGAGGCCATAATTGGCGCCGTGAACGACGCCGTCCTGCCCGTGGTAGTACCTGGCTGACAGCGCGCGCTCGCAAACCCATCCGATCGTGCGCAGGACCTCCCCCCGGGAGGTCGTTTCGCGTGCGGCCCGTTTCCCTCGACCGAACCCCAGCAACCGCCCCGGAGGCCCGATCATGAGAATGAACGGCGGACAAGCCCTCGTCAAGGCCCTCGAGTGCGAGGGCACCGAAGTGGTATTCGGGCTGCCCGGCGGCGCCATCCTCCCGGTGTACGACCCGATCATCGAGTCACCGGTGCGCCACATCCTGGTTCGCCACGAGCAGGGCGCCGGCCACATGGCTGAGGGCTACGCCCACGCCACCGGGCGCCCCGGCGTAGTGATGATCACCTCCGGGCCCGGTGCCACCAACGCGGTGACTGCGCTGTGCGACGCCTACATGGACTCGGTCCCGCTGGTGTGCATCACGGGACAGGTCCCCTACGCCGCTATCGGCACCGACGCCTTCCAGGAGTGCGACACCACCGGCATCACCCTGTCGGTCACCAAGCACAACTTCCTGGTCACCGAGGCCCAGGACATCCCTCGCATCGTGCACGAGGCCTTCCACATCGCCACCACCGGGCGGCCCGGCCCGGTGCTGGTGGACATCCCCAAGGACATCGTCGACCCGAACAACCCGCGCTCGGCCATGACCTGGTACGAGCCCACCGACGACATCATGGAGCTGCCCGGATACCGCCCTGCCACGGCCGGCGATCCCGAGTTGGTGCGGGCCGCGGCCGAGCTGATCTGCAAGGCCGAGCGTCCCGTCCTCTACGCCGGCGGCGGGATCCTCAAGGCCCGGGCCGCGGCCGAGCTGCTGGCCCTCGCAGAGTTGATCGACGTCCCAGTGGTCACCACCCTCATGGCCCGGGGATGCTTCCCCGACAGCCACGAGCTGTGCCTGGGCATGCCCGGCATGCACGGCAACTACACCGCGGTCACCGCCATGCAGCGCTCGGACCTGCTCATCGCGCTCGGAGCCCGCTTCGACGACCGTGTGACCGGGCGGCTCGACGGCTTCGCCCCCGACGCCAAGGTGATCCATGTGGACATCGACGCGGCTGAGCTGGGCAAGGTCAGGAACCCTGACGTGGCCATCCGGGGCGACTGCAAGCTGGTGATCGCCGAGCTGGTCGAGGCTGTGCGAGCCGGCGGCGGCGCCGAGGCCCAGGCTGACCGGCGGGCCTGGCGCTCGACGATCAGCGGCTGGCAGGAGCGCTACCCGCTGGTGTACGAGCAGTCCGAGCCGGGGGAGCTGCTCAAGCCCCAGTACGTGCTGGAGGTGCTGCGCGACTCCACCCCCGATGACACGATCGTCACCTCCGGGGTGGGCCAGCACCAGATGTGGGCCAGCCAGTACTGGAAGTTCGACCACCCGTACACCTGGATCAACTCGGGCGGGCTGGGCACGATGGGCTTCTCGGTCCCGGCCGCCATCGGAGCCAAGGTCGGGATGCCCGACCGGATGGTGTGGGCCGTCGACGGCGACGGCTGCTTCCAGATGACCGCACAGGAGCTGGTCACCGCGTCGATGGAACGCATCCCCATCAAGGTCGCCCTGTTCAACAACGCATACCTGGGAATGGTCCGCCAGTGGCAGGAGATGTTCTACGAGGAGCGCTACAGCGAGGTCTACCTCTCCTACGAGATCCCCGACTACGTGAAATGGGCCGAGGCCATGGGCTGCGTCGCCCTGCGGGTCGAGGCCCCCGAGGAGGTGGCGCCGGCCATCACCAAGGCCAACGAGATCGACGACCGGCCCGTGGTCCTGGAGTTCCGAAGCTCCGCGGGCGAGAACGTCTTTCCGATGGTCCCGGCCGGCCAGTCCAACTCCGACATCGTCGTCGACCCCTCGCAGCGATGACCACCCCCGTCACTGCCGGCGAAGCGGGGCCGGCCGACCGGTTCCACACCATCGTCACCACCGTGGAGAACAAGCCTGGGGTGCTGGCCCGGGTGGCGGGGCTGTTCGCCCGGCGCGGGTTCAACATCGAGTCGCTGGCGGTCGCCCCCACCGCCGACGAGCGCTTCAGCCGGATCACGTTCACGGTGGACGTGGCCTCGTCGTCGCTGGAGCAGGTGGTCAAGCAGCTCGACAAGCTCATCAACGTGGTGGAGATCAGCGAGTTGAAGCCGGCGGAGTCTGTCGAGCGGGAACTGATGCTGGTGACGGTGGCCGCGGACGCGGCCGGCGGGCGCCGCCACGAGCTGCTCGAGCTGGTCGACGACTTCCGGGCCTACGTGCTCGACGCCGACCAGTCGCAGATGATGCTGTCGCTGGCGGCCCGCCCGGCTCGGCTCGACGAGTTCGAGGAACGCCTGCGAGCCTTCGGCATCGTGCAACTGCAGCGCACCGGCCGGGTCGCGCTGCCCTCGCTGGGCTCCTGATCTGTACCGTCAATCTCGACCATTCCATCCCTACCAATACAAAAGAGAGGCTCTCGTGGCGAACATCTACTACGAGCAGGACGTGGACCGGTCGGCCATCGCCGGCCGCAAGGTGGCCGTGCTCGGCTACGGATCCCAGGGCCATTCGCACGCCCTCAACCTCAAGGACTCGGGCATCGACGTGCGGGTGGGCCTGCGCGACGGCTCCTCGTCGGCCGCCAAGGCCCGGGAGGCCGGCCTCGAGGTCCGCTCGATCGCCGACGCGGTGGCCGAGGCCGACGTGACGATGATGCTCATGCCCGACACCGAGATGGGCGCCATCTACACCGAGCACGTCGAGCCGAACCTGCAGGCCGGCGAGGCGCTGTTCTTCGCCCACGGGTTCAACATCCGCTTCGGGCTGATCTCCCCGCCGGAGTCGGTGGACGTGTGCATGGTCGCCCCCAAGGGGCCCGGCCATCTGGTGCGCCGCACCTATGTCGAGGGCGGCGGGGTGCCGTGCCTGGTGGCGATAGAGCAGGACGCCTCTAGCGGCGCACTGCCCCTCGCGCTGGCCTATGCCGACGCCATCGGCGGGGCCCGGGCCGGGGTCATCGAGACCACCTTCACCGAGGAGACCGAGACCGACCTGTTCGGTGAGCAGGCCGTGCTGTGCGGGGGCACCACCGCCCTGGTGCAGGCCGCCTTCGAGACGCTGGTCGACGCCGGCTACCAGCCCGAGATCTGCTACTTCGAGTGCCTGCACGAGCTGAAGCTGATCGTGGACCTCATGTACGAGGAGGGCATCGCCGGGATGCGCTACTCGGTGTCGGACACCGCCGAGTACGGCGACCTGACCCGGGGGCCGCGCATCGTCAACGACGCGGTGCGAGCCGAGATGCAGCGCATCCTGGCCGAGGTGCAGGACGGCTCCTTCGCCGAGGAGTGGGTGGCCGAGAGCCGGGGCGGCCGGGCCAACTTCCTGCGGCTGGAGGCGGCCGGGCACGACCACCCGGTCGAGATCGTCGGTAAGGAGCTCCGGGCCATGATGCCGTGGATCTCCGCCGGCAAGGCGTCCGTGAAGGAGACCTCCGGCGGCCAGGGCTAGCCATGGTCTCGGGCGGCGCTCGACGTTGCGCCGTTGCGTCGACTGCCTATTGCGACGATGTCGTGCCCCAGCGGCGGGCGATCACTCGGTCTCTGTCCTTGGGGTCGGTAATGGCGATGGTGGAGGTCGGGGTTCGGAGCCAGAAGGTGTCTTGACCGTCTTTGTGCTCTAGGACGGGATGACTGGAGGGTGCGATGCTGATGCGGGCAAGGTGGTTGCCGTTGATGCTGTGGAATTCCCAGGTGACGAGGGGTATCACGGCGTCGCCGAGGCGGGAGCGGATGAGGTTCTGCAGGTGCTGGCCCCAGAGGTCTTGGTCGCCTCGCTGACCTCGTTTGGAGAACGTGGCGTAGTCGTCCTCGAGGCCATGGACCGTGCCGTCGTCGGCCACCCCGATCAGGAGGGTGCCGCCGAAGTCGCAGTTGGCGAACCCTGCGATGGTCTTGACGGCGGCGTCTTCAACAGCGCCGCCCTTGCGCTGCTGGTGGATGTCCCAGCGCAGGGTGGACTTGTACTCCAGGAACTCCGACTCCCGGTCGGCACCCAGCAGGTCGCCGATAGGGCATGTCCGTTGGCGGGCGACAGTGGCACGCCTTTGCACCTCGACGGCGAAGATGTCCATGACTTCGGCCTGGAGTTCTTCGCTGTCGAGGTAGCTGAAGATCAGCTCGCTGTTGCGTTCACGCCGTGACAGCAGCGCCTTGAGGTAGCGCTCGGGGAACACGTGGTCGCGGAAGGTGGCTTCGTCGTTGTTGACCGCCTGGTTCTGGATCTCGGCGTCGGCCACGAGGTCTCCGGCGGCGGCCTCGAACACCAGACGGTCCTCGTCGGTCCAGTCCGTGCCGAAGCGCTCGTTGATGCGGGCAATGATCTGCGACAACCGCTCGTGGTCGGGGTCGGCGGCGGGGCCTGTGCCCGAGAAGATGGTGGCGACCTCGCTCTCGCCGCCAGGAAGGTCGATGGAGCCCTCGAAGGCGATCTCGTGACGCAGGTGGGTCAGTTCCACCTCGGAGCCCAAGTCGATGCTCTGGCCGTGCTCGCGGTCCCGGATCAGTGCGGCCAGCGCCCGGCTGAACAGGTAGTCGCGCTCGAGGCCTGGGTTGCGGAACGGAACTACCAGCGACAGGAACCCGTACACCCGCACGAACCGGCCGAGAGCGTCGCGGAAGGACTCCTGGTCGTCGTTCGCCAGTCCGTTGAATCGGTCGACTGCGGGCTGTAGGGCGGCGTCGATCTGGGCGTGGGTTCCCTCGCCTAGCAGCAGGGCCGCGGCCCGCTCAATCTCGCCGGTGTCGAGCACTCCGAAGTCGTCCAGGTCGCGGCGCGTGTCGAACAGCAGGTTGGGGTCCGTGGGCGGCGCGACGGTCTTGCCGTGGTACACCGCGAACGCTTCGCCGATCGTTTCGGTGTCGTTCATGAAGTCCATCACGAATGTGGCCGACTTGTCGGGGTGGATGCGGTTGAGCCTCGACAGGGTCTGCACCGCGGCGAGCCCGGTGAGGGTCTTGTCGACGTACATGGCGGCGAGCTTGGGCTGGTCGAAGCCCGTCTGGAACTTCTCGGCCACCACCATGATCTGCCACTGGTCGGTGTCGAACTGGGCAGCGGTCTGGGATTCCCTGAAGCCGTTTGCCCGAGATTCGGTCAGCCCCTCAACCTCTCCCGAGAACGCCGCCAGCACCCCCAGGTCGTAGCCAAGGTCGGTGGCGTAGGCCTGCAGTGCCCGCCACATGCGCACCGCATGGGGTCGTGACGAGCACACGACCATCGCCTTGGCCTTGCCGGTGATCTGGCCGGCGATCTTGGTGCGGAAATGCTCGACGATGATCTCCGCCTTCTGGGCCAGGTTGTCGGGGTGCAGAGTCACGAAGCGTGCCAGCGCGCTGCGGGCCTTGGCGGTGTCGTACGACGGGTCGTCGAGGATCGCCTTCTCCAGGTGGTAGTACTGGTTGTAGGTGACGTAGCCGGCCAGCACGTCGCAGATGAAGCCCTCCTCGATGGCCTGACGCATCGGGTACAGGTGAAACGGCTCGTGGCGGCCGCTGGCGCCCACCTCGCCGAACAGTTCCAGGGTGCGGCCCTTCGGCGTGGCGGTGAAGGCGAAGAACGACAGGTTGGGCTGCTGGCCCCGGGCAGCGACCGCCTCCGCCAGCAGCGCATCAACTTCGCCCGGCTCCAGATCCTCGCCGGCTTCGACTTCGGGCTCGGCTGACCCCAGGGCGCGGCGCAGTTCCTTGGCCGCCTCGCCGGTCTGGGACGAGTGGGCCTCGTCGACTATCACGGCGTAGTCGCGTTCGGGCAGCGACTCGATCTTGTCGAAGATGAACGGGAACTTCTGCAGCGTGGTGACGATGATGCGGGCCTGCTCGCCGGCCAGGGCCTGGGCCAACTGGGCCGAGTCCTCGTCGATGCGCTGCACCACCCCGATGGCGTGCTCGAACTGGCCGATGGTGTCCTGGAGCTGGCGGTCGAGCACAACTCGGTCGGTGATGACCACCACCTTGTGGAACACCTCGGTGTCGTCATCGGAGTGCAGCGACGACAGGCGGTGTGCGAGCCAGGCGATCGAGTTGGACTTGCCCGACCCCGCGGAGTGCTGCACCAGGTAGCTGCGGCCTGGGCCGTGCTGTTTGGCGTCAGCCTCCAGGCGCCGGACCGCGTCCCACTGGTGGAACCTCGGGAAGATCACGTCAGGGCGGGCCCGGGATCCCTTTGATGGCTTCGTCACGTGCACGAAGCGTCCCAGGATGTCCATCCAGGCGTCGCGGCTCCACACCTGCTCCCACAGGTAGGCGGTGCGGTGCCCGGCGGGATTCGAGGGGTTGCCCGCGCCCAGGTTGTAGCCCCGGTTGAACGGCAGGAACCGGGTGCGGGCGCCGGCCAGCCGGGTGGTCATCATCACCGACGACGTATCGACCGCGAAGTGAACCATGCCCACCCGGCCCAGGGTCCGGTTGCTGGGCGGACGGTTGCTGCGGTACTGGGCGACGGCGTTCTCGACGGTCTGGCCCGTCAGCGGATTCTTCAGCTCTGCCGTGGCCACCGGCACGCCGTTGACGAACAGGCCCAAGTCGACGGTGCGGCCGCTGGACGGATCGAACGGCAGCTGCCTGGTCACAGACAGCACGTTGGCCTCGTAGAGGGTCGCCAGCTCCGGGGTCAGCCCATGCGCGGGCCGGAAGTACGCCAGCCGGATGGTGATGTTGCGGTCGACCACACCGCGACGCAGCACATCCACGGTGCCCCGCCTGTCCAAACTCCGCAGCCAGCCGCTGGACGAACCCGGACTGCGCCTGGTTCGGATCGCCGCCGTACGCCGTGTCCACGAGGCGCGCCCACTTGCTCCCCTGCGTCGCACCGATGAACTCGAACAAGTCGGCCGTGTCGACGCCCGCCTCAGTGTCGAAGTCCCGCGGCCCATCCCCGACATTGCCGATCTTGACGCGCTGATACCCGCCGTGCTCGACCAGCCAGCCAGTAATTTGCTCCTCGAACGCCGCCTCGGTGACAGAACTCACGCCGCCACTCTCCTCCACGGCCCCAATGTCCAAGCCATCCTAGAACGATGGTGCCCAAGCCACGATCAGCGCTTGGACTAGTGGCGGGGCTGTCAGGCGACAGACCCGAGAACATCATGGTCTATTGCGTAACGTCTCGCGAGGGGATCACCGGCTCCTGTAAGGCCTCCGGATGGGCCTCCATGTCCCGATCGGTGTATGTCGACTTAGCGAACGGCGGCTCGCTGCGCAGCAACTGGACGTAACGGGCGTCCTGCGCGTGGCTAACGCTCTCTTGCAGCCGCCTAGCCGCTTGCACCAATTTGGGCTCACTGCTCGGCCTGGAGAGCGCTTGGGAAGCCGCGTACTCGCACGCTGCGAGGGCAGCGCTGTAGATGTCGGCGGCGTAGTTCGGCGTGATCTGGGCCAAGATCGAAAGAGATTGCTCCTCATAAACGTAGGTGGCAGCCGTCCGCCAGGGACTCAGGTCCTCGGGCTCGAGCGGCAAGATGAGCATCTTGAAGTGCTCTACCACTGGTATCGGGAGCGCCGCGAGCAACACCTCGATTCTGTGATCGTGATTGGGTAGCTGGCGTACCACTCCAGCGGTGAAGGCCTTGACCGCGTTCTCGGTCGCCATGTGCGCAGCGCTGCAGACCTCGATCATTCTGTCGAAGCGTGCTTCATCCCACCTGGGGGCATTGTCGGCTCGCATGGCGACGGCCTCGTTCTCTCCAGGGCGGGCTGCCTCAGCCAGACGATCGATCTGAAAGCGCGCCGTTCCCAGTGCCTCTGCGGCTCGCCGGTTGAGTTCTGCGCCGTTCATCGCTGAATTGTCCCAGCGGATACTGCCCGCTTGCGGCTTGGCAGTCTCGGTAACTGCGGCCGTGATTGTCCCTCGCATCGACTCGGAGGATCCAGGCCGTTCACCTCGTAGGCCACGTCTGCAATTGGTGGCCCTCTGCGAATCGTCGCGATGGCGCTGGCGACATCGGCAGCCGTGACGGTCTTCAGTAGGTCGCGCGCTTCTTGTACGGGGCCGAGGGCGGTCTCAATTGACCGAGCGGCTAATGCGCAGCACCCGATGGCGGTCTCAGCCATGTCCGCGGCCAAAGCGGGCGTCACCGACTCTAGGACTGCGCTCGGCAGCGAAACGCCCGGCTTTTGTTCCCACGCGTCCAGGCAGGCGGCTGGAACCCGCAGGGCCGCTTCGAACTCCGAGCGCTTGTCGATGGGAAGCTGATCTAGCATTGCCACGAAGCGCCCTCGGCCCTGGCCACGGCTCGGTCGTTGTCGGATCACTCCCTTCGTATAGGCGCGCAATGCCGCGTTGGCGGCACTGTGGGATCGCTCACACAGCACTCGCATTCGGTCGTAGCGAGCGGTCTCAATCCTCGCGGCGTCACCTGCCTGCTCGGCATCGTGCTCGCGGCGGGTGCCCCGTGCGTACTCGCAGACGGCACGCATGTGCCGGATCGCAAGCCGCAGTTCCGCGGCCGCTTCCTGTGCGTCATCTGCGGGCCGACAGATCGGCTTGTCCCAGTCGATGTGCCCGGCGACAGGCAGATCCAATAGCACGCGGCAGGACTGCGCAATCTCGGCCTCCACCGTGGTCGCTAGCTTGGAGCGCACGGACCACTCGACGCGGTCGGTGATCAGGATGTCGCAGGACCAGCCGCAAGCATCCTCAACGGCCTTGCGCGCCTGGGTCTCGATGTTCTGACGCCTTCGATAATCACCCAAGTCGTCGAACACCGCTACGAGGTCGATGTCCGACTCAAGGTTCGGGTCCCCTTGCGCGACCGACCCGAACAACAGCACCTGCCGAGCGCCGATGGCCGCAAGAGCGTCAGCGGCCCTTAGGGCGTCGGCTCGTGTGGGAACCGCAGTTCGTGCTCTCGCGATCCGCGGCACTCCATCTGCTGTCGCTAGGTCCGGCGCTGGCAGTACGCTTCTTTGGTGCTCAACATGTGATGAGAGCACCGCGGATGTCACAGTGCGGCGATCTTGTTCGTCGCACTCGCTGAAGCGGATGAGGACCGCTTGGGCTGCTTGAGCAGGCGTCAGCTCTGTCATGTACGCGTCAAGCAACGCCGACGCGGCGTCGGGCAGCACGTCGAAATCGCCCAAGGGGACGATCTCCCAGCACGCATAGCGGCTAGCGAGCACCAGTGCAGGCACAGTTTCAAGGTCTTGTGCCCTGAGTACTGCGATGGCGAGCATGTCGCTCAACGCGTGCCGCCGCATCGAGGGATCCACCGACGTTCCGAACCCACCAGAGGCCGCCCTAAGCAGCCCGCACATGACGGAGGCGTCTTCGGAGGCAACGGCCTGATCGAATCGGTCGGAGTACCAGCGGAATGTCGAGGGTGGGTGATGCCAACTCGCTGGACGGGCCAGGAAATTGAATGCAGCGCGACCGGTGCTGTCGGCGTCTGCGATGGCGGTGAGTTCATCCCACGTCAAGGGCACATCCGCGATGCCCTCCCGCAGGAGCGAGCCCTTTAGTTCAGCCAATTCCAGCGACGGGCTCGTGTCGGTGCGAGACGTCAGCACCTCCCAGAGCGCGAAAGTGCCGAATGCGGGAATTCCCTCGTTTCGGGCCCATCTGCGCAAGGCGATGTCGTCGCACCACAGAGCGCACTGACGGTTCGACGCGACGCGCAGCGAAGCATCCCACGGATTCAGATCTGCGGCCTCTAGTCCTGCGGTCTCTTCCTCCCAGCGTGCGGCGAGCCCTCCGCTGGGGACACTGCGCCATCGTTGCAGGATGTCGGCGACGCGAGTCGCCTTCTCACGATGACGCGCGTGCTGCTCCTGAATGTCCGTTAGGCGTAGTCCACCCGCAACCGGGTCATTGAACGCCGAGCCAGCCACCGGGAGGCTCGTGCTGACAACAGCGCTGCGGGCGTCTGTGACCAGATCGTCGGCAATCAGCACCTGCTTGAACGCTGCCGCGCTCTCGTCGATCGAGATCCCTGCATGGACTGCCACGGCTGCGACGCTCGTGTCGGCCGCTACGACACCCTCCAACGCACTCCTGGCAGCATCGCGTTCTTGCTCACGTTCCTCTTCGTCGAGGGAGACGGCGGTCAGATGCCCCGCGGCCGCCGCGGCCAGCAACTCGGCGTAAGGCAACATCCTCAGCCCGCGCAGCATCCCATACGGCGCCTGGCCGAGACGAATGAGGCTGAGGACCTGGAGTTGCTCGATCGACGGCGCCGCAGTCAACGACTCCATCGTCTCGACGGCGTCCTCTGCCGTCGCGAACTCGAAGCGGCGCAGGATCTGACCCTCGTCGAACCTCTCGAAGTGGCTATTGAACGCCGCTGCGAGGCGTGTGCGTTGCGCTTCGGTCATCTGTGTATCGTCGGCTCTGAGCATAAGTGCCATGAGCGCGGCGGCAGCGACCTTTTCGTCATGGGCGAACTCGCTGGCGATGTCTAGGAGACGCTCAGTACCAGACGCTGTCATCTCCGATGACTGGTAGGCCTCGATGGCGTAGAGGGCGGTGTCCTTATCGAAGGGCTTCGCGTCGTGCTCGGCGATGACTCTCCAGGCTGCGAGCCTGTCGCCTCGGGAGAGTTGCGAGTGGACGATGGCCCATATCGCCTTCGTCTCGTCAGGGAATTCCTCAAGGAGCTTCCGCGCGTGCTGCTCCATGGCTGGCCAGTCACAGCGGCTCTGGACGACGTCGACTAGAGCGCACAACAGCCGGCGCCTGTCGCTGCGCGGCATGGGTCCGCCTAGTGCACGAAGCGCTAGAACTTCGGCGTCTTGGAATCTCTCCCGTTCTTTGAGCATCTCGACCGCGACCAGATGCAACGACGCATCTCCGAGCCTCTCGACAGCCTGCGTGAGCGTGTCGACAGCGTCGTCGGTCTCGTCGAGGCGGTGTTGGGCCCTCGCGAGGAGCTGGGCATGCATGGATGTGGCGAAACCGTGGCAGTCCAACAGCTGCACAGCCCCGCCATAGTCCTCCCGGTGATATGAGGCGACTGCCCGAATCAGCGCCTTGTGCTGATCTTCGGCTCCGTCGATTCGGTCCAGGGCTTCCTCGTCCAACTCCCCGAAGAGCGCGAGGCCATGCAAGGCCATGAGGCGCCGGCTGTCGTCGGTCGCCTCATCAAGAGCCTTCCGCATCAACTCGGCAGCGTCGGGGTCACCCCGGTTTCGGGCCTGATAGGCCACCATCAACGCGCCCTCCGATGCGTCGATCAGGTTCCAGTCCAAGCCCTCGAGTTCATCGTGGCGATCAAGCATCAGCAACGCATGCGCTCGATTCGTGACTACATCGGCATCCGCAGCCTCCTCCTGGGTGGCTTGCCCCTCGGGGTCGGGGGTGGCGAGTGCACACACCTCGTTGGGCTCATCCAGCATCAACAGCGCTTCTGTCGCTGCTGCGACCGCGCCAGCCGACGGTCCGCCCCAACGGCGGTACCGGGCCCTGGCCTCCAACCCTCGTTCGACGGCTGACTCCAACAGTCCCGACGGGGCGATCCCCTCGGATCGGCGTTGCTTGGCCAGTTCGATGCAGAGCCGTGCCTGGTACAGGTACAGGCTGCCGCGATCAGGGAATCGTTGACTGGCATCCTCCAGTGCCCGCAGCGCCTCATCGGGTTGGCCGAGGTCATGCAAGGCCTGCGCGAGCATTAGGAAGGCGTCCAGGGCGACATCAGAGTCCTGAGACTCGCACGCTTGGGAGCCGAGGATGGACGTGACAGCCGTTTGGGCATCTCCAGCGACCAAAGCTCGCGTGGCCTCATGCAGGGGATGATCCGACTCCGCTTCCCGCAGGAGCATCTCTGCGTGGTCGGCGTTGCCGTCTCGCGCGGCCAGATGGGCGTCCTTGAGCCTATACAGGTCGCCGCGGGGCGAACCGAGGCGCACGGCCGCTCGGCGCGCCGCGTCACCCCCCGGCAATTCGTGGCCGTGCAGGAACGCCGCTATCGCCTCCCAGGCGAGATACCCCGCCTCCACCAACCATTCTGGCGCATGCTCGACCTGATGGGCCAGCACCCCCGGAACCAGCGAGGCAGGCTGCTCAAGCAGCCGCTGCACGCCCTCTGCGGCCTCCGCTGACGACTGCCGCAGGCTCTCCAAGTAAGTGACACAACCCGGCGGCAGCCGTCGTATCCAATCATCGTCCGTTGCCTCGCGAGGCTCTTTCGCTGAGCGTGGCATCTTCATTGCCGCGACCAGGCGACCCGCAGCTTCGGCATCAAGCGGTCCGCATCCATCCGCTACCCGGTCTCTGACGAGGCTCACCCCGAGCATCACTGCGGGTTCGTCGCTTCGCAGTCCCGCCAAGGCCATGCAATCCTGCGCCTGCTGGCGGATACCCAGCTCAGACCCCGTCTGCTTCCATCGAACGACAGCCAGAAACTCAGCCAGCTCCTCCGGACCGACTCCCAGATGCTCCGCCCAACGATCCCGCTCGCGGCCCACCTTGGAGCGAGGCCCGGCTTCGAGCATCCGCCTTGTATCGATCCGATCGTGCTTGAGATCGCGCAGCTTCCCCAGGAGCGGATTCCTGCCGTCGAAGCCCCGGTTCGTCCAGAACTCCAGCACGAACTGATCCGTGGTCTTCTCTAGATCCTTGAACGTGCTGTAAGAGCGCTGCAGACAGCTTCGCGAAGCAGGCGAATCGACCTCCAACAGCCAGTCGCCGTCAACGACCACGCTGCCGTAGTTGGAACTCTTCGCCTGGATGTAGAGATCCGGTCCGAAGCGCCTCCGCACCACCACATCGTCGAAAGCGCCGCCTGCTGGATCCTCCACCGTGACGCTCGCGATCCGGGCCGGGTCGCTGAGCATCCTAGATATCCACAGCCACGCGATCGCGTGCTGGTAGTCGCTGCCACGCAGGACCGCAGCCTGCGGTGCAAGCGCCGGACGCGCATCTACCGGCATGTCACGAGGATCGCGTGAGGCCACAAGCCGACGGTAGCGGGTCCCTGTGACAACGGCGAGGAATCGTGCTCAAGCGCCGGCTCACGCGATCCAAGTCGCCGACCTCGCGTCAGGCACAGGGCGACGCGCTGAGGAGGGCGGTGTCTTGCGCTGTCATCGTGCCCCCTCGTGTAAGCTAGCTTGATCGATGCTTCTTCGATATGTTCCTGATGCGGTACAAGCTTCGACATGCATTCTCATTGGAGCAGTTCTCAAGGTAGGGTGATCCCATGGAGACGACGGAGGCGTCCGACGACAGTCCGAGCCGGTACTGGCCCTTCGAGCCGGGCCCGTGTCCGAGCACCATCGTCAATCGTGGGGCCTTGTCCGAGTCCTGGTTCTTCTGGCGACGCTGGCGCCGACCCAAACCCGCCCGCCCCCGGTCCGCTGGCCGATATGCTCCGATATGCGCGCACTTGTGGCCAGAATGGATCATGATGGCTGTCCGCGTTGACGTTGCGGCGTCGGTCTACGCATGGGCTGCGGAGCGGTCGGGCCTCGACTCCGACGAACTCGTCGACAAGTTCCCCAAGCTCCGGCAGTGGGAGAGCGGTGATCACTCGCCCACGTTGAAACAGCTCGAGCGATTTGCGACGGCAACCCGAACGCCCATCGGCTACTTCTTCCTGCCCGCACCGCCAGACGAACAGGTCCCTATTCCCGATCTCCGTACCGTCGGCGACAAGGGCGTTCGGTGTCCGAGCCCCGACCTCCTTGACACGATCTACCATTGCCAGCAGCGACAGGACTGGTATCGCGACTACGCCCGTGGCATCGGACTAGGAGACTGCTGAGTAATTCGGGTCGGGTGCTCGCGGTCGTTTGGCGGGTGTGGGACGATGTCGGTGTGCAGGGCACTGAGCCTGAATCCACCGGTGCGGTGATGCTGTTGGGGTTGGCGCGTCCACCGGGAAGGCCTCCTGACATGGGAGAATGCTGTTTGAGGTAACGGTCATTCTGGCCATGTGAGGAGGCACTTCCTGTGAGCAGCGTAGCGGGTGGGATCGACGGGATCGAGGCGGTGTTCGATGACGCTTCGCTGGTGGCCGACGCGGGCTTGTTGTTGGTGGGCACGGTGATGGGCCGTCTGGGTTTGGAGGCGTTGATCGATGCGGTGGTGCGTCCGCCTGCGGCGGGCCGCGGCTCGGGCGCGAAGGCGCTGTCGGTGGTGGCGTCGATGCTGGTGGGCGGCTCGTTCATCGACGACGCCGACCGGCTGCGCGCCGGTGCCGCTTCGGCGGTGCTGCCGTTCGCGGTGGCGGCGCCGTCGACTGTGGGGACGTGGCTGCGGTCCTTCACGTTCGGCCATGTCCGCCAGCTCGACAAGGCTCACGAGCTGGCGCTCGGGCGGGCGTGGTCTTTGGGCGCGTCGCCTGATGTGGGGGAGATGACGGTGGATCTGGACTCGACGGTGTGTGAGGTCTACGGCAAGTCCAAGCACGGCGCGGCCTACGGCCACACCAAGGTCTGGGGATACCATCCGCTGGCAGCAGTGCGCGACGACACCGGCGAGGTCATCCACGCCCGGATGCGGTCGGGCTCGTCTCAGCGCGGCCATCTGCGCTTCGCCGCGGAGACCCTGGCGCGGCTGCGGCGCCTCGCGCCGCACGCGGCGGTGACCGTTGCGCGCCGACGCAGGGTTCTTCTCCTATGCGCTGATCGCCAAGCTCGACGCGCGCAACGCCCGCTGGTCGGTCACGATCCCCAACAACGCCAAGGTCAAGGCCGCCATCGAAGCCATCGACGAGGACGACTGGACCCCCATCGCCTACCCCGACGGGGAGGCCCAGGTCGCCGAGAGCGCCATCACGACCAGCCGGCGCGACCCCCAAGGCCCCCGAGAGCTGCGCCTCGTGGTGCGCCGCACCCGACTCGCCGAGGGCCCCCAGCGCGAGCTGTGGCCCAACTGGCGCCACCACTGCCTCGTCACGAACCGAGACGACCTCGACGCCGCAGCCGCCGACGCCTACCACCGCGCCCACGCCCGAGTCGAGCTCGCCATCAGAGACATCAAAGACAACGGGCTCGCCCACTGCCCCTCAGGAAGGTTCTTCGCCAACGCCGCCCACCTCGCCTGCGCCGTGCTCGCCCACAACCTCGCCCGCTGGACCGCCCGGCTCGCACACACACACCACCCCGACCGGCTCACCGCCGCCGCCACCATCCGGCGGCGGCTGCTCGCGGTGCCGGGCCGCCTCGTCAACCACTCAGGCCGCCACAGACTACGCCTGCCCGCCCACTGGCCCTGGGCACAGCAATTCACCGCCGCGCTGCGACACATCCGCAACCTGCCACTGCTCATCTGAGGGCGCCCCGGGGCCCGGCGCGCCCCAGCACACACACCCCAAGCGCCACCAACCAGCCCAAACCCCGAACTCCGGCCCGACACGCCCAACAACACCCGCCGCACCCAAACCAGACCAACACCACCCACCCCAACCACCAACAGGCACTCCCGCAACGCCCACCGGTGGATTCAGGCTCAGAGTCCGGATCGGGAGCTGTTGGACACGCTGGGGCTGTGCGGGCATCTGGTGGGTGAGGGGTCGGTGTATCGGTTCTTGGCCGAGAACCGGCTGAGGCTGTTGCCCGATGAGTTGTTCGGGGACTTGTTCGGGTCGGGTCGGGGGCGTCGGTCGGTGCCGGGTTCGGTGATCGCTGTGGTGATGGTGTTGCAGGCTCTGGAGTGCTGCTCGGACCGTGAGGCGGTTGAGCGGCTGCGCTGTGATGTGCGCTGGAAGGCCGCGGCGGGTCTGGGGATCGGCGATGGGGGCTTCGACGCGAGCGTGCTGGTGCTGTGGCGGGCCCGGCTGCGCGCCGGCGCCCGCCCCGAGCGGGTCTTCGACGCGGTGCGCGAGGCGGCCGCGGTGTGCGGGGCTTTGGCGAAGCGGACGCGGCGGGCGTTGGACTCCACGGTGCTCTATGACGCGGTCGCGACCCAGGACACCGTCACGATGATCGCCTCGCAGATACGGCGTGTGCGCCGCCTGGCGCCGCAGGCGGCCGCGGCGCTCGGGCTGTCCCACGATTACGACGGCCGCGCCAGGCCGTCGTGTGACTGGGGCGATCCCGAGGAGCGGGCCTGGCTCATCGACGAGCTGGTCACAGACGCAGGCGACGTGCTCGACGCGCTCGAGGGCGCCGGGCTCACCGGCGAGCAGGCCGACGCGGCGGAGCTTCTGGCCGCGGTCGCGGGCCAAGACGTCGAGGCCGACCCCAAGGTGCCCGGCCGGCGGCGCATAGCGCGCCGTGTCGCGCCGGGCCGGATCATCTCCACTGTGGATCCCGAGGCCCGCCACGCCCGCAAGACCAGATCGCAGCGCCGCGACGGCTACAAGGCCCACATCGTCGCTGAGCCCGACACCGGCATCATCACCGCCGCAGAGCTCACCACAGCAGACACATCCGACGCCCGGGTCGGCCCCCGCCTGCTCCAAGGAGACCCCACAGCCCCCCACAACACCGACACCGCCGACACCGACACCGGCGACGCCGACACCGGCGACACCGACGCCGACGCCGACACCGACGCCGACACCGACGCCGACACCGCCGACGCCGACACCGGCGGGGCGCTCGCTGAGGGGTTCGTGGGGCTGGTGCTGGCCGACTCGGCCTACGCCTCCGGCGAGGCGCTCGAGGAGTTCGCGTCCGCCGGCTACGCCACCGCGATCAAGCCCATCGACCACAAGCCGCGCATAGCAGGCGGCTTCACCCGAGAGGACTTCGCCATCGACGCCGACGCCGGGGCTGTGACCTGCCCCGCCGGGCACACCAGAGCCGTCAAGTCCGGCGCGGCCCGCTTCGGCGCGCTCTGCTCGAACTGCCCGCTGCGGGCGCGCTGCACCACCTCGGCCACCGGGCGCAGCGTCACCGTCGACGCCCACCACCAGCGCCGCCAAGCCAACAAGGACCGCTGGGCCGACCCCGCCACCCAAAGCGCCTACCGCCGCCACCGGCCCATGGCCGAACGCTCCATAGCGTGGCTCACCAGAAACAAAGCCAGACGCGTCCCCTACCGAGGCGTCGCCGCCAACCACCTCTGGCTCACCCACAGAGCCGCAGCCGTCAACCTCGTGCGCCTCGCCAACCTCGGCATCACCTGCACCAACGGCGCCCTCACCATCTGAACCCCCGCGGCAACGCCGCCCGCCCCAGCCCGCACCGGCCACAGCACCCCCACCAGCCCAAACCACCCACACCGGCACCACAGACCCCAGCCCAACCCCCGGCCACACACCAGTTGCTCAGCAGTCTCCTAGATCCGGTTCCCCATGTCGGCTCGCTTTCGACAGCCACGCCCGTCTCTGAGGCGGCCTCGGCCTTGACGGTAGCGATGCCGTTCTCGACGGAACAACGAGGTTCGAACTGGTCCGAGACTTTCGGCTACTTGCGTGACCAAGCCGAGGAGAGCGGTGTGCTCGTGATGGTCAGTGGTGTGGTGGGAAGCAACACTCGCCGCCGGCTCGACCCCGCCGAGTTCAGAGGGTTCGCGCTCAGCGACCCTCTGGCGCCGCTCGTGTTCGTGAACGGTGCCGACACGAAGGCCGCGCAGATCTTCACTCTGGCGCACGAACTGGCCCACATCTGGCTCGGCGAGAGTGCCCTGTCCGACGCCGACGTGAGCCTTCAGGCCACTCACGCGATCGAACGCTGGTGCAACGGTGTCGCCGCTGAGATGCTCGTGCCACTTGAGGCGCTCCGGTCGAGCTTCGATGCCCGTGCAGACCTCACGGAGGAACTCGATCGCCTGGCTCGTCGATTCAAGTCGAGCACGCTCGTAGTGCTTCGCCGGGTGCACGAGGCTGGATTTCTTCCGAGGGATGCTTACCGGCGGGCGTACGAGGCCGAGTTCGGGCGTGTCATGGCGTTCGTCGATTCCGGCGGTGGCGGCGGAGACTTCTACAACACCCAGCCGGCGCGAGTCAGCAAGCGGTTCGCACGGTCGGTCATTGTGAGCGCCCTCGAGGGCCAGACGCTCTATGCCGATGCGTTCCAGATGCTCGGGTTGAAGAAGCTCGCGACGTTCCACAGCATGGGCGAGCGTCTGCGGATCATGTGACCACCTATCTGCCGGATGCGAATGAGCTTGCCATGGGGGCCGGACCCCGGACCATGCGCCCGCCCCATCCCACTACAGCCAGCCTGCGGTCCCGTAGCAGCTCCGGGTTACGGGCAGAGCATCAGAATGGACGGACGTGCAGCACAAGGCGTGCGTAGGCGCTCTTCTGATGCCTCTTGGTGCCATGGGGTTGTTCAATAGCGCTCGATCAGGCCACCGGGGAGCCATGGCCTGTTTCAGGCCGGGCTCAGCTTCCTGCTTTAGTCAAGGCGGCGACGCGCTCTGTGTCGTGGTATCATGTGGCATGGTGTCGGTCCGCCTGTCTCCCTTGCGGCTGGCGCCTCCTGTCGCCCTGTGCCGAGGCCATGTCGGATCGTGACTTCGTCATCGTCTGAGTCCCGGCCACTGACGGTACCAAGACGCCACGTCAAGGCGTTCGAGCACCTTCGCGAGATGCAGGAGGGCGATTTCTCTCACCTGCTCATGGCCCTCAACACCGCGGAGTCAACTGCTCGACTGAGAACACTTGCCGAATCAGCGGGAGAGGGATCTCAACTAGACGTGTCTGACGTGCAGGCGCTGCTGGAGGCAATTCGGGAACTTGCAGGCATCGGTTACCGGATCCGATCGTCCGCCGGTCAGATAGCGGCACGCGTCGTATCGTCCCCGCAGTTCAGCGCAGACGAAGATCTCAATCGCCACGACACTCTTCGCGAACGCATGGCAAAACGGATCGAGACCTTACTCAACTGTGAGGTCATCCGTTTCCTGAGCAAAGCTTCATCCATCGGTGCGGAACACGAACGAGTGTTCCTGAATGCTCAGGTGCTCACTGATCTGAGGCCGCTATTCGATGACGACCGCGGCGAGGACCTTGAACCTGAAGGAGCTCTACTATGCCACACACTCAGCCTTCACTTCATCAGCAGTGACCGGACTCATGACACCTTTTACGTGGTGTTGGATGATGACGATATCGAGACTCTGCAAAGTGCGATAGATCGTGCGATTCGGAAGTCAGGGTCTCTCAAGCGCAAATTGCAGGACGCTGGCCTCGTGCACATGACTTCGGAGTAGATGACGGTGCCTGCGAGAGATGTGATCGTTTGCGATCACACACGATCTCCAGAACATGAATGGGACGTCGATGTGATCCCTGACGCGGATACATCTCTGTGGCCGGTGAACAATGTGCTCTGGTCATTCAGTGGCGAGACGACTCCCGTTCAACGCCCTGATTGGACTCTGATGAATGCGATTGTTCCTGCAGAGTGGTTACACCCTGACAGCAGCAGTCTGGAGTGGAATGCGCATGAGACATACGATTCGCACGAAGTCAGTACAGTTCCGGGCACACTTCTGAAGTTCGTGCTGTCTCCCACAATAGCGCGTACCTCTGAGCACCTACGCAGCGAGTTGGAAGCACTCGTAACTAAGTGGCAGCACGACACGATGCTGTCTTCGTCATCACATGAGATTTGTATGCATCCAGCCTATCAGCGTGTGATTGGTATCGGTGAGCGAGCGCTGCCCTTCATCATGGAGGAGTTGAGCCGAGGAAACGGACATTGGCATTGGGCACTCTGTGCAATAACAGGCGAGAATCCTGCGGCATGTACTGATTCACTAAGCGGTGCATCCGAGGCGTGGCTGGAGTGGGGCAACGAGCGTGGTTTCATTCACAAGTCCTCCGAGTAGGGTTATTGAGTCGCAGTTTCCACGACTGAACTCGGCCAAGAAGTATGAGTGTAGGAGTCCATTAGACTACGACTACAACTGTATAGCCTTCGCTGCGGGTGATACTCAACGATGGTGGTGGCCGGTCCCTATCAGTGGTGGTCACTATTGGCCGCAAGGGGTGCCGCGTGAGCCTACTGTCCCTGCCTTTGTGGCCGCATTTGAGTCCATCGGATATGAACTGTGTTCTGGTGGCGAGCCTGACGACAGATACGACAAGATCGTACTCTACGCAAGAGTAGATGAGCCGACACACGCTGCTCGGTATGAACACTCGACGGATATGTGGCTAAGCAAGTTGGGACGATGGCTCGACATTGCACATAATCGTGCCGAAGATGTAGGCGGAGACCTCTATGGTGAGCCCGTACAGTACTTGCGCCGAGCCATTGTAAGACGCATCGACTAAGTGTGACATTGGTTGAGCCGACGGTGACCTTACCATGCAGAACGTAGCTTGCCGGACAGACTCGCACCAACAGCGAACGTACGCAGAACCTATATTAACGAACGCCTCTCAGTTGTTTGCGATCGTTGCGGTGATTAGAGCTCGTCTGTAGTCTCGGATAAGGGGCTCTTCGCGTTTGAGGGTGGAGTAGGGGCAGCAGGGGTCCGCGGCTGAACGCGAGGGATCCTCCAGAATCGGCGCTGACGGCAGCCGAGATCTGGAGGATCCCTGTGGAGTGTGACCCTACGCGCGTCTGTGAGCGGCTGGTGGGACTCGGCGACGTCGAGGTGCTCGGCATCGACGACGAGTCCGGCGAGCCGCTGAGAGTGCACATCCGCAGACGGACGTCGAGACCGGACTGTGAGGTCTGTGGCGGGCCGTTGTGGTCCAACGGGGAGCGGGAGGTGGAGCTGGTGGATCTCCCGGCGTTCGGGCGGCCTGCTCGGCTGGTGCAGCAGGCGGCGGTGGCGCTGCGGACAGCCGCGGTGCCCGGTGGGCGCCGTCACCGAGCAGGCTCCTGAGATCGCGCCGCCGCGCGAGAAGCTGACCGCGCGGGCGGGGCGCTGGGCGACGCGCCAGGCCGGCAGGGCGCGCCCCGTCGACGAGGTCGCCGCGGAGCTGGGATGCAGCTGGCACCGGGTGAACGAGTCGGTGCGGCGCTGGGGCTCTGCGCTGCTCGATGCCGACACCGAGCGGATCTCAGATGTCGAGGCTCTGGGACTGGATGAGACCTTGATGGGCCGCCGGGGCCGGTTCAAAGACAAGGCCTGGCCCCGCCAGCATCGTCGACGTCGGCCGGGGCCAGCTGCTCGACATAGTCCCGGGCCGCACCGCCAAAGCGCCCACCGAGTGGCTGCTGGGCCGGCCCCGCGAATGGCTCGATGAGATCCGCTGGGCGGTGCTGGACCTCTCGGGCCCGTATCGGGCCGCGTTCGACACCGCGATACCCGACGCCGGCCAGGTCGCGGACCCCTTCCACGTCGTGCGGCTCGGCAACGACGCCCTCGACGAGGTCCGCCGCAGAGTCCAGAACCAGACCCTCGGGCACCGCGGCCACAAGCACGATCCGCTCTACCGGGCCCGCAAACTGCTCGTGTCGGCGTCTGAGAACATCACCGACTCCGGCCGGGTCCGGCTGCGGGGCCTGCTCGACGCCGGCGACCCCTACGGCGAGGTCCGCGACGCCCGGCGCCGCTGAAGAGACCCTCAGAGGCATCTACGACATCACAGACACCGAAGCGGGCGCGGTGGCGTCTCATCGCCGGTGTAATAGCAGCAGGGGCGTAGGTTCCTTCGAGAACCTGTCAACTCAAGAAGGAGACCTACGCCCGTGCCAACACGAGTATCGCCCACAGAAGCTGTCCGCGCCGAGATCGACGAGCTGTTCGGCTCGGGCCGCGACATCGCGGAGGTCCTCGAGGAGGTGATGCGCCTGTCGGCGCGGCTTGTGTTGCAGCAGGTCCTCGAGGACGAGGTCACCTCCTGGCTGGGGCGGGGCTGGAACTCCCGCGCCGGCGGAGAGCGCGCCGGGCAGCGCAACGGCTACGGCGACCTGACGGTCAAGACCACCGCGGGGCCCGTGGCGCTGAAGCGCCCGAAGCTGCGCAACACCACCGAGGCGTTCGCGTCGCAGCTGCTGGGCAAGGGGGTGGTGCGCTCTGAGCCGCTGGAGGCGCTGGTCATCTCGGCGTGGGTGCGGGGCCTGTCAGATCGCGACATTGAGGCCCTGTTGGCGGAGGCGCTGGGCCCTGAGGCCGCGCTGTCGAAGTCCACCGCCAGCCGGGTCTGCGCCCGGCTGCGGGACGAGTTCGACACGTTCCGCGGCCGCGACCTCTCCGACGTCGAGCTGGACTACCTGTTCCTCGACGGGTCGCACTTCAAGATGCACGACGGATCGCGGGCTGAGCCGGTGCTGGTCGCCTACGGCATCACCACACTGGGTCGGCCGGTGCTGTTGGCCGTCGAGCCCGGCGGCGACGAGTCCTATGACGCCTGGGCCGGCTTCCTCGCCGACCTCACACACCGGGGCCTCAGGCCGCCGCTGCTGGTCATCTCAGACGGCGCGGCCGGCCTCATCGGCGCCATCGAGACCACCATGGCCTCCGCGCTGCGCCAGAGGTGCCTCATCCACCGCTGCCGCAACGTGGTGGCCAAAGTCCCCGCCGGGCGCCGCGACGAGATCAAGGCCGCGTTCTGGGAGTTGTTCGACCTGCCCGACGACATCGAGCCCGGCCAGGGGGCGGTGCGGCACGCCCAGGCCGGCATCGACGGCTTCGCCCGCCGCTACGACAGCGAGTTCCCCGCCGCCGTGCGCTGTCTGCTCAGCGACCGACAGGCGCTCACCGCGCACCTGCGGTTCCCCGCCGAGCACTGGCGCAGGATCCGCCACACCAACCTGATCGAGCGCACCTTCGGCGAGACCCGCCGAAGAGTCAAAGTCATCGGCCGGCTCCCCGGCGAAGCCAGCTGCCTCACACTGGTCTGGGCCGTGCTCGACCGGGCCTCAGCGGGCTGGCGCGGACTCACCTACACCCCCGCCATCGCCCGGTGCCTCACCGAGCTCCGCCACCAGCTCCACCAACCCGCCCACACCGTCAGCGACCAGCCCGACCGCACCGTCACAATCGCCGCCTAACATGACCCCCGGAACCTGCACCCCAACCGCTATTACACCCAATCTGGGACGCCACCAGCGGGCGCCGCCACCGTGAACCAACTCGCCTCCGACCTCCAGGACCCCGGCCTGCCGCCGGAGCTCAACCGGTTGGGCCGCACCATCTGGCGATGGAGAGCCCAGATCGCCAACTGGCACACCGCCAGAGTCACCAACGCGGCCACCGAAGCCGCCAACAACCTCATCAAACGCGTCAAACGCGCCGCCTTCGGATACTGACTTCGCCAACTACCGCATCCGCGCCCTGCTCTACGCCGGCAAGCCTGACTGGGCGCTGCTGGACACCCTCACTCCACCCTAAAACGCGAAGAGCCCGAATGGCCTAATGTGCCGGAAGTCAATGTCAGGAAGGCTCAGCGTCGCTCCTCCCGTCTGCGCAGGGTTCAAGAACAGTGTCTAATCGCATCTCACTTGGTGGACTCAATCTGGGCGTGTCGCGCTTATACCGTTTCGAAGTTACCGTCACATTGCAGCACCTGGCACTGGTGTCTCGCCTGTCATCACTACCGTGATCAGCGTCTGGCGTCGCTCGTCAAGCAAGGCCAGTTGCTCGGCATAGAGTTCAACGACCTGTGTGAGGCGTGCTTCACGACCCGCCAGATCCAATGCGAGTTCCTCCTGTGTGTCTCTTGGCGGCACGGGGATTTTGATGAGACCCAAGTCTGCGAAATTGATTCGTGGTGTGCGGACTTGTCCTTGATCTGTTGCACCGATGCCACGCAGGCGACTTGTCATTTCTGAGACAAACCACGACGATCGCATGATATGGTGCAGGTAATCGGGCAATACTTGACTTCCAACTCGAAGAACAGTGTAGTCTGGACTGACAACTCCCTCGTGTCCCACCACTCCTACGCCACCCTGAAACGCACGCATCCGATTAACTACAATGTCGCCTATACTGCAAGTCTTGTAGTTGAATAGTTCGTCAGTTTGGATCTTCTTGTCAGTGATGACGTGTCGCGGAACGACTCCCTGATGTATGGACACCGACAAAACAGTTGGCTGTGGGCCTGATCCATGTCTACGATCACTCTCACACAGGAGATGCTTAATGGGGACAGAAGGCTCTGATCTCCGCAGGTGCGCGAGAAGCTCTTCAGGCAACAGCTTTCTACGAGCCTTGAGTAGTTCGATGAGGCGACGCTTCTTGGAGATAAGGATGTCGATTCTGACGATCTTATCATCCAGATAGTCGGCTATCTCCCGCTGTCTGCCTAGTGATGGGACCCATGGCCGATACTCACCAATCTTTCTCCAGCTAGTCCGAGGCATGCGCATTCCGTCTGAGGTCTTGGAGGCCCATTCTACGAAGGGAACTGCTGACATTATGTACCCCAAGAATCTAGGGTTGAGACTCTCACTAGGTCGTATGCATATCAACTCAGTCGAAGCCAAGACAGGCCGGTCGACTACCCAGTGTTTTGCGAGATATGGCCTGAGTTTTCCGAAGAGCACATCGCCAGGTTCAGCGGTCGTCATTCCACTAGATGCGGGTGCCAGGATAGGCAATCTGTCGCCGCTGATGAGATGGCCAGTCCAACTCTCCACATGCTCAAGCGCGACGTACGGCCGCTCATGGCTGGAGGAACAGGCCCCATGGAATCTAGCCAAGTGCTTTAGGCGGATCATCACTCGATGACCTCAAGTAGGAGGCTTTGAATCTCGGCTTCAAGGGCCTGGATTTTGGCGTCGATCTCGGTGAGGGGGCGGGGTGGGGTGTAGGTGTAGAAGTGGCGGGTTAGGGGGATCTCGTATCCGATTCTGGTCTTGTCAGGGTCGTGCCAGGCGTCGGGGACGTAGGGATGGACCTCGGTATCGAGGTGGTCGTCTACGGCTGTGCGGTACTCGATGGTCTCCAGGCGGGCGGTCGGGTCCGGCTCGAAGGCCACGGTGACCTCGGGCAGCGGCACGTTCTCGTGGTCGCGTAGGTCGGGGTCGGGTCTGGGGTTGCCTGATCGGTCGGTGATGACGGGAGCCTCGGGGTCTCGGACGGCGAAGGACGCGGCCACGGCCGTGACGAGGGCGGCAGGGCTGTTGCCGTTGGCCGAGACGATGATCTCCTGAGCTGCCGCCTTGGCTGCCTTCTCCGAGGCGTACTCACTGCCACTGCGGCTGCTCAGCGCGTCGAGTACGGCTTGGCGTGCCTCGGGATCGAGCTTGGCGATGGCCTTGTGGGACTCGACTGCTGTGAGAGTGTCGTCGGTTATCTCCCAGCGGAGGCGCAGGGGTCGTTCCACAGTGATGCGCAGGAACCCGAACGACTCGTTGGGGAAGATCTTGACCCGGGGACCCTCCTCGAAGGCTCCGTAGAGGCGGGTGATGTCGTCGATCTGCTCGGCCGATACCTCCTTGCGCTTCTCGCCGAGGCTCTTGCGCATCTTGGTGAAGCTCTCGCGGGCATCGATGAGTTGCACCTTGCCCCGGCGGTGGGGGGCCTTGCGGTTGGTGACCACCCAGAAGTAGGTGGAGATGCCGGTGTTGTAGAACAACTGGCCGGGCAGCGCCACGACCGCTTCGCCTGAATCCACCGATGGGCTGGTCGGGGTGGGCTGGTCGGGGTGTTTGTGGGGGTGTTTGGCTGGTTGGGGTGCGGCGGGTGTTGTTGGGGCGTGTTGGGCCGGCGGTTGGGACTGGGCTGGTTTGTGGCGCTCAGGGGGGTGTGTTCTGGGTGGCGCCGGGCCCGGGGCTGGGGGTTCAGATGAGTTGGGGGAGGTTGCGGGTGTGTGTGAGCGCGGCGGTGAATTGGTGTGCCCAGGGCCAGTTGAGCGGGAGGCGGAGTTTGTGTCGGTGGCTGTGGTTGACGAGGCGTCCGGGCACGGCGAGCAGCCGCCGGCGGACGGTGGCGGCTGCGGTGAGCCGTTCGGGGTGCTGTGTGTGTCCGAGTCGTGCGGTCCAGCGGGTGAGGTTGTGGGCCAGCACGGCGCAGGCGAGGTGGGCGGCGTTGGCGAAGAACCTTCCGGAGGGGCAGTGGGCGAGGCCGTTGTCTTTGAGGTCTCTGATGGCGAGCTCGACTCGGGCGTGGCCGCGGTGGTAGGCGTCGGCGGTTTCGGTGTCGAGGTCGTCTCTGTTCGTGATGAACGCGTGGTGGCGCCAGTCGGGCCACAGCTCGCGTTGGGGGCCTTCTGGGAGTCGGGTGCGGCGCACCACGAGGCGCAGCTTTCGGGGGCCACAGGGGTCGCGGCGGCTCGTTGTGATGGCGCACTCGGCGACCTGGGCTTCCCCGTCGGGGTAGGCGATCGGCGTCCAGGCGGTCTCGTCGATGCCGTCGATGGCTGCTTTGACTTTGGCGTTCTGTGGGATCGTGACCGACCAGCGGGCCTTGTATGTGTCGAGCTTTGCGATCAGCGCGTAGGAGAAGAACCCGGCGTCGGCGCGCACGGTGAGCTTCGTGCCCGGCGCGAGGCGTCCGAGGCGGGCCAGGGTCTCCGCGGCGAAGCGGACATGGCCGCGCTGGGAGGACCCCGACCGCATCCTGGCGTGGAGCACCTCGCCGGTGTCGTCCCGGGTCGCCGCCAGCGGGTGGTAGCCCCAAACCTTGGTGTGGCCGTAGGCCGCGCCCTGCTTGGACTTGCCGTGGACCTCACAGACCGTGGAGTCCAGATCCACCGTCATCTCCGCCGCTGCCGGCGCCGCGCCCGAAGACCACGCCCGGCTGAGCGCCAGCTCCAGGGCGCGGTCGAACTGGCGCACATGGCCCCAGGTGAAGGACCGCAGCCACGTCCCCAACGTCGACGGCGCCGCAGGCTCAAAGCCCAGCACCGCCGAAGCGGACCCGGCCCGCAGCCTGTCGGCGTCGCCGATGAACGAGCCGCCCACCAGCATCGACGCCACCACCGACAGCGCCTTCGCCCCGGACCCACGGCCCGCCGCGGGCGGGCGCACCGCATCGTCGATGAGCGCCTCCAAACCCAGCCGGCCCATCACCGTGCCCGCCAACAGCAGCCCCGCATCGGCCACCAGCGAAGCGTCGTCGAACACCGCCTCGATCCCGTCGATACCACCCGCTACGCTGCTCACAGGAAGTGCCTCCTCACATGGCCAGAATCACTGTTGACTCAAACAGCATTCTCCCATGTCAGGAGGCCTTTCCGGTGGACGCGCCAACCCCACAAACCTCACCGCGCCGGTGGATCCAGGCTTCGAGCATGTCGCTCTCGATGATCCAGCGGCGGATCTCCGACTCGCCCGAGCCGGCGCCGCCGGTGAACAGCGGCGATCCGTTGAACACGATCGCCAGCCGGGCACCGCCCTCCTCGGGGCGCCTCATCTTCGAGATCATGTGCTGCAAGAACAGGAAGCTCCCGTCGTTGATGCGTGGCAGTCCGGCTCCGAAGCGGCCCGCAAAGCCTTGGGCGGCGTGCTCGTCCCTGACGGTGTCGGCCACCATCTTCCACTCCACGCCGAACGGAGGGTTCGCAAGCAGGTAGTCGAAGCGCTCACCTTCATGCTGGTCGTCGTCGAAGCTGTTGCCGAAGCGGATGTTGTCGGCGTCGGCGCCCTTGATCAACATGTCGGCCCGACAGGTGGCGTACGTCTCGGCATTCACCTCTTGGCCGAACACCCGCAGCTGAGCCTGCGGGTTGAGCTCGCGCAGATAGTCCTCAGCCACCGACAGCATCCCGCCAGTGCCGCACGCCGGGTCCAGCAGCGTCTTCACCACGCCCGGCCGGGTCAGCAGTCGGTCGTCGTCGGCGAACAGGAGGTTCACCATCAGCCGGATCACCTCGCGGGGCGTGAAGTGCTCGCCCGCGGTCTCGTTCGACAGCTCCGAGAACTTGCGGATCAGCTCCTCATAGAGATACCCCATCTCCAGGTTCGACACCGCGGCAGGGCTCAAGTCGATCTCCGCGAACCTCGACACCACCAGGTACAGCAGGTTGTGGTCGTCGAGGCGGTCGATCTGCACGTCGAAGTTGAACTTGTCCACGATGTCGCGCGCCGACTCCGAGAACCCCGCGATGTAGTTGCGCAGGTTCCCGGCCACATTGTCGGAATCGCCCAGCAGCGTGTGGAACGTGTGCTTGGACGTGTTCACGAAGGGCTGTCCGGCCACCTGCTGCAGCAGCGGCTCGCGGTTGCGCAGCGTCTCCGGCAGGTCCGCCATGGTCTCCAGCACCTCGGCTTTGGTCGGCTCCAGCACGCAGTCCAGGCGGCGCAGCACCGTCAACGGCAGGATCACCCGCCCGTACTCCGACTGCTTGTACACCCCTCGCAGCAGATCCGCCACCGACCAGATGAACCCGGCGTGGTTCTTGATCGCCCCGCCGCTCATCGCGCCTCCGCTGGGGCTGCCGCTTCGACAGGGCAGGCCAGCCGGCTCGCTGACCGGAGGAGGTCCTGTTCACCCGGCGTTACGGATCCCGCTGTCGTCCATGGCTCGCTCACGGCACGGAGAGACTAGTGGGCTGTCCACTGACGTTCATCGGGGGCCGCGTCACCATGGCCGTGCCGATGTCGGCATGGCGCATCCCGGGCCAGACCGCCACTCCCGGAGCGGCCAGAACGGCGTGTCAGGGGCCGAGTGCGAAGAGGGGCACTACTGAGACGCCGTCGGGACGATCGTACGCATAGCCGTCGGCAGCGGTTATCACGACGAGCTTGGCTGCTGGGCCCATCCTCGACTCGTCCACCTTGCGGCGCACGGTCAGCAGCGAGCGTGCCGCTCTCTCTATCTGATCGGTGCCACCCAGCTTGACCTCGACTGCGATCCAGCGGCCGTCTCCGGCATCGACGATGGCATCGGCCTCTGCGCCCGCTGCATCGGTGAACGAGTACACCTCCGCGTCGGCCGCCTGTGCATAGATGCGCAGATCTCGGATGACAAGCGATTCGAACAGCAGTCCCAGCGCCTCGGGGTCGGCAAGGAGGCGCTGAGGACTGGCTCGCAGCGCCGCCACAGCCAGCGACGGATCGGTGAAGTGGTGCTTGGGGCTGACGAGCAGCGGCGACCGCGAACGCAGATGGGTCGGCCAGGCCGCGAGCGGCTCGACGACGTGAAGGCGCTCCAGGGCGTCGAGATAGGCGCGCACCGAATGTCGACTGAGCGGGGCGGCCGCGTTCGTCTCGGCCGCGAGCTTGTTGAGGCTCGCCGATGTGCTGACGTTGCGTGCGAGCGAGCGGATCAGAGCCTTGACCCTCACCGGGTCGCGAGCCACGCCATCGACTTGGCGAATGTCGGTGCGCGCGACATCCTCGAGATAACTGGTGAGGGCTCGGATCGCGTCTCGTGCGGGCGAGTCCTCGTCCAAGCCCGGCCAACCGCCGCGACACAGCGCATCGACGGCCTCGGGCACCCCTCGCCCGGTTCGGTCCGCAGCGCAGACCCCGCCGCGCAGCAACTCGGCCAACGACACCGCCGCGGTGGACAGACCGCGTTCGGCCAGGGACATTGTGCGAAGCGCGAGCCGCTGAATTCGCAGGGCGCCCGAATGGCGGGTGAGATGGTCCGACGGCGTAGCCGATCCGGTCAGGATGAACTGTCCGGCCTCGGCTCGGGCGTCGCACGCTCCTCGGACTGCTGCCCAAAGCGGCGGCACGCGCTGCCATTCATCGATGAGCCGTGGAGTGGCGCCGCCGAGTACCCGGTTCGGCTCCGCCTGAGCGAGCGCGAGTGCGGCAGGATCCTGCTCGAGCAGCACCTCGCTGCGGGCGAACCGCTTGGCGAGCCAAGTCTTTCCGCAGCCCTTCGGCCCTTCGATCAGCAGGGCGCGAGCTGTGCCCAGCGTCCGGGCGGCGTTCGTCTCGGCGATCCGGCTGTGATAGCCCGCAGGCGTGAGGGTTGACGCCGACACATCCGGCGGTCTGCTGTCTGCCATCTCCAGCAACATACCAGATCAGAGTGATTCGGTCTACCAAATCAGACAAGATTGATATACCGAATCTGATTTCTTCGATCTACCAGTCGGCACCACTCCGTGGGGACAATGACTTGGAGCGCCCGAAGATAGGTGAGAGCGTGTCACGTCGAAGTGGTGTCATTCCCGCTCTTGTTCGCCGCCACCTGAGGGCCGCTCGGGCCGCGGCCTCGCCCGTATGGGGCCGGATTCGCACACCACTTCGCTTGGCCTCTCACTGGAAGGACACGAACACGATGTTGGGGGACCGCGCCAGCACTTGCTCTGGGGTGGCCATCGGGCTGTCCTCGTCGTAGAAGTTCTTCCAGCCCCAGTAGAAGCGGTCAGCATCGGTCAGGCCGGTCAGCAGGTTCCAGGTGTTGTACTTGGCCGTCAGGGAACCCTGGCCGTCCATGTGGATCATCACGGCCAGCTCCGGGGGCGTCTCGATCCGCTCGCGGTTGGTGATCATTGAGAACCGGAACTGGTGAACGATCAGCAGCTTCTGGGGCAGGGCTTCCTCTCTGACGATCCCGGCCAGCCACTCCACAACCTGGTTGATCTCAGCCGCGTCCACTGTGCCGATCTGCTCCAGGTGGACCTCGTCCGGCTTGAGCCTCCACTCCGGATCGAGTGCGAGTCCCACATGGGGCAGGCGCAGGAACTCCTCGTAATACCTGGCCTGCGACAAGAAGGTCGATCGTCCCGGCTGCAGATCCAACACCACGTACACGCCGTTGGTCGCCGCCGTCTCGATCCAGGGCCTGATCGTCTCGCGATCGGTCATGCTCGAGTAGTCCCCGTCGGCGCCGGGGGCGGCGGAGGCGACGGTGGCGATGATCTCGAAGGTGGGCAGGATCGCTGATCCGTCGGCCCCGTAGCCCCCGGCTATGGCTCGAAGACGCTCGACGGCCTGCTCGGGACCCTGCTCGCCCAACACTCCGAGGCCTCCTGTCGACGGATGGCCGTATATCGCCACCAGGCGGCGACCGGGGCTCTCGTCACCCGTCTCGAACAGGAGCTCGCCGTCGCCCGGCAACTCCGCCCAGCCGAGGGGTGGGTCTTCGGGTTGGGGGTCTTCTGGTGGTGTGGTGGTTGTGGTCGGTGGGTCTTCGGGTTGGGGGTCTTCTGGTGGTGTGGTGGTTGTCGGTGGTGTGGTGGTTGTGGGTGGTGTGGTGGTCGTGGTGGTTGTGGGTGGTGTGGTGGTCGTGGTGGTTGTGGGTGGTGCCGTGGTCGTGGTGGTCGTGGTGGTTGTGGGTGGTGTGGTTGTCGTGGTGGTCGTGGTGGTTGTGGTGGCAGCGGTGGTTGTGGTGGTTGTGGGTGGTGGGTCTTCGGGTTGGGGGTCTTCGGGTGTTGTGGTGGCAGCGGTGGTTGTCGGTGGTGTGGTGGTTGTGGGTGGTGTGGTTGTCGTGGTGGTTGTGGGTGGTGCGGTGGTCGTGGTGGTTGTGGAGGTTGTTGTGGGGTCGTCGGCCCGAGTCTCCGGATTGGGCTCGACCGGCGGCGCCGAAGTGGACGGAGGAGGCGACGGGTCCGGTTCCGCGGTGAAGTGCGGCCCACCCCTGCCCGGCGCGGCGTCACTAGCGCACGAGGCGGCCAGGATGACCAGCGCTGCGCACGCGCCGATGCTGACGGCAAGGCGATGGGGGAGGTGAGGCGACATCGACATCGTCGAGACCGAACCTAGTGCTTCGTTCGCAGCAGCAGCGTCAATCCTGGTATGCGCGCAGGATGCCGGCGCTTGGCCGGGACCGCGGCGAGTTGAGAGTCCTGCAGTTAGTTGAGGCGTTCGACGATCATGGCCATGCCCTGGCCGCCACCCACGCACATGGACTCGAGGCCGATGGTGTTGTCAGCGTCCTCGAGGCCGTTGAGCAGGGTGCACATGATGCGCGATCCGGTCATGCCGAAGGGATGGCCCAGAGCGATCGACCCGCCGTTGGGGTTGAGCTTGTCGTAGTCGATGCCGAGATCGTCGGCCGACGGCAGCACCTGGGCTGCGAAGGCCTCGTTGATCTCGACGTGGTCGATGTCGTCGATCGTCATTCCGGCGCGGTCCAGGGCCTGGCGGCAGGCGCCGACCGGGCCGAGCCCCATGATCTCGGGGTTGAGCGCGGACACGCCGGTGGAAACGATCCGGGCCAGAGGAGTGGCCCCCACCGAGGCCGCCTTGGCGTCGGACATCACCACGACCGCGGCCGCTCCGTCGTTGAGGGGGCAGCAGTTGCCGGCGGTGACGGTGCCGTCGGGCCGGAACACCGGGCGCAACTGGGAGACACCCTCGAGGGTGGTGCCCGCCCGGATCCCGTCGTCGCGCTGGATCTCGGAGCCGTCGGCCAGCGGGTATGGGGTTATCTCCCGCTCGAAGAAGCCCCGGTTGCGAGCCGCCTCGGCCCGGTTCTGGGACAGCACGCCCCACTCGTCCTGGGCCCGGCGGGACACGCCCTTGTACTGGGCCACGTTCTCGGCTGTCTGGCCCATTGCGATGTAGATGTCGGGCAGGCCCTGTGGGGGAGCCCACGTTTCGGTGCCCTCGGCGGTGCGCGTCGCGGTGCGGTCCTGGGCGGCGGCGAACTGGTCGTTGTGGGGCCCGCTGTCGGCGGCGCCGTTCTCGTAGCGGGAGACGGTCTCCACGCCGCCGGCCACGAAGCACTCGCCCTCGCCGGCCTTGATGGCGTGGGCGGCCATCCGGATGGTCTGCAGCGATGACGAGCAGTAGCGGTTGACGGTGACGCCCGGCGCGTTGACGCCGGCCAGGATGGAGGCGACCCGGGCGACGTTGTAGCCGCCCTCACCGCCGGGTTGCCCGATTCCCCAGATCACGTCCTCGATGTCGGTGCGGTCGAGCCCGGGGATCTTCGACAGCACGTCGCCGATGATGAAGGCCGACATGTCGTCGGGCCGGGCCTCGGTGAGCGATCCCTTGACGGCCCGGCCGATGGGGGTGCGGGCAGTGGCGACGATGACGGCTTCAACCATGACGGCTCCTCAAGTGTGGTGGGTTCGTAGGCGGGTGCACCTGCGAAGCGTGCCTGCCTAGGCTCGCGCGGTGCACAACAGTAGCGACGAGACGGGCATTGACACCGAGCGGGCCTGGAAACTCCTGATCGGCGGGGAGTGGGCCGAGCCCGATGCTGGGACCTACCCGGTCATCGACCCCAACGACGGCACCGTGGTAGGCCACGCCCCCGAAGCGACCGCAGGGCAGGCCGCCGACGCGGCCCGGGCAGCCCGCGAGGCGCTCGGAGGCTGGCGGGGCCTCAGTCCCGAGGAGCGCGGCAGCCGCCTGGCCCGGCTTGCCGATGTCATCGAGCGGATGGCGCCGTCATGGCTCGATCTGGTGCAGGCCGAGACCGGTTCGGTCACCTCTATCGCCAAGAGCTTGCAGGTCGGCGGGCCGATGATCGAGCGGTTCCGGTACTACTCCAAGCCGATCAACGTCGACGAGGACATCGCCCCTATGCCCGCGGACAAGGGGGCCCTAGGGCCGGCCGGGTTGATCGCGGCCACGATTAAGCGCCAGCCGGTGGGGGTGGTGGCCTGCATCACCCCTTACAACATGCCCCTGGTGAATGTGGCCGGCAAAGTCGCTCCGGCGCTGGCCGCCGGCAACACCGTGGTGATCAAGCCCGCCCCCCAGGATCCCCTGGGTGTGCTGCTGCTGGGTGAGGCGGTGGCCGAGGCAGGATTCGACGACGGCGTGGTCAACATCGTCACCGGCTCCGGGCCGGAGGCCCCCGCTGCGCTGGTGGCCTCCACCGACGTGAACATGGTGTCGTTCACCGGTTCGACCGCCGTCGGCACCCGGATCTACGCCGACGGCGCGTCCACCATGAAGCGAGTGCTTATGGAACTGGGCGGCAAGGGCGCCCTGGTGATGACCGAGGACGCCGACGTGAGCGCGGCCTGCATGGGGATCGCCACCACCTGGGGGCTCCACTCGGGCCAGATCTGCACCGCCCCGACGCGGGTGATCTGCCATCGCAGCATCCACGACCAGACGGTGGAGACGCTCAAGACCTTCGCCGCCTTCATGAAAGTAGGTGACGGCCGGGCCCCTGACACCATCGTTGGCCCTGTCATCACCGAGGCCCACCGAGACCGGGTCGAGGGCTTCGTCGCCGGCGGGGTCGACGCCGGAGCCACCGCGGTCTGCGGAGGGGAGCGCCCCGACCTGCCCGGCTACTTCGTGGAGCCCACCCTGCTGGTGGACGTGACCCCCGACATGGAGGTGGCCCGCGAGGAGGCTTTCGGGCCGGTGGTGGTGGTCCTGCCCCACGACGGCGACGACGAGGCCGTGGCCTTGGCCAACGACTCGGCTTACGGGCTGTTCTCGTACGTTTACGCGGGCGACGCGAAGCGCGCCTACGAGATCGGCTGCCAACTGGAGTCCGGCAACGTGGCCCTCAACACCGTTCAGCCCCACATGTACGCACCCTTCGGCGGCTTCAAGATGTCGGGAATCGGCCGCGACCGGGGCAAGTGGGGGATCGAGGCCTACACCGAGATCCAAGCCATCAACTGGCTCTCCTAGATATAACGAAAACTATTGAAACAATCCACCGCTGGTGAGAGCAGGAGTGCGGTGCATCATCTCTCGTTGCTCTTGGACCGGTAGCTTGCCGGCCATGCTTGATGTGAGCTCGCAGGCGCCCGATTTCGAGGCCCCCGACCAGCACGGCAACCCGGTGCGCCTGGCCGACCTCCGGGGCAGCTGGGTGGTGCTGTGGTGGTACCCCAAGGCCTCGACCGCCGGTTGAACCAAGGAGGGCAGGGGGTTCCGTGATCGAGCCCCGGAGTTCGAGAAAGCCGGCGCAGTCGTGGTCGGCGCATCGTTCGACACCGTTGAGGACCAGCGGACATTCGCCGACACCGAAGGGTTCGGCTACCTGCTGATCAGCGACACCGACAAGTCGATCGGCCGGCGCTACCACGCCGAGCGCGAGCCGGGGGAGGACTACTACGAGTACGGGCTACCCCGCCGGATCAGCTACCTGATCGACCCCGCGGGCAGCATCGCGGCGGCCTACGACCTAGCGGGCCAGGACCTCGCCGGCCACGCCGCCCAAGTCCTGGCCGACATCGCAGACCGATCCTGACGGGGGTCCGCCCCCGTCCCGGTGACAGTGGGAAGCCCGGCGCGCCGGGTCGCGCCGGTCTAGGCGGCGTTGTCGTAGACCGCCTTCTCGAAGTCGAGGAAACCGCCAACAGACGTGGGATCGGCGAACGGGAAGATCTGGGTGGCCCAGAAGCCGCCCACCCCGTTGGCCCGGTCGATCCAGAAGTACAGGTTGGCGAGCCCCGCCCAAGCCAGCGCGCCCGCAGGCCGGCCGGTGGGAGCCTCCTCCTCGTTGATCATGAAGCTCAGGGCCCACGTCTTCGGCATTCCCGGGAAGAACTCGGCGTCGTTGGACAGGCGCGGGTTCGAAACGGGCAGCACCGTCTCGGCCACTTCGGTGGCGCCGACGCCGGGCAGCATCTTGACGAACATGCCCTCGGGCAGGTGGTTCCGGCAAGCCATCTCGACGGTCTCGGGTCTGAGGATCTGCTCGCCGTTAGGGCCGGCCCCGTCGTTGAGCCACATGCGGATGAACTTCGCGTAGTCCTCCGCGGTGCCGTAGAGGCCGTGGCCGGCCATGTGGATCTCCGGGTCGGGCGGCAGTTCCACACCGGGGAGCGGAATGAGCGACCCGTCGGAGTCCTCGCGGGCGTGGATCGTCGCCATGCGCTCGCGCATCGACGGCGTCATCGAGAAGGCAGTCGAGTCCATGCCCAGCGGGCCCAGCACCCGCTCGTCGAGCACGTCGCCCAGCCGCTTGCCGGTGATGCCCTCCACCACCAGGCCGGCCCAGTCGATGTTCGAGCCGTACTCCCACTGCTCGCCGGGGTCGAAGAGCAGGGGCGTCTCGATCGAGGCGTACGAGGCCTCCACCACCCACGGCTGACCCTGCTCGTTGGCCAGCCGGGTGTACGTCTCGTTGAAGAAGTCGTACGTGAGGCCGGCCGTGTGGGTGAGCAACTGGCGGGTCGTGATGTCGCTCTTGGGCGGGCGGAGCCTGGGTGCCCCATCGTCGCCGAGCCCCTCCAGCACCTGGAGCCCGCCGATCCGCGGCACGTACTCCTTCGCCGGGGCGTCTAGGTCCAGATCGCCCTGCTCGACCAGTTGAAGGCAGGCGGTACCGCCGACGGCCTTGGTGGTCGAGAAGATCGCGCACACCGTGTCGGTGGTGAAGGCATCGCCGCCGAGAACGCGCTCACCCCGGGCGCCCCTGTAGATGTCACCGTTGCGGTCAGTGGCGACCGCGGCCACTCCGGGCACACGCGGCGATCCCGACACGACACCATCCAATACCGCATCCGCGGCCGATCTGACATCACCCATCACATCTCTCCGATCTGCGAGGTTCCGGTGGGGACCAAGACTCTCTCACCGACTTCGCCTGCCGTCCACTCGCCCATTGCGTGGCAGCTGGAGGGCGCAAGTTGCACTCCCGTGATGATACGTAGGATGCCTGCGGTCATTCCCGGGGAGGAGACCCGTGATCATCGACTGCCACGGCCATTACACCACCACCCCGCCCGCAGTGGGGGAGTGGCGCGAGGCCCAGAAGGCGGCGGTGGCGTCCGATCCCGGACACGTCGGGTCCAAGGGCACGATCGCGGTCAGCGACGACGAGATCCGCGAGAGCCTGGAGGGTGCCCAGCTCGCCTTCCAGCGCGAGCGGGGCACCGACCTGACGATCTTCTCGCCCCGGGCGAGCTGGATGGGCCATCACATCGGCAACGAGCACACTTCCAGGTTCTGGACCCAGCACCAGAACGAGCTGATACGGCGGGTGTGCGACCTGTACCCCCGCAACTTCGTCCCGGTGGCCCAGTTGCCGCAGTCTCCGGGCGCGTCCATCGACGCCTCGGTGCGGGAGCTGCGACGCTGCACCACCGAGATGGGCTTCATCGGCTGCAACGTCAACCCCGACCCGAGCGGCGGCCACTGGAACGGGCCGCCGCTGTGGGACCGCTACTGGTGGCCGCTGTGGGAGGCGATGTGCGAGCTCGACGTGCCGGCCATGATCCATGTGAGCGCGGCCTGCAACGAGAACTTCCACACCACCGGCTCGCACTACCTGGGCGCCGACACGACCGCCTTCATGCAGGCGCTCACCTCGGGATTCGTCCACGACTTCGAGGGGCTGCGGCTGGTGATACCCCACGGCGGGGGAGCGGTGCCGTACCACTGGGGGCGCTTCAGGGGCATGGCCCAGGACTCGGGCTGGGACCTCGACGGCCTGCTGGAACACGTCTGGTTCGACACCTGCGTCTACCACCAGCGGGGCATCGACCTTCTTGTAGATGTTGTGCCGGCCGGCAACATCCTGTTCGCGTCGGAGATGGTGGGCGCGGTGCGGGGCGTCGATCCCGCCACCGGCCATCATTACGACGACACCCGTCGCTACATAGACAACGCCGGTCTCGACGACGAGGCTCGGGCCATGATCTTCGAGGGCAACGCCCGGCGGGTCTATCCCCGACTGGAGGTGCAGCAATGAGCGGACGCGGCCGTCCGGTGGTGGTTCGCAAGGTGGATCGGGCCGATCCGGCTGTAGTCGAAGGCTTGGCAGCGATGGGGAGCGCCACCGTGCACGAGGCCATCGGACGGCGGGGCTTCCTCGGTCCCGACATCCGCCCCATCCAGTCCGGCACCCGCATCGCGGGCCCGGCGGTGACCGCGCTGTGCCATCCGGGCGACAATCTGATGATCCACGCCGCGGTCGAGACCTGCCGGCCGGGTGACGTGCTGGTTGTGGCGGTCAGCGCCCCGTCGACGCACGGCTTCTTCGGGGACCTGCTGGCTACGTCGGTCCAGGCCCGGGGAGTGCGGGGTCTGGTGATCGACGCGGGCGTGCGCGACACCGCCGAGCTGCGGGCCATGGGCTTCCCGGCGTGGAGCAGGCACGTCTCGTGCCAGGGCACCGTCAAGGCCACTGCGGGATCGGTCAACGTGCCGGTCGTGCTCGGGGGCCAGACGGTGGGACCGGGCGATGTCGTGTGCGCCGACGACGACGGCGTGGTCGTGGTGGCCCGCTCCGAGGCCGGATGGGCGCTGGAGATGTCCCGCCAGCGGCTGGCCAAGGAGGAGGACGCCCGGGCCCGGCTCGGCGCCGGCGAGCTGGGTCTTGACATGCACGGCCTTCGCCGGAAGCTGGTCGACATGGGCGTCGACTGGGTGGACACCCTCGACGATCTCGCCTCTTAGCCTGAATCCACCGATGGGCTGGTCGGGGTGGGCTGGTCGGGGTGTTTGTGGGGGTGTTTGGCTGGTTGGGGTGCGGCGGGTGTTGTTGGGGCGTGTTGGGCCGGCGGTTGGGACTGGGCTGGTTTGTGGCGCTCAGGGGGGTGTGTTCTGGGTGGCGCCGGGCCCGGGGCTGGGGGTTCAGATGAGTTGGGGGAGGTTGCGGGTGTGTGTGAGCGCGGCGGTGAATTGGTGTGCCCAGGGCCAGTTGAGCGGGAGGCGGAGTTTGTGTCGGTGGCTGTGGTTGACGAGGCGTCCGGGCACGGCGAGCAGCCGCCGGCGGACGGTGGCGGCTGCGGTGAGCCGTTCGGGGTGCTGTGTGTGTCCGAGTCGTGCGGTCCAGCGGGTGAGGTTGTGGGCCAGCACGGCGCAGGCGAGGTGGGCGGCGTTGGCGAAGAACCTTCCGGAGGGGCAGTGGGCGAGGCCGTTGTCTTTGAGGTCTCTGATGGCGAGCTCGACTCGGGCGTGGCCGCGGTGGTAGGCGTCGGCGGTTTCGGTGTCGAGGTCGTCTCTGTTCGTGATGAACGCGTGGTGGCGCCAGTCGGGCCACAGCTCGCGTTGGGGGCCTTCTGGGAGTCGGGTGCGGCGCACCACGAGGCGCAGCTTTCGGGGGCCACAGGGGTCGCGGCGGCTCGTTGTGATGGCGCACTCGGCGACCTGGGCTTCCCCGTCGGGGTAGGCGATCGGCGTCCAGGCGGTCTCGTCGATGCCGTCGATGGCTGCTTTGACTTTGGCGTTCTGTGGGATCGTGACCGACCAGCGGGCCTTGTATGTGTCGAGCTTTGCGATCAGCGCGTAGGAGAAGAACCCGGCGTCGGCGCGCACGGTGAGCTTCGTGCCCGGCGCGAGGCGTCCGAGGCGGGCCAGGGTCTCCGCGGCGAAGCGGACATGGCCGCGCTGGGAGGACCCCGACCGCATCCTGGCGTGGAGCACCTCGCCGGTGTCGTCCCGGGTCGCCGCCAGCGGGTGGTAGCCCCAAACCTTGGTGTGGCCGTAGGCCGCGCCCTGCTTGGACTTGCCGTGGACCTCACAGACCGTGGAGTCCAGATCCACCGTCATCTCCGCCGCTGCCGGCGCCGCGCCCGAAGACCACGCCCGGCTGAGCGCCAGCTCCAGGGCGCGGTCGAACTGGCGCACATGGCCCCAGGTGAAGGACCGCAGCCACGTCCCCAACGTCGACGGCGCCGCAGGCTCAAAGCCCAGCACCGCCGAAGCGGACCCGGCCCGCAGCCTGTCGGCGTCGCCGATGAACGAGCCGCCCACCAGCATCGACGCCACCACCGACAGCGCCTTCGCCCCGGACCCACGGCCCGCCGCGGGCGGGCGCACCGCATCGTCGATGAGCGCCTCCAAACCCAGCCGGCCCATCACCGTGCCCGCCAACAGCAGCCCCGCATCGGCCACCAGCGAAGCGTCGTCGAACACCGCCTCGATCCCGTCGATACCACCCGCTACGCTGCTCACAGGAAGTGCCTCCTCACATGGCCAGAATCACTGTTGACTCAAACAGCATTCTCCCATGTCAGGAGGCCTTTCCGGTGGACGCGCCAACCCCACAAACCTCACCGCGCCGGTGGATCCAGGCTTAGGGCCCGGCCCGCGGGGGTCAGTTGAAGTCGTAGAGGCGCTGGGGGTTGTCGACCAGGATCCGGTTGCGGTCGGCCTCGTCGGGAGCGAACACGGCCAGCAGGTCCACCAGGTCGCCGTCGTCGGGCATGTGGCGCACGTTGGGATGGGGCCAGTCGGTGCCCCACAGGACGCGGTCCCCGGCGGCGGCGACCAAGGCCCGGCCCAGCGGGCCCACATCGTCATAGGGCGGGCGCCCGCCGGCGGTGAGCCGCTCCGCGCCCGAGACCTTGACCCAAGCCCGCTCGTCGTCCATCAGATCCAGGAGGGCGGCGAAGGGCGGCTGCCCGAGGCCTCCGGATGCGGGCACGCGGGCCATGTGGTCGATGATGAACGGGCACGGCAAGTCCAGCAGCACTCCGGTGAAGTCGGGCAGGTCGGCCGCGTCGAGATGCACCACCATGTGCCAGCCCCGTGGCGCCACCCTCCGGGCCGTGCGCTCGAAGGCCCCGAGGTCCCCGCCCCCCAGGTGCCTGACGAAGTTGAACCGGGCGCCCCGCACGCCGGCGTCGTGGAGGCGGCCGAGCTCCGTGTCCCGGCAGGACTCATCGATCATGGCCACGCCGGCGTACCGTCCCCGCGACCGCTGGAGGGCGTCGACCAGGGCCGAGTTGTCGGTGCCGTGGCAGCTGGCCTGCACGAGCACCGCCCGGTCGATCCCCATGCGGGCATGCAGCGCCCGGAGTTGCTCGACGCCCGCGTCGGGAGGTGTGTATGACCGGTCGGCGGAGAACGGGAAGCGGCTCGCCGGGCCGAACACGTGGCAGTGAGCGTCGCAGGCATCCGGGGGCGGGGTGAACGCCGCCGGAGGGTGCGGGTCCGGATGGGGAGGCGGGATTGTCGGCTGCACGCCGGCGGCGTTCCTCGCCGTTCAGCGGGGACGGGGGAAGACGACCCCGTCGAAGAGCTTCCGGGTGGTGCGGATGATCCCCGCGCTCTCCACCGCGGGCGCCTCTCCGGGCCGGGTGGTCAGGTTCACGGCGGCTTCGAAGGTGCCGGTCGGGTGCTCCAGCCTGACCAACCGGTCGATCCGGGTCGCTCCGGCTGGTCCGGGGTCGCCGGCTTCGGCGGGCAGCATCTCGTGTCCGACGGCGGAGGGCAGCACCACCGCGGTGGCGACCGAGACCGCGCCGAGCACGCCGATTGCCTCATGGCAGCGGTGGGGGATGAAGGTCCGGGTGCAGATGTGCCCTCCGGCGGTCAGCGGCGGTGCCACCAGCGTCATCTTGGGCACGGTGGAGGCGGTCACGTCCCCGAGGCCCATCAGATCGCCCGCGGCGCACCGCACCTCCTCGAGCCGGGCCCGCAGGCGGCTGTCGGACTCGAGGGTGGCGCAGTCCTCGTAGCCGCTCACGCCCAGGTCGCGGGCCCGCATCACTACCGTCGGCATTCCGTTGTCGACGAGGGTGCAGTCCACGCCTGCGACTGAGTCGACGATGCTGCCGGTGGGGAGCAACGCTCCGCAGGAGCCGCCCGCGATGTCCTCGAAGTCGAGGTGCACCGCGGCCGCTGTGCCGGGTACGCCCGAGATGGAAGTCGGGCCGGAGTAGTCGGGCATGCCGTCTCGCATAGGGAACGTCGCGGTCGCCACCGACCCGGTGTTCACCATGTGGATTCGCACGCTCGCTTCGGCTCCGGTGGGAGTGACCATGCCTCTCTCTACCGCGAACGGCCCCACCCCGGCCAGCATGTTGCCGCAATTCTGGGCGTCGCTGATGAGGGGCTCGTCCACCGAGGGCTGGAGGAACAGGTAATCGACATCGGCACCGTGGCCGGATGGCCGACCTATGACAGCCACCTTGGTGGTGAGCACGTGAGCTCCGCCGATGCCGTCGATCTGGCGGGGGTCCGGCGAGCCGACGATGCGCAGGATGAGGTCATCGCGCTGGGCGGGATCGTCGGGCAGGTCCAGGCTACGGAAGTAGGCGCCCTTGGAGGTCCCGCCGCGCATCAGCATGCACGGCACGCTCGCAATCACGCCGCCATTGTGCCCGCGCCGCTCGATGGCGCGGCATGGCTAGGAAGGTGCGCGGGTAGGTGCAAGCCCCCTCGCCTTACAACGGGGTCTTTCCCGCTCTTGTTCGCTGCGCTCACGGGCCGCTCGGGCCACGGCCTCGCCCGTATGGGCCACATTGTCCCGCCTACCCGCTCGGCCTCTAGGTTCGGGGTGTGACCGGCGAAGGGGTGCTCGACGGCCTGCGAGTCGTCGAAGGCTCGGCGTTCGTGGCCGCGCCATCGGGGGGAATGGCGCTGGCTCAGCTGGGAGCCGAGGTGGTGCGCTTCGACCGGATCGGCGGGGGCATCGACCACGGACGGTGGCCGCTCACCGCCGAGGGCCGCTCGCTGTACTGGGCCGGGCTGAACAAGGGCAAGAAGTCCCTGGCCGTCAACCTGCGCGATCCGGCCGCCCACGAGCTGCTGACCGAGCTGATCGGCGTTGCCGGCACCCTTCTCACCAACTTCCCGGCCCGTGGCTGGCTGGCGCCCGACAGGCTGACCGCCCGGCGACCCGATCTGGTGATGGTCGCCGTCACCGGCAACCGCGACGGGACCACCGCGGTGGACTACACCGTCAACGCCGCGATCGGGTTCCCCATGGTGACCGGCCCCGCCGACCTCGACGGTCCGATCAACAGCGTGCTGCCGGCGTGGGATCTGCTGTGCGGACAGACCGCTGCCGTCGGGATCCTGGCCGCGGAGCGGCGCCGGCTGCTCACGGGAGAGGGGTCGGTGATGACGCTGGCATTGAGCGACGTGGCCCTGGCTGCCACCGCCGCGCTGGGTTACGTCGCCGAGGTCCAGGTCAACGGCGCGATCCGGCCCCGCTGCGGCAACGACCTCTACGGCGCATTCGGTGTGGAGCTGTCCACCGCCGACGACCGTCGCCTGTACGCGGTGGGCATCAGCGCCCGGCAGTGGGCATCGCTACTGGAGGCCACCGGGAGCGAGGCCGCGGTGGCTGAGATCGCCTCGGCCCGGGGCCTCGACTTCACCGACGAGGGCGACCGGTTCGAGGCCCGCCACGAGATCAAGGCGGTAATGCAGGAATGGGCCGGCGGGCGGCCCTTCGCCGAGGCCGCCGAGTGTCTGGACGCGCTGGGAGTCTGCTGGGGTCCGTACCAGACTTTCACGGACCTCGTAGGGAACGACCCCCGCTGCTCGGCGGCGGCCGGGTTGTTCCGTGAGGTGGACCAGCCCGGTATCGGGCCCTACCTGGTGCCGGGATCGCCGCTGGCCTTCCCAACCGGCGCTGGGCAGGGGCCGGACTCGCTCGGCGACACCACGGTGGCTCCCGAGCTGGGGCAGCACACCGACGAGGTGCTGTCCGGATGGCTGGGACTCTCGGCAGGTGAGATCGGTCGGCTGCACGACGCCGGCGTGGTCGCGAGCGGGAGCTAGATGGGACATGGCTCAGAATTGTCTGAGTTATTCAAGATCGCAGTTTGTGAAATATAGGACGCACCAATAACTAGGCTCTGACCTGCTATTTTTCCGAAAGCAAACGTTCGCCTTGCACAATTGTATACCGATGCTAGGTTGTATACCGATGCTTGAGGTGTACGAGGCGGCCGTAGCTCCGGTGGGCTCCACGGCCTGGATGGAGCAGGGCCGCTGTGCGGGCGAGAGCGACCTGTTCTTCGCTCCGTTTGCCGAGCGGCCCGAGGCCAGGGTCCGCCGCGAGGCTCGGGCCCGGTCGATCTGCGATCAGTGCGTAGTACTGATCGCGTGCCGGGACTACGCCCGCAGGAACCGCGAACTCGGCTTCTGGGGAGGCGAGAGCGAGTCGGAGCGGGCCGAGGCCGGATTCGCTCCCACCACGCCGATCGTGGGCCGCAAGCGCGTCGCGGAAGAGCGCGCCCTCGACGCCATGCGCCGAGTCCGCTGACAGGGCGGACTCATTCGCTAGCAGCGATCCGGGTAGGCTCGCCCATTCGCTCGCCCTCCAAGGAAGTCTGAATGGGCCACACCCGTGGACGCGCGCTCGTGCTGCATCTGCTGCATCTGCTTCGGCGGAGCGTCGCCGCCCGGATCGCGGTTACGTCGGTCGCGCTGGCGGTCCTCGCGACCTCGCTGGCGCCGGGAGCGGCCGCCCAGCCCGCCGCGGTCTCGATACCCGACGCAGGCCTACGGGGCGCCATCGAGAGCGCCCTAGGCAAGCAGCCCGGCGAGGCGATCACCGAGGGCGATATGGCGCTGGTGGGCATCCTGGACGCCAGCTACGCGGGCATCACGCAACTCGACGGCCTGCAGCACGCCGTCAACCTCCGTGCGCTGTACCTGCAGGGCAACAGCATCTCGGATGCGTCGAGCCTCGCGGGTCTGGCGCGCATGCAGGTGCTCTCCTTGCACAGCAACGACGTCACCGAGATCGACCTGACCGCAATGGCGGATCTGAGGTTCGTTGATCTCAGCGACAACGACCTGACGACCATCGATCTCTCCGGTCAGAGGACCGGGGTTGGGGAGGACGCTCGCAGCAGCAAGCTGTTCGCGCTGTGGCTCCACAACAACCGCCTGACGTCTGTCGACGTCTCGGGCCTGACTGCCCTACGAGATCGGCCCGACGGCGCGTCCCACGCCAACTATGTGAGCCTGCGGCTTGACCGCAACCAGTTGACGAGTGTCACCGGGCTTGCGGACCTCCCGCGCCAGGTTTGGAGTCTGCGGCTCGGGCACAACCAGCTGACCTCGATCGATCTGCGGGGCGCGGAGCACCTCCACTACCTTCATCTCAACGACAACCCGATCTCGAACACGTCCGATCTCGAGGGCTTCACGTCCTTGACCGACCTCCGGAGACTCCACCTCTACGGGACCGACATCTCGGCCATCGACCTGGCCAACTTCTCGCGGCTGGAGCGGGCCTTCCTCAACGACAACAAGCTCACCTCGGTCGATGTGACCGGACTGGACAGCATCCAGAGGCTGTGGCTGAGAGGGAACCGCATCACCCAGATCGACGGGTTGCGAGACATCGGCGACACCCTCATCTCGCTCAATCTGAGAACCAACCGCCTGCCGTCGATCGACCTGTCGGGACTGGCCAACCTCCGCCAGCTCTACTTGAGCGACAACCAGCTCACCTCGGTGGACTTGAGTCCCGTGACCCACCTGGGCGTCCTGTGGCTCGACAACGGTTCGACTTCGGCAGGGAGTACCCCCGACCCCGCCTACCAGAACCAGATCACGACCCTCGTGCAGCTGCCCCGGTTCCTCACCGACCTCAGGCTGGCCGGCAATCCCTTGGCCGAGCCGGTCCCGGTGTCGTCGAGAACGGGTCTGCGGAAGCTGTATGTGAGCGACAACCAGATCTCGGACCTGTCCCAGCTGTCCGGACTCCCCGGCCTGACCGAGCTGGGGCTGACGAACATGGGCCTGCGGGGTCCGGACCTGTCCGACCTGGCCGGGCTGCGGGCGCTGGAGAAGCTGGACCTGAGGAACAACACGATCACGGACCTGTCGGCTCTGGCCCCCTTGGTCCGGCTGATCGAGATCCGGCTCGACAACAACTTTGTCGGCGATGTCTCGCCGCTGGCGAACATGGGTGGCCTCAGGGACCTGTACGTGACCGGCAACCTCATCAGGGACTTCGCGCCGCTGCGCGACCTGATCGTGGCCGGGTTGACGATCCACGGCGATGACCGGCAGCGGGGCGACTCGCCCGACAACTTCTTCTGGGACCTGGACGCGTCGGGCTCGGTCCACGGTTGGAACCTGAGCCGGCTGGCCGCCGACGGGGTCCTGGACGATACCGAGTGCGGGCTCGACCTGATCTGCCCCGGTCTCTTGATCGAGCGCTGGGTGATCGCCGTCTGGCTCGTGCGCGTGCTCGACGGCGGCGATCCCGAGCCGCTCGGCTTCAACCGGTTCGAGGATGTGCACCCCGGCCTGCTGTGGGCCGCGCACGCCGAGCGTCTCGCCGAACTGGGCATAGTGTCCGGCTGCTCGGCCGAGCCGGCCCGGTTCTGCCCCCAGGCGCCCGTGTCCAGGGCCCGGATGGCAACCGTGCTCGCTCGGGCCTTCAACCTGGAGTCGGACACCGGTGCCGGGTTCGTCGACGTCGACCCGCAGAGCCCGCACGCGGCCGGCATCGACGCCATCGCCGCGGCCGGCATCAGCGAGGGCTGCGGGGCCGGACCCGATCAGTACTGCCCCGACGAACTGGTCACGAGGGGCCAGGCAGCCACCTTCATCGCCAAGGCTCGAGACCACGCCCGCGGCGGCTAGCGGCCTGGAGCGGCCAGGCTGATGACCAGGCTGCCGACGTGACGCTTGGCCGCGAAGGCCGCCTGAGCAGTGTGGATCTCCTCCAAGGGATACGTGCCGCCCACCACGGGCCGGACCTCGCCCCGCTCTATGTAGCCGACCAGATCAGCGAAGACCGCGGGCTCGTAGACGGTGGCGCCGTGTAGCTGCAGGTCCTTCAGGTAGAGCGTGCGCAGGTCCAGCTCCACGATGGGTCCCGCGATGGCCCCCGAGGTCACGTAGCAGCCGCCCCGGTTGAGGCCCTCGAGCCAGCCGCCGAAGCTGTCGCCCCCGACGATGTCGGCGACCACGTCGAAGGTGCCGCCGTTGGCTTCGATCGCGGCTGCGACCACATCGGAAGACTCCCGGGCCACCACCGCATCCGCGCCGAGATCGCTGACCGCGGCCAGCTTGGACTGCCCGGCGACGGCGACCACCCGGGCCCCGTGCCGCTTGGCGAGCTGTACCAGCGCGCTGCCCACACCGCCCGAGGCGCCCGGGACCGCGATCGTCGCGCCCGGGCCCAGCCCGGACCGCTGGAGCATGTGCTCCGCCGTCGACCACGAGCAGGCGAAGCTGGCCAGCTCGATGTCGGAGAGCTCGGTCGACACCGGGTAGACGTTCTCGCCGGGAACCGTGCAGTACTCCGCGAAGCCGCCGTCCCGCTCGCTTCCCAGGTAGCCGGCGAGCTCGCGGTCGCCGGGGCGGTCCCGGTCCCTCAGCCACGGGTCGATCAGCACCCGGTGCCCCAGGAGGCCGGCGTCGGCGCCCTCGCCGGCCGAGACCACGACACCCGCGATGTCGGCGCCCTGGATCCGGGGGAAGGACAGGCCGCTGCGGCCCCAGCCCGAGTCGTCGGGGTCCGCCTCGGAGAACCCCTCCGAGCCCGTGGCCGAGGTGACCGCCCGGCTGTACCAGCCGACCCTCGTATTGATGTCGGTGTTGTTCATGCCGCAGGCGGCCACCTGCACCAGCACGTCGCCCGGGCCGGGGCGGGGCACACCCACGTCATCGCGCACCTCCACCATCTCGGGTCCGCCGGTGCCCAGCAGCAGCGCGGCCCGCATCACCGCGGGCAGCTCAGAGTCGGGCACGGTCGGCATGGTCGGCGCTCATGGCACGAGCCGGTGGGAGTGCATGGCGTGGTAGTGGGGCAGGCAGGCCTCGTACCCCCGCCGGGCCGCCGCCACCAGATCCTCCCATACCGCCTCGTAGCTGAGCTCGGGCCGGTACTGGATGTGGCTTTCAGGCGGGCGGGTGTCGTTGCCGATCGAGTACCAAACCTCCCCGAAGGGCTCGTGAACGCACTCATGGTCACCCCGCTGGCTCATCATCCGCTCGAAGGCGGTTGACGTCGATCGGGGCACCGCCCAAAGCACGAGGATCGGGATCATGCTCGCACCTCCGGATGGCTAGGCACGCAGTCGCGTGTTGGTCGGATCGTGCACGGCCTTGCCCAGCACCCGGGCACGGCACAGCTCGCCCACCACCCGCACCTCCAGGGCGGTGCCGGGCTCGGCGTGCTCGGGGGCCAGGTAGGCGAAGGCAAGGCTCTGGCGGCTGTGGAACCCGTAGGCGCCCGAGGTCGCCAGCCCCACGGCCTGCCCGCCCGCGTAGACGCCGTCGGCCGCGTGAACGTCGGCATGGTCGGCTTCGACGGCCAGGTAAGCGAGCCGCCAGCGGTAGGGCTCCTCCCCCGAGGCGGCCCGGGCCCGGCGGGCCAGCAGCGCATCGCGGCCCACGAAGCCGCCCTTGCCGGTCTTCACGAAACGGTGCAGTCCGGCCTCGTCGGGGTTCACGTCGTGGGTGAGTTCGCGGCTGGTGCAGTAGCGCTTCTCCATGCGCAGCGAGTCGAGGGCATGGTTGCCGGCGTCGGCCACTCCCAAGGGCTCTCCCGTCTCCCACAGGGCGTCGTAGACGGTGGCGAGGTCCTCGACGGGCAGGTGCAGCTCCCATCCCAGCTCGCCGGTGAATCCCACCCGCAGGGCCCGCACGCCCGCCACGCCGGCCACGTCGATGATCCTGGCTCGCAGCCATCCGAAGGACTCGTTGCTGAGATCGGCGCCCGTCAGGCGGGCCAGCAGGTGCCGGGCCGCGGGCCCGGTCACGTTGAGCACGCCCAGCTCGGTCGACCGGGTCACGAGCTCGGCTGCGGCGCCGTCGGGCCAGTGCGTCTCGAAGAACTCCCGGTCCTTGCCCTCGCCGGCTGCGGCCGAGACCAGGTAGAGGTGGTCGTCGGCCAGACGGCTGACGGTCAGCTCGCTCTCGATCCGGCCCTGCGGTGTCAGCAGGTAGGTGAGGCCGATGCGCCCGGGGTCGGGCACGGTGTTGGTGGTGAGGTGGTCGAGCACTGCGGCCGCGTCGGGGCCGATCAGGTCGAACTTGGCGAACGCGGTGGCGTCGAGGATCCCGACCCGCTCCCGCACGGCCCGGCACTCCTCGGCCACCGTGTCGAACCAGCCGGTGTGCCGGAACGAGACCATGTCCTGCTGCGGCAGCCCGGCCGCGGCCGGGAACCACTTGGGCCGCTCCCAGCCGTAGATCTGGGTGAACACCGCTCCCTTGCCGTGCAGGCGCCTGTAGAGGGGAGTGCTGCGGTAGGGGCGCCCGGCCGGCCGCTCCAGGCCGGGCAGCGGTGTCTGGTGGCGGTACTGGTGGTCCTCGGTTCCCTTCGTGCGGCCGTAGGACATGACATCGGCACGGTCGATGTAGCCCAGCCGGCGGGCGTCGTAGGCCCGCACGCTCACCCCGGTGGTACCGTGCACCATCCAGCGGGCCAGTTCCCGGCCCAGTCCCGGACCGTCGGCGATCCCGACCTGCACGCCGGCCATCTGCCAGAAGTTGGGCACCCCCGACGGACCCAGGAGGGGCTCGCCGTCGGGCGGGTAGGAGATGGCACCGCAGATCACCTGTTTGATCCCCAGCGGCTCGAGCACCGGCATCCGCTCGAAGGCCCGGGCCAGCCACGGGCCGACCCGGTCGAAGTCGGCGTCGAACAGAGGGTTCTCCAGCGACCAGTCCGGCCCGTCGCCGTCGTGCCACACGGCCTCGGCGCCGGTCTGCTCGTAGATGCCGATGAGGCCCGACTGCTGCTCCTGGCGCAGGTAGCCCGACACGTAGTCGTCTCGCACCACCGGCAGCTCCCGGTCGAGGTCCGCGAACTCGGGCACCGGCTCGGTCAGCAGGTAGGTGTGGAGCACGTTGGCGATGGGCACGTCGAGCCCCACCATCCGGGCCACCCGGTGGGCGTAGCAGCCCGCCGCGTTCACGACGTGCTCGGTCCGCACCCTGCCCCGTTCGGTGTCCACGTCGAAGCTGCCGTCGCTCCTCCGCCGGATGCCCAGCACCCGGTTGCGGCGGCTGACCGCCGCGCCCAGGTTCCGGGCGGCCCGCACCATGGCGTTGGCCGCCCCGGCGGGGTCGACATGGCCGTCGTCGGGGGTGTGGACCGCGCCCAGCATCCCGTCGGTCGCGTAGAAGGGGTGCAGCTCGGAGATCCGGACCGGGTCGGCCCACTCCATGGCGTTGCCCACGTAGGTGGCCGGGCCGAGCTGGGCTCTCAGCCAGTCCACCTCCTCGGCGCTGTAGGCCACCCGGAGGCTGCCGCTGCGGTGCCAGGAGGTGGCCACCCCGCTCTCGGCCTCCAGCGAGGCGTACAACTCGCAGGCGTAGCGGCGGAAGTCGGCCAGCACATAGCTCGACACCGAGTGGGTGACCTGGCCCGCGGCGTGCCAGGTCGAGCCTGACGTCAGCTCGGCCTTCTCGACCAGCAGGGTGTCCGTCCAACCCTCGTGGGCGAGGTGATACAGCGCGCTGGCGCCGCAGATCCCGCCGCCGATGATCACGACTCGAGCCGAGTCCGGCAGCCTGGCACTGGCACGACCGGCTCCACCGGGCTCAACGGATCCTTCAGCCACCTTGCCCCTCTCTCAACAAATCCGCCCCGGCGGGCGCCGGAGCGCGACGATATCGCCGCGGATGGGGCACAATACGGCAACCAGCGCAAGCCGATTCGGCGGCGGCAACAGCAGGACACAGGAGGTCGAGATGCGCCTCTCGCATCCGGGTCTGGCCGATCCGGAGTTCTATGTGCCCGGTCTTCCCGCCGACTACGTGGCCGCCCGCTACGGCTTGCGTCCCGCCGACATCGCCAAGCTCGGCTCGGCCGAGAATCCCCTGGGCGCATCGCCGCTGGCGGTGCAGGCTGTCCGCGAGCGGCTGGACGACCTCCACCTGTACCCGTCGTGGACCGCAGAGGCGCTGCGGGAGAGGATCTCGCTCCGCTACGGCTTCGAGCCCGAGAGGATCATGTGCGGTGCGGGAGAGACCGAGATCATCTCGTGGCTCGTCCGGGCGCTCTGCGAGCCGGGCGGGCGCATCCAGATGCCCGGCCCGTGCTTTCCCATCTACCACCTGTTCGCCGAGGCCGAAGGCCGGATCCCGGTACTGGTGCGCTCCGCCACCGACCGGAGAACCATGTCGGTGGATGTCGAGACCTACATCGGCGCCATCGGCGCCGACACCCGGATCGTGTTCGTCACCAACCCGCACAGCCCCTCGGGCACGTGGATGACCGAGAGCGATGTCCGGCGCATCGTCGAAGCCGCGCCAACCGCTCTGGTGGTGCTCGACGAGGCCTACGTGCACTACTCGGGCTCCGACGGTTACCTCCACCTCGCCGACGAGTACGCCAATCTGGTGGTGCTGCGCACCTTCTCCAAGGCGTTCGGCCTCGCCGGCCTGCGAGTCGGCTTCGGTGTCGGGCCGAAGCCGGTGGTCGACGCCTGCCTGGCGGTGAAGCCGACCTGGAACATGGGGGTGCTCCAGACCGCCGGGGCGGCCGCGGCCCTCGACGACAAGGACCACCTCGACGCGACGGTGGCCGTCATCTCCAGGGGGCGGGCCCACGCCCAGGCCCGCTTCGAGGAGCTCGACCGGTTCCGGATGGTGCCCGGCAGCCGGTCCAACTTCTTCCTGGTGGAGATCCTCGACCCGGCAACCGACTCGACCGAGGTGTTCGAGGGTCTATTGGAGCGGGGAGTGATCGTGAAGGACGGCTCGGTGTCGTTCCGGGGGCTGGACGGGCGGTTCCTGCGGTGCGACGCCAACCTGCCCGAGCGGATGGACCGCCTCGTGGACGCCCTGGCGGACCTGCCGTGACCGCCCACCGGACCGGGCTGGCGGCCCGGTACTACACCGACGGCGGAGTCTTCGCCGCGGAGATGGACCGGGTGTTCGCTCGGAGCTGGGTGATGGTGGGCCACGCGTCGGAGGTGGCCGAGCCGGGGATGGTGATCACGGCACGCGTCGGCGATGAGAGCGTGCTGGTGGCCAACGACGCCGGACGGCTCCGGGCCATGTTCAACGTGTGCCAGCACCGCGGCCACGAGCTGGTGACGACCGAGACGGCCCGTCTCGACCGGATCACCTGCCCCTACCACGCTTGGACCTACGGACTCGACGGGCGGCTGCTGCACGCCCGCGGCGAGGATGTGGGCGACGTGTGCGTCCCGAGTGTGCGCCTCGAGACCCTGGCCGGGTTCCTCTTCGTCAACCTGTCGGCCGACGCGGCCGGCCTGGCCGAGACTGCGCCCGGAGTACAGGACGGCCTGCTCGTCCGGGTGCCGGATGCGCCCCGGCGGGTGCTGTCGGCCCGGCTCACCCACGAGATGCAGGCCAACTGGAAGGTGGTGGTGGAGAACTACAACGAGTGCTACCACTGCCCCAACGTCCACAAGTGGTTCACGTCCGGCGTGGTGGCCCCCGGCAGCTACCGGATCGCCTCGGGCGGCTCGGTGATCCGCCACGCCGCCGAGCGGCCCAGCCAGTCGCCCGCCTGGACCGGTGCCGACGCTGGCGGCGACGGCACCCGCACGGCGAGCGCCGAGGTTGCCGGGGCCGTCGAGGGGCCTGTCGCGGGAACGCGGGCCGGCAACGGCGGCGGGGCCGGAGACGGGTACGAGGCGTACTTCGTGTGGCCGGTGTCGGCCATCCAGTGCTACCCCGGCCAGGTCGTCAACACCTTCCGCTGGGTGCCGCTGGCGGTGGATCGCACGCTGCTGATCCGAGAGTGGTGGTTCGACACGGCCGATCTGACCGAGGCCCAGTCGCGGCTCGTCTCCGACGACTGGGAGAACACCGTCGCCGAGGACTTCGGGATCGTCGAGTCGGTGCAGCGCGGCGTCGCCAGCCGCGGCTACACGCCCGGGCCTCTGATCGAGGATCCCAGCGGGGTGTGCGGTGTTCACAGCGAGAACTCCGTACGCCACCTCCAGGATCTGCTGCTGGAGTCGCTGGGCGACGCCCGGTGATGCCGGGGCGGCCCGGTCCCGGTTCCGTGTGGCGCGGCCGGTCGGCGTCGCTGGGCGGCGCGGGGTGATGCCGGGGCGGCCCGGTCCCGGTTCCGTGTGGCGCGGCCGGTCGGCGTCGCTGGGCGGCGCGGGGTGATGCCGGGGCGGCCCGGTGCTGGCCGGCCGGAGGCTGTCACCGGCTCGCGGTCTGCGGAGCTGGCTGAGTTCCTCAGCGGGCTGCACGGCAGGATCGGCCCTGCCCACATCGCCACGGCGGCCAACTGCGTGATCGACACCCTCGGCGCGATCGCCTTCGGCGCTATGCAGCCGTGGTCGCAGGCCGTGGCCCGCCACGCCCTGGCCACCGGCACCGGCGGACGCTGCACGATCGTCGGGTGGCCGGACCGGGCCTCGCCGGCCATGGCTGCCCTGGCCAATGGCGCTGCCGCCCACGCCTTCGAGCTCGACGACGTCCACGAGGAGGCGGTCAGCCATCCCGGCGCGGTAGTCGTGCCCGCTGCTCTGGCGGTGGCCGAGGAACTCGATGCATCCGGTCTGGCCTTCCTGGAATCGGTGGTCGTCGGGTACGAGGCCATGGGCCGGGCCGGGCTGTCGGTGGGGCCGGTCTCGCACATGCTGGCCGGGTTCCATCCGACGTCGATGTCAGGGGTGTTCGGGGCGGCAGCGACGGCCGCCCACCTTCGGGGGCTGGACGCCGACGGCCTCAACCACGCCTTCGGCATCGCCGCGTCGCTGGCTTCGGGGACGATGGAGTTCGCGTCCTCGGGTGGCATGGCTAAGCGCATCCACGCGGGCCGGGCGGCCGAGGGCGGGACGATGGCGGCCTCTCTGGCTGCTGACGGCTTCGAGGGGGCGCGGGACGGGTTGGCAGGCACGTACGGGTTCAGCCGGGTCTTCTCCAGCGATCCCCGTCCGGACCTCTTGACGGCTCGGCTCGGGGAGCGCTGGATTATCGACGAGATCACCATTAAGCCCTACGCGGCTTGCAGCGATGTGCACCCCATGATCCAGGCCACCGCCGAGCTCGTAGCGGAACACGGCATCACCGCGGGCCAGATCGAGGGCATCGTGGTGCACGGCACGACCAAGGCGGCAGAGTTCAACGACATGGACGGCACCGAGTCGGTGATGGCGGCCCAGTACTCGGCCCGCTTCAACATTGCGGCCGCAGTGCTGTCCGACCCGGCCGATCCCGCCACCTACCGTCCCGACCGCATCGCCGACCCGGCGCTGGCGGCGTTGCAGGCGAGGGTGGCTACCACCGTTCCCGATCCCGTCTTCGACGCCACCTACGCCTGGAAGCAGGGCGCCCGGGTGCAGATCACGCTGACTGAGGGTGAGGTGCTGGAGCGCACCGTCCACGGCCAGAAGGGATCGATGCACGACCCGCTGAGTGACGACGAGATCGAGTGCAAGTTCCGGGTGCTCGTCGAAGGCCGGCTCGACCCCGCCATCCCGGAGGCGGTCAGGTCCCTGCCGGACCGGCCCGTCGAGTACCTGACCCGCCACCTTCGATCAGGCTGAACCGGGCGCGGCCTTCGGAATCGGCAGCGGAGGGGGCCGTTTTGACCTTCTGGGCTGCCAGTTCGCGGTCAGGCCGGGGCTCGCGGTTGTAGGGGCCGCTGCCGGCGGGCAGGCTGAGACGGTGAGCGGGCTCGACCTGAGCAAGGACTTCGCTGACCGGCCGGGCGCAGCGCTGGTGATCGGGGGAAGCGGCGGGCTCGGCTCGGCGATCGCCGCGGAGTTGGCCGCCCGCGGCAGCGATGTGGCCTTCACCTACCGCAGCAACGCCGACGCGGCCGCGACCACCGCCGAACAGGTGGATCGGCGCGGCAGGCGGTGCTGGACGGCGGTTGCCGACCTCAGCAACGACTCCTCGGTGGTCGAGGCCGTGGAGGAGTTGGCGGCCGCGGCGGGAGGGCTGCACACCCTCGTCTACGCGGCCGGTCCCCACGTCCCGCAGATCCACATGAGCCGCGTCGAGCCGACCGAGATGCGGTCCCAGCTCGACGCCGACGCGGCCGGCTTCTTCGCGGCGGCCCGCGCCGCCCTGCCGCATCTGCGAGAGGCCCGAGGCAGCATCGTGGCGGTGACTTCGGCCGGCACCGGACGGTTCCCGGTGCGCGACGGCCTCAGCACCGTCCCCAAGGCCGCGGTCGAGGCGGCCGTGCGGGGTCTGGCCGCGGAGGAGGGACGCTTCGGGGTTCGGGCCAACAGCGTGAGACCGGGGATGCTCACCGACGGCATGGCCCAGCGACTCATGGCCTCCGGCGATCTCGACGAACGGGCTCTGGAAGCGGCCCGGGCCAACATTCCGCTGAGAAGCTTCGGGACCGCGGCCGACATAGCCGAAGCAGTGTGCTTCCTGGCCTCTGACCGAGCCGGCTACATCAGCGGCCAGCACCTGGCCGTCGACGGCGGCTACGCCGTCTAGCCGGGTCCGTGAGCCGCTGATCATGGTGTGGCCGGACGGCTAGCGTCTGGGCCGATGTACCCCGGAGCACACGCCGCCGCCAATCCCGACAAACCGGCTGTCATCATGGCCGGATCGGGAGAGACGATCACCTACGGTCAGCTCGACGCCGAAGCCAACCGGGTGTCGCGCCTGTTCCGGGAGGCCGGGCTGGCCCCGGGCGACCATGTGGCCTGGTGCCTGGAGAACCACCGCAACTTCCTGTCGCTGATGTGGGGAGCCCACTACGCCGGGCTGATCTACACGCCCATCAGCAGCCGCCTCACCACCGACGAGATCGCCTACATCGTCGACAACAGCGGCGCTCGGGTCTTCATCACCTCGCAGTACAAGTCCGCTCAGGCGGCCGAGCTGGTCGACCGGACGGACGGGGTCGAGCTGCGGCTGATGATGGACGATGTCATCGACGGGTACGGCAGCTACGAGCAGGCTCTGGCCGCGGCATCACCGGAGCCGTTGGAGGGCCGGGTGGCCGGCACCGACATGCTCTACAGCTCGGGCACCACCGGGCGCCCCAAGGGGGTGCTCAGCGCGTACGAGGCGGTGCCCATCGGGGAGGTGGAGTCGTTGGTGGCCATGATGTGCGTGCTGCTGATCGGCATGTCCGACGAGTCCGTCTACCTGTCGCCCGCGCCCCTGTACCACGGCGCGCCGCTGCGCTTCACCATGGCCAACCACGTCATCGGCTCCACCGCGGTGATCATGGAGCGCTTCGACGCCGAGCAGTTCCTGGCCGCGATCGAGCGCTACTCGGTGACCCACACCCAGGTGGTGCCGACCATGTTCGTGCGGATGCTGAAGCTGCCCGACGAGCGGCGGCTGCGCTACGACCTGTCGTCGCTGGCCAGCGTGCTGCACGCGGCCGCGCCCTGCCCGGTGGAGGCCAAGCGCCGGATGATCGAGTGGCTGGGGCCGATCATCAGCGAGTACTACGCGGGCACCGAGGGCAACGGGGCCACCTTCTGCGACAGCGAGCAGTGGCTGGCCCATGAGGGCACGGTGGGGGTCCCGATCAACGGCGAGGTCCACATCGTGGACGAGGCCACCGGCACCGAGGTGCCGGTCGGGGAGGAGGGTGCCATCTACTTCGGCCAGGGGAACACCTTCGAGTACCACCTCGACGACGAGAAGACCCGCAACTCGCGGCTGCCCAACGGCTGGTCGACCATCGGCGACGTCGGCCGGGTCGATTCCGACGGCTTCCTGTACCTCACCGACCGCAAGGCGTACATGATCATCTCGGGCGGGGTGAACGTGTACCCCCAGGAGGCCGAGAACCTGCTGACCATGCACCCCGCGGTGCTGGACGTGGCTGTGATCGGCGTGCCCGACGACGACTTGGGCGAGGTGCCCAAGGCGGTGGTCCAGCCCATGGAGATGCCCGACGGCGACGGGGCCGCGGCCGTCCTCGAGCGCGAGCTGATCGACTACTGCCGGGCCAGCCTGGCCTCGGTCAAGTGCCCCCGCACGGTGGACTTCCGCAGCGAGCTGCCCCGGGACGAGACGGGCAAGCTCTACAAGCGCCTGCTGCGCGACGAATACTGGCAGGGCCACGACCGCCGCATCTAGCGGCCCAGCGCTGCCGCGCCGGTCAGCTCCCGTCGAGCCGGCGGACGAGCGCGGCCGGGGCGACCCGCCGGTAGCTCTCCTCCAGCCAGTCGGCCACATCGTCGATGCCGGCGTCGGCGAGTCGGACCAGGACCGCGCCGTAGCCGTCGTAGTGAGGCGCGGTGAAGAGCACTCCGGGATGGTTCTCGAGCAGCACCGGCTTCATCTCCGACTCGCAGAACAGCACCAGCACCTCGGTGTCGTGAACCTGGTCGCGCCGGTGTTCGCGCTCGCCCCACAGGCGGCAGAACCCCTTGTTGCGGACCTTCAGCCCGGGCGTGCCGTACCAGGTCGACTCGGTGACCTCGGGCAACTGGCGCCCCAGCCTCCGGACATCGTCGAAGGTGATCATCCGGGCGGCCTCCAGAGTGCCCGTGCTAGGTGATCTTGAGGACCCGGGCCGCGTTGTCGCGCAGGAACTTGGGCCAGACCTCGTCGCGGAAGCCGACGTCGGGCATCTCGCCCATGATGCGCTGCAGTGACAGGCCCATGGGGAAGTAGCCGGCGTACATCACCTTGCCGGCGCCCCGGGTGTTGGCGTAGTCGATGATGGCCTTCGGGTAGTGCTTGGGCGCGAACGCCGAGGTGGAGTAGTGCAGTCCCGGCCACTTCAGCATCAGCTTCACGGCGAGGTCCTCCCACGGCTCGCAACCGTGGCGGGTTACCAGCGTCAACTCCGGGAAGTCGTACATCACCCGGTCGATGCGCTCCACGTGCTGGCAGTCCATGGGAAGGCGCGGGCCGGGAACCCCTGCACAGACGAAGACGGGAATGTCCAGGTCGCAGCAGGTGGCGTAGACCGGGTACCACTTGGCGTCGTCGATCGGGATCTGGGGGAAGCACCCGGCCGGGAAAGTGCCCACCGCCCGGATGTCGTAGGTCTCCTTGCAGTGGCGGATCTTGCGCACCGCTCCCATGATGTCGTTGGCGTCGATCTGGCAGGTGGCCACGAAGCGGTCGGGATGGTCGGCCAGAGCCTTGCGGTTGACCTCGCCCTCGCAGCCGATCAGGCCCCACTCGACGCCGTAGGCGTCCATCTCGCCCAGGGTCAGCCCTACCGGGTCGGATGCGCCGTACCTCTCCTTGGGGACACCCTTGAACATGTACTCGACCGGGAAGTCGAACTCGGCGGACTCGGCGTCCTTGAGCTGCTTGCGGATGAACTCGTAGTGCTCGAAGTCCTTGGCGGGAAAGCCGATCATCGTGTCGACGATCCCCACATCGGTCGGCATAGGCATGGTCTTGCTCCGTTCGTCGCCCGGATGGGGCGCTAGTTGCGGGGCACGTCGCGCCAGGGGATCTCCTTGTCCACCCTGGGCTCGCCGGGCAGGCCCAGCACCTGCTCGCCGAGGATGTTGCGCATGATCTCGCTGGTGCCGCCCTCGATGGAGTTGGCCCGGGCCCGCAGGAAACCGTGGTGGGTGTCGCCGAACTTGCCGTCGAGCGAGACCGCGGTGGGCCGGCGGAACTCGTAGTCGTAGTCCGCCATCGCGGCCGGTCCCTCGAGGTCGAGCACCTTGGCGGTGAGCTCCTTGTTGAACTCGGCCAGCATCAGCTTGCTGACCGAGCCCTCGGGACCAGGGTTGCCGGCCCGGGCGTTCTGGGCGACCCGGACGTTGGTGAGCCTGAGAGCCTCCCCCCGCACCCAGAGCTGCATCACCTCGTCGCGGTGGGCCTTGGTGCGAACCGCCGGGTCCATGCTGCGGTAGGCCTCCATCAGGTTGCCCAGCGGACCCTGCTGGGCGGTGGTGGCGCCGCCCACCGCGCCGCCGATGGCGGTCCGCTCGTTCATCAGGGTGGTGAGCGACACCCGCCAGCCCTCGCCGACCGCTCCGATGCGGGCCGAGTCGGGCACCCGCACATCGGTGATGTACACCTCGTTGAACTCGGCCTCGCCGGTGATCTGGCGCAGCGGCCGGACCTCCACGCCGGGCGCATGCATGTCGAGCGCGAAGTAGGTGAGGCCCTTGTGCTTGGGCAGCTCGGGGTTGGAGCGGGCCACCAGCATGCCGAGGTCGGCCACATGGGCCAGGGTGTTCCACACCTTCTGGCCGTTGACCAACCACTCGTCGCCGTCGCGCTCGGCCCGGGTGCCCAGCCCGGCGAAGTCGGATCCGGAGCCGGGCTCGCTGAACAGCTGGCACCAGCGCTCCTCCCCGGTGAACATGGGTCTCAGGTAGCGGCGCTTCTGCTCGTCGGTGCCGTGGGTGAGAATCGTCGGGCCGACCAGCATCAGGAAGAACGTGGACGGGTCGGCGGGCTGGGCTCCTCCGGCTCGCAGCCGGCGATCCACCACACGCTGCATCCGGCGGGACAGGCCGAGTCCGCCGAAGCCCTGCGGGTGGTGCACCCAGGCCAGCCCGGCGTCGTACTGGTGGCCCCGGAACTCGATGAGGCTCTCTTCCGCGGGGTCGTGCTCGGCCAGCAGGGCGTCGACGGCCTGCTCGGCGATGCGGGTCTGCTCGGCAGTGTCGGCGGGGGCTTCGGTGGCGGTCATGTTTGATTCTCGGTTGGACGTTGCGGTGGCGGCCCGGTCGGCGTCATGCTTGGCCCATGCATTCTTACTCCCGCCGGCACCTGATCGACACCACTCAGACCTGCTTCGCGGAGATTTCAGGGCTCTGCGCCGACCTCTCCGACGACGAGTGGACGGCGCAGTCGCTGTGCCCGGACTGGACGGTCCGGCAGGCCATCGGCCATGCCGTGGGGGTGGAGGACGTGATCGCGGGCTGGGAGATCAGCACCGACGACATGCCTCCGTTCCAGAAGATGCAGGCGCTGACCGACGCCTCCGCCGGCATGTCGTCGGCTGGGTTCGGGGCTCGGGTGGCGGAGATCTTCGACGCCCGCCGGTCCGATCTGGCCGCGCTGGGCGACGACGAGATCGAGCGTCCCTCGTGGACGCCGGTCGGGGTGCAGAGCTACGGCGGCTTCCTGGCCATCCGCATCTTCGACATGTGGGTCCATGTGCGCGACTGCACGATCCCGCTGGGGCGCGACACCGACGACAGCGGGCCGGCCGCCGAGATCACCCTCGATCAGGTGGAGGGCTCGATCGGCTACATCATGGGGAAGAGGGTCGGCCTGCCCGACGGTATGAGCCTGCGAGCCGACGTCACCGGCCCGGTCGAGCGCCAGATCGCGGTGGTGGTGGACGGTCGGGCCAGAGCGGTCGATCCGGCCTCGCTGGCCGAGCCGGACGTGGTGCTGACCGCTGACTCGACCACGTTCATCATGCTGGCCTGCGGCCGCATCGACCCCCAGGCCAAGATCGACGACGGCTCCATCTCCTGGAGCGGCGACGGTGAGTGGGGCGAGCACGCGGCCCGGAGCCTCCGCTTCACGATGTGATGGCCTCGGACGCCTGGCCGCCCGCCAGCGCCGAAGACTGGCTGGCCCTCGTCGAGCGGACGCTGCGGGGCCGGGACTTGGCCGGGTTGGCCAGCACGACCCGTGACGGCATCGAGATTCGTCCGCTGTACACCGACGGCCCGGACCGGCCCGTTTCGGCGGCGACCACGGATCCGAGCCGGTCCCAGACGGGCTGGGACGTCCGCCAGCACCACACACTGACCGCCACGACTGCCGACGCCCGCGACAGGCTTCGAGGTGAGATTGCTCAGGACTTGGAGGGTGGCGTCACCTCGGTAGAGCTCGATGTCGCGGTGGGCGGCGACCCCGGCGGGCTCTCGGCGGTGCTCGAAGGGGTCGACATGACGTCGACGCCGGTGGCGCTGGCGCCCCACGCGGAACTGGAAGCAGCCGAGGCCCTCCTCGGGCTGGCGGCCCGCCACGGCGCAGGCCCCGCGGTCGGCAGTTCGCTCGGTGTCGATCCGCTGGGGGAATGGGCCCGCTCGGGCCGCCGAACAGGCTGTTCCGAAGCTGTTGAGTGGGCGGCTCGGGCTGCGTCGGCCGGCTCCCTTGCGCCCGGTGTCGTCATCTTCACGGTCGATGCGACTCGCTATGCCGACGCCGGCGCGACCGAGGCCCAGGCCTTGGGCTGGGCTACTGCGACGGGTGTCGCCTCCCTGCGAGCGCTGGTCGGCGTGGGCATCCCGGTGGACGCGGCGGCCGGCCTGATCGGGTTCCGGATGGCGGCCACTGCCGAGGTGTTCGTCACCATCGCCGGGTTGCGTGCGGCTCGGATCATGTGGGCCCGGGTGGTCACCGCCAGCGGCGGCTCCACCCAGGCGGCCCGGCAGTACCAGCACGCGGTGACGGCGGTCCACATGTACAGCCGGCGCGATCCGTGGGTCAACCTGCTGCGGGGCGCCTCCGCGGCGCTGGCCGCGGGCGTCGCCGGTGCCGACGCGGTGACCGTGCTGCCCTTCGACCATGCGTCCGGGTCGGTCGACGCCGACGGCTCGTTGGGCCGCCGGCTGGCCCGCAACACCCAGCTGCTGCTGCTGGAGGAGTCGCACATGGCGCGGGCCGCCGACCCCGCAGGCGGATCGTTCTACGTCGAGTCGCTGACCGACCAGCTGGCCTCGGAGGGCTGGCGGGTTCTGCAGGAAGTCGAGGCGTCGGGCGGGATCGATGCCACCATCAGCGATGGCACGCTGGCTGCCGGGCTCGAGCAGAGCTGGCGGGACCGCCTGGGAGCGCTGAGGTCCCGGAGCGAGCCCCTGGTCGGGGTGAGCGAGTTCCCCCTCCTCGACGAGCCTGCCCAGGCCGGTCACGCCGGTTCCAGCATCGCGGCGAGCGGGTCCGGCCTGCCGGTCAGGCGCCTGGCCGAGCCCTTCGAGGATCTGCGCGACGCCGCCGACCGTCACCAGGCCGCCACCGGCGACCGGCCTGCGGCGTGGGTGGCGGCCCTGGGACCGGCCGCGGACCACTCGGTCCGCACCGCCTGGGCCCAGAACCTGCTGGCCGCGGGCGGCATCGAGGCCCGGGGCGCGGCCGGCGTGGACTCGCCCATTGCCGCGGCGGCGGACTTTGCGGTGTCAGGCCTGACCGGAGCGGTGATCACCGGGAGCGACGACATGTATCGCCTGCGGGGTGCGGCCACCGCCAGTGCCCTGACCGAGGCCGGCGCTGCCTTCGTGGCCCTGGTCTGCGACCCCGGCACCCCAGCCGAACTCCTCTCAGAGCTGGAGCCAGCCGGCGTCGACGAGACCTGGCACGACGGCATCGACGCCGCGGCCGCCCTAGAACGCCTCCACCGCACCCTCGGAATCGCCTGAGCGATCAGCCTCTTTGCTGGCCACGGCCCCGGTTGCTCGGAGTTGAGCCTCCTGCGAGGGGTTGTCCGCCTGGTCACGGCGTCGATACTCTGCCACTCGATAGCCGACCGTTTCGGTATCGGTGAAACAACCCGAGTTCTGAAACACGGGCTGGTGTGCCACCTGGCGGTGACATGACATCTTGGAGAGTTCTGGCTTGAGTTTCTATAGTTTTAGCTTAACTCCAAGATTGCTTGTACACTAAAATTTGTGGCAAAAACCCCACTTTCTGCCGAAGTGACCGACGCTCTCGATCGAATCGATCGAGGGGAGGCACGGTCAAGCGACTTTGAATCAGAGACACTGGACTTCAAGTCGGAGCGCGGCGGCGATCGGAAGACGCTCCGTCTCTTGGCGGAAGCTGCGATGTGTCTGGCCAACAGTCAGGGCGGGACGGTAGTGCTCGGTGTGGAAGACGCCGAGACCGGAAGCAGCGCGTTCTCGGGAACCGACCTCGACCTTCACGAGATCCGCAGATACATCTTCGACACGCTTAACCCGGGTCTCACCGTCACTGTTGATGAGCACCGCCATCGAGGTACGAGGCTCGTGCTTGTCGGAGTGCCTGAGGGCGCGGCGGTCTACGCCTTGTCCGGCAGGATGACGAGGCGGATCGGGCGTTCATGCCTACCGCTGTCACCCGATCAAGTCGCAGCGCTCCATGACGAGCGAGCGGGACGCGATCCGTCGGAGGGGCGTAGCGGACGCTCGGTGGACGAGGTTGATCCTGCCGCGGTTGCTCAGGCCCGGCGGCATCTTCGGCAGTTCACCGATGAGCGGTCCCGTTGGTCTGAGATGCCTGTCGATCAGCTGTGCAGGGCGATGGGCGTGGCGTCCGAGGACGGCGAGCTCCTGACAGCGGGAGAGCAGCTTCTCGGCGCAAGCAGCACCGAGGTGGTCAGCTACCAGCATCGTGCCAGCGTCGGATCGCCGGTCGACGCCAGCGAGCGTGTGATGCTGCCTCTAGTGACAGCCTTCAGCCGCACTCTCGAGCACGTTGCGGCGCACAACCGCTGGGACCCGCTGCTGCTGCGCAGCGGGCAGCAGTTGCAGCTCCAGTGGTACCCCGACGATGTCGTGCGGGAGGCTCTCGCCAACGCCTTCGTGCATCGGAGGCTCGATCTCCCGGACCCTGTGCAGGTCGAGCACTTCGACGACTTGTTGGCCGTCACCTCAAGCGGGACTCTTGTGAGCGGCGTGACGGTCGACAACATCCTCACGACCGCTTCGAGGCCCCGGAATCGGCTGCTGGCGCGGGCGTTCCGCAGTCTCGGGCTGATCGAGGAGTTGGGCACCGGAGTCAGTCGGATGTACCGGTCGATGCTCCGTCTAGGAAAGGCGCCGCCGTCGTTCGATAGTACCGCGGAGTTTGTTCGGGTGACCCTGGCCGGCGGCAGCGCCGTCACGGCCTTCGCCCGCTTCGCCGCTGCGTTGGATGAGTCGTTGCGCGACGACGTGGAGGCATTGCTCGTGTTGAGACGGCTGTGCGAGGTCAACACCACCTCGTCTGCGGACATGGCGCCGTTGTTCCAGCGCACGGCCGATGCGGCGGCGGCCTCGCTGCGACGAGTCTCCGAAGCTCAGACCCCGTTCATCGAGCCGGTCCACCGGTCTTCGAACCGTGCCGATGTGCAGTATCGGCTGACGAGGAGTGCCTCCGACGGTCTTGCCTCCGCTGTGGTGAATCGCCGTCACAGCAAGCGCGAGATTGCCGAGAAGGTGGTTGCGCATGTGGCCGAGCACGGTCGGATCACCAACAGCGATGTGCGCGGCATGTTCAACGTCGGTGCTCCGAGAGCCTCCGTGATCTTGCGCGAGCTAGTAGAGGCGTTGACCCTGGAGCGCACCAGCGACTCAAGGAGGGGTCCAGCAGTTGAGTACGGCCCGGGTCTCCTATTCGAGGATTTGCGGCGCAGGTTCAAGTTATAGCGTTGCCATCGTTGTGGGTAGGGCTAAAACTAATTCTTGTTCTAGCGAACTTGCGGCTGTCCTGGCCGTGGACTGTCAAAGCCGCCCGCGGGTGTTTCCGGATGTGTGTGGCTGGCCCACGTTCAGAACGCGGGTCAGTCCTCGAAGACTGGGGGGCGCTTCTCGGAGCGGGCCTGGACGGCTTCCTCGAAGTTGCGGGTGGTCATGCGGACCAGCAACTGGGCGTTCATCTCCGAGCGCATGTGGGCCGCGTAGCTGGACGCCTCCAGGCCGGCCCACAGCATCCTCTTGGTGAGCTCGATGCCGGGCCGGCTCAAGGCCGCGATGCGGGCGCCGACCTCGTAGCAGCGCTCCAGCAGATCCTCGGGCGCCACCGTCTCGCTCACCAGGCCGATGCGGGCCGCCTCGTCGGCATCGACATCACGTCCGGTGAGCATGATCTCGAAGGCCCGGGACGAGCCGATCGCCCGAGGCAGGGTGAAGCTGAGGCCCAGCTCGGACGCGGTGAGGCCGTTGTTGATGCCCGCGGCCCGGAAGTAGGCGGCGGTGGAGGCGATGCGGATGTCGCAGGCCAGGGCCAGGCACATCCCGCCGCCGATGGCCGCGCCGTTGATGGCCGCGATCACCGGTTGGTGGAGGTCCCCGACCAGTTCGATCACCTCGTGGAGGCGGTCGGCTGCCCGATGTGCGATGGTCGCCTTCGTCAGGCCTTCGATGTAGGGCACCCGGCCTGCGCTCACCATGTCAGCCCCCGAGCAGAACCCGTGGCCGGCGCCGGTGATCACCACGGCCCGGACGTCGTTGTCGTTGTTGACGCCGCGCAGGGCATCGGCCAGCGGGATCATCACGTCGAAGGCCATGGCGTTCATGCGCTCGGGCCGGTTGAGCGTGACCAGAGCGATGTCGGGGCGTGGGTGGTCGACCAGTACGAAGTCGTCTGCGGAGGCCATGGCGGGCGACGGTACCAGCCGCCGGTGGACAGCACGGGTTCAGTCCCCCAGGTCGGGCTTCCAGGCCGAGCCGTTGATGTGGCCCCCGCCGTCCACGAACAGCGTGTTGCCGGTGACATACCGGCTGGCCTCCGAGGCCAGGAACACCACCACCGGGGCGACGTCCAGGTCGGGGTCGCCGATGCGGCCCATCGGGTTGGCGGCGTCGGCCGCGGCCAGCAACTCGGGATGCGCGCCCATCACCCGGTGGAAGCTGGCCGACTCGGCGGCCGGGCACACGATGTTGGCGGTTATGCCCCATCCGGCCCACTCCCTGGCCGCGGTGCGGGTGGCGGCTCGCAGCGCCTCCTTGGCCGAGTTGTACTCGACCGTTCCCATGTGCGCGTTCACCCCGTTGAGCGAGCACATGTTGATCACCCGGCCCCAGCCGTTGGCCCTCATCAGGGGCAGGGCCGCGCTCATGGCCCAGAACGGGCCGTAGAAACCCACCGCCAGAGCCCGTGACATTCCGGCCTCGGTCTTGCGCTCCACCCGGCTGATCTCGCCGCCGCCCCAGGCGTTGTTGACCAGGATGTCCACTGATCCCCACCTCTCGTTGGCATGGGCGACCATCGCTTCGACCGCGGCCCGATCGCCCACGTCGGTGCGCAGGAACTCGCAGGAGTCACCGAGTTCGGCCGCGGCGTCGGCGCCGAGGCGCTCGTCTATCTCGGCCACGAGCACGTTGGCTCCCTCGGCCACGAAGGCCCGGGCCACGGACCGGCCGATGCCCTCGCCCGCGCCGGTGACCACTGCTGTCCTGCCCTCTAGCTCTCCCATGCCTGCCTCCCGACTCTGAGCCGCCTCGTCATTCTTCACCACAGCGGCCCGGCGCGTCAGTGGTAGACAACCATCCGCACGACACCTACACGCCGAAGGGAGTCCGGTGGAGGACCTTCAGCAGAGAGCCCAGCGCATAGCGGCCATGCGCAGCTCCATCTGGGTCTACCGCTTCGTGCGGCGCACGATCATGGTGGTGCTCTACCCGTACTTCCGGGTGCGCCGGCGCGGCGGCGAGTATCTGGACATCGAGGGCCCGATGATCGTGGCGCCGGTGCACCGGTCCAATCTCGACACGCCGATGATGGCCGGGCTTGGCCATCGCCGCTTGCGGGCCCTGTCCAAGGAGTCGCTGTTCACCAACCGGTACTTCGGGGCGTTCCTTTCCGCGCTGGGCGCGTTCCCGGTGCGCCGGGGCGCGGCCGACAGGGAGGCCATACGGGAGGCGGTCAGGATGCTGGAGGCGGGCGAGCAGGTCGTGGTGTTCCCTGAGGGGGGCCGCCAGACCGGGCCCCGGGTGGAGTCCGTGTTCGACGGCATGAGCTACCTCGCGTCCCGCACCGGCGCCGTCATCGTGCCCGTCGGCATCGCCGGCACCGAGGCGGCCATGGCCACCGGCACCCGCCTGCCGCGGCCGGTGCGGGTCGCGATGGTGGCCGGCCCGCCCATCCGCCCCCCCGAGGGCCGCATGACCCGCCCGCAGATGAGCCGCTTCTCCGAGGAGGTCCGCCAGCGCCTGCAAACCGTCTTCGACGAGGCCCAGGCACTGGCAGGCTGAAGTCGCGATTACCGGCCGCCGGTAGCCTCGGTATACATGCCTGCAAAGATCACTCTGGGCGCCGGCGACGCTCTTGTTGTGCCCGACGAGCCGATCGTCCCCTTCGTGGAGGGAGACGGGATCGGCATCGACATCTGGCCCGCGGCGAAGTCCGTTCTGGACGCGGCCGCGGCCAAGCACGGTCGTCGCATCGCCTGGCGCGAGGTGCTGGCCGGCGAGAAGGCCTACAACGAGACCGGGGACTGGCTCCCGGCCGACACCATCGCGGCCTTCAACGAGCACCTCATCGGCATCAAGGGGCCGCTGACCACGCCGGTCGGCGGCGGCTTCCGCAGCCTCAACGTGGCCATCCGCCAGATCATGGACCTGTACGTCTGCCTGCGGCCCGTGCGGTGGTTCCAGGGCGTGCCCTCCCCGGTGCGGGAGCCGCATCTGGTCGACATGGTGATCTTCCGGGAGAACACCGAGGACATATACGCCGGTTTGGAGGTGCCCTCCGGCTCGCCCGAGGCGGCCCGGCTCATCGAGTTGCTCCACGACGCCTTCGGCTGGGAGATCCGGGCCGATGCCGGGGTCGGCATCAAGCCGGTGTCGAAGTTCGGGTCGCAGCGACTGCAGCGGGCCGCCCTCAACTACGCCCTGCGCCGGGGCCGCAAGCGGGTCCACTGGGTGCACAAGGGCAACATCATGAAGTTCACCGAGGGTGCCTTCCGGGGCTGGGGCTACGAGCTGGTGCGCGAGGAGTTCGCGGACGTGGCGGTGGCCTGGGAGGACTGCGGCGGCGACGCGGGCGACAAGATCCTGGTGCAGGACACCATCGCCGACATCGCCCTGCAGCAGGTGCTCACCCGTCCGGCCGAGTTCGACGTGATCGCCACCATGAACCTCAACGGCGACTACATCTCCGACGCGCTGGCGGCCCAGGTGGGCGGCATCGGGATCGCCCCGGGCGCCAACATCAACTACGTCACCGGCCACGGCGTGTTCGAGGCCACCCACGGCACCGCCCCCCGCTACGCCGGCCAGGACAAGGTGAACCCGTCGTCGGTGCTGCTGTCGGGGGCGCTCATGTTCGAGCATCTCGGCTGGCAGGACGCCGCCGACGACATCATCGCCGCGGTGGAGGCCACCATCGGCGACGGGATCGTCACCTACGACTTCGCCCGGCTCACCGAGGGTGCCACCGAGGTGAAGTGCTCGGAGTTCGCCTCGGCCATCATCGACCGTCTCTGAAGGCTGACGCTCGACGTGCGCGCCGCCAGCGACGGTCTAGCGCGCCGGGGCTACCGGCTGATAATGCGGTCGGTGCGGGCCCACCCGATCTCGCACGGGCTAGCCCTCGTCGGTGCGCTCGGATTCGTCGCCACCACGGTGGGAATCGCCTGGCTGCTGGGCTGGATCACCGACAATGTGATCATCGCTCCCGAGGCCGACCGGACCGGCCCGGCGGTGGCCGCGGTCCTGATAGTCGGGGTCTCGGTAGCCAGCGGCGTGTCGGTGCTGATGCGCCGATGGTTCCTGGCCATGGCCGAGCTGCGAACCCAGCGCGACTGGCGGCGCGCCCTGCTGCACCGCTACATCGACCTGCCCATGGACTTCCATCGCGAGCGCGACCCGGGCGAGCTGCTGGCCCATGCCGACTCCGACGTCAATACGGCCACCATGGTTCTCAAGCCCCTGGCGTTCGCGGTGAGCGTGGTTGTCCTGGTGATCGTCACGATGGTGGCGCTGTTCGTCGCCCACCCGCTGCTGGCAGGAATCGCGGCGGTCGTGTTCCCGGCGCTGGCGGTGATCAGCCGGATCTACACGCGCCGGGTCGAGGCGCCCTCGGCCGAGGTGCAGCGCCGGGTCGGTGAAGTGTCGGAGGTGGCCCACGAGAGCTTCGACGGGGCGGTCGTGGTGAAGACCCTGGGCCGGGAGCCGATGGAGGTGGAGCGGATGCGGGCCGCGTCGGAGCGGCTGCGCGACGAGCGCATCCGGGTGGGCCGGATGCGGGCCACGTTCGAGCCGGCCATCGACGCCCTGCCGACGGTGGGCGCCATCGCCCTGCTGCTGGTCGGCGCCTGGCTCGTGGGACGGGGCTCGGCCACGCCCGGCGACCTGGTGCTGGCCGCCACGCTGTTCTCGCTGCTGGCCCTGCCGCTGTTCATCGTGGGCTTCTTCCTGGAGGAGATGCCCCGCTCGGTAGTGTCACTGGAGCGGGTGGACCGGGTGCTGGAACGACCCGTCCCGGCGCCGCCGGTGGTGGCCCCCCGGGTGCTGCCGGAGGGTCCGCTCGGCCTGGAGATCGAGGACCTGGCTGTGGGGTACGGCTCGCGGCTGGTGCTCGACGGAGTGTCGCTTCATGTGCGACCGGGTGAGTCTGTTGCCCTGGTGGGTGCGACCGGGTCGGGCAAGTCGACCCTGCTCGAGACCGTGGCCGGGCTCAATGACCTGGCGCGGGGCTCGATCCGCCTGTCGGGCACCGAAGTCGGCAGCATCGACACCGGCGAGCTTCACGAGGCGGTGGCGCTGGTGTTCCAGGAGGCGTTCCTGTTCGCCGACTCGGTGGTGGAGAACGTCGATATGAAGCGGGGCCTCGGCCCGGCCGACGTGACCGCCGCGCTGGGAACCGCGGCAGCCGGCAGCTTCGTGGAGGCCCTGCCCGACGGCGCCGCCACGGTGGTGGGGGAGCGGGGCGTGACCCTCTCGGGCGGTCAGCGGCAGCGGGTGGCCCTGGCCCGAGCCCTGGTGCGCTCGCCGCGGCTGCTCATGCTCGACGACGCCACCAGCGCGGTCGATCCCGTGGTGGAGGGCGAGATCCTCGCCAACCTGCGCGGCGGCCTCGACACCACGCTGCTGGTGGTGGCGCACCGGATCTCCACCATCGAGCTCGCCGACCGGGTGGCGTACCTCGCCGGTGGGAGGATCGTCGCCACCGGCACCCACGAAGAGCTGTTGGCCCTCGACGACTACCGGTCGCTGGTCTCGGCCTACGAGCAGGCTGCGGCCCCATGAGCGACCCCGCGGTTGAGCCGGGCCGGAGGCAGTTGAGCGACGCATCCGCCGGGGCGGGCGCGGCTCCGGCAGGACGAAACGGCGAGACCCCGGACGGGTCGGCCGAGGGCGAGGTCAAGGCGCTCCAGGTGCTGCGCCGCGGCGTCGCGATGAGTTCCGACCTGCGCCGGGGACTGCCGGCCATCGCCGCGGTCGGCCTGTTCGCCGCGGTCGGAAGGCTGATCGTGCCGGTGATGGTGCAACTCGTCCTCGACCACGGCGTGATCGGCCCCGGCGGGTACCGGCCCGGCGTGGTGTGGGCCCTGTCGCTGGCCGCGCTCGGCGCGGTGCTGGTGGTGGCCGCGGCGAGCCGGTTCGCGCTGATCCGGCTGGTCCAGATGGCGGAGTCGGTGCTGCTCGGGCTGAGGGTCCGAGCGTTCGAGCACATCCACCGGCTGAGCCTGGCCACCCACACCGAGTCGCGCCGGGGCGTGCTGGTGGCCCGGGTGACCAGCGACATCGAGGCCATGGCGCTGTTCATGCAGTGGGGCGCCATGTCGTGGACCATCAACCCGGTGCTGATCCTGGCGACCCTGGCGGTGATGCTCTACTACAGCTGGCAGCTCACCCTGCTGGTGGTGGTCCTGCACCTGCCGCTGCTGCCGTTCCTGCGCTGGATACAGCGCCGCCAGATCGCTGCCCACTCCCGGGTCCGGGACCGGGTGGCCGAGACCATGGGCCACACCAGCGAGACGGTGTCGGCGGCGGCGGTGATCCGGGCCTACGGGTACCGCAGCGCCGTTCGGGCCCGCCTCGACGGTGCCGTGGACCGCCAGTACGAGGCCCAGCTGTCGGCCTTCAAGTGGTGGGCGTTCATGCTGCCGGTCGTGGATCTGGCCTCCTCGGTGGCGTTGGCCGCGTCCATCGTTGCCGGGGTGACGTGGAGCGATGAGCTCGCCATCGGCGGCGGTGAGCTGGTGGCGTTCGTGTTCCTGGTGCGCCTGCTGATCAGGCCGATCTCCGAGATCGGGGAGGTGTTCGACAACACCCAGGCGGCGCTGGCGGCCTGGTGGAAGGTGATGGGCGTGCTGGACACGCCCGTCGACGTGGTCGAGCCGGAACCGTCCGAGGCCCGGACGCTGCCCGGAGGGCCGCTCGCGGTGGAAGTGCGCGACGCGGACTTCTCGTATCGCACCGGGGGTCCCGTGCTGCAGGGGATCGACGTGAGCATCCCCCCCGACGCCGATGTGGCCGTGGTGGGCGCGACCGGTTCGGGAAAGACCACCTTCGTGCGGCTGCTGGCCCGCCTCGCGGACCCTGCATCGGGCGAGGTGCTGATCGGCGGGGTGGATCTACGGACCGTGGCGCCGGAGGCCCGACGCCGCGGCATTCGTATGGTTCCCCAGGACGGCTTCCTGTTCGCGGCCACCATCGAGGACAACATCCGCTACGGCAGGCCCGATGCCACCGAGGCTGATGCGGCGGCCGCGGTGGAAGCGCTCGGCCTGGGGCCCTGGCTGGAGGGCTTGCTGGCCGGCATGCGCACCCCGGTGGGCCAGCGGGGCGGCCGGCTGTCGGTGGGTGAGCGCCAGCTGGTGGCCCTGGCCCGGGCCCAGGTCGCCGACCCGGGCCTGCTACTGCTCGACGAGGCCACCTCCGCGGTGGATCCCGAGACGGAGGAGGCGCTGGCCGTGGCGATGACCCACCTGGCCCAGGGGCGCACGACGGTGTCGGTGGCTCACCGTCTCAGCACCGCTGAGCGCGCCGACCTGGTCCTGGTGTTCGACGACGGCGAGGTGGTGGAGCAGGGCACCCATGCGGAGCTGGTGGCTGCGGGCGGCGTCTACACCCGCCTCCACCAGTCATGGATGGGCAACACCCGCCGCGCCCCACCAGATCTCTGAGCAACCAAGCCGCTCCGGTCGGCATATCTGCTCACAAATCGGCCGGAGAGCGAATGCCCTGAGATGCGACACCGCCCGGCCGCGGCAGGCTTGCTTGAGTTTGACTGAATGAAGGTGTGCTGCTCTAATGGCACTCGTGCGCTACACCCCCCCCCTGTAGGTGCTGACTATCGCGCTTTAGGCGCTGACTATCCCGGCCGGTGGCCGCGGCGGCAGGTGAGGGCTGGCCTTCGTGCAGGCCGCTGGAGGGCGGCGGCCGCGCTGGTGCCGTTGTTGGCGGCGATGCTGACGCCGGCGGCGTACGCGCAACAGAGCGCTTTGGGCTACGGAGACGTGCCCGCGGACGCCTACTACAGCGAAGCTGTGGCGCTGCTCGCGGCCGACGGCGTGTTCGCAGGGACTGACTGCGGCGCGGGGTTCTGCCCCTCGGAGCCCATCGACCGCAAGACGATGGCGGTATGGATGGTGCGTGTCCTCGACGGCGAGGATCCCCCTGAGATCTCGCAGTCCCGTTTCGACGATGTGGACGCCACAGGATTCCACGGACGGTTCATTGAGCGCATGGCCGAGCTCGGAGTTACTCAGGGCTGCGGGGACGGCACGGGGTTCTGTCCGGACCGCACCGTCACACGCGCCCACATGGCGGTGTTCTTGTCGCGGGCGTTCGAGCTCCCAGACGGCCCCGCCCCCGGGTTCGCCGATGTGGCTGCGGACGCCTGGTACGCCTCTGAGGTTGCCAAGCTAGCCGCGTCGGGCATCACCGGGGGATGTGGCGACGGCTCCCGCTTCTGCCCCAGCCGCGACACCACCCGCGCCCATATGGCCACATTCCTCGCTCGAGCCACCGGCAAGATCGATCCCCCTTCCCCGAGACCCCTCACCTACAGCGCCGTATCCGCGGGCTTCCTGCATACGTGCGCGCTGCGCGGCGGCGGCGCGATCGCCTGCTGGGGCGACAACACGTCCGGTCAGGCTGACGCGCCCAGCGGCCAATTCAGTGCCGTATCCGCGGGCTTCCTGCATACGTGCGCGCTGCGCGCCGACGGCGCGATCACCTGCTGGGGAAGCAACGTCAACAGCTTCGTCGGGGAGAACTTCGGCACTTACCTCGGTCAGGCTGACGCGCCCGGCGGCCAGTTCAGCGCCGTGTCGGCAGGCTTCCTGCATTCGTGCGGTTTGCGCGCCGGCGGCGCGATCACCTGCTGGGGCGCGAACGAGTCCGGTCAGGCTGACGCGCCCAGCGGCCAGTTCAGCGCCGTGTCGACAGGCGATCGGCATTCGTGCGGTTTGCGGGCCGACAACACCCTCAGGTGCTGGGGCGACAACGGCTCCGGTCAGGCTGACGCGCCCAGCGGCCAGTTCAGCGCCGTGTCGGCAGGCAGCTGGCATTCGTGCGGTTTGCGGGCCGACGGCACAATCATGTGCTGGGGCGACAACCACTTCGGTCAGGCTGACGCGCCCGGCGGCCAGTTCAGCGCCGTGTCGGCAGGCTTCCTGCATTCGTGCGGTTTGCGCGCCGGCGGCGCGATCACCTGCTGGGGCGCGAACGAGTCCGGTCAGGCTGACGCGCCCAGCGGCCAGTTCAGCGCCGTGTCGGCAGGCGAGAGGCATTCGTGCGGTTTGCGGGCCGACAACACCCTCAGGTGCTGGGGCGACAACGGCTCCGGTCAGGCCGACGTGCCGCAGCCGGGCTCCGGTCAGGCCGACGTGCCGCAGCCCGGCTCCGATGAGTACACCGATGTGGCGGTCGGAGCGGGTCACCACTGCGCGCTACAACTCGACGGGACCGTCGAATGCTGGGGCGAGTACTACGACGCTGTGACCGGCGAGACCATAGAGCACGCGGAGTTGCTCGACGGTGCCTTCAGCTCCGTCTCGGCCGGTCACAATCACATCTGCGGACTCCGCCCCGACGGGTCAGCCACCTGCTGGGGCGCCAATACCCACGGACAGGCCCGCCCGCCGCGCGCCAGGGTCAGTTTCAGCGCGGTCGACGCCGGCGGCCACCACTCCTGCGGGCTCCAGCCGAACGGCCGGATCACTTGCTGGGGCCGGAACGAACACGGTCAGGCCTCGTCGCCTTCCGGCGGCAGCTTCATCGCGGTCGACGCTGGCATCTGGCACTCCTGCGGGCTGCGCCGCGATGGTTCGATCAGCTGCTGGGGCGACAACAGCTTCGGCCAGGGCGACGCGCCCGCCCGGGGCGGCTTCATCGCGGTCGCTGCCGGCGCGCTGCACACCTGCGGGCTGCGAGCCAACGGAACCGTCACCTGCTGGGGCACCAACAATGACGGCGGATACGTCGGCCAGGCCGACGCGCCCGGCGGAACCTTCAGCGCCATCAGCGCCGGCGGCTGGTACACCTGCGGCCTGCGCTCAGACGGCAGCATCGACTGCTGGGGCTACCTTGAGGACGTAGGAGAAGACGCCACCACCCGGACCAGCATCCCCGCTGGCACCTACACAGACGTCAGTGCCGGCCTCGGCGGCTCCGCCTGCGCAATCAACGATCGGGGCGAGATCGTCTGCTTCAGGTAGCCGCCGGCCGGAGCGGGGCGGCAACCGCTCCCCGCCTGACCATGTGACCAAGCCTCGGGTACGGTGGCGGCATGAACGATCCTGTGAGAGTGGCTGTCACCGGCGCGGCCGGTCAGATCGGCTACAGCCTGCTGTTCCGAATCGCCTCCGGGTCGATGCTCGGCCCCGACCAGCCGGTGATCCTGCAGATGCTGGAGATCCCCCCGGCCATGGACGCCCTGCGGGGCGTGGCCATGGAGCTCGACGACTGCGCGTTCGGCCTGCTGTCTCAGATGGTGCTCAGCGACGATCCCGACGAGGCCTTCGACGGTGCCCAGATCGCCCTGCTGGTGGGCTCGCGGCCCCGCACCAAGGGAATGGAGCGCAAGGACCTGCTGGAGGCCAACGGCGCCATCTTCACCGTGCAGGGCAGGGCACTGGCCGCCCGCGCCGCCGAGGACCTGCGGGTGCTGGTGGTGGGCAACCCGGCCAACACCAACTGCCTGATCGCCATGAACAACGCCGACGGCGTTCCCCGCGAGCGGTTCACCGCCATGACCCGCCTCGACCACAACCGGGCCAAGGCCCAGCTGGCGGCCCGCCTCGGCGTCACCGTGGGCGACATCGCCAGGATGACCATCTGGGGCAACCACTCCGCCACCCAGTACCCCGACGTGTTCCACTGCACCGTCGGCGGGCGCAGCGCGGCGGCGCTCGTCGACGACCAGGCCTGGCTCGAGGACGCCTTCATCCCCACCGTGCAGCAGCGGGGCGCGGCCATCATCGAGGCCCGGGGCGCCTCGTCGGCAGCCTCCGCGGCCAACGCGGCCGTCGACCATGTGCGCGACTGGATGCTGGGCACCCCGCCGGGGGACTGGGTGTCGATGGCGGTGCCGTCCGACGGCAGCTACGGCGTGCCCGAAGGGTTGATCTCGTCGTTCCCGGCCACCTGCGCCGGCGGCGCCTACCAGATCGTCGGCGGGCTTGACATCGACGGCTTCTCCCGGGACCGCATCGACGCCTCGGTGGCCGAACTGGCCGCCGAGCGCGAGACGGTTGCCGCGCTGGGACTGATCTAGGGCGAGCCGCCGGTGCCGGAGCTGCCCGAGGTCGCAGCCCACGCCGAGCGGCTGTCGGCCGCGTTCGCGGGAGCCTCGCTGGACCGGTTCCAGCCGCTGCACCCGGCCGCTCTCAAGACCTTCGATCCCAGGCCTGCGGCGGCTGCGGGCCGTGTGCTCGCCTCGGTCGGCCATAGGGGCAAGTACCTGCTGCTGCGCCTCGACCCGAGCGACATCGACGACGGCAACCGCAGGCTCACCTTCGTCGTCCATCTGATGCAGGCGGGACGGCTCCGCACGGACACCCGGAAGGCCCCCAAACCCAGAGGCGGGATGGCTCGCTGGACATTCGCCGAGGGTGCCGCGCTGCTGCTCACCGAGGCCGGAACCGAGCGCCGGGCCGGGGTATGGCTCGTCGCCGGCGATCCCGCTGAGGTCGAGCCGCTGGCCCGTCTCGGCCCCGACGCCGACACCATCGACCGCGACGAGCTGGCGCGGCGGCTGGCCGGCGCCAGCGAGCGGGTGCACGGCTTCCTGCGCGACCAGTCGCATCTGGCGGGCATCGGCCGGCTGCTGGCCAACGAGGTTCTCCACTCGGCCAGGATCTCTCCCTTTGTCAACACATCGCGGCTCGACGGCGACTCGGTGGACCGGCTGCACGCTGCCATCGGCCAATCGATCGAGCGGGGTCTGGCCGCGGAGCGGATGCTCGACGACATGGGCCGGTCCGCCGACCGGCCCAATGACGTGCACCACCGGGTGGGCAAGGAGTGCCCGGCCTGCGGGGACACCGTCCGCGCCGTCGAGTACCGCCGCTACCGGGTGGCCTACTGCCCGGCCTGCCAGACCGGCGGCAAGGTGCTGGCCGACAACACCACCAGCCGCTTCCTCAAGTAGGGATCAAGCGGGCGGCGAAGCCCCACCACCAGCCGCTTCCTCAAGTAGGGATCAGGCAGCCGACAGCGCCGCGCCGATCGCGTCCATGACTGGGCGGGCCGCGATCAGCAGCCTCGGATCACCGTCGAGATGCAGCCGGCCCTCGGCGAAGGCCCGTTGAGCAGACTTGCCCTCCTCGGCTATCGCTCGGGCCGTCTCGCGGTCGGAGGCGAAGGACACGCGGCGGTGGGCATGGTCCCCAGCGGCAGGCCCGGTTGCCGCCGAGACGCGGCCTGAGGCCACTCGCACATGCCAGCAGAAGACCGAGCCGTCGTCTGCGGTGACCCGGTGTTCCAGGACCAGGTCCACGGTGCCGTCCACCCGGCATGTCGACAGCACGGAGTCGAGCCACCCCACCCACTCGCCGGTGAAGATTCCCGGCGTCTGTCCGTAGAGCGGATCAGTGCTCACCACAGCGCAGGGTAGCGATGCTCGTAGCCTGAATCGCGTGACGCGCCCGAGCACGGGGGACCTGATCGCCGGAGTGTCGGTGGCGCTGGTGGCCATCCCCCAGTCGCTCGCCTACGCCGAGTTGGCCGGCCTGCCGGCCCAGTACGGCCTGTACGCGACCGCGCTCCCAGCGCTGCTGGCCGCGCTGTTCGTGTCGTCGCGTTACCTGCAGACCGGCCCGGTGGCCCTCACCGCCCTGCTCACACTGGGGGCGCTGTCGGGTGTGGCCGAGCCGGGTGAGGCCGGCTACATCAAGAGCGCGGCGCTGCTCGCCCTGCTCGTGGGGTTGATGCGGCTGCTGCTCGGGGTGGTCCGCGCCGGTCGGGTGGCGTACGTGCTCTCGGAGCCGGTCGTGACCGGGTTCACCGCCGGAGCCGCGGTGGTGATCATGGCCTCGCAGCTGCCCAAGATCTTCGATGTCGACCCTGAGGGTCAGGTGCTCGTAGCGGCGGTGCGCGCGCTGCAGAAGCCCGGCGAGTGGAGCTGGACCGCGATCGCCTTCGCGGCGGCGACGGTGGCTCTGATGATCGGCGGCCGGTACGTGCACCGGCTGTTCCCCGGTGTGCTGGTGGCGGTGATCGCCGGAGTGGTCGTGGCCGGCCTTGGCGGCTATGGGGGGTCGAAGGTGGGCGACCTCGATGGAGGCTTCATACCCCTCAGCCTGGATTTCCCATGGTCGGAGGCCCCGGGCTTGCTGCTGCCGGCGGCGGTGATCGCCCTGGTGGGGTTCGCAGAGCCGGCTGCGATCGCCCGCACATTCGCCGCGGCCGACCGCCTCCCCTGGAACGCCAACCGGGAGATGGTGAGCCAGGGAGTCGCCAACCTCGCCGCTGCGGTCTCGGGCGCCTTCCCGGTGGGCGGCTCGTTCTCCCGCAGCTCGCTCAACCGGGTCGCGGGGGCCACCAGCGCCTGGTCGGGTGCGATCACCGGTGCCTTCGTGCTGGCCGTGCTGCCGCTGGTGACATTGCTGGAGGACCTTCCCACGGCGGTGCTCGGCGTGATCGTCATCGTCGTCGTGCTGCGGCTGGTGGATGCGAAGGAGATGACCCGCCTGCCCTTCGGCTCGTTCCCCCAGGCCCTGGTGGGCGCGGGGACCACATTCGCCACGATCGGGTTCGCTCCCCGGGTGGAGCGAGGCGTGCTGGTGGGCATCGGTCTGGCCATCGCGGTGCACCTCTACCGCGAGATGCAGGTCCTGGCGCCCGGGGAGCTGGAGGAGGACAGCCTCATCGTCCGGCCCAAGGGCGTGATGTGGTTCGCGACCGTGCCCCAGCTCGAGCGGGTGGTGCGCGAGGAACTCGCCGGCCATCCGGACATCGCCACGGTGATCGTGGACCTGACCGGGGTGGGCCGGCTGGACTACTCGGGGGCGGTGGCCCTGCGCCGCATCCTCGAGCGGCTCACGGCCGGGGGTGTGGTGGTCAGCGTGGTCGGCATACCTCCCAGCGCGTCGGCCGCGGTGCGGGCCGAGTTGGACTACTACGAGTCCACCTGAGGCTGACAGGGGCCCGGATCGCGGGCGGCTACGGACGGCGAAATGCCGTAGTGTTGGGGGCGATGACCGGGGCCGGGAGCGCGCTGTCCCACGACGAGCTCGTGGCAACCATGACCGGGGGCATGGCTCGCCACGACCTGCCCTCCTTCGCGGGCTCGGAGCGGCTCCGCACCGATGGCCGTCCCCTGCCGGAGTTCCGGGCCGAGCTGCGCCGGATACCCGATGCGATCAACGCGGCAACGGTTATGGCGACGCTGACCGCCGCGGTGGCTCTGGTCGCGGCGGTGATCGTCGCGGATCACTGGCTGGCCACCGCGGCCGCGGTGCCGGTCATGGGAATCGTGATGCTGAGAATGTTCATCCTGCACCACGAGGCCGCCCACCGCCTGCTGTTCTCCAACCGCCTCGTCAACGACATCGTGGGCGTGAACGTCCTGGGGTGGCTGCCTTTCGGCACCGGCACCCACCACTACCGGCGGGGCCACGCCAACCACCACCGTGACGAGTTCGGACCCAAGGAACCCGACTTCCTGCTCTATTCCCTGTACCCGGTGTCGAGGGCGTCCATGTGCCGCAAGCTGCTGCGGGACCTGTTCGGCGTGTCGGGCTTCCGCATCGTCAAGCCCCGCTTCACCGGCCTGGTCAAGGCGCCGTTCCTGCTGCTCAGCCTCCGGTTCTTCGCCGGCCAGGCGCTGGTGCTGGCCGCGTTCTGGGCTGCGGGCCACCCGTGGCTCTATCTGATCCTTTGGGCGCTGCCGTACTTCAGCTACTACCAGGTGGCCAACCGGCTGCGGGTGATCGCAGAGCACGGCGGCATGACCCGCACACCCGACCGCCGCAACACCACCCACCATGTGCGCCAGAACTGGGCGGCCCGCCTGTTCCTGGTTCCCTACAACGTGGGCTACCACCTGGCCCACCATGTCGACTCGGGCGTGCCGGCTCGAAACCTGCCCCGGCTGCAGCGGGCCCTGGAGGAGGACGGCTACCTCCCGGCGGAGGCGGTGTGGCCCGACTACCGGTCGTTGTGGCGGGCGCTCGTGCGGCCCGAGCCGGACCCGGCCCCGGCGACCTGAGGCTCCGGCCTCCTACAGGGAGAAGCCGTCGAGGGCTTGCTTGAGGGCGTCGAGGTTCTCGGAGCCGAGCACCACCCTGGAGTTGGTGGCCACGTAGACCAGGTCGAGGTTGACGCCGGCGTCGGAGACCTTGGTGGCCAGCTCGGCCAGCTCGCCGGGGCGGTCCTGGGCCTGAACCACCACGACCTCGCGTTCCCGGGTGACGCTCGGGCCATGCGTGTTGGCCAGCGCCCGGTGGACCGGCTCGCTGTGGGGCACGAGGATGTGCAGTTCGGCGGTGTGGCCGTTGCCCATGCAGGTGGCTGCCGCGATGTTCACGCCTGCGTCGCTGATGGCGGTTGCCACTCTGGCCAGCGCTCCCGGTTCGTTGTCCAACTCGATCACCAGGTCGCTGGCCAATGTCGACATGAGAACAGGTCCTCCTGCTGGTTGTGGAGCCCGATGGTCGGGCTCGGGTGAAGGGCACCGACTGTAGGGCAGAACCAGCCGGTTGTGAAGCGGGAGAAGGGTTGCTCCTTGCGGCGCTGGGCGTGCTGGTCATGCCGTGCCGGTCAACAGCCGCAGTGCTGGCTCGACGGCCGCGTCGGCACGGTCGGTGACCGCGGTGGTGTCCACGCCGCCCAGCGGGTGCTCGACGGCCACGATCCTGGTGCCGGGCAGCCCCAGCGTGGCCGCCACCTCCGAGGCGAGGGCCCGGAAGGCGGTGGTGGCCACCAGGACGGTGGGAATGCCGGCGGCTTCGAGGCTGACGGAGTCGTGGACACTCCACGACGTGCAGCTGCCTCAATCGGCTGAACCGGTGAGGACGACCTCGGCCTCGGCCAGCCGGGCCAGCACGTCGTCGGGTGCTGGCATAGCCGCGTTCTTGCGCTCCACCACCTCCACGCTCGCCCCGGTGCGGGCTGCGAGCCGGTCGGCCATGCGCCCCAGCAGCAGCCCCGCGTTCGGCTTGGAGTTGTCGAGGATCCCGATCCGCTTGCCGGCCAGCACCGGCGGGGGCGATGCGAGGGAGGCGGCGGAGGGCCCGACCGCTCCGTCCGGGGCATAGACCTTCATGGCTCGCTTCCCTTCGGCCTATGGGGCTCGACCGGCACGGTGGCGCTCCTGGTCATGCCCCAACTCGGGATGACCGAGCTGTGCTTGCCCGGTCCTCCGACCACGACGATCCTGATGTTGTCGGGATGCTCGGTGATGGGCATCCCGGCGTCGTCGCCGAAGGTCTCCTGCCACGGCGCCCATGCCCGCAGCGCGAACGCCTCACGGAGGTCGCCGGTGCGCATGCGGGCCCGCTCGTGCAGGTAGGAGGCCACGTTCCCGCGTGTCCAGCCGGCCGCCGCGCAGGCGCCGGCGTGCTCGGGGCACAGCATCACGAAGAACTCGGCCCCGCTGACGGGGGCGTTGTTGGAACCGAGCGAGGCCATGACCGAGGCCGCCTTGTCGAGGATGGCGGCCGGCTGGTCCGACTCCATGTCGTGGAAGTTGTGGGGTGCCTCGCCGCAGTGCACGGTCACGGCCGAGGGCGCGTCCACGCCGACGCTGGCCGAGTACCCGCCCCAGGGCGACTCGGCCAGGTTCTCGGCCACGCAGTAGGCGTATTTGGCCGGTCCGCCCTGGGTGGAGGCGTCGCCGGCGCCGGGGACCGCGCCCGCGACGTGCAGGAGTACCAGGCGGAGGGCCCGGCCGGTGGCCGCGTTGGCCAGGTTGCCCGGCCCGAACGCTCCGAGCCCGGAGTTGTAGCCCGCGCTGTGGGCGACCTCGCCGTGCACGATCAGCAGCGGCGCCACCGGATGGGTGGTGGCGTTGACTCCCCGCAGGTTGACCTCGGGACGGGCCAGGGCTCGCACCGCGGCCACCAGCACATCCATGTGCTCGGGCCGGCACCCGGCCAGCACCGCGTTCACCGCGATGATCCTGCGGGTGGCGATCCCCGAACGCGGCGGTAGCACCGCGACAACCTCCTCGGGGTCGCCGCCGCATCCTGCCAGCATGGCATCGACCCGCTCCGGGGTGGGTGGCACCATCGGCAGGCCGTCGCCCCAACCGCGGGCTGCGAAGCAGTCCCGAAGGGTGTCGGGGTCGTCGGAGGCGACCTCGAGCATCTCCAGAAGGTCGGCCATGGGCCACCAGTCTGCTGCCTGCGGGGCGCTCCTGCTCCTCACCGGCGGATGGCTGTCGGCACGGAACCGGACCGGAGGGCCAAGCTGACCTCGGCGTGCCCTTTCACTGCATGAAATGTACTGATAGAAAGGAAGGGGGACATCGGCGCGGCGTGCGATCGAAGGTGCACTAGCCTGCGGGAATGAGCGCCGAGCGTCGCCGCCGACGGCCCCGCGAGACCGTCGCGGCCGGGCCTAGCGGGCCGGTCCAGCCTCCCTGGCGGCTCCACGAGCGCCGGTTCGAGCCGACGCCGGTAGTCAGCGAGGACGAGTTGGAGGCCATCCACCAGGCCTCCCTGACGGTGCTGCGCGACACCGGCATGGACTTCCTGCATCCGACCGCTCGGCGGATGTGGGCCGAGGCCGGAGCCCGGTTGGACGGGGAGCGGGTTCGGCTGGACCCGGAGATGGTCACCGAGCTGGTGGCCTCGGCCCCCTCGGAGTTCGTGCTGCACGCCCCCGATCCGGCCCGTCACCTGCCCATGGGAGGGCCCAGCGTGGCTTTCGCGACGGTGGCCAGCCCTCCGAACGTGGCCGACCGGTCCGGTGGCCGCCGCACCGGCAACCGGGAGGACTACCGCCGGCTGGTGATGCTCGGCGAGGTGCTCAACTCGGTGTCGCTCACGGGCGGTTACACGGTGGAACCCGTGGACGTGCACTCGTCCGTCCGCCACCTGGTGGCCACACGCGACCTGCTGACGCTGTCGCGCAAGGCTCTCCACTGCTACTCGCTCGGTGCTCAGCGCAACCAGGACTGCCTGGAGATGGTGCGAATCGTGAGAGGGGTGAGCGACGACGACCTTGAGCGCGAGCCATCGATCTTCACCGTGGTGAACTGCAACTCGCCGCTGCGCCTCGACACACCGATGCTGGAGGGGATCCTGCAGTTCTCGGCCCGCAACCAGGTGGTGGTGGTCACCCCGTTCACGCTGGCTGGTGCGATGGCACCGGTGACAATGGCCGGCGCGGTCGTGCAGCAGAACGCCGAGGCCCTGGCCGGGATCGCCTTCTGCCAGCTGGTGCGGCCGGGCTCGCCGGTGATGTACGGCGGGTTCACCTCCAACGTGGACATGCAGTCGGGCGCGCCGGCCTTCGGCACGCCCGAGTACATGAAGGCGGTGCTGCTCGGGGGCCAGCTGGCCCGCCGCTACGGCATCCCGTACCGGTCCTCCAACGCGTGCGCGGCCAACGCGGTGGACGCCCAGGCCGCGTACGAGAGCATGTTCTCGCTGTGGGCGACGGTCATGGGCGGCGCCCACATGGTGCTGCACGGCGCGGGTTGGATGGAGGGCGGGCTGCAGGCCTGCTACGAGAAGATGGTCATCGACGCCGACATGATCGGCATGGTGGGAGAGTTCCTGCGGCCGCTGGCCACCGACGCCGACTCGCTGGCGGTGGACGCCATCGCCGAGGTCGGTCCGGGCGGGCACTTCTTCGGCACGGCCCACACGCTGGCCCGCTACCGGGATGCCTTCTACAAGCCGATGGTGTCGGACTGGCGCAACTACGAGTCGTGGGCCGAGGCCGGCTCGCCGACGGCGCTCGACCACGCCGAGCGTCTGGTGGGGGAGCTTCTCGCCGTCTACGAGCCCCCCGCGCTGGCCGACGACGTGCGGGCCGAACTCGACGACTTCACCGACCGGCGCATCGCCGAGGGCGGCGTGGCCACCGACTTCTGACCGCGCCGGTGCCTCCGATCGGTTGTGCCGCACCGGGCACCGTGATGTAATTCCGCGATGCAGCAGAAGTCGATTGGGCACCGGGACTTCACGTCCGAGGAATTCTGGTCGGCCACCCGGCGGCCGCTGGAGCAGGCGACCGGACTCCAACCGGCCGCCTACACCGACGAGGACTTCCACGAGGTCGAGAAGGACCGCCTGTTCGGGCGGGCCTGGGTGGCGGTGGCCTCGGCGTCGGAGGTGGCCGAGCCGGGCCGCCTGCTGGTCCGAATGGTGGGCGACACCTCGGTGCTGATCGCCCGCGGCCTCGACGGGATGCTTAGGGGCTTCGTCAACTCGTGCCGCCACCGGGGCACCGAGCTGACCTCCGAGGACTGCACCGTGTCGCGCATGATCCGGTGCCCCTACCACCGCTGGGGCTACGGCCTCGACGGCTCCCTGGTGGCGACCCCGCTGTTCGACGAGGTACCCCGGCCGGACTTCGACCCGGCGGAGTTCTCCCTGCTGCCGGTGCGGGTGGAGACGTGGGGCTTCCAGGTGTTCGCCTGCCTGGACGATCAGACGCCGCCGCTGGCCGAGTGGCTGGGCGACCTGCCCGAGCGGATGGCCGGCTACGGCCTCGACGGCTGGTACGTCCACGAGAAGTGCAGCTTCGACGTGGCCGCCAACTGGAAGCTGATCACCGAGAACTTCCAGGAGTACTACCACCTGGCATGGGTCCATCCCGAGCTGGCCAAGGTGTCCCGGGTCCGGGACCACTACCGCTACCAGGGACCGGGCCTGTACTGCGGCCAGACCACGACCCCGGTGTCGGGCGACGAGCGCGACGACTGGCTGGTGCTGCCCCCGGCGTCCGGGCTGGACAGCTCCGACTCGGTCAGCGGCCGGTTCGTGGCCGTCTTCCCCAACCTGACGCTGGCCGTGCTGCCCAGCCATGCCTTCGTGATGCGCCTGGAGCCGCTGTCGGTGGGCGCCACCCGCGAGCACTGCGCGTTCCTGTTCCCGCCCACCACGGATCCTGACACCGTCGGCGACGCATTCGAGGCCACCCGCAAGTTCTGGATCGAGGTCAACAGCGAGGACATCGACATCTGCGAGCGGTCCCAGCGAGGGCTGGCCCTCGGCGCGGCGCCGCCCGGGCCGTTGTCGCCCCGTTTCGAGGAGCCCCTGCACCGCTTCCAGAACATGGTGGCCGACTGCATGACCGCGGACTCGCTGGCCACCGGGTTGACCGTGCCGGCAGGGGACGGCCCGACAGACGCCGAGCTCTACGGCTGCGGGCCGAACCCCGCCCTGCCCGCCATCGACGCCCGCCGCTGGCCGAGCACGGACTGATCGGCGCGCGCCGGCTCCGGGAGAGGCTCGGATGAACACCCAGGCGCGGGTGGTGGTGGTCGGCGGGGGAGTGATCGGCGCCAGCGTCCTGTACCACCTCACCAAGGCGGGCTGGACCGACGTGGTGCTGGTGGAGCGCACCGAGCTCACGGCCGGGTCCACCTGGCACAGCGCGGGCGGCATTCACACCCTCAACGGCGACCCCAACGTGGCCCGGCTCCAGCGCTACACGATGGAGCTCTACGCCGAGATCGAGCGGGCCTCCGGCCAGGACTGCGGGATCCACATGCCGGGCGGCATCATGCTGGCCGACACGCCCGAGCGGCTCGACTGGCTGCGGATGACCCACGCCCGGGGCCGCTACCTGGGCATGCAGACCGAGATGGTGTCGATCGCCGAGGTCGCCGAGATGGTGCCGCTGATCGACCCCAAGCACTTCGTGGGCGCGATGCTCGACGCCCACGAGGGTCATGTCGACCCGGCCGGGGTGACCCACGCCTTCGCCAAGGCGGCCCGGCTCGCCGGCGCCGAGGTCTACCGCAACTGCTGGGCCCGGGCCATCGAGCGCCGGGCCGGCGGGGGCTGGCGGGTGGTGGTCTACGACACCGCCAGCGGCGACGACCTGGGCGCGATCGACTGCGAGCATGTCGTCAACTGCGGGGGTCTGTGGGCCCGTGAGGTCGGTCGCATGGTCGGGCTGGAGCTGCCGGTCCTGGCCATGGAGCACACCTACCTGGTGACCGAGCCTCTCGACGAGGTGATCGAGTACAACCGCCGCACGGGCCGGCGGCTCAGGCACATGATCGACTTCGGCGGCGAGCTCTACACCCGCCAGGAGGGCCAGGGCATGCTGCTGGGCACCTACGAGCAGGCCTGCCTGCCCTGGGCGCCCCGCGAGACGCCGTGGGACTTCTCCATGAAGCTGCTGGCCCCCGACCTGGACCGCATCTCGCCGTCATTGGAGGTCGCCTTCGCCCACTTCCCGGTGCTGGCCACCGCCGGGATCCAGCGGGTGGTGAACGGGCCGTTCACGTTCGCGCCCGACGGCAACCCGCTCATCGGGCCGGTGCGGGGGCTGCCGGGCTACTGGACGGCGTGCGGGGTGATGGCCGGGTTGTCGCAGTGCGGCGGGGTGGGTCTGGCGGTGGCCAACTGGATCGTCGAGGATGATCCCGGCGCGGATGTCTGGGCCATGGACGTGTCCCGCTTCGGCGACTACACCACGCTCGCCTACACCAGCGTCAAGGTGCGCGAGAACTACGCCCGCCGGTTCCGGATCACGTTCCCCAACGAGTTCCTGCCCGAGGGTCGCGGCGTGCAGACGTCGCCCATCCACGACCGGCTGGCGGAGGCCAACGCGGTGTGGGGCGACGCCTTCGGGCTCGAGTCGGCGCTGTGGTTCCAGGCGCCGGGACTGGATCCGGTCGAGGAGGTGACCTTCGGACGCTCCAACGCCTGGGACCGGGTGCGGGCCGAGACCCTGGCCGTGCGGGCCGGCGTGGGCCTGATGGAGACCACCGGCTTCGCGAAGTTCCTGGTGGAAGGACCGGGCGCCCGGGGCTGGCTCGACCGCCTACTGGCCGGACGGATCCCGGTGCCGGGCCGGATGGCGCTCACCCCGATGACCAACCCGGTCGGCAACCTGGCCGGCGACCTGACGGTGGCGTGCCTGCCGGCTGCGCCGGGGCGGGCCGAGGGGGCCGCGGGAACGGTGGTGGGCGGAACGACGGGCAACGTGCGCGACGCCGAGCAGTTCGTGGTGTTCGGCTCCGGGATCGCGGAGCGCTACTACGAGCGCTGGTTCGACGCCCACCTGCCGCGGGACGGATCGGTGCGCTACCGGACGCTCGGGGCAGAGCTGTGCGGCCTGGCCGTCGCGGGTCCGGCGGCGCGGGCGCTGCTGGAAGAGGTGGCCGACACCGATGTGTCCGCCCACGGCATGCGGTTCATGGCCTTCACGGAGATGAACGCGGGCCTGGCCCCGGTGTGGTGCGGGCGGATCAGCTTCACCGGCGACCTGGGCTACGAGCTGTGGATGCCGGCGAGGTACCAGCGCTACGTGTTCGACCTGCTGCGGTCGGTCGGGGCTGCGCACGGGCTGGAGCTGTTCGGCCTGCACGCCCTGAACTCGCTGCGCCTGGAGAAGGGCTTCGGGTCGTGGCTGCGCGAGCACCGGCCCATCTACGACCCGTTCGAGGCCGACCTGGGCCGCTTCGTTCGCATGGGGAAGGACTTCATCGGTCGCGACGCCCTGGCCGCCAAGTACGGCGAGGGGGGTCCGCCGGGCGGGAAGCCGGAGGCGGGCATGCGCCTGCGCACCTGGACGGTTGACGTGGGCACGGGGCCCGACGCCGTCGACGCGGTCGGCGACGAGCCGGTATGGCACGACGGCCAGGTGGTCGGTTGGGTCACCTCCGGCGGCTACGCCCACCACAGCGAGGTGTCGGTGGCCATGGGCTACGTCCCCGCGGGTCTGGCCGAGTCGGCGGGCCCCTTCGAGATCGAGATAATCGGCACCCGCCGCCCCGCCAAGCTGGTGGAGGGCTGCCTCTGGGACCCCGAAGCCGCCCGCATGCGAGGTTGAGAGCCCCGCGGTCTACATCAGTTCAGATATTTTCATGCTATTGAGTTGTGGTCCGCGTACGCACGAGCTACGGTCGTGTCGTGGACATGAACACGGTCTCGCAGATAGTCACAGTCGCGCTGGCCGTGCTCGCCATCATCTGGAACCAGCAACGCACGACCGACAAGCTGCGCGACCGCCTGGATGCATCCGACCGTGAGCACCGGGCAGCCGACATCGAGCAACGAGAGGTCTTGGGAGAGGTGAAGGAGCGGCTGGCCCGGATCGAGGGCTTCCTGGGAATCGCCGCACCGACCCCATCCCATGCTGACCCCGCTTCGGGGGAGTAGCGCTCGTGGATGTCGCAGTTCTCTCCGCGTTCGCGGCACCGTTCCTGGCGATGCTAGCCATGCTCTGGCATCAGCAGCGCGCCATTCTCAAGCAGTTGGGCGACATCGGGGAGCGCCTGGCCCGGATTGAGGGCTATCTGGGCATCGGCATGCCCACCGCGGCAGCCTCGAAGGCACCAGGCGCCGCACTGGCCCGCACGCCCCCGGAAGACCCGGAGGCGGACTGAGCCTCGACGCCGAGCGCGGTTGTAGCGCGGGTGTGTCACAACTGCGGGGTACGGTCTGACATGTGAGCGAAGCGGGCGGCGGGGAACTCTTCATCGTCGATAACAGCGTGTCCGGGTGGACGGGCCTGCAGTACCTGAGCCAGTGGAGTGACTTGGCCCGTTCCTTCGACATCGCCACTGGGTTCTTCGAGATCGGGGCGCTGCTCGCCCTCGACGGCAAGTGGCAGCAGCTAGAGAAGATCCGACTGCTCATGGGCGACGAGGTGTCGCTGCGCACTCACAGTGTCTTCAAGAAGGCTCTGAGCGAGCGGGTGGGCCGCCTTGACGGCAGCCTTGAAAGCGAGAAGGGTCCGAACCCGTTCCTGGAGGGTGTCGAGGCCGTGGTCGAGGCCATTGCCGAGGGCCGGATCGAGTGCCGGGTGTACCGGCGCGACAAGTTCCACGCCAAGGCCTACATCACCCACGCCAAGTTCGATGTCGTCGGAGCACAAGCGCTGGTGGGTTCGAGCAACTTCACCAAGCCAGGACTGACTCGCAACGTGGAGCTGAACATCCAGGTGCAGAGCGGCCGGGAGGTGGCTCAGCTCCAGGACTGGTTCGAGACTCACTGGGCTCTAGGGGAGGATGTCACCGAGGACGTTCTGCGGACCATCACCCGCCACACCGCCGACTTCAAGCCGTTCGACGTGTACGCGCGGGCATTGCACGAGTTCTTCCGGGGCCGGGAGCTCACGGCGGGGGAGTGGGACGAGTCGCAGTCGCGCATGTTCGGCCGGCTCGACCGTTACCAGCAGGAGGCGTACTGGTCGCTCATGAAGATCGCCCGCCAGCATGGCGGCGCGTTCCTGTGCGACGGCGTGGGTCTGGGCAAGACGTTCGTGGGGTTGATGCTGATCGAGCGGCTGGTGCTGCACGAGAACAAGCGGGTGGTGCTGTTCGCGCCCAAGGCGGCCCGTGAGGGTGTGTGGGAGCCGCACCTGCGCCGGTGGCTTCCCCATATCGGTGGTGTCGGCGGCGGTGCGGATTTCTCGAGCCTCAGCGTGTTCAGCCACACCGACCTTGGCCGGGGCAACGAGTTTCCCGAGCGCTTCCAGCGCATGACCGACCTGGCTGACGCAGTGATCATCGACGAGGCCCACCACTTCCGCAACCGCGGCAGCCGAGGCGACGACAGCGACATCAGCCGCAGCGGCGACGGGCAGGACCGGCGATCCCGCTACTGGCGCCTCTACGACATGCTCGACGGCTCGACCCGACCCAAGCTGGTGTTCCTGCTCACCGCGACCCCGGTCAACAACCGTCTGGCCGACTTCCGCCACATGGCCGAGCTGTTCACCCGCGGCGACGAGGCCTTCTTCGGCCGCAGCCTCGGAGTGAACCACCTGTCGGGACACTTCAACGTGATGGAGCGAGAGCTGCAGGCCACCCTCGGCGCCGCAGGCGTCGGCAACGGAAGCGCCGGCGCCGCGGCTCCGAGTGCAGCCATGGCCCTCGCCGAGGGCCTGACGCAGGAGGCCCGCGACGCCCTGGCCGCCGATGTGGTGTTCGGGGCGCTGGTCGTGCAGCGCAGCCGGTCCTACGCCAAGGCCAGCCAGATCCAGGAGAGGGGCGAGTCGGCCGCGTTTCCCGAGCGCAAGCCGCCCCGCGTGGCCGAGTACTCGATCCGGTCGTCATACCAGGACGTACTCGACATGTTCGAGAAGGCCTGCCGTCGCCAGAATCCGCTGTTCTCCCTGGTGATCTACTATCCGCTGGCCCACTACATCGGTCCCGAGGACATCGATCCCTTCGAGGAGGGACGCCAGCGTCAGGTGGTGGGCTTGATCCGCACCATGTTCCTCAAGCGGTTCGAGAGTTCGGTGTACGCGTTCGAGAAGTCGCTGGACCGGCTGATGCGCAAGCTGCTGGCCTTCGTCGAGGTCCACAGCGAGCCGGGTGCGGAACGGGAGCGGCTCGACGGCTGGCTGCACCGGCATGCGGAGGTGGTCGGCTACCGGCCGGAGGTCCAGCTCGGGCTGAACCTCGACGGCGAGGCCGACGACGAAGCCGACGAGGATGTCATCCCGCCCGAGTTGCTGGAGGCGGTCGAGGAACTGTCCCGTGATGAGTACGACGTGGCCGCCATCGTCGACAAGACCTTCGAGGACCTCGACGAGACAGTCCGCTTCCTGGATGCGAGCAGTCGCCTAACCCCGGATCAGGACGACAAGGTGCGCAAGCTCGCCCGTCTGCTCCGCACCAAGGACCTCTCGGGCCGCAAGGTGTTGGTGTTCACCGAGTTCGCGGACACTGCCCGCTACGTGGAGTCGCAGCTCCGGTCCGCCGGGATCGACGGTCTGGCCCGCATCGACAGCGGCTCGAAGCTCGACCGTGCAGAGGTGATCCGCCGGTTCTCGCCCTACTACAACGGATCGAGCAGCGCAGAGCTGACCGACGGCGGGCTGGACGAGATCCGGGTGCTGGTGTCCACCGACGTGCTGTCGGAGGGCCTGAACCTCCAGGACGCCACCCGGCTGATCAACTACGACCTGCACTGGAACCCGGTGCGGCTCATGCAGCGCATCGGCCGCGTGGACCGCCGCATGAGCCCCGAGACCGAGGAGCGCCTCCGGGCCGATCACCCTGACGCGGCCACGGATCGGGGCACGGTGCGGTTCTGGAACTTCCTTCCCCCTGATGAGTTGGAGCGGATCCTGAAGTTGTACGAGCGGGTCACCGGCAAGGTGCTGATGATCTCGAGCACGCTCGGCATCGAGGGCCGCAAGCTGCTGCGTCCCGACGACGCCTACGACCCGCTGCGTGAGTTCAACGCCACCTACGAGGGCACCCGTACCGCGGTCGAGGAGATGCACCTGGAGTACCAGGCCTTGCTCAAGCGGCATCCTGAACTGGCTGAGCACCTCGACGGGCTCCCCGGCTCGGTGTTCTCGGGCCGCCGGAGGCTCAGCAAGGGCGTGCGTGGCGTGTTCTTCTGCTACTCGCTCCCCGCGCTCGACGCTGACGGGGGAGCGTTCACTCTCGAGGCCGGGCCCACTCGCTGGTACCTCTACGACGTCGGGGCCGGCGCCATCGTCGAGTCGCCCGGCGAGATCATCGAGAGCATCCGCTCGAAGCCGAACACCCCCCGCCGCTGCGAGATGGGCCGCACGACCCTCAAGGACCTGCGCGACCAGGTTCTCCGCCATGTGCGCGACACATACCTCAAGCGTGTCAACGCCCCCATCGACGCCCCCGAGCCGAAGCTGTGCTGCTGGATGGAACTCAACTGACGGCCTGTGGTCTGAGATTGTAGCTGGCAACCATGGTCACGACTATGGTCGTAGTGAGTGGATCACCTTCGAGCCGCTCCGATCGAACCGAGGAGGTAGTGCTATGGCATTCGACGGGCACGAGGCGCTCGACGGCACCGTCACCATGAAGGCGTCGGAGTTCAAAGCCAAGTGCCTCAAGCTGATGGACGAGGTGGCCGAGACCGGCAGGGAGATAGTCATCACCAAGAACGGCCGGCCGGTGTCGCGCCTGGTGCCCCACATCGAGCGGCCGAAGTCTCTGTTCGGCATAGACAAGGGGAAGATCGAGATCCTCGGCGACATCGTCGAGCCCGTCGACGTCGAATGGGATGCCGAGACCGGCCGGGGGTGGGACTTCGATTGAACGACAGGGATCTGGAGTGATTCTGCTGGACACGCATGGTCTGGCGGCTGATGGCGGGCCGGTGGTGATCACCGAGGCGATGAAGTGATTCTGCTGGACACGCATGTCGTCGTCTGGTACCGGGGCGGTGAGCGGACGTTGGGCAGGCGAGCCCGCGATGCCGTCGACGAGGCCTTCTCGTCCGGCGAGGCGGCGGTGTCAGCGATCACCTTCTGGGAGCTTGCCATGCTGGCAGCCAAGGGGCGGATGAGCCTCCCCGACGACGTCGGATCGTGGCGCCGACAGAACCTCAGGCAGGGCTTGACCGAGATCCCGGTGGACGGCGAGATCGGCGCCCGCGCCGGTTCGCTCGCCGGGCTTCGTGGCGACCCCGCCGACCGCATCATCGTCGCGACCGCCATGGACGGCCACCGGCTGGTGACGGCCGATCAGCGCATCCTCGACTGGGACGGGCCTCTGCGGCGGCTCGACGCCCGGCAGTAGCAGGCCCGTCACAGCGAAGCGTCTCCGATGGGGCCCGAACCGTCGAATGTCGTCGCCGGATCTCGCGGCGGCACCATGAGGCTCAGCTGATGGCCTTGCACGCTCCCCCCGACGGCCAAGAGATTCTGCGCAGGCTCCGCACATTCGCGCAGGTCTTCCAGTACCTCGTCGATGACCAGGGCTGGCCGATCGACCTGCCGGACCTCGAGGATGACGACCTCACAGCGGTCACGTATGACTGGGACCCCGACGAACTGGGCATCTCCGCGGCGCAGCTCAAGGACCTGAGCCGGCTGCAGCAGATGCGCCCCCTGACTGCGAACCAGCCCTGGGGCGTGTTCTTCCTCGAGTTCAGAGGACCGAGGCTGCGCTACGGGCCGATCCGGCGCCTGCTGCGGGCATTGGTCACCAAGAAGCGCACCGCCGGCACCGCCTGCACGCGGACCTGGGCGCTGAGCGACCTGTTGTTCATCGTGATCACCGGCACTGGCGATGCTGTGGAGCTGCATGTGCTCGCCTTCAAGGGCAGCGACCCTCAGACCGCTGAGTTTCGCTCTCTGGCGTGGCGGCCGGCCCATACGCCGACGCCCCATCTCCGGCGGCTGAGCGAGGATCTGCTGCCGTGTTTGGCCTGGCCCGACGACGAACGCGATGCCGAGGCGTGGCGCAAGTCCTGGTGGGAGGCCTTCAAGCTGCCGGCCGGCCAAGCGATCAAGGACTCTGCCCGCCTGGCCGACCGCATGGCGAAGACGGCCCGCGACCTGAGGGCCCAGATCCGCGAGGCGGTGGGGCAGGAGGACGGCTCGGGTCCGTTCTCCGAGCTCATGGAGGAGATCCGCGCCCAGCTCGTCGGCGATGTCAACCCCGACAGCTTCGCCGACATGTGCGCCCAGACGCTGGTCTACGGGATGCTCAGCAGCCGGGTCACCAACCCGAAGGACTTCGGCTCGTCGCCGATCTTCTCGGCCGTGCCGGTGGCCAACCCGTTCCTGGAGTCTCTGTTCGAGCAGGTCCACGACGAGGCCGTGTCGCTCGACTTGACCGGTAGCGGCCTTCCCCAGCTCGTGGCCGACCTCCGTGAGACCGAGGTCGAGGCCATCCTCGACCAGATCGGCTCCACCGCCAAGGGCGGCGATCCGGTGATCCACTTCTACGAGGAGTTCCTCAGGAAGTACGACCAACAGATGCGAGCCGACGCGGGCGCGTTCTACACCCCACAGCCGGCTGTCGAGTTCATCGTGCGAGCAGTCGATGAGGTCTTGCGGTCCAGGTTCGGGCTGCCGATGGGCATTGCCGATGCTTCAACCTGGCAGGAGGTCGCCGACCGATGCGATTTCGATGTGCCCGAAGGCATCGATCCAGACAAGCCCTTCGTGTCGATGGTCGACCCTGCGACCGGCACCGGGACCTTCCTGGTCGAATGGCTGCGCCGGGCTCGCCAATCGTTGCTTGAGCACCGACCGCTCGAGGAATGGCCCGGTCACCTGCGGGATTGTCTGCTGCCGTCCATGCACGCCTTCGAGTTGATGCTCGCCCCGTATGCCATCGCTCATCTCAAGGTCGCGCTGGAACTGCACGCCGCCGAGGCTGGCGACGGCGCGATGCAGATCCTCCTTACCGACACGCTGGAGCACGCCGCCCGCCAAGGCCAGTTGACCACCATGACCGACCCCGTGGCCCAGGAAGGTGAGAGAGCGGCCGAACTCAAGGAGAACGAGCGGTTCTCGGTCGTGCTCGGCAATCCGCCGTATGACCGTGAGCAGCGTTCGGCCGGGGATTCCGGCAGACGCAAGGGCGGAGTAGTCCGTTATGGGGCGCCCGGTGTCGCCCCGCTGTTCGACTCTGACACCGCCTTCCGGCGAGCTGCTACGGGCCGCGCGGCGAAGGCGGCCGCAGATCCTCCGCTGCTCGATGCTGTGACCGAGCCGATGAGGGCTGCCGGGCTCGGCGGCCATCTGAAGAACGTCTACAACGACTACGTCTACTTCTGGTGCTGGGCCGTATGGCAGGCCACCGCGCTGCCGCCCGGTCCGGGAGTCGTCGCCTTCATCACTGCGTCGTCCTACCTCGACGGAGTATCTATGGGCGGCGTCCGGCACCTGCTCCGCAACGCCTTCGACGAACTGTGGGTCGTCGACCTCGGGGGCGAGGGCCGAGGGGCCCTGAAGGAGGAGAACATCTTCGACATCCAGACTCCGGTAGCCATTGCCGTCGGCGTCCGCACGAGCCGCGAGCGCACCGCCGAGTGTGAGGTCCGCTACCTCCGGATCGCCGGCACCCGCGCCGAGAAGCTCGCCCGCCTGAGCCAGATCGGCATCGCCGAGATCGACGAACCGGTTCCTGGCAAGGACTTGGACCGCCTGACGCCCCGGAGCAAGAGCGAGTACGACGACTGGCCCGAGATCACCAACCTTTTCCCCTGGGTCCGTTCGGGGTGCAAGCTTGGTCGGACCTGGCCCATTGCGGAGACTCCGGCCCCGCTGAAGCGTCGTTGGCGTCAACTCGTCAAGACGGTGCCGCGCGGCCGGGCCGACCTATTTGTCGCCACTCCGTCTGGCCAGAAGGCGACAAGCAGACCTAAGCCCCTCCTGTCGGCTGGCACGAGACTGCGATCCATCGAGGAAATCGACCTTGATGATGAGCCGGAGGGTTATGAACCGTATGGATATCGGAGCCTGGACCGCCAGTGGGTTATCTCGGATCAGAGGTTGATTGATCGCGCCGGTCCCGACATGTGGCCGACTAGGGGTGAACGCCAGGTGTTTCTCACGACGCTGACCTCTACGAAACTCGGTCAAGGACCAGCGGTGACGGCCACTCCTTACGTGCCGGACCTCCACCATGTCCGCGGCTCGTACGGGGCGAAGGACGTGATGCCGCTCCACAGAACCCAAATCGGGGAGGAACCCAACGTCTCGGACGGCTTGCTGGCGGTCCTGAGCGAGCAAATGGGCCGAGATGCCTCTGCCGAGGATCTGCTCGCCTACGTCTACGCTCTCGCCGGGACGGCTGCCTTCGGCGATCGATTCAATGATGAGTTGGCGGAGTCAGCCGGCCCGATCCACATCCCGATCACCGCCGATCCTGACCTGTTCTGGCGGGCGGTGACGCTGGGCCGTGACCTCCTGTGGTGGCACACCTGGGGCGAGCGCTTCGCTCCCGATGGCCAGTCCCGGCTGCCCGAGGGCCAAGCCGTGGAGGTCGAGCCCGTAGAAGGCATGCCTGACGACTTCGACTACGACCCCGAGTCCCAGACCCTCACGGTCGGCACCGGCGCCTTCGGCGCGGTGAGCCCGGAGGCCTGGGACTTCGAGGTCTCCGGCCTGCGAGTCCTCCGCTCCTGGCTCGGCTACCGCATGAAGAACCGCAGGGGCCGCAAGTCCAGCCCCCTGGACGACATCCGCCCCACCACCTGGACCCAGTCCAAGGAACTGTTGCTGGTCCTGTCCATCATCGAGCACACGATCGAGGTGACCCCCAAGGCCGCCGCCCTCCTGGACCAGATCGTCAAAGGCCCCCTCATCCCCGCCACCGACCTACCAACCCCAACCCCCGCCAACCGCAAACCCCCCAAGGTCTGATACTATGATTATAATGTATAGTCATGACTTTCCAGCCTAGAGTCGCACCCGCCCTCTTCGGCTGGGCTGTCGAACGCTCACGCGTCGATGTCAAAAAGCTGCGTCACAAGCACCCGAAGCTCCACGATTGGCAGGCGGGTAGAACGTCGCCCACCTTCCGTCAACTCGAGAAGTTCGCGAAGGACACTAGGACTCCATTCGGCTACTTCTTCCTCCCTGAACCCCCCGAGGACCAACTGCCGGTCGCCGACTTCCGCACGGTGGCAGAAGACTCTCATGCACCCCCCAGTCCCGATCTGCTCGACACGCTTTACATGATGCAGCGTCGGCAGGCATGGCTTCGGGAGGCCCGCGTCGCTGAGGAGGCGCCCCCGTTGGCCTTTGTTGGAAGCGCCCGCCTGGCCGATGAGCCGGCCGCGGTCGGCCGCGAGATGCGCCGCGCGGTCGGCATCGACGGCGGATGGGTCTCAGAAGTCCGCTCATGGCAGGATGCGGTGAGCGAGCTGCGACGTGCCGTCGAACGGCTTGGCGTGATGGCGGTGATCAATGGGGTCGTGGGCAACAACACTCGTCGCCAGTTGGATGTGGAGGAGTTTCGCGGTTTCGCGCTCGCTGATTCGTATGCGCCGCTGATCTTCGTGAACGGCGCCGATGCGAAATCGGCGCAGATGTTCACGCTTGCCCACGAATTGGCCCACATCTGGCTTGGCGAGCAGGGGCTGTCCGGCTTCGAGTCTCTTCTTCCCGGCGACACCGATGTGGAGCAGTGGTGCAACCGGGCAGCTGCGGAGTTTCTCGTCCCAGCAAGCGAGGTCAGGGCACGGTGGGAAGAAACGAAACGCTTGGAAGACCCCTACGGGGCACTTGCCCGAACCTTCAAGGTGAGTCCCGTTGTCGCCGCCCGCCGAGCGCTTGACCTCGATCTCATCAGTCGCAGCGAGTTCTTCGCCTTCTATAGGGACCATATCGGCCGAGAACGCGGACGCGGCACTCCGTCGAGCGGGGGCGACTTCTACAACAACCAGAACAGTCGGGTGGGTGAACTGTTCGGAACTCAGGTGATACATGCGGCGATGGAGGGCCGTATCGGGTTCAAGGAGGCCTACGACCTCACCGGGCTGAGTGGAGGCACCTTTCAGAAGTATGCAAGACGGCTAGGAGTCGATCTACCGTGACAAGCGAGACGACCTACGTCCTGGACTCCGATGTCTTCATCACAGCCAAGAACCTCTACTATTCGTTCGACATATGTCCTGGATTCTGGCAGTGCCTGATACATCATCACGTACAGGGCAGGGTGTTCAGCATCCGCCAGGTCCGCGGCGAGTTGCTGTTGGGCAGCCCCACAGATGATCTTGTGACTTGGGTGCGTCGCGATGTGCCCGAGGCGTTCTTCCTTGATGCAGACACCGAGGCTGTAGGGGACGCGTTTACGGACGTCATGCTGTGGGTTCAACGCCACACCGGCTATTTCGACGCCGCCAAGGCGAAGTTCGCGACGGGCGCGGACGGGTGGCTTGTCGCCCACGCCAAGGTCATCGGTGCCACGGTCGTGACAAATGAGCAGCCTGCACCTGACGCCAAGCGAGAGATCAAACTCCCGGATGTATGCGATCAGTTCGGCGTGCAGCGCGCCAGCATCTTCTCCGTGCTCCGGTCGTTGAATGCCCGCTTCGAAATGGCTCCATGAGGGTTCACAGAGTTCACCGCAGTCTCGCCGCGAGATCGAGCTTCCTGACGTATGCGACCAGTTCGATGTCAAGCGCGACGACACGTTCTCCATGCTCAGATCACTGAACGCCCGTTTCGATTGGTCTATCTGAGCATGTCGAGCACTGATTCGGCTAGGGCTTGGCCCAGCAGCGGCGGCACGGCGTTGCCGATCTGCTTCGCAATCTGAGTTCGTGAGCCGGCGAATGAGAAGTCGTCGTCGAACGATTGCAGCCTTGCTCCCTCACGCAGGGTGAGCGCGCGGTCCTGGAACGGGTGGATGCACTTGTTGGAGGCGGGGTGCACGAAGTTGACCGTGAGGGTGACAGCAGGCTCGTCCGGGTCGAGGCGCGAGTAGCACGAGGAGAATCCCGACGTGATCAGGTGTTGCGGAACGGAGTTGATGTTCGAGCCCGAATGCCGGATGATCTCCAACATGCGTTCGGAGTGGCCCGTCGCCACATGCAGATCGAGGCGTTGGGCGCGTCGGCGTCGGGCTGCCTGGTAGTCGTTCTGTGGCGGGAGGTCGTACTGGTCGGCGGCCTCGCCCGCGGCAACTGGGGGCAGATCCCCGATCGCCTCCATCGCGGCTAGCGCGTCGGGCAGTTTGGGCTCGTCGAACACGAACAGTCCCGGCTCGTCGGGAGTCGGCGGGGGCGCAAGTCGCCGCGCCCGGTCGCGCACTCCGATCGTCTTGAACTCGCCTGCGTGAGTTGGCGAGGGGAACTTCGCTCGGATGCCGTGCTGCGCACCGATCATCACGAGACGCTCACGCTTCTGGGGAACGCCGAAATGGGCGGCGTTGATGATCCGCCAGTCCGACGTGTACCCGAGCCCGTCGAAACACGTCTGCATTTGCTCGATCGTGGTTCCCTGGTTGTGGGTGGCTAGGCCCACGACGTTCTCCATGACGAACACCTGTGGCCTGAAGTAGTTGACGTAGGCGGCGAACTCTTCAAACAGCGAGTTTCGCGGGTCGTCCTCCAGCGCGGATCGAAACGGTCGAATCGACGAGAAGCCCTGGCACGGTGGTCCGCCCACGATGACGTCCACGTCACCGCGGTCCAGTCCTGTCCGGTGTGCCACAGATCGAAGCCGCACTTCTCGTATGTCAGCTTCCAGGGCCACCGCACGCGAGTGGTTGAGCCGGAAGGTCTCCACGGCGACCGGCAGCACATCGATGCCGTACACGACGCTGAAGGCACCCGTGTTCTCGAACCCCTTCGAGAATCCACCTGTCCCGCAGAACAGGTCCATCACCTTCATGCTCGCCATCCGGAGCCACCTCCATTCCTAAGCCTGGATCCACCGGCGCGGTGAGGTTTGTGGGGTTGGCGCGTCCACCGGAAAGGCCTCCTGACATGGGAGAATGCTGTTTGAGTCAACAGTGATTCTGGCCATGTGAGGAGGCACTTCCTGTGAGCAGCGTAGCGGGTGGTATCGACGGGATCGAGGCGGTGTTCGACGACGCTTCGCTGGTGGCCGATGCGGGGCTGCTGTTGGCGGGCACGGTGATGGGCCGGCTGGGTTTGGAGGCGCTCATCGACGATGCGGTGCGCCCGCCCGCGGCGGGCCGTGGGTCCGGGGCGAAGGCGCTGTCGGTGGTGGCGTCGATGCTGGTGGGCGGCTCGTTCATCGGCGACGCCGACAGGCTGCGGGCCGGGTCCGCTTCGGCGGTGCTGGGCTTTGAGCCTGCGGCGCCGTCGACGTTGGGGACGTGGCTGCGGTCCTTCACCTGGGGCCATGTGCGCCAGTTCGACCGCGCCCTGGAGCTGGCGCTCAGCCGGGCGTGGTCTTCGGGCGCGGCGCCGGCAGCGGCGGAGATGACGGTGGATCTGGACTCCACGGTCTGTGAGGTCCACGGCAAGTCCAAGCAGGGCGCGGCCTACGGCCACACCAAGGTTTGGGGCTACCACCCGCTGGCGGCGACCCGGGACGACACCGGCGAGGTGCTCCACGCCAGGATGCGGTCGGGGTCCTCCCAGCGCGGCCATGTCCGCTTCGCCGCGGAGACCCTGGCCCGCCTCGGACGCCTCGCGCCGGGCACGAAGCTCACCGTGCGCGCCGACGCCGGGTTCTTCTCCTACGCGCTGATCGCAAAGCTCGACACATACAAGGCCCGCTGGTCGGTCACGATCCCACAGAACGCCAAAGTCAAAGCAGCCATCGACGGCATCGACGAGACCGCCTGGACGCCGATCGCCTACCCCGACGGGGAAGCCCAGGTCGCCGAGTGCGCCATCACAACGAGCCGCCGCGACCCCTGTGGCCCCCGAAAGCTGCGCCTCGTGGTGCGCCGCACCCGACTCCCAGAAGGCCCCCAACGCGAGCTGTGGCCCGACTGGCGCCACCACGCGTTCATCACGAACAGAGACGACCTCGACACCGAAACCGCCGACGCCTACCACCGCGGCCACGCCCGAGTCGAGCTCGCCATCAGAGACCTCAAAGACAACGGCCTCGCCCACTGCCCCTCCGGAAGGTTCTTCGCCAACGCCGCCCACCTCGCCTGCGCCGTGCTGGCCCACAACCTCACCCGCTGGACCGCACGACTCGGACACACACAGCACCCCGAACGGCTCACCGCAGCCGCCACCGTCCGCCGGCGGCTGCTCGCCGTGCCCGGACGCCTCGTCAACCACAGCCACCGACACAAACTCCGCCTCCCGCTCAACTGGCCCTGGGCACACCAATTCACCGCCGCGCTCACACACACCCGCAACCTCCCCCAACTCATCTGAACCCCCAGCCCCGGGCCCGGCGCCACCCAGAACACACCCCCCTGAGCGCCACAAACCAGCCCAGTCCCAACCGCCGGCCCAACACGCCCCAACAACACCCGCCGCACCCCAACCAGCCAAACACCCCCACAAACACCCCGACCAGCCCACCCCGACCAGCCCATCGGTGGATTCAGGCTAAGAGAGATCATCGGTTCTGGAGAGACTATAGTCTCTCCAGTGGCTCCCGCGGTGACACCTACGATCATAGGTCGTGGATGCGACATCACCGGAGGATCCTGCAGACGAGGCAGCGAGATCCTTCGCTCGCGCTGTGGGCACAGTCGTCGCCCGGCTCCGCGGCGAACGCGGCTGGTCGCTAGAGGATCTGGCCGATGAAGCAGGCCGTCATCGGACCTACGTTGGGCTGATCGAGCGAGGCGAGCGACACCTCAGCGTCGCGTCAGCCTTTCGGCTCGCCCGAGCGCTTGGTCTGTCTCTTTCGGACCTCATCAACCTCGCGGAAGCGCATGTTTCCGGAGCGAGCGACCCGGTCAGATTCTCTCAGCGGAACTCGCCGCCGAACGCGACCCGCGGAGTCGAAGCCGTACAGCAAGTCGCCGGACTGAACGAGAACTGGATCCCCTCCGCCATCGAGGCGACCTACGCGACGCTGGACCGCATCGACGAGCAACTCGTCAACACTGGCTCACGGCCTCTCGCTGAGGTCGTAGAACTCGCCAACCTGTCTGCGATCGTCGGCAACCTACTGAGGTCGGCCCTGGAGGCGAACTCCCTCGGGGTCTACAGGAGCAACGCTCCTCACACGTTTCCTGATCTCGTTTCCCCGTCCGGCACGTCCCAAGGCTTGGAGATCAAGATCGCCCTCGAAGGCAACATGCCAAAGGGCCACTTGCCCAAGCCGGGAGCACACCTCATTTGTCGCTACGTGCTCGCTGAACGTGACGGCGCGTACTCCCGCGGACATCGGGGCAACGTCGTATGGATTTGGGAAGCGCGACTCGGAGAACTGACCGAAGACGACTTCAACACCTCCAACACGCCTGGCGCCTCAGGCAAGACAGCAGTGATAAGCGCCGAGGCGCTATACCGACTCACCTGCGTCTACTACGACGGGCGGTTCCGTCCCATCGCCAGACCCCGTCCTGGCCACTACTAGAACGGGAGAGGCCGGAGACGCATTCCGATCAGGGTCGGTGGGCGTGCGATTCGAGGTAGACGCCGTGTTCAAGATTGTCTAGCCGGCGAATGAGCGCTATCTGGCGGCAAGTGTGCGATCGTTGACCTTCACCTCTGCGATGAGAGCCTCGATGTCATCGAGCCAGCCGTTGAGTTCGGCAGCGACGGGCGGGAGTTCGTAGGCGTGGTAGTGGCAGGCTGTTGAGAGAACGTGCCAGGAGTATCGGATCCGGCTGGCGAGTTCGGCGTCGATGTACTCCGGCAGGCACGTCAGCTGTGCCTTTGCCGACGCGTTCTCGACGCCCGGCGCGGCCTGTGCCCACAGTTGGTCGAGAGTGATCTCCAGTGCTTGGCGGCCGAGGATCGCTGAGGCGCGGGGCCATGTGCCGACCAGGTCGGTGCGCGGGACGCGCATTATCGATCGGGCGAGGCCAAGCAGGTGGATCGGCAAGAAGCGTTCCGCGATCCTCGTCATTGCGCCGCCAACTCCTTGGCAAGCGACTCAGCGCTGTTGATGAGCCCCTTGAGGTCGGTTCCCTCCGGCGCGCCCGAGTGAGCCATCTCATTGCATGCCCTCGCCGTGTCGGCTGCCCAGCGTCCGAACTTGTTGTTGAGGGTGCCGTAGACGTCGCCCGCACGGTCAGCGTCCCCATAGAGCGCGATGGCGATGCGAGGAAGCAGCCTCACGGCATCGGCCCACTTCTCCTCGCACTCGTCTAGACCCATTCCGATACCGAGAAGGCGTCTTCGACCAGATTCCAGACAAGCGGCCTCGATCGCCTGTCGGCACAGGCTGGGAACGACCCGGCGGGTCACCTCGTCAGGGAGCCCACCGCTGAGTTCAACGGCCCTGGCATCTTCTATCGCGGCTTGTACCGGGTCGAGAGAGGTCTTGAGTTCCACATGTGACCTGGGGCGACGGGTTACCGACAGGATGGTTGCGGGAATCTGGAGTCGACGGACTGCGGTCGGGAGTCGGTCGTCGTGAGTGAACACCACTACTTGGCGTGTTGCCGCCAGGCTGTGCAGCACCCGGGCCAGTCCGTCGACGCGCACCGGGTCCATCGCTTGCACGGGGTCGTCAAGGATCGCGAACCCGAAGGGGCTGGCCTCGAACTTCACCCTAGGGATGAACAGGCTCAAGGCCAGGGCATGCAGTTCGCCCTGCGACATGACTCCGAGCGCGACGCTGGAATCCCCGTCGACGGTTACGTCCATGACGACCTTCTTGGTCCCGAGGCGCACGTCTTCGAGCGTGACGTTGGAGCCGACGGCCAGAGTCTCCCAGACATCCGCAACCTGAGTCTTGACCGAATCGAAGCGCTCGTCTCGAATGGCAGCCTCGCATCGCTTCAGCCAGGTCTCGGCGCTCCGAAGCGGCGTCATGCGTTGCGCGGCACTCAGACCCTGCCGAGCGATCGGCAGTACTTCGGCCAGTGATTCGGCCATCGGTCGCCACTGATCAGCGAGACGGTGTCTCTGTGTTGCAGCCTCGGCACGGGCAGCCTCGGTCGTCTCTTCCACCTGCAGGCACACGGATTCAAGATGCACGGCCAAGTCGAGGGGGTCCTCGGGCGCCTCGGACCACGCCTGCCACGCTGCTGCCAGCGTGGAGAGATCGACTCCGATGTCTGTGTCGACCGTAGTTCTCAGCACCTGCGGAGCCGTCCCTATCGCCTCACGCGCCGTGGTTTGGGCACGGAGTGCCGCGCGGCGGGCGTCGAGGACCTCGCCTGCCTCAGAGCGCAGTCGCTCGATCTCTCCCTTGAGGTGCGCAACACGCTCACTGTGCAAGCCGTTGTCTCGGCCGCAGACCGGGCAATCGGCGTCGCCGTGCTGCTCGTGCATCTCCACGGCAGCTTCGAGCAGCTCGGCCATCTGCTCAGCTCGTTCGGCGTCACTGCCCCGAAGCGCCTCCTGACGCTCCGCGACGTGCCTCAGATCGTTGACGGCTACTGCTATCCGGTCGAGGTCAGGCGAAGGAAGCTGTTCAAGCGCGGCGAGGAGACCCTCGCGTTGAGCAACGGCGGGGTCGGCACCCGTGACAAGGGCCTCAATCTTGTCTAGGTCCCAAGCCCCGGAGAGGGCCTCTATAGCCGCACTGGCTCGCTCGTCGGGAGACGCTCGTAGCAGGTCCATGACCCGTGAGACACGATCCTCGGCATCGGCACCTTGCCTCTCCGCCGAAAGTCGGGCCTGTCTCAGAATCTCGATGGGTGCCTGCAAAGCCTCCATGCCGAGCATCGGCGCTAGCGCGTTGTATCGATCAATGGGCCGCCCCTCGGAGATCGTCGACAGTTCCTTGTAGGGCAGGAACGGCCGGAACGTCTTGACCGCATCACTCCATCCGAGCGAGCTCAGGCTTTGGCGGCCGCGGCCCGGCACGGTCACGGCAGTCTTGCCGGACTCAAGCTTCGAGTTACTCCAGTTCACGCGAACCGTTCGCGGTTCCCGCTCGCCGTCAACCCGCAACTCCACGGTGATTGCAGGATCGTCCTGTGCATGGAGGTTGCTCCAGCCGTTTTTCCAGTCCAGCGACTTGCCAGCCCAGCGGAGCGAGTCGCCCGTCAGCGCGAACTCCAGCGCCTCGGCGATCGATGACTTGCCGGAACCGTTGCGCCCGACGACGAGCGTCAGCCCCGGCCCGGGCCGAAGATCGAGTTTGCAGGTCGGGCCGATGCCGCGGAACCCAGTGACGGCCACTGACTCCAAGAAGGTCCGGACAGGTGCCGACTCCTCCCGTATGGCCTCTACCGGACGATCGACTACTGCCCCATCGATCACATCGTCCAACCGGTCCCGCAGTGCCCCGACGATTAGATTCTCGACCCTGCCGCTTGCTCTTGCGTCCGCGTCAAGTCGATCCAGAACTTCTGAGATGAGTGGATCATCCATCGTCATGCTGAGGCCTCGTCGCTGATTCTGGGGGTGGGGATGCTGCTACGCCTATGCGGCGAGTGCCAGGTCGACATCAGGGTCGAGAGATCGTCGGTGTCGCCATCGGCGCGGGGAGCGTGGCTGGTAGGCACGGACTCGGACGCGTCGCCATCGGCGGCGGTGGTGCGGCAAACGCCTTCTTGTACACGGGGGCACGTTCGTTGCCCTTTCGTAAGGTTCGGCTGGATCTTGCTGGCTCCAGGCCATCGGGGGGACTCGGGGCCGATGGCAAGTTTCATCTTGCCACACTCATGAGCCGATGTCGGTGACCCCATTCCGGTCGCTAGCGCGACAACGCCCCGGGGAACCTTACGCACCCGGGGCGTTGTCGGCGGGCCTCGCGGGCCCGCTCAGCAAGTGGCCGTCACTCTAGCCATACGATCTTGCCGGCGTACGGATGAGGCCTCAAGCCCGTCGGACAGACGCCGCGTGCGAGGGACGTGCAACTCGCCAACGGCGGCGAGGAGGCTCCGTAGACTTGGACGAGCTTCGCCGAGCGGGGTCTGCGGGTGCTCGGCTTCTCGGAGGATTGGCGCGGTGACAGGGGGTAGGACATCCAAGGACTTTTTAGTGACAGGGCGATCGCGGCGAAGCCGAAGGCATCTACTTTGCCGAGAAGCCCGGCGCCTGTTCGCCACCGACGACAACCACGTCATGGATCACAGGGACCATCAGCCGATGGTACGAGCCGATATCAGGCTGCTACGGGATCCTCGTCGAAGCTCTGGATGGCCACATCGGGCGGATCTTCGGGAGCCGAGTAGTCGCCGTTGATGGCCTTGGCTGCTTCCGGCCCGGTCGAGTTGAGTGCCTCGATCATGTCGTCGACGGCAATGTCTAGAAGCCGCGCCAGGGGGCCCGCGCCTACGGTCCCATCTAGCGCACCGTGAAGGCACCTGATCGTGAGCAGCGTGGGCGGCCGCCTCGCGGGCCTCGCCCCTCGGGCCGCCAACAGGCGGCGGGCGGTGTCGTCGTCGACATGCTCGATCAGGCTGGCCCACCTGACCCGCCGCAGGCGGTCCCGCCCCTCGGCGTTGATGATTCTCAGGTTGTGGAGGCGATAGACGAGCGTCTCGTAGCTGACGCCGAAGCGCAGAACCATCCTTGCCAGGCTGTCAGCGCCTCGACCGTGCTCTTCGATGGTCTGCCGGATCTCCGGCTCGGGCATCAGGAAGGCGGCGGCGAACGCATTGGCCAGCCGCTCCTCGTCGTTCCGAGCCTTCAGGTCGGTGTCGACGTTGACCGTCTGGCCGTCAAGGTTGAGGACATGCCCGAGTTCGTGGGCCAGCGTGAACAGAGCCCTGGATCTGAGCTGGTCGGCGTTCACAAGGATGAAGGAGAACTCTGGATCAGTGACCGACAGGCCGAGCGGCGCATCCTTGCCGAGGCTCTCGACCATGACATCCACGCCCAACGAGGTCTCGATCGCCGAAGCCAGTTCCGTGAGGCGGTCCTCCCCCTCAGACCTCGGAGCGCAGTTCTGTAGAGCCCAGTCGGCTAGAGCCGTGGCGCGGTCAAGCCAACTGGCGTCCAGGTGCGGAGGTTCACCGATGTGGACGGCAGCAGAATGACCACCGTCGCTGAGCACCTGGTGGAGTTCCGCTAGCGCGGTGATTCGCATTTGAGCGTCCCGGCTGCCGCTGTCGTTGTCGGCGGTGCGGTGCGCCACCGGAAGCCGGCCCAGCAACGAGTCCGGCTCGAGGATCGCCAGTTGTGACACACCCAGGAAGTTCGCTATGGCTCCGAGTTCGTCGGCCCTGACGTTTCGACGGCCGTGTTCGAGATTGGACACCGCGCTGGCGTCCACCCCCAGCGTGTCCGCAAGGTCCGCGGCTCTGAGTCCAGCGGCCTCTCGCAGCCGCCGGATCTGGCGACCGATGGACATGTGCATAAGCGGAAAGTATCAAAGATACTTGCGGAAATCGCAAGTATCGGTGGCGAGGGCGGCGGCCATACCCGGCACCGGTCTCCTCCTACGCACAGCAGGGGGGACCGAGTTCGGCTCCCGGATCGCCATGTCACAGTGAGCCTCTAGCGTGCGGCGGCGATGGACGATTCAATCGATCTTGAGGGCGAAGCGCTCGAGCTGCTACAGCGGCTGACCGATGACCCGGCTGCTGAGTTCCGGCCTGACCAGCTTGACGTGATTGTGACGTTGGCGGGTGATCGGGGTCGGGTGCTGCTTGTGCAGCGGACCGGTTGGGGCAAGAGCGCTGTGTACTTCATCGCCACCCGGCTACTCCGGGACCGAGGGCTCGGCCCCACGCTGCTGGTGTCGCCGCTGCTTGCGCTCATGCGGAACCAGATCGAGGCCGCCGAGCGGTTGGGGGTTCGCGCCGTCACCATCAACAGTTCGAACACCGACGAATGGGCAGAGGTGGAGGAACAGCTCGAGGCCGACGAGGTGGACGTACTGCTGATCTCGCCGGAGCGGCTGGCGAACCAGCAGTTCCGGAGTGAGGTGCTGCCGATCGTGGGCCAGCGCAGTGGCCTGCTGGTGATTGACGAGGCCCACTGCATCTCCGACTGGGGCCACGACTTCCGCCCTGACTATCGGCGCCTGGTGCGGGTACTTGATCTGCTACCCGCCAGCGTTCCGGTGCTGTGTTGCACGGCCACTGCCAACGACCGGGTGGTGGCTGACGTTACTGCTCAACTCGGAGCGGACCTTGCGCCTCTGAGAGGGCCGCTTGCACGCCATGGCCTCCGGCTCCACGCGCTGGACAAGCCGTCGCAGGCGGAACGGCTGGTGTGGCTCGCCCGGGTGATCGACGAGCTGCCCGGCACTGGCATCGTCTACTGCCTAACTGTTGCCGACACCGAACGGGTCGCAGAATGGCTCCGGTCGCAGGGCATTGAAGCGGTGGCATACAGCGGTGAGAGCGACAACGATCATCGGCGGGCTGTCGAACAGGACTTGCTCGACAACAACATCGAGGTCGTGGTGGCCACATCCGCGCTGGGTATGGGATTCGACAAGCCCGACCTCGCGTTCGTGATCCACTACCAGTCGCCCGGATCACCGGTGGCCTACTACCAGCAGGTCGGCAGGGCCGGACGGGGCCTCGCCGAGTCGTGGGGGATTCTCCTGCGGGGCGCCGAGGACGCCGACATCCAGGACTACTTCATCGGCTCAGCCTTCCCGCTGGCTGGTCTGGCTGAACAAGTAGTGGGCCTGCTGGAGCGTCGGGCCATCGCGATGACGAGGAGCGAGATCCTGACCGAAGTGAATGTCCGGCAGAGTCGGTTGGACAACCTGCTCAAGGTCCTTGAAGTGGAGGGCGCAGTGGAGCGCGAAGGCGGCCGGTGGTTGCGGACGCTCCTGCCGTGGACCTTCGATCATGACCGGGTCGCCTCGGTCACCGCCCTACGCCGGGCCGAGCAGATGCAGATGCGCAGCTACATCGACACCGATCAGTGCCGGATGAGGCTGCTGCGCGGATTCCTCGACGACCATGACCCCGATCCGTGCGGCACATGCGACAACTGCGCAGGCGAGAGCATGGACCGGACCTTCGATCCAGCCGTCATCCAGCAGGCCGTCGACTTCCTGCGCAAGTCCGAGCGGATAATCGAGCCTCGCAAGCAGTTTCCAGACGGCAAGCGGATCGCGCTGGATGAGCGGCTCGAGAAGGGTCGTGCCCTGGCCGTGTGGGGCGATGGCGGCTGGGGTCGGCTGGTGCGTCGCGGCAAGCAACAGGAAGGCCGGTTCGACGACCAACTCGTCAAGGCAGCACGCGACCTGATCCGCAGCCGATGGCGACCCGAGCCGGAGTGGGTGGCGTTCGTGCCCTCGCGGCGCCGTCCCGAGCTAGTGCGGGACTTTGCCCACGGGCTGGCGCAGGCGCTCGGGCTGGATTGCCTGGGTGCCGTCGTCAAGGTCCGCGACACCGAGCCGCAGAAGACGATGCAGAACAGCCAGCGGCAGTACCGCAACGTCGTGGACGCGTTCGAGATCGCCGGTGAAGTACGGTCGAGTCCAGTGCTGCTCGTGGACGACATAGTTGACTCGCGCTGGACTCTCACCGTCGTCGGCTCGCTCCTGCGTGCGGCCGGGACGGGCCCGGTATACCCGTTCGCTCTGGCGGACACGGGCGGCAGGTCGGGAACATGACGAGCGAGAGGTCTCGCGCCACCGCCGACATTGAGGAGGTGGTCGTCGAGTTCAGCGACGCAGTGCCCACCGCGCGCGTCACCAACGAGCACGCGCTGGCTACGGTCCTGCTGGTCAGCCGCTTGGCCGGCATGGGTGTCCATCCACTGAAGGCGTCTGAGTATTGGCGACTGCTGGAGCACCTCGGTGTCGGCCACTCGGGCGCAGCGCCGGGGCCTTCTGGAGGAGGGCCGGGCCTCATTCTCGGCCAGAGCGAGGAGCAGCTCGTGCGAGAACACGGCCTGCCCGAGAAGCTCGCCGACCGGGTCTTCTGGCTCACCCAGCGATCCATCGCCTTGGCCTTCGCTCTCGACCATCTGGAGCAGTCCGGCATCAGGACGCTCACCGTCTTCGACGAGCACTACCCGCGGCAGTGGCCTAACCGGCTCGGAGCCAAGGCCCCGCCGCTGGTCCACGCCGCCGGGGCTGTCGAGATGCTCGACACTCCCGGACTGGGGGTGGTCGGCAGCCGCGACGTGTCCGAGGCCGGTGCCGCAGCCGCACGGGAGGTCGCCCGAGTCGCGGCCCGGCGGGGGCTGCCGCTGGTGTCGGGGGGCGCCCGGGGCGTGGACCAGCTTGCCATGGACGCTGCCTTCGAGGCTGGCGGTGCCGTCGTCGGGATCCTCGCCGAGTCGCTGTCCCGCAAGCTCAAACGCCCCGATGTCCGCCGGGCCGTGTACGACGACAGCGCAGTCATGTGCACTCCCTACAACCCCGACGCCCCGTTCAGCGCCGGCAACGCCATGGGCCGCAACAAGCTGATCTACGCCCATGCCGCGCTCACGGTGGTCGTCGCCAGCGACCACGGTGCCGGCGGCACCTGGTCCGGCGCTGCGGAGGCCATTAAGCACGGCTACGGGCCGGTGGCGGTGTGGCGAGGCGACGGCGAGGGCCCGGGCAACGAGCCCCTCCAACAGCTCGGAGCGATCCCTGTCGGTGCCCCCGCCGACATCGAGACGCTCATCGACGATCCGCCCGCCCCGATATCCGAGCCGCGGCCAGCACGTGACAGCCCCGCCGGACAGCAGTCGCTGTTCGCAACGGCGAAGCCCGGCTAGCTGCCCGCCGGCAGCCGTGATGCGTCCAGGTCGTTGAACCGGATCCAGGCGCTGGACCCTCGTAGCTAGGGGACCTCGGCTCGGAACCAGCGGGTTGGTTGTGCGCTGCTGACGGCGGCGGGATCGCTGGTCTCCCAACTGGCCACGCGGGCGACGATGAAGTCTTGGCCTACGGCGAACTCGGCCCAGACCTCTGTCCCCTCGGTTCCGAAGGCGTCGGCCAGGCTCTCCCAGCCCCACCGGGTGCCGTCGGCTGACCATCCCACCCACCGCTGCGGCCACTCGGGCTCCTCGCCGGCGAACGTGTCCAACTGTGCGGACGCCATCCCGAACAGGAAGGCAAGGTCATCGGCGGTGAACGTGACGAGATCCTCGCCGGTGTCGGGATCCTCGAACACCAGCGCGATCGCCTGACCGTCATCGACCTGGCGGATGCCGTCGGGCGGGGTGTCCGTCATTATGTCCTCGGGACCGAAGACATGCACGGCAGCGCCGTCGGCGAGATCCCACAGCGTGAGGCCGCCCTCGGGCTCGTTGTAGCGGAGTTCGTAGCCGTCCTTGGAGATCCGGCTCACAGCCGGCTCATTGCCGGACCCCGGCGGGACGTCCTGTGCCGTCGCCGTCAGGACGAGGCCGGCCGGGCCTACCACCGGGAGACCGGGATCCCGGAGGCCTTCAAGAGTCGCCACCGTAGCCAGCCCCTCGCCCGGGGCTGCCCGTTGAACCGCCAACGACCGGCCGGTGCCGGGCCTCACCGTCCAGATCGTGCCGTCGGCCGAGACCGTCCCGGCGAAGAAGCCGGGTCCGAGCGACGGTCCCTCGCTCCACACAAACCCGTCAGGCGAGCTCAGAACCGTCTCACCCGAGTCATCGACCGCGATCAGCACGTATCCCTCACCGGTGCCCGCAGCCGACGAGATCAAGGCGTCGAGACTGGATGCCACCTCTCCGGACAGGCCGTCGCTCACATACAAGCGGGTCTGAAGGGCGTCGAACGGGTTGGACAGGTCGAACATCTCGTCGAAGGTGAGGCCGACCTCGTCGTAGGTCAGATCCAGTTCGTCGTAGGTGAGGTCAGGCTCGTCGGTGATGACGAGGGCCCCGTAGGTGGCGACGAGGCTGAACGCAACGGAGGTCAAGTCGGAGTAGGGGTACGGGGCATCGGCGTCGACCAGCGTGAATGACACCCCGTCGGGGGTGGGCAAGCTCAGTATCACCTTCTTGCCGGGCGGCAACAGACCGAGATCGTCGAGCAGCGCCTGACCGTCGAAGCCCGGCAAGGTCAACAGCGGCACCACGAAGCGCTCACCCGACACGAGCACCGACGATGCCCGCAAGCTGAGGCCCGTATACGAAGAAAACGCCTCGGCCGGAATTTCGATGGCCACCCCAGTCCACGTGGCGCCCTGATCATCGCTGAAGAACACCCGATCAGGACCGACGTCGGACCGGTCGATGTCGGGGATCCGGCCGGTGACGACCCAGCGATCCGCAGACACGTTGACCTGTTCGGGGAACAGGTCCGCGGGCATGGGGACCTCGGTCCAGTCCCTGCCGTTGGCCGAGACGACGATCCGCTGCCCGAAGAATCCTCTGTCGCCCTCGTTCCACACGCGGGCCATCACCCGGCCGTCGCCGACCGACCTGAGTTCGAAGAGGTCGTCGAAGCCCGGATCGATCTCGGTCCATTCCAGCACCGGGCCCGTGGGTGCACGCTGAGGCACCGTGGTAGCTGGAGAAGGCGCAAGCCCCTCTGCGGCCCCGCCGGAATTCGACGGGCCGGCTCCCGACCCGCCGCCATCAGCCTCATCGGGGGCGGGATCCGGATCGGTGCGGGGCGATTCGACGGGCGAGTCCGAGTCTGGTTCGGACGCCGATTCTGGATCCGGTGCTGCCGGTTGGTCAGCGACGGTGCCGGGGACCGGGGCGAGGTCGTCGTCGGCGCCGCAACCGGCGACGGCCCCGATGACCACCGCCATTGAGGCGGCGGCCACCATTGCAAGTCTCAGGGCACGACCGCTGGCGAGCAGCGAGCGCGAGTAGGTGGGAGTGCTCCGCATCGAAGCGGGGTCACTCCCGCTCTTGTTCGCTGCGCTCACTGGTGCACCACCAAATCTGTAGAGAAACCCGTCACAGAGAGGCAAGATCCAACAGATTTCGTGAACCTGGACTGCCGACTTCGGACGGATCCTCAGACGTTACTCGCAGCTCCAGGCGGGCACGGCCGGGTCGAGAGTGTGGTAGTCGGAGGCGTCGTCCACGAACAGCGCACCCTCGGTGGTCAAGCCGGTGGGCACGTCCAGCGTGCCGGCGCAGATGGCGATGTGGTCGGCCTGGTCGCCGGGGCCCTCCAGAACCTTCCAGAACAGCGACCCGCCGCAGCTGCCGCAGAAGCCGTAGGCCACGTTGGGGTCGTCAGCGGGATGGTGCCAGGCGAGCGTGCCTTCGGACAGGACCCGCAGATCCTCACGGCGGCAGTTCGCGGCCGCCATGAAGTGGCCGGTCCAGCGGCGGCAGCGCCAGCAATGGCAGTTCCACACCGGGCGGATCGGGCCGTGCACCTCGTAGCTCACGGCACCGCACAGGCAGTGGCCCGAGGTCGGGGCGCCGGGCCCGGACTGGGTGTTCTCGTTCACGGCAGCCCCTTCGGAGTTGCGGGCCGGCAGCGGTAGGGTCGCGATTGTTGCACGGCACGGGGCCGGCCGGAACCCCGGTGCGAACTCTCGAGGTGACGATGGCAGACCACGATCGCGGCTACGACTACGTGATCGTGGGCGGGGGGTCGGCCGGCTGCGCGCTCGCCAACCGGCTCAGCGCCGACCCTTCGACCTCGGTGCTGGTGCTGGAGGCGGGCCGGCGGGACTGGCGCTTCGACGTGTACATCCACATGCCGGCGGCCCTGTCGTTCCCCATCGGCAACCGGTTCTACGACTGGCAGTACACCTCCGAGCCCGAGCCCCACATGGGCGGCCGCCGCGTCTACCACGCCCGGGGCAAGGTCCTGGGCGGGTCCTCCAGCATCAACGGCATGATCTTCCAGCGGGGCAACCCCCTCGACTACGAGCGCTGGGCCGCCGACGAGGGGATGGAGCGCTGGGACTACGCCCACTGCATCCCGTACTTCAAGCGCATGGAGGCCTGCCTGGCCGGCGACGACCACAGCGGCCCCGAACCAACCCGCGGCCGCTACCGGGGCGCGCAAGGCCCCCTCGTGCTGGAGCGGGGACCGGCTCTCAACCCGCTGTTCGAGGCTTTCCTGGCCGCCACCGAGCAGGCCGGACACCCCCGGACCGCCGACGTCAGCGGCTACCGCCAAGAGGGCTTCGCGGCCTTCGACCGCAACGTCCACCGGGGCCGGCGCCTGAGCGCGGCCCGGGCCTACCTGCACCCGGTGCTGCGCCGCCCCAACCTGCACCTGGTCACCCGGGCCTACACCACCAGGATCCTCTTCGACGGCACGCGGGTCACAGGCGTCACATACACCAAGGGCGGCCGGACCCGCACCGCACACGCCGCCGAGGTGATCTGCTGCGGCGGCTCGATCAACTCGCCCCAACTGCTGCAGCTCTCCGGGGTGGGACCGGCCGGCCTGCTGCACAGCCACGGCATCGACGTCGTGGCCGACGTGCCCGCGGTCGGAGCCAACCTCCAGGACCACCTCGAGGTTTACGTCCAGTTCGCCTGCAAGCAGCCGGTGTCGATGCAGCCCAACCTGGCCAAGTGGCGCCGACCCTGGATAGGCCTTCAGTGGCTGGCCCGGCGCGGCCCGGGCGCCACCAACCACTTCGAGGCGGGCGGCTTCATCCGCAGCAACGACGAAGTCGCCTACCCGAACCTGATGTTCCACTTCCTGCCCATCGCGGTCCGCTACGACGGGTCGGTGCCGGAGGGCGGCCACGGCTACCAGGTCCACGTCGGGCCCATGTACAGCAACTCGCGCGGGACGGTGCAGATCACCTCCGCCGACCCCCGGGCCAAGCCAGCGCTCCGTTTCAACTACCTGTCCACCGATGAGGACCGCCGCGAGTGGGCGGAGGCGGTGCGCCACGCCCGCCACATCCTCAACCAGCCCGCCATGGACGCCTTCAACGGCGGCGAGGTGTCGCCCGGACCCGACGTCAGCACCGACGACGAGATCCTCGACTGGGTCCGCCGCGACGCCGAGACCGCGCTGCACCCCTCCTGCACCGCCCGCATGGGCCTGGGCGACGACAGCGCCCTGCACCCCGACACGCTGGAGGTCCACGGAACCAGGGGGCTGCGGGTGGTGGACGCCTCATCGATGCCGTACGTGACCAACGGCAACATCTACGCGCCGGTGATGATGCTGGCCGAGAAGGCTGCCGACCTGATACGGGGCGACACGCCCCTGCCTCCCGAGCCGGTGGACTTCTACCGGGCCGGCCAATCGCCGGTGTGACGTGTGACGTAATTCACACCCCTTTTGACCTGTAGTTACTTGCAAATCGGCGCGGAGGGCGAGACACTGGGATCAACGCCGAGATGCGGCGTTGAGAGAGCAAAGGGAGGAGCGAGAATGAGTTCCATTCGTCGACTCGACATCAAGACAAGCGCCTCCACCGTGTGGCGCGACGCTCTGGGCCCCGGCTTCGCCGTGGCCGTGGGCGAGGGCCTGCTCCGGGTCGCCGGCTCGGCGGCCGGACGCCCCTACCGCGCCCATCGCTGACCCACCGCGGGCGCGCATCGGCCGGCGCAGAGATCCCTCCTGAGGGTCAGGCACCCTCAGACAAGCTCGAGGCCCTGCCGGGATCGGTTCTCCCCCAAAGCCGATACGGCAAGGGCCTCGACGCGTGTCAGCGCCGTAGGCTCGGCCTCGTGGTAGAGCCCGACTTCCTGCGCTTCGACACCCTGAGCCTGCACGCCGGTCAGCACAGCGATCCCACTACAGGGGCCCGGGCCGTCCCCATCTACTTCACCACCTCGTACACATTCGAGGACACCGACCACGCAGCCGGGCTGTTCAACCTCGAGATTCCCGGCCACATCTACTCCCGGATCTCCAATCCCACCGTCGCCGTGCTGGAGGAGCGGGTCGCGGCTCTCGAGGGCGGCGTGGGAGCCGTGGCCACCGCCAGCGGCCAGGCCGCCTTCTTCTTGGCCGTGGCCACCCTCATGGACACGGGGGGCCACATCGTGGCCAGCCGCAACATCTACGGCGGCACCCACAACATGCTCAACCTCACCCTGCGGCGCTTCGGCATCACCACCACCTTCGTGGATCCCCGCCGCCCCGACGACTTCGCGGCGGCCATCGGCGCCGACACCCGGCTCGTCTTCGCGGAGACGCTCGGCAATCCCGGCATCGAGGTGCTGGACATCGGTGCGGTGGCTGCGGTGGCCCACGAGCACGGGCTGCCGCTGATGGTGGACGCCACCTTCTCGACGCCCTACCTGATCCAGGCTCTAGAGCACGGCGCCGACATCGTGATGCACTCGGCCACCAAGTTCTTGGGCGGCCACGGCGTGGCCCTCGGCGGGGTGCTCGTCGACGGCGGCCACTTCGACTGGGACGCATCTGGCCTGTTCCCGACGGTCACCGAGCCCTACGCCGGCTATCACGGCATCAGCTTCAGCCACGAGTTCGGCCCGAGCGCCTTCATCAGCCGGGCCCGGGTCGAGGGGCTGCGCGACTTCGGTGCCTGCATGAGCCCGGCCAACGCCTTCCAGATCCTTCAGGGGATCGAGACGCTGCCCCTACGGATGCAGCGCCACGTGGCCAACACCGCCGCAGTGGTCGAGGCGCTGGCCGCCAACGACGCGGTGAGCTGGGTCAAGTACCCCTCGATGCCCGACCACCCCGACCACGATCTGGCCCGCCGGCTCTACCCCCGCGGCACCGGCGCCATCCTGAGCTTCGGCATCGCCGGCGGGCGCGAAGCGGGAGCCAAGTTCATCTCCGCGGTGCGGCTGGCGTCTCACCTGGCCAATGTGGGCGACGCCAAGACCTTGGTGATCCACCCGGCCAGCACCACCCATCAGCAGATGTCGGCCAAGGACCTGGCCGCGGCTGGAGTGGGTGAGGACCTGGTGCGCATCTCGGTCGGCCTGGAGGACCCGCGCGACATCGTCGAGGACCTCGAGCGGGCCCTCAAGGCCTCCCAGCGATAGGCACAGCGCATGGAAACGCTCATCGACGGGCGGGTTGTGCGCTGCGCCACCGGCGGGCGCAGCCTCGACGGCGATGAGCCCGGCGTGGTGCTGGTGCACGGAGCGGGCGGCGATCGCACCGTCTGGCAGCTCCAGACCCGGTGGATCGCCCATCACGGCTACCGGGCCGCGGCTGTGGACCTTCCCGGCCACGGGGGAAGCGACGGGCCCGCCATCGGCAGCATCGCCGCGATGGGGGCGTGGCTGGCGGAGGCTGTGGACGCGCTGGGCCTGGCGCCGGCCCATCTGGTGGGCCACTCGATGGGCACCTTCGTGGCACTGGAGGCAGCCGCGCAGCGGCCCGAGGTGGCCCGGTCGCTGGTGCTGCTGGGGACGGCCGGCGCTATGCCCGTACATCCGGCCCTGCAGGCCGCGGCCGACGCCGACGATTCTCTGGCCGGACGGCTCATCACGTCCTGGGGCATCGGCAGCCGTGCCCACGCCGGGGGCCACGCCTCGCCGGGAATGTGGCTCATCGGGGGCAACACCTCGCTGCTGGACCGGGCCCGGCCAGGCGTGCTGGCCGGCGACTTGGCTGCCTGCGGCGCCTACGACGGCGCCGAAGCCGCCGCCGCCAAGGTGCGGCGTCCCGTCACGCTCGTGCTGGGCCGTGAGGACAAGATGACGCCCAACAAGCGGGCCGCCGGGATGATCGACGCCTTTGGGGACGCCCGCACCGTCTACCTGGATCGGGTCGGCCACTTCCTGCAGATCGAGAGCCCGATCCCGGTCCGCGAAGCTATCGCGGCCGCTCTGGCCCGCGCCTGATCGGGCCTGCTCGCCCGAAATCTGTAGAGAAACCCGTCATATAGGAGCAATACCGTGCAGATTTGAGGGCGGCCTCTGGGGTGTGACGGAAGTCACGTTCGGGGCGTCTCCGCGCCAGCGGTCGCTGACTTACCATCCCGCGGTGGCGTCCGGTGCAGTGATGCGGCCCGATCCTGGCGATGACGGGCTGTCGGGCGGACCGTGGATTGAGTCGCGCGGCGACGGACTGGGAGCGGTCAGGTCTCTGCTGGTCGGGGTGGTCCTCGTCATGTCCTGCAACGGCCTGCTGCGGGTCGCGCTGGGAGTGCGGGCCGAACTGGAGGACTTCGGGCTGGCCGTGACCGGCGTGGTGATGGCCGGCTACTTCCTTGGATTCCTGTTCGGAACCAGGACCGCCGAGTACTTCATCGCCACCGTCGGGCACATCCGGGTGTTCGCGGCCTTGGCCTCTGTGGGCTCGGCCGCCTCGATCCTGCACGTGATCTGGGTCGATCCCGTGTCGTGGACGGTGCTGCGGTTCGCCTACGGCCTTTGCCTGGCCGGCCTGCTGGTCACCGTCGAGTCGTGGCTCAACGACATGGCCACCAACGCCACCCGGGGCCGGATGCTGTCGCGCTACATGATCGTGACCATGGGCGGGCTGGGCGCCGGCCAACTCATGCTGAACATCGCCGACCCCGGCAGCTTCGAGCTGTTCGTGGTGTCCTCCGCGCTGATCTCGGTGGCGCTGGTGCCGGTGGCGCTGTCGGCCTCCACCGCGCCGCCTCTGGTGGTGCCCGAGCCGGTCTCGCTGCGCGACCTCGTCAAGGTCGCTCCCCTCGGGCTGCTGACCGCGTTCTGGGTCGGGGTCTCCCAGGGCTGCCTCATGGGTCTGGGAGCGTTCTACGCCGCTACGGAGGGACTGTCGAACACCCGGATCTCACTGTTCGTGGTGTCGCCCATCGCGGGGTCGGTGGTGTTCCAGTGGCTCGTGGGGAGCGCCTCGGACAGGATGCCGCGCCGCTACGTGATCCTGGTCGTAGCGGTCGTAGCCGCCTCCTCCGCGGGCGTTCACCTGCTGGTGGACCCCGGATCGCCGCTGTCGCTGCTCCTGATGTTCGCCCACGGCGGCGCGACGTTCCCGCTGTACTCGCTGGCGGTGGCCACCACCGCCGACAGCGTTGCACCGGCGCAGTTGACCGGAGCGAGCGCCTCGCTGGTGCGGACCAGCGGAGTCGGAGCCGTGATCGGACCCACCCTGGGCGGGGCTCTCATGGCCGCAGTCGCGCCTGAGGCGTTCTTCGCGGTCCTGGTCGGGGCCCACGGCGTAGTCGCCCTGTACGTCGTGTACCGCATGTTCGTGAAGCCCCCGCCGCCGGTGGAGGACCAGGGCCGCTTCGATCCCTGGCCCGTACGGGCCTCAGCGGTGGCCGCATACCTGCTGCGCCGTCCCCGCCGCGGCTAGCGGTCCGCCGCTGACGCCGCCCGCACCGCGCCGAGCGACCAGTTCGCCGCGACCAGTCTGGAAGGGATGTCGGCCCGCCATTGAGACGGATTCTCAGGGGTCGTGCGAGCCCGGCCGTCGCGTCTATTGTTCGGGTTCGTGAGAGCCCGATTGTCGAGCCGCCGCCGGCTGTTCTGGGGGTTGCTGGTGGTCCTCGCGTTGACAGCCGGCGCGTGCGGCGGCTCCACCGACGATGCCGAGAGTGCCGGGGACCCGGCGGGCTCGGAGGACGCCGCCGCGGGCGCGGAGAACGCCAGCGAAGCGGACTCCCCCGAACCTGGCACCGGCGCGGAGTCCGCGGCTTCCCCGGAGCGGCCCGGTGGGGAGATCGTGCTGGCCGTGGAGCAGTGGCCCGAATGCCTCAACCCGCTCACGTCCTGCGCCAACGCCAGCTGGCTGCTGTGGTCGGTGCTCGTGCACGTCCAGCCCCGGCTCATGGAGTTCGACATCGACAACAACATCGGGGCGTCGCCGGTGCTGGCCGAGGAGCCGACGGTCGAGAACGGCGGCGCGGTGCTCGACGACGACGGCACCCTCACCATCACGTACCGGCTGAACCCCGAGGCCCGCTGGAGCGACGGCACGCCCATCACCAGCACCGACGTGTGGTTCACATGGCGGGCCAAGCTCGACACCGAGGGCTCGCTCAACACCATCGGATACGACCTGATCACCGCGGTGGACCACGACGACCCGCAGACCGCGGTGGTCACGTTCTCGGAGCCCTACGCGCCCTGGCGGTACCTGTTCGGCGCGATCCTGCCCGCGCATGCCTTCGACGGCGAGACCGACATCGCCGGCCACTGGAACGACTCGATCCCGATCTCGGGAGGGCCGTGGCTCCAGGACTCGTGGAGCCCCGAGCAGCACATCCTGGTTCCCAACGAGAACTACTGGGTCCCCGAGCGCATGCCGCTGGTGGATCGGGTGGTCATGGTCCCCAGGGAGGACACCGACACCGAGATAGTGGCCCTGCAGACGGGCGAGGCCATGGCTGCCTTCCCCCAGCCCTTCCCGGGGGCCAAGGAGCGTCTGGCCGCGCCGCTCACGTTCGTTGCGGGTTCGGGCACGTTCATAGAGGGCCTGTGGATCAACCAGCGCGCCCCCGACCGGTACTTCGACGTGACCAAGAACGTGCGCCAGGCCCTCGCTTACTCCCTCGACCGAGAGCGGATCGCGGATGTGGCCCTCGGTCCGATCATCGACGATCCGGTGGTGTTGCAGTGCGCGGGCTGGAACCCCGCCTTCGGCGACTGGTGCGCCGACGACTTCGCCCACTACGGCCAGGACATGGCCAAGGTCGCCGAACTGCTCACCGCGGAGGGCTGGACCCGCCCCGACCCCGACGGTCTGTGGGTCAACGCAGACGGCGCCGAATTGGTCCTGCAATGGAACACCGTGGCCGGGAACAAGCGCCGCGAGGACGTCCAGGCGTTGGTGGCCGAGATGACCAGGCCCTTCGGTATCGGCTGGGAGATCATCAACTACGACCCGGGCGAGCTGTTCCAGAACAGGCTGCCGGCCATGAACTTCGGCCCGGTGGCTCTGTTCGCCAACAGCACCAGCCCCGATCCGACCGTCACCGCCCACTACGACATCAACGGCATTCCCAGCGAGGAGAACGGCTTCAGCGGCCAGAACTTCACCGCCTACGCCAGCCAGCAGGCCAGCGACCTGGCCTTCGCCATCGACGCCGAGATCGACGAGGCGGCCCGTCTGGAGCTCGTTCGGGAGCTGGGCACGCTGCTGGGTGCCGACGTTCCCTGGATCCCGCTTTATGTCCTGCCCAACCTGCTCGCCTGGAACCCCCAAGTGCTGGACGGACCGGGAGGATGGGTGTCGAGCGTGTACGGCGGCTTCTACGACATGTACGACTGGACCGTCATCGGGTGAGCCCGGTGCGTCGTTGTCGGGTGGTTGGCTCCGGTTCGCGTCGGGTGAGTCCGTGGGCTGTTGCCGGGTGGCGCCCTTTGGTTCGCGTCGGGTGAGCCGCCGTTGATCCGGTACGCGGCGCGCCGGCTGGTTGTCACCGCGCCGATCCTGCTGCTCATCTCGCTGGCCACCTTCTGGGCCGCGGGCGAGATCGCCAGCCCCGCGGCCCAGCTCACCGTCAACCCCCGCATCAGCGCCGAGGCCCGCCAGGCCTACATCGACTCGTTGGGCCTCGAAGACCCCTTCGGGGCGCGCTACCTGACGTGGCTGGGCAACTTCGTCACCGGCGACCTGGGCACGTCGCTGGTGCGCAACGGCCAGGAGGTGTGGCCCTTCGTGGAGAGCGCCCTGGCCAACACCCTGGTGCTGGTGACCGCGGCCGTGACCCTGTCGGTCGCGGTCGGCCTCGCCATCGGCTCGCTGTCGGCCATCCGCCAGGGGTCACTGGTGGATCACGGTGCCACCGCGGTGTCGTTCCTGGGCATCTCGATCCCGGTGTTCTGGCTGGGCTTGATGCTCCAACTCTTCTTCGGTCTCTATCTGGCCAACTGGCTGGGAGTCGGCCCGCCCCTGCTGCCCACGGCCGGGATCTACTCGCCGGGCCAGCAGGGGTTCGACCTGATCGACCGGGCCCGCCACCTGGCCCTTCCGGTGATGGCGCTGTCGCTGCAGCTGATGGCCGTCTACAGCCGCTACATGCGGGCGTCCATGTTGGACGTGATGGGGTCGGACTTCATCCGCACGGCCCGGGCCAAGGGCCTGGGCGAGCCGTCGGTCGTCGTCCGCCACGGGGTGCGCAACGCCCTCATTCCGGTGACCACCCAGGCGGCGGTGGATGTGGGGCTGCTGGTCGGCGGACTCATCGTCACCGAGCGGGTGTTCCAGTACCCGGGGATGGGGCTGCTGTTCCTCGACGCGCTCCATGCGGGCGACTACCCGATACTGCTGGCCACGGTGATGATCGTGTCGGCCTCGGTGTTCGCGATGAACCTGGCCGCGGACCTGCTCTACGCCGTGCTCGACCCGAGGATCCGCCGTGCCTGAGCACACCGCCGACCCCGGACCGCTGGTGCGCGACGAGCGCGAGCTGCCGGATTACGGGCAGGCTCCCGAATGGCTGACGGTGCTGCGGCGCTTCGGTAGGCACCGCACCGCGGTGGTGTCGGCCGTGGTGCTGGCCATCGTCGTGGCGTGTGCGGCGCTGGCCGACCTGATCGCCCCCTACGGCGCGACCGAGCAGCACCTGGACCGCATCCTGGAGTCACCGAGCCGGGACTTCCTGCTGGGAACTGACACCCTCGGGCGCGACAACCTCAGCCGGATCCTCTACGGCGGCCGGGTATCGCTGCTGGTCGGCGGGGCGGTCGCGCTGATAAGCGGGGTTGTCGGGACCACCGTCGGGCTGGTGGCCGGGTACTACGGCCGCTGGGTCGACGCGGTGCTGATGCGGGCGACCGACACGATGCTGGCCCTCCCCGGGCTGATGGTGGTGATCATCGCGGCCCGGATCCTTGGCGACGGCGTCTGGGATGTGGTGATCGTCCTAGCCGGAATCAGTTGGATGATCCTGGCGCGGATCGTCAGGGGCAAAGTGCTGGCCCTGCGCGAGCGCGAGTTCGTGGAGGCGGCCCGGGCCCTCGGGGTGCCCAACCGCAGGATCATCGTTCGCCACCTGCTGCCCAACCTGGCCGGCGAGGTGATGGTGTCGGTGTCGCTCACGGTGGCCGCAGCCATCCTGGCCGAGTCGACGCTCAGCTTCCTGGGCCTCGGTGTGAGCGCCACCCGTACCGCCACCTGGGGCAACATGCTGGGCGGCAACGAGGGATTCGTGATCATCGCGCCCTGGCTGGTGTGGGCGCCCGGGCTGGCCATCGTGGTGACCGCGCTGTGCGTGAACTTCATCGGCGACGGCCTGCGCGACTCGCTCGACCCGACCCAGGACCACCGATGAGCGGCGGCGAGACCCGGCGGCCGGGTGGACCGGGCACTCGCGAGGTCTTGCTGTCGGTGCGGAACCTCCGCACCGAGATTGAGACCGACGAGGGCACGCTGGTGGCCGTCGACGACATCAGCTTCGACCTGTTCGCCGGCGAGGTGCTGGCGGTGGTAGGGGAATCGGGCTGCGGCAAGACGATGCTGGCCCTGTCCATCCTGGGGCTGCTCCCGGGTCCGAGGGCGAGCACGACCGCCGGCGAGGTGCGACTGGCGGGCGAGGACCTGCTGGCAGCTTCGCCGCTGCGCCGCCGCCGGGGCGCGGGGCGCGGAGATAGCCATGATCTTCCAGGACCCGCTCACCGCTCTCAACCCTGTGCACCGCGTCGGGGACCAGATCGCGGAGATGCTCAGAGCCCACCGGCCGTTACGAAAGCGCTACGCCCGCCTCCGGGCCGAGGACCTGCTCGAGCGGGTCGGCATCCCCGACGGCCGACCGGCGGGCCCGCTGCTATCCCCATGAGCTGTCGGGCGGGATGCGCCAGCGGGTCATGATCGCCATGGCGGTAGCACTGGACCCCGTAGTGCTCATCGCCGACGAGCCGACCACCGCGCTCGACGCCACCGTGCAGGCCCAGGTGCTGGAGGTCCTGTCGGAGGTGAGACAGCGCATGTCCGGCGCCATGATGATCATCACCCACGACCTCGGGGTGGTCGCCGGTGCGGCCGACCGGGTGATGGTGATGTACGCCGGGCACTGCGTGGAGCGGGGCGACGTGCACGACGTGTACCACCGGCCGAGCCACCCGTACACGGCCGGCCTGCTCGCAGCGGTGCCCCGCCTAAACATGACCGCGGCCCGGCTCACGCCCATCGCCGGCTCGCCACCGGTGCCGACCGGCGCGGCTCCGGGATGCAGCTTCGCGCCCCGCTGCCCCCTGGCCACCGGCATCTGCGAGCAGCAGCGGCCCGACCTGCGCGGCCGGGAAGGCCGCCCGGCGGAGGCCGCTTCGACGGAGGCGGCCGTGGCCTGCCACCACTCGGCCGTCTAGGGTCCAAGCTGACGGCGTTGCCATTAGCATTGCCGTTGCAGGCACTCGCGGGTTGCAGATGAAGGGAGCGCATGATGGCGGCAAGAAGCTCGTCGGCTTGGCACGCATGGGTTGAGGGGGTGTTCGACGACCGGGTCAACCGGTCCCGTCCCCGCGCGCTGAGAGCGCTCGCGGAGTGGGCGGCAGCCTCGGTGGCCGTGAATGGCGACGTCTACTCGGGTATCTCCGCGGGGTATGCGGCCGTGTCGCGCGCCGCCGAGTCGCCGGAGGCGACGATCCGGGCTGCCCGCTACGCCATCTGGCACGCGGTGACGTCGCTGCGCGAGAGCAGTCCCGACGATGTCGATGTGTGGCATTTCGAGCTGCACGCCGCCGGCGAGCTGATAGGCCTCCGCCTGCCTGACCGTCCCCACCTGGCCGACCTGTCCGTAGCCGGCTGACCTGCCCTGGCAGGCCGACCGGTCTCAAGGGGCTGATCGGCCTGTCCCGTCAGCCGATCTCGTCGGGCATCTCGTCCTTGCGTCGAGCGACGTAGTCGCGCAACTCGGCGTCCACTGCCTCGTCCATCGACGGCGGCTCGTAGTCGGCCAGGATCTGCTTCCAGCGGGCGTTGGCCCGCTGGGCCGCCGACAGGGACCCCTCCTCGGTCCATTGCTCGTAGCTGGCCGCGTCGCTGAGGTCCGAGCGCCAGAAGGCGTTCTCGAAATTGGCCAGGGTGTGCGGGTTGCCCAGGAAGTGGTCGCCGTGGGCGTTGGTGCGGAACGCCTCCATGGCCTGGCCGTTGTCGCTGGTGTCCACGCCCCGGGCCCACACCTCCATGGCGCCGAGCTGGTCGGCGTCGAGGATGAGCTTCTCATAGCCGAGGGCCAGCCCGCCCTCCTGCCAGCCCGCGGCGTGCAGCACGAAGTTCACCCCCGCCTGCACCGTGGGGAGCAGGGTGTGGGCTGACTCGTAGGCGGCCTGGGCGTCGGGCAGCTTCGAGGAGGTGAACTGACCGCCGGAACGGAACGGGACACCGACCCGGCGAGCCAGCGACGCCATCACGTAGATGGCCTGACCGGCCTCGGGCGTTCCGAACGTGGGTGCCCCGGTGGCCATCGACATCGACGACGCGAACGTCCCGAACACGACCGGCGCGCCGGGCCGCACCAGCTGCAGGTAGGCCATGCCCGACAGGGCCTCGGCCAGCGCCTGCGCGGCCAGGCCGGCCACCGTCACCGGCGACATCGCCCCGGCCAGGATGAACGGGCTGATGATGCAGGCCTGGTTGGCCCGGGCGTAGGTGGTGGCCGCGCCCAGCATGGTGGCGTCCCAGCGCATCGGGGAGGAGGCGTTGATCAGCGAGGTCATCACCGTCCGGTCGGCGAGGTCGCCGCCGAACGCGATGCGGGCCATCTCGACGGAGTCGGCGGCACGGGAGGCCGCGGTCACCGAGCCCATGAACGGCTTGTCGCTGTAGCGCAGGTGGGCGTACACCATGTCGAGGTGGCGCTTGTTGACCGGCACATCCACGGGCTCGCACACCGTGCCCCCGCTGTGGTGCAGCTGCGGAAGGGCGTAGGCGAGCTTCACCACGTTCTCGAAGTCCTCCAGCGTCGCGTAGCGGCGGCCCCGGTCCAGGTCCATCACGAACGGCGACCCGTAGTTCGGGGCGAACACGGTGGCGTCCCCGCCCACCTTCACACTGCGAGCGGGGTTGCGGGCGTGCTGGGTATAGACGGCGGGCGCGTTGTCCTGCACGATCTGGCGGCACAGCCCGGGCGGGAACCGCACCAGCTCGCCGTCTGTCTCCGCGCCGGCGGCACGCCACAGGTCCAAGGCTTCACCGAAGTCCTGGAAGGCGATGCCGACCTCCGACAGGATCGTCTCGGCGTTGCGCTCGATCAGCTCCAGGCTCTCGTCGTCGAGTATGTCCACCGGCGGCAGGCGCCGGACCAGGTACGGCGCCGTCTCTGCTGAGGCGGCTCGCGCCGCCCGCCGGCCGGCCCTGCCTCCGCCTCTGCGTCCTCGTGCCTCGCTCATGATGCGACTCTCACAGTTGCTTCCCTGGGATTATCCCCGGTCTCCACTCAGATTCATGCGGCGGTGCCGGCGCCGCTGCCGGCCGTCGGTGGAGTCCTCGGCGGCTGCCTCCGGCAAGTCGATCACCGCGGCCAGGTGCGGGGTCGCGTCGGTGGCGTGGGGCAGCGCCATGGCGGCCACGAAGAGCTCCTGGAAGCGGGGCTCCGTGGCCGTCTCGATCTTGACCACCGATCGGACCAGACGCTCCACCTCGCGCCGCTGCTCGCCCGACAGCAGCATCCGCACCGCGCCGACACCCGATGCGTTCCCCGCGGCCCGCACCCCTCCGGCAGGCGTGTCGGGCACCAGGCCCAGCACCATGGCCCGCACCGGATCGATGTGGGCCCCGAAGGCTCCGGCCAGCCGCACGTCGGGCACGTCCTCGACGCCGGAGTGCTCGCGAAGCAGATCGATTCCGGCCCGCAGAGCGGCCTTGGCCAGCTGGACGGCCCGCACGTCGTTCTGGGTGATCGACAGCCGGATCGGCTCCCACTGGATCACGTAGCTGAACGTGCGCTCGTCGGCCACGATGCGCGGGGACCGGCTGGTGTCCGATGTGATCACGCCATGGCGATCCATCACGCCGGCCAGGAACATCTCCGCGATCACCTCGATGATGCCGGAGCCGCACAAGCCCGACACTTGCAGCCCGGCCCGGTCCAGCTCCCCGGAGAATCCGGGCTCGTCGGACCACATGTCGCAGCCGATGACCTTGAACCGGGGCTCCCATGTATCCGGGTCGATCCGCACCTTCTCCACCGCGTCGGCGGTGGCCCGCTGGCCGCAACTGATCTGGGCTCCCTCGAAGGCGGGGCCGGTCGGGCTCGACGCGGCGAACACCCGCTGCCCGTCGCCCAGCACGCTCTCGGCGTTGGTGCCGACATCGACCACCAGCATCGGGGCCGCGGCCCGGTGGGGGCCCTCGGCCAGAGCCGCCGCGGCCGCGTCCGCCCCCACATGCCCGGCGATGCAGGGACCGACGTACAGCGCCGCGCACGGCAGCCCGACCCCGATCTCAGTGGCGACGCCCTGCACCGCGGAGGCCGTGGCGAGCGTGAACGGCGCCGCCCCCAGCGGGGTCGGATCCAGGCCCAGCACCAGATGGTGCATGATCGGATTGCCCACCACGACCAGGTCGTGCACATGGGCCCGGTCCACGCCGGCCTCGCCGCACAGCTCGCCAACCAGATCGTCGATGGCGCCACGGACGGCCGCAGTGAGTTCCGTCTCGCCGCCGGGATTCATCATCACGTACGACACCCGGCTCATGAGGTCCTCGCCGAAACGGATCTGAGGGTTCATCCGCCCCGAGGCGGCAGCCACCTCACCTGAGGAGAGATCCAGCAGGTAGCCGGCGATGGTGGTGGAGCCCACATCCACGGCCACCCCCCAGGCTCCGTCGGAGTACCCGGGCCGCACATCGAGGACGGTGCGGCCATCGTGCACGACCACCGTGACCGAGCCCTCCCCGGCCGAAATGGCCGGATGGAGCCGGGCCAGCACCGGCACACCGAACTCGACATCGGCCAGCCCCCAGTCGGTGGCGAGCGCCTCGGCGACCAGGTCCACCTCGGCGGCCTCGAATCCCAGAACGACCGCGGGCAGCTCCACGTAGTGGAGGGTGACGACGGGATGGATGACGACCTCGTCGAGGTTGATCGACTTGCGCACGACCGGCCGGTGGACCTGGCTCTCGGCCGGAACGTCGATCACTGCGTTGGCCAGCACGACGGCCTGGCAGCCCAGGCGGCAGCCGTCGGCCAGCGGCCGCCGGCCCCGGTAGCTCAGCTCGGTGGGGCCGGGGCTCGACAGCACCTGGGGGTCGGTGGGGGAGATCTGGCAGCGGCCGCACAGCCCGCGGCCCCCGCACACCGAGTCGAGGTCCACGCCGCCGGCTCGGGCCGCGTCCAGCACGGTGGCCCCGGCAGCCACAGAGGCGCGTATCCCCGAAGGATTGAACACGACGCTGTGCATGTCTTGCATTGCTATGCCCCGCGGCGACGCCCGCCCCGCCGTCTCAAGCCGGCCGCGTCAGGATCCCGGTGCTCCGCGATCCACCGGGCGCAATCCCGGTCGTGCCCGGCCAGCACATCGGCGGCCAGAACCGCGTTCTTCACCTCCGGGTGCAGAGGATTCATGATCGCGGAGGTGAGCCCGGCCGCCATGGCCATCGAGAGAAAGGTGCCGGTGATCATGTGGCGGGCCGGCAGGCCGAAGCTGACGTTGCTCGCACCGCAGGTGGTGTTGACCCCGAGCTCCTCCCGCAGCCGCCGAACCAGCTGGAACACCTGGCGTCCGGCTGTACCCATGGCGCCGATCGGCATCACAAGCGGGTCCACCACCACGTCGGCCGCGGCGATTCCGTGGTCGGCGGCCCGGTTGACGATCTTGCGGGCCACCTCGAAGCGCACGTCGGGGTCCTCGCTGATGCCGGTCTCATCGTTGGAGATCGCGACCACCGCGGCGCCGTGGCGGGCCACCAGCGGCAGCACCCGCTCAAGCACCTCCTCCTCGCCGGTTACCGAATTGATGAGCGGCTTGCCCTCGTACACCGCGATGCTGGCCTCGAGGGCCTCCACGATCGAGGAGTCGATGGACAGGGGCACGTCGGTCACGCTCTGCACGAGCTTGACCGCCTGGGCCAGCAGGGCAGGCTCGTCGGCGAGGGGTATCCCCGCATTGACGTCGAGCATGTGGGCTCCGGCTGCGGCCTGGGCGAGAGCGTCGGCCTCGACCCGGCTGAAGTCACCGCTGCGCATCTCCTCGGCCAGCAGCCGGCGTCCCGTCGGGTTGATGCGCTCGCCGATCATCACGAACGGGCGGCCGAAGCCGATTACCACCTCCTTGGTGGCCGAACTGACGACCGTGTCGGTCACCGGGCGTCCCCCCCGGACTCGGCTGGATGGTCCCGAGCCGGCGGGTCTTGGCCGTTGCGCTCGGGATCCCACCCGCCGGTCCTGACGAACTCGTCGAGGCGCTGCCGGGGGAAGGCCTCCTCCAGCTCGGTCGCGACCGCCATGGCGGCGCTCTCGGGATCGGCGGCATCGCCGGGGATCACCGTCCGGCGCCACTCGCCCACGTACTGGGAGGCCTGGGTCTTGCCGGCCACCATGGCGGCCCGGTCGATGGCTCGCTGGAAGCGGCGGGGCAGGATGCGTTGCACCCGGTTCTCGCCCGAGCCGCCGTTGACCTGGGCGGGGATGTCGCGCCAGCTGATCAGCACGAGGCTCCCGTCGTCGCTGCGGCGCCTGCGGCCGCCGCGCCGGGCCGAGCCACTCATGCCGCCTCGGCGCCGGCCAGCCTGACGATCTGTCGCTCGAGCCCGCCTATGCCGGTGAAGATCCGCTCGCAGCGAAGACCCAGACGAGCCGCGGCCTGCTCGGCGGCGCGAGCCAGACCGTCGTCGTCGGTCTGGGCCAGGTGGACCACCCGGGTGTAGTTGCCGAAGTACATCTCGAGCAGCTCGGGGTGCGCCGAGATGCCGAGGCCTTTCATGATGAGGCGGTCGAAGTGCCTGACCAGGTAGTCGGTGAGGTAGAAGGTGCCCGGCTCGGCGTCCTGAAGGCCGGCGAAGACGTCCGCACCGGCGTACATCTCGTAGCAGTGGGGGCCGCCGAGGCGCTCGACGCCCTCCTCGGAGCACACCCGGTCCAGGAGTCCGCCGGTGCCGCAGTCCATGTAGCCCACGAGGATCGTGCGGTACGCACCGGTGGTCTTGGCTGCCCGGACCCGTCGCCGGACCGCCTCAGGGATCTGCTCGGGGCGGTTGTGCAGGATGGCGGGCAGGCACTCGACCTCGATGTGCTCACCGCCGTTGCGGGTCGCCACCTCCCGCAGCTCGCGGACCAGCGCGCCGCAGCCGATGACGAGAACGGGTGACGGCTTCCTGGGCCCAGGCGTCATCTGGCGGCCCGGCGGGCCGTGACGAAGCTCTTGGCCGTCTCGGCCGCGATGGCGGCGTCGCGGCAGTAGGCGTCGGCGCCGATGGCCGAACCGAACTCCTCGTTGAGGGGCGCGCCGCCGACGAGGATGATGAAGTTCTCGCGTATGCCCTTCTCGGTGAGGGTGTCGATCACGACCTTCATGTAGGGCATGGTGGTGGTGAGCAGGGCCGACATGCCCAGGATGTCGGGCTGGTGCTCGTCGAGGGCGGCCAGGAACTCCTCGGCGTCGGTGTTGATGCCGAGGTCGAAGACCTCGAAGCCGGCGCCCTCGAGCATCATGGCCACCAGGTTCTTGCCGATGTCGTGGATGTCGCCCTTGACCGTGCCGATCACCACGCTGCCGATGGGCTCGGCCCCCGTCTCGGCCAGCAGCGGCCGCAGGATGGCCATACCCGCCTTCATGGCGTTGGCGGCCAGAAGGACCTCGGGCACGAACAGGATCCCGTCGCGGAAGTCGATGCCCACGATGCGCATCCCCTCGACCAGCGCGTCGTTGAGCACCTTGTCGGCTGACCAGCCCCGCCCCAGCAGGATGTGGGTGCCCTCGGCGATCTCGTCGGCCAGCCCGTCGTAGAGGTCGTCGTGCATCTGCGCGGTTAGCTCTTCGTCGTCGAGGCTCGACAGGTCGATGTCGTCGACCATGTCGGGTCCGGAAACAGGAGTGTCGGTCATCCGGCGCAGCCCTCCACGTCTCGTTTGTTGGGCCCCGCTCGACGGACCACACCCCATGTGGTTCCGTACTGTGGACCAGTCCCACGATACGGAACGGACTGTACCACGGTTCGCGGTCAGCACAAGCAACCTGGGCCCGAGAAAATCCGCACCGATTAGCGGACGCTCTAGCACTCCCGCTCTTGTTCGCTGCGCTCACGGGCCGCTCGGGCCACGGCCTCGTCCGTATGAGCCGGAATCGCACCCCTGCGCTCGGCCTCTAGCCTGTGCCGTCATGCCCGAGTCCGTTCCGGACGGCGACACGCCCCCGCATCGCTACAACGCGGCGCTCGCGGCCGAGATCGAGGCCCGCTGGCAGGCCCGCTGGGAGGCCGACGGCATCTACGAGACGCCCAACCCGTCGGGGCAACTGGCATCGGACCAGGGCCCCGACGGTCCGAAGCTCTTCATCATGGACATGTTCCCGTACCCGTCGGGGTCGGGCCTGCACGTGGGCCATCCCCTGGGCTACATCGCCACCGACGTCTACGTCCGCTTCAAGCGGATGGCGGGCTTCAACGTGCTCTACACCATGGGCTTCGACGCGTTCGGGCTCCCGGCCGAGGAGCATGCCCGCCAGACCGGCCAGCACCCCCGGACCAACACCGAGGCCAACATCGACAACATGCGCCGCCAGCTCGACCGGTTGGGGCTCGGCCATGACAAGCGGCGGGGGATCGCCACCACCGACGTCGACTACTACCGCTGGACCCAGTGGATCTTCCTGCAGATCTTCAACTCGTGGTTCGATCCCGACGCCGGCCGGGCCCGTCCCATCTCGGAGCTGATCGACCAGCTCTCCTCCGGGGCGCGCCGGGTGCCCGACGGCCGACCCTGGAACGGCCTGAGCGAGGCGGAGCAGCGGGAGCTGGTCGACAGCCACCGCCTCGCCTACGTGGCCGACGCTCCGGTCAACTGGTGCCCGGCGCTGGGGACGGTGCTGGCCAACGAGGAGGTCACCAACGAGGGGCGGTCCGAGCGGGGCAACCACGAGGTGTTCAAGCGCCCGCTCAAGCAATGGATGATGCGGATCACGGCCTACGCCGACCGCCTGCTGGAGGACCTCGACCGCCTGGACTGGCCCGAGTCGGTCAAGACCATGCAGCGCAACTGGATCGGCCGCTCCGAGGGCGCGTTCGTCGCGTTCCCGGCGGCGAGGTCGCCGAAGGGGCCCTTCAGCGACCTAGAGGTGTTCACCACGAGGCCCGACACCCTGTTCGGCACCACCTACATGGTGCTGGCGCCGGAGCATCCGCTGGTGGAGAGGCTGACCGCGGAGGTCTGGCCCTCGGGCACCCCCGGCTCCTGGACCGGCGGCGCGGCCACGCCGTCCGAGGCGGTGGCTGCCTACCGGGCCCGCGCCTCGGAGATGAGCGACGCCGACCGCAGCGACTCCAAGTCGGGCGTCTTCCTGGGCGCTACGGCCCTGGTCCCGTTCACCGACAGCCGGGTGCCGGTGTTCATCGCCGACTACGTCTTGATGGGATACGGCACCGGCGCGGTCATGGGCGTTCCAGGCGAGGACCAGCGCGACCGCGAGTTCGCCGAGGCGTTCGGGCTGCCGGTCGTCCGCACCGTGCAGCCGCCTGCCGACCATCCCGAACATTTGGCCTACACCGGCGAGGGGCCATCGATCAACTCCCGGTTCCTCGACGGACTCGACGTCGAGGCGTCCAAGGCCCTGGTCCTGGAGCGGCTCCAGGAGGCCGGGCTCGGCCGTCCCACCGTCAACTACAGGCTGAGGGACTGGAACTTCAGCCGGCAGCGCTACTGGGGCGAGCCCATACCGATCGTGTTCGACGACCACGGGCCGGTCGCTTTGCCCGCGGACATGCTCCCGCTGGAGCTTCCCGAGTTGACGGACTGGGCGCCGCGGGCACTGGCCCGGGACTCCGAGCCGGAGCCGCCGCTGGGCCGGGTGACGGAATGGGTCGAGACCGACCTGGATCTGGGCCGGGGCGTGCGTCGCTACCGGCGCGAGCTCAACACGATGCCCCAGTGGGCCGGGTCGTGCTGGTACTACCTGCGCTACCTGGACCCCCGCAACGACGGCTGCCTGGTGGATCCCGACGTCGAGCGCTACTGGATGGCCGACCCGGAGGCCGGCGGGGTCGGCGGGGTGGACCTGTACGTGGGCGGCGTCGAGCACGCGGTGCTGCATCTGCTGTACGCCCGGTTCTGGCACAAGGTGCTGTTCGACCTCGGCCATGTGAGTGGTCTTGAGCCGTTTAAGCGTCTCGTGAACCAGGGCTACATCCAGGCCTACGCCTTCAAGGACGGGCGGGGGATCTACGTCCCCGCCGACGAGGTGGACGGCTCGCTGCAGGAAGGGTTCACCCACGAAGGGCAGCCCGTCACCCGCGAGCTCGGCAAGATGGGCAAGTCGCTGAAGAACTCGGTGACCCCCGACGACATGTATGCCTCCTACGGGGCCGACACCCTTCGGCTGTACGAGATGTTCATGGGCCCCATCGACCAGGACCGGCCCTGGGAGACCCGCTCGGTGATCGGCTCCCAGCGAGTGCTGCAGCGGGTCTGGCGCAACATCCTCGACGAGGAGACCGGAGAGCTGCGGGTCACCGAAGGCGGGGCCGACGACGAGTTGCTGCGACTCCTGCACCGCACCATCGACGGGGTGCGCTCCGACATGGAGGGCATGCGCTTCAACACCGCCATCGCCAAGCTCACCGAACTCAACAACGAGCTCACCAAACGGGGCTCGGGCGCGCCCCTTCAGGTGGCCGACGCGATGGTCCGGATGCTGGCACCGCTGGTGCCGCACTTCGCGGAGGAGCTGTGGCACCTCCTGCACGGCGACGCCGCCGCCTCGGTCACCCAGAGCGGGTTCCCGGAAGCGGACCCGGCGCTGCTGGTCACCGACACAGTGGAAGTGCCCGTGCAGGTCAACGGCAAGGTGCGGGGCCGGGTGACGCTGGCGGCCGACGCCGGCGAGGAGACCGCGGTGGCCGCGGCGCTGGCTGAACCCAATGTGGCTGCCCATGTGGGCGGACGCGAGCTGCGCAAGCAGCTCTACGTGCCCGGCCGCATGATCACGCTCGTGGTGTGAGCCCGCCGAGGCCCGAGCCTGTGGTACGGCACACCGCGGCCAACAGGCGCGCGCCCAGGCCCGTGGCGTGAGCCTGCGTCCTCGGCGGCTGTCGATCTCGCAGGCTCGCCGGGTGGCGCTGGCAGCCCAGGGATTCTGCGACCCCGCGCCCACCACGCGGGTGGATCGCCGTCACCTGCGCCGGATGATGGGCAGGCTCAAGCTGCTCCAGCTCGACTCGGTGCCGGTGGTGGTCCGCACCCAGTACCTGCCACCGTTCTCGCGTCTCGGCTGCTACGACTCGTCCCTGCTGGATCGGATCGCCTACACCGACGACGAGTGGTTCGAGGCATGGGCCCACGAGGCCTCCCTGCTCCCCGTGGGCGACGAGCCGCTGCTGCGCTGGCAGAAGCAGCGGGCCGAGCAGGGCGACACCTGGAAGAACCTGGCGGATCTGGCCCGAAGCGAGCCCGGCTACCTGGCCGAGGTGCTGGCCCAGGTGACCGAGCGCCCGCTGACCGCGGGCGAGTTGGCCGATCCCCGGCGCCGCGACGGCGAATGGTGGGGGAGCCGGTCGCTGGGCTCGATTGCCCTCGACTGGCTGTTCCGCATCGGGGCGGTCGGGATCCGGCGCCGGGGCAACTTCGTCAAGGAGTTCGACCTGCTCGAGCGGATCGTCCCGCCCGGCGTGCTGGCCAGGCCCACGCCGGGCGCGGAGGAGGCCCAGCGCGAGCTGCTGGTCCGCTCGGCCCAGGCGTTGGGAGTGGGCACCGCCACCGACCTGATCGACTACTACCGCCTGCCGGTGCGGGAGGGCAGGGCCCGGCTGGGCGAGCTGGTCGAGGCGGGCGCCGTCAAGACGGTGGCAGTGGAGGGCTGGAACGAGCCCGCCTTCATGCATCCCGAAGCCCGCCTGCCGCGGTCGGTGGATGCGCTCACGGTGCTGTCGCCGTTCGATCCGATCGTGTGGAACCGGGCCCGGGCCCTGCGGCTGTGGGGCTTCGACTACCGCATCGAGATCTATGTCCCTGCGGCCAAGCGCGTCTACGGCTACTACGTGCTGCCCGTGCTCGACGGCGAGCGTCTGGCGGCCCGCCTCGACGTCAAGACCGACCGGTCCGGGAACACCCTGCAGGTGTTGGGCGCGTTCGCCGAGCCCGATGCCGATCACGGAGCCCTAGCCGAGCGGCTCCGACCCCATCTCAACGAGTTGGCCCGCTTCGTCGGCGTCGACGACGTGAGCTACGGCTCCCGCGGCGACCTCGCAGCCGCTTTGCGACCCGCCGGCGGGTAGAGGATCTTGGCTCGGGCGGGGTCGAGGTCGGTGGTCTCAACCTCCTCGGCGATTGGCTCGATGTCGGCATCGGTGAGCACACGCCCCGTGCGGGTGCGGTAGGTCCTCGGCTCTGTTGGTTCGATCGGTTCGGTCATCGGTGTGGCCGTCTTCTGGCCAAAGCGGTTCGAGCCTTCGAGGACACGCTGGGGTTCGCGCAGGCGCTCAGTTGTCGCTGAGGCGGCGGTGCTTGGCCAGGCCGGCCTGCAGCAGCTTCTGAGCGTCTCGGGCGCCGAGGTCTAGGAAGCCGTCGGGCCAGTCTTCGCTGAGTCCGCCTAGCGGATTGACGTCTGAGGGTCGGAAGGATGTGTGTCCATTGTCGTCTCGCTCCGCAAACACGATCCGGACCAGTTCGCCGATCCTCCCGCTCTCGGCTTCGGCGGCGCGGCGCCTCAGCCTGTTGACGAGATGCTCGCTGTGGGTTTCGACGATGATCTGTCGTCCGCTGTCGACGCAAGCAAGCAGGAAGTCTGCGAGGCGCATCTGAAGTGCCGGATGCAAGTGCAGTTCAGGCTGCTCCAACAGCACGATGTCGCCCGGCTCGGCCAGCAGACAGACCGTGAGCACGGGCAGGACCTGACTGACGCCGACGCCGACTGACGTGAGATCGACTTGGCGGTCGAGGTCGGTCGGGCGCACCTCGATGCTGACACCGGCGCGACCTCTTGCCTCCACGGTGACGTCCTCAACTACCTCCAACTCCCGCAGCCAATACTGCAAGCCGTCCACTAGGTCCGCTTGTCCGAGCCCGGGCACATCGACCGACTCCGTGCCGTGCCATTGGAGCACCTGCGACAGGTGCTCCCCGGCAGCGCCGACATCGGGACGGCCGTCATCACCGAAGTCGAAGTATGGCCGCGGCTCCTGTCTGAGCGGTCCTAGGTACCGAACACGGTCCTGGAGCAGCGTCGCAACTTCTGATCTCAACGCTCCTGCTATGTAGTGATTCGCTTGCTCATTCAAGACAGGATCCTGGAGCCACGCGTCTTCCTTGCATTCCTGGAGAAAGAGCCGGGCGATCCTGAGATAGTCGACTACTGGCATAGCACTGTACGGATCAGAGATTGAGGTGTCGTCGCTTGAGGTGTCGTCGAAGCGCAATTCTCCAGCCTCAGCTATAGACAGCCCAAGTGCGTAACCATCCTCATTGTCACGGTCGCGTGCTCGATCCTGAATCCGTTCAACTAGCGGGTTCACATCTGCTTGGTCAAGAGTCACTGAAGTCTCGTGTGGCAGCATGTCTGCCTTTTGATCCGATTCCTGCTGTGAGAAATATGCTCGGTTACGATAGAACTTCTGACGCAAACCGTGAGCGTCATCTTCATTTGGTGGGTCTAGATGTCTCTTCACTAGGTCTCCAAATGTCGAGGTACGCGGCATGGTGATGGTTGCTACAGCACTGCGAATATCGCGAATGCCGGGATGAACAAAGGACCGTGCTGCAGGGTCGTAGGCGTCTGAGCCGACAGTGTCCCTGAGCGCATCCAAGAACTCCTCGCGCCGTTGAAGTTCGTGTTTGACATCTCCTGCGCGGTCATGACCCCAGTGCCCCGCGTAATGATCCCAGTACCTCTGAACGTATTTCTCCCAGACAGCTCGCAGCCAATGCGTTGCACAGAACAGCAGCGCAGCATCAGACACTCTGAACTGGTTGACAAGAATCTGTGCATGGCCACGATCAGGTCTTGTATCTGGTTCTGCGACTTGGAGCATCAACCGGGACTGAGTCTTGACGTCGCTGCTGTCCTCGCTATGCTCCGTGGACTCGAGGCCCGCCTGTATAGAGATCGGACCGTGTGCGCCGACTGTGCGTACATCGTCGAATGTGCCGAGCTTCACCTTGGTGCCGTTTAGCGGGACTTCGATTCCGGTCTTGTACGCTTGGGCGGTTTGAGACAGGAATCTGATCGACTGCAGGAGTGAACTCTTGCCCGAGCTGTTCATGCCTATCAACACGGTGAGGGGCTTGAACTCAACCGCACTGTCGGCGATCGACTTGAAGTTCTTGAGTTCGAGGGATCTCAGCGGGAATGGGTGCATGATTCAGGCAGCTTTCGCGAGCACTTGGGCGCCAAGCGCCGAGAGTGTCCTGTCGAGTGTCGGCCGGAGCGCTGTGAACGCTGCCATTCCGATGTCGCGGCCTAGACACTCAACCCAGTGGTCCGGGTTCATTGTCTCGGGCGTTAGCTCTTGGAACTCCGTCGTGACGTGGCGTGTGGCTACGAGATGGATCGTCTCGGCCAGTCGCAGGTGTTCACGCGGGGGTGTGGCTGGCTCCGGTGACTCGCCGTAGGTCTGGGGATGCAGCCGTTCGGGCTCAAGCAGCCAGGGGTCGTCATCGTCGAGCAGTGCAGCTGTGCAGTCGTCCGTGAGGGTTCCCCACTCGGCGACCTCGTCCTCCTTGAAGTGCCAGCGAGGGTCGGTCGGTCCGGCCAGGGGAAGTCCGGCATACGCGCCTTCGACTGTTCGGTCTCGGTCGACGACTATGTCGCCGATGGCTTGCAGCACGGACTCCGTCAGGGCGCCTACCCGCTCACGCAGTTGCAGTAGCCAGATCGGGCCACGCACGTAGCACTCGACTACCAGCGGGTGGGGCAGGTCCGAGTCGTCGCTTGCGATCACCGCGTCGGTGTCGGTTGCGAGTTCGGGCCATGGATGGGCGAGCATCATCTCGGCTACATCGCGCTGGGCGTCGACGCGACGGACGACGGCAAGCCGCCTACGACCCCCCATCCACGGCAACGGCTTGACCAGGCGGATATCGCCGCGGGCGATGGGCTGGGCGGCGCGGGCCGAGCCGATCGTCCTCTGATGGGGTGGTCGGTTTGTCAGCGCCTCCTTCACGGCTGCGAGGCCAGTGGCGCTCGGATCGTTCGCTGCCTCGCTATCGGGGCGCTCGGTCTCGCCCGGCGGGGGCGTCATGCCGAGGCCTCCTCAAGGTTGGCGCTCGCGAGTTCTAGCAGCAGTGCGGCGGCCTCATCCCGCAGCGGCTCAGCCACGCGGTCGGCGAATGTGGCATCTGTACGGTCGAGCACGGCCTTCTTGCGGCCCGCGACCCAGGGTCGTGATCGTCCGAGCCGCTCGGCGATGGCGTTGTCGGACTGGCCTTGCGCCTTGCAGACGAGCACCGTCAGGTCCTGAGCAGTCATCGACTCCACGAGATCCTGCACCGCCGATTCCATGTCTTGTCGCTCGATTCTGTCGGTGGCGTCCGGGACGCTTGAGGCTCTTTCGGCCAAGTCGTCGCCCTCAACAGATACAAGGGACGCTGGAAGCCATGCTGCAAGGAGAATCCTGAAGACTCTGGCTAGATCGGCTTCGAAGACGCCACCGGCTTCGTCGATCACGGCAAGCAGTACCTCTTGTAGCGCACCCGGCGAATACGCCATCGAGGCCCGCTCTGCGCCCTCGCGTTCGACAAGCCTTGGAACTCGGTGGGCGGCCGCCGCGGCGGCACGCAGTTCCGCGTCGTCCAATGTTCGAGGCACGCCGGGCACGCCGGGCTCGTCGGCCCGGGTGATCCACTGCTGTCCCTTCTCGAATTGCACCCTGAACGGTGGCTGAGAGGCCATCTGGCGGACCCGGCCCATCAGCCGGTCGACGACGGTCGCGGAGCGACGGCGCCACAAAGCTCGCTTCACGTTGCGGGTGAGCAGTCTCCGGACATCTTCAGCGCTGTCGGCCACCGTGAAGATGTAGTCGATCTGCCCCTCCTCGATCAGCAACTCCGTGGCCGTCTGCTGAGCGAGCTCTTCGACGGAGGCGTTGTCCCACGGCGCGCCCTGGTTGTACTCCGCGGGCCGGTAGCGCCGCCCCACCATCCCCGACAGTTCGACGGTCAGGGCCCAGATGAGCGGACCGATCCTCTCCTCTTCGTACTCCCGGCGCAGTTCGCCGAAGCCGATGGGCCGGCCCGCCGGGGTCATGGCCTCATCCTCCTGCGAACCTCGACGAGCAGCGACGAATCCTCTGGTTCCTCGCAGGAGTAGGACTCGTCGTTCAGGTGCTCAAGGTCTACGGCCACGGGAACGGCCAGTATCACCCCACCGCGTTGGTTGATGCTGCACGGGTCCGGTGGGTCGTGGCGATGGGCGTCATGTCTAAATCCGCCGGGCTTTGTCGAGCGCGGGAATAGGACTGCGTCTGGACCGAGGCGCGTGGCCAGCATCACCGGCCGGTCCTTCCCTCGGTCGAACGGCCTACCCCGCCTTGTTAGAGCCTTGTCTCCGGGCACGCAGAACCACGACCCAATCGGGTACTCGTAGCCGAGTTGCGCTCGCACCGCATCCCACCCTCGCATCAAAGGCAGTCCCCGGGTGCGGGAGAACGGGCCCGCTTCGTCGGCGTTGACGGCATGAGCTACGACTCCCGAGGCGGCCTCATGGCCGCCTTGCGACCTGCCCGGCGGGAATTCGGCGGGTAGAGAATCTTGGCTCTGGTGAGATCCAGGTCGGTGGTCTCCACCTCTTTGGCGGTTTGCTCGATGTCGGCATCGGTGAGCACGCGCCCAGTGCGGGTGCGATAGGTCCTCGGCTCTGTGGACTCTGTCATATGGGTGGACGCTGCCTCGGAAGATGGCTGAAGTACATACACATAAATACATGAACAATTACCAAGAATACAACCTTCATTCTCTTGGTCCTGGAATCGATGCGCCGCGGCTAGCGTTTAGGCGATGAGCGTTGCCGTTGAGCCTTCCGATCTGGCGTCGGTTGCGGCCGACCATGGGCCGACGGCCTTCGTGCTCACGGTGGGCGACGACGGGCGGACCCGGGTCATTCACGTGAAGGTCGACATTGACGCAGAGGGCGTTGTCCGGACCGTCGTCGGCAGGGGAGCGGCCGCCAACGCAGTGGCCCGGCCGGATGTGGTCTTGCTGTGGGCGCCCGCGGCCGATGGCTTCAGCCTCATCGCCGACGGGGTGGCCTCGGTCGACGGTGAGCCGCGGCCCGACACGCCGGTGACCATCGAGGTCTTCTCGGCGGTCAGGCACCGCCCCGCCCCGGTCTGAGCCGGCTCCCATGTCGTTCGTGATCAGGCGGCCGGCCGCCCGCTGCGTGCTGCTCGACGGTGCCGGGCGGATATTCCTGATCCGCTCGGAGGATCCGATCGACCCTCACAAGCCGGAGTGGCTCGAGATCCCCGGCGGGGGCGTGGACTTCGGTGAGGACTCGGCGGCGGCCTGCAAGCGGGAGCTGCACGAGGAGACCGGCATCACCGACGTGCAGATGGGGCCCTGCGTCTGGACCCAGTATGTGGAGTACACCTTCTGCGGCATGCGCTTCGAATCGAGCGAGCGCATCCATGTGGCCTGGTGCGACGGGGGCGAGTTCCGGCCCTGCGGGCTCGAGGCGCTCGAGGCGGCGGCTTTCATCGACGCCCGCTGGTGGACACTCGACGAGCTGCTGGCCAACCGCGAGCCCACCGTTCCCGCCCGGCTGCGGGAGTTCCTCCCCGCGCTGGTGGCCGGAGATCTGGCTGATCCGCCCGTCGACATCTCGCCCGACCTCCCGGCCTCCTGACGGTTACTGGACCGGGGCCACCAGTCGTCGTCGGCGACTTGGCTGGGGCTACCAGTCGTCGGCCCGGTCGGCCCGGTCGGCCGCCCGCACGCCGTAGCTGATGATGATCGACGGCAGCAGCAGCACGGAGCCGACCAGCAGCGAGACGGTTGCGACCGTGGCCGGTGCGGTGGTGAAGCCGGTCGCCAAGCCCACCGCGAACGCGGCCAGCGACAGGCCGTACAACCCGTATCCCGCCCGTTTGCCGGTGGCCGACCAGCGGGCCAGCTGGCGCCGACGGGCCAGGACCGGATCGTTGGGGTCCGTCATCGGGCCGTGCCCCGGGCCGACTCCGACATTGGCAGGTCGTCGGTGTGGTACAGCCAGCAGTGAACGCCCCGGTAGCGGGCCTCCTCGTGCTCGAAATTGGTGCGATTGGGCGTGAACACCGCGATCTCGAACACGGACAGTTCGTAGGTCTCTCCCACGAAAGCCTCGAACTGCTCGTAGCACACTCGCAGCGCGAAGCCGCGAACGGCGTCGTCGCCCGGGTAGACGGTCGGATGGGCCGCGTCCAGCTCGAAGGTGTGGTACACCTCGGCCCAGTGGGACTGATCGCAGCCGACCCGGGCCGTGATCGCCAGCCGGCGGCCCGATTGCAGTCCCTCCAGCCGGTTGAAGCAGTCGCCCTCGACCAGGCTGTACTCGCTGATGATCTCACCGGGGATGTCCAGCGGGTCTATCGGCCCCAGTTCGTCGGGTTCGTCCGTGCTCTCGCTTCCGCCGGAGGGGGCGGACTCAGAATCCTCGACGGTCCCGCTCTCCGCCGGCAGCCCCACCACGTCAGTGGCGGCCGCGTTGTCGGATGCCGCTACGGCTGCGGCCGGGTCGAACACCTCCTCGACGGCCCGTTCGGGCCCGCCGCTGCAGGCGGCCAGCAGAGCAACGCCGGCGACGACGCCCGCCAGGTGGCCCGGAGCAAGTCCCATTCAGACGGAGGCTAGGGGATGGTGACGGTCATCTCGCCCGATCTCCCTAGAGGCCGAGCGGATAGGCGGGACAACGCGGCCCATACGGCGCGAGGCCGTGGCCCGAGCGGCCCGTGAGCGCAGCGAACAAGAGCGGGAATGACACCGCTGCGACGCGACAGGCTCTCGCCTATCCGCGTGGCCCCTACAGTGATGCGCCGTGCGGTTGAGGGCACTGTTGGGCGAGTTCATCGGGACGGCCTTCCTGCTCGCGGGCGTAGTCGGCTCGGGCATCATGGCCGAACGTCTCAGCAGCGACATCGGCGTGGTGCTGCTGGCCAACGCGGCGGCCACCGCCGGGGTGCTGCTCATCATCATCTACATGTTCGCTCCGGTCTCGGGAGCGCACTTCAACCCGGTGGTGACGCTGACCGAGGCCGCCCTGGGCGACCGGCGCTGGGCCGAGGTCCTTCCCTACATCGTGACCCAGGTGGCCGGCGGGGTGTTCGGCACCGTCCTGGCGAACCTGATGTTCGATCTCGACGCGGTGAACATCTCCACCAAGGCCCGCGACGGCGCCCATCTGTGGCTGGCGGAGGTGGTGGCCACCTACGGCCTGGTGCTGGTGGTGTTCATGCTCGTGCGCAGCGGCCGCTCGCAGCTGGTGGCCGGGGCGGTGGCCGCCTACATCGGCGCGGCCTACTGGTTCACGTCGTCCACCTCCTTCGCCAATCCTGCGGTCACTGCGGCCCGGACGCTGTCGGACACCTTCGCCGGCATCGATCCCGCTTCGGCGCCGATGTTCGTGGTGATGCAACTCGCCGGCGCCGCGCTGGCCTGGGCCACGGTACGGCTCATGTACCCGACGGCAGCCCCGTAGAGTGGCAGGGCTGAACCCGCATTCCGAGGGGAGCCCGATGACTGAGGTGGGGTTCGCCGCCTTCGATGCCGACAACCACTACTACGAGGCGACCGACGCCTTCATCCGCCACGTCGACCCCAGGATGCACAAGCGGTGCATGCAGTGGGCCACCGTCGACGGGCGCGAGCGCCTGCTGGTGGCGGGTCGGGTCAACCGCTTCATACCCAACCCCACCTTCGACCCGGTGGCCCGGCCCGGCTGTCTCGACGACTACTTCCGGGGCCGGATCGCGGCCGCCGACATGCGCGAGGCCTTCGGGAAGCTCGAGCCGATCTCGGCCGCCTACCGCAACCGCGACGCCCGCATCGAGTTGCTGGACGCGCAGGGTCTGCGGGGCTGCTTCCTGTTCCCGACGCTGGGCGTGGGGATGGAGGCCGCCCTCGAGCACGACGTGGACGCCCTGACGGCGGCCTTCGGGGGCTTCAACCGCTGGCTGGCCGACGACTGGGGGTTCTCCTACCGCGGCAGGCTCTTCGCGGCCGGGTACCTGACGCTGGCCGACCCCGACTGGGCCCTCGACGAGCTCGACTGGCTGATCGCCAACGACGTGCGAGTGGTCAACGTGAGGCCCTCGTCGGTGCCTGACGGCGCCGGCGGCCGGCGGTCGCTGGGCCACCCCGCCCACGAGCCGGTGTGGCAGCGGCTGAACGAGCACGGCATCACGGTGGCCATGCACTCCGGCGACTCCGGGTACGGCTTCGTGCTGGAGCACTGGGGCGTCAACAGCGAGTTCGAGTCGTTCCGGTACAACGCCCTCAAGAGCCTGATCACCTACTCGCCCATCTCCGACGCGCTGGCCTCTCTGCTGGCCGAGGGCGTGCTTAGCCGGCACCGCAACCTGCGGGTCGCGACCATCGAGACCGGCTCGGAGTGGGTGTGGCCCTTCGCCAAGAAGCTGACCAAGACCTACAGCCAGCAGAGCCACGCCTTCGAGGAGGATCCCCTGGAGGTGTTCCGCCGCCAGGTGTGGGTGTCCCCGTACTACGAGGACGACCTGCTGGCGCTGCGCGACCTGATCGGCGCCGACCACATGCTGTTCGGATCGGACTTCCCCCATGCCGAGGGCCTGGCCGACCCGGTGTCGTTCGTGGACGACCTCGACGGCTTCAGCGACGACGAGATCGAGTTGGTGATGCGCACCAACGGGCTGTCGCTCACCGAACGGGCCGCGGTCGGGGCGGCCCGCTAGGGGCACCCGGATCCGATCCGGCAGTGAGCGCGGCTACGACCGTCGGCGCCGACGGCCGGGTGCGGTGCTGGTGGCCCGGCGACGACGAGGCCTACGTCGCCTACCACGACACGGAGTGGGGACGGCCGGTCACCGACGACGACCGGTTGTTCGAGAAGCTTTGCCTGGAAGGGTTCCAGTCCGGCCTGTCGTGGCTCACGATCCTGCGCAAGCGTGAGAACTTCCGGGCCGCCTTCGCCAACTTCGACATCGCCGCCGTGGCCGCCTTCGGACCCGCAGACGTGGAGCGCCTGCTGGGTGACGCCGGGATCGTGCGCCACCGGGGCAAGATCGAATCGACCGTCAACAACGCCCGCCGGGCCGTCGAGGTGATCGACGAGTTCGGCTCGCTCGGGGCCTACGTGTGGGGCTTCGAACCGTCCGCGGCGGAGCCGCCGCCGACCGGCAAGGACTCGCTCCCGGCGACCACGCCCGAGTCCGCGGCGCTGGCCAAGGATCTGAAGCGCCGGGGGTGGAGCTTCGTGGGCCCCACCACCGTGTACGCCTTCATGCAGTCGATGGGCCTGGTCAACGACCACATCGACGGCTGCTTCGCCCGCTCGCGGTGCGCCGCCATGGCCCGCCCAGGCCCCCACTGAGGGCCGCTCGGGCCACGGCCTCGCCGTCGGTTCGCGATCCAGGCTGAGAAGGTGCGAGGCTCCGATCGGATGCGGCTTGTGGGCTGAAGCGGGGTTCAGGGGCCGAGGAGGGCGGCGGGCACCACCGCGATGCCGTCTCGCCGGCGGTAGGCCTCCGACCCGGTGGTGACTACGACCGCGTCCGCCAACTCGCTGCTGATCTCGTGTCGCAGCCAGTGGAGGTGCCGCACGTCGTGATCCTGGACGACCTGCGACAGCTTCGCTTCGACGGCGACAACGCGCCCGTCGTGGCCGGTGACGATGAAGTCGATCTCGCGCTTGCCGCCCCACTGGCGCAGATGGCCGACCGACGCCTCCGCGAGTTGCGCGTAGACCCTCAGGTTCAACGCCACCAACGACTCGAACAAGGCGCCTAGCAGCGTGCCGTGGCGCGGCACCGATGGCCCGTTCGACCTCCCGTCCAGCAGCATGTCGGCATCGACTCGAAGGAGCTGGGCGGCTAGGGCGGGGTCGGCCATGAAGTGTTTGGGTCCTGTAGTAAGTCGGGCGAGTTGGTTGCGAGTGGGTGCCCAAGCAACAAGCGGGTCGACGATGTAGAGCCTCTCGAGGGTGTCCAGGTACGGCGTGGCCGCCTTGCGGCTGGGCTTGTCGCCCTGGCCGCTGGTGGCGGCGTCTCTGATCTTCTCGAACGATGCGGTAGTGCCCGTGGCCGCTGCATAGGCCGCTAGCCAGCGACGCAGCGCGCTGGGATTACGGATATCGCGACCCGACTCCGCAATGTCGCGTTCGACAATCCGGTTGACGTAGCCGCCGAGCGAGGCCCGCCGCGCCGGCGGCGACAAGCGGCGCGTCGCAGGGAAGCCGCTCTTGAGCACCTCCTCCACATAGTCCGCGAGGCGCGCCTCGGTGCGCCCGGCGATTTCCGGGCGTTGCCCGCTCAGCAGCGCGCCGAGGCTTACTGTCGTCTTGGCCCACAGTTCGGTGTCGCGTCTCTCGCACAGCGCCAGAGGCCGCATCCTTACCCCTACGATGCGACCCGCGCCGCTGTGGGTGGGCAGGGTTGCCGGTGGTGCCGAGCCGGCCAGCAGGAACCTTTCCGGCTCCGGGTTGGCGTCCACGGCCCTGCGGACCAGGTCCCATATGGCGGGCAGTCTCTGCCATTCATCCACCGCCACGGGCGGAGGCGCTTCGATCACGCGTCGCGGGTCGGCTGCGACGGCCTCGCGAACGGAGGCATCGTCGAGGTCGAAGCGCGAGGATGCTCGCCTCAGTGCGGTCGTGGTCTTGCCGACAGCCCGCGGACCCTCTAGGCAGATGGCGGGCAGTTCGGCAAGCTCGTCGAGTTCGTCGTCGACGATCCGCGGCCAATACTCGGTCATCCCGGCCTCGAATCGGGGTGCTCGTTGCCGTCGTCGCTCGCGGCCGACGCCTGGCGAAGCAGCCCAGATCCCTCGAGGGTACTGTCGCTCACACTCCTAGGGTACAAGTCCTCTCGTCTCCAGAGTGCAATTTCTCATACCGCTAGGATGCAGTTTCTCGTAGTTCTAGGATGCAATTTATCACGAGTCTGGGATACTGAGGGACTGGTCACAGGGGGTGGACGACGGCGTTGACGACGGCGGTCGCGGCTTGATCGGTCTGGTGGTCCATGTCTCCTCCGGCGAGGAAGGTAGCCGGTTCCCGTAGCGGTGTCCGCATGCGCGAGACTGCGTTGCGGCGATTGGGGAGGCAACCGATGGAGACACTCCTGGGAGCGCGGTCGGGAACCGCCTACGGCGACGGGTGGGTGCGCAGCGCCTGCACCATCTGCATGAACCGGTGCGGGATCCTGGCCCACGTCAACGAAGACGAGGTGGTCGACAAGATCCTCGGCGACCCCGAGAACCCCCACAACCACGGCCGCACCTGCGCCAAGGGCGACGCCGGATTCGAGGGCCTCACCGACCCCGACCGCATCACCACCCCGCTGCGGCGCACCAACCCCGACAAGGGCGTGGGCGTCGATCCGGGGTGGGTGCCGATCGGCTGGGACGAGGCCCTCGACGAGATCGCCGGGCATCTGCGCGACACGATCGCCGACGACCCCGAGAAGATCCTTTACACCAGTTTCGACATCTACCACCTGCGGGGCGCGCTGGCCGCGTCGTGGGTGACGGGGCTGGGGATGCCCGGCTACTCCACCTGGTCGGCCGCCATCTTCTGCGGCAACAACGTGCACGGCATCCTCTACATGAACCAGAACGCGTTCGAGAGCAACCCCGACCCGATCTACAGCCGCTACATCCTGAACTTCGGGGCCCAGTTCGGCTCGGTGGTGCACTACGACACCATGAACTCCACCCACGAGCTGTCGGTGCGCCGCTCCGACGTGCGGATGGTGTCGGTCGACCCGGTGTGCTCCTCCGCGGCCGCAGTGGCCGATGAGTGGGTGCCGATCCGCCCGGGCACCGACGCCGCGCTGATCCTGGGCATGGTCGACCAGCTCATCAACGAGCTGGGCATCTACGACGCCGAGTTCCTCAAGGACTTCACCAACGCCGCCTACCTGGTGGGCACCGACGGGCGCTACCTCCGCGATCCGGGCACCGGCAAGCCGCTGGTGTGGGACGAGGCGAACGGTGCCCAGCCCTTCGACGCCGGCACCGGCAACGCCGCGCTCACCGGCGTCTACGACGTCGACGGCGCCGAGGCCCGGCCCGGCTTCCAGATGCTGGCCGACCACGTGCGCTCCTACACGCCCGAGTACGTCGAGTCGATCACGACGGTGCCGGCCGAGACGGTCCGGCGGCTGGCCAGGGAGTTCGGCGAGGCGGCCTGCATCGGCGAGACCATCACCGTCGACGGCGTGGAGTTGCCCTACCGCCCCGCCACCGTCGCCTGGTACCGGGGCCTGTCGGCTCACAAGCACTCGATGCTCAACGGCATGGCCATCATCCTGCTGCCGACCCTGATCGGCGGGATCGACGTGCCCGGCGGGCTGCTGGGCGACCCGTGGGGGCTCATCGGCAAGGTCAAGGACCTCGAGTACACCTCCAAGGCCAGTGACGACGGGCTGATCTCGCAGGGGTTCATCGGCGGCGGCCGGGTTGGCGGCCTGTACCCGCCCCGGCCGACCGGTCCGCCCAAGACGACCGAGATGTGGGAGCTGCTGCCGTGCGCCCCCTACGGGACGGTGTTCTCGCTGCTCAACTCCGAGCATCCCGAGCTGTTCGGGGCGCCGCCGTTCCCGTCGATGATGATCAACTTCCAGTCCAACATGATGAAGAGTTCGGGCCCGCCCGAGGTCGTGGAGAGGTTCATCAAGCGGATCCCGTTCGTGGCCGCCATCGCCCGGCGCTTCGAGGAGACCACGCTGATGGCCGACATCGTGCTGCCGGACGTGCACTACCTGGAGCGGATGACGCCGCTGGTGTACCAGCATCTGGCCTCGGGCGACTCGCGCCATGCGGCCTACGGAGCCAAGCCGGTGGTGCAGTCGAGCATCGAGGGCCCGGTGCCCGGCGAGCCCTTTGTGGACGCCATGCAGATCTACCTGGAGCTGTTGAAGCGGGCCGACCGGCTGCCGCAGTTCAACGAGGCGTTCAACAACATCGCCAAGATGCGCGAGCCCTACCGGCTCGACCCCGACGCCAGCTACTCGTACTTCGAGATCTGCGACCGGTGGCTGCGCAACACGCTGGGCGACGACAAGGGCCTCGACTGGCATCTCAGCGACGGGCTCTGGACCGAGGACAAGACCGTGGAGCAGAAGTTCCCCCGGCCGTTCTTCGACGCCAGGGCGCAGGTCTACTGCGAGTTCATGGTCGACACCAAGGAGAACCTGGAGAACACCGTCGAGGAGCTGGGAATCCCGTGGGAGACCGGCGACTACCAGCCTCTGCCCGACTGGAAGCCGGGGCCGGCCTACGAGCGCACCGCGCCCCACGACCTGTTCGTGACCAACATGAAGGTCCCCAACCACGCCCTGTCCCACACCCACAAGAACTCGATCCTGTCCACCCTGTCGAACCGCCACAACGACCTGAAGTCGGTGTGGATCAACCCCGGGACCGCCGAGGCCCGGGGCATCTCCCACGGCGACCTGGTGGAGATCGAGACCTCCGGGGGCCGCAAGCAGACGGCCACCGCCCGGGTCACGCAGCTGGTGCATCCCGAGGTGCTCGCCACCCAGGGCTGCGGCGGCGGCTGGAGCAGCGGCAGCAGCGGCGACGAGGTCAACTTCAACGCGTTGTTGAACATCGACGTCGAGCACATCGACTTCGTGTCGGGCGCGCTGGACTGCGCCATCGCGGCCGACGTGCGAACCGTGCCCGCCGGCCGGGGAGGGGCACGATGACCCGGTGGGGCATGGTGATCGACGCGGCTCGCTGCGTCGGCTGCCAGGCCTGCACCGTGGCCTGCAAGACCGAGAACCAGTCGCCGCTGGACGCCTGGTACGCGCCGGTGGTCGAGTGGGAGGAGGGCGAGTTCCCCGACGCCACCCTCAACTACCTGCCGGTGCTCTGCAATCACTGCGAGGACGCGCCGTGCGTGACCGCCTGCCCGTCGGGAGCGCTCACGCGCCGCGACGACGGCATCGTGATGGCGGACGAGGACGTGTGCATCGGCTCGCGGGCCTGCATGACCGCCTGCCCCTACGGGGCGCTGCACTTCTTCGAGGACCGCGGCACGGTGGCCGTGGAGGGCGCCGGTGCCGAGGCCTCGCCCAGCGTGCCCGAACGCTACGCCCACCAGCGGCACGTCCGCGGTGCGGTGTCGAAGTGCACCTACTGCGCGCACAAGATCGACTTCGGCCTCGAGAACGGCCTGGAGGTGGGGGTGCATCCCCTGGCCACGCCCGCCTGCGTGGTCACCTGCCCGGCGGAGTGCCGGATCTTCGGCGACCTCGACGACCCTGACAGCAACGTCAGCCGCTACCTGGCCGGCCACGGCGGTGGCGAAGTGCTCAGGCCCGACGCGAAGACCCTGCCGAGCAACCAGTACGTGGGGCTCCCATGACTGCGGTCAGCCCGACGCCTGGGGGAGGTACCGGTCCCCAGAACGTGTTCATGGACCAGTTCAACCTGGAGGCCCGCACCCAGCGGGTGTGGGACATCAACCACGCCATCTGGTTCACGCTCATGGGCGTCGGCGGGGGAGTGTTCCTGGCCGGGCGGATCCTGAACCTCACGGAGGGGCTCGGCTACCTGCTCGGAATCCCCACCGTCGATGTGGTCAGCTTCCTGGCCATCGCGGTCGGCGGGGCGATCCTGGTCGCCGACCTGGGCCGGCCCCTCCAGGCGTGGAGGGCCTTCGTCAACGTGCGCACCAGCTGGATCAGCTGGGGGGCGTGGTCCGATCTCATCTTCCTGGTCGTGGCCGGCCTGCTGGTGCTGCCCGCGCTGAGCCTGGGCGGGTCCGAGCCGTTCTCCGGGTTGGCGTGGGATCCCCACGGCGGCGACGGCGGAGGCCTGGCTCTGGAGATCGTGGCCGGGGTGGCCGCCGTGGTGGTGATGACCTACGCGGGGGCGGTCCTGGCCCGGCCCCGGGCCATCCCCTACTGGAACTCGCCGGCGGTGCCGTTGCAGTTCCTGCTGTCGTCGGCGGCGATGTCGGTGGCCGTCGTGATGCTGATCGAGGTGATCGCGGGCGAGCCGGTGAGCGCGGGCCAGATGGTGCTGCTGGCCGTGCTGACGGCGGCGCTGCTGGTCGCGGTGGTGGCGCACCTGCTGACCCGCACCGCGGAGCCGGGCAAGCGGGAGAGTCTGGAGCGGCTGCTGAGGGGTCGGTACCGGGGCCTGTTCGCCGGCTTCGTGGTTGCTGCGGGCACGGCCCTCCCGCTGGTGCTGGCGGTCGTGGGCGCGGCCTCCTCCGGCGCTCGGGACGCCTTGGCCGTGCTGTGCTTCCTGCTGCTCGTGCCGGGCGGGTTCTGGCTGCGGCTCATCACCCTCAGGGTCGGGATCTTCCCGCCGGTGCACATCCCGTCGGGACGCGGTCCGCGTTCGGTGGCATCGACGGCCGGAGGCTGACGCCATGGCCATGACCGCGGCCGCGCTGGACGCGGCCCACGACGGCCTGCGGGCCGCGGGAGTCGACTTCGTGTCGGGCCTGCCCGACGGCTGGCAGCGGCCCCTGCATGAGCGGGTCGAGCTGGACCCCGAGATCCTCTACGTGCCGGTGTGCAACGAGGGCGTCGGGTTCTCGATCTGTGCCGGGGCCTGGCTCGGCGGTAAGAAGCCCGCGCTGATAATGGAGAACAGCGGGATCAGGGTGGCCTCGGAATACATCGCCCGCATCTCGCTGGGGACCGGGGTGCCGGTCACGCTGCTGTGCTCGTACCGGGGCGACATGGGCGAGACCGAGCACTGGGGGATCCCCCACGGCATCGTGGCCGAGCCGCTGCTGGCGGCCCTGCGGATCAAGTACCTGGTCGTGCGCCACGTCGAGGACCTGGCCAGGTCGATCGTGCGGGCCAAGCGCATAGCCGAGGCCCAGCTCCATCCCGCGGCCGTGCTGGTCTCCGGCGACTGCGTGTGGGAGGACTGACGGTGGCCCTGGACCGCTACGAGTGGCTGGGACGGCTGGCCGGCCGGATACCCGACGACGCGCTGGTGATGTCCACCTACATCGGCGCGGTGTCGTTCGAGTGGGCCCACCACACCGAGGAGCACCACCGCAGCGCCCACCTGGGCCAGATGGGCGACGTGATCGGCCTGGCGCTGGGCCTGGCGCTGGCCCTGCCCCACCGCAAGATCGTCTGCCTCGACGGCGACGGCTCGGTGCTGATGGAGCTGGGCCAGTTGGTGGCCATGGGCGAGCAGCAGCCCGGCAACCTGGTGGTGTTCGTGGTGGACAACGGCGTCTACGAGTCGATCGGCTGGAGCAGCCACGGCCGCCGGCCCACCGCCACCGCGGGCCGGGTCGACCTGGCCGCCATCGCAGCCGGATGCGGGGTCCCCTACACCGTGGACGTCACCGCCGAGGACGAACTCGACGCCGAGATGGATCTGGCCTTCTCCCGCGACGTGTGCAGCTTCATCAACGTGCGCACCCGGCCGGGTCACTCCCATGTGCGCCCCCGCCGCACCGACGGCATCGAGGACAAGTACCGCTTCGTGCGCTACATCGAGCGCCTGGAGGGCATCTGGATCACCGGCGTCCCACCCCAGGACATAGCCCTCATGAAGGACCGCGAGCGGAGTCCCATCTAGCCCCGGACACGGTTGCCTCGTCCGGGTTCTGCGCTGACGACACAGGCGAAACCCCAGTTCTCACCTGGGGCCTAAGCCTCACGCTTGTGAATTCTCGCTCACTATGGCGGAGCGGTCGCGTGGTCGTGAGGCTGCGACGTCATGGCCTCGTCTTCGTCTCCGCGCGCCCGCCGCCGTCCGCCTGATAGTCCCCGACCAGCTCCAGCATGCGCTCCACATAGCCACGCACGCCTGGACGTGAGGCGGCGATCTCGTAATCCTCCATGTCGCCATGGTGGAAATGGACGTGGAACCTCTCGGCGGCCGTGAACCCCGCTGAAAGGAGCGGGTCGCGGTACTCGTCGGCGAGGCGCGTGGCGGCGTTCTTGTTGTCGCGGTGGGAGCGGAAGGTCCAGCCGCGTTGTTTGGCAGCCGCGATGACGGCCTGGGTCGCGGCGCCGTAGAGCTTCTCCGCGCCCTGGCGCGTGTCGCCCGCCGCGAACTCGGCGTCGGACTGCGCAAGGAACTGCCGCGCTTGCGCGGCGCACTCCTCGACAGTGGTCTCATGGGTGAGGGTCATGACAAGTCGTCCTATAGATGATTCACAGATGTTTTCATATGAGTAGGTTACAGTCTGCGTGCAGAGGAAGCAACAGGTTGACAGCGGCCCGTCCGCAGGGCGTGCGCTACGTAGAGCGCCTGGAGGGCATCTGGATCACCGGCGTCCCACCCCAGGACATAGCCCTCATGAAGAGACGAGAGCACTAGCGGAGTCGGCCTACACCGGCGGCGGCTTGGCGTTTCCCGGCACGCGTGATCTGATACTGTGAATACAGCTGATACACGGGAGGAGCAGCCGTTGCCCACCTCGATCCGCCTGTCGCCCGAGACCGAGGAGCGGATAAGCCTGCTGGCGTCCCTCACCGGGCGCACGAAGGCGTTCTACCTCCGTGAGATCATCGACCGGGGGCTCGACGACATCGAGGACTACTACTTGGCGGCTGACGTTCTTGAGAGAGTCCGAATGGGCCGAGAGCGTGTGTATCGCGCCTCGGACGTGAGGGAAGAGCTTGGCTTGGGGGATTGACTACACCGAGACGGCGAGGACCCAGCTGGGGAAGCTCGACAAGAACACCGCGCGCCGAGTCATCGACTACATGGACCACCGTGTCACGGAAGCTGACCCACGCCGCGTCGGCCGGGCCCTTACGGGTCCCCTCGGGAAGCTTTGGCGCTATCGGGTGGGGAGTCTCAGGGTTGTCTGCGAGATCCGAGACGACGCCGAGCGCGTGCTGGTGTTGAGGATCGCCAGACGAGATGAGGCCTGTCGATAGCCATTCGCACTCGCATCCGGGTCGGGATCAGGTGACGGTGCGCAGGGACTCGGCCATGGTGTCGATGATTCGGCCGATCTCGTCGTCGGTGATCACCAGCGGCGGGCACATGGCCAGCGCTTCGTTGATCGGGCGCACGATCACGCCCCGGCGCAGCATGTCGTTGCGCACGTCCATGGAAGGCCGGTCGAGCACCGCGGCCTGCACTGCGCCGGTGCCGCGGTGCGACGCGATCAGGCCGTCGGCGGCCAGCGCCTCGAGACCCTCGGTGAGCTTGCGACCCACGTGGTGAGCCCTGTCGACGAGACCCTCGGCCGTGATGATCTCCATGTTCCTGACCGCGGCCGCGGCCACTGCGGGATGACCGGAGTAGGTGTAGCCGGTGCGCAGCAGGAAGCCCGGCTCCTCGAAGTTCTCGCACACCCGGCGGCTCACGATCACGCCGCTCAGCGGCAGGTAGCCCGAGGTCACACCCTTGGCGAAGGTCATCATGTCGGGCATCACGTCGAATGTCTGGGCCCCGAACCACTCCCCGGTGCGACCGAAGCCGCAGATCACCTCATCGAGGATCAGCAGGGCGCCGTGCTGGTCGCACAGGCGGCGCACGCCGGCCAGATAGCCCTCCGGCGGGGGGAAGACCCCGCCCGCGCCCTGAACCGGCTCGGTGATCACCGCGGCCACCCGCTCGCCGTGCCGGGCGAACGCGGTGGCCATGGCCTCGATGTCGTCGTGGGGCACCTCCACGAAATGGGGTACCAGGTCCCCCCAGCCCTCCCGGTTCAGCGCGATGCCCTGGGCGGATGTCCCCCCGAAGTTGGTGCCGTGGTAGCCGTTGGTGCGGGTGATCACCACCTGCCGGTCGGCCCGGCTGGTGCGCTGGGCGTAGAGGCGGGCGAGCTTGAGCGCGGTGTCGACCGCCTCGGAGCCCGAGCACCCCAGGAACACCCGGCCGTCGCTGAGCGGCGAGCGCTCGGCGATCATCTCGGCCGCTCGGGCCGCGGGCGGGTTGGTGAACGGGTCGAACGTGTTGTAGCAGGCGAGGTCGCGCATCTGGGCGGCCACCGCGTCGGCCATCTCGGCGCGGCCATGGCCGATCTGGCAGTACCAGAGGCTGGCCAGGCCGTCGATGTATGAGTTGCCATCGTCGTCGTAGAGGGTGGAGCCCTCCCCGCGCACGATGTTGATCATGTCGGACTCCGGCTTGGCCGGAGGGGCGAAGGGATGGAGGAGGGCATGGTGGCTCATCGGACGCGGCTCCTGGAGTAGGGGACGGGCGGAGAAAGTCGGCTCAGCCTAGGAGTGGGGAGAGGGGCGCGCAGCCGGAACGCTCCGGTCAGAACACCACCGTGCCCGCCGACACGACTGCCGTGCCGTCGAGGGTGATGGTGCAGTTGCGCATGGGCAGGTCGAAGTGGCCCAGGGTGTGGCGCCCGGCGGTCTCGTTGGCCCCGGTGGAGTACAGGAAGTTGCCGGCGAAGGCCCGCAGCTCGGTGCCGTTGAGCTGGGTGCGGTCGTACATCGTGAGAGCGTCCCAGCGGGCCAGCGGGTTCATGCCCCACCCAACGTGAGAGACGGCGTAGGCGTCCGGATCGTCCCACGCCGCCAGGTAGCTGGCGGTGAGGGCGGCGTCGAGGCCGTCGCCTGAAATGTCGGTGACGTAGTCGTCGACGATTCGCATCCGCACCGGCGATTCCAGGTAGCGCTTGAAGGTGAGGTTGACGTCGCCGGCGTCGAGCACCAGCGGGCCGTTGACCGAACCGGCGGCGGGGAAGCACAGGCACAGGCCGCCGGGCCAGTGGGCGATGGTGCCCGGGCCGTCTGTGAGGCCCCAACTCCCGGCAGTCGGGGCCTTGGACACGTCGATGGTCAAGTCGGTGCCGGCCGCGGAGGTGACCCGCATTTGGGTGGCCCCTGCCAGCATGGCTGCGCCCTGCTCCACCCGGTCCCTCAGCGCCGGATCGGGAACGAGTCGCTCCAGGATCTCCGGATGCTCGTCGGAGACCATCAGGATCCGGGCGCCGCCATCGAGGATCGCGCCCAACTCCGGAGCGTGCAGCAGACCCTCGACGGTGCAGTCGGCCACGAAGGACGACCCGGCCAGGGCGGCCACCGCCGGTCCCAGCCCGCCGATCGCGTCGGAGGCGCCGGTGGAACGCACCGGCACCGGCACCCTCTGCGGGGGCGTGGTCAGTCGAAGGTGGAGGACCCTCGCACCGAGGCGCTGGAGGGCCAGATCGGCCAGCTCCACGTTCACCGGGCGGCTCTGGGACTCCGACAGCACCGCGGCGGTCTCGCCGGCGGTCACCCCGCAGAGACGGAACGTCTCGGCGAAGGCCTCGATCCACTTGCCCTCTACTCGTTCTTGGAGCATCGTCGGTCCTGCGTCCTCGCTCGATCAGGCGCGGTACTGGACGCCGGGGAGCACGCAGAGCATCTCGTAGACGAGGTCGGCGGCGATGTGAGCGGTCATCCCCGAGGTGTCGTAGATCGGCGCCACCTCGACGAGGTCGCAGCCGACCAGGTCGAGCCCCCGGCAGCCTCGGACGATCTCCAACGCCTGCGGCGTGGTGAGGCCGCCGATCTCGGGGGTGCCGGTGCCCGGGGCGAAGGACGGGTCGAGGCCGTCGATGTCGAAGCTCAGGTACACGGGTCCGGCGCCGACCTGGTCGCGCACCTCGTTCATGAGCGGCTCCAGCGACCGGTGCCAGCACTCCTCGATCTGGACCACCCGGAAGCCCTGCTGGCGGGACCAGTCGAAGTCGTCGGCGGCGTAGCCGGTGGCCCGCATCCCGATCTGGACCACCCGGTCGCAGTCGAGCAGGCCCTCCTCGACCGCCCGGCGGAACGGGGTGCCGTGGGCGATGCGCTCGCCGAACATCTCGTCGTTGATGTCGGTGTGGGCGTCCACATGGACCAGCCCGACGGGGCCGTGGCGGGCCCGCATGGCCCGCAGGATGGGCAGCACGATGGTGTGGTCGCCGCCCAGGGCCACGGTGATGACATCGTGCGACAGCAGCCCGGCGAAGTGGGCCCCTATGCGGTCCACCGAGTCGAGCAGGTTGTACGGGTTGGTGGCCACGTCGCCGGTGTCGTCGATCCGCAGGCTGTCGAACGGGGCGGCCCGGGTGGCCATGTTGTAGGGCCGGATGAGGACCGACTCGTCTCGGATGCCCCGGGGTCCGAACCGGGCGCCGGGGCGGTTCGAGGTGCCGATGTCGAAGGGAACGCCCACGATGGCCACGTCGAGGTCGGAGGGCTGCGACCGTCCCGGCAGCCGCATGAACGTGGTGATCCCCGCGAACCGCGGCATCTCGTTGCCGCCCAGTGGCTGCGGGTTGCCGGCCCCGGTCACAGCCCAACCCTAGGCCGTCGAGCGAACTTCAATGGGTTAGCCACCTGTGGGGTGGTTAACTGCTTGAAGTTCGTCGGGCCGGCCGCGGCTACGCCTGAAGATGCGGCCGAAGGCGGTCGAGGATCTCGTCGAGAACCTCGACTGGGGTCCCGAAGTTGAGCCGGATGTGGCCGCCGCCGTTCGTCCCGAACTCGGTGCCCTCGGACGCGGCCACGCCCGCGTCCGACAGCAGGCGGGCGGCCGGAGCGTCGCCCAGGCCGCAGGCCGACACGTCAAGCCACGCCAGGAACGTGGAGTCGGGCCGGTGGAAGCGCACGCCGGGGGCCTCGCTCTCGATCCGCTCTGCCAGATGGTCGCGCAGGCCGTGCAGGTGGGCCAGGAGCCCGTCGGCCCACGATGCACCGTGGCCCCAGGCCGCGACGGTGGCGTCTATGCCGGTGCGGGCCGCGTGACCGAGCAGCAGCGGCGGGTGGGCCTCGTGCACCCTCCGGCGCAGCTTCCGGTCGCCGTAGGCCATGACGGCGCAGCGCAGTCCCGACATGGCGAACGTCTTGGCCGGCGAGGTCACGGTCACCACCCGCTCGGCCGCGCCCGGGATGGACAGCATGGGTGTGAACGGCGCCGACGAGTCGGGGTACACCAGGTCGGCGTGGATCTCGTCGGACACGACGTAGAAGTCGTATTGGTGGGCCAGCTCGACGACCCTGGTCAGGACCTCGGTGCCGGCCACCCATCCGGTGGGGTTGTGGGGGTGGCACCACAGCAGCACCCGGGCGCCGGGCTCACGGCGCACCAGATCCTCCAGGTCGTCGGGGTCGAGCGTCCAGCCCCGGCTGGGGTCGTAGCGCATCAGCCACTCGAGCTGGCGACGCCGGGCCGTGGGGCAGATCTGGAGGAAGATGTGGTAGATCGGCGGCGTCAGGATCACGCCGTCTGTGGGTTCGGCCAGCGCGGTTATCGCCGCGGTGACGCCCTGGAGAACGTCCACGCAGGTGTGAACGAACCCGGGGTCGGGGCTCCAGCCGTAGCGCTCGCCGGCCCAGCGGGCGAACGCCTCGCCCACATCCTCATCCAGGTCGTGGTAGCCGAAGTCTCCCCGGTCGATCGTGGCTTGCATGGCGTCGGTGACGGCCGGCGGGGGGCGGAAGTCGTGTTCGGCCACCCACGCCGGCAGAGCCTCCGCGCCGTATTTGGACCACTTGGCGTTGCGATTGCCCCGCTTCCGCCCGATGTCCATCGCGGGATCGAAGTTGTCGACTCCGGGGGCAGCCTCGTGTCGATTCACAGCAAGCGACGCTAGCGGCGGCCTGCCGCCCGGCCGCTCAGGGAAGCGAGCCGGTGTTGACGATGGGAGTGGTCTGCTGCTCGCTGGTGAGCACCACCAGTAGGTTGGCCACCATCGACGCCTTGGCGTCCTCGTCGAGGTCCACCACCGACCGTTCGGCCAGCAGCTCGAGCGCCTCCTCGACCATGCCGACCGCACCCTCCACGATGGTGCGCCTGGCCGCCACCACCGCGGCGGCCTGCTGGCGGCGCAGCATGGCCTCAGCGATCTCGGTGGCGTAGGCCAGATGGTTGAGCCGGGTCTCGATCACCTCCACGCCGGCCCGGTCGAGGCGGTCCTGCACCTCGGCGTGAAGGGTGGCCGCCACCGTGTCGGGGTCCGAGCGCAGCGACACCCGGTCGCCCTCGAAGTCGTCGTAGGGGTACTGGGTGCCCAGATGCCGGATGGCGGTCTCGCTCTGGACGTGCACGAAATCCTCGAAGTCGTCCACCTCGAACACCGCTGCCGCGGTGTCCACCACCCGCCACACCACCACCGCCGATATCTCGATGGGGTTGCCCTCGGCGTCGTTGACCTTCGACACGCTGGTGGTGAAGTTGTGGACCCGCATGGAGATCTTGCGCGACTCCATGCGGGTGAACGGGTTGGCCAGATGCCAGCCGGGCCTGTCGACCGTGCCCTTGTAGCGACCGAACAGGATCAGCACCAGGGCCTCGTTCGGCTGAACCAGGTACTGGCCGGGCCAGGAGAACACGAAGGCGATGAAGCCGGCCGGGATCAGGAAGACCAGCGGCCAGGCCACCACGGTCACGCCGACGATCCCGGCCGCGATCACGATCAAGCCCACTGCGGCGATCAGCACGCCGAGTATTCCGGGACTCGTCCTGGCGGGCCGCGCCGCTATAGCAGCGGCGAAGGCGCCCGCGGTCGCGTCTTGGGCTTCGGGAACGGCGGTGGAGTCGGTCATGCACGCCATCCTGTCACGGAAGCTGCGCCAGTAGCTACCGTGACCGCCGGCCCCAGCAAATCGAGGAGCACAGATGAAGTTCGGCATCTCGTTCGCCAACGTGGGAACCTTCACAAAGGGCAAGGGCGCGGCCCTGCTGGCCCGGTCCGCTGAGGCGGCCGGGTTCGACTCGCTGTGGACGGTGGAGCACATCCTGTACCCGGAGGGCTACGAGTCCGTCTACCCCTACGCGCCCGACGGCAAGATGCCCGGCTCGGGCCAGAACCCCATACCGGATCCGCTGGTTTGGCTGGGTTACGCGGCCGCGGTCACCTCCACCATCAGGCTGGCCACCGGCATATCGCTGTTGCCCGAGCGGCACCCGCTGACCTTCGCCAAGGAGGTCGCCACCCTCGACGTCCTCTCGGGTGGCCGGGTGACGCTTGGGGTGGGCATCGGCTGGCTGCGCGAGGAGTTCGAGGCGCTAGGAGTGCCCTGGGAGCGCCGCGGCCCCCGCACCGAGGAGTACATGGAGGTCATGCGCCGGGTCTGGGCCGAAGACGACGTGACCTTCGACGGCGAGTTCGTGTCGTTCAGCCGGGCCAGCTCCAACCCCAAGCCTCGGGCCGGACGGATCCCGATCCACATCGGCGGCCACAGCGAGGCCGCGGCCCGGCGGGCCGGCCGTGTCGGCGACGGCCTGTTCCTGGCCGGCGGCGACATGGCGCAGCTGCTCGACATCGCCCGCAACACCGCAGCCGACTGCGGGCGCGACCCGGAGTCGCTGGAGATGTCGGCCGTCCATCTGGGGCTGTTCGGCGACGATCCGGCGGCCGCGGTGCAGGAAGCCGGGTCGTGGGGAGTTGAGCGCCTGATGGTTCCGTCGGTGTTCTACTTCCGCAACACCGCCGAGGGCCTGGCCGCCTTCGGTGAGTCGGTGATCGCGGCCCACACCTGACCGCTACAAGGGCGCTGCTCGCCGCGGGTGCCCCGGCCTCAGGCCGGCACCGGATCGGGGACTAATCTCCCGATCCGAGCGAGGGGTGGTTCCGGCGCTGGTTCTCCGAGTTGGTCGCCACGACCCGGAAGTCGACGGTGCGGCCTAGGGCTTCGGCCAGCAGATCGGCGCTTCGCCGGGCGGTGAACAGCTCGATGTCCACATCGTTGCCCTCGGCGACCTCCACATCCACCCGCAGCGTGCGGTCGTCGACGGAGGCATGGACACGATCCACCGACCGCCGGTAGGTGCGGTCCAGGGCGATCCCGATCCGGAGCAGTCCGGCCAGCACCCGCACCCGGTAGCGGTCCTGTTCGGAGAGGGCCATGTACTCGCGGTGCGAGGACACCGGCTCGCGCTTGCGGTGGTAGCGGGCCACCAGCGCGATGAGTTCGAGCTCGCCCTCGGTGAAGCCGGCGAGGCGCTCGCTGTGGCGGATCAGGTAGTAGGAGTGCTTGTGGTGCGATGAGTGGGCCACGAAGCGCCCGATGTTGTGGAGCAGCCCGGCCGCCTCCAGCACCTCGCTGTCGGCGATGCCGAGGCCGTGCGCGGATGCGGTCTCGTCGAACAGCTCGAGCGCGAGGTCGGTGGCGTGCTCGGCATGGATCAGATCCTCGTGGTAGCTGCGGGCCAGGGCCAGCACGCTGGACCTTCTCAGGTCGCTGAGATGGTGGAGTCCGTCGTCGCGGGAGCGGTCCCGGCGGTTGAACCGGTCCAGCAGCAGGCCTTCGCGCAGGGCTCCCGTCGAAACGACCATCGACTCGATCTCCAGCGCCTTGAACAGCTGCCTGAGCAGCACGGCGCCCGCGACGATCACGTCGCTGCGGGCCGGATCCAGGCCGCGCACCGTCAGGCGGTCGGCTGGGCGGGGTCGAGAGATCAGCTGCTTCACAACGCCGGTCAGGTCGGATCGCTCGATGACGGCGTTGGCCGCGGTGCGGAGGGTCTCGCCCCGTCTGGCCGCGCACAGATACGCCAGAGAGGCGATGGTGCCCGAGCAGCCCACCGCCACGTCGAATCCCATGCCCTTGGCCTCCCGGGCCACCGGCGCGATGAAGGATCGGATGTGGCGGCGGCAGGCCTTCACCGCGCCGTCGCCTATCGCGCCCGACGGGAAGAACCGGTCGGTGAGGCGGATGTGGCCCAGCTTGACGCTGCGGGCCAGCGCCGCGGCGGTGCCGTTGCCCACGATGACTTCCGTGGAGCCGCCGCCGATGTCGATCACCAGGTGGGACCGGCCCGCGATGGGCACCGCGCTCATCGCCCCCAGGTGGATCAGCCGGGCCTCCTCCATGCCGGAGATCACCTGCACGGTGACACGGGCCTCGTTACGGGCCCGGCGCAGGAGGTCGCGCTGGTTGTCGGCCTCACGCACCGCGCTGGTCGCTACTGCCACGACCTCGGCGTCGTGGGCGTCGGCGATGTGGCGGCACTCGACGAGCGCGGCGATGGCCCGGTCGATGGCGTCGGGCAGCAAGCGCCTCATGTCTGCGCCGCCGCTGCCCAGCCGGACCGGCATCCGCTCGCGGACCACCACTTCGGGCGAACCGCCCGGAACCGGCCGGGCGATCACCATGTGAACCGAGTTGGTGCCCACATCTATGGCGGCCAACGCCCGCGAGCCCGTCATCGGCGGGGAATCCTCACGGCAATCTCGACCGCTTGCAACCTCGGGCCGTGGTTCCCTCGGCCGCCGGGCCTCTGGGGTACGGTTCGACACCCGCAATGCCTGAGCGGTGCCCAGCGGGCCGGCGCGGGCGGATCGGTGTCAGGCGGTGGCCAGCGGACGGTCGGGGTCCGACCCCCAGGCCGACCACGACCCCACGAACAGCCGCCCGTCGTCGAGCCCGGCGTGGCGGATGGCGAGCAGGTCGTGGCAGGCCGACACGCCGCTGCCGCAGTAGGCGACCACCTGCCGGTCGGCGGCGCCGGCCCGCTCGTAGCGTTCGCGCATCTCGGCCGCGGGCAGCAGCCGCCCGCCGCTCAGGTTGTCGCCGACCTGCATGCTCACCGCTCCGGGGATGTGCCCGAATCGGGGATCGATCTGGTTGGGTTCGCCCCGGTACCTCTCCACCGAGCGGGCATCGATCACCAGCGACTCCGGATCGACCCTGGCCTCATCCACCTCGTCGATGGTGGCGAACCGCTCGGCGGGCCAAGGGCGGGCGGTGAAGGTGGCCGCACGCCACGAGGGTGCCTCGGTCTCGAGGTCGCCCTCCCACGCCCCCAGACCACCGTCGAGCACGGCGGCGGGAGCGTCCAGGCAGTCGAGCATCCACCACAGCCGCGAGGCGATGACCCCGCCCACATCGTCATAGGCGACCACCGCGGTGCCGTCACCGATGCCCAGGCGGCCCATGGCCGCGGCGAAGTCATCGGGGGACGGCAGCGGATGGCGTCCCCCGGCGCGGGTGGGCGGGCCCGAGAGGTCGCTGTCCAGATCGACGAAACGGGCCGCCGGTATGTGTCCCCGGTCGTAGGCCTCGCGGCCGGAGCGGCCGTCGAGGTACCACCGCACATCGGCGACCACGACCTCATGTGAGTGGCCGGCCAGCCACACCGCGTCGACCAGAGGTCCGAGTCCGTCCATCAACTGCTCTCCCGACTGCTGCCCGGCGCCAGGTCCGCCGCCGACAGTACCTCGCGCACCATGTCGGCGATCTCGGCCGGGTGGGTCCTCATCAGCCGGTGGCGGCCGTCGGTGACGGTGCGGCGCCGCACGTCGGCCAGCTTCCGCTCCATGTAGTCGTTGGCGCCGACGAAGGCCTTGTCGCGGCTGCCCACGATCAGCCCGACGGGGATGGTCACCTCGGACAGCCGGTCGATCACCATCGAGTCGGTGTGGAGGCTGGCGGCGGCGGCCACCCGGGGGAGGTCGAAGCGGGGCATGGCCAGGTGGACCTGGTCGTTCCAGTCCTGCATCGAGGCCGCGTCGCGGAACCCGGGGCCGGTGGCCACCAGCACCAGCCCCCGGAGCACCCCGGGCCGGGTGATGCAGTGGGCCAGGCCCAGGTAGCCGCCCAGTGAGTGCCCGACGTACACCGCCGGACCGGTCCCGGCCAGCACGGCGTCGATGGATGCGAGCAGCGCCTCGCGCTCGTAGGCGGGCTTCTCGCTCGGGGCGGGTGAGCGGCCGTGGGCCGGAAGGTCCACCGCGGTGCAGGTGCCGTCGGCCCGCAGGTTCTCCACCGTGGTGTCCCAGACGGTCGAGTCGTTGGCGAATCCGTGCACCAGCACCACCGCGGGCCCGGTGCCGCTCGTGGTGGTGTGCAGCTGGGTGGTCACGAGCCGGTGGGGATGTCGGGCTCGACGTACATGGGGCGGGCGATGGGCACCGCGGCCCGGGTGTTTTCCTCGACGCGGTTGATGGCGGAGACGAGGTCGGCGGCGGTGTAGGCGGGGTCGAACGAGACCTTGGCTGCCACCAGCAGCTCCTCGGGGCCGATGTGCTGGGTCCGCAGGTGGATCAGGCCGGTGACTCCCTCGGTCGACTCGATGGCCCGGCGGATCCGGTCGGTGTCGGCCCGGGTGGCGCCCTCGCCCAGCAGCAGGCTGCGCATCTCCAGCGCCAGCACCACCGCGATCAGCCCGAGCAGCACGCCGATGGACAGCGTGCCGATGCCGTCCCACACCGGCGCGTCGAAGACCTCTGCGATCACCAGCGCCCCCAGGGCCAGCACCAGGCCCAGCAGCGCGCCGAGGTCCTCAAGCAGCACCACCGGCAGCTCCGGCGTGCGCGAGCGGCGCACGAAGCTCACCCAGGAGGCGCTGCCGCGCACCCGGTTGGATTCGATCACCGCGGTCCGCATGGACAGGCTCTCGAGCACGATGCCCACGCTGAGCACCGCGAAGGCCCACGCCGGCGAGTTGATCTCGTGGGGGTGGCGGATCTTCTCGATCCCCTCGTACAGGGCGTAGAGGGACCCGATGGCGAACAGCACCAGCGCCACCACGAAGGACCAGAAGTAGCGCTCGCGCCCGTAGCCGAAGGGGTGCTGCTCGGTGGCGTCGCGGCGGGCCAGCCTTCCCCCCAGCAGCAGCAGGGCCTGGTTGCTGGTGTCGGCGACGCTGTGGATGGCCTCGGCCAGCATCGACGACGCCCCGGTGAACACGAAGGCCACGAACTTGGCGATGGCGAGGCCGAGGTTGGCGAAGAAGGCGGCCAGTATCGCCTTGGTCCCTCCGCCGGCAGCCATGGGGCCGAAGGCTAATGGCGCGTCGGGCGACCTCCCGCGCACCGGGCGGGTCCTGACCTCGGCGGGCGGCATGATCGTGCGGGGAATCAGGGGCGGGGCCGATAGTGTCTCGGCCGCATGGCCACCGTCTTCGCATCCCCCGACGACCTGCTGGGCGCGGTGGGGGAACATCTCGGTCACAGCGACTGGGTGACCGTCGACCAGCCCCGGATCGACGTGTTCGCCGAGGCCACCGGCGACCATCAGTGGATCCATGTCGACCCGGAAGCGGCCGCGGCCGGACCTTTCGGGGCCACCATCGCGCACGGCTACCTCACCCTGGCGCTCACCAACCAGATGCTGCCGGAGATCGTGCGGGTGGAGAACATCTCGATGGGAATCAACTACGGCGTCAACCGGGTGCGCTTCCCGCAGCCGGTAGTGGTGGGATCGAGGCTGCGGGCCTCCGCGACCCTGACAGCCGCGGACGAGCTGCCCGGCGGGGCCGGCGTGCAGACCGTGATCACGATCACGGTGGAGATCGAAGGCCAGGCCAAGCCCGCTTGCGTAGTTGAGTCGGTCAGCCGGTTCCTGCGCTGAGGATTGCGGCGGAGTCGTGTCGGCATCTCCCGCTGCACAATGCCGTGGTGTGGGGATGGTGCGCCTGACTGGGCGAGTCGCCGCGACCGTGCTGGCCGTGCTGGTGCTATGGCCGGCTGTCGCGGCTGCGCAGGACTCCGACTCCAGCGCCGAGGCGAACCCCGGCGCTGAGACCGGAGACGACACCGGGGCCGGGGCCGCACCCGAACGGACGGCGTGCTCGGAACCGCTCGAGGTCTTCGAAGTGCTGTGCCAGGGCTACGCGCTGCTGTCCGAGCACTACGTGGACGACGTGCCCGACGAGGACTGGGCCTCGGCCGCGGCGCGGGGGGTGCGCGAGGCCGGACTCGCCCCCCGCGGCGAGGAAGCGGCGCCGGCTTGTGCGCTGCCCGCGCCCGCGTTCGAGCAGGTCTGCGTGGCGATCGACGCCGTGGGCGACACCGGGGCTGCGGTCTGGGCGGCCTCAAGGGCGATGTTCGCTTCCCGCGGGGATCCCCAGAACTTCCTGATGACCCGCTCGGAGTACGAGCATTTGCTAACTGGCCTCGGGGGCGGGGCTCCCTACGTGGGTATCGGCATCAGCCTGGGCCTGCTGGACGGCGCTAAGCCCTGCCACGCCCTCTCCGAGAGCTGCCGGCCGGCGGTGGCCGAGGTGTACGCGGGCAGTCCGGCCGAGCGGGCCGGGCTGATGGCCGACGACATCCTGGTGTCGATAGACGGCTACGTCCCGGCGGGTCCGGTGTGCGGTCTGGGCGGCCTTCATCCCCTTGAGCAGGGGAGCGCGGTGAGGGTCGTCGTCGAACGCAACGGCCGGCAGAGGTCCCTCGCGGTCGATGTCGAGCCGGTGCACATCCCGACGGTCGACGGCCGGACGGTGGCGGGCAGCATCGGCTATCTGCGGCTCAGCTCGTTCGGGTCGCGCACCGACGAGTTGGTCGAGCGGGAGCTCCGGGCCCTGATCGATGCCGGTGTCGACAGCCTGGTCGTGGACCTGCGGGACAATCCCGGGGGCTTCCTGCAGACCGTCATCGACATCGCCGGCATGTTCCTCGAGAACCGGCAGGTCGTCATACAGGAGGTGTCCAGACGGCAGACACTGTTGCACCTGGTCAGCGGGCAGGGTGCCCGCCCGGACCCGCCGGTGCTTCCCATAACGATGGTGGTGGACGCAGGATCGGCCTCGGCGTCGGAGGTCCTGGCGCTGGCCCTGCGGGATCACGGAAGGGCCACAGTGGTCGGCGCCATCACCTTCGGCAAGAACACGGGACAGATAACTCAGCCCCTGCTGTCGCGTGATGGCACGCTGCTGGGGGGCGCCCGCGTGACCGTGTTCAGGTGGCTGGGTCCCGACGGTGGGAGTGCTGCGGGAGGCATCCAGCCCGATGTCGAGCTCGATCTCGCGGCCTGCTGGCATCCGATCGCGCTGGCTCGGCAGGTTGCGGCCGCGGCCGGGCTGCCGGGCGTCCTGCCGGCCGACATCGACCTGGAGGGCGAGCGCTACGACGCAGTGAGGGCCCTCACCGCTGACGGGGTCCTCGCGGGCACCGGATGCGCGCCGGGCCTCTTCTGTCCCGGCGATCCCATCCCGCGCTGGATGATGGCGGTGTGGCTGGTGCGGGTCGTGGACGGCCACGACCCCGAGCCGGTCATTTCCTCGAGGTTCTCCGATGTGGATTCCGGCCAGTGGTGGGCCGCGCACGTCGAGCGCCTGGCGGAGATCGGCGTCACCGCCGGCTGCGCGACCGGACCGGCTGAGTACTGCCCCGACGATGCGGCGACGCGGGCCGAGATGGCCACATTCCTCAGACGGGCCTTCGCTGTCGACCCGGCCGTCCCCCAGGGGTTCGTCGATACCGGCGGCAGCGCCCACGAGGCCAACATCGACGCTCTGCACCGCGCCGGGATCACCGCGGGCTGCTCGACCGAGCCGCTGCGCTTCTGCCCGCAGCAGGACACCACCCGGGCTCAGATGGCGTTGTTCCTCGAGCGGGCCCGCAACCGCTTCAACTGACACCGGGTTCCCGCCGCGGGGCGGGTACGACTTCAACTGACACCGGGTTCCCGCCGCGGGGCGGGTACGACCACGGGAGCGCCGTTCGCGGGCCTCTAGCCTGGGTGGATGGCCAAGCGCAAGCGTCGGGTCGCCGCCGGAGTAGGTGCGAGCACGGTCCCGCGGTCGGATCCGCCGGTGCGGCCGGGGCTGGTGAGCTCCCAGCGGCGCGTGCCGGCCGGCATCGAGCGCCCGCCCTACGCGCTGCTGCCCGGCGGGGAGCCCGATCCTCCCACGTCGTCGCTGGCGAGGACTCCTGACGAGCTGGGCGCCATGCGCCGGACCGGGGCGCTCGCGGCCGAGGTGCTGATCGCGACCTGCGAGCAGGTGCGAGCGGGGATGGCCACCGACGCCATCGACCGGTTCGTGCACGAGGCCGCGCTGGCCGCGGGCGCCTACCCGAGCCCGCTCGGATACCGGGGCTATCCGAAGTCGGTGTGCACCTCGGTGAACGAGGTGATCTGCCACGGGATCCCCGACTCGCGCCGGCTGGCCTCTGGCGACATCGTCAACATCGACGTCACCGTGTACCGGGAGGGCGTCCACGGCGACACCTCGGTGACTCTGATGATCGGCGATGTGGACGAGTACTCCCGGCGGCTGGTGACCGAGACCCGTACCGCGCTGTACGCGGGCATCGGGGCGGTGCGGCCCGGTGCGGTGGTGTCGGACATCGGGCGGGCCATCCAGACCCACGCCACCAGGCACGGCCTCGGCGTCGTGCGGGAGTTCATCGGCCACGGCGTCGGCACCGAGTTCCACTCGGGTCTTCAGGTGCCCCACTACTACGACCGGCGCAACTCCACGGTGCTCGGAGAGGCGATGACTTTCACCATCGAGCCCATGCTCACGCTGGGCTCGCCCGAGGCGGCGATGTGGGACGACGGGTGGACCGCGGTGACCCTCGACGGCCGCCGGACCGCCCAGTTCGAGCACACCCTGGCCTGCACCGCGGACGGCGCCGAGATCCTGACCCGCACCGCCTCGGGCGAGTGCGCCCACGACCTGTTCGCCGGACCCGTCGGCTAGCCCCGGGCCGCCGGCGGTGGACGGCGCAGGCGGCTGCGGTCCCTATTCTGCGGGTACGGGCGCCGGGCCTGGTATGGCAGTCGTGGCTGGCCCTGGGCGTCGGTCGGGGGCGGAGCGGGCTCAGGCAGTGCCGACGGGGGAGGGGTCAGGCCTCGGCGGGCGTAGGTGCCGACCGCGAAGTCGGGATCGCGGCGCAGGCGTTGGATGAGCCCGAGGCGGCGGGGGTCGTTGGCGTCGACGACGATTGACTCTGACACGTCGGTGATCCCGTGCACCGCGGCCACCTCCTCGGCGGCGATCAGCGAGCAGCGCCGGGCAGCTTCGATCATGCAGTAGACGAACTCCGGTGTGACCTTGGACAGGCTGGCTGCCGAACTCTTGGCTCCGGTGTAGGTGCCGACGACTCGCCACGGCGAGACGTCCCCGGGATCGAGGGGCGAGATGGCGCTGTGGAAGCGCTGCCGGGCCGCCTGGGGCAGGCATTCGAGCAGGTGTTGGATGTGATGGCCCTGGGTGCCCCGCTCGGGGTACTGGCCGCACACGCCCCGGGTGTAGGCCTTCAGGGCGGTCTCGACCGCGGCGTGGGAGTCCTCGCAGATCTCGATCATCCGCCGGAACCGGCTGCGGTCCCAGCGGTCGGCCTGGCCGTGGAGGAGCGCATCGAACTCGTCGTGGCATGGGGTCAGCGCGTTGAACGCCTTCAGGAGGGCGTCTTCGAGCGCGCTGAGGTCCTGGTGGGTCTCGTCGGCGTCGGTGGTGGGCATCGGCGTGTCCTTGTCCCAGTCGATTTCCTGGTTCGGGGGCCGGTCCACCAGCGCCACGGCGCCTTGGTGAATGCCTGCTTCGAACGATGTGCGCATCCGGGTGCGCTTGCGCCATTCGGGACGGTCGGTGACGAACACGTCGGTGGGATGTCCCGAGGCTTCACGGGCGGCTACCTGGGCCTCGTAACTGAGCTTGCGGCGCCCGGAGTAGTCGCCGAGGTCGTCGAACACCGCCACGAGGTCGATGTCGGATGAGGCGGCCGCCGTGCCGTCGGCCACCGATCCGAACAGCAGCACCCGCGCCGCGTCCATCCGTACGAGCGCTAGAGCGGCCCGCTCAGCGTCGCCGCGGGTCGGTGCCGCTGTGCTCGACATGTCAGCAGGATACACGATGATCAGTGAGAATCTCAGACATACTCATGCTAGCGGTCGACCAAGGCTGAATTTGCTATACCAGATTGGTAGAATCATGGGCATGGACCTCAACATCAAGGGACTCGACGACGATGTGGGCAGGCGGCTGCGTGAGCAGGCCGAGGCCGCGGGGCTCTCGGTGCAGCAGTACGTGCGCGACCATCTGACGCGAGTCGCCTCGCGCCCTTCCCCGGCCGAGGTCGTCCGCGGCGCCGAGCCGATGACACGCGCCGAGTTCGAGGCCGTCCGGCGACGCCTGCGCGGGACCGATGGCCGATAGTGTCGTCTGCGACGCCGGGGGCGTGCTGGTGGCTTGCGGCGCCATCGAGGGCGCGGCGCCGCGGGCGATGCAGGTCCTTGCCCTCGACTGGTCGGCCCTGACCATCGGGCGCTTCCTGGCGGCCCGCCACGAGGGGCGACCAGAGGTGATCGAGGTCGAGACCGGGCTCGCGCTCCTCAGCGTCTACGAGTGGTTCCCGGTCCGCACGTTCGTTGTCGACACGATCACCCGAGCCGGGCTCGATGCCCACGACGCCCTCGACTCGTGGTCGGCGCTCGTGCTGGCCGAGAACCTCGAACTGCCGCTGTTCACCGCCTCCGACGAGATCGCCAGCGACCGAATCGAGATCCTCCGCCCCTGGTGACCCCGACCGGCGCCGGAGCCTTCATCGGCTTCGGGCATCGCCACGGCTGCGGCAATGGAGGCGGATCCTCGTCCTCGATGATCGGCCCTGACCATCGCGCGCCCCCTGTCGGCCGGCCACGATGGGCAGCTAGACGAGTAGTTCCAAGGGGTGCGGGGGTGGTGGTGGGTCCGCGTCGTTGGGTTTGAGGGTGTCCAAGATCTGGGCTGTCAACAAGCCCCGATCTTGGAGGATCTCGGCATGAACCCGGACTTGGACACCCTCGCGACTGCACTGTATGTGCGGATCGACGATTTGTTGGCGGCGAACCCGCAGTGGGCGCCGCTTCGGCCCGCGGTGGGGATCGCGCCTGCGCTGTCGGACGCGGAGCTGGTCACGCTGGCGGTGCTTCAGGCGCTGCTGGGCTTCGACTCTGAGGCCCGCTTCGTCCGCTACGCCAGAGCGCACCTGGGGCCGTGGTTCCCCTATGTGCCCCAGCGCAGCGGCTACAACAAGCGGCTGCGCCGGGCCGGCGAGATGATGCGCCACGTGATCGCGGCGCTGGCGCGGGAGTGCCCGATGTGGCACGACGACGTGTGGCTGGTGGACTCCACGCCTGTCGAGTGCGGCCGCAGCCGAAGCACCCAGCAGCGCTCCGACCTCGCAGGATGGGCCGCCTACGGCTACTGCGCCTCGCACTCGCGGTGGTTCTGGGGGCTGCGCCTGCACCTCATCACCACACCGGCGGGACTGCCGGTCGCGTACGCGCTCACCGCAGCCGGAGACGACGAGCGCGACACCTGCCTCGAGATGATCGCCAGAGCCGGGATCGCCCGGGCGGGCCAGACTCTCATCGCCGACAAGGGATACCGCTCAGCAGCCTTCGAAGCCGCCCTCAACGCCGCCGGCGTCACACTCATCCGGCCCGCCGCCAAAGGCGAGCCGCCCCGACCCGGGCGACAGTTCCTGCGCCCGCTGCGCCAGATCATCGAGTCCATCAACCAGACCCTCAAAGCCCAACTCGGCCTCGAACGCCACCACGGCCGCACCAGACCAGGCGTCGCCGCGCGCGTCCTGCAACGGCTCCTCGCCCTCACCGCAGCAATCTGGCACAACCAAACCACCCAACAACCCGGCCCCGCCCGCAGCCTCACCGCCTACGACCACTAACCCCTTGGAACTACTCATCTAGCCGCGATCGAGGTCGAGACTGGGCTTGGCACTCCTCAAGCGTCTACGAGTGGTTCCCGGTCGGCACGTTCGTCGTCGACACGATCTCCCGGCTCTCGTGCGTCACGGTCCACCAGCCGAGGGGCGAGATATGACGGACATGCCGATGTGGGTCCAGGCCGCCGTGAACGACGAGCGGCGCAAGCTCAGGGAGAACCTGCGGTTGCAGGTGCCGGCTGAGAGGGCAGAGGCCAAGATCGGGCTTCGAGTGTGCGGCGGACTCCCGGAATAGTCTCGGAGTTACACGCCACAACCATGGCCACATACCACGCTCAATGAAGCTGGGAGCCCGCCACACGGAACTGCAATGGCAAGTCGATCCGAGTTGGTCCTCGCCCCTGCAAAGTGCCCGGCAATGGCCCTGCAATATGCTCGCTATAGATCCTGCAATATGCTCGGCAATTTATCTGCAATATGCATGCTGATCATTTGGTGAAGGTATGATGAGCCTATGTCATCGGCCTCCTTCGGACAGGCGGGACCGCTCACTCCGGACGGCTACCTAACGCGGGTCGCCGATGTCGTGGTGGGACGGGCGCTGGCGATCTCCCCGATCGTCGTGGTGGAGGGTGCCCGCGGCACCGGCAAGTCGTGGACCGGCCTTCGCCATGCCCGCAGCCAGATCCGGCTCGACCGCGACCCCGGCGCCGTAGAGGCCGCCTCGCTGCGGCCTGGCGCGGCCCTGGAGGGCGACCGGCCGCGACTCGTCGACGAGTGGCAGCTCGCTCCGGGCCTGTGGAACTTCGCCCGCCATGTTGTGGACGCCGAGTCGGGCCGGGGCCGCTTCATCTTCACAGGATCGGCCCATCCGCCCGACGACCGCACCCGTCACTCCGGCGCGGGCCGCGTGGTGCGGGTGCGGATGCGGCCCATGTCGCTGGCGGAGTCGGGCGAGTCGTCGGGCGAGGTGTCTCTCGGCTCGCTGCTCGCCGGCGGCGACTGCTCGGCGGGGGCTTCTGCCGCCACCGTCGATGACGTGGTGGAGGCGCTGTGCCGGGGCGGCTGGCCTCGCCATCTGGGGATGGCGGTGGCGGACGCACAGTCGCTGTGCCGCGCCTACCTGCAGGAGGTTGCTCGGGCAGACATCGGCCGGCTGGGGCGGTCGCGGCACCGGCCCGAGGGCGTTCGGAGGCTGCTGTCCTCGCTGAGCCGCAACATCGCGACCGCGGCCGCGGCGAGCACCCTGTCCGACGACATCGCCGGTGACGCCTCGCCTTCCCGGAACACGGTGGCGGAGTACCTGGAGGCGCTCAGGCGGGTGTTCGTGGTCGAGGACCTGCCGGCCTGGGCGGTGCACCTCAGGTCGCGGGCGCGGTTGCGGCGGTCTCCCAAGCGTCATCTGGTGGATCCTTCGCTGGCGGCGGCGACGCTGCGGGCTGGACCTGAGCGCCTGTGGCGTGATGTCGGCTATCTGGGTCAGGCTTTCGAGTCGCTGGTGGTGCGCGATCTGCGGGTGTACGCGGAGGCGAACGACGCCGACGTGTGGCACTTCCGCGACAGCAACGGCCACGAGCTCGACGCCGTGGTGGCGCATGGCGACGGCCGCTGGCTGGCCGTGGAGGTCAAGCTGGGTTCCGGGGAGCGGCTGGACGAGGCCGCCCGGTCGCTCACGCGGGCCTGTGAACAGATCGACCCATCCAAGGTGGGCGAGCCTGCCAAGAAGCTGGTGATTACCGCCGCCGGCTACGGCTACGAGCGCCCCGACGGCGTGACGGTGCTGCCCATCACCGCCCTCGGCCCGTAGCCCGCCTCGGCTGAGCCGGGAGAACGCACGACGATCCTCCGGCTCGTCGTCCCTGCCACCCGCCCGGGTCCGTGGCCTGCGGCCGTGGCCGTGGTCAGATCCGAGATGTTGGCGTTGATGACGCCAGCGGTCTCGAGCGCGACGATGAGAGCAGTCAGCTTCAGGCCCAGTTCGTCGATCTTCTCTTCCAGCTCCTCTATCTTCGTGTCTTGGGCCGCGAATCTGTCGTCCATCTTCACTTCGAGACGCGTGATCCTGTCGTTGGTGTCGCTGATCCGTACGTTGGTGACGGTGAGCGAGAAGCCCAGCAGCACGACCACGACGGCGCCGAGTATGGCGGGCAGGGGGTCCTCCACGAGCTTGGCCCATGTGCTCGGCCTCACCGCCGGGGCGGATCCGGCCGGGGCAGGTTCCGGCAGTGTCGGTCGGGGGTCGGCCATAGGGTCGTTGTGTGGTTGCGGTTGGAGCGTCGCTGGTGGGAGGGATGCGGTCACGGTGCCTCGCTTGAGGGGGCGGCGCGTGGCTCGGCGCTGTCGTGTGTGGATGACTGCCGCGTAGCCCGGCAGCGAGGCACAGTAGATGAAAATACACTACAACCTATGTTGTGTCAACTTTGTCGAGCCCGTCCGCACCCCTGCTCACAGTAGTTGCGGATAGCCGATCACAGGAATTGCAAACTGTTGGTTCAATATGTTGCAGATCGCTGATTCCAAGAGTTGCAGATTGCTGGTATGAATATTGCAGAATGCTGGTGATAGCCCTATTGTGCGACTGTGGAATACCGGCCCAGGATCGTCGATGGCATGATCGCGCAACGGCTGCAGGCCGCTCCGACCGTGGTGATCGAGGGAGTCCGCGGATCGGGCAAGACGGAGGCGGCGCGACAGCAGTCCCGCAGCGAGGTGAGGTTCGACGTGGACAGTCACGCCCGGGCCCTCGCCGAGATAGACCCCGCGGCCGTGATCGAAGGCCCGGAGCCGCGGCTGCTCGACGAATGGCAGCACGCCCCGGCCGTCTGGAACCACGTTCGCCGAGCCAGTGATGAGGGCCGCCGGCCGGGACGGTTCATCTTGACTGGCTCGGCAGTCCCGAGCGACGACGCCACCCGGCACAGCGGGGCCGGCCGCATCTCCCGGATCCGCCTGCGTCCCATGACGCTCTTCGAGACGGGAGACTCCACCGGCACGGTGGGGCTGGGCAGCCTGTTGTCCTCGGGAGGTGCCGGGGGCCGGGCCCGGGAGGCGGGCCTCGCCGATCTGACCGAGGCTCTGTGCCGCGGGGGATGGCCCGCCAACCTCGGATCGGGCCCGGCCGCCGCCCAGCAGTACGTGCGGGACTACCTCGACGAGATCCACAGGGCCGATGTTGGCCCGCCGGGCGGCCGCGGGCGCGACCCGGCGGGAATGCGGCGGCTGTTGAGGTCGCTCGCCCGCAACACCGCGACCGAAGCGTCCCAAGCGACGCTGGCCGCGGACGCGGGCGGCGAACGGCCGCTGCACCGCGACACCGTCCGATCGTACCTCGATGCCCTCGAACGAGTGTTCGTGGTGGAGGACCAGCCCGCGTGGTCGGTCCGGCTGCGCTCGAGGTCGCGCCTGAGGCGGGCAAGCAAGCGCCACCTCGTCGACCCGTCGCTCGCGGCGGCGGCGCTGCGAGCCGGTCCGCACCACCTCCAGCGGGACCTGGAGCTGCTCGGACTGCTGTTTGAGTCGCTCGTGGTGCGCGACCTGCGGGTGTACGCGGGAGCATGCGATGGCGAGGTCTTCCACTACCGCGACAACACTGGGCTGGAGACCGACGCGGTGGTGGAGACTGCTGGCGGGGCCTGGCTCGCCGTGGAAGTCAAGCTGGGCGGCGAGCGGGCCATCGAAGCCGCCGCCCGCAATCTGGTCGGGCTGCGCTCCAGGGTCGATACCGCCGCGGTTGGCGAGCCGGCCAAGCTGATCGTCATCACCGCCGTCGGCGGCTACGGCTACGACCGTCCTGACGGCGTCGCCGTCGTCCCCATCACCGCCCTCGGCCCGTAGCCCGCCTCGGCCGGGCCGGGAGAGTTCCGTTCACGGCGCGGGGCGCCCCGCCGCCGTGCTGGGGCTCGACGCAGTGTCGTCGAGTGGGACCGCAAGCGACGGATCGTCCAGGACCGACTCGATGCGAGCCAGCAGATCAGGATCGCCCCACACGGCCTGCTCGGCCTCGCTGAGGTCGCCCGGCAGGGTCGTCGCGGCGGCGCGGTCGGCCTCGCAAGCGGGGCGATCAGAGCCTCTGGATTCGCTCGGGTCTCCTGTGCCAGCGACAGCAGTGGGTGATTGAGGTGCGGATTCATGTATCATAATGCACTCCCATTACTACTGGTCATCTTAGATGCATCTAGTGTATCGGAGGATACCGCCTCCCGGCGCTCCTGCGCCAGCATCCAGCAACTGAGGGGGCGAGAGATGACGGATGTGCCGATGTGGGTCCAAGCCGCCGTGAACGATGAGCGGCGCAAGCTCAGAGAGAATCCGCGGCTGCGGGTGCTGGCTGAGAGGGTGGAAGCGAAGATCGCTGCGATCAGGGACGATCCGGGTCGAGAACGCGGCAACTCCGAAGTATTGCGTCTTCCGCGGCATCCTCCAATTCGGTCGTCGAGGGTCTACGGCTCCGGCGAGGGCCGCCTCGTGTTGTGGCAGCAAGTCGGCGACAGGGTGCTGATCCTCGGAATCGTGCCCATCGAGTGAAGCGCGGCCAGGCCCGCCGCGCTGAAGATGCCGTCCAGCGGAGTCGCGGCAGCCGCTCCCGCAGCCGATGACCAATTCACCGAGGTTCAACCTCAGAACCCACCACTTCCGCAGGAGCCTCCCACGGCGAGACTGTGATGGCAATGGAGAGAGGACCCGTAGGCCCTCTGAGATAGTGAGTTTCCGGCTGCTCTCCACGGCAAGACGAGTCTTCAATGGGGGAAGGCGCTTAGCCCACTGGGTTCGAAGAGGAAGTGCTCGGAACCGTGTCAGCCTCCGCTCGACTAGGGAGACCCTTGGAGGATCTGGCATCCAGATTCGTATAAACGACCGCGTGGCGAGGATCCCTGCTAGTCGAGAGTGCCCGCGGTGAGGGCCAATCACAACGCCGACGCTCGGTCGAGGGTTGGTGAGATGGAGGTTGCGCGACACGAGTTCGGGGTCTATCTTCATGTCATAGTGAGCGTAGTCTTTCACTGCTACGCTACATAGAAATACTAGGAAGAGACTACCTGAAGGAGACGACCCATGCGAGCCGTTGTCGAGGAACTTGATCTGGAACAGCGTTGTGAGCAGGTGATGCGCATCGAGCACCGTGCAGGTGACGGGGTTGCTTCGTGGGTAGAGGGTCGGGCTGTCGAGTTCATGCGTATTCGTTGCCGACGCGTCGAGGAGTCTGACGACGGGCCGCACCATAGACGAGCGGTATCCGACGTGGAGGGAGGGTCGCGGACGGGCCCCCCGCGTAGCTGATGTCTGTGCGGCAAGAGAGTCTGGGACCCAGTGCCTGTCACACCGTCGCGCGATGATCGAACCCGTGGCTCGGACAGCCAGTTCGAGCTTCCAGCGAAAGGAGCCATGAATGGATGAACTCACGATTGAGCGGCTCACTGAAGCCGTGGCGGGCGGAGCGGTCGCGCTCCGGTCGATCATGCGGCTACAGCCTGCTGATGGCCCGGGAGGCAAGGTCTTCCCGCCCACCTACGCAGTGGCTGACTCGGCAGAGAACAAGTACGCCGTTGAGGACCGCCAGGTCGGCGACCGGGTGGCGACGACGGTGCTGCTCGACTCGGTGGCGTCGCAGGCCAACCGAGCCGAGCTAGCCCTCCTGGATGGCTGGGAGGAGGGCGAACTGAGCTTCCCTGTGCCCTACGTGGACTTCGCCGGGGAGCCGGGTCTGAGCGACCTGGACCGCATCACCGTGCTCCAGGCACCCCACCGCCTGGCGGACGCGATCTTCCGGGACAGCTTGCTCGACGGCACGCTGTTCCGGCTCAGCGACATCGGCCGAGCGATCACGGACGCGCGCCCCGGCAACGCCACCGAGATGTTCCGCTACGCGCCCACGGCCCTGCTGTTCGGGCAGTGGGACTCGACAGGACCGAAGGGTGGTCTCGGATCGAAGTTCCAGCGCGCCTACGTCTCGGAGGTCGTCGGGTTGGACGCTGAGACCGGAGTCAAGGTTGGCAGTCGCATCGATCCTCTCCAAATCGAGAAGCTGCCACCTGACAGGGTGGCCTACAACCATCAGGACGAGACTCAGGTCTGGACGTTCGACAAGGACGAGGCAGCGAGCGGGACGGGAGGCAGGCCTGAACCCGCCTCGCGCGGCAGTGCGAGTGGTACCGCTGGACAACCGTCCAAGATCAACCACGGCAACATTGCGCCATCCATCGATTCGCGTGCCGGTGGTGTCACCATCTCGGAGGCTCGTCAGACCAGCGTGCTGTCTCTGGCGGCACTCCGGCGGCTGCGATTCGCTGGCCACAGTCGTGAGGCTCAGGTGGCAGCTAGGACGGCTGTCGCGGCCTTGGGCGTTGCGGCCATCACCTATGGCTACGAGGCCGATCACGATCTGCGGTCCAGATGCCTGCTCGTCCCCGAGCACGCTCCAGTCCTTGAGATGGTCGGCAGAGACGGCGAAGTACCGGCCGCTGTCGGCGTGGATCGGGAGTCCGCTGGGCGACTGCTGTCGGAGGCGTCGGCCCAGGCGGCCCGGGCCGGCATCGGCTGGTCTGAGGCCGAGATCGTCCTGAAGCCAGCGCCCAAACTGGTCGAGTTGCTGCGCCGCAGCCGCGACGTGGCGGCGCGCGAGCCCGCTGGGGAATGACCGATGACCGTCATAGAGGTGAGTTTCCTCACCGGTCGCTATAGCGCTACGGCGCACCACGATCGCCAAGAGCCCGAGTGGCCCCCACACGGTGCCCGGCTGTTTTCCGCGATCGTTGCTGTTTGGGCGGATTCCGACCCTCCCGAGGCGGTCGAGCGCGCCGCGCTTGAGTGGCTGGAAGCGCAGCCTCCTCCGCGCATCACAGCACCGGAGGCAGTCCGCCGCCGTGTGGTCAGCCACTTCGTGCCTGTCAACGACGCCGCCGTCGTTCCTGCGGCTCAGTACAAGCGTCGGGCGGACGAGGTGGAAGGTCTCATCGCTCAATGGGAGAACGAACTGGATGCGTCAGGAGGCGAGATCACGAAGAAGATCGAGAGGCTACAGACCAAGATCGACGCGAAGCGCAATGTCGATTCACTGGTGAGCGGCCCGAGAAACACGAATCCCGACTCCGCTGAGGCTCTGCTGCCCGACGGACGCGTCAAGAAGGAACGGTACTTCCCCTCGGTGACGCTGGTAGAGACGGCGACCGGTGGCGCTTCGACGAAGTCCGCTCGCCTCGTGAGCGGCGAAGGCGCTCCCGCGACAGCCACGAAGCGACTTCCAGCGGTGGTCTATGCGTGGGACGACAGCCCTCCGGTTGGCGTTGCTCAGGCGCTCGACGGTCTCCTGGCTCGTGTCACTAGACTGGGCCACTCGTCGTCCCTGGTGTCCTGCCGCTTGCGTGATAGTGCGCCCGTCGCCACACACATGCCGGGCAACGGCGCGGAGATGCTGCGATGGGTCCGGCCCGGGCAACTCGTGGCGCTTCAAGATGAGCATCGGCAGCATCAAGCCATCAGGCCCAGGAGCCTTCCGTTTCGCGGGGTGCGATACAGCGCGACGGTGCTCGACAGCAGCGATTCGGCCGAGACGGCGACCCCGGCGACGGCAGGTGACTGGATCGTGCTCGAACTGCGGCCGCCCAGGAGCCGGCCCATGACCCGCACCGTTGAACTCACGCGGGTGTTGCGCAAGTCCGTGCTCAGCCATGTGCCGGACCCTCCGCCGGAGGGAGTCAGCGGACATAGGCACGACGGCAGGCCTACGACTTCACCCCACATTGCCTTCCTCGCGTTGCCCAACGTCGGTCACCAGCATGGCGACGGCCGGATCATGGGCATGGCCATCTCCCTTCCACACGACTTGGGCGGCGCGGCGCGGAACGCCACTCTGCGCGGCATCGGCGCTTGGGAGAGCAAGCGCGCCGACCGGTCAATGCACCTGCAACTGGGACGCAACGGAACTGTCGAGATGCAAAGAGGCCACCCGCCCATTGCGCTTGTGAGCCTTCGCCCGGAGGTGTGGGCCCGCCCGTCCCGATGGTGGGCGTCGGCCACCCCTGTTGCACTGCCCGCGCATCCCGGCAATCTCCGCAGAGCCGATCCCGTGGCCCGAGCGAAGGCTTGGGCGCGGGCCGAGGAGGCCGTCGCGAGGTCGTGTGAGCATGTCGGCCTGCCACGGCCAATAGATGTGCGGGTGTCATTCGTGTCGCTCTTGACCGGGGCGCATCCGGCAGGCGACTTCCCCATCTTCAAGCAGGGCCGCCCAGAACACGGGGAAGTGGTTCGGCGACTCGTCCATGTAGCGGTCGAGTTCGCCGAGGAGGTACGCGGCCCGCTGATGCTGGGGAGCGGCCGATTCTTGGGCTTGGGACTCATGGGGCCCATGGACGATGACCCCGATCAGCACTCCGAGGACGCCGATGGAGCGAGCGATGAGTGATCTCACAGCCGGTGATTTCGACAGGTATTTCCGGGACGTTCACGGCCAACCGCCCTATCCGTGGCAGAGTCGCCTTACCCGGAAGGTGCTCGATGAGGGCCGATGGCCCGACGTGATCGACCTGCCTACGGGCGTCGGCAAGACCGCTGTGCTCGACACGGCGATCTTCGCACTTGCGGCCCGTCCTGACATCTCGCCCCGCCGGATCGTATTCGTCGTCGACCGGCGCATCGTGGTGGATCAGGTCTATGAGCGCGCCCGGTGCATCAGGGACAAGATCGCTGCGGCGACCGGCGGTGTCCTGGCAGACGTCCAGATGCTCCTGCGCGAGTTGACGGACGCCGAGCCCCTAGGGGTCGCGGCTCTGCGAGGTGGCGTCCCGATCGATGGCGAATGGGCACTACGGCCCGAGCAGCCGTGGGTGATCGTGTCCACCGTCGATCAGTTCGGTTCGCGCCTGCTCTTCAGGGGCTACGGCGTCAGCCACAGGATGCGCCCCGTTCACGCGGGCCTCGCAGGCAACGACTGTCTCGTGATCTTGGACGAGGTGCATCTGAGCCGGGCCTTCGCCGCGACACTGCGGGACGCGTCATCTGACGGTGCGGTGCCCTTGATGCGCTCGGTTGGTGGTGGCTTGCCGCGCCGCTTCCAAGTCGTGGAGATGTCCGCCACGCCCGCAAGTGAGTCCGGCTGGCGGTTCGAGTTGGAGGATTCGGACCTCGACCAGGCGCAGACGCTCAAGCAGATCGCAACGGCCCTGAAGCGGGCGAAGCTGGTTGAGATAGGCGGCACCCGTCCACCGCACGAGTCGGTGCCCAAGAAGGTCTTGGAGATCGTCAAGCAGGAATTGCCAGAGGATGAGTCCTTGAACAGTAGTCTTGAACCCGCGCAATTGGGAGACGGCGAGCGAAGCGTGGGCGTCATCGTCAATCGCGTCCAGACCGCCCGGCTGACCTGCGACACGCTGAGAGAGGCGGGCATCGAGACCTACCTGGTGACGGGCCGAATGCGCCCGCTCGACAGGGAACAAGTCCTGCAAGACATCAGCGAGAGTGTCGATCCGGATCGGAGCGAGCCGCTGGATCAGCGCACTGTGGTTGTCGCCACCCAAGCGATCGAGGTCGGTGCCGACTTCAGCTTCGACGCACTCATCAGCGAGGCCGCCCCCATCGACAGCCTGTGCCAACGATTGGGGCGCCTCGACCGACGAGGCACTCTCGCCGCACGGCGCGGCGGTCCAGCCCGATGCTGGATTCTCGGCGTGGCCTCGGCCTTGAACCCCAAGCGTCCCGATCCGGTCTACGGAGATGCCGCGCGGCGCGCATGGGAGGAACTGCAGACTCGCGCCGCAGATGGCGAGATCGATGTCGGCCCCGGTGCTGGCCTGCTTGCCACTCTTGGTCCTGACGCGCATGCACCGAAGCCGAAAGAGCCCTTGCTGCTTCCGACCCACATCGAAGCCTGGTCTCAAACCAGCCCTGAGCCCGTCGTGGACCCGCCGATCGCGGAGTTCCTGCACGGCAAGGAGCGACAGCAGGAGCCTGACGTTTCTGTCGTGTGGCGCTGGGATCGTACGCCCAGGGCGCTTGAGTTGGTTCCGCCCCGGCCGGCCGAGTTCCTGTCGGTTCCGATCTCCGCGGTCACGAGGTGGCTCCGCGGCTCCTCGGAGGTGCCAGTGTCAGACACCGCGGTGATGCCTCCGCACGAGGAGGGTCGGAGCGCGGGCCGCGCTCATGGCGACAGCCAGTCAGCGGTCCTGGCGCGGCAACGAGTGGTGCGCTGGGCGAGACACCAAGGCGCGACGACGGAACGAGTGGAGCATGTCGATGACATCAACCCCGGAGATGTGATCGTCGTCGATCCGATGCTGGGCGGCCTGCACAACGGCACCTGGGATCCGACATGCCGCCCCGCCTCTCGGACAGCCGAGTCCAGGGGCGACGATCCGCCACCGGTTGAGGACTTGGGTGACGAGGCGCAAGTCGTTCACGGAAGGCGAGACGGCGATCTGCGTGGTGTACGGGCAACGCTGCGGCTGGATCAGCGTCTACGCGAGCGGATTGTGTCTGAGGGTGGGCGACTGCCTCCGGGTCCAGCTGATGAACAGGATGCTGAGTTGCCCCTACGCGGGGTCGTCAAGGACTGGCTCTCGGAGATGCAGAGCCTGCCGTCTCTTCCCGACTGGATGAAGCGGGTCGTCGGGCACTTCGTTGCCGAAGAACGGTTCGACATTGAGACGGTCGAGTCCGAATCGGAGTCTCACTACTACGTACTGGTAGGCCGCTCAGTCGATCCGTCCGCTCTCGACGAGTCTGACGACGAGCCGTCCCTTACCGGCACCGAGACGCCCCTTCGCTGCCATCTCGCCGGTGTCGGAGCTCGGGCTGCGGACTACGGGTCGCGTCTCGGCCTGTCCACCGAGGTTGTGGCGGACTTGCGTCTCGCCGGGGAGTTGCACGACCTGGGCAAGGTCGACCCGCGCTTCCAGGCCCAGCTCCACGGCCACGATCCGGTGCGGATGGCTGAGTCGGAAGCCACGGGGGAGCCGCTGGCCAAGTCGCTCCGGCGTGTTCGCCCGCATCCTCACAAGTGGCCACCGGTCCGTCATGAGTTCAGCAGCGTGGCACTGGCGCAGAGTGACGAGGCTTTGCTCAAACGTGCTCATGATCGTGATTTGGTTCTTCATCTCGTGGGAACCCATCACGGCTTCGGAAGGCCACTGCCGACGATCAGATCGGACGACAGGCCTCAGCAGCTGACGGCGGTCGGTTGGCTCGACGACGAGAGGTTCCGCCTCCGCGCTGCCGGCGGGTCTCATCAAGTCGAGGAGAGTGGCGGCCCTGTGTCCATGACCTTGTCTTCAGACCTCGCCGAGACAGCGCTCGCCCTGGAGATGGCGGACCGGTTCTGGCGATTGCAGGAGCGCTACGGGCATCACGGCCTCGCCTGGCTTGAAGCCATCATTCGTCTAGCCGACCACCAGCAGAGCGCGGAGGAGGCACGACGTGGCTGATTCCGACTGCACGGTGTTGCGGGGCCTACCGGGGGACAATCCGCTGGGTTTCTTGGCTGCCTTGGGAGTTCAGGTGGCCCTGGCAGCGCAAGGTGACGAACACACCTTGCACTGGACCGACGAGCCGATTCCCCATCCGGTTGTATCGCCTTCCATCGGGCTAGATTGGATCGCCCGAGCTGCTGTCGGCGTTGCTCAGGAATGGCTCAGTGGCCCGGTGCTGTCAACGAGCATAAGTCAAACGCTCAAGATGGATGCGGAGGAAGTTCTGGACTATCTGAAGCGATGTAGAGGTCATGGAAGGAACGGCGTTCTTGCCCTCTGCCTAGTGGCGGAGGGTAGTCGATATTCGAGCGGGAATGCACTTGGAAAGTCAAAGCCCACTGAGTTCTACTTCACCGCAGCCCGCCAGCAGTTTCTTGCCATGGCGAGAGAAAGGCTCCAGAGTACGTCTGAGGAACAAATTGTCATGGACATCGTGGCCCCGTGGAAGTATCAGTGCGATGACAACAATTCACTGATGTGGGATCTTATCTCTGATAGGCATCATGCGCACAGCTCAGCAGATCCCACCGACAAGACGTTAAACCCCAAAGTGACGAATGCGGGCGCAGAGGCTGTCGCGATTCTCGGCTTGAGGCTCTTTCCTTGCTTTGGGTCAGACGGATCAATATTGACGACAGCGATTCATGGGAGAGGCAGGAACAAGCGTTTTCTCTGGCCTCTGTGGACCGTTCCCGCTAGTCCCCGCGCCGTGTCTTCGTTGGTGACACACGTTGCACCTTCGAGTGACGATAGAAGCCGATTGGATTGGTATCACGGATGGGGCATCTCGCTCGTAATGGAGTCTCAGATTCGAAGCCGCGGACAGGGATTTGGGACCTTCGGGCCGCCTAAGGTTGTCTGGCAGCGTGACTGACGTTCCGGAACTCGTTCCGGCTCGGATGATCAACGAGTTCGAGTACTGCCCGCGGCTGTTCTACCTGGAGTGGGTGCAGTCGCGCTTTGAGCACAATCAGGACACGATGGAGGGCATATACGTCCATCGGGCCGTCGATGCCGGCGGGGGCAGGATGGGCGAGGCTGGCGATCCGCCGTTCAGGAAGGCCAGGTCTGTCGAGCTGAGCTCTCAGCGGCTCGGGCTGATAGCGAAGGCCGACATCGTCGAGCAGCGGGACGGCAAGGTCGTGCCCGTCGAGGTCAAGAGGGGCCGTCCGCCTCTGCACGGGCCCGCCTGGATGCCCGAGAAGGTGCAGCTTTGCACGATCGGGCTCCTGCTGCGCGACAACGGCTACCAATGCGCGGAGGGTCAGATCTACTTCGCCGAGACCCGCAAGCGGACCACGATCCCCCTCGACGACATGCTGGTGGCGCACACGCTCCAGCTCGTCGAGCAGCTCCGCGAGGTCGCGTCTGATCCCCGTGCCCCGCCGCCGCTGGTGGACAGCCCGAAGTGCCCGAGATGCTCGCTGGTGGGCATCTGTCTGCCCGACGAGACGAACCTCCACGCAGGCCGGAGCATGGCTGCTCCCCGCCGTCTCACGCCGCGCGACTCGGCGGCGCGTCCGCTGTATGTGACCGAGCAGGGCGCCCGGGTCGGCATCCGCTCCGGCCGCGTCGTGGTCAGCAAGAACCGCGAGGAGCTCCAGCAGCTCCGCCTCATCGACGTCTCGCAGATCTCGCTCTACGGCAACGTCCAGGTGAGCAGCCAGATGATGCGGGCCGCGTTCCGCGAGGGGATACCGGTCTGCTGGTTCTCCTACGGAGGGTGGTTCCAGGGCATTGCCGAGGGGCTGCCGTCCAAGCATGTGGACCTACGCCGCCGCCAGGTAGCGATCGCGGCTCAAGCGGGCCTGCCGATCGCCCAGTCGATGATCGAGGGCAAGCTGCGGAACTCGCGGACATTCCTGAGGCGCAACGCCCGCTCCGACGTCAAGACGGTGCTGGAGCAGCTCAAGTCGCTGGCTGACGCCGTGGGCAACAGCGAGTCGATCGAGAGCTTGTTGGGAATGGAGGGCACCGGTGCCCGTCTGTACTTCTCGCGGTTCTCCTCGATGATCCGCGACCAGAGCCTGGGGCACTTCGACTTCAACGGACGCAATCGACGACCGCCCAAGGATCCCGTCAACTGCCTGCTGTCGTACGTGTATGCGCTCCTCACGAAGGATCTGACCGCGGTGGCCATCGCCGTCGGGTTCGACCCGTACCTGGGGGTCTTTCACCGGCCGCGGTTCGGCCGGCCGGCGTTGGCGCTGGACCTCGCTGAAGAGTTCCGCCCGCTGGTCGCCGAGTCGGTGGTGATCAACGTCATCAACAACGGCGAGATCAGCGAGAGGGACTTCCTGACCCGGGCCGGAGGGGTCGCGCTCACCCAGGACGGCAGGCGATCGGTGCTCGCCGCCTACGAGCGAAGGCTCGATACCGAGGTCACTCATCCCACGTACGGGTATCGGATCACCTATCGGCGTGTCTTCGAGGTCCAAGCCCGTGTGCTGGCCGCCCATCTGCTGGGGGAGGTCCCCTGCTACACCCCCTTCATGACCAGGTAGGACTATGGCCGCTGGAAGGACGCGCTATTTGGTGAGCTACGACATCAGCGACGCCAAACGGCTCAGGCAGGTGCACAAGACCATCAAGGCCTATGGCTGGCCGATGCAATACAGTGTCTTCATCTGCGATCTCGATTCCGTCGAGCTGCTGGTCCTGAAGCAGGAGGTGGGTACGATCATCCACCACGGTGAGGATTCCGTCGCCTTCGTGAATCTCGGTCCTCCAGCCAACCGGGGCCGGGAGTGCTTCGACTTCATGGGGATCCGGTCGGAGCTCCCGACCTCTGGTCCCACGATCATCTGATGCGAGCGCTAGGTTGAGCCCCCGAGTCCCAAGGACCGCTCGAAGCCTTGCGGCGCAAGGCAAACCGCAGCTTGACAATTCACCGAACGGACCTTCGAAGCCCTTCGCTTCTTGCACCGCTCGCAAGGCTCCGCGAAAGGGGAGTTCAGAGACCCCGAATCAAGCAAGCGGTTTGGCCGGGCAATTGCCCGGCCCTCCATTGAAGGGACGACTTCGCGCTTGGAGAACAGACGACCGGGCGCGTTTGGCCGGGCAATTGCCCGGCCCTCCATTGAAGGATGACCGGAGCCGCTGCCAGCGGGTTTGGCCGCAATTGCCCGATTGAAGGCTGCCATTCTCGCGTTTGGCCGGGCAATTGCCCGGCCCTCCATTGAAGGCACCCCCAGATGGACGCGACGCTGCGAAAGCTGCTGGTTTGGCCGGGCAATTGCCCGGCCCTCCATTGAAGGCTCGCCGGCCTCGACAGGGTCGCCTCCGCGGTGGGGTTTGGCCGGGCAATTGCCCGGCCCTCCATTGAAGGATGGTCCTGGGATGCCCGGCCCTCGGGCCGGGCGAGGATTGAAACAGGCGTGGATCCTGTTGTGGCTTCCATCGATCCGAAGGTGCAGCGCCCGGCCCTCAGGGCCGGGCGAGGATTGAAACTCGGTCGCCTTGCATGACTTCCTGCCGGCCTCACTTTGGCTCGGTCGCGAACGTTGGCAGAAGAGAAACTGATCACCGCCAGCCGCTTGATCCAGTCGCTTATACTTTTGTCTTAGAAACTGTAAACACACTCGGGAAGTCACCATGACCTTTCAGTTTCTGGGGCCCGACCCGCTGGAGCACCAGATCACCGAGACGCTGCGGCGCCTGTCCGAGGGGCGACCCCCGGCTCAGATCGAGAGCGCCCGGGTAGATGTCAAGGAGGAGCCGGGACGGCGCCAGGGCCGACGCGCGGTCCCCGGCGCGGAGAAGAACGAACGGGCGGCTGCCTATCTCGCCGGCGAGATGGCCTGCATGGCGAACACCGCCGGGGGCGGTGCGATCATCCTGGGAATCGCCGACGACGGCCAACGCATCGGCACCGTGCTCGACGCCCAGTGGCTGCGCGGCCGCATCTTCGAGCTCACCCGGAGGGAACTCACCGTGGACGTGCGCGAGGCCGTCCTTGACGGCTGCCGGATCCTGGTGCTCGCAACTCACGAGGCAATTGCGCCTGTCCGTTACAAGGGGCGCATCAGGTGGCGCGTCGATGACAGCTGCGTGGAGGTCGACGCCTCGACATGGCACTCAGGCCGGCTGCATCGCACCGGGTTCGATTGGTCGGGCCAGCCGTCCGGCCACACGTTGGAGGACGTCCGGCCGGTTGCCGTGGAACTGGCGAGCCGATACCTGCGGTCGAGGGCAGGCCCCTCAGACTTGGAACTGGCGGAGGCTGCGCCGCCCGACCTGATCCGCCGGTTGAACCTGGTCGACGGCGAAGGCAGGCTCAGCAACGCCGGCAGCCTGCTGTTCGTGGCCACCCCCTGCATCGGCATCGACTACATGCGACGAGACGTGAGTGGCGGTGACAGCCGGCACCGGGTCCGTGGCTCGGGTCCGCTCCTTGAGCAGATCTTCGAGGCCGAGAGGGCCGGTGAGTCCGCCAACCCCACGTTCCATGTCGCACACGGGTTCGCTCACGGCCAGATGCGGGTGATCCCACCGAGAGCGCTGCGGGAGGCGATAGTCAACGGCGTCGTCCACCGCGACTGGTTGTCGCCGCAGCCCACCACGGTGGAGCACGTGGGCGAGACGCTGACCGTCACCTCTCCGGGCGGCTTCGTCGGCGGCATCGGCCCCTCGAACATCATCTCCCATCCAGCGGTGCCGCGGCACCGCCGCCTGGCCGAGGCTGCGGCCTCTCTCGGCATCGCCGAACGCCAGGGCATCGGCATCGCGAGGATGACGCGCGACATGCTCGCAATGGGCCGGCCCCGGCCGGTGATCGAGGAGATTGCGGGACCCTACGTGCGCGTCACGCTGCTGGGCGGCGAGCCCGACCCGGAGATGGTCCGCCTGGTATCGGACATCGTGCCGCCAGAGCTGGCGGGATCGGTGGACGCGCTGCTGCTGATCGACGAGTTGTGCGCCCGGGGCTGGGTCGATGCCGACGCGGGCGCCGCGCCCCTTCAGCGTTCGGTCGTCGAGGCCTCGGATGCGATCGAGCGGCTGGCGGCGGCCAGGCTCGGCGACGCGGGCGATGCGAGCGGTCGGCGACCGCTGGATCCTGCGCCGGGTGTGATCGCCGCCGTCACCGGCGCTCCGGCTGGCAGACACCCCGCGTACCGTCTCAGCGACGGGTCGCGGCATCGGATCGGCCACCGCTGCGCTCGGCTCCAATCGCCCGAGGGCCGAGACGAGCTCATCCTCGATTGGGCCAGAGGCCGGGGGCGGGTCTCGAGCACCGAGGTGGCCGACCTGATCGACGTCAGCGTCCCGACCGCTGGCCGCAGGCTCGCCGCCCTAGCAGCGGACGGGCTGCTCGCACCGTCCCGTCCGAACGGCGCCGGCCGAGGCTTCCACTACCTGCCATCGCCCGACTAGCCAAGACGCCGGCGGCTGAGCCGTCCGGCTCGCTACCACGCGCCCGGGCGCTCGCTCGGGCTCCCGGGCTTGAAGTCGCGCGGTCTCGGCATGCAGGAGGTGGCTCGCGCCGACATCCCCCGCCTGGGCCGCACGACGCACCGGCCCGAGGCGGTGCTCGGGATGCTGGCGTCGCTGAGCCGCAACATCGCCACCACGGCCGCGGCCACCAACCTCTCCGAGGACATCGCGGGGGACGGCGCCCCGTCGCGCGCGGCCGTGGCCGCGTACCTGGAGGCGCTGAGACGGGTGTTCGTTGTGGAGGACCTGCCCGCCTGGGCCGTCCATCTGAGGTCGAGGGCGCGGCTCGAAGCCGCCGCGAGGTCGCTGACGAGGGCTTGCGACCAGATCGACACGGCCCGGGCGGGCGAGCCGGCCAAGAAGCTCGTGATCACCGCTCGTTCCTCCGGAGCCAAGCAACAGGTCCGCAAGAACAAAATGTTCCGCAGAAACAAAACATCCCGCAGAGAGGCGGCTAGACTGATGCCCGGCAGTCGTCCGTCCGTGGGCATAGCAGGAGGTTCGCCTAGCTGTGCGCTCTCCCAATCCGTTCTCCCCGTCGTTCGGAATCAGCCCACCTGTCCTGGCGGGGAGACGGGACGTTCTCAACAGCTTCGACACCGTGTTCGACAGCGTTCGCAGCCCCAGCTACGCCACGCTGCTCTGGGGCCTCCGGGGCACAGGGAAGACGGTTCTGCTGAACGCGGTCGAGGACCGCGCCAGATCCGAGGGCTGGCTGGTCGTCTCGGCTGCGGCCGTCGGCCGCCGGGGACTGGTCGACCAGATCCGCCGCAAGGCGTCGAGGCTGCTCGCTTCGCTTCGGAGCGAGCACGAGGGTCCGCCGCGGCGCGCCGTCACCGGCGTGTCGATCATGGGCACGGGAGTCCAGGTCGAGGGTGCGCCTGCGTCGGATCATGCCGAGCCTGCGACCGCCGACCTGGAGACGACCCTGGCGGCGTTGGGGGAGTTGCTCGCTGAGCGCGGCACGGGGCTGCTGGTGACGATCGACGAACTGCATGTGAGCGAGACCGACGAGATCAGGGAGTTCGGCAGCGTCTTCCAGCTTGTGTCGCGCCGGGCGGAGCGGCCGGTGGCGTTCGTGGGCGCGGCGCTGCCGGAGTTGGAGGACCGGCTGATGGCCGGTGATGCCAGCACGTTCCTGCAGAGGTGCCTCCGCCACGAGATCGGCAACCTGCGCCCGTCGGAGGCCGCGGTCGCGCTGCGAGAGCCGATCGAGGAGGCCGGCGGCCGAATCGGCCACGACGCGCTTCAAGTCGCGGTGGAGGCTTCCAGGGGCCAGCCGTACCTCGTGCAGCTGATCGGCTCGTACGTCTGGGACGACGCCGAGGACCTGGCCCGAGGAGTGACCGCTCACGAGGCCCGCCGCGCCATCGCCGATGCGACCGAGCAGTTCGGCCGACATGTTCACGGCCCGGTGTGGAATCGCCTGTCGGACCTCGACAAGAGGTTTCTGGCGTCGATGCTTGCCGACTCTTCGACCAGCGCGATTGCCGACATCGGCCGGCGCTGGGGACACAGCCCCCGCAGCCTCAGCACCTACCGCCAACGCCTGCTCGCCTCGGGGCTGATCACCTCCATCGGCCGCGGCCGGGTGGCCTTCGCAGACTCCACGGTGCGCCGGTATGTAGAAGCTCAAGCAGTCGTGGAGGGCTGGTAGCCGGGGGTCGGCGTGGGCGTTGCTATTGTGAGTTGTGATGTGTTTTGATGGTCTCCCGGTTGTGGGGCGGAGCGCCGGGGGGTAGTGTCGCCTGTGGCGAATCGGAGGTGCGCGCCTATGGGTTCGATTGTGACGGGGCCTCCCAAGGTGGAGGTCTACTATCCGGAGGGGCCCCAGGTGCCGGAGGGGAATCTGCCGACGCGGCGGCGCATGGAGTTGGTGATCGCGCTGCGGCACTGGTTCGACCGGCGCGGCGACGCCGGGGCGTGGGTGTGCTGTGACATCAACGTCTACTACAAGCAGGGCGACCCCAAAGTGGTGGTGGCGCCCGACGTGGCCGTGGCGTTCGGGGTGGACGCCGCCGCGCAGGAGACCGAGAGCACCTTCCGGGTGTGGGATGCGGGCGCGGCACCGTGCTTCGCGCTGGAGATCGCGTCGCCGTCGACGGTGCGCGCCGACCTGCATGTGAAGCCGGCCAAGTACGCCGATTTGGGGGTGGAGGAGTACTGGCGGCTCGACCCCACCGGCGGGGAGCTGCTGGACCCGCCGCTACAGGGCGAGAGACGCGAGTCGGGGCGCTGGGCAGGGATCTACGTCGCCGCCGAGGCCGGCGGCGGGCTGCGGGCCCGCAGCGGCGTGCTGGGCCTGGACCTGTGCTGGCAGCCGCCCAAACTGCGGCTGTGGGACATCGCCGAGGGCGTGTGGCTCCCCGACCCCGACGACGACGTCTCCGCCCGGCTGGCCGCGGAGAGACGGGCGTCTGCCGCCGAGGCAGAGCTCGCCGAGATTCGAGCCCGCCTCCGCGGCACCCTCGAGGAGCCCAGCGAATAGGCGCGTGCCGACCGTATCGCCGTCGTGGGCGCGGCCAGCGGGCGATGCGAATCTCGGCCCCTGAAGTGGCTGACGGCCCGGCTGAGACCTGGCTACGATCGATGACGGTGGCCCGATGCCTGAGCCTCCGGTGAGCGAGCAGAGCATCTGGCGGGTGCTGCGCGACCTCGTGATGCCGGTATATGTGCCGTCGGTGGCCGGGACCCTGGGCATCGGGATGCTGGTGCCGGTCCTGCCCCTCTACCTGCGCGACCTCGGCATGAGCTTCAGCGAGGTGGCCGTGGTCCTGGGTGCGGTCGGGATCGGCGCCATGATCGGCGGCATCCCCTCGGGCTCCATCATGGCCCGCCACGACGAACGGGTGCTCATGGCGATCTCCGTTGTCGTCATGGCGGCTACCACCGCGGTGTTCGGTCTGACCGCGGCCCTGGCTGCGCTGGTGGCGCTCAGGCTCGCCTACGGCGTGGGCAACATCGCACTCCGGCTCGCCGTCCAGACCTACGTTGCGGCAAGGGTGGGGGCGGGCGCCCGAGGCCGGGCCCTGTCGTTGATCGGAGGGTCGTTCCGGTTCTCCCTGCTCGTCGGACCCCCTCTCGGCGGCTATCTGGCCGACACCATCGGCTTCGCCTGGACGTTCCTGGTGACCGGAGTGGTCACTGCCGCGGGGCTGGCCGGAGCGGTCGACCGCAGCTGGACCAGTCTCGGGGCCGGTCCGCCAACCGTCGAGCGGGTCCCGCTGTTCGCGGCCCTGTGGCGCCACCGGGGGTTGCTGGCCAAGGCCGGGACGGCATCGGGCCTTGTCATTGCGGTGCGTCAGGGCCGCTACGTGGCCCTGCCGCTGATCGCGGCCGAACTGGACTTGAGCCTGACCGCCATCGGGGGGCTGCTCGCGATCGGAACCGGGGCCGACCTGCTGCTGTTCCCGGTCTCGGGCTATCTGATGGACCGCTACGGGCGGCTCCACGCCATCGTCCCGTCGTTCCTTCTGGTGACGGTGGGACTGGTGATCCTCGGCCTCGCCGGCACCGCGGCCGAGATCGCGCTCGCCGGAGCGGTGATGGGGGTAGGCAACGGGATCGGCGCGGGCACGATGCTCACCATGGCCAGCGATCTGGCCCCCGGCGAGGCCCGCGGTCAGGTGCTGTCCGGGCTGGCCGTGCTGCAGGACACCGGCAGCCTTCTCGGTCCGCTGATCGTTGGCGTGGCCGCCGACGCGGCCGGCGTGGGGGCCTCGGCCTTCGCGCTGGCGGCCGTCATGGTGCTGGCAACCGTCTGGCTCGTGGTCGTCGTGGGCGAGACCCGCGACACGCAGGCGGTCGGGCCCTGAGTCAGGGCGCTCCGAGGCTAGGCCCCGCGGTCGGCCAGTTCGCCCTCGACCCGCAGGTTGGGGATGATGCGGTCGAGCCAGCGGGGCAGCCACCAGTTGCGGGCCCCGAGCAGTTCCATGGTGGAGGGCACGATCAGCATCCGCACCAGGGTGGCGTCGATGGCGATGGCGGTGGCCAGCCCGAGGCCGAAGAGCTTGATGACCCGGTTGTCCTCGAGCACGAAGCTGCCGAACACCACCACCATGATGGCCGCGGCCGCGGTGATGACCCGGGCGGTGGCGGCCAGGCCGTCGGCCACGGAGTTGACCGCGTCGCCGGTGCGCTCGTACTCCTCCTTCATGCGCGACAGCAGGAACACCTCGTAGTCCATCGACAGCCCGAACAGGATGGCGAACAGCATCATCGGGATGAACGGCTCGATCGGTGCAGGCTGGATCCCGGTCACGTCGGCCAGCCATCCCCACTGGAACACCGCCACCGCCACCCCGTAGGCCGCCCCGATCGACAGCATGTTCATGATCACCGCCTTGAGCGGCACCACCAGCGAGCGGAACACCGCCATCAGCAGCAGGAACGACGCGCCCAGCACGGCCGCGAAGAAGACGGGGATGCGGCCGGCGAGGTAGTCGGAGATGTCGATGTTGAAGGCCACCTGGCCCGCGACCAGAGCGTCGAGGTCGGTGCCGTCGAGGGCCCGGGGGATCACGTCGTCGCGCATCCGGTGCACCAGGTCCTCGGTGGCCGCGTCCTGGGGGCCGGTCGTGGGCTGCACCCGGATCAAGAAGGCGTCGAGGGTCAGGTTGGCGATCGGCGGGGAGGCCGAGGCCACCCCCTCCGTCCGGTTCAAGGCGGCCGACAGGTCCCCGAGCGCAGCGATCTCGCCGGGATCGGGCGACGCTTCGGCGACGACGATCAGCGGACCGTTGGCGCCCGGCCCGAAGCCGTCCGAGATCAGGTCGTAGGCCTTGCGGGTGGTGGTTTCCTCCGCGAAGTTGCCCTCGTCGGAGAACCCGAGACGAAGGCCGAGCACCGGCGCGGCCAGCACGAGCAGCACCACCGTGCCGCCCACCGCGAACAGCCATGGCCTCGACTGGACCACCCGGCTGAGCCGGTACCAGCCGGAGTCCCGCAGAGGCTTGGCCTCCCGGTGCCGCACCGCCCGCCGCAACGGGTTGGCCGAGAATCTGAACGCCCCGGCCACCAGTACTAGAACGGCCATCGGCAGGCCCACCAGCAGCGGTCTGAAGCCGGTGCCGAATCCGAGCAGCGCGACGCCTACCAGCGCGGAGGCCATCACGCCCCGGACCCGGGTCGTCGTGATCCGGTCGCCGAGGAGCCCGATGGCGGCCGGCAGCAGCGTCACCGACCCGACCATGACCAGGGCCACGGTGCTGGCCGCGGCCAGGCCCAGCCCGGCCACGAAGGGCAGACCGATGAGCAGCAGGCCGAGAAGCGACAACACGACGGTGGCTCCGGCGAAGATCACGGCCCGGCCGGCCGAGTCGAGAGCAGCTGCGGCGGCGTCCTCGCCGGTGAGGCCGCGGCCGACCCACTCCCGGTAGCGGGTGATGATGAACAGGGCGTAGTCGATGCCCACGCCGATGCCGATCATGAGTCCGATGGTCGGAGCGAACTCGGGGACGGTCATGACGTTGCTCAACATGACGATGCCGGCCGCCCCGACAGCCACGCCGGCCAGGGCCGAGGCGACGGTCAGGCCCATGGCCACCACCGAGCCCACGGCCAGGATCAGCACGAACACCGCGAAGGCGAGCCCGATCGCTTCGGACTCGGGCGGCTCCCGCTCAGCCAGCCAAGCCCCGCCGACCTCCACCTGCATGCCGTCCATCGCTCGTAGCCCGCCGGCCTCGATGAGGTGGTCGATCTCGACGCCGATGTCAGCGGCCTCGTTGGCGGCGGTCTCGGCTCCGGTGTCGATGTCGGCGTAGGCGATACGGCCGGCCTCGGGACCCTGGGCGGCGATGCGGCGGGCGCCGTCTGGGTCGTAGGGCGATCCGACGGTCACGCCCTCGATGGCGTCGACCCTCTCGAACAGTTCGGTCATGGCCGCTCGCACCGCAGGGTCGTCCGCGCCCCGCTCGGCCCGGAACACGATCCGCCCGCTGATCACCGCGCCGATGCGGCCGAAGTGCTCGTCGAGGATGTCGGCGCCGAGGCTGCTCTCGGCGTCGGGAGCAGCAGGCGTGCCGCCGTAAGCCGCGCCGAGGCTGCCCGCCGCCCCGGCGGCGATCACGAGGATCAGCAGCCAGGCGATCAGAACACGCCACGGATGCCGGTAGCACCACCGGCCGAGAGATAGGTACACAGAACCTCTGCGGTGCAGGCTACGGCCGGGAAGGCAAGAGGCGCGTAAACGTCCGGCGCACGGTCGAGTGTCCCTCAGGGGGGTAAAGGGGGTCAGCGCCCGAGGGCGGGGATGACGTGCCGGTCGTAGGCGTCGAGCGCCTCGTCCTTGGCGACCACCCCGAAGTCCATAGCCGCGCGCCGGCTAGCGGTTCCGTGGGAAGCCGAGGTCGACCGTGCTGTCGGCCGGATCGGGCCAGCGCGTGGTGATGGCCTTGGCCTTGGTGAAGAAGTGGATGCCCTCGGGGCCGTACATGTGGGTGTCGCCGAACAGCGAGTCCTTCCAGCCACCGAAGGAGTGGCAGCCGACGGGCACCGGGATGGGCACGTTCACGCCGATCATTCCGGCGTCGGCGTCGAGCTGGAACCGGCGGGCGGCGCCCCCGTCGCGGGTGAAGATGGCCGCGCCGTTGCCCCACGGGTTCTTGTCGATCAACTCGACGGCCTCGTGGTAGGTGTCGGAGCGGACCACGCACAGCACCGGACCGAAGATCTCGTCCCGGTACACGGTCATGTCGGGGGTGACGCGGTCGAGCAGCGACACCCCCAGGAAGAACCCGTCGCCGTCGAAAACGGCCTCGCGCCCGTCCACCACCACGGCGGCGCCTTCGTCGGCGCCGATGCCGATGTAGCCGGCCACCCGGTCGCGGTGCTCGCGGGTGATGAGCGGTCCCATCTCGGAGTCGGGATCGTCGCCCGGGCCGATGCGTAGCTTGTCCATGCGCACCCTGATGGCGTCCACCAGCGGGTCGCCGACGTCGCCCACGGCCACCACCACCGACACGGCCATGCACCGCTCCCCGGCCGAGCCGTAGGCCGCGGACACGGCCGCGTCGGCCGCGAGGTCCAGGTCGGCGTCGGGCAGCACCACCATGTGGTTCTTGGCCCCCGCGAGGGCCTGCACCCGCTTGCCCGCCGCGGTGCCCGTCTCGTACACGTAGCGGGCGATGGGGGTCGATCCGACGAAGCTGACGGCCTTTACATCGGGATGCTCAAGCAGCCGGTCCACGGCCGCCTTGTCGCCGTTGACGACATTGAGCACGCCGGGCGGGAACCCGGCCTCGGAGAACAGCTCGGCTAAGAAGCGAGGCGCCGAGGGGTCGCGCTCGGACGGCTTCAGCACGAACGTGTTGCCGCAGGCCACCGCGTTGGGGATCATCCACAGCGGCACCATCGTCGGGAAATTGAACGGCGTGATGCCGGCCACCACCCCCAACGGCTGGCGCACGGTGTGCACATCCACCCCGGTGGACGCCTGGGAGCTGTAGCTGCCCTTGAGCAGGTCGCCCAGGCCGCACGCGAACTCGATGTTCTCCAGACCCCGGGCGACCTCGCCCAGCGCGTCGGAGCGCACCTTGCCGTGCTCGGCCGTCAACCGTGCGGCGATCTCGTCGGCGTTGGCCTCCACCAGATTGCGGAAGGAGTGCATCAGCTTCGTGCGGGCCGCCAGCGACGTCTGGCGCCACTCCTCGAAGGCGGCCGCCGACGAGGCCACCGCGGCGTCGACCTCGTTGACGTCGGCCAGCTCCACCTCCGCGGTCTGCTGTCCGGTAGCCGGGTTGTAGACCGCAAGGGCCCGCCCCGAGGCGGCTAGAACGGACTCGCCGCCGATGTAGTGCTGGATCGTCTGCATGGCTCGCCTCTCTAGCTGGTCGCGGGTTGCTCGGGCGGCCGTCCGGTGGACGGTCGCCGACTGGGTGGATGCTGGTCGAAGACGGTGGCGAGAGCGCAGGTGAACCCGGGCAGGATGTCGCCGCCGTCGATGGTGTCGTCGCCCGCGAGCGTGGCGACGGGGCTGCCGGGGCGGTGGACGTCGACGGTGCGGGTGTCGGGATGGATCACCCAAACGAGGCGTACGCCGTGGCTGATCCACATGCAGGCCTTGTCGTAGACGACTCGGCGGCCCTCGCTCGGTGAGCGGATCTCGATCACGAGGTCGGGCACGACTTCGGCATAGCCGGTGATGTCGGCGCCGAGGGGCATCTTCTCGGCCGATGTGAAGGCGATGTCAGGTTCGCGGACCGTGTCGGGATCGCGCTCGAGCAAGACTCCCGAGTCCGAGGCGACCAGTGTTCCCAGGCCCTTGGGCTCTGAGTGGTCGAACAGCGCCGACACGAGCCGCACCACGATCTTCCCGTGTCTCACTCCCGAAGCCATCGTCTTGTGGAGCACCCCCTGGATCAGTTCACCGCGCACACCCTCACCGTGGAGGCTCAGCAGGTCGTCAGCTGTCAGCACTCGGGTATCAGTCATCGTCATAGTTGTTCAGGGAGTATAGCTGCATTCTGAATGTTGTTACTTATCTCCAGGATATCCCCGGGGCGAGGCGGATATGAATGAAGGGAATGGGATCGGGCGATGTTTGCGATCAGGTTCGCGCCGGCCGTTTACTGCAGGTACTGGGACAGGCCGCGCTTGAGGTAGACGCCGTCGCCGGCCCGGCCCAGGTACCGGCCGTCGTCGATGAGCTTCTTGCCCCGTGAGAACACGGTGTCGACGTGGCCGGTGACCTGGACGCCCTCGTAGGCGGAGTGGTCGATGTTCATGTGATGGTTGTCGGCGCTGATGGTCCACTGCCTGTCGGGGTCGTAGATGACGATGTCGGCGTCGGACCCGGCCGCGATGATCCCCTTGCGGGGGTACAGGCCCATCATGCGGGCCGGGGTGGTGGCGCACAGCTCGACCCATCGGGCAAGGCCGATCTCGCCGGTGACCACGCCCTGGTAGATCATGTCCATGCGGTGCTCGACGCCGCCGATGCCGTTGGGGATGGCCCGGAAGTCGCCGACGCCCAGCTCCTTCTGCTCCTTCATGCAGAACGGGCAGTGGTCGGTGGACACCACGGCCAGGTCGTTGGTGCGCAGGCCCCTCCACAGGTCGTCCTGGTGGCCCTCGGCCCGGGACCGCAGCGGCGTGGAGCACACGTAGGCGGCGCCCTCGAAGCCGGGACGGTCCAGGTGCTCCTCCAGGCTGAAGTGCAGGTACTGCGGGCACGTCTCGGCGAACACGTTCATGCCGGCGTCGCGGGCGATGGCCACCTGCTCGAGGGCCTCGGAGGCCGACAGGTGCACGATGTACAGCGGGGCGGCCCCCACCTTGGCCAGCTGGATGGCCCGGTGGGTGGCCTCCGACTCCAGCTCCTTGCGCCGCACGTAGCCATGGGTGACGGGGCTGATCTCGCCCCGCTCGAAGGCCTGCTCGGCCAGCACGTCGATGGCCAGGCCGTTCTCGGCGTGCATCATGATGAGCCCGCCGTTGCCGGCGGCCTGCTGCATGGCCCGCAGGATCTGGGCGTCGTCGGCGTAGAGCACGCCCGGATAGGCCATGAACAGCTTGAAGCTGGTGATCCCCTCGTCGACCAGCCGGTCCATCTCCTTGAGAGCGTCGTTGTTCACGTCGCCGATGATCATGTGGAAGCCGTAGTCGATGGCGCAGTTGCCCTCGGCCTGGGCCATGCGGGCGTCGAGGCTCGCCCTGACGTCGTCGCCGTAGTACTGCGTGGCGAAGTCGACGATGGTGGTGGTCCCGCCCCAGGCGGCGGCGGTGGTGCCGGTCTCGAAGGTGTCGGAGGAGAACGTCCCACCGAAAGGGATCTCCATGTGGGTGTGGACGTCCACGCCGCCGGGCACGACAAGCCTGCCGGTGGCGTCGACCACCTCCGCGCCCTGCTCGGCCGCGACCGCGATGTCGCTGCCGGGCCGCAGCACAGCAGTGATCCGCTCGCCGTCGATCAGCACCTCGGCCGGATCCGCTCCGGTCGCGCTGACGACGGTGCCTCCCTTGATCAGCGTTGCCATCTTCGTGCCATGTGCGCCCTCCCGGCCTCATCGGGTAGGGCGGCCACCCGACCCCACGAGAAAGGGCGATCTTAGCGAACCTGCCGCCTGCGTCAATGGTGGTAGTTTCGGCGAGAGGAGACGACCCCGGTGTCGAAGCCGGCCAGGTGCAGACCGCCGTGGAACCGGGCGTGCTCTATCTTCAGGCACCGGTCCATCACCACGTCGAGTCCGGCCGCGGTGCAGCGCTGGGCGGCCCTCCGGGCTCCAGAGACCGAGCTGCGCCCAGAAGACCGGAGGCACCCACCGCGATGGCCTCATCGGCCACCGCGGGCAGGTCCTCGGAACGGCGGAACACGTCGACGATGTCGGGGGTGACGGGAAGGTCCGCCAGCGACGCATGGACCCGGCGGCCGAGGATCTCGCTGCCGGCGGAACGGGGGTTCACCGGGTACACGTCGAAGTCGGTGGACGACGACAACAGGTAGGTGAGGACGAAGTAGCTGGCCCGGGCCAGGTTCGACGAGGCGCCCACGACCGCCACGGTCTCGGCCCGGTTCAGGATGCGCCGGCGCTCCAGCGCGGTCGGCGGCGTCCATCCCTCCACGGGCGGATGCTCAGCCACCGGTCTCCTTCGTGGCCGCCGTCAGGGCCTGGTCCAGGTCCCAGATGATGTCGTCGACGTCCTCCAGCCCGACCGAGATGCGCACCATGTCCGGCGAGACGCCCCCCGCCTCCAGCTCGGCGTCGGAGAGCTGCTGGTGGGTGGTGGAGGCCGGGTGGATCACCAGCGTCTTGGCGTCGCCCACGTTGGCCAGATGCGACACCATCTGCAGCGACTCGATGAAGCGGGCGCCGGCGGCGCGACCGCCGACCACGCCGAAGGTGAAGATGGCGCCCGGTCCCTTTGGCAGGTAGCGGCGGGCCAGGTGGTGCTGCGGATGGTCGGGCAGGCCTGCCCACAAGCACCCACGCCACCCGGTCGTCGGCGTCGAGCCATTCGGCCACCGTCCGGGCGTTGGCGACGTGGGCGTCCATGCGCAGCGGCAGCGTCTCGATGCCCTGCAGCAGCAGGAAGGCGTTGAAGGGGGACAGGCAGGCCCCCACGTCGCGCAGTTGCTCGGCCCGGACCTTCGTGCAGAAGGCGTACTCGCCGAAGTTGTCCCACCAGCGAAGCTCGTTGTAGCTGGGGATCCGGTCGACCATGTGCGGGAACCGGCCCGAGTCCCAGTCGAATCGTCCCCGCCTCCACGATGACGCCGGCTATGGAGGTTCCGTGCCCGCCCAGGAACTTGGTGGCCGAGTGCAGCGCGATGTCGGCGCCGTGGTCGAGGGGGCGGCACAGGTACGGGGTGGCGAACGTCGAGTCGACGGCCAGCGGCAGCCGGTGGGCTTGGGCCACGTCGGCCAGGGCGGCCAGGTTCGGCGACCGCGCCGGAGGGGTTGGCGATGATCTCGGTGTATAGCAGCTTCGTGTCGGGACGCACGGCCGCCGCGAAGGCGTCGGAGTCGGTGCCGTCCACGAACGTCGTGTCGACGCCGAGGCGCCGCAGGGTCACATCCAGCAGCGTGTAGGTGCCTCCGTAGAGGCCGGCCGCGGCCACGACGTGGTCGCCGGCCGAGGCCAGAGCGGTGACGGTGAGGAACTCGGCGGCCTGGCCGCTGGCGGTGGCCACCGCTCCGATGCCCCCCTCGAGGCTGGCCATGCGCTCCTCGAAGGCCGCGTTGGTCGGGTTGGAGATCCGGGTGTAGATCGTGCCGTACTTCTGGAGGGCGAACAGGTCGGCGGCATCGGCGGTGTCCTGCGAACACGAAGCTCGTCGACTGGTAGATGGGCACGGCCCGCGCGCCGGTGGTGGGATCGGGCCGGCTGCCCGCGTGCAGGGCCCGGGTGCGGAACCCCCAGTTCCGGTCTTCCATGCCCTTAGCAAACCACGACAACGCCCCAACCGCACCGCGGTCGCCGCCGGCCGATGCGCTCGAGAGCCCTAGCGGCCAGCCGGGTCGGGCCAGGCCGCGGCTTGAAGTGGTTGCGCCGCGGCAAGCAACCGTGTCGTCCCCGAGCTTTTTCATTATATTATGTTGCAGACTGCTGTCGAGTGGGTATTGCTCAGGCTGCCGCTGGTGGAACGGCGCCGGCGAGTGGGACGGCACCGGCGAGGTGGTGCCGAGGAAGGACGGGTGCGGGGCAGTGGGAACATTCAGATTGCCGGTGCGATTCTCCAGCCATGGACGGCCAGCGCTCAACCGACATCGAAGCGATAGTCGACACCGGCGCAGCCTTCACCGTGCTGCCCGACCGCGTCCTTCGGGACCTGGGTGTCGCACCGTCGGGCAGGCGCCGCTTCGCGCTGGCAGACGGGCGCCGGACCACGATGGAGTTCGGTTGGGCGCTGGCAAGCATCGACAGCGAGCAGGTGATCACCATCGTCGCCTTCGGGGACGACAACGGGCCGAGCCTGCTGGGGGCCTACACCCTCGAGGGCATGGCCTTGGCGGTCGACCCTGTACAGCAGCGGCTGGTTCCGGCGGAGCTGTTCCTGTAGGAAGCCGACCGGGTCGGCGGGCCCACAGGGAGTACTGTCGCTTTGCGGTGGCCGAGTTCCGTGTTGAGACGATCGCGTTCGATTCGGCGGACGTGACGCCCGTCGTTCGCGAGATGGAGGGCCTGGTCGCCCGGGGCGACGGCTTGGGATGGATCAACATCGGTCCCGGCCTGCGGGACGACCAGATCGAGAAGCTGCCGTCGCCGTCGCCGACGATGCTGGCTCGCTGGTTCTCGGGCCGGGGCCCGGCCGTGCCCATGGCCACGTGGACCCCGCCGCGCGGAGCGCCCGCTACGTCGCAGCCCACGGTCGGCGTGGAGCATGGCGTGGGACCCAAGGCGCTGGACCGCCTCGCCGACGCCGGGGCGCCGCTGCCGGCGGGTTGGCGCAAGGTCCAGGACCACGCCAAGAACGGCATCGTCGTTCACCCGCCGCCCCAGGCGCCCCACACCGAGGTGCTGGAGTGGCTCCTGTCGGTGTGCTGGGCGCTGTGCCCCATCGAGATCGAGGACAACTGGCTGGCCGAAATCCACCGCCCTGTGTAGCCCGGTGCCGGCGGGTCTGCGATCGGGCTCCGTGGCGGCGAGGCCAGCTGGCACTTTTCGCTGGTATGCGTGAGATACTATGCATTGTCATAGGGGTACGGTACGGTCTAGGGCATGGCCACCACCGAGCCAACCGTCAATACCTATGTGGCCCAGGTGCTGCGAACCATGCATCCGCAGTGGGCCGAGAATGGTGCAATCGTCTCGCAGGCGACCGGCGTGTTGGCTGGGCTCAAGGGAAAGCAGCCCGACATCCTGGTGAGGGTGCCCGGAGCGGCCCCGCTGGTCATCGAAGCCGAGTTCCATCCGGCTCGTGCCCTCGAGGACGAGGCTCTCGGCAGGGTGGGCGCCGAGACGAGCCATCCCTTCAGGCCGATCGAGACCGTCGTGGCGCTGCGCTACCCACGCCGGTTGCGTGACGTCCCTGAGGCCCGGCTCCTCGAGGAACTGGTCGCCTGCCACGACTTGGCGTGGTGCGTGTGGCGCGAGGGGGCCGCCAACGTCAGGTTCCCGTCTGAGGGGTGGATCACCGGCAGCCTCGCTGACCTGGCCGGAACGGTTGAGACCCTGGCGGTCTCGCCTCGCCGCATCGACGAGGCCGCCGACCGGCTGCAGTACGCGGTCGAGGAGGGCGCGTCCATGATCGCCGCCATCGGCAGCACCACTCAGCTTCATGTGGCCGAGTGCCTGCATCAGGAGTCCGGCGAGCAAACGATGAGGATGGCGGCGTCCATCATCGTGAACGCCTTCCTGTTCCAGATCGCAGTGGCGCCGAGCCATGGCACTCCAACCATTGAGGAGACCGCGGCTGCTTCCGGGGACGCTGGGCGACTGCTCAAGTCGGACGTTCTTGACGCCTGGGACCGGATACTGGACATCAACTACTGGCCCGTCTTCGACATCGCCCGGCGGCTGCTGCTGCCCATCGAGCGGGTCCGGGCCGAGGAACTGTGCGACCGGCTGGCCCTAGCCGCCGCGAACCTGGCCGCAGCCGGCGCGGTGGAGGTGCAGGACCTCGCCGGGCAGATGTTCGGGCGCCTGATCGCCGACCGCAAGTTCCTGGCCACCTTCTACACGCTGCCGGAGTCGGCGGCCCTGCTGGCCGAGTTGGCCGTGGCCCGCCTCGACGACCGGATCGAGTGGTCCGACGAGGTCGCGGTGACCGACCTGCGGATCGGCGACCTCGCATGCGGGACCGGTGCCCTGCTGTCGGCGGTGTACCGCCGCGTTGCTGCACGGGTGCGTCGGGCCGGCCGCGACGACGCAGCCATCCACGCCGCCATGATGCAGGAGGCGCTGATCGGCGCCGACATCATGCCGGCCGCTGCGCACCTGACCACGACGATGCTGTGCGCGTCCCACCCGGCTGTCGGCTTCGGCAGGTGCGGAGTGCACGTGCTCCCCTTCGGCCGCACCCCGGACGGCCGGGTCGCGGTGGGTTCGCTGGACCTGCTCGGCGATGCCGGAACCCTGTCGCTGCTGGGACGGCCGGGCACCCGGCTGGCGGGGTGGGTCGATGACGGCGAGCCCGACGACGAGCTCGTCGCATGCAACGTCGGCGACGGCACCCTCGATCTGTGCATCATGAACCCTCCGTTCACTCGGCCCACGAACCACGAGACCGCTCAGGCCGCGGGCGTGCCGGTGCCGTCATTCGCGGGGTTCGGCACCAGTGACGACGATCAGCGGGCCATGTCCGCCCGCCTCGCTGAACTGAGTCCGCCGGCGACTCGGGCGCGCGCCGGCCACGGCAACGCCGGCCTGGCCTCCAACTTCGTGGATCTCGCGCACGCCAAGCTGCGGCCCGGAGGCGTGCTCGCGCTCGTCTTGCCGTTCGCCGCCGTCTCCGGCAGCTCCTGGAAGGGCTTACGCCAGCTCCTCAGCAGCCACTACCGCGACGTGTCCGTGACCTCCATCGCGACCCACGGTAGTACCGCCCGAGCCTTCTCGGCCGACACGGGCATGGCTGAGATCGCGCTGGTGGCGGTCAAGCGTCCGGCCACGATGGCCGCAACCGGAGCCCCGAAGGTGAGCTGGGTCAGCCTGGCTGGGCGCCCCGTGAACATCATGGAGGCGGTGCAGGTCGCCCGGGTCATCGACGGCCAAGAAGGGTCGCAGGACATGGCATCCATCGACATGGGCGACGATCGCGCGGGCTGTCTGCTCACGGGTGACATTTCTCACGGAGGGCTGGCTGCAGTATCCGAGCCTGACGTAGCCACCTGTGCCCTCGCTCTGAGTCAGTCCGCACCGCGCCTGCCCCGGGCCGGGGACCTGCCGGTATACGTAGCCCCTCTGGGAGAGGTGGGCAGGCCCGGCCCGGTGCATCGAGATGTCAGCGGCACGGATAGGGCGACCGGCGCCTATCGGGGTCCGTTCGACATCAAGCCCCTGCTGGCGGGCCGGACACCCTCATACCCCGTGCTGTGGGCCCACGAGGCGGGCTCAGGCCGAGAGTCGCAGATCGAGGTCCGGCCGGACACCCAGGGAAGGGTTCGCGCCGGCATGGACGAGGAGGCGCTGGGGGTGTGGGCGACTTCGACCCGGCTTCACATCAATCTCGACTTCCGGCTCAACAGCCAGGCGCTGGCGGCTTGCGTCACGGCCGAGCCGTGCATCGGCGGCCGGGCCTGGCCCTCCTTCGCTCTCGAGTCCTCCGAATGGGAGGAGGCAGTGGCCCTGTGGATGAACACCACGCTCGGTCTGATCGCGTTCTGGTTCGCGGCGAGCCGGCAGCAGCAGGGCCGCGCCAATGTCACCATCACCCGGCTGGGCGATCTGGTCGCGGTCGATCCCCGCAGGCTCACCGGCGAGCAGTTCACTGCGGCCGCTGACGTGTTCGAACGCTTCAGGCTGCGGCCGCTGCTCCCGGCCAACGAGGCCTACCGCGATGCGACTCGCCAGGAACTCGATGAGGCCGTGCTGTGTGAAGTGCTCGGGCTGCCCGCCGACGTGCTGATTCCGCTGGCTGTCCTGCGCACGCAGTGGTGTGAGGAGCCGTCGGTCCACGGCGGCAAGTCCACACGACCTTCTTGAGGTCTCGATCAGGAGCCGGTTACCGCCTCCACGATCAGGTCGATCACGGCGTCGGCGTCGGCGTCCCAGACGACATCGTGGAACTGCGGGGCCGGACCCGCGGCGATGGCGGCCGGAGGGCGCACGTCGGTCACGGTCATCCCCCGGGTGTGCTCGCCGTGCAACTCCACCGCCACCGGGTGGCTCGACCGGCGGAACAGGTGGGGGTGGGTGACCGCGATGACAGCGGTGGCGTCGTGCACCGGGGCCGCTTCCAGTCCGAACTCGCGGCACCGGGCGTGGGCGAACTCCAGCAGATCGGCCGCGAAGCGGGCCGCAGGGGTGCCGGCGGCTCGCATCCTGGCGGCCTCGTCGCCCCCGAGCAGCACCTTGTGGGTGACGTCGAGCCCGACCATCGTCAGCGGGGCCGCCTCTCTGAACACGACGGCGGCCGCTTCGGGATCGGCCCACACGTTGAACTCCGCCACCGGAGTGACGTTGCCGGCGTGGGCGCCGCCGCCCATGATGGTGAGGCCGGCCAGGTGGCGGGGCAGGTCGGGGTCGCGCCGCAGCGCGAGGGCCACGTTCGTCAGCGGGCCCACCGCCACCAGGTGCAGTCCGTCGACGGAGCGGGCCGTGTCGCACAGGAACGCCACGGCGTCGTCGGAGGCGACCGAGCGGGTCGACTCGGGAAGGACCGCGTCGCCGAGCCCGGTGGCCCCATGGATGCGGGCCGCGTCCATGGTCGGTGCGATCAGCGGGCGGGCCGCGCCCCGGTGCACGGGCACGTCCAGGCCGGCGACCTGCGCGGTCGCCAGCGCGTTGTGGGTGGTGTGCTCGATGCCGACGTTGCCGTTGACGGTGGTGATCCCGACCAGCTCGCCGAAATGGGCCGCGGTGAGGATGGCGATGGCGTCGTCGAGTCCGGGGTCGCAGTCGAGGACGATGCGAGGTGGCGAGGATGCTCCGTCGGCGGTCACGGACCGAGCCTAGACGAGTCCGAGATGATGTCGATGTCGCCAGTGAGACGGCTGGAGACGCGTGAGAGCATCGCTGCTCCTCCAGCGGCAAGCAGGTGAGTAGGCGCACACCCCTCGGCTTGCATGAGCGCATCCACGCGGGACAACAGCGCCGTCATCTGGTGCGCGTCGAACCGATGAAACGCGCCGGACGCGGGGCTGTCCTCAGACAACGCGGCTGAATCCGTGGATTCTGTGGTCCTCGATGCTCTGCGGATCGAACCACACCCGGTGATACGCGCACGCTGCGGGCGCGTTGAGGGTGGCGCGAAGGTGCTCGCTCCTCGGCAGCGGAGAGGATCGGCTCATCCCCAGGTGGCGTCTGCTGCGATGCTGCCACACCCAGCCCGGCACAGGAACGCCATCACGGTCGCACAACGCGTGAACTACCGCCGCGATCCGCGTCAGGTCGTGACGGCGGCGCGTGAAGAGATGCCACCATCGGTGGCGCCGCGGAGCCCGCTTCACCATCGCCGCACGGTGGGCGTGATCCGTGTTCGCCCACTGCTTGCACAGCTCGCGTATTTCGACGACCCGGCCGCGCCGGTCGTCGATGGACATCCATCGCGGAATCTGGTCGGCGGTGATGGTGGGAACGAACATCGCTACAGAGGGTCGAGGCTGGTACGAATGCTCCCACGATAGCAAAGCCGATCAGCCAGAGAAGCAGGCATCGGTGCTTAGACCCCCCTGAGGACGGCTAACCGCCACCGTCGTCACTCAGCTCAGGGTTGCACCCCTTCGTTCCAAGAATCACCCCGTGTGTCTCCGAGGTGCAGGCAAGCAGCACGCGCGATGTGGATGTGAGGGTGACGGGCGACGGCGGTCAGGGACAGGCCCGGGCGAGCGGGCACGCGAATCCGCCCCAGCGGGCGGCGCCGGGGTGTCGGGGGGCCCTCGGTCCACCGACCGATCCGGCAGCCGGTCACCGGCAGCCGGCGGGCCGGCGGCGCCCGGGTGTCAGGGGCCCTCGGTCCACAGCTTGAAGGCCACCACCGCGGCGGCGCCCGCGACGAGGCCCGGCGCCCACCGCACCTGCGCCCCGCGGCCGTGGCGGGCCAGCGACACTGCGGCGGCGGGCCATTCTGCGACCGCGCCGGCCATCAGTGCCCACCACGACCAGGCCGGGCCCCACCAGCCCGCCAGCAGGCTGTTGACGACGATCAGGCGGACGTCGCCGTAGCCGATCCGGTTGGGCCAGATCCGCCATGCGACCTCCAGCGCCACCGCGACGGAGGCGGCGCCGGCCGCGGCCCAGCCGATCCGGGCGGGCTCGCCCGCGGCGGCGGAGGCGGCGCCCAGCAGCACGGCCGTGGCCGCCCCTGCGGGCCACACCGCCCGCCGGGGGATCACGGCGCGGCGGATGTCGGTGACCGAGACGTACAGTCCCAGCGCACCCCACACCGCCACCGCGGCCCACACCAGTGCCGGCCCCGCACCGTCCACCGCCGGAGACTATGCAGGCGCCGTCCCGGCCGCACTGCCGGGCCCGGCCAGCAACGGCGATGGGGATGGGATGATCGAGTTTCGTCGGCATATTCTGGTGCAGCATACACAATCTCGGGGTTGCATCATCTTGATGTCAATGTGCTAACATAGCACTGAAGTCTCGCTGCCGGGCTCCAGCGGCGGCCGATATGCCCCTGGAACCCCGAAACGAGGCCCCCGATGCCGACCCGGACCATCGCCGTGGAGACACCCGAGAACGCCGCAGAGCCCGAGCCCCAGCCGCCCGGCGCCGCCGTGGAGACACCCGAGAACGCCGCAGAGCCCGAGCCCCAGAAGGCCCGGGTCTCGTCGTGGCTCAGGAACAAGCTTGTGTCCGCGCTGATCGGCGTGGGGGCCACCGTCCTGGTCGGTGCGCTGGCTTTCATTGTGAACGACTTCGACGGCGACATCAAGAAGCTCGACAGCGGCATCAGCGACCGCTTCGCACAGCAGGACGCCGACATCGACGACCTCGACACCAAGATCGACACCAAGATCGGCGAACTCGACACCAAGATCGACACCAAATTCGGTGAACTCGACGACAAGATCGACACCAAATTCGGTGAACTCGACGACAAGATCGACACCAAGTTCGACGAACTCGACGACAAGATAGACACCAAGTTCGCTGAGGCCGACACCAAGATCGGCGAACTCGACGACAAGGTCGATGAGATCGCGGTGATGCTGGCCTCGCTGATCGCCCGCCTCGAGGAGTCCGGCACGATCGGCGCCGCGGGCCGCTCCTGAGGCCGGGCGCCCGGGCGTCCGATGCCGGGCTGATGGCCCGGACGGCTGGGACCGCCCGCGACACCCTCGCCAGCCACGATCTCCGCACCGGCGCCGGGACCCGCCCCGCGGCAGACTCGGACACGTCACAGTCCGGGTGCCGGCGGTGAGCGGGCTGCCGGCCCTCCTGCCGGTGCGCGCCGCGGTCGAAGGCGGAGAACTCCGGCTTGGTCCGGTCCTTGATCAGATCGTGCGCCCGGGCGTCAGGCTGCTCGCGCTTCCGTTGGTATGTTGCCACAGGGTTAGGCCGATTTTGATACAGGGTTAGCCAGGAATGGCGTGTTCCGAGACGCAATCCGGGGCTTCGCCGGGTCTCGGGAGCCTCTGGACGGGCTCAGCGTCCCGAGGGCTGCCGGGTGGGGGCTGTGTGGGCGCGGGCGAAGCTGACGGATTCTCACCGTCAGCTTCGTGGTGGGTTCTCAGCGGTCCTTAGGGCGGCGCTCTGGGCGGTGTGGGAGCGTGTAGTGCCCCGTCGGAGTTGTTGTCGATCGTGGTGCCGTGCTGTGGACCTGGGGCCGCGGGCAGCGGCGCCGTCGAGGTGTTGGGACCGTTGCCGGCCGGTTCGACGTCGACGGGCTCAGCGGGCTCGCCGTCGGCGGGCTCGCGGTTGGCGGGTTCGGTGGGGGTTCGGTAGTTGTCGATCGCCGACCAAGTCGGAGCTCAAATCAACATCAGGCCGCTCTGAGCGTCTCGACGCAGCCGAGGGATACATTCGGCCGGATGCCCCTCACCCAAACTGTCCACCGGCGGCTGCGCCTCGTATTCTCGATCCGTACGGCTGTCACGGTCGTCGCCGCGTTGTACGGCTACTACGTAGGGCTCAAGGCTCCTGGGCACCTGGCGGATGCGCTATCGGTGGGGTTAACGGTGGGGGCTGTTACTTCGCCGCGAAGCGGTCGAAGACCTGCGACCATCACCCTCAGGTTGGTACGTACAAGGGAACCCAGTCTTCGAGCCTCGTGACAGTCCCACCTTCGTGTCTCAGGAACTGGCGATCAGGTACGGCGCTCTTCGTTCTGAAGCACAACTGCACTACTCCCAGCTCTGTGACAGGCCGGACCGGGCCGAGGCCGCGGACCGGGTGGAACGCCTCAAGGCATGCCTAGAAGAGATGGAACGGCTACGACGTCTTGAGCAGCAGATGCGGGCGCTGTTGCCCCAAGACCCGAAGACGCTGAAATGGCTGTTGTGAGGCTGCACCGGGCCGGACCAAACGACACGGAGGGCTGAGGCGCTCACCGACGCACGACGACACAGTGCCGCTTCGTGGTGCCACCGCCTGAGAGGCGCAGCACCACGAAGACCATGACCAAACACCGCTGTTCTTCTCAAGGAGGCTGTTGGCCGTCCACCCCCGCGGCGTAGTAGATTGTTTCGCACTGCCCCTATCGCTTCGCCGGTAGGGTCGAGACCGCCCTTCGGGGCGGTCTCTGTCTTTGAGGGGGAGGCCTTGATAACCAACCTGTACATAGACGGCTTCAACCTCTACTACCGCGCCCTGAAGGACACCCCGTTCAGGTGGCTGGACCTGCGACGGCTGGGCGAGACCCTCTTTCCCGAGGACTCGATACACAGAATCTGCTACTTCACGGCCCGGCTGGACGCGCGCCCCAGCAATCCCAATCAGCCCCGTCGTCAGCTCGTATACCTGAGAGCCCTGGCGACGCTGCCGGGCCTCGACGCCTACTACGGGGTGTTCCGCTCCGGGGTCAAGCGGCGCCCGCTGGCCGAGCCGACGCCGGGCTTGCCCTCCCACGTCCTGATCAAGGACTCCGAAGAGAAGGGATCGGACGTGAATCTCGCCACCCGCCTGCTGGTGGACGGGTTCAACGGTGACTACGAGCAGGCCGTCGTCGTCTCCAACGACGCCGACTTCGCAGGGGCGATGCGGTACGTGAGGGACGACCTGGAGCTTCGCGTCGCGCTGGTCGACCCGGACCCCCGGAACGCAAGTCCCAGGGAGCTCGCCGACGCCGCCACTTTCGTCAAGCGACTGTGGAAGAGCCACTTGAGACGAAGCCAGCTGCCCGACACTCTGAGGGACGAGATCGGCACCATCACCAAACCTGCCGAATGGTGAACACCTCTGCCCGCAACAGCGACCGTCACCCAGATCGCAGAAGCCGCCACGGACGCCGTCCCGCCTGCCCCTAAGCGGATCCAAGCAACCCGTTGGTGCCGGGTTCGTTGCGGTCTCTTGACGGCTGCGGTAGCGTGGCTCGCCCACAACGCCGGGAGCGTTTCACCGACAGGAGCATGGAGGGACAGCTGTTGCGAAGCACGGTGCCGGTTTCGGCGCTTGAGCGGCCAGCCCCGATCCGGTGTGCCCCTGCCCGACGCTCCGGCCCGCCTCCTTTCCCGCGGGGGGGGGTGCCGGCGATTCCCGGGCCGCTGGTCCGAACCCGGAGGGCGGACTACTAGAGCTGTCGCGCCCGGCGCGGCGCGCCGGCGGCGCGCTCGGGCTGCGCTGCCGTAGACCGGGGAGCCGTCCGGTGGTGGTTCTGCATCCACTCCTCCCCCCCGGCGACCGCGCGCCGGGCGACCCGCGCCAGCGCGAGGTCCGGCCCGCATACGCAGGTGACCTTGAACCGACGGCACCGGCTCGCCGGACACCTTCGGACCCGAGACGCCCACCGACAGGACCCGAGACCATGACCGACAGTCAAGAGAGGACATCCCAGTGACCAGCATTCTCACAGGCATCACCCGCACCCTGGGGCCATCACACCGCCGGCAACGACCGGAGCGAGACGACAGCGGCCTAACCACCCTCGAATGGCTCCTCATTGTGGCCGCCGTGGCCGGCATCGCCGCCCTCGCCGTCGTGCTGGTCCAGAACGTGGTGAGCGACACGTCCGAGCAGATCAGCGGCTCCAGCGCCCGCAAGACCGCTGCAGAGGTGGCGGCCGCCTCCGTCGAGCAAGAGGCGAAGAACGCAGACCCTACGGATGAGCGCTACAACACATGGCCGAAGTGGGAGAACTACTTCACAAACAAGTGCGACAGGATCCAGATTACTTTTGCCGACGCTGGCATTGGGGCCATGACATCAAATTTCAATGATCCAACTGGTTCGGTGACTCTCACCACCGTCCCGCTACAGACTGCCACCAAAACTGGTAGCGCCACTGTTGCCCAGGTTGAGTGTGAGGTTTCGTAGGTGTCGCATGACCACTCTAGACGGATCGAAGAATCGTCCAAGCTGCTTTTCCGTGGCGTCGGCTTGCCTCAGGCGACGGCGGAAACGGTCGGGATGTGACTCGTGAAGTTGGAGGACATCAGCTAGAGATGTGCTGCAAGTTCGGTGATGATCCGAGAGGCTCGGTCGGGCAGCGTTGGCAGCCGCCGCGGCGACGGTGGGTTGACGACGGTGGAGTGGTTGCTGATCGTTGCGGCGGTGGCTGGGGTGGCGGCTTTGGCGGTGGTGCTGGTCGCCAACGCGGTGGATGACGCCGCGGAGGCGGTCTCTGCCTCCGATGCGCGGCTGGCCGCGGCCATCCACACGGCCTGGAACGTTGAGAACGATGCCAGGGACGCGGCGGCCGGCGACTTCGACTCGTGGGACGGCTGGGAGCGCCACTTCGGCGAGCAGTGCGGGCTCATCGCCGTGCTGTATGCCGACGTCGGCGTCGAGGTGGTCCACAACAGTTTCCGCCGGGCTGTCGGGGGCACGGCCTTCGACGCCGACGCGGCCGGCCATGCCGCCGCCGCCGACGAACAGCCCCCCACGGCCGCCAAGGCCCAGGTGCGGTGCCATGTGGCGTGAGCGGCCCGACCCGGCGCCCGGCCCCCGCCTTCGCAGCGGCATGCCCTGCGGCCCGACCGGGCGCGCCGCGGCTGCGGTTGAGGCGAGTCATGGCCTGCCCGGCGGAGGAGATCACCGCCGTCGGGGCCCGCGCCGGGCGGCGGCTGCGGTGAGTCCCCGGTGCTGCGGGCGGGCCGTGTCAGGGTTCGGCGGGGCCGGGCTCGGCAGAACCGGGCTCAGCGGGGCCCGGGGCGGGCGTCCCGAGCAGCCTGCCCTCGAGGGCGGCGTCGACCTCCTCGGTCATGTTCAGGCCGGCGATCAGCGCGGTCAGCTTCAAGTCGAGCATGTCGATCTTTGCGTCGAGGGCCTTGACGTCGCTCGCGTCGGCCTTGGCGTCGATCTTGGCGTCGAGTTCGGCGATCTTGGTGTCGATCTTGGCGTCGAGCGCGGCGATGTCGCTGCGGATGCCGGTGAGCACGAAGATGAGCAGGCCCACCGCCACGGTTCCAGCCACGGTCAGCACGGCGCCGAGCACGGCCAGCACGGCGCTGACCACGGTCAGCAGCGGGTCGTCGCGGAGCCGGCCCCAGCGGCGGGGCTTCGCCTCGGGCGCCGGGGGCTCGGCTGCCTCGGGCGGCGCTGGCTTCGCCTCGGGGGGCGCGGCAGGGGCTGCCGCGGCCTCGGCTGCCGGAGCCGGGGGCTCGGGCGCCGGGGGCTCGGCGTCCGGGCGGATCTGGTCTGGGGTCGGGAGTGTGGTCCATGGAAGTGGGCTGGACTGCGGTCACGGGGGGCCTCGCTGGGGTCTCGCGGCCGAATGGCGGTCGCGTCATGTCGGGTGTCTTGGCGCACCGCGAGTGCCCGGTGGCGAGGCTCGATGCCCAGCGTACTCTTACATGCATTGTCATGCAACCCGAGCCCTGAACCGAGGAGAGGAGTCAGCGGGATGAGCGACCCGACCGCCGCCCAGGATGCGCCCTCGTCGGCGAGGCCGGCCAGAGCCGGACGGTCGCGCCGCCAGATGCCGGCGTCCACCAAGCGGCTCCTGCTCGTGATCGCGGGCCTGCTCGTGCTGGCCGCCAGCGTCGCCGGCTTCTACCTCACCTCCGACGCATTCGACGAGCGCAGCGCCGTGCTGGTGGCGGCCGCGGCATCGAGCCCGGCGAGACCGTCGGCGCGGCCGACTTCGGCTCCGACCTGGCGCTGGCCGGGTCGATCCCGCACATACCCTTCACCGCGGCGCGCCCGTCGCGTTTCGAGGGCATGGTGGCGGCCCAGCCCATCCCCGCGGGCGCCCTGGTGCGCTTCGACATGTTCATCGAGGGCGACGCCGTCCCCGTCGGCGTCGAGCTGGAGCTGACCGTCCCCCTCGACCTGAGCCTGGCCACCGGCGAGCTGTCCGAGGACGACGAGGTGCTGCTGGTCGACCCCGGCGCCGACCCCGCCGACGGCGACGACGGCCGGCCCCGGCGGGTGGTGCGCAGCTTCCGGCTCACCAACTTCGACGGCTCGCAGATGCGGCTGTTCCTCGCGCCGGAGGAGTGGGCCGAGTGGACCGCGGCGCTCGCCGGCGTGGGCGGCACGTTCATGGTGGTGACCTCGGCCTCGGCGCGGAGGCCGACGAGATGCGGGGCCGCCTCGACGCGGTGTGGCGCGACCAGTGGCTCGACGCGGTGCAGGAGGCGGCCCTGCAGGCCGCGGCGGTCGAGGCCGAGCCCACGGCCGGCCCCGGCGAGCTCGAGGTGATCGTGTCGCTGGACGCGGGGCTGGCCCCCTCCGGGGTGGGCGAGGGCGACCTGGTGCTGCTCATAGACCCCGGCGCCGAGCCGCTCGGCAACGACCCGGGCCGGCCCCGGTCGGTGATCGGCACCCTGGAGCTCGACAACTACACCGACGGGCAGATGCGGATGTTCGTGCCGCCCGAGGAGTGGCTGTACTGGCGGTCGCTGCCCGACGATCTCGGCGCCGCCCCGATGGTGCTGCCGGTGGCCGAGGGCACCGACACCGACGACATGGCGGCCCGGCTCGACGCCGAGTGGCGAACCGTCTGGGAGAGGTCCGTGACCGAGGCAGGATCGGCCGGATGAGGCCCGGCAGCGTCCCGACCGGCGGCGGGGCCGGCGCGTGCACGGGAGCCGCACCCGGCCGCGCCCGGACCGGCGACACAACCGGGGCGGGCGCGGGAGGGGGCCGGGCCGTGCTAGCGGTTGCGGCCTCCGCCAACGCCCGCCTCGATCCCGGGTCGCTGGGGCTGGCGCTGGCCCGCCGCTGGAGCGAGGCCGGCGAGCGGGTGCTGTTCATCGACGCCGACGCCTCCGGCGCCAGGCTGGCGCAGCGCCTCGGCGAGGCCACCCACGCCGATTACACACCGGCGCGGCGGGGCCTGCCCTCGCTGATGGTGGCCCGGCAGCCGCTGACCCTGCCGCTGCTGGCCGAGCACTGCTACAGCCTCGACACCGCCCGCGGCTCGCTCTGGGCGCTGTTCGCGCCCCGCCACCCCGAACGGGGCCGCGCTGGCGTCGCGCTGGCTGGCCGACCGGGCCGACCGCCTGGGGGCCCTGAGCGCCGAGCGGCGGGTGATCGTGTCGGGGCTGCTGGGCGGCGGGACGCGGTTCGCGTCGCTGCTGGCGGCTGCGCCGGTGGTGGCCGCGCTGTCGCCGGTCGAGTCCACCGACCAGGCCAAGGCGCTGTGGACCGCCTGCCGCGACGCCGGGCTGATGGGCTTCGGGCGCGGCCAGCGCGTGGCCGTCGTGGAGGGCGAGTCGCCCCTGCGCGACGACCACATCGCCGTCGAGGCCGGCATGCAGGTGGCCGGGAGGCTCCCGGTGATCGACGACGAGCGGCTGCTGCGCCTGGGCGGCCGCCGCGACCGCGGCATCATCGACACGCTCGACGAGATCGCCAAGAGGCTGCTTGCCCTCTGGCGCCTCGCCGCGGCCGAGAGCCTGGAGGCGGCCGCCGCCGACCTCACGGCCGCGGACCGGTTCACGGCCGGGCCTCTTCGCGCCGGACGCGGGCCCGCCCGAGGCTGCGGCCCATGTACGGCGGCCCCGAGCCGACGGTCGCGCGGGCCCGCCCGAGACGGCGGCCGATCCTGCACCCGGGCCGGCCGTCGACGGTGGCCGTCCCGGCGAGCCGGACCGCTGGAGGGCTCCGGCCCCGGAGTCCCGCGAGCCGGACCGCTGGAGGGCCCCGGCCCCGGAGTCCCGACCGCCCGACCCCCGGAGAGCTCCGGCCCCGGAGTCCCGCGAGCCGGACCGCTGGAGGGCTCCGGCCCCGGAGTCCCGCCGCAGGAGGGGCTGACGGTGGCGCTGCGCGAGGAGATCTGGGAGGCGGTGCTGCCGGAGGTCCAGGAGTTCCGGCTCGGCGCCCGACGGCGACGAGGCCTGCACCGAGATGGCGTCGCTCGCCATCCGGGACCGGGAGGCCCGGGCCCTCGACGAGACGGGCCGCATGCTGACCGACGCCGACCTCGAATGGGTGCTCGACCATCTCGCCGCGCTGCTGGGCGCGGGCCCGATGGAGCGCTTCCTGCGCCGCTCCGACGTGGAGAACATCTACGTGTTCGGCCCCGGCTACGCGGTGCTGGGCCTCACCGGCGGCCGCCAGGAGCACGTGCGCGAGCCGGTGTTCGCCGACGAGGACGACATGGTCCGCTACATCGCGCACCTGGCCACCACCCACGGCCAGACCGGCCGGCGCTTCGACCAGTCGGCGCCGCTGCTGGACCTCAGGCTGCGCAGCGGCGAGCGGATCTTCGCGGCGATGGCGGTGTGCGGCACCCCGTTCATGACGGTGCGCTGCCACCGCGGGCGCGACATCCGCCTCGAGAACCTGGTGGAGTCCGGGTCGCTGTCGGAGCAGGCCGCCGACTTCCTGCGGGCCGCGGTGCGCCCGCCGGCGCCGGCCAACGTGCTGGTGTGCGGCGCGCTGGGCTCGGGCAAGACCACCCTGCTGAGGGCGCTGCTGGCCGAGATCGGCCCCTCCGAGATCGTGTGCACCCTCGAGCAGACCTTCGAGCTGTTCCTCGACGAGACCCATCCGCTGACCTTCGCGGTGGAGACCCGCGAGGCCAACAGCGACGGCTCGGGCGAGATCACCATGGACGAGCTGGCCAAGCGGTCGCTGCGCTCGGGCGCGGACCGGGTGATCGTGGGCGAGCTGCGGGGCCCGGAGGCGGCCACGTTCCTGTCGGCGTGCGGCACCGGCTCCGACGGGTCGATGGCCACCATCCACGCCTCCTCGGCGCGCCAGGCGCTGGCCAGGCTGGTCCGCTACTGCCTGGGCGCGGTGGGCGCCGGCGTGCAGTCGGCGCTGATCCAGGAGGCCGCCGAGGTGATCCACCTGGTGGTGCACCTGCGGGGCGACCCCCGCACCGGCTTCCGGGGCGTCAACACGATCTCGGAGGTGGTCGGCTCCGACGGCGACCGCTTCGAGATGCACGACGTGTTCGGGCGCCGGGCCCGCGGCAGCCCCCTGACGCTGCTGGGACGGCCCCGCAACCCCGAGGTGGTCGACCGGGTGGTGGAGGGCGGCCTCGACCTGTCGGGCTGGCCCGGGGGCTGACATGCTCGGGCCGCTGATCCTCGGCGCGCTGGGCGGGCTCGATGGCTGACGCGCTCGGGCCGCTGATCTTCGGCGCGCTGGGCGCGGCGGGACTGTGCCTGGTGGCGTTCTCGGGGCCGCTGAGCCGGGCCGTGCGCCGCGGCGGGCCGCGGGCCGGGACCCGCAGGGCGGGCCGCCCCGCCGGGGGGCGCACCCTGTTCGGGCGGCGGGTCAGCCCGGTGATGGCGGTGCAGGCCGTCGCGGCCGCGGCCGGCGCGCTCGCCGGCTGGACGGCCACCGGGCTGCTCGGGATGATGATGCTGCTCGGGGGCCTCGGAGCGCTGCTGCCGCCGTTCATGGCCGCCCCCGCCCGCCGCCGCCGCCAGACCCGCCAGGCCCTGGCCTGGGCGCTGTGGAGCCGCCAGCTGGCCGAGCTGGCCCGGGCCGGGTCGGACCTCACCGAGTCGCTGCGGGGCAGCGTGGCCCACGCCCCCGCCGAGATAGCGGCCACCGTGGAGCGCACCGCGGCCACCGCCGAGCTGCACGGGCTGGAGGCCGCCTTCGACGAGCTGTCGCAGGCCGGCACGGTGTGGGAGCCCGAGGTGGCCGCGGGCCTGCGCATGGCCGCGGTGTCCGGCGGGGCGGTGGCCGACCCGCTGCTGGACCTGTGCGGGCGGATCGGCGACGTGGTCGACCTGCACCGCTCCAAGACTGAAGCTGTAGTTCAGCTTTGGACCCAGACCATCGCGCTGCTGTGCCTCGCCGGCGGCGTGGTGGCGCTCATGTACCGCAACAACCCCGCCTACTTCGAGCCCTACGAGGCCGGCACCGGCCAGCTCGTGTTCGTGTTGATCGCCGGCCTGCTGCTGCTGTCGACGTCGTTCCTCGTGTACCACTCGGTGGTCCGCGAGGAGAACTCGGTGCTGGTGCCCCCCCGCCGCCGCAGCCGGGCCAGGGATCCGATATGAGCCCGCTGGTGGTGGCCGCGGGCCTGGTGTTCTTCGCCGGGGTGGTGCTGGTGGCGGTGGGCGTGGTCGGGCCGCCGAGGCGGGCCGGGGCGGCGCAGACCCCCGGCGAGACCCTGCGCGACCTGCTGCCCACCCTCAAAGCCGGCGAGGAGCAGAACCTCCGCATGGCCGGCATCACCGCCGAGACCTACGCGGTGCAGCGGGTGGCAGGCCTCTCCGCGGGCCTCGTGGCAGGGGCCGCCGCCGGCCTGTTGACCGGGCGGGGCCCGCTCGGCATGGCCGTCTTCGTGGCGGCGGGCGGCGCGGGCGGCTGGCTGCTGCCGATGCTGGGGATGCGCGACACGGCCAAGAAGTCCCGCACCGAGATCGACCAGGTGGTGAGGGTGTGGATCGCGCTGGTGGCCCAGCAGGTGTCGGCCGGCGCCGACCCGTCGGCGGCCATGCTGGCCGCGGCCCGCGCCGGTCAGCGCAACAGCTGGCGCCTGCTGCTCCGCTTCCTGCTGGCCGCGCAGCAGCAGCGCCGGCCCGTGTGGGAGGGCCTGTCCGACATCGTGGAGCGCTACGGCGTCCACTCGCTGGCGCCGGTGGTGTCGGCGCTGGGCCTGGCGGCCGAGCGGGGCACCCGCATCTCGGAGGCGGTGCTGGCCGCGGCCGACACCCTGTGGCGCGACACCGCCTCCCAGGAGCGCGAGAAGGCCGCCCGGCGGGCCCAGATCATCGTGGTGCCCGCCACCGGCGTGGCCCTGGCGCTGGCCGCGATCCTGGTCTATCCGCCGTTCACGTCGCTCACCGGCGGCGGCCTCACCAACCTGCCCTGAAGATGCGCGCCCCGCCCGGACCTCGCCACTCCCGCATCCACCCCCGGCGCCCGGGGCCGACTACGGCTGGCACAGCCGCCGCGCCCGCCCGGAGCCGCCGCGCTCGGGCCGAGAGCCGCCTGCGCATGCACCCCCGCCGCGCCCGGGCCGAGAGCCGCCTGCGCAGCCGCCGCGCCCGGGCCGGCGACGGGCTGATCACCTTGGAGTGGCTGCTGATAGTGGGCGCCATCGCCGGGCTGGCCGCGTCGTCGGTGCTGATCGTGCAGAGGGTGGTCGACGAGACCGCCGAGGCCCCCGAGGAGCCGCGGGTGCGCCTGCTGGAGGCCGACATCGAGGCCGCCCTCATCGCCGACGAGGCCAACGAGGCCTTGGAGGCGGGACCCCCCGCCGACTACTTGAACTTCGCGCGGCGCTGCACGGGCCTCAAGTCCGACTTCGCCGACGTCGTCGAGGAAGCGGACTGGTTCCCGCCCGTGCCGGTCAACGGCCATCCCGACCAGCTGGACAAGCCGGCCCGGTGCTCGGTCACCCCCAAGGCCAACCTCGGTGGGAGCTAGGCGCCGATCCGATGAGCGCTCCGATCCCGTGAGCCCGACGGCGGATCCCGCCGCCGAGCCCCTGACGGGCCGCCGCCCGGGTCCGGGCGGCGGCGCCGGGGGCTGGGCCGACGGTGCGGCCGACCCGGTCCGCCGACGGCGCGAGAGCGGCCGCGGCGCGGGCGCGCTAGCAGGCCGGCAGGCCGGCGGGGACCGTGGTGGAGCGGTCGTCGCCCTCGGGCGGCGCCAGCAGGGCGGGCCCCTGCGCGGCGGCATGGATCCGGTCCCAGCGGCCGGGCCACAGTGCGGCCAGCGGCCCGAACACCTCGCCCGACACCACCACCCGCACCCATCCCGTCTCCCCGGCTTCGGGCCTGTCGGCGGCGCGGTCGGCGCACCAGTCGCTCTGCACCTGGGCGGCGCCTGGGGTCCACCACCGCCACCCGGCCTCGGTGGCCGCCGCCCGGGCCACCGCGTCCTCGGCCGCCCCGGCCATCGCCAGGACCTCGGGGTGCGGGCTGGCGCCGCTGTATGGGCTTGTGCTGCCCGGATTGGCGGGGTCGGTGAGGAAGTCGGAGTCGGCCGCGGCTCGCCACGCGGCCCGCAGCCCCGCCGACGCGGCCAGTTCGGCCTCGGCCCTGGCGTTGGTGACGATGAAGGCGTGCACCAGCATCAGCAGGATCGCGGTGAGCAGCGCGGGCCACACCACCAGCAGTGCCAGCGTCTCGCCCCGCTCGTCCCGGCCGGCCGCGGCAACCCGGCCGCGGGCCGCCCCGGAGCCGGCCGGGCCCGGCGGCCGGCCGGCCGTGGCGACAGCTCGTCGGAAGCGCATCCCGTCCACGATATCGAGGCCCCGCCCCCCGGCGGGGCCGAGACGACCAACCGGAGGTAATTCCCATGAAGATGACCCACGCCAGGGCGCGGGCCGCGTCCGCGCTGGTCGTGCTGGCGCTCGCCGCGGCGGGCTGCAGCGACGACGCCGAGCCCCGAGCGGACCGGCAAGACGCCCCGAGCCA
>CBDCSK010000016.1:0-645160 GCA_965221605.1 Candidatus Aldehydirespirator sp.
CCACCACCCAGCCCGAGTTCTCCGCCGCCCATCTGGCGCCGCTGCGCGACGGCACCCTCGACCTGTGCATGCGCGACGGCGTGCTGCCGCTGGCCTGGAGCCCACTGGGCGGGGCCGCCTGGCCGACGGCGCCGGTACCGGCCGAGAGCTGCTCGCGGTGCTCGACCGCCTGGCCGAGCGGGAAGGCGTGGAGCGGGCCACCATCGCGGTCGCGTTCGTGCTGGCCCATCCGTCGAGGCCGGTCGCCCTGCTCGGCACCCAGCGGCCCGAGCGGCTGGTCCAGCTGGCAGCCGCGCCCGGGGTCCGCCTCGACCGCAGCGACGTCTACGACGTGATCGAGGCGTCCGAGGGCGCACGACTGCCATGAGTAGCCCAACGTCATGCTCGATCGGCCCCCGTTCGAGAAATCTGCATCGGATTACCCCTATATGACGACTTTCTCTACAGATTTGGCGTGCGCCAGTGGATGCGATGAACGGGTCTGATCCGGTGGAGGTCGCGTGGTTCGGCGCTCTCTGCGACGACGACTACCAGTACCTGGGAGTGCCCGATGAGGCCCTGGCCAGCAGCTGGGAGCACTGCCGCGACATCACCCTGGCAGCCGAGCGCAACGGCTTCGACAACATCCTGCTGCCCTCGGGCTACACGCTCGGCATAGACGCCACCGCCTTCGCGGCCGGGATCGCGTCCCTCACCGAGCGCATGAGGCTGCTGCTGGCGGTGCGGATGGGGGAGCTGTGGCTGCCCCAGCTGGCCCGACAGATCGCCACCATCGACCGGATGCTCGGCGGGCGGCTCACCGTGAACATCATCTCCAGCGACATTCCCGGCGAGACCCTGGAGTCGGCGCCCCGGTACCGCCGCACGCTGGAGTGGATGCGCGTGCTGCGCACACTGCTCGACGGACGGCCGGTGGACTTCCACGGCGAGTTCGTCGACCTGACCCTCGACCCGCCCGGAGCCCGAACCGTCTCGGGCCGCTGCCCGCTGTTCTACTTCGGCGGCTTCTCGGAGGCGGCCAAGGAGACCGCGGCCGAGGCCTGCGACGTGTTCCTCACCTGGCCGGACACCGTCGCGGGGGTCGCGGCCACAGTCGCCGACATGGAGGCCCGAGCGGCCCGCCGGGGCCGGGAGCTGCGCTTCGGCCTGCGCAGCCATGTGATCGTGCGGGAGACGGCGGAGAAGGCCAGAGCGGCCGCTTCATCGCTGGTGAGCCGCCTCGACGACGAGGTCGGCGCGGTGATCAGGGGGCGGTCCCTCGACGCCGTCTCGGTCGGGGTGAGCAGGCAGGCCGAGCTCCGCGACCTGAGCGACCGCGACGGCTACGTCGAGGCCAATCTGTGGACGGGCATCGGCCGGGCCCGCTCCGGCGCCGGGGCGGCCATCGTCGGAGACCCCGACGAGGTGGTGGCCAAACTGCAGGAGTATCGCAGGGTCGGGATCGACGCGTTCATCCTGTCGGGGTACCCGCACCTCGACGAGTGCGACCGGGTCGGCCGTCATGTGCTGCCCCGTCTGGACCACGGCCGACTAGCCCCGCTCTGACCCGGCTCCGCTTCGACATGACCGTCCCGCCTGTCAGTAGAGTTGCCTGACTGTAAACGTTTGCGGAGGATTGCCAGGTGAGGGCCAGCACGTCGGAAATGGGCACCGGCGGGTTTGACAGAACCGAGCCCTGGTGGCGAGGGGCCGTCGGCTACGAGATCTATGTGCGCTCCTTCGCCGACTCGACCGGGGACGGGGTCGGCGACCTGGCCGGCATCACCGGCCGGCTCGACTACCTGAGTTGGCTGGGAGTCGACGCACTGTGGATCACCCCGTTCTATCCGTCGCCGGGCCACGACCACGGCTACGACGTCAGCGACTACTGCGCGGTCTCGCCCCGCCACGGGACGCTCGGGGACTTTGACGTGCTCGTGGCCGAGGCTCACCGCCGGGGCCTGCGGATGATGGTCGACATCGTGCCCAATCACACATCCAGTGAGCATCCGTGGTTCGCCCGGGCCCGCAGCAGCCCGGACGGACCCGACCGGAGCCGCTACCTGTGGGCCGACCCGGCCCCCGGCGGCGGGCCGCCCAACAACTGGCTCAGCCACTTCGGCGGACCGGCCTGGACCCTCGACGAGGCGTCCGGCCAATACTGGTGCCACCTGTTCCTGCCCGAGCAGCCCGATCTCAACTGGCGCAATCCCCAAGTCGGGGACGACTTCGACTCGATCCTGGAGTGGTGGATGGACCGCGGCGTCGACGGCTTCCGCGTCGATGTGGCCCACGGCCTCGTCAAGGACGTCCAGCTGCGCGACAACCCCCAGATCGCGCCGGTCGTGGCAGGCATGGACCCCTTCGACGCGTTCTATGCCTTCGAGCACCGCCACGACATGGACCAGTCCGAGAACGTCGAGATCTTCCGCCGCTGGAACCGGATCTGCGCGCCCCGGCGAGCGATGCTGCTCGGGGAGGTCAACGCTCCCTGGCCCGACCGGATGGCCCGCTACGTCGCTGCGGGCGCCCTCGATCAGGCCTTCTTCCTGCAAGCCGCCTTCCTCGGCTGGGAACCCGAGACTCTGCTGAAGATGGTGCGGCTCATGCACGACGCCGCGCCGCACGGGATCTCCTGGGTGCTCAGCAACCATGACCGCTCCCGGCCGGTCAGCCGCTACGGCGGGGGCGAGGCCGGAGTGCGCCGGTCCCTGGCCGTGAGCACCCTGTTCATGGCGCTGGGAGGCACCCCCTTCCTCTTCCAGGGCGAGGAGCTCGCTCTGGCCGACGGAGTGCTCCGGGACTACCACGATCCGGTGTCGGTCCGCAACGACGGCGCGACCAGCGGCCGCGACGGATGCCGGACGCCCATGCCCTGGGACAGCACCACCCACAACGGCTTCACCACCGGCGACCCGTGGATCGACTCCGAGCCCCGCCCGCCGGAGCAGACGGTCGCTGGTCAGCAAGCCGATCCCGACGCGCCCGTGCACCGCTACCGCAACCTGCTGGCCGTACGGCGGCAGCATCCCGACATGTGGCGGGCGCCGCTCGAGTGGATCACGACCCCGGATCCGCGGGTAGCCGCCCTGCGCAGAGGCACGATCGCGGTGGTCGCCAACCTGTCTGACCGTGGCGCGAGCGTCGACCTGGGCTCGCGCGGCTGGCAGCCCGCCTTCGCCAGCCGGCCGGGCTGCCGCCTCGACAGCCCGGCCAACGACGCGGTCTCCGTCCCAGCCGAGACAGCCGTAGTGCTGTCCAACGAAGACCCGATCCCGGCGCCCGGTGTCACCACCTGAGCCGGGAACAGTGCGCTAGGGGAGGAACTCGGAGGCTCCGACGTCGATGCAGTGCTGGAGGTGGCGGCGGATCATGGTCGCGAACATCTCGTCGCTGCGGGGGTCGGGGCTGCTGAACGTGGCGCCCAGCACGGTGATGATGATCCCGTGCATGGCGGCGCGGCGGTACATGTCCCAGCACTCGGACTCGCCGAACTCGACCCCCGCCTCGCCGAACTGGCGGCGGCACGCGGCCACCAGCTCGCGCTCCCACATCCGGCGGTCCTCGATGCCGACGCTGGCCCCGAGGAAGTAGGCAATGTCGGTCAACGGGCTCGACACGCTGACCGTCTGCCAGTCCACGGTGGTGGCAGTGCACCCGGTGAACAGGATGTTCTCGCTGCGGAAGTCTCCGTGAACCAGCGTGGTCCTGCCCTCGTACCCGGTGATCGCCTTGGCGTGGTGGGCCACGTAGTGCTCGCCGAAGGCCAGGGAGTCGCCGGTCAGGCAGTGACCGAAACGGTCCACGAAGCCGGGCCAGGCGCCCGCCAGCAACAGCTGTCCGAACTCGGCACCGTCGGGGCGGGTCACGCGCACCGCATGGTCGAGGTCCGAGAGGCGGCTGTCGCCGTAGAAGGCCGCGGCCAGCTTCACCGCCTCGCGGAGCGCGGCGACGGTGTGCGGGTACGACTCGCCCACCATCTGGATGCCCGGTTCGGCCGGGGCCATGTCCTCCAGCAGCAGCAGGAACGACTCGCGGTCGGCGCTGAGTTCGCTGCCGTAGACGGCCGGGGTGCGCATCGAGATCTCCGGAGCGAGGACCCGGTAGAACATCACCTCGTTGTAGTAGGCGCGGGCCGCGGCCATGGTCCGGGCCAGGTCGTCGGCGGCCGGGAACTTGGCCACCAGCGTCGCCGGGGCCCGGTCGACGGCACGGTCATAGGACAGGAAGTAGCGGGCGTTGTCGCCGATCTTGCCCGTGCCGATCAACTCGAAACGGGCCTCGGTGACCCGACCCTCGGCCAGGACGCCCGCGGCCCGCAGGTAGCGGGTCAGTTCGGCCGGTCCGAGCGATTCCGGTGATGTCGGGAAGCCCATCGGACCGCGGCTCCGCCTCCGACGATCAGGGGCGGGCCCGGAACTTCAAGGAGTCTGCCACATGTGAGGTGGTCGACTCATTGAAGTTCGGGGCGAGCATCCCCCGGGGCATGCACCCGCCCCGAACCTTGATCATGGGCGGAAACGGAACGCCATGCTGGGGTTGTCGGGCAGCTCGGTGAGGGGCTCGGCCACCTCGGCGACCGTCGGCCCGACCCCCACCGCCGCCAGCCCGTCCAGGTCGAGGTTGTAGACCTCGGCGGCGGTTCCGCCCAGCAGCTTCCGCAGGTCGCTGGGGGACCAGTCGCAGAACACGTGCCGCAGCGACGCCACCGAGTCGGGGAACGTGCCCTCGCTGTGGGGGTAGTCGCTGCCCCACATGAACCGGTCGACCCCGATCTGGCGGATCGCCTCAGCCTCGTCCCGGCCGGGGAAGCTGGCCCCCATGTAGCAGTTGGTCATGAAGTAGCTGCTCGGCGGGTTGGGCAACTGGGAGGCGTCCGCGGTCATCTCCCCGACGGTTCCGTCGCCGGTGAAGAGCCGCCAGTAGGCGTCCATCTTCGACAGCGTGGCGGGAACCCACCCGACGCGCTGCTCGGTCATCACGAAGCGGAGCCCCTTGAAGCGCTCGAACACGCCGCTCACAATGAGGTGCCACAGGCTGCGGTTGGCGAAGAACGGCACCTCCATCAGCATCAGGAAGGCGCGGTTGGGGGAGTCCTGGAGGTCGGGGATCCCGGCGCCGCCGTGCTGGTTGACCGGGAGCCCGGTGTCCTGGCAGGCGGCCCACAGCGGGTCGTGGTAGTCGCTCCACAGCGGCGGCACGCCGGAGTCGGGCGGGATGGCCGGCACCAGCACGCCGCTGAGCCCGTTCTCGGCGGCCCATTCGACCTCACCCACGGCCGCACCGATGTCGTTGGGGAATACCTGGGCCAGACCGGCCCGGCGCCCCGGAAGCTCGCCGCACCAGTCGACCAGCCACCGGTTGTGGGCCTGAAGGCCCGCCCATCTCTGCTCGAACTCGGCGGTAGTCGCCGGCGGCCGAGCGACCAGCAGCGACGACGGGAAGAACGGCGGCACGGTGTTGGGGAACACGACCTCGGCGACCTGGCCGTCGGCCTCGAGGTCGCGCTGGCGCACCGCGGTGTCCCAGTTGCGGACCCGCTTGGAGTCCTGAAGGTCGGTGAACGGGTTGATGTAGTCCTGCCTCCAGGCGTCGAAGTCGGCGTGCAGCCCCGACGGCAGGTAGGGCCGGTAGTCGTCGATGTCGCCGCCCGCGTGGCAGTCCGCCGACACGATCGTGTAGCGGTCTCCGTCGGTGGTTGCGTTCATCATCACCCCATCTTGGCAGCGGCGAGCAGAATCCGGATGACGACGGGCCCGGGCTCTGGTCAGCCCCGGATGGCCAGGCCTGTCTCCAGGTCGAAGAAGTGGGCGTTGCCCACGGTGACCGCCACGTCGATGGCATCGCCGGAGCGCACATTGGTGGAAGGGTTGAAGCGGGCATGGACCCTCGTCGTGGAGCCCTCGGCCGCGCTGATCTCCTCGTCGCTGAGCTCGAGCGCCTCCTGGGAGATGATCGGCTTGGCGTCCACATCGAAGTAGGCGATGATCTCGAAGCCGAGCGCCTCGGTGTGCAGCACCTCGGCCCGGAGGCGCTGGTCGGCAGGATGGTCCGAGGTGATGGCCGCGTCCTCGAAGTCCTTGGGACGCAGGCCTATTGCCACCTTGCGGCCGAGGTAGCCCTCCAGCGCGGGCCTGCGCTGCAGGACCTCCTCGGGCACGGCCAGCGACTGGCGACCCAGCGTCATCCTCAAGCCCTGGCCGTTGCGGTCCACCACCCCTTCCATGATGTTCATCGAAGGTGATCCGATGAAGGCGGCCACGAAGATGTTGTCGGGCTCGTTGAACAGCGTCATCGGCGTGTCGACCTGCTGGAGGACGCCCTGGCTGATCACGGCCACCCGGTCGGCCATGGTCATGGCCTCCACCTGGTCGTGGGTCACGTAGAACGTGGTGACGCCAACCTCGCGCTGCAAGCCGGTGATCTCGGCCCGCATCTGCACCCTCAGCTTGGCGTCGAGATTCGAGAGGGGCTCATCGAGCAGGAACACCCGGGGCCGCCGCACGATGGCGCGCCCCATGGCGACCCGCTGGCGCTGGCCGCCGGAGAGCTGGGCGGGACGCTTGTCGAGCTGGCTCTCCAACTCCAGGATGCGGGCCGCCTCCGTGACCCTCTCCTTGATCTCGGCCTTGGGGCGCCGGGCCAGCTTGAGCGAGAAGGCGATGTTGTCGAACACGCTCATGTGCGGGTAGAGGGCGTAGTTCTGGAACACCATGGCGATGTCGCGGTCCTTGGGAGGAAGCTCGTTCACCACCCGGTCGCCGATCTTGAGCGTCCCCGAGGTGATGTCCTCGAGCCCGGCGATCATCCGCAGGGTGGTGGACTTGCCGCATCCCGACGGCCCCACCATCACCAGGAACTCGGCCTCGTTGATCTCCAGGTTCAAGTCGGTCACCGCTCTGAACCCGTTGTCGTACTCCTTGTTCACGCTCTCTAGGACGACATCGGCCACTGGACCCTCTCCGATATGTGAAAACGTTTTCAGCGCGACGATAGCACCGCTGCAGTGCGATGATAGGCCGCCAACGGCCCGCCTGTGCGAGCCGCTGAGGTTCCACAGTCGCGAGTTCGTCACTGCGATGGGGTAGCTTCGGGTCATGAGCATTCCAGAGCATCTCCGCTACTCGAGCGATCACGAGTGGGCACTGGTTGAGGGCGACGCCGTCCGGATCGGCATCACCGACTATGCGCAGGACGCTCTCGGTGATGTGGTCTACGTGGAGCTTCCCCAGGTGGGCGACCGCGTCGAGCAGGGCGAGGCCTTCGGGGAGGTTGAGTCGACCAAGTCCGTGTCGGAGCTGTTCGCTCCGGTGAGCGGGGTGGTGGCCGACGTGAACGACGAGCTGGGCGGCGCGCCGCAGCGGCTGAACGAGGACCCGTACGGCGACGGCTGGATCTGCACCGTCACCTTCGACGACGCAGCAGAGCTCGACAGCCTGCTCGACGCGGACGGCTACAGGGACCTCATAGCGGGGTAGGGAAGTGGCGTCGGCGTCGAGCCCGGAAGGCGGTGACAGCAACCGCCGCCGAGCAGAGACCCGCGCTTCGGGCGGTGAGCGGGTAGTGCCTGAGGACGCCACCACCGAGCACCAGCCGGTCGAGCTGGACGCCTCGCCGGGCACCGTCTACGTCGACCGCTCCGAGTTCGGGCGCCACCAAGGGCTGTTCGTCGTCAACCAGGGGGCCAAGGCCGGCGCCCGCTACGCCCTCGACTCCGACGTGGTGTCGCTCGGCCGGGATCCCGCCAGCGACATCTTCCTCGACGACATCACGGTGTCGCGCCGCCACGCCGAGGTTGAGCGCGACGGAGCCCGGTACTCGATCCGGGACGTGGGCTCTCTCAACGGCACCTACGTCAACCGCAAGCTCGTCGAGCACGGCGAGCTCAGCGAGGGCGACGAGGTGCAGGTCGGCAAGTTCAAGCTCGTCTTCGTGCACGGGACCTCGCCGCAGTGAACGGTCACCGGTCCATCGGAGAGGTGCTCTCGCTCCTGTCGACCGAGCATCCAGACCTCACGATCTCGAAGATCCGCTTCCTGGAGAGCCAGGGCCTGATCTCCCCGCAGCGCACCCCATCGGGCTACCGGAAGTTCTTCGACGCTGACATCGAGAGGCTCAGCTGGATCCTGGTCCAGCAGCGCGACCATTTCCTGCCCCTCAAGGAGATCAAGCGCCGCCTGGTCGCGGGGGAGGTGCCACCGTCAGCGCTGCGAGCCGCGGCTGCAGGAGGCGACGACCCGCCGGGGACCCCTTCGCTGTTCGCGTCCCGCCACGACGAAGACGGCGGCGAGGCCGGCGCGGAGGAAACCGAGGAGTCCATGGAGTCCGTGGAGGACAGCGTGAGCCTCACCGCAGAGGAGCTGGCCCGCGCCGCCGGCCGCGACCTCGACGACATCTACGAGCTCCGACGTCTCGGCCTCATCGCCCCGGCGAGCGGATCTCACGGCGACGCCGCCGAGGCCGTGTTCGATCAGGATGCGCTGCTGGTGGCGAGAACGGTCGCCGCCCTGGCCGAGCACGGCATTCCGGCGCGGAACCTGCGCATGTTCAAGGTCGCCGCCGACCGGGAGGCCGGCGTGTACGAGCAACTGCTCGGGGCTCTCAAGGCCCGCGGCGCCACTGCGAGACTGCGCGCCGAGTTGACCCAGATCGTGGAGCTGACCGAGTCCCTGCATCGCCTTCTGCTGCGGCGCCTCCTACGGCCGCACCTGGACTGAGGGCCGTGCCGCCGGTGGCAACCGGACCCGGTGAGCCGCGCGTGCTGCTCACCGAGGAGGAGATCGAGTCCACCGTCGCCCGCCTGGCAGCCGAGATGTCGGCCCGCTACCACGACGGCGCGGTGCTGGTCGGGGTGCTGCGGGGCAGTGTTCCGTTCCTGGCCGATCTGGTTCGGGCCATGACCGCTCCGGTGAGCGTGGACTTCATGGCCATCACCCCCTACACACCCGGTTCGGGCCGGGTCCGGCTGCTCAAGGATCTCGATCTCGACATCGCCGGGCGCGACGCGGTGATCGTCGAGGACATCGTCGACACCGGTCTGAGCACCGCGTTCTTGCGGACGGAGCTGGAGCGCCGCAACCCCAGGTCGGTGGCGGTGTGCACGCTGCTGGACCGCCGGATCCGCAGGGTGGTGCCCGTGGAGATCGACTTCGCGGGAGCGGAGGTCGCCGACGCCTTCGTTATCGGCTACGGCCTCGACCATGAGGGCCGTTACCGGAACCTCCGGCTGGTGGCGGCCGCGGACATGGAATTGCTGGCCGGCGACCCCGACGTGTACGTTCCGGCCTTCTACGGATCAGCCAACCCCTAGCGGAGTAGGATGCCGGCGTGCAGCAGATGGAACTGCTCGGAGTGCGGGTGGAGCTGCCGTCCAACGCGCCGATCGTCCTGCTGCGGGAGATGTCCGACTCGGCGCGGCTGCTTCCCATCTTCATCGGCGCGCCCGAGGCGACCGCCATCGCCATCGCCCTCGATGGCATGACCACTCCCCGGCCGATGACCCACGACCTGCTGCGAAACGTGCTCGAGGAGCTGTCGGCCGACCTCGAGCGGGTGGTGGTGACCGAGCTGCGGGAGAAGACCTTCTTCGCCGAGTTGCACCTGCTCCGCGACGGCAGCCGGTTCGTGCTGTCGAGCCGCCCTTCCGATGCCATCGCCCTAGCGGCCCGCACCGGCACGCCGATCTTCGCCGAGGAGTCGGTGATAGCGGAGGCCGGCTACACCGCGGAGGGCACCGCCGCGGCCCAGGAGCCGCCTGCCGAAGAGGTGGTGGAGCAGTTCCGGGAGTTCATCGACTCGGTCTCTCCCGAGGACTTCGGCACCTAGCAGCCGGCGACCCCGGCTACTCGAATGGCCGCGAGGAGCGGCCTGTCAAGCGTCGGTGTTTGACTCGCGCGCCGGTACACCGTAGAGTCTCCACAGGTGACAGCGTCGTAATTCCGATGCTGTCATTGCTTTCGGGGTCCGAGACGGACCCAGGGACGAGCAAGGGAGCAGTTCGTGGACCGTGACATGGCGCAGCCTCAGGGGTACAGCGCGAAGCTCACCGCCGATGTCGTCGACATCACCTACCGGCAGCTCGACTACTGGGCCCGCACCGATCTCATCACTCCCTCCCTCGTCCAGGCCACCGGCAGCGGGAGCCGCCGCCTGTACAGCTACGACGACCTGGTCAGGCTGAAGGTGATCAAGCGGCTGCTCGACAACGGCATCAAGCTCGAGAAGGTGCGGGCCATCTTCGACTACGTCCGCAACGAGCTGGGAGAGGACATCTCCTCCGCGAATCTGGTCATCGACGGGGCCAACGCCGCCATCGTGCGCAGCCAGGACGACCTCATCGACGCCCTCCAGCGCGGCCAGGGCGTGCTACCGCTTTCGAACATCGGGCGCGAGGTGGATGCAGCCATTGTCGAGCTCCACCCCTCCGTCGCCGGCGAGAGCGACGAGGACGAAGAAGGCGACGCTCAAGCCGCAGTCGGCGAGTACTGAGAGGCCGAGCGGCGCGTGGATTTCGCCCACCCCTCCGAGCAGGCGTTCGCTGGCCTGCTCGACTCCTACGGCATCCGCTGGGAGTACGAGCCGCGGATGTTCGTGCTTGAGCGCGACTCGAGCGGGAACACCGCCTGCGGATTCACGCCGGACTTCTACTTGCCCGACTTCGACACCTACGTGGAGCTCACCACCCTGCGTCAGCGGCTCGTCAACCGCAAGAAGCAGAAGCTGAGACTGCTGGCCGAGAACTACCCCGATGTTCAGGTCATGTTCCTGAACCGCCGCGACATGGAGTGGATCGGCCGCAAGTACGGGCTCCCAGTCGCCGCCTGAGCCAGACCCTCGCCATGTCCGAGTTGCGGCGCTCCCCACTGCACGATGTGCACGCCCGGTCCGGCGCGAAGCTCGTGCCGTTCGGGGGCTGGGAGATGCCCCTCCAGTACGAGACCGGCACGGTGTCCGAGCACATGGACTGCCGCACGGGGGCCGCCCTGTTCGACGTGTCGCACCTGGGGACGGTGCGGGCGCGGGGCTCCGGCGCGTACCGCGCCCTGCAGCGGGCCCTGACCAACGACCTGGACCGGATCGCGGTCGGGTCGGCCCAGTACACCCACCTGCTGGACGCCGCCGACGCGTCGGTGCTCGACGACATCATCGTGTGGTGGATAGGTGACGACCACTTCGATGTGATGCCCAACGCCTCCAACACCGACCGGGTCGTCAACGCCCTCCGCGAGGGGGCGGACGGTCTGGAAGTGGCCGACGTGACCGCCACCCGAGCCGTCATCGCGGTGCAGGGTCCCGAAGCCCGGGCCCGGCTAGCGGCCGCGGGCGGCGATGAGGTGGCCTCCGTCGGGCGGTTCAAAGTGAGCGCCGGCCGCTTCGGCGAGATCCCGGTCACCGTGGCCGGCACCGGTTACACCGGCGAGGACGGCGTCGAGATGGCCGTCGGCGTCGAGGACGCCCCCGCCGTGTGGCAGAGCCTGGTCGACGCAGGGGTCACGCCGGCCGGTCTCGGAGCGCGCGACACCTTGCGCCTGGAGGCGGGCCTGCCCCTGCACGGCCACGAGCTCGGTCCTGGCATCACCCCTCTTCAGGCCGGTCTGGGCTGGGTCGTGCGCTGGGACAAGGGCGACTTCCGGGGCCGGGATGCACTGGAGGCCGAGCGGTCGGCCGGACCGCACCGGCGGCTTCGGGGCCTGCTGGCCGACAAGGGCCGCCCGCCTCGCGACGGGTGCGCGGTCCGGCGAGGCGGCGACGAGGTCGGGGTGGTCACCAGCGGAAACTTCTCGCCGGTGCTGGGCCAGGGCGTTGCGCTGGCCTTCCTGGCGCCCGACGTCAGTGTGGGCGACGAGGTCGTCATCGATGTCCGGGGCCGGGATCTGCCGGCACAGGTGGTGAAGCCACCCTTCCACCGCTGACCGCGCCTTCGGCCGTCCCGGCCGGCGGGTCCTGTCGCTGGATTGCCTTCCCGGCCGGCGGGTCCTGTCGTCGAGGCCGTCCGACCGACGGGGCTTCGCCCCATTGTCGGTCGGCCGTTCCTCGCCGCCACCCCCCGGCCTCGCCGGTCGCGCTACTTAGGGACGTTCGGGGAGAGGTGGGAGTACGTCTACTGCTTGCTGGCGGAGCCAGTGGTCGGCCAGCACTAGCAGTGCCATGGCCTCGACCATGGGCACCGCTCGGGGTAGCACGCACGGGTCGTGCCGGCCGCGGGCGGCCAGTGTGGTGGCCTCGCCTTCGCGGGTGACCGTCTGCTGCTGTGAGGCAATGGTGGACGTGGGCTTGAACGCCACCCGGATCAGGATGTCCTCGTCGTTGGAGATGCCGCCCTGGACCCCGCCAGAGCGATTGGATGCGGTGCGGATCCCATCGTCGTCGCCCGGTGTGAACGGATCGTTGTGGGTCAGGCCGGTGAGGCGGGTGCCGGCGAAGCCGCTGCCGATCTCGAAGCCCTTGGCGGCCGGCAGCGACAGCATGGCCCCGGCCAGGCTGGCATCGAGCTTGTCGAACACCGGCTCGCCGAGTCCGGCGGGCACGCCGCGGCACACGCACTCAACGACGCCGCCGAGCGAGTCGCCGTCACGTCGGGCCGCCTCGATGGCCTCGATCATCTGCTCGGCCGCGGCCGGGTCCGGGCAGCGGGTGGGACCGGCCTCGACGTCGTCGCGGGTGACCGCGCCCGGATCGGTGGCCGCTTCGATGTCGTTAACCGACTGGACCCAGCCCAGCACCTCGACGCCGGCGGCGACCTGGAGCAGCTTGCGGGCGATGGCGGCTGCCGCCACCCGGCCGACGGTCTCGCGCGCCGAGGCCCGGCCCCCGCCGGTCCAGTCGCGGAAGCCGTACTTGACGTCGTAGGTGTAGTCGGCGTGGGAGGGCCGGTACACGTCCCGCAGGTGCTCGTAGGCCTCCGGGCGGGCGTCCTTGTTGCGCACCAGCACTGCGATGGGCGTTCCGGTCGTGTAGCCGCCGAAGACCCCCGAGACGATCTCGGCGGTGTCGGACTCGGCCCGCTGGGTCACCAGCCGGCTCTGGCCCGGACGGCGCCGGTCGAGGTCGGCCTGAACCTCTGCGAGGTCGAGGGCCAGCCTGGGCGGGCAGCCGTCGACGACGACGCCTACCGCGCCGCCGTGCGACTCGCCGAAGGTGGTGACCCGGAACAGGGTCCCGAACGTGCTGGCCATATGTCCAGCATACGGACCGCCTCTCCTGGCAGGTGGGTCTGTCCGGCCGGCTGGTCCTGTCGTCGAGGCCGTCCGACCGACGGGGCTTCGCCCCATTGTCGGTCGGCCGTTCCTCGCCGCCACCCGCCGGCCTCGCCCTCGCGCCCGGGGCGGTCCCTGTGCGCGCCGCTGGCTGGCCGACCTGGTCGGGACCTGAGGGGCTTGTCTAGAGCTCTAGTAGGGCCTGTTCGACCACTTCGGGGAGAGCGGGGTGGATGTAGTACTGGTGGCGGGCCATCTGGTCGACGGTCAGGTCGAAGTGCATCCCCTGGATCAGCTGCTGGATGAGCGTGGACGCCTGGGGGCCGATGATGTGGGCACCGAGCAGGCGGCGGGTCTCGGGGTGCGCGATCACCTTGACCGCGCTTGAGGTGTCCTCCATGGCCCAGCCGTAGGCGGCCGAGCTGAAGGGTTGAACGTGGCTGAGGTAAGGGAGGCCGCGCTGCTGGCACTCCCGCTCGGTGAGGCCGACGCTGGCCACCTGGGGATGGCCGAACACTGCGTGGGGGATGAAGCGGTGGTCGACCCGGATCGGGTCGCCGGGATGGGACAGGTTGTGGCTCACCACCCGGGCCTCGTGGTTGGCGACGTGCTTGAGCTGGACGGGGTTGGTGATGTCGCCCAGCGCCCACACGCCCTCGGCGGAGGTCCGGAGTTGGTCGTCGGTGACCACATAGCCGGCCGGGTCGGTGTCGATCCCCGCGGCGGCCACCTCGAGCCGGTCGCTGTTGGGTATCCGGCCGGTGGCCACCAGTAGCTCGTCGGCTCGCAGCTCACTGCGCCTGCCTTCGGAGTCCTGCACCTGGAGCACTACTTCGGAGCCTTCCCGGCGGGCAGTCAGAATCCGGGTGTTGAGGCGCACATCGAAACGGCGGCTGTAGGCGGCGGTGAAGCGGCTGCGGATCTCGCCGTCCTCGCGACGCAGGAAGGTGTCGCCCCGCAGTACGAACGTGACCTGAGAGCCGAAGGCGCCCATTACCGACCCCAGTTCGGCCGCGATATAGCCCCCTCCAAGCACCAGAAGGCGCTCGGGAAGGTCTTCGAGCCGCATGATCGTGTCGGAGGTGCGGTAGCCGCAGGTGGCGAGACCGTCCACATCGGGAATGGCGGGCCGGGCTCCCGCCGCCACCACGATCCGCCCGGCGGTGATCGTCTCGCCGCCGACCGCCACCATGCGGGGTCCGATGAAGCGAGCGGTGTCGGTGTAGACGGTCACGTTGGGCAGTCCCTGCCGATAGTCGAGCCCGCCCTCGGCGATCGGGTCGATCCGGCCGAAGATCCGGTCCCGCACCGCGGGCCAGTCGGCGCCCTCGAAGCGGGTATGGACCCCAAGGCGCTCGGAGTCGGCGGTCAGTTCGGCCACCTCGGCGGCGTACACGAACATCTTGGACGGGATGCATCCCACGTTGAGGCAGGTGCCGCCGAACAGGCCGTGCTCTGCGATGGCGATGTCCCAGTCGTCGTGCTCGGGCCCGATCACCGAGTTGCCCGAGCCCGCGCCGATGATCAGCAGGTCGAACCGGCGCAACGGCGTCAGGTCCCGGTGAAGTTGGGGGGACGCTTCTCGGCGAAGGCCTTCGGGCCCTCCTTGGCGTCGTTGGAACGGAACACGGCCTGGCCGTAGTCCCACTCGTGGCGCAGGGCCTCGTCGAGCTCCATGCCGTCGCACTCGTGCAGCGTGCGGGTGATGGCCACGGTGGCCAGCGGGCCGCATGACGCCACCGCCCGGGCCAGCTCCATCGCCTTGTCGAGGACCTGGCCGTCGGGGACCACATGACCTATCAGGCCGATCTCCAGCGCCTCAGCGGCCGTGATGTGCTTGCCGGTGAGCAGGACCTCGGCCGCGTGGGTGTAGGGGATCTGGCGGGGCAGCCGCACCGCCGAGCCACCCATCGGGTACAGCGACCATCGGGCCTCGCTCACCCCGAAGCGGGCCGACTCGCCGGCCACCCTGATCTCCATGGCCTGGAGGAGCTCGGTGCCGCCGGCGATGGCCACGCCCTCCACCGCGGCCACGATCGGCTTGGTCGGCCGGTAGTGGCGGAACAGGGCCTTGTGGATGATGTCGGGGTCCTCGGCCATGCGGGCTCTGTGATCCAGCGGGTCGGAGTCGACGGCGTCGCCGGCCATGGCCCGCAGATCCGCGCCCGCACAGAAGTTGCCGCCCGCCCCGGTCACCACGATGCAGCGCACGTCGGGATCGTTGGAGGCCTCCTCGTAGGCGTCGTACATGCGGATGAGCATCGGCCCGCTGAGGGCGTTCATCCGCGCCGGCCGGTTCATGGTGATGGTCATCACATGGCCGTCGCGTTCGATTAGAGCGTCGGGCATTTGGGTCTCCCTGCGGATCAGGGCGCGGAGCGCCGTCCTCAGCCTTCGAGGACCTGTCTATCCCGCTCTTGTTCGCTGCGCTCACGGGCCGCTCGGGCCACGGCCTCGCTCATCGCCTGTTGACACCTCAGCTGTCGCCGCTCCGCTCGGCCTCCAGGGCCAGGTCCTCAATGGGTGGGCACGAGCACATGATGTTGCGGTCGCCGTAGGCCCCGTCGATGCGACCCACCGGGGACCAGTACTTGTTGGCCCGCTCGTGCGCCTCCGGGTAGGCGGCCTCGGTGCGGGTGTAGGGGTGGGTCCACTCGTCGGCGGTCACGTCCTCGCAGGTGTGGGGGGCGTTGACCAGCGGGTTGTCGTCGGCGGGCCACTCGCCCCGGCCCACCTTCCGGGCCTCCTCGGCGATGGCCAGCATGGCGTCGCAGAACCGGTCCAGCTCCGCCTTGCCCTCCGACTCGGTGGGCTCGATCATCAGCGTCCCCGCCACCGGGAAGCTCATCGTGGGGGCGTGGAAGCCGTAGTCGATCAGCCGCTTGGCGATGTCGTCGACGCTGATCCCGCAGGTGTCCCGCAGCACCCGGGTGTCGATGATGCACTCGTGGGCCACGAACCCCTCCGACCCGGTGTACAGGATGGGGTAGGCCTCGCTGAGCCGGGTGGCCACGTAGTTGGCGTTGAGGATGGCGACCTCGGTGGCCCGCTTCAGGCCCTCGGCGCCCATCATGTGGATGTACATCCACGGGATGGTCAGGATCCCGGCCGAGCCCCACGGCGCGGCTGCTACCGGGCCCGGGCCGGTCGGCGGTCCCGCCACCGGCGCGAGCGGGTGGTTGGGCATGAACGGGATCAGATGCTCGGCCACGCCGATGGGGCCCACCCCGGGCCCGCCGCCGCCGTGGGGGATGCAGAAGGTCTTGTGCAGGTTGATGTGGCTGACATCGGCGCCGAACCTCCCCGGCCGGGCCAGCCCGACCATGGCGTTGAGGTTGGCGCCGTCGAGGTAGACCTGCCCGCCGTGCTCGTGGACCACCTCGCAGATGTGGCGCACCGCGGTCTCGAACACGCCGTGGGTCGACGGGTAGGTGATCATCAGGCAGGACAGGGTGTCGCCGTGGTCGACGGCCTTGCGCTTTAGGTCGTCGACGTCGACGTTGCCCATGTCGTCGCAGTCCACGACCACCACCCGCATCCCGGCCATCACCGCGCTGGCGGCGTTGGTGCCGTGGGCCGATGACGGGATGAGGCACACGTCGCGGCCGGTGTCGCCCCGGCTGTGGTGGTAGGCCCGTATGGCCAGCAGGCCGGCCAGCTCCCCCTGGGCCCCGCTGTTGGGCTGCAGTGACACCGCCGCGAAGCCGGTGATCTCGGCCAGCCAGTGCTCCAGCTGGTCGATCAGGCGCTGGTAGCCGACGGTCTGGTCCAGGGGGGCGAAGGGATGCATGTTGGCCAGCTCGGGCCAGCTGACCGGCTCCATCTCGATGGCCGCGTTGAGCTTCATGGTGCACGAGCCCAGCGGGATCATCGACCGGTCCAGGGCGATGTCGCGGTTGACCAGGCGGCGCATGTAGCGCACCAGCTCGGTCTCGCTGCGGAAGGCCGAGAAGATCGGATGCGACAGCACCGGAGTGGTGCGCCGGTACTCGGGGGGTCGGGGGTCGTCGACGATGCGGTCGAGGATCCGGAAGTCGGCCCGGTAGCCGAACGCCCTCCACACCGCCTCCAGGTCGGCCGCGGCGGTGGTCTCGTCGACGGTGGCCGCCACCGTGTCGGCATCGACCCGGCGCAGGTTCACGCCCCCGGCCAGGGCCACCGCGATCACCTTGTCGGCACGCCCGGGCACCCGGATGCACACCGTGTCGAAGAACTGGTCGTGGACGATCTCGATGCCGTTCTCCCGCAGCCCGCCGGCCAGGATGGCGGCCACCCGGTTGACCCTCAGCGCGATCTTGGACAGCCCCTCGGGACCGTGGTGGATGGCGTACATCGACGCCATCACAGCCAGCAGCACCTGCGACGTGCAGATGTTGGACGTGGCCTTCTCGCGGCGGATGTGCTGCTCGCGTGTCTGGAGGGCCAGCCTCAGCGCCTGGCGCCCGGCCGAGTCCCGCGACACCCCCACCAGCCGTCCCGGCAGGGCCCGCTGGTAGGCCTCGCGCACCGCGATGTAGGCGGCGTGGGGGCCACCGAAGCTCATCGGGACACCGAAGCGCTGCGTGGAGCCCAGCACCACGTCGGCGCCCACCTCTCCGGGCGGTGTGAGCACGCAGAGCGCCAGCGGATCGGCGGCGACCGCGACCAGGGTGTCGGAGCCGTGGGCCCGCTCGATGATCGACCGCAGGTCGGGGATGGCCCCGGTGGTCCCCGGATACTGCACGAGCAGCCCGTACACGCCGTCCAGGTCGACGGTGGCCGGGTCGCAGACGACGACCTCCAGCCCGATCGGCTCGGCCCGGGCCTGCACCACCGCGATGGTCTGGGGGTGGCACGCCTCGTCCACCGCGAACCGGTCCCCGGCCCGCCCCCGGCCGACCCGGTGGAGCAGGGTCATGGCCTCGGCCGCGGCGGTGGCCTCGTCCAGCAGCGACGCGTTGGCGAGGTCCATGGTCGTCAGCTCGCAGACCATGGTCTGGAAGTTGAGCAGGGCCTCCAGGCGGCCCTGGGAGATCTCCGGCTGGTACGGGGTGTAGGCCGTGTACCAGCCCGGATTCTCGAACACGTTGCGGCGGATCACGGCCGGGGTGATGGTCTGGTGGTAGCCCATGCCGATCATCGACACCGCGAGGCGGTTGGAGCGGGCCATCTCCCGGAGCTCGTCGTAGTCGGTCTGGCGGGGCCCGAGCGTGGGCAGCTCCATCGGCTCGCGCTGGCGGACGTCGTGGGGGACGGTGCGGTCGATCAACTCGTCGAGGTCGGCCACCCCCACCACCGCGAGCATCTCGGATACGTCTTCGGGGGTCGGACCGATGTGTCGGCTGTGGAAGGCTCGGCGGTCGCGGAGATCGTCGAACCTGAGCCTGGACCGTGTGGTGTCTGTCATCGTTGCGCGAATCTACCCGGACGGGTCGGCCGGCCCTATCCCGGAGACACGGTGAAGGGCTAGCGGAACAGATCTCCGTGGACTACACCGGCATGCCGGGCCGCGACGACCTGCGGGAGGCGCGGTGAAGGGCTAGGGGAACAGATCTCCCCGGTCGGTCAGGCCGAGCTTGGGGAAGGGGCCGAAGAAGCCGTGCTCGTAGAGGCCGTAGCCCTCCTGGGGGCCGCGGTCCGGGTCGTCGTAGGTGAACCGGGCCACCGAGTCGACCACCCCGTACTGTCCCAGGCCCCGGATCTCGCTCACCTGGTACGACCGGGCCTGCTGCACCAGCTCCTCACCCTGCCACATGCCGTGGCGCCAGTCGGGCTCGACGCCGTAGCCCGCGCCGATGGAGAGGAAGTTGGTGCACAGCGGCTCCACGTCGACGGTGATCGGCCCGCCGGGCGCGTCACCGAACGCGATGTGGGACCCGGACAGCAGGCGGGTCCCGCTGATGGTGTCGTGGGTCCACTCGGGGCGTCCGAGGAAGTCGTGCGGCCGGTCGGGATCGGTCCACACCCGCATGCCGGTCTGCATGGTCCGGTTGCCGTCGGGCTCCTCGTGGCACAGGTAGATGACCCAGTGGTCGCCGTAGTCGGCGGGCATGTAGTTCCACATGCCCGGAAGCGCCGAGATGGTCTGGCGGATGCCGTCGGGCTGCTTCTCGCCCACGGGACGCACCCCCCAGGACCGGTCGCGGGCCCCTCCGCAGACGTCGGGGGTTACCGCGATGTCGGTGCCGTCCACGGTGAGGGTGCCCTCCCAGCGGCCGAGCTGGGCGAACCGCTGCGTGTTGAACATGACCGTGCCCCGGGCCCGCAGGTACTGGCGGGGCTCCTCGAAGGGGTCTATGGGCGCGGTCCAGGTGATGTCCATGGCCAGCCTCGAGTCGGCGGGCCGTCCCGGCTCCACGATGACCCGCAGCCTGCGCAGCGGCTCGATCACCTCTATGCGGATCGGCCCCACCGAGATGTCGGACCGGTCGGTGAGGGGCTTGCTGGCCCGGACCACGAGGTGGTCGTCGCCGCGGGTCACCGCCAGGTAGGCGTCGGCGGTGCCCAGGTTGGGGTACTGGCCCAGCCCGAAGATGGCGAAGTAGTCGCCGCTGGAGGGATGCAGGTTGAAGTAGTAGCGGTCGTAGAAGTTGCGATCCGAGGTGGCCGGATGGCGCACGTACTCGGAGGTCTGGTGGACGGGGAAGTCGTCCCAGGCCGAGATGGATCGATACGAGTTCATGGCCGAGGACGCTAGCGGCGTCCCGGACGTCTGGCGGGCCACGCCGTCGCATCCGGCAGGCCGCCGAGATGATGGCGGCGCCGATCTGGATCGGGCGTCCCGGACGTCTGGCGGGCCACGCCGTTGCATCCGTTCCGGGTTGAACGGCCTCTGTCGCTAGCCTTGCGCGCCATGGAGCGAGCGCAGGTGCCCGCGGTGGAGGGGCTGTTCACGCTCGACGACGAGCCCCGGTTGATCGGCGGCCGGGTACCGGGGACCGAGTCGTACTTCTTCCCCAAGCACCTCGGCGGCGCCGACCCCGGCGTCGGCCCGGTCGAGCTCGAGGAGGTGCTGCTCAGCCGGCGGGGACGGGTGTGGTCCTACACCACCAGCCACTACCCGCCTCCGCCGCCGTTCATGGTGACCTCTGAGCCGTACGAGCCGATCACCGTCGCGGCCGTGGAGCTGGAGGCCGAGAAGATGGTCGTGCTGGGGCAGTGCGTAGCCGGCGTCGGGCCCGACGACCTGGAGGTGGGCATGGAGATGGAACTCACTACCGACACCCTCTACAGCGACGATGACCGCGACTACCTGGTCTGGAAGTGGCGACCCGTGGCCGCCGCCGAACCGGGGGACTGAACCATGGACGAGATCGCCGTCCTCGGCGTGGGCATGCACCCGTGGGGCAAGTGGGGCCGCAACTTCACGGAGTACGGGGTGGCCGCGGCCCGCGAGGCCCTCGTCGACGCGGGCGTCGCCTACGCGGACGTGGGCTTCGTCTCCGGCGCGGTGACGGTGCGCTGCGGCTATCCGGGCTACGTGGCCGGCTCGACCTTCGCCCGGGCGCTCGGCTTCACCGGCGCCCAGCTGGCCAGCAGCTACTCGGCGTGCGCCTCGGGAGCCACTGCGCTGCAGGTGGCCCGGGGGCAGATCCTCTCGGGCGCCAGCGACGTGGCGCTGGTGGTGGGCGCCGACACCACCCCCAAGGGCTTCCTGGCCCCCAGCGCGGGGCACCGCCCCGACGACATCGATTGGCTGCGGTTCCATCTGGTGGGAGCCACCAACCCCGTCTACTTCGGCCTCCATGCCCGCCGGCGGATGGACCTCTACGGGGCCACCACCGACGATTTCGCCCTGGTCAAGGTCAAGAACTCCCGTCACGGGGCCCACAACCCCAACGCCCGCTTCACCAAGGAGTACGGCCTCGACGACGTTCGCGACTCTCCGGTCGTGTCCGATCCGCTGCGCCTGCTCGACATCTGTGCCACCTCCGACGGGGGAGCGGCCCTGCTTGTGTCGTCGATGGAGTGGGCCCGTGACCACGGCCACGCCGACCCGGTGCGGGTGGCGGGGATCTCGACGGTGTCGCCCACGTACCCGGACCCGGTGATCGACCTGCCGTACCTGGCCGCCGACTCGCTGGCCGGCGAAGCCGCCGCGACCGTGGGGTTCAAGGAGTCGATCGGCGCCCGGGCCTACACCGAAGCCGGGCTGGGACCCGACGATGTCGATGTGGCCGAGGTCTACGACCTGTCCTCGGCCATGGAGCTAGACTGGTACGAGCAGCTCGGATTCTGCCCGGCCGGTGAGGCCGAGCGCCTCCTGAGGGAGGGCGACACCGCCATCGGCGGACGCCTGCCGGTCAACCCCAGCGGCGGCCTGGGCGCCTTCGGCGAGGCCGTCCCGGCCCAGGCCATAGCCCAGGTGTGCGAGCTGGTCTGGCAGCTCCGCGGCACCGCCGGCGCCCGGCAGGTGGACGGGGCCAGGGTCGGCATCACCGTCAACCAGGGACTCTTCGGCCACGGCTCCGCGGTGATCGTCCGTCGCTGACGCCCATCGGGCCGCGACCTCCTCCACGGGGTTCTTCCGGGAAGCATCCCCAATATGCCCGATGGCCTCACCTAGAGTCGCGGGCCGCAACCGGTGCGGCGATAGGCGCCGTCATCGCAAAGGAGCAACAAAAAATGAACAAGCGTGATGTTGTTGGTGCTGTGGCTGTCAGAGCCGGCGTGTCCCAAGCCGATGCCGCGAAGTGCATCGACGCGCTCCTCGAGCTCGCCTGTGACGAGGTCGCCAAAGGGGGCGAGGTCAACCTGACCGGGTACCTCAAGATCTCGACGGTGCAGCGGGCCGCCCGGATGGGACGGAACCCCCAGACGGGCGAGTCGGTGTCCGTTCCGGCGTCCACCGGGGTGAAGATCCAACCGGGCGCCAGGCTCAAGTCCGCGGCCAGGGGCTGAGCCCCGCCCGACCGGGCCGACGATGGGCCTGCCCCGTCCCGAGGAGGTCATCGCTCACCGCGAGCCGTTCCTGTTCGTGGACGAGGTAACCGAACTGGTTCCCGGAGAACGGGCCCGTGGCCGCTGGCATCTGCACGGCGACGAGCCCTTCTTCGAGGGCCACTTCCCGGGGGTGCCCACCGTACCCGGGGTGCTCATGTGCGAAGCCATCGCCCAGCTCGGCGCGGTGGCGCTGCTCGCCGATGAGCGCTATGCCGGGCGGCTGCCGCTGTTCGGAGGGATGGACCGGGCCCGCTTCCGGCGCCAGGTCGTCCCCGGTGACACGCTCGAACTAGAGGCGGAGATGACCCGTCTCTCGAGCCGGGCCGGCCGGGGCTCGGGACGGGCGCTGCTCGGCGGGAAGGTCGCCGCCGAGTGTGACCTGATGTTCGTGATCGCCGACGCCTGACCGGCGCCTCCCCGCTAGGGGGCCGGGGCCATCACCAGCGTGCCGTTGTGGCCGCCGAAGCCGAAGGAGTTGGAGATCGACACACCCGGCTCCCACGCCGCGGGCTCGCCTGTGACCACACTGATCGGCGGCAGCTCCGGGTCCAGAACGGTGAGTCCGGCGGTGGGCGGCACCAGCCGCTTCTGCATGGACAGCACCACCGCGACCGCCTCCATGGCGCCGGCGGCTCCCAGGCCGTGGCCGGTAACGCCCTTCGTCGACGTGACCAGCGGTCCCGGCGAGGTACCGAAGACCTTGGACAGAGCCTCGGCCTCGGCCGCGTCGTTGAGGTCGGTGGATGTGCCGTGCGCGTTCACGTGGACCACGTCGGCGGGACCCACGCCAGCGTCATCGAGCGCGAGCTGCATGCAGTGGACCGCGCCGCTGCCGCCCGGTGATGGAGCGGTGATGTGATGCGCGTCGGCGGTGGAAGCCGATCCAAGCACCTCGGCCAGTATCTCCGCGCCTCGTGAGAGGGCAGCATCCCAGTCCTCGAGGACCAGCACTGCGGCGCCCTCGGACATGACGAAGCCGTCGCGCTGGATGTCGAAGGGGCGGCTGATGCCGCTGGACGACAACGCGGTCATGTTGGTGAAGCCGGCCACCGCCGTCGGGGTGAAGGGCGCCTCGGTGCCTCCGGCGAGCACGGCGTCGCAACGGTCGTCCGCGATGAGCCGGGCCGCGTTGCTCACCGCGTGGGTTCCGGCCGCGCATGCGGTGACCACGTTCTCGGAGGGACCCATCCAGCCGTAGCGCATCGAGAGGGTCGCTCCGCCCGCGTTGGCCATCATCATCGGCACCAGGAACGGCGAGACTCGGCGGGGCCCCTTCTCGTTGAAGACGCCGATCTGCACCTCCAGCGTGGTGATGCCGCCCACGCCCGTGCCGATCATGGCTCCGCACCGGGTCGGATTGGCGTCGATCTCGCCGGCCTGGGCCATGGCTTGATCGGCCGCCGCCACCAGGAACTGCGTGTAGGGATCGGCCCGGCGGGCCTCCTTCGGACTCTCGAAGTGAGCGTTCGGGTCGAAGCCGGCGACCCGACGCTCGCCAACGGGAGCAGGGCTGCACAGGCCCTCGAAGTAGGCCTCCGTGCCTATGCCGGCCGCCGATACAACGCCCAGGCCGGTTACGGCGACCCGCCTGCGCTCGGGTCTGCTCATCAGAGCTTCGACGTGATCAGCTCGAAGGCCTCCGCGACGGTGCTCACGCCCTCGAGCTCTTCCTCGTCGACGTTCACGTCGAACTCTTCCTCAAGGGCCATTACCAACTCGACGATGTCGAGGCTGTCAGCGTCGAGATCGTCTGCGAAGTCTGCCTCGGGCACCACGTCGGCTTCGTCCACCGACAGCACCTCCACGGTGCACTGCTTGAAGCGCTCGAAGTTCTCATCCACAGCTCTGTCCTTCCATTCCTGGCTTGCGGTCGGGTCCTGGTCGGGCCGGTGTCGCTGCCGCGGGCGGAGCCTCAGCCCATCGAGAGGCCGCCGTCCACGGCAAGAACGATACCCGTGAGGTAGCTCGCGTCCTCCGAGACCAGGAACTCGACGGCCGCGGCCAGCTCGTCGGGGTCTCCTACCCGTCCGAGCGGCACCCGCTCCACGATGGCGCCGAGCTGGTTCTCGTCGAGCGCGGCCAGCATGTCGGTGCTGAAGGCGCCCGGGGCGATCACGTTGACGGTCACGTTGCGGGAGGCGAACTCCTTGGCCAGCGACCGGGCCATCCCGATAAGCCCCGCCTTGGAGGCCGCGTAGTTGGCCTGGCCGGCCTGGCCGGCGAGGCCCGACACCGACGAGATGAAGACGATCCGGCCCCAGCGGGCCCGCACCATGGCCCGGACAGCCTGCTTGGCCACCCGGAAGGCGCCGGTGAGGTTGGCGTCGATCACCGCGCCGAAGTCCTCCTCCGACATGCGCAGCACCAGCTTGTCCCGGGTGATGCCGGCGTTGCACACCACGACCTCGGGCGCGGCGAGCCGCTCGGTCACCTCCGCCAGGGCGGTTCCTACCGCCTCGGGATCGGTCACGTCACACCGGACGCAGGTCAGGTTGTAGGCGTCGGCCTCCGGCGGCGGATCGCTGCGGTAGGTGACCGCCACCCGGTACCCGGCCCGGCTCAGCCGGCGGGCGGTGGCCAGTCCGATGCCCCGGTTGCCGCCGGTGACCAGAGCCACCCGCGCGGCAGGTCCGTCGTCCGAGTCCTCTCCGCCGCTCACGGGGTCGGCCTCTTACCAGCGGACGACAGTGGAGGCCCAGGTCATGCCCGCCCCGAAACCGGTCATCACCACGAGCGCGCCGGGCGTGAGCGCGCCGTCGGCATGGGCCTTGGCCATCGACAGCGGGATGGTGGCCGCGCAGTTGTTGCCGGTGTGGTCGATGACGTTGTGACTCTTGGCGAAGTCGATGCCGCTGCGCTTGCAGATGGCCTCGATGATCCTGATGTTGGCCTGGTGGGGGAGCAGGACGTCGACCTCTTCAGGGCTGACGCCGGCCCGGTCCAGGGCAGTCAGGAGCGAGTCGGTGACCGCCCGGACCGCGACCTTGAACACATCGCGGCCCTCCATCGTGATGAAGGAGTCGTGGTCGCCCATCAGCAGCCGCCGGTGGTTGCCGTCGGCGCCCAGATCCCAGCCCAGCAGGGTCGGGCGGTCGGTGCGCTCGAGGACCACGGCCCCGCCGCCGTCCGCGAACAGGATCGCCGTGCCCCGGTCGCTCCAGTCTGTCAGGGGAGACAGAGAATCCGCGCCGACGAGCAGGACCCGCTCGGGACCGCCGGGTGCCGCGATGAGGGAGTGGGCGGCGACGAACCCGTAGGTGAAACCGGCGCAGGCCGCGTTCAGATCGAACGCCCCGCAGCCCAGCCCGAGCTCGGCGTGGATCACGGCCGAGGTTCCCGGAACCCGCTGGTCGGGGGTGGTGGTGGCCAGGATGAACAGGTCGATGTCTTCGGGTCCCAAGCCGGCCATCTCCATGGCTCCCCGGGCCGACTCGATGCCCATAGTGGAGGTGGGCAGCCCGATGCGGCGCTCGCGGATGCCGGTGCGCTCCCGGATCCACTCGTCGCTGGTGTCCATCATCGCGGCCAGATCGTCGTTGGTGAGGATCTTCTCCGGCAGCGATGTGCCGATCCCTATCACCCTTGCGCCCATCAGGTCACCCCCGTAGATCCCTAGATCCTGTCAGATAGTCCGAAGCCATGCGATCGGTTGGCTGGCCGTCACCCGTTCGCCCTCCAGCGCCAGGATGCCCATCAGTTCGCCCGCGAAGGGGCTGCGGACATCGTGGTCGCCCACCCGGCCGATGAGGTGGCCGACACCGACGGGCGCGCCGGCGGCGATTCCCTCGCCGGCCCGGAACACGCCGTTGGCCGGGCTCACGACCAGCCTCTCGGTGGCGAAGAGGTACTCGCCCTCGAGGGCGGTAGCAGCCCGCGCCGGCGTGGTGGCCAGCGCTTCGAGCAGGCTGTCGAGGTCCTCGGGGGCGGCTACCGACAGGGGCCGGGTCCCCTGGAGCGTGCGCTTGACGAGACGCCCCAGAACTTCGCCGGGCCCCAGTTCCACGAAGGTGGTGAACCCGGCGTCGTGGAGGGTCATCAGCGTCTGGCGCCACCTGACCGGGCTGGTGAGCTGAGCCTTCAGCAGGTCCGGCCATTCGGGGCCCCGGCTGTGGGCCGTTCCGTCGACGTTGGCCACGACCGTCCCCTGCGGGTCGCGGAACTCGGTGCGGTCGATGGCCTTGGTGAGCCGGTCCCGCGCCGGCGCCATGAAGGGCGTGTGGAACGCACCGCCCACCTGGAGGGGCATGACCCGCTTGGCGCCGAGCTCGCGGGCGACGGTCGCCGCTTTCTCGATGGCTTCGGGCGTGCCCGCGATCACGGCCTGGCCGGGAGCGTTGTGGTTGGCCAGCCACACCTCGCCGGGGGCCCGGCTGCAGGCGATCTGGACATCGTCATCGTCGAGGCCGAGGATGGCCGCCATCGTGCCCTCGCGCTCGTCGGCGGCGGCCTGCATGGCGTTGCCCCGCTCGGCCACCAGCGCGGCGGCGTCACCGAAGTCGAGCACGCCCGACGCGGTCAGCGCCGAGTACTCGCCGAGACTGTGGCCGGCGTGGCCGGCGGCCTCGGTGCCGAGCCGGGTCACCGCGTCCATCACGACCATCGACATGACGAACGTGGACAGCTGGCTGTTGCGGGTCTCGGTCAGCTCGCCGGCGCCGGCGGTGAGGAGCAGGCGGGCGACATCGCGGTCGGTGACCTCGGAGGCCTCCGCCACCAGCTCCCAGGAGGGATGATCGATCCAGGCCTCGCCCATACCGGGCTGTTGCGAGCCTTGGCCCGGATACATGAAGACGATCATCGGTGGATCTCCCTCACCGCGACGATGGACCCGCCGATGCTCTGGGCCGGTTCATGTTCAGACTCGCTGCGGCCCGTTCGCGTTTCACTGCAGTTGCTCATGGCAGGGTTGGCTCGATTCGTCGACTGACCGCCGGGCGGACGCAAGACTTCACAGGCTAGACGGCGCGGCGCCGGGTGCTACTCCGGTGCCGGGCGCCGCGGTCCGCCGGACCGTCCGCCGGTATGCTTCGGCCCTTCCGGCCCGGATGGCGGAACTGGCAGACGCAGCGGACTCAAAATCCGCCGCCCGCGAGGGCGTGAGGGTTCGAATCCCTCTCCGGGCACTATCCCTAGCAGTAGAAATAGGCTTTGACATAGGGATATACATGTTCTGTCCGAGCTTGTTACCACTTCGAGCATGTCGAAGCTGGAGTCACCCGAGGGGCTCGCGTCGGGACTCGCCGCGTCCCGAGTTCAGCAGGAACACCTGTGCCGGGTACTTGCGGTTCGGCGGAGTGGTTCACTGTGTCGTCGCGAAACGGGCATTGGCTCGCTTCGCATTGGCCGCGAGCGCGAGCGCCCAAACCCATATGGCCAACAGCGGCACGATGGCCCCGATGGTCACCCTCGTCGTCAGGTCTTCGCGGGGGTGCAACAGCCGGCCATCAGGCCAGGCAGGTGGCCTGCGCCACGAGTGCCGCTGTCTGGCTGACGGTGACCCCGCAGAAGCCTCGGCCATAGGGCGACCTCCCTGCTGCAGCTGTGAGGATACGTGGTCTCGCCCCATCGACACCAGATCTTGGGGACTGCGGCATAGGCGGCAAGCGGCGAGCGGCTAAGGTTCCCCACTTACTGCCCTCACAGGAGAATCCCCACGTGAGGCCGCTGCTATCAACGAGCCCGACATCGGCCGCTATCCGGCGCGGCTGACAGCGCTGTCATGATCCGCAACCAGTACCGTCTTGGCCAAGGGGACGCAACCCCGCAGGAACTAGCCGACGCGCTACTGGTAGCGGCCGCGGTGGGGATCGTCGCGTTGGCCGCGACGGGTCGCGCGCCGGTGTGGGCCGCCGTGGTGATGGTGCTGGTTGTGGTGGGGCGGCGGCTTCACCGCTGGTTGGTGTCGTCTCGTCGAGCGGGGATCGTCGGACCAGTCGACGGGTCGGGAATGGCCGAGGGTGAAGCCATCGCGGATGCCGATTGGGGCGGTTTCTTCGGGGGTGGCGGCGACTTCGGGGGTGGCGGCGACTTCGGGGGCGGCTGGTGAGAACCCCAGGGGGCGGTGAAGTCACGGCCGTCAGGTCCGCTTAACTTCGCACTAAGTCGCGCCTCCGTGGATGTTGGTGATCGGACGCCAAGGCCACCGGCCGGCATGACTCGCCCAGCGAGTGAGTCTTCGAGTTGGGTAGGTCCCCAGTGGAGGTATGGCGCGTGATCGGGTCGCTGCTGCCAGAGCGTGTGTGCTGCCCGGAAGCGCTGCGGGCGTTCCCAGGGGGACTCTCGTGGATGCATAAGCCTGGATCCACCGGTGCGGTGGGGCTTGCGGGGTTGGCGCGTCCACCGGGAAGGCCTCCTGACGTGGGAGGATGCGGTTTGAGATAACGCACGTTCTCGCCATGTGAGGAGGCACTTCCTGTGGGCAGCATACCGGGTGGGATCGATGGGGTCGAGGCGGTCTTCGACGATGGGTCCTTGGTGGTGGACTCGGGGCTGTTGTTGGCGGGCACGGTGATGGGCCGCCTCGCTTTGGAGGCGCTGGTTGACGAGGTGGTGCGCCCGCCCGCGTCGGGCCGGGGGTCCGGAGCGAAGGCGCTGTCGGTGGTGGCGTCGATGCTGGCGGGCGGCTCACACATCGACGACACTGACAGGCTGCGGTCGGGCTCTGCTTGCGCGGTGTTGCCGTTCGCGGTGGCGGCGCGCTGCAGCGACGAGAAGCGGCTCCTCGACGCGATGCTGCTGGCCGCGAGGTAGCGTTCCTGTCATGGACGCCACCGAGACGAAGCCGCTGACCGAGGACGAGCTGCTGAAGCGCATCACGGTGCGCTCCGACATCTTCGGTGGCAAGCCCATCATCCGCGACATGCGCTTCGCGGTCGAGCATGTCCTGGGGATGTTGGCCGCAGGCGACAGCGTGGAAACGATCCTCGAGCAGTACGAGCTTCTGGAGCCCGAGGACATTCAGGCCTGCATGGTCTTCGCCTATCGAGCGATCGCTGGTGTGTCTGTGTATGACCGCATCCTCGTTCACTGAGGAGCGTGAAGTTCATCATCGACGCGAGCGCTGACTCGCGCGGCCTCCGCGCGATGCTGATCAAGCAGGGTCACGATGTCGTCACCGCCGCGGAGATAGGACCCGGCACGCCCGACGATGTCCTGCTCGCGCGAGCCGCCCGGGAGCAGCGGGTGCTGATCACGGAGGACAAGGTTCCCGCGGCTCGTGTCGGTGTGTTTGTCGGCAATGCCTGGGATCCCGCCCCGGGTCGGGAGACGCCGTGGATCGACCTGGCACGGCAGTTGGCGGGTGACCGGGGGCGTCGAGGCTCTGGGTGAGGCCTGGCCGAGTCCCCGACCGGGCGAAGTCTGGGGTTCGACATCGACCACCGGTGGCCCGAACTGGGCTCCGCAGCGGTTCGCGGCGACGACTGGATACACCTCGCGCCGCTGCGCCGCACCGCCAGCCCGCCCCGCGTCGCGCACCGAGACACGGCCCGCAAAGTCAACTGGGCGGCTGCCCCCGACGCTGTCGCTGCCGTGGTCTCGACATGAGCGCGCCGACCAGCCGCTACAGCAGATGGGAGCCCGTCGACCTGGTCCAGCACCAGATAGTCTCCGCGGTCGCGGCGCGCCAACAAAGCGTCCCGTGGGTGATGTTCAAAGGCGGGACCCTGATTCGGGTCTGCTACCGGCGCGACTGGCGGTTCTCAGAGGACCTGGACTTCGACCGGATCCACGCCGACGACACCAAACCAGCCATACAGGATCAGTTCGAGACTGTTACCACTTTGTGTTCGCGGTCGAGGTAGCGCGTCGAGTGAGGCCAGAGCCTTGACTTGTAATCGTGCACTTTCGTCTTGTAACCTGTCGGTGTGACGATCGTTCGCCATCACGTCTCGCACCGGGGCCAAGTGGCGCTGCCCGCCGAGACCCGTCGCCGATGGAACATTGCCGACGGCGGACCCGTCGAGATCGCCGATCTCGGTGCAGCCGTGCTGGTCGTGCCCGCAGACGGCGACGGTCTGCGGGGCCTGCTCGCCGAGGCGATCGAGGAAGCGGGCGGATACGCGGCACTCGCCGCGGGCGTCGCTGCTGAAGATCCCGACTTGGCATGAGCGTCAATGGGCGACGCTGTTCTCGTCGATGACCATTTGCTGCTGGCAGTGCTGCTCGGCCGCGAGCCGCCGGACCTCCGCCTCCGCGATTGCCGCATCGCCACGACGGGCCTGTGGTATCACCGATTGTGCCGGGCGTTGATCGACTCGACGGTAGTCGGCTCGATGTCACGGCGACTGTCCGGACTCGCGCCTGGCGCCGCGTCGGCGGCAATCGCGTCGGTTGTGCGGCTTCCAGGCGACATCGAGATGATGTCGCTGCGCACGTTGGGGTGGCCGATGGCCGAACTGCTGTCGGGCGGACTGCGGCTGAACCTGCTGTCGCTGGAAGCAGTCGCCGCCGCACGCGTCATCGACGCCGAGATGTGCCTCGCCCCCGCCGACCGCAACGAGGCGCTCACAGATGCCGCACGCTCCCTCGGATTAGACGTGCGAACAATCGAAGTCTGAGCCCTTCTGGGCCGCGGACGACCCGGGTTCAGCACCACCGGCGACAGCAGTGAGACGGGATCCGTCCGCGACGACATCGGCGGCTGCGCCTCGACGACCTGCTCGCCCTGATCGCCGAGGTCTCCCGCCGAACCCAGTCCCTCGCTCAGCCACCGGTTCCAGCCGGTGCGTCCTCGAGTATCAACTGGCCGACCGCGGTGTTGCTGGCGGGTACGTGGTAGAGCCGGTGGATCTCGGTGGGCGCGCCGCCGCCGGCGAGGTCGGCCATGGCGCCGCGGGCTACGAGCCACATCACGAGTTCGATTCCCTCGGACCCGGCCTCGCGCACGTACTCCACGTGCTCGACGGTGGCCTGGCCCTCGGGATCGCTGACCATTCGGTCCAGGAACTCGTTGTCCCACCTCTGGTTGATCAGGCCGGCCCTCGGCCCCTGGAGCTGGTGGCTCATGCCGCCCGTGCCCCAGACCTGCACGTCGAGGTCCTCGTCGTAGCTCTCCACGGCGCGGCGGACAGCCTTGCCGAGCTCCAGGCAGCGGCGCCCCGACGGGATGGGGTACTGCACCACGTTGACGACGAGCGGGATGACGGCGCACGGCCACGCGTCGGGCTGCCCGAACATGATCGACAGGGGCACGGTGCAGCCGTGGTCGACACCCATGTCGTTGACGAGCGTCAGGTCGAAATCCTCGCGGATGACCGAGTGCGCGATGTGGGCCGACAGCGCCGGGTGCCCTACGACCGGCGGCACCGGCCGGGCGCCCCAGCCCTCATCAGCCGGCTCGTACCGCGCCGACATGCCGAGAGCGAAGGTGGGCACCATCTCGAGGCTGAACGCGTTGGCATGATCGTTGAAGACCAGCACCACCACGTCAGGCGGGTTGGCCGCCATCCACGCCCGTGCCGGCTCGTATCCGGCGAACAGCGGCGCGTAGTAGGGCTCCTGGGTCTTTCCGAGGTCCATGGCCACGCCGATGGCGGGCACGTGGCTGGTGTAGACGCTGGCCGTGATCCTGGCCATGGTCAGTCCCTGTGCTCCCACTCGTGCAGGTAGCGGTTCCCGTCGGGTGAGCGGCCGCCGCCGATCATCATCTCGGCGTGGGCTTCGGCGTCGTTCTCGGTCATCGAGCTCACGATCTGCACGTAGTTGAGCCCGTCGGTGGCGCCGACCTTGGCCACGAAGTAGATGTTGCCGCCAAGCTCGATCATGCGGTTGTAGTCCCGGTCCCGAACAGCCTGCCTCTGCTCGCCGGTCATGGGCCACTCGTCGAGATAGGCGTCCTCATCGGCCTTGAACCGCTCACGGTTCTCGGCCCGCATCAACGACATGGCGAACTGGTTGAGGTGATAGCCCTTCGCAGCCTGATCGGTGTCGAAGATGGTCGTCCCGGGAATGTCGAGATACGGCTTCTCTAGTGCCATGGTGCTCCGGGTGCTAGTCGTGGTTCGGGCCGACATACTGCTCGGCGAGCGCCCGCTGGGCGCGTCAAGAGGATGCCAGAGTCGCGCACCGATGTCGGAATTGCGCCCGCCGGGATCCAGCAACCGAGGGAGTGATGCGAGATGGTTACGGTGGCGATGGCCGGCGTGGGCGCGTTCGGGAAAAAGCACCTGGACGGCCTCGTGCTGATACCGGGAGCCGAGGTGGTGGCGGTCGTGGACCCGGTGGAGGGCGCGGCCCGCAAGGCGGCCGACGCCCACGGCATCGAGCGGGTCGAGACGAGCCTGGACGCGGTGCTGGCCGACGACGGCATCGACGCGGTGATACTGGCGACCCCCACCCCGCTGCACGCCGAACAGGCCATCGCGTGCCTGGAGGCCGGCAAGCACGTCGAAGTCGAGATTCCGCTGTGTGACAACCTGGCCGATGGCCGTGCCGTCGTGGAGGCACAGCAGCGCTCGGGCCGGGTCGCGGCCTGCGGGCACACCCGCCGGTTCAACCCCAGCCATCAGTGGGTACGGAACCGCATCGGGGCCGGCGAGTTCTCGATCCAGCACATGGATGTGCAGACGTTCTTCTTCCGGCGCACCAACACCAACGCCCTGGGCGAGCCCCGCAGCTGGACCGACCACCTCCTGTGGCACCACGCCGCCCACACCGTCGACCTGTTCCAGTACCAGACCGGCAGCCCCGTCGTCACAGCCCAGGCCATGCAGGGACCCACCCACCCCGAGCTCGGCATCGCCATGGACATGTCGATACAGCTCCTCACCGGGGCCGGCCAGCTGTGCACCCTGGCCCTGTCGTTCAACAACGACGGACCCTTCGGGACGTTCTTCCGCTACATCGGCGACACCGGCACCTACATCGCCCGCTACGACGATCTGGTGACCGGCAACGAGGAACCCATGGACGTCTCCGGCATGGACGTCTCGATGAACGGCATCGAGCTCCAGGACCGCGACTTCATCGCAGCCATCGTCGAAGGGCGCGAGCCGGTCGCCAGCGTGGCCTCGGTGCTGCCCTGCTACGAGGTTCTCCACCAGATCGAACAGCAGCTCCATTTACAGCAATAGTTGCGCTGATTGGTGCCAATCGCGAAAAAGCAAGAAGAAGGCGGGACGAAGTCAGCTGTCGGGGCCAAGCAACACGAAGGGTTCCCGCCGGGCTCGGGGACGGTCAGCCAGCCCGTCGGCTGAGCGCGGCGTCCACCGCGGCGCACAGCGCGTCGGGACGCTTGGCATAGTCGTCCCACGTGAACGCCAGGACGGTCCACCCGGCGAGCGTCGTCGCGTTGCGACGCCTGGGATCCTCCATGAATGACTTCAGGTTGAAGTGCCACTTCACGCTGTCGAGCTCGATGGCCAGGCGCTCGGCTGGATAGGCGAGATCGACCTGGGCCACCAGAGCACCGCTGGCGTCCTCGACCCGATGCTCGAAACACGGGCGGCGCAGGCCGTAGCCCTCCAGCAGATCCGCCACCATCCGGCTCCAGTCGCTCAACGGGACGCCGCCTTCGACAGCACGGGCCTCGAGCGCGGTCCGAAGCGCGGCAGTGCCGTTGCGTCCCGGCCTTGCGTGCAATGCCAACACCGCCCACAGGTCGCGGAGCCGCAGGAGCCCGTCTCGCAGAACGGCGTCGATGGTACCGTCCAGGCGTTTCCGGCTCACCACGCCGGCCAGGTCGAGGACGGTCCTGGCTGGATCCGTGCAGGGAATCCCGTCCCGGACCACGAGGCGGGCGAGACCCATCTGGGACGAGTGATGGAGTCGTACCCCCGGCACCCGGCTGACCCGGCCCGTGGCGACCACGATCTCCGCCTTGTCGAGCCAATAGCCGTCAATGCCCAGAAGGGCGGCGGCGGATCGGTGGCTGGCCAGGGCCTCGTATGCGATGCAGGCGGCCAGCAGCCTCGATCGGGGCGTGGGCGGCACCGCCGCGCTCCGGTACACGCTGGGCGCCGTACGCATCCACCGGCCCGTACGCACACGCCAGTACACCTGACCAATGGTCATGCCGGCCGCCAGTGCCTGCGCTCGCGAGACGAGCCCGTGCTGTTGGGCCATCAGGGCGAGCACCTCGCTCTCGGCGCTCTCCGCCGCCGGCGGATCGGCTGCTTGGCTGCGTGTTGACATCTGCCGCTACGGTATCGCCACCCGCCATGATAACTCACTAGAATTAGTGAAAAATACATTATTTGGTGGTATTTACAGAATAATTCAAAGAAAGCAGGCCACCTAAGGCAGGGCGCCATGCAGCACCTTCTAGACTGGGTTGCATGTCCCGGGACCGGATCGAGCGTCGTCTGCGGGGAATCGGACGGCAGTTGAGCGCCCTGAGGACCGATCTGCTCGTGTGCGAGGAGCAGCTTCTGCAGGTCAGCGACGAGGCCGACGAGAGCCGCCTGCGAGCACTGGTATCGGAGACGCCGATCGCGGAGCGCGAGTACCGGGAGGCCAGCCGGCACGCCGAGAGGCTCCGCCGCCACCGCGACGAGATCGCGGAGCGCATCGTCCGCCTCGAGGCCGACCAGGACGCCCTGCTGGATCGGTTCAGCGCATCATGAGCGCTGGCCCGCAGGACGCGGTCCGGGTGTTGGTGGCCGAGGACGAGTCCATTATCCGCCTCGACCTGGTCGAGACCCTGCGCGAGGAGGGCTTCGACGTGGTGGCCGACACCGGCCGGGGTGACGAGGCGGTCGGGTTGGTGGCCGAGCACCGTCCCGACGTGGCCATACTCGACGTGAAGATGCCCGGCCTCGACGGGATCGAGGCCGCCCGGCTGATCGCGCCGCAGCGGGGCACGGCGGTGGTGATCCTCACCGCCTTCAGCCAGCGCGAGCTGATCGAGCAGGCCCGTGAGGCCGGAGCCATGACCTATCTCGTGAAGCCGTACCGGCGCGACGCCCTGGTCCCCGCGGTGGAGCTGGCCCTGGCCCGCTTCAGGGAGATGGAAGCACTCGAGGGCCGGGTCGGCGATCTGGAAGATCGCCTGGAGGTGCGCAAGCTCCTCGACCGGGCCAAGGGGCAGCTCATCGACGACCACGAGATGAGCGAGCAGGACGCCTACGTGTTCATCCAGCGCACCGCCATGTCGCAGCGCCGCACCATGCGGGAGGTGGCCATGGACGTTCTCGAGGACCGCGTCTCTCCCTGACTCTCCTCAGATCGTCACAGTTGCCGTAGATTCTCCGCTATGGCGAAGGTGATGCTGATCGACGGCAACTCGCTGGCCTACCGGGCCTTCTTCGCCCTGCCCACCGACATGGCCACTGCCTCGGGCCAGATCACCAACGCGGTGTTCGGCTTCACGTCGATGCTGATCAACCTGTGGCGCGACCACCAGCCCGACAAGGTGGTGGTCGCCTTCGACCGTCCCGAGCCGACCTTCAGGCACGAGATGGTCCCCACCTACAAGGGCACCCGCGACTCCGCACCCGACATCCTGCGCCAGCAGATGGGACTGGTCCGGGAGGTTCTGGAGGCCCTGGCCGTGCCCACCGTCGATGCCCCCGGCTTCGAAGCCGACGACGTGATCGCCACCCTGGCCACCGAGGGTCGTGACGCCGGCGACGACGTGATCGTGGTCACCGGCGACCGCGACACCTACCAGCTGGTGGAGGACCCCTGGGTGAAGGTGCTCTACAACGTGCGGGGCGTGTCCGACTACAAGCTGTACGACGAGGCCGGGATTCTGGAGCGCACCGGCGTGAAACCCGCCGACTACGTGCAGTACGCGGCTCTGAGGGGCGACAACAGCGACAACCTCCCCGGAGTGCCCGGCGTAGGGGAGAAGACCGCGGCCAAGCTGGTCAACACCAAGGGCGGCCTCGACGGCATCTTCGCCTCGCTGGACGACCTCACGCCCAAGCTGCGAGAGAACCTCGGGGCCGCAGAGGAGCAGGTGCGCACCAACGCCGAGGTGATGGTGCTCGTGCGCGACGTGCCGCTGGAAGCCCGACTCGACGATCTCGCCCTCGGCGAGGTGGACGCGCAGGCGGTGCGCAAGCTGTTCGACTTCCTGGAGTTCCGCACCCTGCACACTCGCCTGGCCGAGGCCCTCGGTGAAGCTCTCGGCGACGACGGCAAGACCGGGACGGACCCGGCCGCAAGGACCCTCGTGGCTGACGTCCGGGTGCTGGAAACCCCCGCGGCGGCAGCCGAAGCCCTGCGGGCCGCGGCCGCGCCGGGAGCGTCGGCCCCGCCGCTGGCGCTGGCCGCTCCAACCGGGGGGCTCGACGGTGGTCTGGCGTGGGTGGTCGATGCGGCCGCCGGCCAGGTGGCGTTCGTCGGCGGTCCCCTCCTCGACGACGCCCGCGTGGCGGCGGCGCTCGCCGACCTCCTGTCCGGGCCGGTCGCCGGCGCCGACGGCGGCACGAGCCGCCCGCTGGCCGCTCACGGGGCCAAAGCCCTGATGCGCCCGCTGCTGGACCGCGGCATCGACATGCGCGACCCGGTGATCGACACCATGCTGGCGGCCTACCTCCTCGACCCGGCTGACGCCCGCTATGACCTCAGCGACCTGGCCGGCCGCTACGCCGGCATCGACCCACCCTCCCATGCCCCCCAGGAGGGGCGGCTGGACCTCGACGGCGACTCCATCGAGCCCCACGATCATGCCGGATGGACCGCGCTGGCCATCGACCGCCTGGTCTCACCGCTGCGGGAGGCGCTTGCCGCGCAAGGTCTGGAGAGCCTCAACGACGAGGTGGAGGTACCGCTCGTGCGGGTGCTGGCCCGCATGGAGCACATCGGGATCGGGGTGGACCGCTCCGTCCTGGAACAGATCCGCGACGAGCTCGACACCGAAGCCGAGCAACTGCGCGGCCAGGTCCTGGCCGACGCGGGCCGTCCCATCAACGTGAACTCGCCCAAGCAGCTGGCCGAGGTTCTCTTCGAAGATCTCGGACTCACCCCCACCAAGCGCACCAAGACCGGCTACTCGACCGACGCGCAGTCCCTGGAGAAGCTCCGGGGCGAGCACCCCATCGTGGACCACCTGCTCGGCTACCGCGAGGTGGAGAAGCTGCGCTCCACCTACGGCGTCGGCCTGCTGGCCGAGATCGGCCCGGACGAGCGCATCCGGGCCACCTTCAACCAGACGGTGGCCCGCACCGGCCGGCTCAGCTCCGACGCGCCCAACCTGCACAACATCCCGGTGCGGTCCGAGCGCGGCCGGGTCTTCCGCACCGCGTTCGTGGCTCCCGGCGGCTGCAAGCTGCTGGTGGCCGACTACGACCAGATCGAGCTTCGCTGCATCGCCCACCTCGCCGAGGACCCCGGGCTGATCTCGGCCTTCGAGGCCGGCGACGACATCCACACCGCCACCGCGGCCCGGGTGTTCGACATGGAGCCGCCGGATGTGGGAGTCGAGGAGCGGGCCAAGGCCAAGATGGTGTCGTACGGGCTCGCCTACGGGATGGAGGCCTACGGCCTGGCCCAGCGGCTCAACATCGCCACCGGCGAGGCGGCCGAGATTCTCGACGCCTACTTCGAGGCGTTCCCCGCCGTGCGCCAGTACATGGACCGCACCGTGGCCGAGGCCCGCAGCAAGGGCTACACCGAGACCCTGTTCGGCCGCCGCCGGCAGATCCCCGAGCTGGCCAGCCCCAACGTTCGGCTGCGCCAGGCCGGCGAGCGCCAGGCCATGAACGCGGGCATTCAGGGGCTGGCAGCCGACATCTTCAAGGTGGCGCTGGTGCGCCTCCAGCGGGCCCTGGAAGCCGACGGGTTGGAGTCGCGCATCGTGCTGCAGGTCCACGACGAGATCATCCTGGAGGCTCCCGACGCCGAGACCGGGCCGGCCTCGGAGCTGACCCGAGACGTCATGCGGGGCGCCTTCGAGCTGCGGGTGCCCCTGGAGGTCGACCTCCAGGTGGCCAGCACCTGGGCCGGAGCCAAGGGATAGGCCCGACCAGGTTCTGTGTGCACTTTCCCGCCCATACGGCGGGTTTCTGCACACAGAACGGCTCACGTGCCGAGGCGGGAACAACTCGGGCGCTCCGCCGGTAGCCTCACTGGGTCCCAACCGCCTACAGACCCTGCCCGGAAAGACACCGTGACCGACACCGCAACCGCCATCCTCGACCCGACACCGCCCGCCGACATGGGCACCTTCGCCGAGGACGGCACCTACATCCCGCGCCAGATCGTCGAGGACGATCTCGGCGACATCAGCCTCGACGACGCCTACGCCTCAACCATGGTGGTCGTCGAGGACGGCCAGATCGTGGCGGGCACCGTCGTCCGCATCGACAAGGAAGAGGTCCTGCTCGACATCGGCTACAAGTCCGAGGGCGTCATTCCGGCCCGGGAGCTGAGCATCCGCCACGACATCGACCCAGGCGAGGTGGTCGCGCTGGGCGAGGAGATCGAGGCCCTGGTGATCACCCGCGAGGACAAGGAGGGCCGGCTGGTCCTGTCCAAGAAGCGGGCCCAGTACGAGCGGGCGTGGGGGCGGATCGAGGAGCAGCGAGAGGCCAACGCCGCGGTCAAGGGACTCGTGATCGAGGTCGTCAAGGGCGGGCTGATCGTCGACATCGGCCTGAGGGGCTTCCTGCCGGCCTCGCTGGTGGAGCTGCGCCGGGTGCGCGACCTTCAGCCCTACGTGGGCCGCGAGCTCGACGCCAAGATCATCGAGCTCGACAAGAACCGCAACAACGTGGTCCTGAGCCGACGGGCGTGGCTGGAGGAGACCCAGCGAGAGCAGCGGGAGGCTTTCCTCGACAACCTCCGGCCGGGCGAGATCCGCAGCGGCGTCGTGTCGTCGGTGGTGAACTTCGGCGCCTTCGTCGACCTCGGCGGCATGGACGGGCTCGTCCACGTGTCGGAGCTGTCCTGGAAGCACGTCGACCACCCGAGCGCGGTGGTGTCGGCCGGTGACCGCATCGACGTCCAGGTGCTGGAAGTGGACTTGGAGCGGGAGCGGATCAGCCTGTCGCTCAAGGCCACCCAGCAGGATCCCTGGCAGGAGTTCGCGGCCAGCCACCGGGTGGGGGAGCTGGTCTACGGTCGCATCACCAAGCTGGTGCCTTTCGGGTCGTTCGTGCAGGTCGGCGACGGCATCGAGGGCCTGGTCCACATCTCGGAGATGTCTGCGCACCATGTGGAGCTTCCCGAGCAGGTCGTCACTCCCGGCGAGGAGCTGTGGGTGAAGATCATCGACCTCGACCTGCAGCGCCGCCGCATCAGCCTCTCGATCAAGCAGGCCGCCGAGGGCGGCGTGGTCGCGGCCGAGTACCAGGAGCACTTCGGTGACCACGCCTACGACGAAGAGGGCAACTACATCGGCACCGGCGGCTCCGAGGGCCAGCAGGCCTGGGAGGACTACTTCTCCGAGGCCGGCGAGGACTATGTCGACGACGAGGGCGAGGACGCCGATCCGGGATCAGCCGGAGACGGGTTCGAGACCGCAGCCGACGAGGCTTCCGACGTCACCGCCGACGAGACCTGACCTCTGCCTGAGATCGCACTGACGGGGGGGATCGGCGCCGGCAAGTCGACGGTGGGCGCCGGGCTGGTCGAGCGGGGCGCGATCCTCATCGACGCCGACGAGATCGTAAGAGACCTTCAGCGGCCCGGCGAGCCGGTGTTCGACGCCATCGTGGCCCGCTGGGGACCGAGCGTGGTGGCCGCCGACGGCACCCTCGACCGGGCCGCGGTGGCCGCGGTGGTGTTCAAGGACACCGACGAGCTGGCCGCCCTCAACTCCATCGTCCATCCCGCGGTGGGCACCGAGATGGCCAAGCGCAGGGCCGCGGCCGCCGAGCAGTCGCCCGGCGCGGTGGTGGTGCTCGACATCCCGCTGCTGGTCCGCCCCGACGGGGAGCCGATCGCGTCGCGCTACCGCGACCTGGCCGGCATCGTGGTGGTGGACGCAGACCCCGAGGTGGCGGTGCAGCGCCTCGTGGCCCAGCGGGGCCTGTCGGACGACGACGCCCGGGCCCGTATCGCCAACCAGGCCAGCCGCCAGTCGCGCCTGGAGGTGGCCGACTTCGTGATCGACAACAACGGCACCGTCGAGGACCTCGAGTCTCAGATCGACGCCTGCTACCGCTGGGCGGCCTCCCTCGGCTGATCCTCCGCCCCCGCCGGTACCATCGGCCGCGCAGGGCCCGAGCGGCCCGTGAGCGAAGCGAGCAGGAGCGGGAGAGCCAGTGGCGTCCGAGCGGCCCGTGAGCGAAGCGAGCAGGAGCGGGGTGACATGCCGCCGGTGACCGTTCCCAGCGACCGGCGGGCCTTCGAGGTGGTGGCCCCGTTCGAGCCCGCCAGCGACCAGCCCAAGGCCATCGAGGCGCTGGCCGAGGGGGTAGCCGCCGGGCACCGGTTCCAGACGCTGCTGGGCATCACCGGCTCGGGCAAGAGCGCCACCATCGCCTGGACCATCGAGCAGGCCCAGCGGCCCACGCTGGTGCTGGCCCCCAACAAGTCGCTGGCCGCCCAGCTGGCCAACGAGCTGCGGGAGCTGTTCCCCCACAACCGGGTGGAGTACTTCGTCAGCTACTACGACTACTACCAGCCCGAGGCGTACATGCCGGCCAGCGACACCTACATCGAGAAGGACTCGTCGGTCAACGACGAGATCGACCGGTTGCGCCACTCGGCCACCTCGGCCCTGCTCACCCGCCGCGACACGATCGTGGTGGCGTCGGTGTCGGCCATCTACGGGCTGGGATCACCTGAGGAGTACGAGACGCAGTTGCTGGTGCTGCACGAGGGCGGCGAGTACGACCAGCGCTCGATCCTGCGGCGCCTGGTGGACATGCAGTACGAGCGCAACGACATGAACCTGGTGCGGGGCAAGTTCCGGGTGCGGGGCGACACCATCGAGATCCATCCCGCCTACGACGAGACCCTGGTGAGGGTGGAGCTCTTCGGGGACGAGGTGGAGCGGATCACGGTGGTCGATCCCCTGACCGGCGAGCGGCTCGAGACCCTGGAGGACCTGGTGGTGTTCCCGGCCACCCACTACGCCACCAGCGCGGCCCGCATGGAGGCCGCCGTCGGGCGCATCGAGGCCGAGCTGGCCGAGCGCCTGGCCCACTTCGAGGCCGAGGGCAAGCTGCTGGAGGCCCAGCGCCTGCAGATGCGCACCAGCTACGACCTGGAGATGATGGCCGAGCTGGGCTACTGCAACGGCATCGAGAACTACTCGGCGCCCATCGACGGCCGGGGCCCGGGCGAGTCGCCCTACACGCTGCTCGACTACTTCCCGTCGGACTTCCTGATGGTGATCGACGAGTCGCATGTGGCCGTGCCCCAGCTGCACGGCCAGTACGAGGGCGACCGCAGCCGCAAGGAGACCCTGATCGACCACGGCTTCCGGCTGCCGTCGGCCGCCGACAACCGCCCGCTGCGCTTCGACGAGGTCATGACCCGGCTCAACCAGGTGATCTTCATGTCGGCCACGCCCGGCGCCTACGAGCTCGACGTCTCGGACCAGGTGGTCGAGCAGATCGTGAGGCCCACCGGCCTGGTGGACCCCGAGGTGGTGGTGAAGCCGACCAAGGGCCAGATCGACGATCTGCTGGAGGAGATCTCGGCTAGGACCGAGCGGGACCAGCGGGTGCTGGTGACCACCCTCACCAAGAAGATGGCCGAGGACCTGGCCGAGTACCTGCTGGAGCGGGGCCTGCGGGTCCGCTACCTGCACAGCGAGGTCGACACCATCCAGCGCATCGAGATCCTGCGAGACCTGCGGCTGGGGGAGTTCGACGTGCTGGTGGGGATCAACCTGCTGCGGGAGGGCCTGGACCTGCCCGAAGTGTCGCTGGTGGCCATCCTCGACGCCGACAAGGAGGGCTTCCTGCGCAGCGAGACGTCGCTGATCCAGACCATCGGGCGGGCGGCCCGCAACGTCGACGGCCAGGTGATCATGTACGCCGACGAGGTGACCGACTCGATGCGGCGGGCCATCTCGGAGACGAACCGCCGCCGGGGCCTCCAGCAGGCCCACAACGAGGCCCACGGCATCGATCCGACCACGATCCGCAAGGCGGTCACCGACATCCTGGCCATGATCCGCCCCGACCGCGACGGCGCGCCGGTGCCCGATGCCGACGTGGGCGGCGAGCGCGGGGGAGGGCTGGCCGAGGCCCGGCGGCGCCGGGACGGCCCCGACCTGGGCGACCTGCCCGACGCCGAGCTGGAGCGCCTGATCCGCACGCTGGACGAGGAGATGCGGGAGGCTGCCGGCGACCTGCGCTTCGAGTACGCGGCCCGCCTGCGGGACGAGATCAAGGACCTACGCCGGGAACTGGCCGAGATCCGCGGCTAACCATTCAGGTTGCTTCGAAGATCTCGGCGCCGGACCAGCAGACCACTGAATCGGGGTCCACGGCGATGCCGCCTCCGCAGGTGCACTTGGGGCGCTCGTCATCGAGGAGATTCCCCTCTTCGTCCCAGAGTTGGAACGTGTGCCTGCGCACGGGCTCGCGCACGACTCTGAGCCAGCGGCCGCGGCCTCGGGCATTCAAGGCCTCCACCAGTGCCGAGACCAGATCCGGCGGTGGGGGCTCGTTGGTCTTGATCAGGTAGAACGTCCCGCCGATGCCGAGTTCGTGGGGCCCGTTCTCGTACCTGTCGAGGTAGTCCACGGTGCGCTGCGGGCTGTAGTTGGGCGGCGGCACACCGTCGAGGGTCAGCGTCTGGCGTCCGTCGGTGCGCATCGAATACAGATTCACCGCAACCCACGAGTCGCGACCGAAGGGGATGGTGCCCGTCATCAGGTTCCTCCTCAGATGTCCAGAAGTTGATCTGGATACTAACTGTAGCTGATGGATATTGATTATAAATACTTGACAGATATCGCACCCCTATGGCATGATGTGACCATGAAGTTGGAAGCAGCGCAGCGGGTGCGGGACGGGCTGGCGGAGTTGATCCGCCTGGTCAATTCCGGGAACGCCTCGACCGTGGACGCGCGGCGGGTGCTGTCGGAGTCGAAGTCGTTCGCGGCACAGGTGGCGGTGCTGATCGCCCGCTACGGCGGATGCGGGGGCTGTGGCGAGCACCATGCCGTGTGCCAGGCTCATCACATCCGGCCCAGGTCCCAAGGCGGTCCCACCGACATCGACAACCTGATGCTGCTGTGCTGGGGATGCCACGACAAGGTCCACCACCACGGCTGGCGAGTCGTGCCCAGCGGCGACCTGCACACGATCGCACCCCCGGAACGCATCCGCCACGGCCCGGCCCGCGCTCCCGACCCGCCTCCGATTCACGGACCGCCCCACTCACGGGGGTGCGGCGGTTCACGTCGCCGCCAGAGCGAAACCACCCCGGCGGAAGCTGAACCGCTCTTCGCGATGGCTTAGCGGTACGCCAGCGCTCGGTGTCAGGACCCCAGACCAACCTGTTCACGACGCGGCCCTGCCAAGGCACTCGGGCACCGGCCCCAACGCCCGGCGGAGAGCGCCCAATATCAGTCTCCGACGGCTTCGCAGTGGCATGAGTGGCATGATCGTGGCGTGGGTGAGCCCGAGAGACGTTCGGAGCAGATTGCTTCGGTCGCGGCAGTGAGCGACATCGGGCCTCGGCGGGTGAATGAGGACCGGGCCTTGGCGACAGTGTCGGATGGCGACGGGAGCTGGGTCATCGCGGTGGCCGACGGGCTGGGCGGGCACACCCGGGGCGACGAGGCCGCCCAGGCTGCAATCGAGGGCCTGCCCCGGCGGATCGCCGGCCCCGACGAGATGGCGGTCGCCTTCGGGGAGGCCAACGAGCGGGTGCTCGCGCTGACGGGGCCGGAGTCATGGCAGCGGAACCTGCCGCTGTTCATGTTCCCGATGAGCACCCTGACCGTGGCCGCCTGGACGCCCGAAGGAGGCCTGCTCATCGGCTGGATGGGCGACACCCTGCCGTTCATCGCCACTGAGGAGCCCGACGGGTTCCGCGGGTTCTGCTGCGGCCGCCCTCACCGCATCCCGGGCGGCAGCATCGAGATCTGCCTGGGCATGCCGCCTACCGATGCCAGCGCAGGCACCGGGCTTGTGGAGGTGGAGATTGTCGGGGAGTCCGGCGACGGAACCCAGCCCGACGCGGTGATCCTGGCCAGCGACGGCGGCTGGGAGCCCTTCGTTTACACCCACGGCGTCGAATGGCTGTCGGACGACTCCGCGACCGGCGGCATCGGAGCAGCGTGCGGAACCGGCGCAGAGACCGCCGAGGACATCGCCGCGCACATCCTGAACGAGGCCCGCAGCCTGGGCCTCAACGACAACACCACTTACGCGGTAGCCCTCTGGCACTGACCCTCAGCGCTTGCGCGGAGACAGCGATTACTGTCCTTGCGGAGCTGTCACCTGCTGCGCCTGATCTAGCCGACGATGCATGGCGCTGATGAAAGTGAGCCACTCTAGCGCGGTCTCTTCGTCCAGTCCGTAGGAGTCTGTGTGCGACAGGACGTTCCGCAGCGCCCGGGTCAAGCCCACAGCAAGAAACCGGTACCCATCGTGCTCGTCGCGCTCGATCAACGTCCCGCGGTCGCTGAACTCCAGTAACGGGCTCTGCGCGGAGAAGGCTTGCTCCATTAGCGCCGAGCCGTCGAGGTCGGGGCGGTTGGTCAGCTCTTTCGCACGATTCGCGAAGCGTTGCGAGGCCTTATGCACCGCCTCGTCGTAGTACTCGTCGACATAGAGGTTCCAGGCTGAGTCCAACTCGCGGTGAAGGTGGATCAGGTGAGGCCAGCACGGCCTCGCAACTCCCGCCGGCTCAGATGGCTGAGCGACCTCTCCAGCAGAGTCACTCACTGAGAAGCCGCTGAGCCAGAGTTTGAGATACCTCCGCCCCCAGCGCCTTCATACGGACGACCCGATTGGGGGACCCTGGCCTTCCCAGGACCGAGATCTCCGGCATGGCGCCGAGTGTCTTCATGAAGTTGCCGGTGTCCAGCCGGCCGTAGTGGTCGGCCGCCGACTTGATGTGGGACGTTGCCGTATCCCTTCCTAGGGCCGTCCGCGCTCCCGCGATCAGGAGGCCAATCTCCCGTACCGCCGGTGATTTCTGGGCATCCAGCTTGCTGCTGTGGATGGCCAGTTCAGGCTCCTCGCTCGACAGGTCAAATATATGGCCGACGTCATCGGGCTCGATCTTGAAGTAGCGGGCGACCACGTCGACACGCTGTTGCTCGTCGGCGAAGACCTGGTCCGCGTGGTCGGCAGCAGCGACATCGGGAACCGCCGGCCGTGGCGCCGAGCCGACGCTGGCGCCTTGCGACTCCTTGTTGTCGCCGTTTCGAAGGAGATGATCGAGCACTCGCTCGAACGCGGTCCGCCGTAGATCAGCATCATCAAGCTCCGCGGTGGCCTCTCTAGCGGTAGCCACGAGTTCCGCGAGCTCCTTTGCACCAGTCCTCATTGGGCCTCCCTCTGCGCCGAGCGCCCTCTCAAGTCTTGCCTCCGATTGTACCGTCGGCTGATCCGAGCTCAACGAACAGGCGTTCGCTGCACGGACAAGCCCAGCGGGTAGAGTCTGAACGTGGCTGAGCGGCTGGTGATCTCGGGGGCGCGCGAGCACAACCTCAAGGACGTTCACCTCGACCTTCCTCGGGATCAGCTCATCGTGATCACCGGGCTGTCGGGCTCCGGAAAGAGCTCGCTTGCGTTCGACACCATCTACGCCGAGGGCCAGCGCCGCTACGTGGAGTCGCTGTCGGCCTACGCCCGGCAGTTCCTGGGCCAGATGGACAAGCCCGATGTCGATTTCATCGAGGGCCTGTCCCCGGCCATCTCCATAGACCAGAAGAGCGCGTCACGCAATCCCCGCTCGACCGTCGGCACCATCACCGAGGTCTACGACTACCTGCGGCTGCTGTACGCCCGTGTCGGCGTGCCCCACGACCCCGAGACCGGCGAGCGGCTCATCCGCCAGACCCCCCAGCAGATCGTCGACCGGATCCTGGAGATGGAGCCCGGCACCCGCTTCCAGGTGCTGGCCCCGGTGGTCCGGGGCCGCAAGGGCACCTACGACACCCTGCTGACCGATCTGGCCTCGCAGGGCTACGCCCGGGCCATAGTCGACGGGGAGCTGATCGAGCTGGCCGACCTGGCCGGCGCCACCGGCCTCTCCGGGGGTGCCGACGGCCTGGAGCTGGCCCGCTACGAGATGCACGACATCGCCGTCGTCGTGGACCGGCTGGTGCTGCGCGAGGGCGTCGAGCGCCGACTCACCGACTCGGTGGAGACCGCCCTGCGCCTGGCCGACGGCATAGCCGAGATCGAGATCGTGCCGCGGCCGGATGACGCGGGCGCCGGAGATGGCGCGGGCGTTGGGGACGACACCGGCTCCGGGGATGCTCGAGAGTCCCGGCGGATCGTGTTCAGCCAGCACCTGGCCCGGCCCTCCGACGGCAAGTCCTTCGAGGAGCTGGCCCCCCGCAACTTCTCGTTCAACTCGCCTTACGGGGCGTGCTCCCACTGCGACGGCCTTGGCACCGTGTTCGAGGTCGATCCCCAGTTGGTGGTCCCCGACCCCGACGCCACTCTGGCCGGCGGGGCGATCACACCCTGGTCCGACAGCCGGTCGCGCTACTACCCGCGCCTGGTTCAAGCGGTCTGCGAGGAGTACGGCATCCCCCGCGACGTGCCGTGGCGCGAACTGACCCAGCGCCAGCACGACTTGCTCCTCTACGCCAAGGGCGTCACCGGACGGGTGCAGGTGCGCTACCAGAACCGGTTCGGCCGCCGCCGGGTGTACCAGGCCCGCTACGAGGGCATCGTCCTGCACCTGATGCGCCGCCACAACGAGTCCGAGAGCGACTCGGCCCGGGAGAACATCGAGGGCTACATGCGCCAGGTTCCCTGCCCGGACTGCGGCGGCGCCCGGCTCAACCCGCTGTCGCTGGCCGTGACCGTGGACGGTCGCAACATCCACGAACTGTGCGCCATGTCGATCGCCGATGCGGCCAAGACCCTCGCCGAGCTGCGCCTCGACGACCGCGACACGATGATCGCCGAGCAGGTCCTCAAGGAGATCCGGGCCCGGCTCGGCTTCCTGCTCGACGTCGGCCTCGACTACCTCAACCTCTCGCGCAGCGCCGCCACCCTCGCCGGGGGCGAGGCCCAGCGCATCCGGCTGGCCAGCCAGGTCGGCTCGGGCCTTGTCGGGGTGCTGTACGTGCTGGACGAGCCGTCCATCGGGCTGCACCAGCGCGACAACCGGCGCCTGATCGACACGCTGCTGCGCATGCGCGACCTGGGCAACACGGTGATGGTGGTGGAGCACGACGAGGAGACCATCCGGGTCGCCGACCATGTGGTCGACATCGGCCCGGGTGCAGGCGAGCACGGCGGGACCATCGTGCACTCGGGATCGCTCGACGGCCTGCTCGACGTGGAGGACTCCATCACCGGGCAGTACCTGTCGGGCAGCCGGCGCATCGAGGTGCCGCAGATGCGCCGCCTCGGCGACGGAACCCGCCTGGTGGTGCGCGGCGCCCGCGAGAACAACCTGGCCGACATCGACGTGGCCTTCCCCCTGCAGCGCTTCGTGTGCGTCACCGGGGTGTCGGGGTCGGGCAAGTCGTCGCTGGTCAACGAGATCCTGCACCGGGCCCTGATGCAGCACGTCTACCGGTCCAAGACCCCGCCCGGGCGCCACACCCGCATCGACGGCGCCGGCCATCTCGACAAGGTCATCGCCATCGACCAGTCGCCCATCGGGCGCACCCCCCGGTCCAACCCGGCCACCTACACCGGCGTGTTCGACCATGTCCGCAAGCTGTTCGCCAACACCGCCGAGTCCCGGGTGCGGGGATACATGCCGGGGAGGTTCTCGTTCAACGTCAAGGGCGGGCGCTGCGAGGCCTGCCGCGGCGACGGCACCATCCGCATCGAGATGCACTTCCTGCCCGACGTGTACGTGCCCTGCGAGGTGTGCAAGGGCAAGCGCTACAACCGCGACACCCTGGAGGTGACCTTCAAGGGCCGCAACGTCGCCGAGGTGCTCGACATGCCGTGCGCCGACGCGAGGGACTTCTTCGCCAACCAGCCGGCCATAGCCCGCCACATGGGCACCCTGGTCGACGTCGGGCTCGGCTACGTGCGCCTGGGCCAGCCCGCCCCCACGCTGTCGGGCGGGGAGGCCCAGAGGGTGAAGCTCTCCAGCGAGCTGGCCAAGCGCTCCACCGGCCACACCATGTACATCCTCGACGAGCCCACCACCGGGCTCCACTTCGAGGACGTGCGCAAGCTGCTGGGAGTCCTGGGCCGGCTGGTCGACCAGGGCAACACCGTGGTGGTGATCGAGCACAACCTGGACGTGGTCAAGACGGCCGACTGGCTCATCGACCTGGGGCCCGAGGGCGGCTCGGGCGGGGGCCGTATCGTGGCCGAGGGCACCCCCGAGCAGGTGGCCGAGGTCCCCGAGAGCCACACCGGCCGCTACTTGCGCTCAATGTTGTGCTAGCTGGCGCTGTTGTCGCGTTGCCTTGTTGCTTTGACGGGAGAGCGCGATCAAACGCCGCTGACGCAGCAAGAGGCCGAGCGAGTAGGCGAGCGGATCCTCCCCATACGGGCGAGGCCGTGGCCCGAGCGGCCCGTGAGCGCAGCGAACAAGAGCGGGAGACACCCCGCCGCGACGTGACGGACTCGCACCTACCCGCGCACGTTCTAGGGGCCAAGGCATGGGCGCGCTGACCCGCCCGGCGGCGGGGTCCATCCCCGACGCGCCAGGGTCGTACCAGTTCCTCGACGCCGAGGGCCGGGTCATCTACGTGGGCAAGGCCAAGAGCCTGCGGTCGCGCCTGAACAACTACTTCGGCTCGCACCTGCCGCTGCGCACCCGCCAGATGGTGGACGCGGCCGCGTCGGTGGAGTGGATCCAGGTGGCCAACGAGGTCGAGGCCCTGATGCTGGAGTTCTCACTGATCCAGCGCCACCGGCCCCGGTTCAACGTGCGCTACACCGACGACAAGTCCTACCCGTTCCTGTGCGTGACCATGCTCGACGAATGGCCCCGCGCCATGGTCATGCGGGGCCGGCGCCGCAAGGGCAACCGCTACTTCGGCCCCTACGGGCACGCCTACGCCATCCGCGACACCCTCGACCTGCTGCTGCGCACGTTCCCGATCCGCACCTGCACCGACGGCAAGTTCCGCCGCTACGCCAGCCTCGGAAAGCCCTGCCTGCTGTACCACATCGAGAAGTGCTCGGGACCGTGCGTGGGGGATGTCACCCCCGACGACTACGCCGAGATGGTGGCTGAACTGCTGCGCTTCCTGGAGGGCGACACCGACCCGGTCATCGATCGCCTCACCGCCGAGATGGCCGCGGCGGCCGACGGGCTCGAGTACGAGCGGGCCGCCCGGCTGAGAGACCGGCTCGACGCGGTGCGCAAGGCGGTGGAGACCCAGCAGATGGTGGGCTCCCGCAGCGAGGACTTCGACGTGATCGGCCTGGTCGAGGACGCCCTCGAAGCGGCCGTGCAGGTGTTCTTCGTGCGCCGCGGCCGGGTGATGGGGCGCCGGGGCTTCATGATCGACAAGGCCGAGGAACTCGACCGGGCCGAGCTGGTCAGCCGGACCCTCGAACGGCTCTACTTCGACGACAACCCGCTGGGCTGGCCCAAGACGGTGCTGGTGCCGGACATGCCCGCCGAGGCCGGCCTCTACACCGAGTGGCTCACCGAGATGCGGGGCTCGCGGGTGCAGGTCCGCGTGCCCCAGCGAGGTCCCAAACGGGCGCTCCAGGAGACGGTGACCCGCAACGCCGAGGAGTCGTTCACCCGCCACCGGCTCAAGCGCAGCACCGACCACAACAGCCGGGCCCGGGCCCTCAACGAGCTCCAGGAGCATCTGGCGCTGGCCGAGGCCCCGCTGCGCATCGAGTGCTACGACATGAGCCACCTGTCGGGGCGGGACTACGTCGGCTCGATGGTGGTGCTCGAGGACGGCCTGCCCAAGAAGTCCGACTACCGGCGCTTCCGGCTGCGCTCGGTGCCCGGCAACGACGACTTCGCGGCCATGCACGAGGTGCTGACCCGGCGTCTGAGCGGCTACCTGGAGCAGCAGTCCCGGCCGGTCGCCGAGCGCGACGGGAGATTCTCCTATCCGCCGCAGCTGCTGCTGGTGGACGGCGGCAAGGGCCAGCTGGGGGTGGCAGTGAGGGTCCTGCAGGAGCTGGGCCTCGACGGCGAGATCCCGGCCGCGGCCCTGGCCAAGCAGTTCGAGGAGGTGTTCGTGCCGGGCAGGGCCGAGCCGGTGCGACTCCCGCGCCAGTCCGAGGCCCTGTACATGCTTCAGCGCATCCGCGACGAGAGCCACCGTTTCGCCGTCTCGTACCACCGGACGTTGCGAGGCAAGCGCATGACGGGCTCGGCCCTCGACGGCATCGCCGGTCTCGGCCCGGTGCGCAAGGCCCGCCTGACCAAGGAGCTCGGAGGGGTCAGGGCCGTGCAGCGGGCCGACCTGAGCGAGCTCAAGGCTCTGGGCTGGCTGCCCGACGCAGTGGCCGAGAACGTCCACGCCGCATTCCATGGTGCCGGCTGATCGTCGCGCGCCAACACAGCTGCGGGCCTCGCGGATCCCACCGAAGTCCTGGGTTGAGCCGAGAGTCCTTATAGAAGTTGGCTAGGATTGTGGAAAGATGCTCAGAGCCGCTTACCAAGGCGGTGACTAAGGCGGTGACCAAGGAGGTCCTTCATGTCACAGTACACGCCTGACGATTCTGCTCGCGCCGTGATCGAGGCACTCGACGTTCTCATCAACGACGGCGCGCCGCCACTTGCGACAACCGATTCCGCTGGCGCGGTGATCGAGGCACTCGACGTTCTGATCGAGGACGGTGCCACGGCCCAGCAACGCCTCCACAACCTTGTCGACGCCTTCGCCACCCGCGTCGAGCGTGTTGGGGCCCTCCGCAATGCCCTGGATGCAGTCGACAGTGAAGCGGGCGGCGCATTCCGGGATCTCAACAAGGCGTTGGATGCCCGCACCGAGCGCCTCAACGCCATGAGCGGCGCCCTGCGAATTGCCGGAGACATCCACAAGGATGTCAGTGGGCGCCTCAACAGCCTCCGTGACCAGATTGCGAGTGCCGGGTCCTAGACCCAAGCGACGTCCTCTAGGGCCCGTGCAGGTCCATCGCATCGCAAGACGGCTCTAGACCCGCACGGGTGCATGCCGGTGAGCGTGAAACCATGAAGGCGCTGGGCGCAGCGGCGCAGGTCTCGCTTCAATCCACCGCGCGAGTAGTCCTCCTGCCGCTCGTGGTGGTGGAACTAGGCGGGGGCGCCAACCCGTCTAGGATCGTCGTGGCGTCGCTCGTGGTGTGCGCGGTGGTTACCGCCGCGTCGATGCTGCGTGTGGGGTTCCTGCGGTCCGAGGGCCTCTACGTCGTGGTGGCCGACCCGATGAGCATCCCGTTCTGCATTCTGGCCCTCGAATTCGGTGGAGTCGCGACGCTGGCGATGCTGGTTGTGGCCGCGGGTGTGTTCCAGATCGTCGCGGGGCTGCGGCTGGCAAGCCTGCGCAGGATCATCAACCCGAACTTCTCCATCACCCTCGTGCTGCTGGCGTGCATATCCCTGCTGCCAGTGCTCGCCCGTGTGATCGATGCACCGGACGGCGCTCGAACGAGCGCGGTACCGGTGTGCATGGCGCTCACCGCCGTAGCCATCTACACGATCAACAGGTTCGGGCGCTCGGCGCTGCAACCGTGGGCGCCGCTGATGGGGCTCGCGGCCGGCGCCGTCGCAGCCACCGCCTACGGGATCTACGACACTGACCTCGTCGCGAATGCGGCATGGATCGGTCTGCCTACGTCCGGGTGGATCCCGGCCGGTGGTATCGACGCCGCGTCGGCGGCGCTGCTGGTGCCCTCATTCGCGATCCTGTCGTTGGTGCAGGTCACCAGAGCCAACGCCTCGTCGCTGTTGGTGCAGATCGTCGCCGGGCGGTCGGTGCTTGACTTCAGGGAGATGCAGCGGGCCAGCACCCGCATCGGTGCTGGGAGCGCCCTCGCCGGTGTCGGCGGCACCATTCCGCTTGGCTACTCGCCGGCGGGACCCGCCGCGATCATGCAGAGCGGCAGCGACCCGCGCCGGATAGGCGCCTCGATCGTGGCAGTGTTCCTCGCGGCCGCGGTCTGTCCGAAACTGCAGGCTGCGGTAGTGGCGGTGCCGCGGGCCCTGGTGGTCGTGTACATCGTGTTCGTTCTGTTCCTGCTGATCAGGAAGTTGCTTCCGGTCAGCACCATCAGACAGCGTGGGAGGCCCTCCGGAATGTGGGTGCCGATCGCGACCGCGGTCGTCTTCGAGGCGGCCGCTGTGCTGCTGTGGGACGGTACGGACTTCCGCGCCGTGAACGGCCTCACGGCTGGAAGCATCGTGCTGATCGCGTTGGCGGTGCTGCGGGAGCTGCGCACCAGCCGGCACCGGCTCGACGTGGCGCTGGCCTCCTTCAGTGCCGAGGAGATCCGGGAGTTCGTTTGGAGCCTGCCTCTCGACAGCGAGGAGGTGAAGGACAGGCTCAACGCGGTCTCCGAGGAGGCGCTCATGGTGCTCATCCAATCCGACGCCTACGCCTATGACCCCGATCGGCAGATGCGGCTGACGGTGACCCTGCTCGGATCCACCATCGAGGCAGAGTTCGTGGCAGCACCATCGGGCGCTCAGAACCTCCAGGAACGGATTGCGTTGCTGTCCGAGCCAGAGGCACACGAGCTGGAGGCCGTCGTCGAGCGCGACGTGGCGCTGCGGTTGTTGAATCACTACGCGACCTCGGTGACCCACCGCCAGTACCAGGATGTGGAGGTCATCACCGCGGTGGTGGCCTTGGGATGAGCCCGAGAGCACGGGGATCCGAACTCTACGCATGACCGAACGTCTCGACCCTCCCGACCTCGACCTCGACGAGATCGCAGCCAAGACCTACTCGGCGGTGTTCAGCGATGTGTGCGACGCCCTCGGCTACCGGAACCAGACCGTCGCCCCCCGCATCCGAAGACTGACACGGGGTCGCACACTGGTGGGCTGGGCCCGCACGTTCCTGACCCTCGGCGTTGACGAGCCACCGGCGCGCCACTACGGCACCGAGATCGACTTCATCGACGGGCTCCGGCCCGGAGAAGTGGCCGTCGGCGACGCGACGGACGCGCCCGCCGCGGCGTGGGGAGAACTGTTCTCGGCGGCCGCGATGGGCCGGGGGGCCCGCGGAGCGATCATCGACGGACTGATCCGCGACCTCGACAAGATCGACGCCCTCGACTTCCCGATCCACGCGGTAGGCACGCGGCCCACCGATGCCTTGGGTCGAGTGTCGTTGAGCAAGTGGGACATCCCCATCGAGATCGAGGGAGTGGCGGTGCATGGTGGCGACCTCGTAGTGGGTGACATCGACGGGGTCACCGTCGTGCCCAGAGCAATCGTCGCCGAGGCGGTCGACCGGGCCCTCGACAAGGCGACCACCGAGGACCGCGCCCTGAGCCTCCTCCTCGAGGGCGGTCGGCTGGGCGAAGTCTGGGAGAGGTATCGAGTCCTGTGACGATCACCTTGTTTCGCAACCTCGACGCTGCGACCGTACGGGGGGAATGAAGTGAACGACTCGTTGAGGGGCAAGGTGGTTCTGGTGACCGGGGCCGGGCGCGGCATCGGCCGGGCCATCGCTGAGCGCTTCGCCGGAGCCGGATCCGCGGTCGTAGCCAACGATGTCGACGGCGAGGCTGCGGCCGGCACCGCTCAGGCGATCACCGACGCCGGAGCCAAGGCCATGGCGGCTCCGGCCGACGTGTCCGACAGCGCCCAGGTCGGTGCCATGGTCGACGGAGTGATGGCCCAGCACGGCCGCATCGACGTGCTGGTCAACAACGCCGCGATCATCAGCCCGATGCTGCATTTCTTCGAAGCCGGCGAGGCGTGGTGGCGGCGCATCATCGACGTCAACCTCACCGGGCACTTCCTGGTGTCGCACCCGATCGCCCGCATCATGGCCAAACAGGGCGGCGGCGCCATCATCAACATGAGCTCGGGCGGCGCCACCCGGGCCCACCGCTCGTTCACCGCCTACGACGCCACCAAGGGCGGCATCGAGGCCCTCACCCGGGCGATGGCGCTGGACCTCGGACCCTACAACGTCCGGGTCAATGCCCTGGTGCCCGGCGCGATCGACACCAGCGGCATGTCGGTGGACGAGAGGGTGATGCGGGGCGAGAACGTGCCGCTGGGCCGGGTCGGCGAGCCTCTCGACATGACCGGAGCTGCGCTGTTCCTGGCCTCCGACGACGCCGGCTACATCACCGGCGAGACGCTGCGGGTGGACGGCGGCATGCTGGCCCAGCAGCGCTCGGCCACCGTCGACATCGTTTCGCCCAGCGGCTTTCCCGCCGTTGAGGACCTGTAGAGATGGGACGGGTCACGGCCGCGCCCCGCATCGGGGTCGACGTCGGGGGCACGTTCACCGACATCGCCCTCGAGCAGGACGACGGCCGCTTCTCGTCCATCAAGGTGCTCACCACCCACGAGCGGCCCGAGGAGGGGATTCTCGCGGGAATCGCGTCCGTCGTCGGCCAGGAGGGCGTGGCTCTTCAGGACATCGCGCAGATCATCCACGGCACGACCCTGGCCACCAACGCCCTGATCGAGCGCCGCGGCGCCCGGACCGCGCTGGTGACCACCGCGGGATTCCGCGACGTGATCGAGACCCGCACCGAGAGCCGCTTCGAGCAGTACGACCTCGACATCGTGCTGCCGGATCCCCTCATCGAGCGCAAGGACCGCTACGTGGTTCCCGAGCGGATCCGGGCCGACGGCGAGGTGCTGCTGCCCTTCGACGAGCCCGCGGCCCGGCAGGTGGTCACCCGGCTGGCGGACGGCGGATACGAGTCGGTGGCGGTCGGGTTCATCCACAGCTACCGCAACGGCGACCATGAGCGCCGCTTCCGCGACCTGCTCAGTGCGGCCGTCCCAGACATCGCAGTGTCGCTGAGCTGCGAGGTGTCTCCCCAGATGCGGGAGTTCGAACGGTTCAACACGGTTTGCGCCAACGCCTACGTCCAGCCCCTCATCGCTTCCTACCTGTGGAGGCTCGAGGCTGAGCTGCGCCGCATGGGTGCGGTCTGCCCGCTGCTGCTGATCCACTCCGGAGGCGGCCTGATGAGCAGCTCGGCGGCCGCCTCGTTCCCGGTGAGGCTGATCGAGTCGGGACCGGCCGGGGGAGCGATCTTCGCCGCGCACCTGGCCCGGATCCATCGCCGCGACCGGATCGTCTCCTACGACATGGGCGGCACCACCGCCAAGATCGCCCTGATCGAGGACTGCTCGCCCCGCACCGCCAAGACCTTCGAGACGGCCCGGACGGCGCGGTTCAAGAAGGGCAGCGGGATGCCCATCTCGGTGCCGACCATCGAGATGATCGAGATCGGAGCGGGCGGCGGGTCCATCGCCACCGTCGACTCGCTGGGGCAGATCCGGGTGGGACCCCACAGCGCGGGCGCCGACCCGGGGCCCGCCTCCTACGGCCTCGGCGGCACGGCCGCCACCGTCACCGACGCCAACGTGCAGCTGGGCCGGCTGCATCCCGACAACCTCGGGGCGGCCGGCATCTCGCTGTCGCCCGAACTGGCCGCGGAAGCCGTGGAGTTTGCGGTCGGCGGCCCGCTGGGACTCGACACCGACGCGGGCGCGGTCGGCGTGATCGAGGTGGTGGACGAGAACATGGCCAACGCGGCCCGCACCCACGCGGTGGAGAGCGGCAAGGACCTGGCCGGCTACTCGATGGTCGCCTTCGGTGGGGCGGCGCCGCTGCACGCCTCCCGGTTGATCGACAAGCTCGGGATCGACGAGGTGCTGGTGCCGGTGGGAGCCGGGGTCGGCTCGGCCATCGGCTTCCTGCTGGCGCCGTTCTCCTACGAGGCGACCAGGAGCCTCTACGCCACGTCCGACAGCTTCGACGTCGAGGGCGTCAGGGGCGTGCTCGACGACCTGGCCACCGAGGCCGAGACGTTCGTGCGAACGGGAACCTCCGACGCCGTGACCGTCGAGCGGGAGGTGTCGATGCGGTACCGGGGCCAGGGCTGGGAGATCCCGGTGACGTTGCCGCTCGGAGAGTTCGACGAGATCGCCGCCCAGGAACTGGTCAACGCCTTCGTCAAGGCCTACGAGGCGTTCTTCGGGCGGGCCATCGAGGGCCTGACCATCGAGGCGGTCAGCTGGTCGGTGCGGGTGTCGGCGGTGCAGGACGCTCCGCAGGCAGTGGCGCCGGTCGCGGCCGGCGAGCCCCTCGCCGCGGCCGGCTCCCGGCTGGTGCACGACCCGACCGCAGGGGGCAGGGTGCTCGCCGGTCTGTTCGAGCGGGATGACCTGTCGGCGGGGGACACCGTCGCCGGCCCCGCGCTGATCATCGAGGACCAGACCACCACCGCCATCGGCTCCGGCCACGAGGCGGTGGTCCAACCGGACCTGACCATGCGAATTGCCAAGGCGTCCCGGCGCGACGGCGGGGCCCGGTCGGCATCGAGATCCGCAGAGCAGGAGGGCGGGCCCGGGGCCGCGAGCCGGCTGGTCCCGATGCAGATCATGTGGAACCGGCTGATCTCGGTGGTCGAGGAGCAGGCCCTCACCCTGGTGCGCACCGCCTTCTCCACCTCGGTCCGCGAGGCCGGAGACCTCTCCGCGGGGGTGTTCGACCGCTCCGGCCGGATGATCGCGCAGGCCGTGACCGGCACGCCCGGCCACGTCAACACCATGGCCGCGGCGGTGGGCCACTTCATCAACGAGATCGGCCCCGAGAGCATCCACCCCGGCGACGTCTACCTGACCAACGACCCGTGGAAGGGCACCGGCCACCTGCACGACATCACCGTGGCCACGCCGGTTTTCGCCGGCGAGCACTCCCACGACGCCGAGCTGATCGGCTTCTTCGCGTCGACCGCGCACGTCGTCGACATCGGCGGCCGGGGCTTCGGTCCCGACGCCCGCGAGCTGTACGAGGAGGGCATCCGCATCCCGATCATGAGGTGGGCCGACCGGGGCCGGCTGAACCGTGACCTCATCGACATCGTCCGGGCCAACGTGCGCGAGCCCGACCAGGTGGTCGGGGACGTCTTCGGCCTGGCCGCCTCCAACGAGACCGGCCGTAGGCGGCTCCTGGACATGCTGGCCGAGTTCGGGCTGGCCGACCTCGACGAGCTGGCCGCCTTCGTGTTCGACCGCACCCGCCGGGCCACGCTCGACGCGCTGCGCCGCGTGCCCGAGGGCGTCTACCGCAACACCATGCGAGTCGACGGCTACGGCGACCCGGTCACCCTGTCGGCCACGGTGACCGTCACCGGCGACGGCATGCACGCCGACTTCTCGGGAACCTCGCCGGTGAGCCCCTTCGGCATCAACGTCCCGATCACCTACGCGCAGGCCTACTTCACCTACGGGATGCTGGTGTCGCTGGCCCCGGAGCTGCCCAACAACTTCGCGTCGCTGGAGCCCCTCACGGTCAGCTCCCCGCCGGGCACGATCCTCAACGCGACAGAGCCCGACCCGGTGGCGGTGCGTCACGTGATCGGCCATTTCGTGACCGACCTCTGCATGGGCGCCATCTCCGAGGCCCTGCCCGATGTGATCCCGGCCGAGGGCTCGGGTGCGCTGTGGAACTTCCAGGCCAGCGCCCGCAGCGCCGACGTGACCGACCCCCGGCCCCCGGTGGAGATGCTCATGTTCAACAGCGGCGGCAGTGGCGCCCGCCCCGGCCGCGACGGGCTCACCGCCACCGCATTCCCGTCGGGCGTGAGGACGATGAGCGTCGAGGCGACCGAGCAGGTCGGCCCGATCGTGGTGTGGCGCAAGGAGATCCGCGACAACAGCGCGGGGGCCGGCCGGTTCCGGGGCGGGCTGGGACAGGTCATCGAGATCGCCCCCGCCGAGGGCTACCAGTTCGAGTTCTCCGCCATGTTCGACAGGGTGGACAACCCGGCCAGGGGCCGGGCCGGCGGCCACGACGGCGCCCGGGGCGATGTGAGGCTCGACGACGGCACGCCGTTCGGATCCAAGGGGAAGCAGACCGTGGCGGCCGGGCGGCGGTTGATCCTCGAACTCCCGGGCGGTGGCGGCTTCGGCGACCCGGCCGAGCGGGACCCGGCCGCGGCCGCCGACGACATCGCCCAGGGCTACGTGACTTGAGCCCCGCTGCATCGGGCACCGGGCGAGGGCCGTCGCCCGCGCCTGCCCGATCCTCCTACGACGTGGTCGTCGTGGGCGGGGCGATGATGGGTTCCGGCGCGGCCTGGTTCCTCTCCCGCAACCCCGACTTCGGCGGCACCGTGCTGGTGGTGGAGCGGGACCCGTCCTATGTGAACAGCTCCACGGCCCGCACCAACAGCTGCATGCGCCAGCAGTTCTCGACCGAGGTGAACATCCGCATCTCGCAGTTCGGCGCCGAGTTCGTGCGGGACTTCCGGGCCTGGATGGACGATCCGGAGACTCCCGAGATCGCCGTCAGCTATTTCGGGTACCTGTACCTGGCCGCCGACGAGGCCACCGCTGCGGTGCTGCGAGCCAACCAGCGGGTGCAGGTCTCCCTCGGCGCGGGCACCGTGATCATGGCGCCGGACGAGATCGCAGCCGCCTATCCCTTCTACAACCTCGACGGCATCGTGTGCGGCAGCCACAACCCGACCGATGAGGGCTGGTTCGACTCCGGAACCATCTTTGAGTGGTGGCGGCGCCAGGCCCGGCGCAGCGGGGTCGAGTACGTGGTCGACGAGGTGGTCGGAGTCTCCCGCTCCGCCAACTCAGTGACCGGAGTATCACTCGCCTCCGGTGCCACGGTCGGCTGCGGCAAGCTGGTGAACGCCACCGGCCCGCGGGCCGCACTGACGGCGGCCATGGCGGGGCTGGAGCTGCCGGTGGAACCTCGCAAGCGCTTCACGTGGATCTTCGACGCGGCTGAGCCGCTGGAGCGGGACCTGCCGCTGACCATCGACCCGACGGGGGTGCACGTGCGCAGCGACGGCGCCGCCTACATGGCCGGCTGCCCGCCCGACATCGACCCGGCGGTCGACCCCGACGACCTCGACATGGACCACTACGTGTTCGAGGACAAGGTGTGGCCCGCGCTGGTCCACCGCATCCCCGCCTTCGAGCGGATCAAGGTCACGAGCCGCTGGGCCGGGCACTACGCCTACAACCGCTTCGACCACAACGCGGTGATCGGCCCCCATCCCGAAGTGGCGAACTTCTTCTTCGTGAACGGCTTCTCCGGCCACGGCATGCAGCAGTCCCCGGCCATGGGCCGGGGGATCTCCGAGCTGATCACATACGGCGAGTACCGGACGCTCGACCTGTCGGCGCTCGGCTACGAGCGCATCGCCCGTGACGAGCCGTTCGTGGAGACGGCCATCATCTGACCTGTCTGAGGCAGCCCGCGTGACCTGATCGGAGCGGGGACCCGCAACTACGATGGCCGGCGAGTGAGTGCCTTCATAGTCATCGCGGGGATGTCGGGAGCGGGTCGCAGCCACGCCGCCAACAACCTCGAGGACCTCGGCTGGTTCGTGATGGACAACCTGCCGCCGTCGCTCATCCCCAAGGTGGCCGAGCTGGCCGAGCTGGCCGGACCGCCGGGCACCGGCATCGACCAGCTGGCGCTGGTGGTGGGCACCGGCCGCTACCACGACGAGGCGGTGGGCATGATCGACGACCTGCGGGCCCAGATTCCGGGCATGCGGATCCTGTTCCTCGACGCCGCCACCGAGGTGCTGGTCCGCCGGTACGAGTCGACCCGGCGCCGCCACCCGTTCTCGGAGACCGGGACGCTGGCGGAGGCCATCGAGGCCGAGAGGGCCGCGCTGGAGCCGGTGCGAGCCACCGCCGACGTGGTCGTCGACACCACCGAGCTGAACGTCCACCAACTGCGGGACCGCATGAACGAGCTGTTCGACGCGGGCGAGGGCCAGGCCATGCGGGCGACCGTGGTCTCGTTCGGCTACACCCACGGCCTCCCGCTCGACGTCGACATGGTGATCGACTGCCGGTTCCTGCCCAACCCGTACTGGGTGGACGAGCTGAAGCCGCTCAGCGGTCTGGACGCCCCGGTGGTCGACTACCTGACGAGCCAGCCGGTGACCACCGAGTTCCTGGAACGGATGGAGTCGTTGCTGGCTCTGCTGGTGCCCCAGTACGTGGCCGAGGGCAAGTCGTACCTCACGGTCGCCTTCGGCTGCACCGGCGGGCGGCATCGCTCGGTGGCGGTGACCGAGCACTTCGCCAAGGTGCTGGCGGCCCTGGGCCACGAGCCGGCGGTCATGCACCGCGATATCGACAAGTAGGCGGCCGATCCGGCCTAGCCTCTGGCCCATGAGCATTCGAGTGGGTATCAACGGCTTCGGCCGCATCGGGCGGAACTTCTACCGGGCAGCCCGGAGTCAGGGCGCCGACCTCGACGTGGTGGCGGTCAACGACCTCGGATCGATCGGGACCATGGCCCATCTGCTGGCCCACGACTCGGTCCATGGCCGTCTCGGTTCCAGTGTCTCGGTCGGCGGGGACGTGCTGAGCGTCGGCGGCGACTCGCTGCGGGTGCTGTCGGTGCGCAACCCCGACGAGCTCCCGTGGGGCGACCTCGGAGTGGACGTGGTGGTGGAGTCCACCGGCATCTTCACCAAGCGCGACGCCGCGGCCCGCCATCTCGACGGCGGCGCGCCCCGGGTGCTGGTGTCGGCGCCGTGCTCGGGCGCCGACGCCACCTTCGTGGTGGGCGTGAACGACTCGGAGTTCGACCCGGCGGCGCACACGGTGGTGTCGAACGCGTCGTGCACCACGAACTGCTTCGTGCCCATGGTCAAGGTGCTCGACGACGCCTTCGGGGTGCAGCGGGGTCTGATGACGACGGTGCACGCCTACACCGGCGACCAGGCCCTGGTGGACGGCCCCCACTCCGATCTCCGGCGGGCCCGGGGCGCGGCAGTGAACATCGTGCCCACCTCCACCGGCGCGGCCCGGGCCACCGGGCTGGTGCTGGAGGCCATGCAGGGGCACCTCGACGGCATCTCGCTGAGGGTCCCCATCCCCGACGGGTCGATCACCGACTTCACCGCGAAGCTGGCCTCCGAGCCCAGCGTCGACGAGATCAACCACGCCTTCGCCGAGGCGGCCGCCGACGGCCCCCTGGCCGGCGTTCTCGACTACAGCGAGGCTCCGCTGGTGTCGTCCGACATCGTCGGCTCGCCGGCGTCGTGCGTGTTCGACTCCGGGCTGACCATGGCCATGGGCGACCTGGTGAAGGTCAACGGCTGGTACGACAACGAGTGGGGGTACTCGAACCGCCTGGTCGACATGGCGATGATCGTCGGCGCGGCCAACCGCTGACGGGCCAGCTGCATCCGCTCTGTGCTTGCTGTTCCCCGGCTGGAGGACTTGGCCCCGCTCGAGGGCCGTTCCGTGCTGGTGCGGGTCGACCTTCAATGTGCCGCTCGCCGGCGGCGGCCCGGGCGCGGCTGCCGAGATTGCCGACGACCTGCGCATCCGGGCTGCGCTGCCGACGCTGCGCTGGCTCGGGAAGCAGGGGGCCACGGTCACGGCCTGCACCCATCTGGGACGCCCCGAGGGACGCCCCGATCCCCGCTTCTCGGTGGAGCCGGTGCGCCGCCGGCTGGCGGAGCTCGCGCCGAGGGTGGAGCTTCTGGAGAACCTGCGCTTCGAGCCGGGCGAGACCGCGGGTGACGCGGCCTTCGTCGACTGGCTCGTCGAGGGCCACGACGCCTACGTGAACGACGCCTTCGGAGCGTCGCACCGGGCCCACGCTTCCATCGTCGGCCCGCCCCAGCGGCTGCCGTCGGCCGCGGGCCGGCTGCTGGCCCGGGAGGTGGAGGTGCTGGCCGGGCTCCGGGAATCGCCCCGGCGGCCGTTCGTGGCGGTGCTGGGCGGGGCCAAGGTGTCGGACAAGCTCGGGGTGATCGACGCGCTGCTGGAGATGGTGGACTCCCTGGTGATCGGCGGGGCCATGTGCTTCACGTTCCTGGCGGCCGAGGGCCATGGGGTGGGGGCCTCGCTGTGCGAGGACTCGATGGTGGAGCGCTGCCGGGAACTGCTCGACGGCGGGACACCGATCCACCTGCCCTACGACCTCACCGCGCTCGGTCCCGGCGGCGTGCCCGGCGACCCGAGCGCGGGCGGTGAGGTACGCCAGATCGGAGCGAGCGTCCCCGAGGGCTGGATGGGTGTAGACATCGGCCCCGGGAGCGCCTCCGCCTTCGGCGACGTGATCCACGAGGCGGGCACGGTGCTGTGGAACGGCCCGATGGGAGTCTTCGAGGATCCCCGCTTCGGTGGGGGCACCGGCGCGATCGCCGCGGCCATGGCCGAGACGCGGGCGTTCACCGTGGTCGGCGGGGGCGACAGCGCGGCCGCGGCTCGCCGCTACGGGGTGGACCGCGACATGGACCACGTGTCCACCGGCGGGGGAGCGTCGCTGGAACTGATAGAGAAGGGCGACCTGCCGGGGCTGGCGGCGCTGAGAGGAGGATCGAATGCGATCTAGACGCAAGTCGTCGGGCCGTGAGCCGGCTTCTGAGGGCCGTAGGTCATCGGGCCGCATGCCGCTGATCAGCGGCAACTGGAAGATGAACCACAACCACTTCGAGGCGATCCAGACGATCCAGAAGCTGGCCTACGCGCTGAACCGCGACGACTACCGACACACCGATGTGTCGGTGCATCCGCCGTTCACCGATCTGCGCTCGGTGCAGACGGTGCTCCAGGCCGACGACATCCCGATCGCGCTCGGCGCCCAGGACTGCCACCCTGAAGACTCCGGCGCGTTCACCGGCGAGGTGTCGCCGGCCATGCTGGCCAAGCTGGACGTGTCCTACGTGATCGTGGGCCACAGCGAGCGCCGGGCGCTGTTCAGCGAGACCGACGAACTGGTCAACGCCAAGGCCCGGGCCGTGCTGCGCCACGGGATGGCGCCCATCGTGTGCGTGGGCGAGACCGTCGAGCAGCGCCGGGCCGGCCAGGCCCACGGCGTGGTGGCCGCCCAGCTGGCCGGCAGCCTCGAAGGCCTCGACGCCGAGGTGGTCGGCGGGCTGGTGGTGGCCTACGAGCCGGTGTGGGCCATCGGCACCGGCGAGACGGCCACCCCGGCCGACGCTCAGGACATGTGCGCCCATGTGCGGTCGCTGGTGGCGGACCGGTGGGGGAGCGGCGCGGCTGCATCGCTGCGGATCCAGTACGGCGGGTCGGTGAAGCCGTCCAACGCCCCCGACCTGATGGAGCAGCCCGACATCGACGGCGCCCTGGTGGGCGGGGCCAGCCTGGAGGCGGCCGACTTCGCCCGGATCGTCAACTATCGCCTGTACGCGGCCTGAGTTCCGGGCGCGGACCGGCGGCACGCCACGGCGGCGCGGGCGAGGGGGACTGGTAGCCTCGCACCGTGATCTGGTTCATCGCTCCGGTGCAGGTGCTCTCCGCGCTCGCGCTGGTGTTCCTGGTGCTGCTGCACAGCGGCAAGGGCGGGGGCCTGTCGGACATGTTCGGCGGCGGGCTCGGCGCCCAGGCGGCCGGGTCCACGGTGGTGGAGCGCAACCTGGATCGCATCACCGTCGTCGCCGCTCTGATCTTCACCTTCGCGTCCATCTCCTACTCCCTGGTCGCCTGAGAGGCCGAGCGGGTCTGCCGGCCGAGGCCTCCGTCCCGGGGCGCTCGACTCAGGGTCAGACGACCGTGAACACGGCGATCTGGGCGAAGTGGTCGGCGTTGCTGTCGTCGGCGTCCTCGTACACCTGGCGCCGTTGGATTTCCAGGTCGTCGATCACGCCATCGGCGGCGTAGCGCTCGAACCGATCCATGAAGCCGTTCGATTCGAAGATGGAGGCGTTGACGCCTATCACGCCGACCGCGCCGGGCCTCACCACGCGCAGCAGTTCCGACAGCGCATCGGGTCCGAGGTGTCCGTGTGTGAACGCGCCGGAGCTGACCACTCCCCCGTAGCTTCCGGTGTGGAGGTCGATGGGGCCCGTGAGGTCGGCCTCGATCAGGCGGCGGTAGGCAGGCACGCCGTGCTGGCGGCGCGGTCTACGACATGCCGGGGGAGGCTGTGGGAATCCCCAACTCCCGCGCGGCGGCGAGCTGACAGCTGTCGTAGCTGACGAAGCCGGCCAGGTCGTCACCGAGTTGCTCGGCGCAGGCCACGTAGATCGCATCGAGCGAGCGCAGTCCAGGACCGGGAATGCGGCCGGCCCGGTCCAGCAGGGCGGGAGTGAGTCGGACCTTGTGGACCCCGGCCAGGTGCTCATCGCAGCTTCGCAACACGGATGCCGCCCTTTGAGCGACCGCACGCCGGGCCTCGGTTCGGAGCAAGTCCGACGAAGCCAGTCGACGTCCGAGCGACCACCGCCTGAGTTCGGCGGACTCCGGCTCTATGACCAGTAGTTTGAGGAACGCCGAAGCATCCACGAACCACAGATCACCGCTCATCGCGGCGGAGTTCGGCCAGTCGCTCGCTGGGCGTTTGCTCGCCGGGCGGGAGCTCTATCGGTCCGATCCTCTCCATCACCTCATCGAGATTCGCGGTCGCGAGCGTGACCAGCCCCTCGGCGGCCAGTCGCTCCAGGACGCCTTCCGGCGGTGCCACAGGACTCAGTCGGGCCACGGGAACCCCCCGCACCGTGATCTCATAGGTCTCGCCCTCCGCGACGCGCCGCAGCCACCGGCTGGCGTGCTGACGCAGTTCGCGCACTCCGATCTGCTCCATGTGCTACATCGTAGCACAACCCTGCTCATCCAGTCTTCCGGCGGTCGAGGCGACTAGGCGGGCTGGGCTGGGCGGCGGCGCTCCCATTCCGCGAGCTGGCGACGCACCCGGTCGACGTCCTCGAGGCTGACGGGCCGCGAGATCGTGACGTGGTTGTCGCCAGTCCTGACGGTGAAGTCGAAGCGTCCGGCACCGGCGAAGGCCGGGCCGCTGCCGTTGTTGCTCATGGTGCCTCCTTCGGGGGTCTCGGGGTGATGCGGCCGTGCTGCCGCTCGTAGCGGTCGATGTTGGCCGACATGGCCTGAACGATCGAGAACATGGCGCTGATCGGGATCTTCATACGGGCCACCACCAGTACATCGTGGGCCTCGCCGTCGTGGGTGGGCGAGCGGTGCGAGGTGAAGTCGATCGTGAACTCATGGGGTGTGTTCCATACGAGCGCGCCGTTGGCGTACGTGCCCCCTGCGGGCACGGAATCATTGAATGTGACATTCATGACTATATCGTCTGATGTCATGTCATGCACTCTACAGGGTTGACATCCTCTTATGCAACCCGTCCCCGGTGGCGGTGGGAATAGCAGACGCTGGACTCCGGTTGCACCGGGCGAACACGCTCAGCGATGTGAAGGCTGAGGTGAAGGCTGGAGGTGATGGCTGGATGGCGCTGACCAGACCCGCGACCCGGGACGCGGCTGTGAGCCGCCAGAAGTGGCTGACGGCTGCAACCATCGGCTGGAACGCCATCGAGGGAGTGGTGGCGATCGCCGCCGGCATCGCCGCGGGGTCGGTCAGCCTCATCGGCTTCGGTCTGGACTCCGGCATCGAGGTGTCGGCTGCTGTAGTCCTCGCCTGGCGGCTGGCCAAGGAGCGCCGCACCGGCTGCAAGCAGGACGCCGACAAACTCGCCCAGCGCCTGATCGCAGCGAGCTTCGCGGCCCTGGCCGTCTATGTTGGGGTCGAGTCGGTGCGCGATCTGGCAACGGCCGACCGGCCCGACGGGTCTCTGCTGGGCATCGTGATGGCCGCTCTGTCGCTGGCCGTCATGCCGACACTGGGCCGGGCCAAGCTGAGACTGGCCCCGATCATGGGATCGCGCGCCGTGGAGGCCGAGGCCACCCAGACCGTGCTGTGCGCGCTCATGTCGGGCGGGCTGCTTGTCGGATTGGGAGCCAACGCCGCTCTGGGATGGTGGTGGGCCGACCCGCTGGCCGGGCTGTTCATCGCCGCACTGGCCGGCTACGAGACTGTGTCGGTGTGGCGGGCCGACTCCCTCGAGGACACCTGCTGCGGCTGAGCCCGGCCCGTGGTGGCGGGCACGCCCCCCCGGTAGCATCGGACGCCCACGTCGGAGTGGCGGAATTGGCAGACGCGCTAGCTTGAGGGGCTAGTGCCCTTATAGGGCGTGGGGGTTCAAGTCCCCCCTCCGACACCCTCCTACTACCCCGTGTTCAGCGTCCTCCGGATTCTGGGTCGCGCCTTATGCGAGTCCGTCGATGGCTGCTGGGTAGGGCTTCACCGGCGCCCCCATTTCGCATAATGTATACAGATATGGGGCTGGCTGTCAGCCGGAGCGACGCTGCGGAGGCGATTCGTGCCGTCGCGCAGGCCTGGATCGATGAGCATGTGCCCCAGGCATGGAAGGACGCGGCGCCGGACGGGCGGGCCGCGATCCGGGCGGTGCGGTCGCGGGCCGACTACGAGGCCTGGTATCCGACTTTCGCGGATTCGGGCATGGCTGTCGCGACCTGGCCCGTCGCGTACGGCGGGCTCGACCTGACCGCCGAGCAGGCCAAGGTCATCGAGCAGGTCATCGGGCCGTTGAATCTGGGCCGGCTCAACCCGCTCGGCCTGCACAACGCAGCCCCTCCGCTCTTCGCCTACGGCACCGAGGCGCAGCGACTGCGTTTCCTCCCGCCCATCGTGCGCAATGAGGAGCGATGGTGCCAGCTGTTCTCCGAACCGGGCGCGGGGTCCGACCTCGCGTCGCTGGCGATGCGGGCCGAGCGCGATGGGGGCGAGTGGGTTCTCAGCGGTCAGAAGGTCTGGTCGACCTGGGCCCATGACAGCGACTTCGCCATCTGTCTTGCTCGCACCGACCCCGACGCCCCCAAGCGCAAGGGCATCTCGTACTTCCTCGTCGACCTGCACAGCCCCGGCGTCGACGTGCGCGAGCTGAAGCACATGGGCGGCGAGGTCGACTTCAACGAGGTCTGGCTCGACGAGGTCCGGGTTCCCGCGTTCAATCTCGTCGGCGAGGTCAACGACGGGTGGCGCGTTGCGGGCGCGACCCTGGCCGGTGAGCGGCAGATGGTTTCCGGTGCCGGCTCGGGCGGGGTTGACCGGATCGGCGGGTCGGGAGCCGAGCGGCTCGTCGCGAGCGGCAAGCAGCGGGCCCGGTACGACCCGGTTGCCCGCGACCGGATCGTTCAGTTGTACAGCGAGGAGCGAATCCGCCAGTGGACCAACGATCGGGTCCGGGCGGCGGTCACGGCGGGTGGCACACCCGGACCGGCGGCATCGATCGGCAAGGTTCACCAGAGCCATCTGAACCAGCGGTTGCAGCTCGCCGCCTGTGATCTGCTCGGCATGGAAGCCGTCGCGTGGGAAGGAGAATGGCTCGACATGCCCTACGAGATCAAGGGCATGATCCGCAGCCGGGCGAACACCATCGAAGGCGGTACCACCGAAGTCAACAAGAACGTCTTGGGGGAGAAGGTGCTGGGCCTGCCCCGCGAGCCCGACCCGTTCCACGGCGCACCCTGGAAGGACATCCCCCGATGAGACCCGAGGCCGCACAATGAGCACCGGCTACGAGCACCTCGTCGTCGAGCGGCACGGCCCGGTCGGCTGGTTGATCAACGACCGTCCCGAGGTGCGCAACGCGATGAACAGTGCCATGCGCGACGAGTTCGCCGACGCCTGGAACGAACTGCACGACGACCCGGCGGTACGGGTCATCGTGCACACCGGCAATGGCCGCGACTTCCAGACCGGCGTCGATGTGTCCGAGATCGCCTCCGACGGTGTCGGTTTCGAGCGCTACCGGCGGTCGATGGAGGACTTCGACGTCCACTTCACCTCGTGGCACCAGGGGGTGTGGAAGCCGGTCATCACCGCGGTCAACGGCATCTGCTGCGGCGGTGGCTTCCACTGGGTCGCCGACGCGGACATCGTCATCGCCGCGAGCGACGCCCAGTTCTTCGACCCGCACACCTCGGTCGGTCAGGTGGTTGCGATCGAGGCGATCGGGCTCATGAAGAAGATGCCGGTCGAAGCGGTCATGCGCATGGCCCTCATGGGCAAGTACGAACGCATCGGCGCCGACCGCGCCTACCAACTGGGCATGATCTCCGAGATCGTCGATCCCCCCGACCGGTTGCGCGACCGGGCCCAGGAACTGGGCGAGACGATCGCCAAGAACTCGCCCTCGGCGATGGCTGCCACCAAGAAGGCACTTTGGGGCGCCCTCGAGGCGGGGCTGACCGACGCCTGCCGGGCAGGCGCCCAGCACCTCGTGTCGATGTGGGGTCACCCCGACCAGACCGAGGGACCGATGGCCTTCGCCGAGAAACGCGAGCCCAGCTGGGAGCCGCTCGAGGCTGGACCGTGAGCCTCGACCTCTACGACCTGCTCGGGAGCCACGCAGCCGCTCTCGACGACGTGCTCGTTCAGACGCTGGATGCGTCGTACACGAAAGCCGAGGTGATCGAGCGGGTCGGGGCGTTCGCAGCGTCGCTGGACGATCACGCCGGGCGTCCCGTTCCGGTGGTCGCCGACGGAGTCGATGCCCTCGTGGCGATGTTCGGTTGTTGGCGGGCGGGGGCGGTCTACGTGCCCATCAATCCTCGCCAGCCCGACGCTGCGATCGAGGAGGCTAGAGCCCTAACGGCCGACCCGGCTGTGGACGGCGCGGCGCTCGTGCTCTGGACGAGCGGCACGACGGGGGAGCCCAAGCCCATCGTGCACACCCACGAGGCCTATCTCGAGCTCATCGATCGGGTGCTGGCTCCGTTGAGGGCGAGACCGGCTGATCCGTCCCGTCAGCCCGCACCCAACCTGATCCCGGTGTCGATGGCGCTCAACGCGGGCATCTACAACGCCCTGTTCGGTCTACGGGCGGGAGCGCAGATCGTGCTGATGGACCGGTTCACCACGGCCGACTTCGCCACCCTCGTCGAGCGACACCAGGTCCGCTCCACGGTGCTGCCGCCGGCGGCCATCGCGATGTTGAACGACGACCCGGCCATCGAGTCGCTCGCCCCGCTGAAGTACGTGCGCTCGATCACGGCGCCGCTGTCGCCGTTCCAGGCGAACCGGTTCACCGAACGGTTCGGGTCGTTCGTGCTGAACGGGTACGGCCAGGCCGAGACGGGCGAGGTCATCGGTTGGACCGCGGCCGCCGCCCGGGCGCATCCTGAGCGCATCGGTGCGGTCGGACGGGCCCATCCAGGGGTCGACATCCGGATCGACGAGCCCGACGCCAACGGGGTCGGCGAGCTGCTGGTCCGGCCGCCCAGCACCGCGGTCGACCTCGCTGGGGACCGTATGACCGGCGACGGTTTCGTGCGAACGGGCGACCTGGCCCGTCTCGACGACGCCGGGTTCGTGTGGATCGAGGGTCGCCGCAGCGACCTCATCAACCGCGGAGGAAACAAGGTCTTCCCCGACGAGGTGGAGGAGGTGCTCTCAGCCGTCACCGGCGTTCGCGAGGTTGCGGTGTTCGCCGCGCCCGACGACCGGCTCGGCGAGGTGCCCGTCGCAGCGGTCGTCGGCGACGCAAGCGACGCCCAACTCGACGCCGCGGCGCGCGCCCACCTGGCGGCGTACAAGGCACCGGTCGCCTATCGCCGGATCGACGCCCTGCCCCGGTCGGAGGTCGGCAAGGTGCTGCGGCGTCGCCTGAGCGAGGAGCTCGCATGACCGCCCGCGGTCTCGAAGCCGGGATCGTCACCACCGACGGCGCCGGCCTCGCCGCGTTCTACGTCGAGGGCCTGGGCTTCACCATCGACCGGTCTCTCGAGTTCCCGCAAGGCACGGTGCGACGGCTCAGCAACGGCGCGGCGCGGCTCAAGATCTTCGAACCGGCCGAGCCGGTCGCCGGCGGCGCGCCCGAGCCGTGGAACGCCGTCGCCGGCTTCCGCTACGCGGCGCTGCACGTCGACGACGCCGCCGCGGTCGTCGCCACCGCGACACGTGAGGGCGCCACCGTGCTCACCGAGGTGACCCGCCACCGGCCAGGCGCGGCGTTCGCGCTGATCGCCGACCCCGAGGGCAACGTGTGGGAGCTCCTCGAGGAGGCGGCGGCGTGACGCTCGAGCTGCGCCGCGAGGGCAAGGTCGGCTGGTTGATCTTCGACCGGCCCGGTGCCGGCAACGCCGTCGACGCCCAGATGTTCGTCGATCTGGAAGCGGCCTGGACCGAGTTCGAGGCCGACGACTCCGTCTCGGTGATCGTCAACACCGGCAACGGCCGCGCCTTCCAGTCGGGCCTTGACGTCGTACAACTGGCCCGCAACCCGGAGGCGCTGCGAGCGAGCTCGCGCCAGACGAGGAACGCCGAACTGCGCCTCACCGCCTGGCACTGCGGCGTCACCAAGCCGGTCATCGCCGCGGTCAACGGCGTCTGCGCCGGGGCCGGGCTGCACTTCGTCGCCGACGCCGACATCGTGATCGCCTCCACCGGGGCGAGCCTCCTCGACCCGCACGTGTCGGTCGGGCAGGTGACCGCGTTCGAGCCGATCGCCATGCTGAAGAAGAGCCCAGCCGAGTCGATCTTCCGCATGGCGCTCACCGGCAGCCGTGAGCGACTGGGCGTCGAACGGGCCATGCAACTCGGGATCCTCTCCGAGATCGTCGAGCCCGAGGCGCTGCGAGAGCGGGCCCAGCAACTCGCCGAGGCGATCGCGTCGCATCCGCTGGAGCACCTCCGGCAACTGAAGCGCCAGCTCTGGGCCGCACTGGAGGTCGCATGAACCCATCGGAGGCGGGGAACGACCGCGCCTACATTCACGAGTTCGTCGACATCCGGGGAGCCAACCGGGCCAACTACATGCACCACATGGCGGCCAACTGGTCGCCGATGGCCCAGGAAGACCGCGACCAGCAGTGTTTCGGGATCTGGGCCGTAGTGGGAACGACGGGGCGCTGGCCGCAGGTCTGCAACATCTGGGAGGAGCCCGGGCTGGACGGTCTCGCTCTGTCGCTGACCGGCGAGAACGTCGGCAATGGGCTGCAGGATCCGAAGCTCGAGCGGTGGTGGCAGGAGGCGGCCCAGTTCCGTCGTGACGGGTTCGATCGCGTGCTGCTGCCGGCGCCGTGGAGTCCGACGATCGACGAGTCACTGGAGTCGGGGCTGCGGGCCGAGGTCTGCGCCCACGAGATCATCAAGGTGGCGCCCGGTGCGGCGCCGCAAGCGCTCGACCTGGTCCGCTCACAGGCGATCGCGGCCTACAGGCCGCTCGGCTGGCGTCTCGGCGGAGCCTGGTGGACGACGATGCGCGACGAGGACGAGATCGTGGTGCTCTGGGCGATACCCGGCGGCTACCAGGCGTGGGCCGCCGGTGAAGCTGCCCAGACCACGGACAGCGGCGTGCTCGCGTGGCGTCGCGAGATGCGCCGGCTAGCGACCGACTGGCAGCGCATTCTTCTGGCTGCCGCCCCGCTGTGCCCGTGGCGCACCGGACGTCAGCCGAACCGGGACGACCGCGTCGACTGGGAGGACCCCACATGGCCGTGACCGACGACCGGGAGGACCCCGCATGGCTGTGACCGACGACTACGCCGGTCCGTTCGACCCGGACTGGAGCCTCGATCGCCTCTCGCGCCCGGCGCTGGCGCGGCTGTGCCGCGAGCGGATGATCGTGTCGATGTTCCACGACCGGGCGCTCATGCCCCATGTCGCCATGGCGGTGGGGCAGGAGGCGACCATTCGCCAGGCCGACTCCGAGTGGATCGGGTCCAGCCCCGTCTACACGGCGCGCAACAAGGCCAACCTCGGCATCACCGGCGACGGGGTCGACGCCGCCCTCAAGAGCTTCCAGTTCGACATCGGCGCGCCGCATCACTTCCTCGACTTCCGCTTCGAGTACGTAGACCATGACCTCGGCTTCTTCTGGCTGCCCTTCTGCGGGGCCCACGACTATCTCCGCCAGATCACCAACAACGATCCGCACCTCGTCACGAACATGTGCCACCACATGGAGGACCGAACCTTCGACGCGACCCTCGGAGTCACCAACCCGAGGCTGCGGGCGATTCCGGTGCATCGCCCCCCAAAGCCCGACGAGTTCACCGGCGATCACTGCCGATGGGAGATCCGTGTGGTCGAAGACGAGCCCGGCGCCCGGCCCGGCGAACCGAGCCTCGCCGTCGTCTCCGCGTCGAAGGCCGCCCAGGTCGAACTGGCGCTCGGCGACGCCGGTGAGGACGGCGGGATGGACGACTACTCCGGCGACTTCAGGCCCGACCTGCGGTTGGAGGACCTGGCGCACCCCGTGCTCGTGCGCCAGGCCAAGGAGTTCGCCCTCGACAACCACCTGCTGATGCGCGCCGCGTACTTCTCGGTCGACGAGAACTTCAGCACCGGCCTGCTCGACGACGCGGCGCCCCAGCACCGGGCAGCCATCATGCCGGCGGTGGTGCGCCGGCTGCGGGGAGCGCTCGCGATCGAGGGCGACGACATGGCCGCCATCGCCAAGTTGCTGCAGCTCGACCCGTTCCTGGTCGAGGACTACGTCGACTACCGCGTCGAGGTCCATGACGAGCTGTCGGGCGCGGTCGAGTTCGTCGGCGGGCCGGGGCTGGACGACGGCGTCTGTCGCAGCCCGATGGACTGGCTCGACGGGTTCCGGTTCACCGCCCAAGCTGTCAACCCTCGCTGTGTGGTGACTCAGGTGGACGACCGGCGGTGGGAGCTGCGCATCGACCCCGACGCCGAGCCCGCCCAACCGCACTGGCTCTCGGACATGACCGACGGAGGCGGGCTCCGCGAGTTCGACCTGACCGAACGCCCGGTGCAGATCCGGTGAGCGGGGCCGCGCTCACCGGCGAGACCATCGCCCGCGCCGACGTCCTGGCGGCGCTCGTGGACCGGTTCGCCGAAATGGACACCCCGTCGTGACCGAGATCGCGCCCATCGAGCGCCCGTCGACGAGCGACCGGGTCGCCGAGGAGGTTCGGCGGCTGGTCTGGACCGGCGAGCTGACTGCCGGCGCCCGACTCAACCAGGACGACCTGGCGCAACGGTTCGGCGTGAGCCGCATCCCGGTACGCGAGGCGCTCATCGCGCTGGCGCATGCCGGCATGATCTCGATGACGCCGCACCGGGGGGCGTTCGTCGAGCCGCTCACCGCCGAGGCGGTCAGCGATCTCTACGAGCTCTATGCCCGTGTCGACGGCTTCGCCATCGACAAGGCGTTCGAGCGCGGCCGTGACCTGGACGCGCTCATCGCTGATCTCCGGTCGGCGGCAGATGCGCCCGACAGCGACTCGCTGTTCGATCGGGTCGTGTCGGCCCGTCGCCGGCTCCACGCGCTCGGGGGCTCCCCCCGCTTCGACGCGGTTGCCCGCGGCCTCGTCGGGCTCGTCCCCGGCAACTTCTTCATGGAGGTCGCCGGCGCCGGCGAGATCGCCCGGCGCCAGCTCTGGTTGGTCGCCGACGCGCTGGAGGCGGGGCGGGCCGACGCGGCCACCGGGCACTACGCCGCGATGCTCCACGAGCAGGGGAAGCTCGTCGTCGACCGGCTCCGCGAGAACGGTGCCCTGGTCCTTCAGAAGGAGGGACCGTGACGCCACCAGAGACGCTCGTCGAGTTGATCGACCACGCCGCGAGGAGCTGGCCGCAGCACCCGATGCTGCTGTCGCGGCAGGGCGACCGCTGCACCTACGAGGAGTACCGCGATCGTGTCGAGGAGATGGCCGCCGGGCTCCGGGCGCTCGGAGTTCGGGCCGGCAGCGTCGTGTCGTGGATCCTGCCGACATGGGTCGACACGGTCGTGCTGGCCGGTGCACTGTCCCGGCTCGGTGCCGTGCAGAACCCGATCATCGCGATCTACCGCGACCGCGAAGTGGGGTTCTGTTGTCGCCAGGCGGGCACCGGACTGCTCATCACCCCCGCGGAGTTCGGAGGCTTCGACTTCGAGGCCATGGCCGAGCGGGTCGCGGCCGACGTTGACGGGCTCGACACGCTGACGGTCGCGCCGGGCTCCTTCCCGAGGGGCGACGCGGCGACGCTGCCCTCCTCAGCCGCCCCGGGCGACGGCGACGTCCGGTGGCTGACGTACACGTCGGGCACCACGGCCGACCCGAAAGGCGCTCGCCACGCCGACACGACGGTGGGAGCGTTCCCGCTCGCCATGAGCCGGCGCCTCGATGTTCGCGCCGGCGATCGCTACTCGCTCACGTTCCCGTTCCCGCACATCGGCGGGATCGGGCTGTTGTTCATGGCGTTGCAGACTGGGTGTACCCATCTGCTCGACGAGACAGTAGACCCCGTCGCCACGGTCGAGTTCCTGTCCGAGAACGATTGCACGCACGCCGGAACCGGCACGCCGTTCTACCTCATGTACCTCGCCGCGCAGGAGCGCCGATCGGCGGCCGGGACGGGCCGGCTGTTTCCGAACCTGAAGGTCTGCCCCGGTGGGGGTGCGCCGATCCCGCCCGCGCTTCACCGAAGGGTGGTCGAGGAGCTCGGCGGTGTGGGCATCTGCTCGGGCTGGGGGCTGACGGAGGCACCGGTCCTCACCAACGGCGACGTCAACGACCCGGACGAGAGGATGGCGAACTCCGAAGGTCGCGCCATGCCCGGCGTCGACCTGATCACGGTCGCCGCGGACGGCAGCCGATGTGCGCCCGGCACCGAGGGAGAACTCCGCGCCAAGGGGCCCCAGGTGATGCTTGGCTACGTCGACGCGACACTCGATGCCGAGGCGTTCGACCGCGACGGCTACTTCCGCACCGGAGACCTCGGCATCATCGACGCCGCGGGCTATGTGACGATCACCGGACGCCTCAAGGAAATCATCATCCGAAACGGCGAGAACATCTCGGCCAAGGAGGTCGAGGACCTTCTGTTCACCTGGTCGGATGTGGCCGACGTCGCGGTGTTCGGGATCCCCGACGATCGCACCGGCGAACGTGTCGTCGCCGCGATCGTGCCTGCCGGCGGCGCCAGGCCCACGGTCGACGGCGTCGCCGACTTCCTTCGGGGCGCCGGGCTTCGAACGCAGGCCATCCCGGAAAGCATCGAACTGCGGGAGTCGCTCCCGCGCAACCCAGCCGGCAAGGTCTTGAAGCGGCTGCTTCAGAGCGGTCACGAGCGGTGAGCAAGAGCACGAATGTCCTGTGATCTCTGACTGTGCGTCGAGAGTCGTTCATGTAGAGCCACCCCAACCGAAGCCGCTCAGTAAGGTTGTGGTCATGGGTCTGCGGCTCGTCGAAACGCACGACTTGGTATCGGCCCGCCTTCGTGAAGCCGGCCAGCTCTACACCAAGGGCCGGCGAGAACTCGTGGAACTCCTCGTTCGCGCCGGTCGGCCGGCGACCATACCCGAGATGCTCGAGCTGCGCCCCAGCCTGACGCAGAGCTCGCTCTACCGCAACATGGCCGACCTTGAGAGCGTGGGCATCGTGCGGCGAGTCGTCGGCGTCGATGACCCGACTCGCTACGAGTTCTCCGTTGACGTCATCGGCCATCACCACCACACCATCTGCACCGTGTGCGGAGGCGTTACCGACTTCTTCATGGCTCCCGGGGCCGAACGCAGTCTCGAGGCATCACTCAACGAAGCGCTGAGCACGACCGGGTTCCAGCCGAGCTCCCATCGGCTTGACGTGTTCGGCGCCTGCCCCGACTGCTCCTGATCGCCCGGCAGCGACGGAGACGCCCGCACCCGACAGGCTGCGGATCGTTGTTGGGCGACGAGACGGCGGCCGGATCGAGGTATACCGCGCTGCCTGCTTATGGGAACGGCTCTTATTCCCATTAGAGTGAGACTCAACGCTGTTTGAGTACCCGAGGGAGCATCGCCGTGCGACAAGGAACGAGACTTCAGGGCCATCCCTGCCGGGCATCCGCAGGATCATCGTGGGCCCGCAGTCGGATACTGGTCGCGACGGTGGCCGCAGCGGCTCTGGTGGCAGCGGCTTGCTCGGGAGACCCATCGCCCGAGCCGTCGAGCGCCGGCGCTGACACTCCGACGATCGTGGCCACCACCAGCATCTGGGCCGACGTAGTCGCCAATGTGGCCTGCGACGGGCTGGCCGAGGTGGTGACCATCATCCCGGTCGGCAGCGATCCTCACGGCTACGAGCCGTCGCTGCAGGACACCGAGCGAATGACGAATGCCTCGCTGGTGGTGGCCAACGGCCTCACGTTGGAGGGACGCCTAGACGACACTCTCGAAGTGGTGGCGGCGTCCGGCACTCCGGTGCTCCATTTCGCCGAACACATGGACCCCATCCCGTTCGAATCCGAGGCAGGCCACCACGACGACCACGAGGACGAACACGGCCACGACCACGACGACGAAGGCCACGACGACGAAGACGGCCACGACCACGACGACGAAGGCCACATGGACGACCACGAGGACGAACACGGCCACGACCACGACGACGAAGGCCACGACGACGAAGACGGCCACGGCCACGACGACGAAGGCCACATGGACGACCACGACGACGAAGGCCACGAGGACGAACACGGCCACGAGGACGAACACGGCCACATGGACGAACACGGCCACGCCCACGGGGCGGAAGATCCGCATGTGTGGTTGGATCCCCACCGGGTAGCTGAGGCGCTGCCAATCCTCGCTCAAGCGCTGACGGCCGACGCCGGCCTGGACGAGGCCGCGGTCCAAGCGTGTCTGGCCAGTTACCAGGCTGAGCTTGAGGCGGTGGACGCCGAGATCGCCGCCAAAGTCGAGCAGCTACCCGCAGAAAGCCGCAAGCTGGTCACCAACCACGACGCCTTCGCGTACTACGCGGCCCGGTACGGATTCGAGGTCATCGGCACCGTCATCCCGTCTCTGTCGAGCATGGCGGAGGCCAATCCCGCCGGGCTCGAGGAGCTGGCCCAGATCATCGAGCACGAGGGGATCAAGGCCATCTTCGCCGAGATCCAGCACTCCGGCGACGACATCGAGGCCCTGGCTGCCCGGATCGGCGGTGTAGAAGTGGTCACCCTCTACACCGGCACCCTCGGGCCTCCCGGCAGCGGCGCTGAGACCTACACCGGATACCTGCGCACCAACACCGACCTGATAGTCGACTCCCTCAACTGAGCCGGGCTGGAGGCATCCACTTCGTGGACGCGCTGGAATCGGCGCGCCGCAGCACGGCTGGCGCGGCTGGGGCGACCGGTCAAGAAGATGATCGGCGGCAAGATCGGGTGGCTCGACGAGGGCTTCGAACTCGCCATGACCTGACGTACCGCGAAGGCCGCGGGTTGTACAGTCGGCGGGCATCGATCACGTCAAGCCAGAACGAGGGGGCACCACGAGCGAACCGCGGTTGAACGAGCACGGTGCCGAGATCACGTCCCAGCGCATCTTCAACTGGGAGGAGCTCGATGGGGTGCGCTGGGACGACGACAAGGTCGACGCGCAGATCGTCACCGGCGAGCACATGCACCTCATCCGGGCCGTCTACGAGCCGGGTGCCACGTACCCGATGCACAGCCATCCTCATGAGCAGTTCAGCCTGCTGCTGTCGGGCCGCCTCCTGCTGACCGTCGGCGACGAGACCCGCGAGATCGGGCCGGGCGACGGCTGGTACGCGCCCGGAGGTGTGCCCCACGGCGGCCAGGTGCTCGGCGACGAGCCGGCAGTCTTCCTCGACGTCTACTCCCCGGCGACGGCCTGGATCCTCGACGTGTTCGCGACCGGCCGGCCGATCCCAGCCTCGGGCCGCAGTGAAGCGGAGCCGCGAGGTTGAGCATGAAGAACGTCTTCGGGACCGGCGTGGACACCTCCGAGGTCGCCGCGGCGGTGTCCCGCGACGGGTACGCGGTGGTGCGCGACGCCATCGACACGGACACCGTCGCGGCGGTTGCCGCCGACCTCCAGCCGTACTTGGATGCCGCCCACACCGGCCACGAGGCCTTCATGGGCAGCCTCACCAAGCGGTTCGGCGCGCTGATCGCGAAGTCGACCGCGGTGCAGGCGTTGATCATGCACCCGACCGTGCTCGCGGTGGCCGATCACGCCCTGCTGCCGAGCTGCGCGGCGTACCGGGTCCACTACACCGGCGTCATGCACCTCGAGCCGGGCGAGAAGCAGCAGGTGCTGCACCGCGACACGTCGGTGTACCCCTTCGCCAACCCTTGCCCCCCGCTCACGGTGGCCACCATGTGGGCGATCACGGACTTCACCCGACAGAACGGGGGCACCCGGATCTGTCCGGGCAGTCACCGGTGGACGAGCGACCGGGTGCCGACCCGGGACGACGTGGTCGCCGCCGAGATGCCGGCCGGCTCGGTCCTGATCTACGTCGGCAACGTCATCCACGGCGGAGGGTCGAACCGGTCGGACCAGACCCGCACCGGAGTGGCGCTGCACTACTCCCTCGGATGGCTGCGCCAGGAGGAGAACCAGTACCTGGCCGTGGATGCGCAACTGGCCCGGACGCTGCCCGACGAGCTCCAGGAGCTGATGGGGTACTCCCTCGGGTCGTCCAATCTCGGCTTCGTCGACCACGTGGCGCCCAAGGACTACCTCCACGGCGTGCGCGACCCGTCCGAGAGCGACCTCAGCCCGACTGGGATGAGCGAGCGGGTCGATGCACTGGAGCGCTTCCACGTCAGCCACACCGCCCGGGGCCCAGCCCGCCACTACGACGTCAACACCGACTGATCTCGTCGGGGCAACGCCGGAGGATTAGAGTCGAAGGAGCACCGAAAGGGGAGGACTATGCGGCGCTTCATCATCGAACGGGACATCCCTGACATCGGCTCGGCCGAGCGCGAGCAGTTGCGGGCCGCGGCCGGACAGTCCAACTCGGTCCTGCAAGCGATGCAGTCCGAGGGCAAGGCCATCCAGTGGGAGCACAGCTACGTTGCCGGCGATAAGACCTTCTGCGTCTATGTCTGCGACCGCGCCGAGCTGATCGACGAGCACGCCGAGCGCAGCGGGTTCCCGGCGACGGTCGTCACCGAGGTCGGCAAGATCATCGACCCGACCACCGAGAAGGGCTAGGGCCGGCAGACCACCATGGCCCGCATCGACTTCCCCGACGGCGAGGGGCTCGAGCGCATCCGGATGTGGAGCCTCCAGCCCGACGTGGGCATGGCCATGGGAGCCGCGGCCAAGGCGCTCTATACCAAGGTCTCCCTAGACGTGCGGGTCCGCGAGATAGCCCGCATGCGGGTGGCCCAGATCAACCGGTGCCATATTTGAATTGACACCCGGTCTGCATCGGCGATGCAGCAAGGACTGGACGAGGACCTCTACCAGCAGGTCTCCACCTACGCCGAGAGCGACGCCTTCGGCGGGGCCGAGAAGCTGGCCGCCGAGACCGCCGAGAGGTTCTGCTGGGACCACGAGGCGATGATGAACGACGAGGACTGCTGGGCCCGGATGAAGGAGCACTTCACCGACCAGCAGATCCTCGAACTACTGACGCTGATCGGCTACTGCGTAGGCATCGGGCGGACACTGGCCATCCTGGAGATCGCCAACGACTGCCCGATCAATCAGACCCCCGACCCCCGCGAGAACCCCTCCCACTACGTCCACGGCTGACCGGGCTGCGCCCAGTGCTCAGGCACCCCCTGGGCGCTTGTGACGATGCGCCTCCCGCGCCCGCCGTCACCCGAATCATCAGGGAGGATCAGCCGACAGGTAGGCGGGGATGTCTCGCCTCGCGTGCAGGACGCGCCAGATGTCGATGCAGTCGTGCTGGGGCACGTAGAAGATGAGGTAGGGGAACTTCTGGAGAGACCAACTCCGCAACTGTGGGATCTCGAGCTCGAAGGCAAACCGGAGCGAGCCGCTGTTCGGATAGTGGCGGAGATGGTCGATGGCGGCCTCGAGCGCGTCCACGAAGTCGAGTGCAGTTTCTGAGCCGGCTTCGACGCGGTAGTGGTCGACCGCGGTCTCGATGTCGGCGGCGGCAAGGGTGCGGACCTCGACCTGCACCGACTCGAGTTCAGGCGTCGGCTCGGGCTTGATGTCGTAGCGACGCGAAGTAGGCGGCGTCGGCAGTGCCGACGACCGGGGCGCGGGCTCCCTCGAGGAGTGCGGCTCGGAGATGACGGCGGTCGTGATCCCGTCGGATCAGATCACGCACGTACTCACTCGTCGATCCGTAGTGGCCGAGATCTACCTGCGAGTCGACGAAGCTCTTGAGTTCTTCCGGGAGTGAGACGTTCATCGTGGTCATGGCATCCGAGCATAGTGCGTTGGCAAACTTTGCCAAAGACATGTTCGACGGTCGCCTCCCAGTACGTCCACGGCTGACCGGTCGGCGCCCCTGCGTCTGGAACCCGGGGCAGGGGTCAGCGGTCGCTCACCAGCATCGCGTCGGGTTCGACGGCGCCGGTCCAGCAGTACAGGAGCACAGTCGGTTTGGCGCCGAAGTCCTGGATGTGCACTTGCCAGGGCTCGTGGTGGACGGCATCGCCCGGCCGGGTGGCGCGGCTGGTGCCGTCGCGGCCGCTGAACAACGGCTCGCCGGCCAAGACGTGGTACAGCTCCTCGGCCTCGTGGTGGTGGGCGGGATAGTGGAGGTGTGGGCCCCACACGCCGATTCCGACCCTCACGCTGGCGTGCTCGACGATCGAGCTCGGACCGAGAATAGAGATGAGCGCCGATCCGCCGGCCCTGCCGAGCGATTCCGACCGAGATTGAACCGAGAATCTTCCAAGACCAAGGGGGCAACAATGATCTGTGAGTTTCCGAGACTTGACGAGGAGGTGCTTGACGAGTTGCGCCAGGCCAACCCCGTTGACACCGACTCGCTACCTTCTTCCCGGAGTCCCGCTGTGACACCTTTCTACCTGTATTGGTATTCTGGTACCCATGGTGCTGAGCATCAAGAGCGCTGCGGCTGACCAGCTCGCCCGAGAGTTGGCCGAGCTGACGGGGGAGTCCATCACCGAGGCGGTAGTGGAGTCGCTGCGGGCCCGTCTCGACGCGGAGAGGCGGCGCCAGCGCGACCGGAGCCTCGACGACATCATCGAACGCTTCCGGCAGTTGCCGCGACTCGATGAGCGGGAACCCACCGATGTCATCGGCTACGACGAGCACGGCCTGCCGTCGTGAACGTGGTCGACACCTCAGCCGTGGTCGCCGTGCTGTTCGGTGAGCCCGGCGGCCCCGAGATCGAACGGGAGCTCGTCGACTCGCCCTGCATCATGTCGGCCGCGACGCGCGTCGAGCTCGGGATCGTCGTCGAGGCGCGAGCCGGACCCGCGGGCTCTCAGCTGCTCGACGAACTCCTGGCGCGCATCGAGGTGAGGATCGAGCCAGTGGACGCCGACGTGGCGAACGAGGCCCTGGTGTGCTGGCGCCGCTTCGGCAAGGGAAGGCATCCCGCGGGGCTCAACTACGGCGACACGTTCTCCTACGCACTGGCCCGCCGCATGGGCGTTCCGCTGCTGTTCGTGGGCGAGGACTTCGCCCGGACCGACGTCCTCGTCGCCTGATCGCGCCGGTGGCGCGGACTGACCTCGCCTAGAAGTCGAAGCCGTTGGCGGCCACCGGGGAGGTCATGGCCATGTCGGGCGGGCCCGCCATCAGCGCCATCAGCGCGGGCATGGCCGCCTGCATGGCCTCGTTGTCGCCGTGGCGCTGGGTAGCCTCCATGCTCGACATCAGGGCGAAGAACCAGTAGGTGCCGTCCTCACCGCGGTGGTAGGAGTACGACTCCACGCCGTCCACAGACTCGCTGGCGGCGACAATGGCCCGCAGCGCCGCATCCATCTCCTCGCCCTTGCCCTCCTGGCAGGAGAACTTCGCGAACACAGAGACCTTCGACATCGCCTCGCCCTTTCTGGTGGCCATCGCGCCGGACAGGCCCGACGCCGAGAAGCTACCGGGCCGGTGGCTAGAGTCGGCGGCCCGAGACCGAAGGGAGCACCGTGGGCAGGAACCAGCGCTCGCAGATCGAGATGACCGCCGGCGAGGTCGCGCGGTTGCTCGACCAGTCGCGCACCTGCACGATGGCCACCGTCGGTCCCGGCGGGATGCCTCATCTGGTGGCCATGTGGTACGGCTGGCTCGACGGGCACGTATGGCTGGAGTCGAAGGCAAAGGCGCAGAAGATCGTGAACCTGCGCCGTGACGACCGCCTCGTGGTGATGGTCGAGGCGGGCAACACCTACGAGACTCTGAGAGGCGTGTCCCTGGAGGGCCGGGGCGTCATCGTGGAGGATCCCGACGTGATCTGGCGGGTCGGGGTCAACTTGTGGGAGCGCTACACCGGCCCATACTCCGAGGAGTACCGGACCTTCGTGGAGGCCATGATGCGCAAGCGAGTGGCGGTGCGCCTCGATGTGGAGAGGACCCGCACCTGGGACCATCGCAAGCTGGGCATGGGCTCGACCGAGGTCGGCGGCACGACGGGGCCCCATATCGACGGCCCCGGTCTGCCCGGTCCCGGCTGAGCCGCAGCCGAACTCCTGTCAGAAATCCACCGCATAGGTGGAAATCCAGCCGGTAGTTCAGAATGCGACCCGAGCACCGCGGTCCCGGCCGGGCGGATCAGCGGGCCGCCAGGACGGCCCCGTCCACCGGCAGGCACGCGCCGCTGACGTAGCGAGACTCGTCGGAGGCGAAGAACAGCGCTGCATAGGCCACATCGGAAGCCGAGCCCTTGTAGGCCATCGGCACCCGCGCCTCCCGCTGGCGGGCGAGCTCATCACGGCGTGCGCCGGCGCCGGCCACGGCTGCGTCGATGGCCATGGGCGTGTCGATCAGACCCGGCAGGATGGCGTTGGCCCGAATGTCGTACTGGCCGTAGGTGGCTGCGATCGACTTCACCAGCCGGCTGACCCCGGCCTTGGAGATCCCGTACGCGGCGGAGGTGCCACCGCGCTCGGCTCCTATCGATGACACCGCCACGAACGACCCTCCCCGCTGCTCGACCATGACGGGCAACACATGCTTGGCCACCAGCCACATGGCCTTGAGGTTGGTCTCCATGACGTCGTCCCAGACCTCCTCGGTAACGTCGGCGGCCAGGCCCGGGCCGAGGATCCCCACACTGTTGAACAGCACGTCGACACCGCCGAGCCTCGCTCGAGCCTCATCTGCAAGCAGCTGGCAGTCGCCGGCCCGGGTTATGTCGGCCTCAAGGACCGACACCTCTGGAGTGTCGGGCTCCATCATCGAGACGGTCTCGGCCGCGCCGGCCGGATCGCGGTCCACCAGCAGCAGGCGAGCGCCCTCCCTGGCGAAGAGCAGCGCGGTGGCCCGGCCGATGCCCATCGTCGCGCCCGGCGTCTGGCCGGCGCCAACAAGCACGACCCGCTTGCCGTGCAGCCTGCCCGTCACGGCTCCAGCACCACCGGGAGCACCTCGTCGAGCGTCCTGGAGATGAGCGAGACGTAGGGCTCCAGGCGTCTGGGAGTGAAGACCAGGCTCACCAGCCGGCGCAAGCGGGAATGAGCCGGGTCGTCGATGGAGGACAGCCTCCCCGGCGAGTCGGGTCGCTCGCGCCTGAGGATCTCGGCCTGCTGCGCTGTGATTCCCGACGGCACGGAGCTGGCGTGCTCACCGTGCTTGAGGAAGTCCGGCGACCGCAGCACCGCAGTGCACTGCCGGTAGCCGTAGACGAAGGAGCGGCCGTCGTCAAGCACGCAGCTCTGGTCGCGGGCCAGCAGGTCAGCCAGAAACGGATACGGGTCGTGACGCCCCTCGGCCGGGTGCATGGCCCCCTCGAGCAGGTCACGGTGCGTCCGAACATCGGAGACGGTTGCGGCCACCGGGGCTCAGCTCCCGCGGCCGGTGTGCCGTTGGAGCATCAGCCCGAGCCCTGGCGGCGATTGTCGACTGGCGCAGGCCCGGGGTCTGCGGCGGCGTCCGCGATCGCGGACTGGAGAGCCGCTCCCCGGGGCCAGCCGCCGTAGAGAGCGATCTGCATGCTGGCCTCGTCGAGGTCGGCGATGTCCAGGTCACCGGCCTGAAGCGCTGCCCTCACATGGACGTCGAGCTCGCGCCCGGCGCCGCTCGCGGCGAGCACCGCGATGGTGATCAGCCGGCGCTCCCGCATCGACAGCCGGCTCCGGGACCAGATCCGGCTCATCACCTGCAGAGTCAGCTCGCGAAACTCTGTCGGCGAGCCCATGGCCCGCCCCGAGACCTGCTTGAAGACGGCCAGCATCTCCTGGCGGCTCAACTGCTGGTCCGGGGACTCGCCACCGGTGGTGTTCCCGTCGCCGCCGTCGCCGCCGTCGGAGTCCGTGCTGGCCATCTTGAGGTGCTCACCCTTCTGACTGTCCGGTGGCGCGCCCATCCGGGATTATCGTCAATCAAGGATGATGATAGTCAGGCAACTACGGCTACCTAGTAAGGGACGACGAGCGCTGGTGAACGTGGCCAAGCACACCAACGGCGGGTACTTCGACACCGGGGGGCAGAGCTGAAGCCCGCCGCCTTCGGGTATCACGCGCCGCAGGACCTGGCCGAGGCCCTGGAGCTTCTGGCCGAGTACGGCGACGAGGCCAGGCCCCTCGCTGGGGGGCAGAGCCTCGTTCCGATGCTGGCCATGCGGCTGGTCCGGTTCGACCATCTCGTCGACCTCAACAATGTCGGCGAGCTCACCGGCGTCGAGCAAACCGGCGACGGTCTGCGGATTGGGGCTATGACCCGGCAAGCCACCATCGGTGCAGATCCGCTAGTCGCGAGCCGCGCACCCTTGCTGGCCATGGCCACGTCCCACATCGGCCACTTCCAGATCCGCAACCGGGGCACCGTCGGGGGCTCCCTGGCCCACGCCGACCCGGCCGCTGAGTATCCGGCGGTCGCAGCCGCACTCGACGCCAGACTGGAGGTGGCCAGCGTGCGGGGCACGCGCCTCATGGACGCAGCCGACTTCTTCGAGGGCGCCTTCGCCACTTCGCTGGACGGCGACGAGTTGGTGGTGGCGGCAAGGTTCCCGGCCTGGGATGGCCCCAGCGGCTTCGCCTTCGAGGAGGTGGCCCGGCGCGAGGGCGACTTCGCTCTGGTCGGTGCGGCGGCGGGCGTCGAACTGGACACTGCCGGGATCATCCGGCGAGCGTCCATCGCGGTAGTCGGTGTGGGAGGAGCGCCCGTGAGGGCCACCGAGGCCGAGACCGCACTCGTGGAGTCCAGGGCCGAAGGTGGCGATCCCGGCGAGGCTGCCATCGGCCGCTTGGCCCTGGCCCGTTCCGAGCCGACCGACGACATTCACGCGTCGGCGACATATCGACGCCGGGTGGGAGCCGTGGTCGTGGCTCGAGCCGTTGCGGAGGCGTCTCGACGAGCGGTGGCCACCAGCCGGGAGGGCCGCGATGTCTGACTGGGATCGGGGGCACTCGGAAGTGTCGGTGAGCGTCAACGGGGCCCCGCACCGGGCCGTGCTCGAGGCGCGCCGGACGCTGGCCGACTTCCTGCGCGAGGAGTGTCTGGCCACCAGCGTGCACCTCGGCTGCGAGCACGGTGTCTGCGGGGCCTGCACCGTGCTCCTCGACGGCATCGCGGTCCGCTCGTGCCTGCTGTTCGCGGTGCAGGCACAGGGCGCGGAAGTCACCACCGTGGAGGGACTCGCCGGCCCCGACGGCTCCCTGAACGCTGTACAGCAGGCGTTCCGGGACTGCCATGGACTCCAATGCGGGTTCTGCACGCCCGGGTTCATCGTGTCGGTGACCGCCTTCCTGGCCGAGAATCCCGAGCCGACCCTGGAGGAGATCCGCAGCGCGCTGTCGGGCAACCTCTGCCGCTGCACCGGCTACCAGGGGATCATCGCCGCGGTCCAGCAGGCGGCCGCCGCGGAGGCCCAGACCCGAACGGGAGTAGAGCCATGACGTCGGGGGCCGCGTTGCCGGGATCAGCCACGGTCACGACCGGGGTTGATGCCTCGGAGGCGGCAGGCCGGTTCGTGGGCCAGTCCGTCAAGAGGGTCGAGGACGGGCGCCTGGTGGCGGGTTCGGGTCAGTACGTCGACGACATCCGGCTGCCGGGAATGCTCCACGCCGCATTCTTGAGAAGCGACCTTGCCAGGGCCCGTATCCGGCGACTGGACACCTCCGCGGCTGCCGGCCTGGACGGGGTGGTGGCGGTGCTGACCGCCGAGGACCTGAACCACCACGTCGACTCGCTGCGATCCTCGGTCAACCCTCCTGATCTGGCCATCGTCCCGGGCCATGTGCTGGCCCCCGGCGATGTGCGCTTCGTGGGCGATCCGGTGGCGCTGGTCGTGGCCGAGGACCGCTACCTGGCCGAGGACGCCCTCGAACTCGTCGACATCGAATACGAGCCCCTGACACCGGTAGTTGACTACGAGCAGGCCGCCAGCAGCCCCCACATGGTCCACCCCGAGCTGGGGACCAACCTGGGCGCGTCCGGCTCCGGTCCGGATCCAGGGTTGGCTCGGGTGTTCGAGTCGGCCCACCTGGTGGTCACCGAGACCTTCCACCAGCAGCGGCAGTGCAACATGCCCATGGAGACCCGAGGCCTGGTCGCTCACTGGCAGCGCCACGCCGGACGCCTCGACCTGTGGGCGTCCACCCAGAGCCCCCACGAGCTGGCGTTCACCGCGGCCCGCGTTCTGCGGATCGGCGAGCACCGGGTGCGAGTCCACATGGGCGACGTGGGCGGGGCGTTCGGCCAGAAGGTCTACTCGGGTCGCGACGAGCTGGCGGTGCTGCTTGCAGCCCGCGCCTTGGCCCGGCCCATCAAGTGGATCGAGGACCGCCGCGAGAACCTGATGGCCGCCAACTCGGCCCGGGTGGACCGTCTCACAGTGACGATGGCCGTCGACGCCGACGGGCGGATCCTAGGGGCGGAGATCGACCACTTGAGCGACAGCGGCGCCTACCCGCTGGGCGGCGCGCCCGCCAAGAGCGCGCAGCTGGTGTCGATGTTCCCGGGCCCGTACCGCATCCCCCGCTTGGGCTGGTCCACGGCGACGGTGTTCACGAACACGGTCGGCCGGGGCGCGTACCGGGGTCCGTGGCAAATGGAGACCGTCGGCCGGGAACTGATGATGGATCTGGTGGCCCGGAGACTCGGTCTGGATCCACTCGACTTCCGCCGCCGCAACGTGATCGAGCAGGCCGAACTGCCCCACACCACGGCCACGGGCCGCACCTACGAGCAGATCTCACCGGCGGAGACTCTGGAGCAAGCAGCCGAGATGATCGACTACCAGTCGTTCCGGGCCGAGCAGGCCGAGGCCCGCTCAAGAGGGCGGCTGCTGGGGATGGGCTTGAGCTTGTTCGTCGAGCCCACTTCCATTGGTAGGGGAGCGCTCGGCGCCGAAGGGGCGGTGGTGCGTGTAGAGCCCGACGGCAGCGTCACCGTGTCAATGGGAACCGGCTCTCACGGTCAGAGCCTGGAGACCACCATCGCGCAGGTGGTGGCCGACGAGCTCGGCGTCGACATGGGGCGGGTCACCCTGCGCCAGGGCGACGGCACGCCCTACGGCTTCGGGACGGGCGGCAGCCGCAGCGCGGTGATCGCAGGCGGAGCAGCCCGGGCCGCGGCCTCCGAGGTGCGATCCCGGATCGAGCGGATCGCCGCCCACCTGCTGGAGGCTGCCCCCGAGGACATCGTCGTCGATCGAGGATCGGCGTTCGTGGCGGGCACCCCCGCGAGGCGGGTATCGGTGGCCGAGGTGGCCGACGCGGCCTACCGCCGCCCGGAGGCGCTGCCCGAGGGTGCGCCCGAGGGGCTCGAGCACACTGCCCGCTACCGGGCGCCCGAGGTCACCCACTCGAACGCAGCCCATGCCTGCATCTGCGAGGTCGACCGCGGCACCGGGATCGTGCGGATCCTCAGGTACGTCGTGAGTGAGGACTGCGGCAACATGGTCAACCCGATGATCGTCGAGGGCCAGATCGCGGGCGGCGTTGTGCAAGGCATCGGCGGGGCGCTCTACGAGTGGGCGCCCTATGACACCGACGGCAACCCGCGGGCCACCACACTGCTCGACTACGTGATGCCTACCGCCGCCGAGGTGCCCATCCTCGAGCACGGCCATGTGGTGACTCCCTCGGACACCCCCGGAGGGCACAAAGGCGTGGGCGAAGGCGGTGCCATCGGCGCGCCGGCCTGCGTGGTGAACGCAGTGAACGACGCGCTGGCTCCCCTCGGGATCAGGTTCGCCCGCCAGCCGCTCACCCCCGACGCCATCATCTCCGCTATCGCGGAGACCGAGCGAAGTTAGGCGGCCGAGGCGGTCATCGCCTCGGCAATCACCTCCACCGTCTCGGCCACGTCGTCGTTGCTGTGGGCCGCCGATACGTAGAACTTTCCGGAGCTGAGCACTCGCCGCCGGGCACACTCCAGCAGGAACCGGCCGGCCCTGGCTGAATCGGCCCGCTTCAGGCTGGCGACGTCATCAATGGTGTGCTCGGCGAAGGCGATCTGCACGACGGGACCGTCACCGAGTAGCTGCACATCGACGCCTTGATCGGCGGCAGCCCGCTCGATGCCGCGCCTGAGCTCGCCGGTCGTCGCCTCCAACCGGTCGTACGTGCCGGGCCGGCTGAGCACCCCGAGAGTGGCCAGACCGGCCGCGGCGCACAGCGGATTGCCGTTGAGGGTGTTGCCGTAATAGGCGCCGCTAGCGGGCAGGCTGCTCTGAGGCTGGGCCACCTCGATGATCTCCCCGGCCCCGGCGATTCCGGTCATGGGCATCCCGTTGGTGAGGGCCTTGCCGAACGTGGCCAGATCGGGCACGACCCCGTAGCGCTCCTGGGCTCCGCCCAGCGCGAACCGGAAGCCGGTGACCATCTCGTCGAAGATGAGAAGAACTCCCGCGCCGGCAGTGACCTCCCGGAGCATCCGGAGGAACCCGGGCGCGGCGACGAGGCACCTCTGCATGGGCTCGCAGATGACCGCGGCCAATTCGCCCGCGTTGCGCCGGATCAAGTCCTCGGTCATCGAGAAGTCGTTCCATCGCGACACGATCACGTCATCGGCGACGCCAGCGGGCACCCCTCCGGAATCGAACGTTCCGCCCGGATACTGCGCAGGCTCCGTGAAGGCGTTGATCATGCCCACGTCGTGGGAGCCGTGGAAACCGCCCGCAAACTTCAGGATCTTGGGCTTGCCGGTGAACACCCGGGCCATGCGCAAGGCGTAGAGGGTGGCCTCCAGGCCTGACGAAGCGAACTTCACCTGCTGCGCGCAGGGCATCACGTCGACGATCCGCTGAGCGAGCTCGATAGTGGGGGAGTTGAGCACGTAGAACGTGGACCCCTTGGCGGCCTGCTCCGCGATCGCGGCCGCAACCTCGGGATGGGCATGCCCGAGCAGCACCGGGCCGCTGCCGAGCATGTAGTCGATGTACCGGCGCCCGTCGAGGTCGTAGAGATAGGCGCCCGATCCGCTGGCCGCCACCACCGCCAAGTCGTCGGGCAGTCTGAACTGCCCGCTCACTGTGCCGGCCATCAACTCGTGGGCCAGTCTCAAGACGTCGTCGCGCACGAGCGGGGGCCGGGGCTCCTCCAAGGTGACTATTCTATGATCATCATGACATCGATTTGGCATTTCGCCCTGGCCGTGCCCGACCTCGAAGAGGCGATGGAGCAGGTCGGGGAGGCTTTCAAGGTGAGCTGGCGGCCGATTCACCGAGCCGAGACGGTGCTGCGCGACGAGCATGGCCAAGAGCATCAGGTGGAATGCGTTTTCACGTTCTCCGAGGGCGGTCCGCCGTCGATCGAGATGTGGCAGGCAGTGCCCGGAACGCCGTTGGCCACTCCCGACGACACCTGGTTGCACCACATCGGATACTGGGTCGACGACCTGCCCGAGGAGTCGGACCGGCTCGACGGTCTCGGCTGGCCGTGCTTCATGAACGCCCACAGCGTGGCCATACACCGCGGGCCGGGCGGATTGATGCTCGAGCCGTGCGACGTGAACCGGGACCGGCCGTTCCTGCGGGACCTGTACCCGCCGGGCAGCGCCCTCCACGGACCGCCCGACAACAACGACCCCAAGCACTACCGCATAGGCGCCGACTACCACCAGCCGGTCGACTAACCGGTATGGGGCCGCCCGTCGACGCCTTCTCCTACGACGGCAAGCGGGCGCTGGTGGTCGGCGGCGCCACGGGCATGGGCGCGGCCACCGCGTCGCTGGTGCGCTCGCTCGGGGCCCACGTCACCGTCTTCGACATCGCCGAGGTGAGTGTCGAAGTCGACCATTCGGTGCGGGTAGATCTGAGGAACATCGACAGCGTGGACGAGGCTGTCGGCGCTCTGTCCGAGCCGGTCGACGCGCTGTTCTCGTGCGCGGGCGTGGCCGACGGGACCGAGGGGATCCTCGAAGTCAACTTCGTGGCCCAGCGCCACATCATCGAGCGGGTGGTGGCTGGGGGACTGCTGGCCGGCGGAGCCGCCATCGGGGTGATCTCGTCCATGGCCGGGACCGGCTGGTACGTGCACACCCCCGAGGTGCTGGAGTTCCTGGCCACACCGGATTGGCCGTCCGCGGTCGAATGGGTGCGCGACCGGGACGTTGTGCCCACCTACCGGTTCACCAAGCGGGCCATGAGCGCTTACATCGCGCTGCAGGCCATGCCGTTGCTGCAGAGAGGGATCCGCATCAACGGCATCGAGCCGTCGATGACCGACACCCCGCTGGCCCGGGCCAACGCGGACCGCTGGTTCCGCTTCGGCGCCGAGTACCGGGCCGCAACCGGGCTGCAGCCGCTGACTCCCGAGCAGATGGCCTACCCGCTGGCCTTTCTGTGCAGCGACGCGGCCAGCGGCGTGACCGGCACCTGCCTCATCGTCGATCAGGGCCTGGTCGGGGCGGCACTCACCGACACCTTCGACACGCCCGGCACCAAGGCCCGCTTCGGGTTGTAGCGGCTGGGCGGTCAGCTTCCGGCTACTAGAGCTGACATCAAGCGTCTGACGTCTGGCAAGTCCTCCAACGACTCCACGCAGGCGACGGCCTCATCGACCTGGCGAGCCGCCAGGAACGGCTCGCAGAACAGCCTGAACTTGTCTTGCAGCTCTGCGTCGGCGACCACCGCGGCCTGCTCCCAGGGATCGCCGCTGGCGTGGTCGGTGCAGGCCTCGAACGTCCGGCCGGAGGTGGTGGTCAGGGTCATGGCGGTGGGGATCAGCTCGCAGTGGCCCTGCTTACGGATGAGTTCTTCCATGATCGGAGCGGCTTCCGGGTAGACCCGTACGTTGACCCGGGTCGCGAAGTCGCGCACCCGCTGGTCGGACATCGCTTCGGTGCTGTGCCACCGCGGCCCGGGCGGACCCATGCAGGCCGCCAGGCCGAGCACGTGGGGCACGCTGAACTGTCCGTCCACCACGGTCTGCACGTCGGGGTCGTCCATGTGCTTGGCCATCATGGCGTGGGGTACCCGCACGTCGACGGTCGCGATGTCGTCGGCTTCGACACCGGCCTGGGCCTGCAGGTCGTAGAACAAGTCGAGCGCCGGGGTGGCGAAGCGGCACGCGGGATAGACCTTGAACGAGGTCTCCTCGATGAGCCACCGCTGCCCGAGCCGATCGGTCAACGTGTCCCACTGGCACCGGCGAGAGCCCATCATCCGCCAGAACCCGCGGTCGCCGTCGAGGATGGTGGGATCGCCGGCGAAGCCCTCCGCGGCCAGCCGGGCCGCGGTCACCCCGGCCTCGGCCATGGTGCCGTACATGCCGTACTTGGTCATGGGCCGGGGCGCGGGCAGGTTGCCCCACTGGCCTGCGATGGGCAGCGGAGCGGTGGCCACCGTGACGCCGAAGGCCCGGGCCATAGCGTCGGGATCGAGTCCGAGCAGCCGCCCGGTAGCGACCGTCGACGCGAACGCGGCCCAGCTGAGGCCGGCCACCGGGGCTATCTCGACGGTGCCGTCGTCGAGCAGGTCGATGTGGCGCAACGACAGTCCGATGCGGGCGGCGATGTCGAACCCGACGGCGATGGCTCCGAGCAACTCCGCACCGGATTTGCCCAAGGCCTCAGCAGCGGAGAGCGCGGGCGGGACCGCGCACGCGGCCAGATGGCCCGAGTGACGGATGGTCTCCTCGGCATCCAGCGCGTTGGCGTAGTGGGCGTTCAGGAAGGCAGCTGAGGCCAACGGAAGCCGTTCCCCGCCGACCAGAACCGTTGCTTCCCCGGCGCCGCCGGACGCGGTCCTGACCCTGGTCAGGATCTCGCTGGAGGCCACGCCCCGCCCGCCGACGGTGCAGCCCAGCGTGTCCAGCGCGACCCGCTTGGTGGCGGAAACCGCTTCGCGACCCAGATCGCCGGTACGAGCCTCGACCGCGAACCGGGCCAAGGTCCGGGTGTAGCTGGGCTCTGACATGTGTCTCCCCGGGCGTAGGACGCGTGCCGGGCCGAGCCCGGCCGAGCCGCCCGGTACGATGCAACCATGATCATAGAATGGTCCTGGACACCGAAGCCGGGATCAGCACCGGGCCCGAAGCCCGGCCCGGTGCCAGCCCGCGACGCTTGTCTGTGCTGAGCGTCGCGCCGCTGGTCGAGCAGGCCCGCCAGCAGGCCGGGGAGGCAGCCGGCGAGTTCGAGAGCCCTTCGTTCGAGGATGGCCTGGAGGTCCTTGCCCGGTCGATCAACGACTGCGACCGGATCAACCCCGCAGGGCGCGGCCGGCTCGAGGGGCTGATCGTCACCCACCTGGTCCGGCGACTGAGGGTTGACCGGTACCTCGCCGCCAACCCCGACGCGCTCGCGGCCGGGGTGGCGCGGCCGGTGTTCGTGATGGGCATGCCCCGCACCGGCACGACGGCGGTGATCAACCTGCTGGCCTGCGACCCGGCCCGGCGGACGGTGCTGCGCTGGACGCTGGAGGATCCGGTGCCGCCGCCCACCGCCGACCGGCTCTACACTGATCCTCGCTGCCTGGCCGCCCTCGAACAGCAGGAGCGGGCGTTGGCCGAAGGCCTGGCCGGCACGAATATCCGCTTCGAGTGGGCCGACTCGCCCGCAGAGTGCGTCCACGTGATGAACCACGACTTCAAGGCCATGCAGTGGGAGGCGTCCGCGCCGATGCCCGCATACACCGAGTTCATCTACTCCTGCGACATGAACTCGGCCTACACGTTGCACCGGCGATACCTGCAGGTGCTTCAGCACCGCGCCCCCGGTCCGTGGGCCCTCAAGGGACCGTCACACGCCCTGTGGCTGCCGACTCTGCTGAGCATCTATCCCGACGCCCGGCTGGTGTGGACCCATCGGGACCCGTGCGCCGCGGTGGCGTCGCTGTGCAGCCTCATGGCCAACGCCCACCGCCGCAACTGCGACGAGGCCGACGTCGAGTACCTCAGCCGTAACGTGCCGCTGGGCCTGATCGAGCACGTCCAGCGGCCGATGGCCATGCTCGATGAGATCGGGGACCGGATCCATCACATCCAGTTCTCCAGCCTCGTGGGCGGCGAGATCGAAACCATGAGACGCCTCTACGCCTGGCTCGGCGATGAGCTGACGCCGGCCGTCGAAGCCCGGATGCGCGGCTGGCTGAGCCAGGGCAGGCAGGCCCTGTTCGGTCCGCATCGCTACACCCTCGAGGACTTCGGACTGCAACGGTCCGCGGTCGCCTCCCTATTCTCGGACTACGTCAACCGCTTCGACATACCCGCGGAGACAGGGCAATGAACCACCGCGAACCCGAACTGGCCCGCATGACCCGGCAGGGAGCCTCCACTGACGGATCGATCGACGCGATGGCGGTCACCGACTTCATTCACATGTCCTTCGGGGTGACCAACAGCTATCTGATCACCACCGGTGACCGACCGGTGGTGGTGAACGCCGGGTCCGAGCAGGAGGCCCGCCGGGCCCACCTGCCCCGCTACCGGCGCATCGATCCGCACCCGCCGGCCTACATCGTCACCACCCAGAGCCACCGTGACCACATGGGCGGCGTACCCGTGCTCAGCGGACCCGAGACCCGCTGGGTCGCCCACGAGAGCTCCACCCGGTGGCGGGCCGACGTCCGGATGCTCCACGACGTGTACCTGCGGCGGCGCAACGTGTTGTGGAGCAGCGTGCTCAACGATGTCGTCGAGCTGGGCGACCGGGCCGGTCCCGACCGCGAGCCCGACATTCTGGTGGGAGACTCTTGGGCTGCCGAGGTGGGCGGGAGACGCTTCGAGCTCCTGGCCACCCCCGGAGGGGAGACCACCGACTCGATGGTGGTGTGGCTTCCCGACGACGGCGCAGTGTTCACCAGCAACCTGTTCGGCCCCGTGTTCGGCGGCATGCCCAACCTGGCCACCCTGCGGGGCGACAAGCTGCGCTCGGCCCGGCAGTTCGTCGCGTCGCTGGAGCGGGTGCGCGACCTGGAGCCAGAACTGCTGATCACCGGCCACGGAGACCCCATTCGGGGAGCTCCGACGATCCGAGCCGCACTGGACAGGATCCGCGAGGCTCTCCAGCATGTCCACGACCGCACCGTGGAGGGGATGCTGGCGGGCAAGAGCCTGGCCGAGGTCATGGCCGGAGCCGAGCCGCCCGAAGAGCTGCGCCTGCTCGAGGCCCACGGCAAGGCATCATGGAACGCCCGGTCGATCTGGCACGAGTACCTCGGCTGGTTCCTGATGGAGTCCACCACCGAGCTGTACCCGGTGCCGGCGTCCTCGGTGGCCGCGGATGTGGTCGAGCTGGCCGGTGCATCGGAGCTGGCCGGTCGTGCCCGAGCCCACCTGGATGGAGGCCGCCCGGTGGAGGCGCTCCACTTGACGGACCTGGTCCTGCACGCCGTGCCCGACCACCGCGACGCCCTGGCTGGGCGCGCCGACGCTCTACAGGAGTTGCTCGAGCGCAGCCGGGGCGAGAACCTGAGCGAGGTGATGTGGCTCCGCAGCCAGATAGCCGACACGGACCGGAGGAGGGCTGATGAGCAATGAGGCCCGGGACTGGGCTGAGGTGGCGACAGAGACAGCTCGCGAGGCAGCCGCCGCAGTCAGGTCCCTCGATCTGAGCGGCAAGGTCGCCCTGGTCACCGGGGGCAACCGCGGCATCGGCCTGGCGGCGGCCACCGGCCTGGCCGCGGCCGGCGCGTCGGTGGCGCTGTGGGGCCGCGACCACACCCGCAATGCCTCAGCGGCGGACCTACTGGAAGACTTGGCTGCCGCTCCGATCCTTGCCGACCGGGTCGATGTCGCCGATTCGACCGCGGTCAGATCCGGCTTCGAGCGGGTCGTCGCCGAGCTCGGACGGGTTGACTGCGTATTCGCCAACGCAGGCATCGCCGAGCATGCCGCGTCGTTCCTGGACATCACCGACGAATCCCGTGACCGGGTACTACAGACGAACCTGCTCGGTGCGTGGTCAACCGTCGGCGCCGCGTTGTCGCACATGGTCGAGAGGCACCAACGTGACGATCCGGGCGGATCGATCGTGGTCAACGGCAGCCTGGCCACCGCCCGCGGGCTGAGCGGGGGAGAGCACTACGCCGCCGCTAAGGCCGGGCTGGGTGCTCTGGTCAGGGGAGTGGCCGCGGGATACGGCCGGTACGGCGTGCGGGCCAACATGGTCTGCCCGGGCTACATCGAGCGGGACGGCATGCCCGGTCGGTTCGCCTCCAAACTGGCCGAGCGGGGGCCGGTGCCGCGTTATGGGCGGCCCGCGGAGATTGCCGGCGTCGTGGTCTACCTGGCGAGCGAGGCCGCCGCCTATCACAACGGCGACACCATCACCGTCGACGGGGGCTGGTCGATCAATGTCAAGTGACGCTCGGTCCGCCGCCCTTGAAGCCCGGCCCGGGCTCGGGCCTCCCGACCAGATCTCCTTCGCGGTTGCCGATATGGCGGAGGCGGTGTCGCTTCTCGAACCCCTATTCGGCCAGTTCGATGTCCGGGAGTCCGTGCTGGCGCCCGGAACGGTTGTGTACCGGGGTCAGGAGGAAGAAATCCGGCTGCGGCTCGGGACGTGCCAGTCCGGATCGATCGAGATCGAGCTGGTGGAGGTGCTGGCAGGCGATTGGCCTACCGTCGATCACGTCGGCCGCCACGGCCCCGGCCTGCACCACGTCCGCTTCGTGGTCACAGATCTGGACGCCGAATCAGCCCAGATGCAGGCTGCAGGCTTCCGCGAGGTGCTCCGAGGCGTGTCGCCCCGGGGCTCGCAGTTCGCCTACCTGGAGGCACCCGGGGTTGTCGGCCCATCGATGGTGGAGCTGCTGCAGCCTCTCCGCTGATCAGGGATCACGAGAGGCCAGCCGGTACCAGGGATCGAGCCGGTCGCGGGACCCGACAGACCAATCCGGGCCGAAGGAGCGGGCCCGCTCCTCGTCGATGGCCACCGTGTAGGTCCAGTCGAACACCGCGGTGCGATGGGCGATCAGCCACCGTCCGGCGCGCCGCTCGAATCGGTCCACGTATCTGAGCCCGATCACGTAGTCGAATCGCTGCCCGGCGTCGTCGGGCGCGCTGATCTGGTGGGCGATGCAGTAGGTGTCGACGAAGGCGCGGTCGCCGCTGACGCGGATGTTGGGCGGAGCGATGAAATGGTGGGTCGCCTCGTAGCGCCTGGAACGCTCGCCGCATACGAACTCAGCGAACTCTGTGGCCGGGCCCCGGAACATCCCGTGGTCGTCGACACCGTCGTCGTGGTAGCAGGACACCATCAGTTCGGTGTCGGCGCGGTCGACAGCCCGCACATAGCGCTTCAGGACATCGTGTATCTCCTCGCGGGCCAGCAATTCCTCGACACTGACCGCGCCCGGTGCGCCGGTGGGTTCGCTGGCATTCACCGAAGCGATGGTACTGGGGATGCTCCCGCGCCGATCCTCAGACCCGAGACGATGCTGACCATTACACTCTTCGCCCTACATCCGATTCCTGGGGTGGGCATGGCCGAACAAACTGCAATCGACACCAGTATCGAGGCCGGCGAAGATCGATGGCTCGGAAATCACCGGTCGGCGAAGGTCTCCGAGTTGCTGGCCCGCGACATCCTCAACGACATCGAGGAACGGGCTCTGCAGCCCGGCGCCAAGCTGCTGCCGGAGACGGCCATGCTCAAGCGCTACGGGGTGGGCCGGGCGTCGCTGCGGGAGGCGCTGCGGATCCTGGAGATATACGGCATCATCAAGATCAAGCCGGGTCCGGGCGGCGGTCCCGTCGTGGATTCGGTGGACAGCGCCGACTTCGGCCGAGCCTCGAGCTTCTATCTGAACGTTCTGGGCGCCACGGTGGGTGATCTGCTGGAAGCCCGGGCCGCATTGGAGCCGTTCATGGCTCGTATGGCCGCTGAGCGCATCACCCTCGAGAGAGCCGAGTCGATGCGCGAGGTGTTGCGACAGGAGCGCGAAGCTGAGGAGGACCCGGGCGCGGGGTGGGGCCGGGCCAGCGCAGCGTTCCATGCCGAGGTGGCCGGCATGACCGGCAACCCGATCCTCGACCTGCTGGGGCGGACGCTGACCACGATGCTGGCCGAGCGCACCCGACCGATCTTCCCGCCGGGCGAGCGGGGGACCACCCGGCGGATCCACCAGCGCATCGCCGAGGCGATCATGAACGGCTCTGCCGACGAGGCGGCCCGCCTGTCGGAGGGCCATGTCAAGGCGATCAACGCCAAGATGGTGGAGTTGTTCCCGCACCTGCTCAACGAACCCATCGAGTGGCGCTGAAGTCCGGTCACGGGGGAGCGGGCGCAGTCAGCGAATGGCGCTGATCCCGAGGATCTCCCGGCCGATCATCAGCTTCTGGATCTCGGTGGTGCCGTCGGGCATGGTCAGCATGCGGGCGTCCCGGAAGTACTGCTCCAGCGGGTACTCGGTGGACAGCCCGTAGGCGCCGTGCACCTGGATGGCCAGGCTGGTCACCTTCACCGCGGCCTCGGTGGCGTAGTACTTGGCCATGGAGGACTCCATCCGGGCCTCGACACCCCGATCCAGCAGGTCCAGGGCCCGGTAGCACAGGTACCGGCTGGTGTCGATGAGCGTGGCCATCTCGACGATCATCGACTGGACCAGCTGGAAGGCCCCGATCGGCTTGCCGAACTGTCGCCGCTCCTTGGCGTAGGCCACGCTGGCGTCGTAGGCCTTGCGGGCCAGGTGCACAGCCATCAGCCCGAGGAGGGTCCGCTGGGTGAGCCACGACGCGGTCAGCGAGGCCAGCCCGCCCTCGCCGATCAGGTTGCCGGCCGGCACCCGGCACCCGTCGAACACCACCTCGCCCAGATGGTGGCGCCTGAGTCCCATCAGCTCCAGGTCTCGGGTCTCGAACCCGGACTGTTCCCGGTCGATGAGCAGGCGGCCCACTACCGCCCGGCCACGGTCGTCGGTTCCCAGACGGACCGCGGCCAGCAGGACGTCGGCGATGGTGCAGTGGCTGCTCCAGACCTTGCGGCCATCGACGATGTAGCTGTCGCCGTGGCGTTCGGCCCGGGTGGTGATGCTGGTCACGTCCGATCCGGCGTCGGGCTCGCTGATCGAGGATCCGGCCATGATCTCGCCCTCGATGAGGCGGGGAAGGTAGCGGTCGACGATCTCGGGGGATCCGCCGTCCAGCAGTCTGAGCCCGATGATGTCGTTGGCGGAGGCGGTGAGGCTCACGTCCGGGGGGAACTCCTCGTAGAGGATCCCCAGGGACACCACGTCCATGCCGGCGCCGCCGAGGTGAGCGGGCACCCGGGCACTGAGCATCCCGAAGGGCTTGACCATGCCCAAGAGCTCGAGCACCGAGTCCCGCGGCAGCGGCTCGTCGGGATGCCGGGCCAGGAAGGGCTCCAACTCGCGGACCGCGAAATCGCGGGCCGTGGCCTGTAGGAGCGCCTGCTCATCGTCGAATTCGAGTCTCATGGTGTCCTGGGCTCTCCCCGCCGTCAGAGCGTGCGCCCGCCCCGCGGTCGGGGCGGCCAGGCGTCGGGATCGACGATGGTCGCCACCGCCGGCCGGGTCCCCTGCAGCGTGGCCCGCACCGCGTCGGCTACCGCGTCGGCCATGTTGCGGGCGGCGATGTCGGTCAGCCCCGCGTTGGCCTCGGTCAGCACGACGTTGGGATGATCCATCAGCGGCGACGAGTAGTCGGGGACATGGTCGGGCCAGGTGTCGAGGGCGGCGCCGGCGATGCCCTCCTGCACCACCAACTCGGTGAGGGTGTCGAGATCCAGCACCTCGACCCGGGCGGTGACCACTACCAGTGCGCTGGGCTTCATGAGGCGCAACAGCTCCCCGCTGAGCAAGCCCCGGGTATCCGGGTTGAGCGCGAGGTGCACCGACACGATGTCGGCACTACCCATGAGCTCGGGCAGAGACACGGGCTCGTAGCCGGCCGATTCGGCCTCCTCGGGCTGCCGGCACCAGACCAACACCCTCATCCCGAGCCCGGCCCGCGCGATGCGGGCCACTCGACGGGCCACATGGCCGAACCCGACCAGGCCGATGGTGCGTCCGTGGAACTCCAAGCCCCAGGTCCGTACGTGGGCCAGCTTGAACTCACCCGAGCGCATGCGGCGGTCGGAGCGCACGATGCCGTTGCCGAGAGCCAGGGCTAGGCCAATCGTGTGCTCAGCCACCGCCTGAGCGTTGGCCCCAGGAGCGTGAAGAACAGCGATCCCGAGGTCGGTGGCCGCGTCGACATCGCAGTGGATGGCCGTTCCCAGGTCGACGCAGGCCAGGAGCCGGGGGGTGGCCTCCAGCAAGTCCCGTTCCAGGAAGAACCCGGCGAAGGTGCACAGCACGTCCACGTCGGCCAGTCCCTCGACGGTCGGCGGTACGAGTCGCAACTCGCCCATCGCTTCCAGGTCGGACCGCAGCCGCTCGGTGATGAGGCAGCGCTCGTGCAGGTAGCCGATGACAGGTCGCGATCGGAGCGTTCCGTCGGCTATGGTGGCGGTCGCAGTCCTGGTCACGGCCTCTCAGCTCCAGCCCGAGGGCATCGAGTTCGCATCCTGCGGGCTCACGATCGGTGCGAACCGTTGGCCTAGATTATCCCTGGTGCCGTCACAACCCCGGCGTTAGGAGCCCCGACATGGAGCTGAGCAGCACCGCTCGCCGCTACCTGGAGATCGTGCAGGGTCTGGCGCCCGAGCTGGAGGAGCTCTCGGACCGGGTCGAAGCCGAGGTCCACGACATCGCGGCGCGTGACGACCCGGTATCGCAGCGCATCTACGAGCTCGTGATCGGCAACGACCTCCACCGCCTGACTCTCCCCGAGGAGTGGGGCGGCCAGGGTCTCAGCACCGCCGACTATTTTCCGGTACTGGAGGAGGTCGCGGGAATCAACGGCGCGCTGCGGATGGTGGTGCACGGAGCCAACGGCATGTGGCGTCTGGTGGACCAGTACGGCACCGACGCCCAGAAGCAGCACTGGCTGCCCCGCATGGCCGAGGGCGACACCGTCACATTCGGCCTGACCGAGCCCGACAACGGCACCGGCCGCGACATCTCCACCTCCGCGGTCCGAGATGGCGACAGCTGGATCATCAACGGGCGCAAGTGGCTCATCTCCTTCGCCACGTCGGCCAAGATGATCCATCTGCTGGCCGCCACCGGCCGCGACGAGCGGGGCAAGACGCTCACCTGCTTCCTGCTCCCGCAGGGAACGCCCGGGGTGACGGCCGAGCCGCTCCCGCCGACAATGGGATGCCGGGGCGCCAGTCACGAGATCCTCACCCTCGAAGACGTCAGGCTGCCCCACGACGCCGTGTTGGGCGAGGTCGACGCCGGCCTCGACCTCGGCCTCAGGGGTTTCCTCGACGTCAGCCGGCTCGGGATCGCGGGCTCCGCGCTGGGAATAGCCCGCAGGTCCCTCGCGCTGGCCACCGAGTTCGCCCGGCAACGGGTGACCTTCGGGCGACCGATCGCCACCCGGCAGGCCGTCAGGCTGGCCCTGGCCGAGATGGCGAGCGACACCTACGCGCTGCAGGCGGCTGTCCGCGACGCCTGCGCCCGCTTCGACCGGGGCGAGTCCATCGAGGGCGAGGCGGCGATGTGCAAGCTGCTGGGAATCGAGATCGTCGGGCGGGTGACCGACCGGGCACTGCGGCTCCACGGCGGCATCGGCTACACCGAGGCGCACCGCATCGAGCGCCTCTACCGCGACGCCCGGGCCCTGTGGTTCGAGGAGGGCACCGCCGAGATCCAGAAGCTGGTGGTGGGCAGTGCGGTGGCCTCCGGTCGGCTCACCCTCTGACCCCCGGCTGACTCAAGCGGCAATCGCTCACCCCGGATCCCGAAGTGCGGGGTCGATGTCGGACTCCACTGCCGCGAGCCCGAGTTCGGCCATGACCAGGATCCGGGCCAGATCGCCGACTCCGATGTCCTCCGGGTCGAGGCTGGAGACGGCCAGCTCGAAGTCCTTGCTCAGCATCCGGTAGCGGTGGGTGGTGCGGTCGGTCCGCCGCACCATCATCGACAGTGGCGCGCTGGCCGCGCTGCCCGACAGGAACACCCGCTGCAACACCCGCCGATCGATGCCGGCCTGCTCGCCGATCCGCAGGGCCGCCTCGGCCGTGCCGACGGTTGCGGTGGTCAGCAGGTTGTTGAGCAGCTTCACCCGGCTGGCGGTGCCCGGTCGCCCAACCAGCACCGGAGTCCCGATCTCGTTGAGCACGGCGGCGCATCGCCGGTAGGTGTCCGGGTCAGCGCCCACAATGGCCACCCGGTCCAGGCGGCTCTTGCCCATCGGCCCTGCAGAGACGCACACATCGATGAGGTCCACCGCCGCGGCCGACGCCAGCCCGGCCAGTTCCTCGATGGTGGAGGGGTGCACGGTCGAGTGCACCATCACGATCGCGCCGGGCTCCAAACCGCTCTCCAGCAGCCCTCCTGGGCCGGACACCACGTCGCGGACCTGCTCGTCGTCGACCACGCAGATGCCGACGATCTCGCTGCTAGAAGCCACCTCGGCCACCGACGCGGCAGGACGCGCTCCACTGTCGGCGAACGCCTCCAGTGCGACACGATCCAGATCGAAGAGCGTCGTCTCGTGGCCTGCGGCGACTAGGTCGCGGGCGATCTGGCTGCCCATGCTGCCCAAGCCGACGAAGCCGATCCTCATATCTTCCCCCTCACAGACGGGCCGAATCTACAGCCTCGTCACCAGCGGCCTGCGGGGCACGGGTGAGCCCCTGGGCGTCTCGTCGAGCCAAAGCGCCAGCAGCTGTATCGACTCGTTGCGGGCATCGGGGTGGGCCTCGGCTGCGGGCAGCCGGCCGTCCGCCACCATCATCCGGCGGAGCTTCATCCGGATCACGCCCAGCCGGAACGCGGTGAACACCAGATGCCAGCGCAGGTGCATCGCCTCGCGGCCGGTGTGGCGCTCCCAGCGCTCGACCAGTTCGTCGGGCCGGCCCAGCCCCGGCAGCAGTTCCCACGAGTGCCGGTCCATCTGGATCCACCACGCCAGGTCGGCCACCGGGCCGGCCAGCGAAGCGGTGTCCCAGTCCAGCAACGCGACTGCCTCAAAGTCGCGGAACACCATGTTGCCGATGCGGGCGTCTCCCCATGAGAACTCCGAGGCGGCATCACGCGGCTGCTGGTCAACGAGCCACTCCCAACCCCGGTCGAGCATGTGGCGGTTCCATCCGGGGCCCACGTCGAGTCGATCGGTGTAGTCCCGCCAGTAGTGCATCTCCTCCTCCAGGCCGCTGTGCCCCGTTCCCGGATCCAGGAACGCGACCCGGGCCGGCGACACCGAGTGGAGTCGGGCCAGCGTGTCGACCGCGCTCTCCCACAGGCGCCGGCGCTGGTCCTGGCGGGCATCGGCCAGGAACCCGGCCTCACTGAAGTGGGGGCGATCACCCGGAACCAGGCCAGCGACCCGCTCCGAGACGAAGAACGGCGAGCCGAGCACACCCGGATCCTCCTCGTACCCGACCAGGCGTGGAACGGGCACGTCGTACTCGGCTTCAAGCGCCTCCTGCACCAAGTACTGCGAGCGGAAGGACCGGTCCGGGAACAGCGGCCGGTCAGGAGCGATGCGTACCGCCAGGCCCTGGCTCCACTGTTGGCCCCGGCTCGTCCAGCACGCGTCGACCAGCAGCGTCTCGTTGGCGACACCCGATGTGGACGGGATCTCCACTGCGCCGATCTGCAAGCCGGGCAGGCCCATACGGTCCGCCAGCCAGGGCGCGAGCCTGGCCCGGAGCTCCGCGCGGTCGCGTCCGGTGTCCATGACCGGCGACTCGTAGCCCCTGTCCTCGTTGGCCGAGCGGCGCATCATCGAAGCTGGCGGGCGGACGGAATCGGGTCGCCGCGGATCAACCAACAGCTCCGGTGTGGTGAAGCTCCGGCGCGGGCTGGTTCAGCATCTCGGAGCGCTCCGAGTACACCCAGCCCTCCTCGCCTCCCCAGACACAACGCGAGAAGTTGAGCGCGTAGTTGAGCCCCGTGCCGGTCATGTCCACCGCGGCCGCGTACTTCTTGCGCATCGGCGTCCACAGCGACCGGCGGGTGACGCACTCCAGGTCTACGTGGCCGGTGTCCCAGCCCAGCCCCACCGGGAGCGACTCGCCGGCCATGACGAACTCAGTGAGCCGGGGAGCGGACTCGACTTGGGCATAGCGCAGATGGCCGTCGGTGTCCACCACGCCCCCGCCTTCAAGAGTGATGAGGCCCGCTGGCGTCCAGTAGCGCGACACGACGAAACCTCGGCCGCTCGGGAACAGCCCGCCCATGATCACATGGCCGCCCCAGGGCGCGCCCGATCCAGAGCCCCGGGGGCCCCGAGAGTGGTCGCGCCAGCCCGAACCCTCGAAGTCGATCTCGCTGGAGCCGGCCGTGACCCGGCCCGAGGCCCGGAAGAGCTGCTCGTAATGCTCCTTGGCCCAGCCCTGGGATTCCAGGCTGCCGGACCCGCGCTCACCGGCCGCCGCGGCCGCCGCGTCCCAGACCGCGCCGACGCATTCAACGTCCAAGTCCAGGGCCAGCCTGCGCCGCTCTCCGGGCGGGGACGCTCCGGCCACCATCTGGGCCTCGGTGGTGTGCACCGCGTAGCCGTCGAAGCCCACTCGCCAGCGCCGGAATGGCTCGATGCAGCGGAACTCGAGATTCGACGCGGCCGGTCGCCGCTCCGGGGCGGTGCGGTGGAAGGACCACATGGACAGGAACCCCTCGCCCTCCGGCAGCAGCACCAGCACCCGCTCCTCCCACATGGTCCAGTCGTTGGGAACCGTGCCCAGGTGAAGCCAGAGGCCGATGTCGCTGCGGGGGTCGTACAGCGCGAACAGCAGGTTCTCGCACCAGAAGGGCTGCGACGGCGGCTCCTCCAGGACCGACTCGGCCGCAGGGGGCAGGCCCGGCGCCAGCCTGCCGGTGGCCGGATGGGGCGTCTCCGAGGGCATGGCCCGACCTCCTCGCCGGCCGTGTCGTGCCGGCCGGGTTGAGGACCACGACGGTCCGTCCCGGCGCGATTAGCTTATTATCGTGATCATGGAATCGCGGACCGATCGCGTACCGCGATCGTCGACCTGCCCATGACGGAGAGGGGCTGAGGCATGGGCATGGGGACCGTCATCCTCAGGAGGCTGCTGACCCTCATCCCCTTGATGTTCCTGGTGTCCGTAGGGCTGTTCGCCATCTCGCTGCAGCTCAATCCGGACAAGGCGGCCCACATCCGGGCCGGAGGCGCCGACAACGCCTCGCTCGAGATCATCGAGAGCATCCGGCGCGAGCTCCATCTCGACAAGCCGATCCACGAGCGCTACGGACGGTGGCTGTACGACGTGGTCCGGCTCGATCTCGGAGAGTCGCTCACCCGTCCGATCCCGGTCGACACCCCCGATGGCCGGACCGAGTTCCGGGGCCGCTCAGTGGCCACCGAGATCCGCAACGCACTGCCCCGGACGCTGTCCATCGCCTTGGTGGGGGTGGTCTTCGGCGTCACCGTCGGCGTGACCGTCGGGCTCATAGGAGGCTTGCGTCCGGGATCCCTGCTCGACCGCTTCAGCGTGCTGGGCACCACCGCCGGCCTCGCCATGCCCAGCTTCTGGCTGATCATGCTGCTGATCATCGCCTTCTCGGTGAACCGGGACTGGCTGCCCGCCACCGGCTACGAGCCGTTGGAGACCGGGTTGTGGAGCTGGCTGAGCCGCATCCTGCTGCCCGGAATCTCGGTTGGGGTGGCCATGGCCGCGGTCACCGCCCGCCAGCTGCGGGCCTCGCTCATGGACGTGATGGGCGCGGCCTACATCCGCACCGCCTGGGCCAAGGGGGGCTCCTCGGCCCGGGTCGTCGTGCGCCACGCCCTCAAGAATGCGGCCAACGCTCCACTGACGGTCATGGGCAACCAGTTCGCCCACCTGCTGAGCGGAACGATCGTCATCGAGAGCCTCGTCGGCATCCGGGGGCTGGGGTGGCTGGTGGTCACCGCGGTGCGGTCCAACGACATCACCATGATCCAGGGCCTGGTGCTGTTCTTCGTGGTGGTCACGGTGGCCATCAACCTGATCATCGACCTGCTCTACAGCTACCTGAATCCCAAGGTGAGGGTCAGTTGAGCGACGCCGCGGGCACGCCCGCACTCGCCCCGGAGCCGCGTTGGGCCGGCGCCGAGGGGGAGGTCATGCCGCCCAAGCGGACCCGGCTCTTCCGCCGGGTGCTGCGCGACAAGTTCGCCATGACCGGGATGCTCATACTCCTGCTGATCGTGTTCCTGGCCGCCTTCGCCTCCTGGCTCGCGCCCTACGACCCGGAGTTGCTCTTCGTGGGCGAGCGGTCGGGTCCGATGTCGGGCGACCACTGGCTGGGCACCGACCACCTGGGACGCGACGTGGCGTCGAGGCTCATATTCGGCTCCCGGATCGCGGTGCGGGTGGCGCTGCAGGTGGTGGGCGTCACCCTGGCCATCTCAGTGCCCATCGGGCTGCTGTCGGGCTTCATCGGGGGCCGCCTCGACGTGGTCGCCATGCGAACCATGGACGCCGTCCACAGCGTCCCCACACTGATGCTGGCCCTGGTCTTCGCGGGATCGTTCAACCTGAGCTTCAACTGGGCCCTCTTCGGGATCTCGCTCGCCTTCGTGCCCACCATGTCGCGCCTGGTCCGGGCGCAGACGCTGGCCGTGCGCGAGGAGACCTTCATCGAGGCCTCCGTGTCCATGGGCACGCCCATGCGGCGGATCCTGCTCAAGCGGGTCCTTCCCAACGCGGCGTCGCCGATCATCGTGCAGTCCTCGGTGTATGTGGGTGGAGCCATCCTGCTGGAGGCTTCCCTGAGCATCCTGGGCATCGGCGTGCGGCCGGGGAGCGCCGCCTGGGGCTCGATGCTGGAGGAAGCCTTCCAGTCCATCTACACCGACACCGCCAACGTGGTGATACCCGGCGCGGCCATCGCCATCGCGGTGCTGGCCGCCAACCTGCTGGGCGACGGGCTGCGGGACGCTCTCGGGCTCGACCCCGGCCACCGCTACGGCGCCCGCACCAAGATGGGCCTCACGCTGGCGGCCCGGAAGGACAAGGACAGCGACGAGTCCGCGGCTGCGGGCCAGCGACTCGCCGGGGCCGCACCGCTGCTGGACGTGCGGGGCCTCACCGTCGAGGTCAGGACCGAGCACGGGGTGTTCCCTGTCGTCGAGGACGTGACCTTCGACTTGAGGCAGGGCGAGGTTCTCGGACTGGTGGGGGAGTCCGGATCAGGCAAGACGGTCACATCGCTGTCGCTGATGCGGCTGCTGCCGTCGCCGCCGTTCCGGGTTGCCGCCGGCGAGGTCCTGTTCGAGGGGGACGACCTGCTCCTGCGCTCCATCCACCAGATGCGGGCCATGCGGGGCCGCGACATCGCCATGATCTTCCAGGACCCGATGGCCGCGCTCAACCCGTCCATGCAGATGGGGCACCAGATCGCGGAGACGGTGCGGCTCCATCAGAATGTCAGGCGGTCCGCGGCCCAGAAGCGGGCCGTGGAGATGTTGGACCGGGTCGGGATCCCCGACGCCAAGGCCCGGGCGAGGAGCTTCCCGCACGAGTTCTCCGGCGGCATGCGCCAGCGGGCGATGATCGCCATGGCGCTGTCCTGCTCGCCGAAGGTGCTGATAGCCGACGAGCCGACCACCGCGCTGGACGTGACCATCCAGGCCCAGATCCTCGAACTCCTCGCCGAGCTGCGCGAGGAGTTCGGGCTCTCGATCATCTTCGTCACCCACGACCTGGGCGTGGTCGCCGACTTCTGCGACCGGGTGATGGTGATGTACGCGGGCCAGATCGTGGAACAGGCCGACATCCACCGGCTGTTCGAGCATCCGTCGCATCCCTACTCCGACGCGCTGCTGTCGGCCATGCCCCGCCTCACCGACCGGGGCAAGGAACTCGTGACGATTCCCGGATCGGTGCCCACCATCGAGAGCTTCCCGGACGGGTGCCGGTTCCATCCCCGCTGCCGGCTGGCCGTCGAGGAGTGCGCGGCTGGTGCGGTGTCCCTGGTTGAGGTCGGCGACAGCATCTCCCGCTGCATCCGCACCGAGGAGCTGATCCGCAGGCGGGCCGCGGGCACCATCCCGCCGGGCGCCACGGGGGGCGGCTCGTGACCAGCACCCCTCCGGCGGTCACCGCTCCGGCCTCGACCGGGGCCCTCGAGGTGTCGGACCTCACCAAGCTGTTCCCGGTGCGCACACCGTTGCTGCGCCGGACGGTGGGCCACGTGCGGGCCGTCGACGGCGCGAGCCTCACCGTTCAGACGGCCGAGACGGTGGGCCTGGTGGGGGAGTCGGGATCGGGCAAGTCGACCCTGGGAAGGATGGCCCTGCGGCTCATCGAGCCGACGGCGGGGTCGGTCGTGCTGGCCGGCCGGAAGCTCGGGGAGCTGTCGGCTGCGGAGATGCGCATACAGCGCCGGCACGGGCAGATGATCTTCCAGGACCCCTACTCGTCACTGGACCCGAGGGCCAGCATCGCCGACAACGTCGGGGAGCCCCTGCGCACCCAGTTCGGCCTGCCCCGGGCCGAGCGGGACCGGCGTGTGGTCGAGCTGTTGGAGACGGTGAGGCTCAACCGCAGCCATCTTCGCCGCTACCCGCACGAGTTCTCGGGAGGGCAGCTCCAGCGAATCGCCCTGGCCCGAGCCCTGGCGGTGCGGCCCAGGATCATCATCGCCGACGAGCCGGTGAGCTCGCTGGACGTGTCAACCCAGGCCCAGATGCTGCAGCTGCTGGAGGAGTTCAAGCGCGAGTACGAAATCGCCTACCTCTTCATTTCCCACGACCTGTCGGTCGTGCGCCACATCAGCGATCAGATCGCGGTCATGTACCTGGGCCAGATAGTGGAGCGGGGCGACAACGACGAGGTGACGACCCAGCCGGCCCACCCCTACACCGAGGCGCTGCTGTCGGCGGTCCCCATCCCCGACCCGGTCGTCCAGCGGTCGCGGCGCCGGATCGTGCTCACCGGGGACCTTCCCAACCCGGCCGACACCCCGAAGGGATGCCGGTTCCACACCCGCTGCCCCTATGTCATGGAGATGTGCCGCGAGATCGATCCAGAGCCCTACGTCACACCGGCAGGCACTGAGGTGCGCTGCCACCTGCACACCAGCGGGCCTCAGCTCGCGGGCCGATCGGTGCTGGAGCTGCCGAAGCGCTAGCACCGCCGCGGAACAGTGTGGACGGACCCCCATTGGGGCGGTCGACCACCCCCGCTTGCGCTTGTGCGGTCAGTCTCTCTCCATTAGTGTGCGCGTCGCTACTATGGGATTCATCCGCAGAGATGTCCTGTAATGGTTCCCGCAACCCGATCGGAGGGGATGACGACATGACCCGTACCCGGAACGGACTGTATCGACTGCTGACCGCTGCCTCGGTGACGCTGGCCCTTGTCGCCGCGTCCTGCGGCGACGACGAGCCAGCGGCTCCAGCCCCGGATACCAGTGCGGCCGATGCCGCCGTCGAGCAGGCAGAGGCTGAGGCAGCCGCCGCGCAGGCCGAGGCTGACGCAGCCGCCGCCCAAGCCGACGCGGCCGCCGCCGACGCGGCCGCCGCCGAAGCTGCCGCCGCCGAGGCTCAGGCAGCCCTCGAGGCGGCCCAGGCTGAGGCAGTGGACCCCGCGGTCATGGCCGAACTCGAGGCGGACCTGGAAGCCGCCCAAGCCGAGGCCGCTGCCTTGGCCGCCGAGGCTGAAGCCGCAGCCGCAGCCGCGGCCGAGGCCGAAGCGGCCGCCGCGGCCGCCGCCGCCGCGGAGGCGATGTTCTTCGACCCGGAGGGCGTCCTGGTCGTGGGTCAGAACTTCTTCCCCAACCAGCAGGCCAGTCTCGATCCGCGCATCATGTCGACCAGCACCAACGCCGAGTTCCTCAACGAGATCTACGCCGCACTGGTGAAGCGCGACGCCGTCACCGGCGAGTACAGCCCCTACCTGGCCGAGTCCTACGAAGTGGTGGACAGCCAGACGCTGACCGTCACCATCCGGTCCGACGCCAACTTCCACGACGGCCGACCGGTGACCGCCGCGGACGCGAAGGCCTCGATCGAGGCCACCAAGGCCAATACCGCGGAGCGCACCTGCAACTGCAATCGCGGCATCGCGCTGGTCGACTCGGTAGAGGTGGTGGACGACAAGACCTTCACCGTCCATCTCTCCCAGCCCGGCCTGGCCACGCTGTTCGAGCTGCTGATCGGCCCCGAGTTCATGATCTCGCCGGCCGACGCCGGCGCCGAGCAGGCCACCGCCCCGATCGGCAACGGACCGTTCCGCTTCGTGGAGTTGATCGAGGGCCAGAGGATCACCCTCGAGAAGTGGGACGACTTCTTCGCCGCCGATGACACAATGCTGGGCGGCTTGGAGTTCGTGAACCTCGAAGAGGGCACCACCCAGCTCAACGCGCTTCTGGCCGGCGACATCGACATGGCCATGGAACTCGACTTCCCGTCGTTCGAAGCCACCGAGGACAGGGGCGGTTTCAGCGCCGCCGCGGTTCAGAGCGACACCACGTTCATCTGGTTCGTGGGCTGCCAGGCGCCGGGAGCCTTCTACGAGGACATCAGGGTGCGCCAGGGCTTCATGCACGCCATCGACCGCAACCTCCTCAACGCCGCTCTCTACGGCGGCGAGGGCGTGCCGACGGTGGGGTTCTACCCGCCCGGGCACCCCTACAACGACCCGACCCTCGAAGAGGTGTACCCCTTCGACCTCGACCGGGCCCGCGAGCTCTTCGAGGAGGCCGGCGTGGTCGGTCAGACCGTCGGCATCTGGGCGACATCGTCGATCCCCGAGTCCGTCGACCTGGTGCTGTTGATGAACGTCACCCTGTCGCAGGCCGGGGTGACGGTCCAGCCCATACCCACCGATGACCTCGTCGGCGACTACCTGAGGCCGGCCAGCCTCGATCCTGGCCCCTTCGACCTCGAGCACGACGGCGTCCTCATCACCCAGTCCCGTCCGGGCATGCAGAAGCTGACCCGCAACTTCTTCGACACCGGCATCACCAACCCGTGTGACACCGAGTACGACAGGGCGACGGAGATCATCAACGAGCTCTACGGCCTGGCCCCCGACGACCCCAGGGCCGTCGATCTGTGGCACGAGATCCAGCGGATCAACGTGGAGGACGCCCGGCACATGATCCTGGCCTTCTTCCCCAGCTACATGGCCTGGAACAGTGACAAGGTCGGGGGAGTGGACCCTGACAGCTTCGGCGGGCCCATCGAGGGCGGGTACACGTTCAACGACATGTACATCGCCAGCTAGGGCCTTCGACTCCACGACCACAACGCTCCTCGGGAGGCCGCCAGTGAGCGGTCCACGGATCATCGATACCGACACCCACGTGATCGAGGCTCCTGATCTGTGGACCGCTCGCCTTCCCGAGAGTTGGGGAGACCGCCGCCTGCACATCGAGTGGCACCCCGGCCGGAACATGGAGATGTGGTGCATCGGCGACCGGCCGGTCAAGCCGGCCTGGAGCGGGGCGGCCTACGGTCGGCGGACCGACGGCTTCGAGGATCCGCCCGCGACCCGGGGCCACGCCCACCCGGCCACCTGGGACATCGGCGAGCGGGTCAAGCTGATGGACCGGTGGGGCATCGAGATGGCGGTGCTCTACCCCAACGTCGCCGGGTTCACCTTCGACCCGTTCGTGGACTACCCCGACCCGGAGATATCAGCTGCGCACATGAGCGCCTACAACGACTGGCTGCTGGAGTGGATCCGGTACGCGCCCGGGCGGTTCATCCCGATGATGGCGGTGACCTACTGGGACATCCCCAGAGCCACCGCCGAGGTCGAGCGGTTGGCCGGAGCCGGCTTCGGCGGCATCGTCACGACCGGCGCCCCCCACCAGCACGACCTGCCCCCGCTGCGGCACCCGCACTGGGATCCGCTGTGGAGCGCCTGCCAGGAGGCAGGGCTGACGGTGAGCTTCCATGTGGCCAACGGTGACATCTCCCTGGAGATGCAGCCCGACAGGCTGGCCCTGGAGGGCGATGACATCAAGGAGGCCCGGGTATCGACCGCCCTGTACCTGGAGAACGCCAAGCAGACCACCGACCTGCTGCTGTCGGGGGTGCTGGCACGCTTCCCCAACCTGAGGTTCGCCATCGTTGAGAGCGGCATGGGCTGGGTCCCGTTCGTGCTGGAGAACGTCGACCAGAGGTTCAAGCGGAACCGGGTCGACCGGCAGCATCCGGAGTTCGGCGACCTGCTGCCCAGCGACCTGTTCCGCCGGCAGGTGTTCGTCAACTTCTGGTTCGAGGAGCTGTGCGACTTCCACGTAGAGCGGGTGGGGATCCAGAACCTGCTGTTCGAGACCGACTTCCCCCACAACACCGGCATCTACAACGAGCGCTTCGAGGACACCCTGCAGGTCGCCTTCCGCAGCCAGCCCGACGAGGTGCGCCGCACCATCCTGTGGGACAACCCGGCCCGCCTGTACGGCCACGCACTCGCGGCCCAGGGCGTGAACGTCAACTAGCCCGCGCCGTCGGCGCGAATCATCAGCTCATCATCAGGCCGCCGTCGACGTTGATGGCCTGGCCGGTCACGTAGTCGCTGGCCGAACCGGCCAGGAACACCACCACCCGGGCCACGTCGGCAGGCTCGCCCATCCGGTCCAGAGGGACCCGCAGGCCCAAGCCGGTACCGCGACTGGCGTCCTGGAGCTGCTCCCAGCCCTCCGGAGAGCTGCGGCCGGTGCGGATATGGCCGGGGTTGACGGTGTTGACGGTGATGCCATGGGGTCCCAGCTCGGTGGCCATCGTCTGGGTCAGGCTCATGACGGCCGCCTTCGACGCGCTGTAGGCGGCCCGATCCGGCATGCCTCTGCGGGCGACGCCCGACCCGATGTTGACGATCCGCCCGGGCGCGCCCCGTTCGAGCAGGTGGCGCACCACCGCCCCGCTCATCAGGAAGACGCCTTTGGTGTTGACCCTGATGACCTCGTCGAAGGCCTCCGGGGGCACCTCCCAGGTCGGGCCCCGATCGGCGCCGTGGGGCGCGGCCGCGTTGTTGACCAGCACGTCCACCTGGCCGAGCCCCTCCACGACTTCGGCAACCATCCGGTCGGCGTCGGCCTTGACACCGACGTCGCCCCGTACCGCCAGCCCGGTCCGGCCGACGCCGCTGATCTCCTCAACCAGCGCGTCGAGGTGGTCGCCGCCGGGACGCGGCCGGTCTCGGGCCGCCACGGCCACATCTGCGCCGGTCTGAGCCAGTCCCAGCGCTACAGCCCGACCGATTCCGGAGGGCCGGCTGCACCCGGTCACCAGCCCAACCATGCCCCGCAGCGGCAGGCTCTCACCTAGGTGCGCATCCTGCATGGCCGATGACGCTACCTCGCCGACGGCTTGGACTACTTGGACTCGCTGTTGCAGATCGAACCAGGAGCGGATTGCCGGGGACGTTGTGCGCGGCCGTACAGTGACTACGACTCGATGGCGAGAGCGATGAGACCGCTGGGCGTTCTGGTGTCTTCGTTGCCCACTAGTGCTCACGCGCGTAAGTCTTGTGGCTGTTGGTTCGGGCAGTAGGTCCATTTGAAGGGTTTGGCTCGGTTGTTGTAGTCGTCGATGTAGTCGAGGATGGCTCCGGCGAGGTCGCTGGTGTGGGCGAACTCGGCGGTGTGGAGGAGCTGTCGGGTCAGGATGGAGAACCACATCTCGATCTGGTTGAGCCAGGATGCGTGGGTGGGGGTGCGGTGCAGGAACACTCGGTGGTGGTCCTCGAGGAACTCCTCGACGGCGGCGGTTGAGTGGGTGGCGAGGTTGTCGACGATGCAGTGCAGCTCGAGGTGGGCGGGCACCAGGGCGTCGAGTTCTGTGAGGAACGCCACGAAGTTCACCGAGCGGACCGAGTCGGTGGGCGCGGCGACGACCTCTCCGGTGGCGCACTCGAACGCGGCGAACAGCGCCTTGGTGCCGTTGCGCTGGTACTCGAACTGCTGCTGCGCGGGGCGGCCCTTGCCGCCGCCGGGGGCGGCGGGCTGCGCCGGCAGGGTCGGGTCGGCGCGGCTTCGGGCCTGTATGCCGGTCTTCTCGTCGACGCTGAACACGGCCCAGTTGTCCGGCGGCCGCAGGTAGAGGGCGCAGATGTCGGCGGCCTTGTCGTCGAAGTCGGGGTCATGCGACGTCATCCAGGACCGCACCTGCCACGGCTTGAGGCCCATCGAGGTGCAGATCCGCCAAACCTGCGAGTCCGAGATAGCGATGCCGAGGTCCTCGCGCATCACCCGGGCCACCTCCGGCATCGACATGCGCGCCTTGAGCCGGCGCCCGCCGAGCTGGCCCGGCTCGCGCGGGCGGCTCGTGATCGTCTTGACCAGAGCCAGCCGCTCCGCGGGGCCATACACCCGCGGCCTGCCCGGCCGCGGCCGGTCCCTGAGCCCCGCGAGGCCCTCTGAGGCGTAGCGGCGCCGCCACACGTCCACCTGGTTGCGGTTCAGGCCCACCGCCGCGCCGATCACCGGCGACGACAGCCCCTCACGGGCCATCAGCACCACCTTGGCCCGCTGCCAGTCACGCCGCGGCGTCGTCGACGCCGCCACCCGCGCCTCCAGCACCGCCCGATCAGCCTCAGAAACCGCCACTGCCCTCGGCACAGTCATCACAGCATCCTAACACAGCCATATTACTAACGCGAGTATGCACTAGGTAGGTGATGCCACGATGAAGGTGGAGCCGGAATTGTTCGGCTAGGACATCGGGTGTCTTGGGAATCCCGTTAGCGTCGCACCAAGCTCGAAGCACGGCTGCGTAGATGTCGGCGGCCGGGCCGCCGAAGGTTGACCAAGACATCTCAACGTTGGACAGTTTGCCGATCTCTTGGCCTGCTGGCGGTGAGGACTCGGCCAACGATACGCAGAGCGCCGGATGGGTCAGGCGGTTGCGGGCTTGCGCTTGCTGCGGCCTCGCATCCAGCGGTCCAGCCGCTTGGGGAACCATGATTCCGGGAGGATTCCGCGGTGGACGACGATGCTGGGGGGTTGGGCCAGTTCGTCTTCGTGATCCGAATGGTTCTCGGGCGCCGCAGCGGGGGCCATGCGTTCACCCTAGGGCGAGTACGGCGCGCTTGAGAACGCAGATTCCGGCGAAGGTGACAAAGGCTTGCGGATCGAGCCAGGACGGCCTCGGCGGGGGATGTGGTGACCCCGTCGCGTCGCGACTGAGGAGGCACCGGGCCCCAGGTCAGTCACAGCTGCCACTAGACGGCGAAGGTGGTCAGGCGGGGGCCGGCTTCTTCTTGCGCCGCTTCGGGATGAACCCTCGGTTGACCGTTCTGGTCGGCAGGACCTTGGGCTTGTGCGGGGCGGGCTGGTCGGGAACGTCGGGGTGCTCGGTGAAGCCCATACGCTCACGATACTGCAAGCAGGGCTCCGATGAGAACGCAGACCCCGGCGAAGGCGACTACGGCCTGTACGACGAGCCATTTCTTGATCCGCTGAAGGGTCTCCTCGTTGCGGTGATACTGAGCGTCGAGGGTCGCGGCAAGGTCGAGTTCGATGACGTGGCGTCCGTAGCCGAGCCCGTAGTAGCCCTCGATGAGGTACTCGATGTCGGGGGTCTCGTCCCAGTCGGCCAGCCATTGGACGTACCCGGCGATCAGGCCGGTGGCGAGGCTCCAGATGAGCACCGCGGCGGCAGCGGCGGTGGTGAGGTCGGGGGTCATCGCGGCGACGGTGATTGTGCCGGTGCTGAGGTAGCCGCCAGCAACCATGACGGCTTGGCGCTTGTGGGACTCTAGGCGGGCGTCCTGTTTGTCATTTTGGCGGCGGGCGACGCTGAGGATGACCTCTGGCACTTCGGTCCATCCGGGCGCTCCGTTGGGCATGGACGATCCCTCCATGGGGGAGACTTCTTACAGTTGTCCAGCATTCGCACACTGGTTTAGCTCGTGGTACCCGAACACTGCTGCGACCTCAGATGGTCACATCACTTGCCATCATATCTCATTATGTTACGGCGAATCCTCCATGACCTTCGGCTCGTCGTCCGCTGCGGGGCGGCTCGACGCTGCGGAGGGCGGCCATCAGGGCGGACAGGTCCTCTCGCTCGTCGATGCTGCGAAGCATGGCGAGGAGCTTGCGGGCTCTGTCGTGGGCGAGCGCGGCGGTCGAGTTGGCGAGGAACTTCTCGTCGAAGTCTCGGCCGTCCAACGGTCGGTTGAAATGGCCTCGGGGATGGTCCACCCGGATCTGCAGGTTCCGGCCGTCGCGGAGGCTCACTGCGAACTCGTAGGCCGGCTTCGATGTCCAGGTGCGGGTGATCTCGGGATCCTCGGCCACCGTCACGCGGGCCATGAGCGGGCGGAGCGCCGGATCGGAGACACGGTCGGGCGCGAACGACGCCTTGGTTACCCGCCCGTCGGTCAGGGCGACCGCGATCACGTAGGGGAGGCTGTGGTCGGCGGTCTCCCGGCGCTTGGGATCCCATTTCTCGTCGTGGTCGCCCTGGCCGCCCCCGATCAGGTCCCAGGCGACGTAGTAGGTGGAGACATCGATCGCCTCGATGTCGTCGGGTCGCACGCCCTCGGCGTGCAGGCGACCGAACACCTCGGCGGGGATCTGGGTCTCGAAGTCCGACGGGCTGAGCTTGCAGCTGGTGCGCTCCACCGCGCTCAGGCCGTTCACCGGCGTGCCCAGGCCGCCGAGGTCGAAAGGCCCGGTGGCCTGCTCCCACATCCCGAACCTGCCCTCGAACGGCTTCGGCGGGCCGGTGACGCCGGCCGCGGCCAGCCTGGCCGCGAACAGAGCGGCCATGGCCGCGTAGGAGGAGGCGCAGCCCTTCCAGTTGGACAGCTCGCCGGTGCGGGTAACGAACAGCGGCATGTTGGGAGTCACCGCGAGGGACACCGCGTTGGACAGCCGCTCCTGATCGAGTCCCAGCGCCCGGCCTGCGCCGGCCGCGGTGGCGATGGCCAGGAACGCCCCGTAGTCCCATCCGTGATCCCTCATCGGGACGGCGTCGGCGAGAGCGGCGAACACCTCGTAGGCGACGTGAAGCCCGGTCAGGACGTCCGGTCCGGAGCAGCCGCTGATCTCGGCCGCGGCCAGCACCGCCCCCGCCATGTCGCTGGGATGGCCCCCGCCTTCGGTGTGATAGGTGTCGTTGAAGTCGAGGTAGCGGATCAGGCACCCGTTGGCGAAGGCGGCCAGCTCCGGCGTGGACGGCTGCGCCAGCCCGATCACCGACGCGCCTGGATCGGCGGTGGCGGTGGCCGCGATCGAACGGGCCGCAACGCACGGGGATGCATCCAGGGCTCCGAGCGCGCATCCGAGCGCGTCGACGAGGCGGCTCCGCATGGCATGCGACGCGGCCTCCGGGACCTCATCCGGATCGAGTCCGGACGCGTAGTCAGCGATCAGGCTGGTGGGAGAATCGAACATGTTCTAACTCCGGATGGCAGGGGAGTCGAGGGGTGGAGCCCGGCGGCCCGGCGTGTGCTCAGGGCTCGATCCGGGCCTGGACCACCTCGCCGCCAGCCTCGGCGGCCTCGATGGCTGCTTCGGCCTCGTCGAGCCCGAAGCTGTGGGTGGTGATCAGATCGAGCGGCCAATCACCGGACTCGATGATGCGGATGCCGGCTTCCAGCGCCTCAAGGCTCTTGCCGTATCCGCTCAGTACCCGGAGCTGCTTGTGGATCATGAGATCCACCGGAAGCTCGGCAGTGACGTCGCCTTTCAGCCCGGCCAGCACGAGCCGGCCGCCGAGATTCAGGGCATGCAGGGCCTCGGTCACCACCGCGGTCGATACCGGGGTGACGTCAATGATGAGCGTCGGTGGGCCGTCGAGCGCCTGCGCCAGCGCCTCGCCGGTGCTGCCTCCTTCATACACCACGGTGGCCGCGCCCAAGGCCCGGGCCACCTCCAGGCGGCGGCGGTCTCCCTCCAGGCCGACGACCGCTATCGACGTGGCACCGGCCTGGCGGGCCGCGATCACACAGGCCAGACCCCTGGCTCCGGGACCGAAGATGGCGACCCGGTCCGACGGTTCGACCCCGCCGACGTCCTGAGTCCAATCGATGGCGTTGGCCATGGCGGTGAAGAAGGTCGCCGGGCCCAGGGGCCCGTGCCGGTCCATGGGAACCAACATGGCCTCCGGTGCCAGGTACATATGGGTGGCCATCCCGCCCCAGAGCCTCGGAGGCGTGTCCGGGTGAAGCCAGCCGTAGACCCGGGCGTAGCCCTTGAACGGGGCCTGGCAGCGCTTGCCGGTGTGACAGCCCCGGCACCGGCCGCACCTCAGGTGGGAGTGCACCGCCACCCGGTCTCCCTCATCCAGTTGCCAGGCCCGGGCCGCATCGGTCCCGATCCGCTCGATGACTCCCAATGCCTCGTGGCCCGGTGCCAGCGGCAGCGCCCCGGGAGCCAGGATTCCCCGGAAGACCTCGATGTCGCTCCCGCACAGCCCGTTCGCCTCAACCCGCAATATCGCGCCGTCCGGGCCCGGATCGGGGATCGGGACCTCCCGCATCTCGTATTTCCCGACAGCCGGCTGGATGACCGTCCGGGCCATGTCCATGGTCTACATCCTCGCGTGTCACCGTTGAGGCCGCCGGACCAGCGACGCGGTCCAATAGAGACTGGCCCAGGCTACTACAATCCTCAATGACAATCATGATCATAGAAGGGGGTCCATCTGAGGTTCTCCATCAACCTGTTCGGCACTCCGGTCCAGGACATGGCGCGGCTGGTGCCACGGGCCGACGCGCTGGGCTTCGATGCGGTTTGGCTGGGCGAGCATCTGGTGCGGCCGGCCAGCTTCGAGAGCGCCTACCCGTACTCGCCGACCGGTTCGACCCACGAGGTGTGGCCTGCCGAGACCCCGCTCAGCGACCCCTGGGTGGCGCTCGGGCATCTAGCCGCCATGACCAGCCAGATCCGTCTGGCCACCGGCGTGTACGTGCTGCCCCTGCGCAACCCGTTCGTGACCGCCCGGGCGGTGGCCACGCTGCACGCGGTGTCGGGGGGACGAGCCGTTTGTGGCATCGGGGCGGGCTGGAACCGCGAAGAGTTCGACATCGTCGGCGAGGACTTCGACGCCCGGGGCGCCCGGATGGACGAGATCATCGGGATTCTCCGGCGGCTCTGGTCGGGCGAGGCGTTCTCGCATTCGGGAGCCTTCTACCGCTTCGCCGAGGTGAGGCTCGGACCGGCCCAGGATCCGCCAATCCCTATCGTCATGGGCGGGCACTCCCCTCCGGCGCTGCGCCGGGCTGGGCGGCTCGGCGACGGGTGGTACAGCACAGCCACCGGCACGCTGGCCGAGATGGTCGAGTTCCGTGGACGGATCGAGCAGGCTCGGGCTGGAGCCGGCCGCGCCTCGGAGCCTTTCGACTACTACATCCGCATGAACGGCGAACTCGATGCCCGCAACGCGGCCCGCTACCGCGATGCGGGATTCGAGCATCTGACCCTTCCCACCAACCGCCTGTGGCGGGGCGCAGCCAACGTCGACGAGAAGCTCGCCACCCTTGATCGCCTTGCCGGCGATCTGGGAATGCGATGAACGCGCCGGCCAGGCCGGCCCACGCTCCCCACGAACGGGACACGCCGGCATGAAGCTCCAAGGCAAGGTGGCCATCGTCACCGGCTCCGGCCAGGGCGTGGGGCGGGGGATCGCGCTCGCCCTGGCTTCCGAGGGCGCCGCGGCGGTCCTCATGGGACGCACGGGAGCCAAGGTGGAGCGAGTGGCAGCCGAGATCACCGACCGGGGAGGGGTGGCGCTGCCGATCGAGGGCGACGTCACCCGCCCAGAGGACATCGCCTCGACCCTGGCCACGACCATCGAGACGTTCGGGCAGCTCGACATCCTGGTGAACAACGCCCAGCACATCCACCGGGGCCCGCTGCTGGAGTCCTCCGATGGCGACGCTCAGGCCTCCTGGGAGTCGGGTCCGCTGGCCACCCTGCGGTTCATGCGGGCCGCCTACCCGCACCTGAAGGGCGGAGGGGTGATCATCAACCTCGGAAGCCGGGTCGGGGTGCGTCCCGATCCAATGGGCTTCGGCGTCTACGCGGCGGCCAAGGAGGCCATCCGGGCTCTCAGCCGGACCGCAGCCATGGAGTGGGGCCCCGACGGCATCCGTGTCGTCGTCATCCTGCCCTTCGCCACCTCGCCCGAACTGGAGCGCATGCAGCGGGAGGACCCCGAGGCCTACGCCCGCACCCGGGACGCCACCGCGCTGGGCCGGGTGGGGGATCCCGAGTCCGACATCGGCCGGGCGGTCGCCTTCCTCGCCGGACCCGACGGGGGATACATCACCGGCACGACCATCGCACTCGACGGCGGCAAGTCGTTCGTCCGCTGAACGCTCGCCCAGGCGCGGCAACTATGATCATGATTCGCCGCTAGCTGGGGAGCTGCCATGGCTGACCGTCTGGAGGAGATAGCCGCCGCGGGCCGGGCCCGGCGCGAATCGGCCCAGGGCGAGAAGGCCGAGGGCCTCATGGCGGCGGTCAGAGCCATCGATCCCAGGCTGGCGGAGTGGTCGGACTCGTTCGTGTTCGGGCAGGTATGGGCCGACTCCCACCTGAGCTTCTCCGAGCAGATGCTGGTGGCTCTCACCGCGCTCGGTTCCACCGGGCAGGTCATGCAGCTCCGCTCCTACCTGCACGGGGCCCTTCAGGCCGGTCTGGATCCCGACAAGATCCAGGACGCGCTGGTGATGCTGGTGGTGTACTCGGGGTTCCCGAACGCGCTGACCGTGCTGGCCGAGTGGCGGTCGGTGAGGGACTCACACGAGCGGCGGGCCGCAGCAGCCAAGGAGGCCGGAGCGCATGACTGACATCGCCGATGCGCCCGTGCACGCCGATACCGAAGCGGCCGCTCCCTACCCGATACCGCGAGACTCGAAGCTCGACCCGCCACCGGCTCTGGGCCGCTGGCGGGCGCGGCGGCCGCTGCATCGGATAAAGCTGTGGGACGGCCGCGAGGCGTGGGCCATCGTGGGCTACGAGGAGGTGCGGGAGGTCCTCAAGAACCACGAGACGTTCGTGTCCTCGCCCCTGGCGCCCGGATACCCGACGTTGGGGGAGGCCGACGCGGCCACCAAGAAGTCTCTGCTGCTCACGATGATCGATCCGCCGCTGCACACCCAGCACCGCGGCGCGGTGCTGCGGGAGTTCACGGTCAAGGCCATCGAGTCGCTGCGCCCCGACGCCGAGGCGATCGTGGATGACCTGATCGACGCGATGGCGGCCATGGACCCGCCCGTCGACCTGATCGAGGTGCTGGGCGCGCCGGTGCCGGCCCGATTCACCTGCCGCCTGCTGGGCGTCCCCTACTCCGACGCTGAGTTCTTCCAGGAGCGGCTAACCGTCCGGTTCTCGCCGAACTCCCCGGCCGCCTCGGTGTACGGAGCCGAGGACGGCCTGCGGAGCTACTTCGCCGAGCTTGTCGAGGACCGCCTCACCCAGCCCCGCGACGACCTGAGTTCACGGCTGGTGAGCGACCATGTCCGCACCGGCCAGATCAGTCCCGAGGAGGCCGCCACGATCCTGCACGTGCTGCTGATCGGAGGATTCGATACCACCAAGCAGATGATCGCGCTGGGAACTCTCACCCTTATGGAGCACCCCGACCAGCTCGCAAAGCTCAAGGCTGACCCATCGGGGTGGCGCAACGCGGTGGAGGAGTTGCTGCGGTACATCACGCTGATCCAGAGCGAGCGGCGAGCCTGCACGGCCGACACCGTCGTCGGCGGTCAGCAGATCCAGGCCGGCGAGGGAGTGCTCGTCCTGCTGAACTCGGCCAACCGCGACGCCTCGGTGTTCGATTCGGCCGACACCTTCGACCTGGAGCGCAACGCCGTGCGACATCTCGCCTTCGGCAGCGGCATCCACCAGTGCTTGGGCCAGGCTGTGGCCCGGATGCTGCTTCAGCTCACCTACCCCGGGCTGTTCGACCGTTTCGAGCGCTTGCGGCTGGCCGTGCCGTTCGACGCTCTCAGCTTCCGCGAGAGCAGCTCGCTCTTCGGCGTGGACGAGCTGCCGGTGGAGTGGTGACGGGCGACCTGCCGGTGAGCGCGCCGTGCCGCGGTTGAGAGGGACCGGCCGGCGATGACTGCCCTCGACGGCACGACCGCGATCGTCACCGGTGGAGCCAGCGGCATCGGTCGGGCCATCTGCGGCCGGTTCGCGGACGAGGGAGCCGCGGTGGCTGTGGTCGACATCGACGAATCCGGAGCCGATGCGACGGCTGGAGCCATCGCAGACGCGGGAGGGCGAGCCATAGCGGTGACGACCGACCTGCGGGTGCCCGACGACATCGCGGCGGCCGTGGCCCGGGTCGGAGACGAGTTCGGATCGATCGACGTCCTGGTCAACAACGCCGGAGTCATGGACGCGCTGCGGCCTCCGCTTAGTGTCTCGCTGCCCCAGTGGGAGCTGGCCTTCGCGGTCAACGTCACCGCGCCGTTCCTGCTGTGCCAGGCCGTCCTGCCCGGCATGATCGCCAACGGCGCCGGAGCCATCGTCAACATCGCCTCCATCGCGGGATTGAGCGGTGGCCGGGCGGGAACGGCCTACACCGCCAGCAAGCACGCCCTCGTGGGCCTCACCCGCAGCATCGCCTTCACCCATGTCGAGGACGGCATCCGCTGCAACGCCATCTGTCCCGGCGGCGTGGCCACCGGCATCGCGGATCGCGACGATCCACGGGATCCCTTCGGGGCCGAGCGGTACCGGCTGGCCCACGCCACCAAGCCCCGCCACGGCGAACCCGACGAGATCGCATCGGTGGCGGCGTTCCTGGCGTCGGATCGGGCCAGCTTCGTGAACGGCGCGATAGTGCCGGTCGACGCCGGCTGGACCGCGGCCTAGCAGGAGGACGACGATGAAGCTGACCGTGGACCGCAAGGCCTGCACCGGCGCCGGCAACTGCGTGCGGCTCGCACCCGACTGGTTCGACCAGGACGACGACGAGGGCCTGGTGGTGCTGCTGGGCGACGCGCCACCCGACGGTTTGGGGCCGCTGATGCGAGACGTCGTGGACGCATGCCCGACGGGTGCCATCCGGGTCGAGAGCAGCTGAGCCGGCCCGTGCGGCTCGACCTGTCCGCCGTTCCCGACGACGTGGTTCGACGCTTCGGCCTCGACCGCCTGCCCGTCGACCGCGAGCAGCGGGCCGCAGCGGACCTGCTGCGTCTCGACGGCAAGCGGGCGATCGTCACCGGAGGCGGAGGTGACGGCCTGGGCGCGGCCATCTGCGCCCGGCTGGCCGAGCAGGGCGCCGATGTGGCCGTGCTCGACATTTCATCCGAGGCCGCCGGGGCGACGGTCACCTCGATACAGGACCGCTGGAGCGTCCGGGCCGAGCCGTTGCTGGTCGATGTGGGCGACGAGACGCAGGTCCGAACTGCGATTGACGGGCTGGCCGAGCGTTGGGGCAGGATCGACATCCTCGTCAACAACGCGGGCGGGTCCGGCTCGGTGGACGCCCGAGGCCGGCGCATCCCCCACCACGGGCCGTTCGAAGAGATGGCCTACGACGATCTGCAGGGCGTCGTGCGGGTCAACCTCGTCGGGACCCTGCTCGTAACCCGAGCGGTGTTGCCCCACATGATCTCGGCGGGAGCCGGTCGGATCGTGAACATCGCCTCGGAGGGTGGCAAGACCGCGGTCGCCAACCTGACCACCTACAACGCCTGCAAGGCCGGGATGATCGGCTTCACCCGGAGCCTGGCCGCGGAGACCGGACCGCAGGGCGTTACCGTCGTGGGCGTGTGCCCGGGGATAATGGTCTCGGACCGCACGGTGGCAGCTCTGTCCGACCCGCAGGTCCCGGGTTTCGCTGCCCTCGACGATGCTTTCGCCCGCGTGAGTCTGGGCCGGGGCACGGTCGTCGACGAGGTGGCCGGGGTGGTCGCGTTCCTGGCCTCGGAGGCAGGGAGCTTCATCCACGGCACATCGCTCAGCCTCGGCGGGGGAATGGCCGACTGACGGCGGCTGATGGCGAGAGGAGTCCCACGTTGAGCATGCGCCCCAGAGTGTGCGTCGTCACCGGCGCCGCGGCCGGGCTGGGCCGGGCCATGGCCGACCGGTTCGCCTCCGAGGGGGCCGCGGTCGTGCTGGTCGACCGGGACGCCGACCGGCTGGCAGGCGCGGTGGCAGCCATCGCCGGGGCCGGGGGCCAGGCCGACGGTCGGGTGGCCGACGTCTCCGACCAGCATCAGGTGGAGGAGACCGCCCGGTGGCTCGAGTCCGTCCACGGCCGGGTCGACGTGCTGGTCAACAACGCCGGGGTGGCACTGCGCGAGGGCAGCGTGGCCGACATGAGCCGCAAGGCCTGGGATCTGACCCTGGCCGTCAACCTGACCGGTCCGTTCCTTGTGAGCCGCTGCCTGGTTCCGCTGATGCCCACCGGCTCGGTGATCGTGAACGTCGCCACCAACGCCGCCCACCGGGCGGTGCCAGGCAGTGACGCCTACGTGGCCTCCAAAGCCGGGGTCGTGGGGCTGACCAAGGCCATGGCGGTGTCGCTCGCGGACCGGGGCATAAGGGTCAACGCAGTGTCCCCGGGCGTCACGGCCACTGAGGAGGTGCTCAGCCGCCTGGACGATCCCAGGGTGCGGGCCATGATCGACCGGGCGCCGCCCCTCAGCGACTACGGCAGCCCCGAGGAGTTGGCCGCGGTGGTCAGCTTCCTCTGCAGCGACGAGGCCCGGTACGTGAACGGGGCGGTGCTCGCGGTCGACGGCGGAGCCACGGCTTGACGCTGACAGCCGCGGACGTCTCGGTCGTCGGCGACATCGCGGCCGCCAACGCGCGCCGGCACCCTCATGCGGAGGCGGTGGTCGACGGCGAGCGCCGTCTCAGCTGGAAGGCGCTGCACGGCAGGGTGATGAGGCTGGCCAACGCCCTGAGCGCCGGACTTGAGGTCGAGGCGGGACAGAGGGCGTCGATGCTGTCCCACAACTGCCTCGAGTACTACGAGTTCTTCCACGCGACAGCAGCCGCGGGGGTTGTGGCCGCACCGCTCAACCAGAGACTCGCGCCGGGCGAGCTGGCCGCCATCGTCGAGTTGGTCGACCCGCGGGTGATCCTGTGCGACGCCGACCATGCCGAGCTGGCCGCCGAGTTGGCCGCGCCGGCCTCGTGCCCGGTGGTGCGAATTGGCGGCGACGATCCGCTCGGCTACGACCCTCTGCTGGCTTCGGCCAGCCCTGCCGGCACCGGTTGGCGTCCCGACCCCGAGTCGGCCGCCACCATCTGCTTCACCGGAGGCACCACCGGGGTTCCCAAGGGCGTGATGATCCCTCACCGGTCGCTGGCCGCCTGCGGGCCCCGCACGATGCTGTACCAGGGCCTGACGGGCTTCGACCGCCACCTCTTCGTGCGGCCGATGGCGATGGCTCCCGGTCACCGGATGGCGGCCCAGCACGGCTTCTCGTCGGGCACCACCATCATCGCCCCCCGCTTCGAGCCCGGCCTCTTCCGCCGGCTGGCCGAGCAGGAGGGGGCGACGACCAGCCTGCTGACGCCCACCATGTTCCAGATGCTCCTGGCCGAGCCGGCCCCGGAGCACGAACTTGCGACGCTGCGGACCGTCGCCTACGGCGGCGCCCCGTCCACACCCGATCTGATCTCGCGGGCGATGGAGGCGTTCCCCCATGTCGGGCTGCACCACGTGTACGGCGGGACCGAGGTGGCGGTAGCACTCCACCTGGGGCCGGCCGAGCACCGGGCCGGCCTGCTCGATTCGGTGGGCCGGGAGGTTCCCGGAGTGGAGGTGCGCCTGGTCGACGAGGCCGGGCAACAGGTTCCCGACGGCGAAACGGGCGAGATCATCGTGCGAAGCAACGAGCTCTTCAGCGGGTACTGGCGAGACCCCGAGACCACCGCAGCCACCCTCCGCGACGGCTTCTGCTGGACCGGCGACCTGGGCGACCGGAACGAGCAGGGCTACGTGCGGGTGGTGGGCCGCAGCAAGGACGTGGTCATCAGCGGGGGCTTCAACGTCTACCCGATCGAGGTGGAGAACGTGCTGACCGGGCATCCGGCGGTGAGCGAGGCCGCGGTGATCGGGCTCCCTCACGAGCGGTGGGGCGAGGCCGTGCACGCGGTCGTGGTGGCCAGGCCGGGCGCGGAGACTTCGGAGTCCGAGCTGACCGCCTACTGCTCCGGCCGGATCGCGTCCTACAAGACCCCGAAGTCGATCGAGTTCGCCGAGGCCCTGCCCCGCACAACGGTCGGAAAGATCGACAAGGTCTCCCTTCGGGCCGAACGCCTCGACGAGGGGCCCTGAGCAGCCCTATGTCAAGCTCGCCTCAAATCTGTAGAGACTTCCTCCTATGTGACGGGTTTCGCTACATATTTGAGTCGAGCAGGTTCCGGTCGGCCGGGTTCATGGCCACGGCCTCCACCTCGGCGATCCGCTCGACGAACCGCCACCTGCCGTCGGGATCCCTCACCAGCTGGTCGAGGTAGCGGCCGAAGGCCCGCACGAAGGGGGCGCCATCGTCGCCCGCGTCCAGGCGGGTGAAGTAGCTGCGAGCCGTCGCCCGATCGCCGTCAATGGCGATCACCGGCTCGAACAGCAGGTGCTTGTGCCAGAGGTGCGGGGCCCGGCTGTGGGCGGCGATGAAGGAGGCCAGGTCGTCGTAGCCCTCGAAGCGCCTGCTCGGCATGGTGCCCACCCGGTAGCGCACGTCGAAGGCCCCGCCGGCCGTGAAGCAGTCGAGCCAGTCCTCCTCGAGGCCGTAGTCGATGCTGTGGCCGTAGCGGTACAGGGTGTCCAGGACGGCCCGCTCGGCCATCAGCTGGGCCACCTGCACCCTCAAATCGGCCGTGCCGGAGTCGCCCACGTCTCCAGTAGATGGCCGCTCTCCCATAGCATCGGCTCTCCCCGCCGGCATTGCCGGCCGGCGCGCTCGTAGAGAATGAAGGGTATTGGCCGATGGACATCTCCATATTCGGATTCGACCGCTCGTTGGACGCCATAAGGGCCAACATCTCCAGGACGGACAGGGAGGGGTTCAGCGGCTACTGGGTCCCCAACGGCCGCAGCTGCGACGCGCTGACGGCTCTGGCCGTGGCCGGCGCCGGAAGCGGCATCCGGCTCGGCACCGCGGTCGTCCCGGTGCATCCCCGGCATCCGGCCGCTCTCGCCCAGCAGGCCCTGACCGCCAACCTGGCGCTCGACGGGCGCTTGGTGTTGGGCGTGGGGGTGGCCCACCGCTTCTTTGTGGAAGGGACTTGGGGCTTGAGCTTCGAGCGGCCGGTTGCCTACCTGGCCGAGTACCTCGACGCACTGCTGCCGCTGCTCAGCGGGCGGGGGGCGTCGGTGGCCGGCGAGCGGGTGACCATGAACGGAGAGCTGGCTCTCGACGCCCCGCCGTGCGATGTCTTCGTGGCCGCGCTCGGACCCCGCATGCTGGAACTGGCCGGCCGGCTGACATCGGGAACCATCACCTGGATGGTCGGAGCCAGGACGATCCAGGAACTGACCGCGCCGGTCATCAACGAGGCCGCAGCCGCGGCCGGGCGGGACGCCCCCGAGGTGGTGGCGGGCCTGCCGGTGTGCGTCACCGGCGACGAGCGCGACGCCCGGGACCGCGCCGCCCGCTCGCTGCGGATGTACGGCGACCTGCCGTCGTACCGGGCGATGCTCGACCGCGAGGGGCTGGGCAGTCCTGGCGACGTGTGCGTGATCGGGACCGAGGAGCAGGTCGCAGAGCACCTGGCCGGCTACTTCGAGGCCGGTGCCACCAGCATCGCGGCCGCGCCCACCGGCAACCCCGGCGAGGTGGAGCGCACCCGGGCCTTTTTGGCCACGCTGGTTGCCTGACCAGCAGAGGTTCCGCGTCCAGGGTCCGAATCCAGACCGCGGCTCTCAGGAGTGGGAGTCGTAGCGCTCGGGCGTCGCCGGGACGTACGAGCCCCGAAGGTGGATCGTCGCGACCGGCTCTCCCAGATCAGCCTCGATCTCTCCGGCCCGCTCCTGGACGTCGAGCGGCTCCGCTGCGGTGAACCAGACATGGACGAACAGGTGATGGTCCTCCTCCTTCATGGGCATGAAGGTGAAGGCTCCGGAGACATCGCCTCCGGCGAGCAGGCGAGGCATGAACTCCTCGTCATGGCGCCGGGCCCAGGCCGCCATCTCAGTCGGGTACTGGCCCAGCGTGGCCACCACCCCTTGGTGGGGAGCCAGCGGCACCGCGTCGGCCGACAGCACCGACTCGGGCGGGATGTAGGCCCGCACGACGTGGACGCGGTCGCGCCACACCGCGCGGAAGTCCCGGTTGATGGGCTCGCAGCGTCCTAGGAGCCGGAGCCGCTCGCGCACGACGGTCATGTCGTAGAGCAGCTGCTCGGCCCCCACGGTGCTCCAGTACATGGCCAGGTAGTGGGTGCCGGACTCGGCCAGGCCGCCGGAGAGAACTTGCTGGGCCGCCAGCCGCCGCGGTTCCGCCACGTAGCGGACCGAGTGGTAGATGTGGTCGATCTGGGCGTGGTTCTCGGGCCGGTGATCGGCGTCGTGCCACACGTTGAAGGCCCGGTGGCGGCCCGGCGGGCACGTCAAGAACGCCGTCAGCGCCGACGCTGCCTTCATTCGCAGCCGCTTCCCGGCCGCGGCGGCCAGCATCGGGCTCCGGTCCTCAGGCGCAGCGGCGGCGACATCTCCGTCATCGCCCGCCTCCCTTCACCGGGACCGTCCGGCATGGGAGGCTCCGTCCACCAGCAGGGCCACCCCGGCCACGTACGACGCCCGGTCCGAGCAGAGCCACACGATCGTCTCGGCCAGCTCGGAGGGCTCGCCCAGCCTCTTCATCGGAGCCGATTCAAGCGCTCGCGACGCGGCACCGGGGTTGCGGCGGTAGTAGTCCTCCAGCATCGGCGTCCGCGTCCGTCCGGGCAGCACTGCGTTGATGCGGATGTTGGATCCGGCGTACTCGACGGCCGCGGTCCGGGTCAGGTGAACCACCGCTGACTTGGAGGCGCCGTAGGCGCTCAGCCCGGGATGGGGCTCGGTCGCTGCGCCCGACGCCACGTTGACGATGGCACCGCCGCCACCGGCCAGCATGGCGCCCACCTCAGCTTGCATGCACAGGAACACCCCGTCGAGGTTGACCGCCATCACCGCGCGCCACTCGTCGGCGGCAAGCTCCCCGACCGGCGCCATCGTCCCTCTGACGCCCGCGCAGTTGACCGCGGCGTCGAGGGACCCGTGGGCATCGACGATCCCGTCCACCACGCCGCGGGCTGCGGTCGGCTCCGACACGTCCATGGTCACCGCCTCGGCGGCGCCGCCGGACGCCGCGATCAGGCCGGCCGTCTCCGACGCTGACGGACCGTCGATGTCGGCCGCCACCACCAGGCGGGCCCCCTCGGCCGCGAACAGCATGGCGGTGGCCCTGCCGATGCCGGAGCCCGCCCCGGTCACGAGGGCCACCTTGCCGAGAGCCAGACTCGCGCCGCTCACGGCTGGATACCGGTGTCGATGAGAACGTCGTCGGCACGCCGGACGAAGCTGGTGTCGAACCCGACCGCAGCCGTGATCTCGGAGACGTAGCCGGCCACATCGTCGAAGCGGTCGTGGACACCGGTGAGGGCCTCGGGCTCGCCCGTAGGCGTGATGTAGCAGGGAACGTAGGAGACCTCCCGGATGCTGCCGCCGCTGATCCGGCAGCGGGCGATCATGGTGCGGCGGGAGTCGGGATGGAACGGGTACCCCGGCGATTCGTCCCGCCAGCCGAACTTGTACTCGGGGTAGAGGCCCTGCATCTCCAGCAGCGCCGGGCTCTCGGTGCCCGGCACGGCGTTGTGGGCGCAGTCGACCGCGAAGTTGCCCAGCCCGTGGAAGATCACCCTGCCCCGGTAGACCTGCACCGCCTTGAGGATGTGCTGGTGGTGGCCGAGCACCAGGTCGGCCCCGGCGTCGATGGCCGCGTGGGCTGCCTCCGTCTCGTAGTCCGCGATCACGACCGGGCTGAAGTGCACCCCCCAGTGGGGCGACACGACGACCACGTCGGCAGCGTCCTTGGCCCTGCGCACGTCGCCGACCAGGGCGTCGAGGTCCTCGTCGTGCACGAAGGTGCGGATCTCGGGTTGGCTGCCGGGCTGCTCGGTCTCGATCTGGTGGTAGTGGGTGTACGCCCGCAACGGCGCGCAGCCCGGCTTGCCGCGGCCGGCCTCGTAGCCGGGGAACAGGATCGACGAGTACCCGAGGAAGGCGATCCTGGTGCCGTTGCACTCGACGATGGCCGGTTGCCGGGCCGCGGCCAGGTCCCCGCCCGCGCCGCACACCGCGATGTCGAGGTCGTCCAGCACCTCCAGCGTCCGGAAGAAGGCGTCGTATCCGGAGTCGAGGTGATGGTTGTTGGCGAACGTCACCGCATCGAAGCCGGCCCCCGCCAGTGCCTGGGCGTTGCGGGGATGGGCCCTGATCTCGCCCCGGGCGGCCGGGTTGCGGGCCCCGTCCTCGGAGTAGACCGACTCGCAGTTGCCGAACGTGACGTCGGCGTCGACGAGCACGTCGCGGCAGTGGTCGAACACGCTGGCGGGCTCGTCCCGGTTGATCATCAGGTCGCCGACCGCGGCCACCACGACGTCGCCACCGGAGTGGGGCACCGCCCCCGCCTCTGATGCGGCCGGTCCGCCCTCCGGCCTGGAGATCACCATGAGACCGGGAGCTCCGCCGGCGCGGTGATGAGGGCGCTGTCACGGTACGGCAGCTCTGACGGCGCCGCGTCCAGCCTCAGCCCCGGCAGCCGGGTGGTGAGCGCGCCGAGCGCGATCTGGACCTCGACGCGGGCCAGGGAGGCTCCAAGGCAGAAGTGGGTCCCGAAGCCGAACGACAGGTGACGGTTCCCGGCCGCGGGCCGGGACAGGTCGAAGTCGTCGGGCTGGGCGAAGGCCCACGGATCGCGGTTGGACCCGGCCAGCGTGAGTATCACCAGCGAGCCGGCCGGAATGGTCACACCGGCGTAGGTGACATCGGTGACTGCCAGCCGGCTCAGGCTGACCTGGACCGGGGACCGGTACCGCAGGATCTCCTCGGTGGCGTCGGCGATCAGACCCGGATCCTGCACCAGCCGCCGGTACCGCTCCGGCGCGGCCAGCAGGTCCAGGACTCCGTTGGCGATGGTGTTGGCGGTGGTGTCGTGACCGCCCCCGATCATCTCCACGATCATGGCCACCAGCTCGGTCTCGTCCATCTGGTCGCCGGAGGCCTCGACTTCGATCAGGTGGCTGACCAGGTCGTCAGCCGGGTTGTCCCGGCGACGCTCGATCAGCGTCCGGACGTAGTCCCCGAACTCGATCAGCGCTCGAGCGCCCCGGCGGCGCTGCTCGTCACCGTCCACCCCGACGATGGCCCGGTTGTTGAGCACCTGGGTCCATTCCTCAAAGAGGTGGTGGTCGGTGTGGGGAACCCCGAGCAGGCCGCAGATGACGCGCTCCGGCACCGGATAGCAGAAGGCAGGGACCAGGTCGGCCGACCCGCGGGGCTCCATAGCGTCGATGAGTTCGTCGACGGTCTGCTGGATCAGCGGGCGCCAACGGTCGACGGCCCGGGGCGTGAAGGAGCGGTTGACCAGCTTGCGGCGCCGGGTGTGGGTCTCCCCGTCGCTGTTGACGAGACGTCCCCGGAACAGCTCCACCGCCGGGCCCGGCTCGAACAGCGTGGCCGCGGTCTCGTATCCGGCCGCGCCCCGGCTGAGACGCTCGTCGCGGATGGCGTCCATCACCAGGTCGTAGCCGGAGATGATCCACGCCCCGGTGTCGCTGCGGTGCACGGGCTCGGCCTCGCGCAGCTCCCGGAGCAGGCTGTGAGGGTCGCGCCGGCAGCGGGGATCGGTGAGATAGCCGCCCGAGCGCTGGGTCAGGGTTGCCGGCTCGTCGAGCGGATTGTCGCCGGCCACGCCCGCGGTCACTGGAGCGTGAGGTGGTAGAGATTGGCCGCGTTGTCGTGCAGCACCTTCCGGCACACGTCCTCGGGCACACCCTCAAGGCTCTCGAGGATGGTCTCGCGCGGGGTCTTGGCCGAGGAGGCCGGTCCGGGGGAGAGGCTCGTGGGATGCGGGTAGTCGCTCTCGAAGGTGATGTTGTCGGCGTAGAGCTCGATCATCCGGTTGACGGTGTCCTTCTCGAACCAGAAGCTGCCGTACACCTGGCGCCGGAAGTAGAAGCTGGGCAGCTCCATCTCGGGGTAGGCCTTGGACGCTCCGGAGTTGTGCCACTGCCAGTCCAGAGCCTCGACGTAGTAGGGGATCCAGCCGAACCCGCTCTCGACCAGCACGAACTTCAGGTCGGGATACTGGTGGCACACCCCGAACAGGGTGAGGTCGGCAAGAGTCTCGGCGTTGCCGAGATACGACATGGCGCTGAGCTTGGCGTAGTCGGAGCGGGCCGCCTTCGCGCTGAGCATGCTCTTGAAGTCATCCTCACCGAACTCCTGGAACCCGACGTGGAAGTTGAGCGACATGCCGGTCTCCTGAGCGACCGAGAACAGCGGCTCCCAGTGGGGGTCCTGCAGGGGAGGAAGGCCGATCTTGTACGGCTTGGACAGGAAGCACACGCCGTGGTGGCCCTTGTCCCGGCAGCGCAGGAGTTCGGCGATACTCGCCTCGACGTCCCAGTAGGGCAGGACCGACAGCAGCACGAACCGCCGCGGGTCGACGCTGGCGAAGTCGGTCAGGAAGTCGTTGTACGCCCTGATGGACTCCATGATCAACTCGTCGTCGCCCATGGCCCGGAAGGCATGCCCCGAGAAGGTGAGCAGGTTCGGATAGAGGGCCTGGGCCCAGATCCCGAAGTCGTCCATCCGGGCCAGCCGGGCCTCGGGGTTCCAGGCACCGGGCTCGGCCTCCTCGAGCGTCCGCGGGTGTGACGGGGGAGGCTCGTGCCAGCCGGCGGTCGCCCAGTTGGCCACCCCGGTCAGGCGCTTGCCGCCGATCAGCCAGCGCATCTCGTCCCGCCGCTCGTCCAGGACGAGGTGGGGAATGCGGTCCCCCCACTTCCTCTCCGACATGCGGGAAGTCCACAGATCGGGCGGCTCCATCACGTGGCTGTCGGTGTCGATGATCGGGATGTCGGTGAGAGCCATGGTGTAGGAGTCCTCTACAACGACGATGCGGCGGCGGATACCTGATCGGGCCCGGTGGGCTGCGAAACGAGCTCCCCAATGCCGGAGCCAATCTATGACTATCATACGCTGAATCGTGCCCCAAGCTGCCGAGCGGTCCAGACCCTGGTCGTGGCCTCTGCGACGCGCCTTCGTGGTAGCTGCGGGGGCGGTCGTGCGGCCCCTTCTCACCACCGCCACCATCCGGTGGCTGCGCCACCTCCCCTCGGGTCCTGCCATTCTCCGGCGCCGCTACCGGGCTCCCCGGGTGTGGTGGCCCGACCGCCCACCGGTGGAGATTCCCCAGGATCTGCTGTCCCATACGGGAGTGCGCCGCGACGAGCAGGCTGCGCAGGAGGCCTTCGAGGACGAGCCCCTGCACTCGTTCCACCACAACTTCGGTGTGGCTGTCGTCTGGGCCCTGGCCCGGCTCTGGCAGTCGATCCTCTTCGTCGGGCCCAGGCTGGTACGGGCGGTGGAGCATGCCAAGAGAACTGGAGCCGCTCCCACAACTACTCCGGAGACGCGATCGCCGCAGGTATGGACGGATTGGGTGCACGACCGGGCCCGTCGCATCGGCATGAGCACCGTCGGCTTCGCTCCCTACGACGAGCGCTACACGTTCGCCGAGCATGCCCATGAGGCTGCGGGGCCGAACGTGATCGTGTGCGTGCTGGAGCAGAACTGGGAGTCGAACGAGACGCTGCCCGGTCCGGTGGGGGAGCAGACCGCGCTCAGCACCAACGCCGAGATCATCGAGATGGCCTCGCAACTGGCCGAGGCCATCGTCGACGCCGGCTTTGCGGCTCGGGCCCACTCGACGGAGGGGATCGCCGTCGTGCACCACTACGGGATCGAGGCCGGCCTCGGCCAGATGGGGGTCAACGGCCAGTTGCTGACGCCGGAGGCCGGGTCCCGCTGCCGCCTGGCCATGGTCACCACCCAGATGCCGCTGGTGCTGGGGGAACCGCGCGACTTCGGGATACCCCGCATCTGCGACGAGTGCCAGGCCTGCGTCCGGCGCTGCCCCGCCGGTGCCATCCCCGTCAAGCGCACCTGGTACCGGGGAATCGAGAAGTCCAAGCTGAACCTGGCCCGGTGCTTCCCGGTGGTCTCGCAGGTCCACGGATGCTCGATCTGCATGAAGGTCTGCCCGATACAGCGCTACGGCCTCGCCGAGGTCATCCGGCACCGGGCCTCGACCGGCGAGATCCTCGGTGTCGGCAGCGACGAGCTCGAGGGATACGTCTGGCCCATTGACGGACGCCGCTACGGCCCAGGCCGGCGCCCCAAGCTCGAGCCGGACTTCTTCGAGCTCGAGGTCCTGCCGGTGAACCGCGACGGGACCCCCAAGTCGGGGCCGGCCCCGGCCCGCGTACCCACGCCGCTGACCTGAGCACGGTGTCCGACGCCAATCGCCCATCAGTCGGGTTCATCGGCCTCGGGTCGATGGGCGGCCCGATGGCCGACCGGGCGGCCCGCGACGGCTGGCAGCCACGAGTGTTCGATCCCCGTCCCGAGGCCGTCGCGCCCCGCATCGATTGCGGCGCGACCGCGGCGGGCTCCGCGGTCGAGGCCGGCCGTGGAGCCGACTTCGTATGCGTCACCGTCCACGACGATGCTCAGGCGCTGGACGTGATCGACGCGGAGATGATAGAGGCAATGGCCCCCGATGGGGTGGTGGTGCTGCACTCGACCGTCACGGTGGCCACCGTCGCCGAGACCCACCACCGCTGCCGGCGGCGCGGGCGCCACCTAGTGGATGTGGGTGTGAGCGGCGGCCCCGCCGGAGCCCGCGACGGGACCCTGGTGCTGATCGCAGGCGGCGAGCCGGAGCATCTCGAGCGGCTGAGCCCGCTCTTCGACACCTACAGCTCCGAAGTGATCCCCTGCGGCCCGGCCGGGTCGGGGGCGACCGCCAAGGCGGCCCGCAACCTGATGGCGCTGGGGGCGATGGCCCTTGCGGCCGACGCCCTAGCCTTAGCCGAGCAGGGTGGCGTCGACCGGGAAGGCCTGGCCCGGGTGGTGGCCGCGACCGATCCGGCGAGCCGGGGCACCCGGCTGCTGGAGGGTGATCTCGGCACCGGTATCACTTCAACCGGTGTGGCATTCACCGGCCGCAAGGACCTCGAAGTGCTCCGGAGCATCGGGGCGGATCTCGAAGTCTCGGTACCCGCGGTGGATGCCGCCATCGCCAGCTGGGAACGGGTGGTGGAACTGGTAGCACGATCCGAGCAAGGTCCCCGCTAGATGCGCAGAACGATCTTCACCGAGGAGCACCAGCTGTTCCGCGAGTCGGTGAGAACCTTCATCGAGCGCGAGGCCGTGCCCCACACCGACCGCTGGGAGCGCGACGGTCTGGTCGACCGCTCGTTCTGGGAGAAGGCCGCGGCCGCCGGCTTCGTCGGCTTCGAGGCACCGGCCGCCTACGGCGGCCTGGGAGTGCGGGACTTCCGGTTCAACGCGGTGATCGACGAGGAGATGATGTACGCGTCAGCGGTCGGCGACGGCTTCGGCATGGCCAACGACATCATGGTCCCGTACCTGCTTGACCTGACCGACGACGATCAGAAGTCGAGATGGCTGCCCGGCTTCACCTCAGGTTCGCTCATCGCTGCGGTGGCCATGTCCGAGCCCCAGGCCGGCTCGGACCTGCGGGCCATCGCTGCCACCGCGTCCAGGGACGGCGACTGCTACATCGTCAACGGCACCAAGACGTTCATCACCAGCGGTCTGCAGGCCGATCTGGTGGTGACGGTGGTCCGCGATGAGGAGGCGGGAGGGCAGCTCAGCCTGCTGGCGGTCGAGCGAGGCACTCCCGGTTTCGAGCGGGGCCGCAAACTGGACAAGGTCGGCCACCGGGCCCAGGACACCAGCGAGCTCTTCTACAGCGACGCCCGGGTGCCCTGCGCCAACCGGTTGGGAGAGGCCGGCAAGGGTCTCGCCTACCTGAAGCAGAACCTGCCCCAGGAACGGCTGTCCATGGCCGTCACCGCGGTGGCCGCGGCCGAGAAGGCCCTGCAGGTCACCATGGAGTACTGCCGGGAGCGCATCGTCTTCGGCCGGCCGGTGGGCAGCCACCAGGCCAACCGGTTCACGATCGCCGAGATGCTGGCCGAGATCGCCCGCGAGCGCTGTCACGTCGACCGTTGCATCCAGGCCCACGTCGACGCCGAGCTCACCGCGGTGGAGGCGGCCGCGGTGAAGCTCACCGCGAGCGAACTGCAGTTCCAGGTGGTCGACCGCTGCCTGCAGTTGCACGGCGGCTACGGCTACATGGACGAGTACCTGATCTCGCGGCTGTGGAGGGACGCCCGGGTGCAGCGCATCTACGGGGGCACCAGCGAGATCATGAAGGAGATCATCGGCCGCGACGCCGGCTTCTGATGGCCCCACAGCCCATGAACGGACCCCACAGCATCACCCACAGCCCATGAACGGACCCCACAGCATCACCGGCAGCCCATGAACGGGTCCGGCAGCGTCGCCCGCAGCCACCTCGAGGTGGAGGAGTGGCTCCGCGCGTCGCTTCCGGATGCCTGGGTCGCCTGCGTCGACGGGGGCCGGTCGCCCGGATCGGCCAGCCGCTACCCGGACTTCGACGAGACGGCGTGGCTGGCAGAGATGTTCGACCGGCGCTACCTCATGGCGTCCTGGCCCGTCGAGTACGGCGGGCTGGGATGGAGTCGCGAGATGGCTCTGGCCGCGTTCGAGGCCCTGTCGCGCTACGAGGTGCCCCTGCCGCTGTACGTCACCAGCCTTCTGCTGGCCGGACACGGGCTGCTTCAGCACGGGACCGCGGAACAGCGCGACCGCTTCCTGCCCAAGATGGCGACCGCGTCGGAGATCTGGTGCCAGCTCTTCAGCGAGCCCGAGGCCGGATCGGATCTGGCGTCGCTACGGACCCGAGCCGAGCGCGACGCCGGCGGGTGGTTGGTGACCGGCCAGAAGGTCTGGTCGACCTGGGCCCACTTCGCCCGGTGGGGGCTCCTGCTGGCCCGGACCGGGGCCGCGGAGTCGAGGCACCGGGGGATCACCTGCTTCGTGGTCGACATGGAGTCGCCGGGCATCGAAGTGCGGCCGCTGCGCCAGCTGACCGGCGACGCATCCTTCAACGAGGTGTTCATGGATCAGGTGCCCGTCGACGACTCGATGCGCCTCGGCGGTGTCGACGAGGGCTGGAACGTGGCCCGCTCGGTGCTGCAGGCAGAGCGGGGCGAGCTCGGACAGCGGCGAGTGGGGGGAGCCGACATCCACCGGCTGATCGACCGCCATCGGGGCACAGCCGGTCCCGAGGCCCGGCAGCGTCTGGCCGCACGGTACGCCCAGGAGCGCATCCTGGGCTGGATGGCGTGGCGCGGGTACGGCCGCGGGCTTGAGGCTCAGGCGGTGAAGCTGCTCCGGGCTGAGGCCAACATGGCTCTCCAGTCCCTCGCCGTCAGCCTCGAGGGCCCGCGCGCCGGCGCCCACGACGGCGCCGAGGCCGAGACGGCCGAGATCGTCTACGGGTTCTTGAGGTCGAGGGCCAACTCCATCGCGGGCGGCACGTCGGAGATCATGAGGAACGTGATCGGCGAGCGGCTTCTCGGGCTGCCCCGGGAGCCCCGGGCTGCGACGGGAGCCGGTGGGCTGGACCGATGAGGGTCGCCGACGTCGTTCGCCGCCATGCTACGGCCCGCCCCCACGATGCCGCCCTGGTGTGCGGGTCCGAGCGGTTCACCTGGAAGGACCTCGACGAGCGAACCGACGCGCTGGCCGCGGTCCTGGCCGGCATGTCCGAGCCCGGTGGCCGGGTCGCGATAGTGACCGCCAACTGCCACCAACACCTCGAGACGGTCTTCGCCGCGTCCAAGGCATCTCTCATCTCGGTGCCTCTCAGCCACCGGTGGAACAGCCGCGAGCTGACCGCCACGATCAGCGACGTGGAGCCGGCCGCCCTCGTGCTCGATCTAGGCCTTCCCGGATCGGTGGGCCTTGAGCTGATTGACATGTTGGCCCCTACACCGGTGCTCGCCCTCGGTGGGCACCATCCGGGAGCCGTCGACTACGAAGACGCTCTCGAGGAAGGCCGCAGGCGACCGGCAGCGCAGCGGGATGCCTGGCACCACCATGTGATCGGGTTCACCAGCGGCACGACGGGACGGCCCCGCGGCGCGGTGCTGTCCCAGCAGCAGGCCCTGGCCGCCGCGACGTGGCTGGCAGCCCTGTTCACCATCGGCGCCGAGGACTGCTTCCTGGCTTGCATGCCCATGTACGTGTACCGGGGCGGGTCGGGAGTGCTGGCACCCGCACTGGTGGGGGCCCGCAGCGTGGTATGCGACTTCGACGCCGACACCGTCATCAGGGCCATCCGCGACGAGGACGTCACCCATGCCATCCTCGCCCCGGTGATGGTCGACCGGATCCTGGCCAGTCCGCACGCCGCCGGAGGAGGGCTCGGCTCGCTGCGCGAGGTGTGGGTGGGCGGCGCCCCGTCGACACCGGAGTCGATCACCGCGCTCCAGCGCCTCACCGGTGCGACAGTGGGATCGGTGTACGGCGCCACCGAGGCCACCGCGGTGGTGTCGATGCGATGGCCCGCTGACGCGGCGCACGGACACCTTCTGAGATCCATCGGTCGCCCGGCCCCGCTCAACGACGTGAGGGTGGTTGCCGTGTCCGGTCGGGAGGCCGGACCGGGCGAGCCGGGAGAGATCCACGTGCGGGGATCCACTGTCATGTCCGGCTACTGGCCCGACGCCGACGGCGAAGGCTTGGCGGACGGCTGGTACCGCACGGGCGACATCGCGGTACGCGACGACGAGGGCTACCTGTTCCTGGTGGATCGCCGGGCCGACATCATCAACAGCGGCGGCCTCAACGTGTACTCGGTCGAGGTGGAGCAGGTTCTGCTGGCCCATCCCGGAGTGGCCGAGTGCGCGGTGGTGAGCTCTCCCGACGAGACCATGGGCGAGGCCGTCACCGCGGTGGTGGTTCAGGCGGGCGGTCCGGTTGAATTCACGGAGCTGGAGCGGCACTGCCGGGCGGCACTGGCGAGTTACAAGTGTCCCCGGCAGTGGGTTCTGTCTGCCGGCCTGCCCCGCAACTCCCTGGGCAAGATCGACAAGAAGGCGATCCGGGACGACCGCTGGGCCGGCCACCAGACCAGCATCGCCGGCTCGCGAGCTAGAGGCCCTGGTGAGCCAGAAGGGCGTTCAGGAGCGAACGATGACTGACAGCACCACTCCGGCAGACCATTCCCCGCCCCTGGAAGGGGTCCGCATTCTCGACCTGACCAGAGCGACGTCGGGTCCCTACTGCACGCAGATCCTGGCCGACCTGGGCGCCGACGTGGTGAAGCTGGAGGAGCCGCCGGGCCCCCGGGGCCGGGACCAGATCGATCCGTTCAACACCATCGACGGGATGGACGCCTACTTCCTGTGCGTCAACCGGAGCAAGCGCAGCATCGCCTTCCCGCTGGGCCACGAGCGGGGCCCGGATCTCGTCGGTGCGCTGGCAGGCGCCGCCGACGTCGTCATCGAGAACTTCCGCCCAGGCGTAGCCGAGAAGCTGGGCGTCGGAGCGAGCCGGCTACGAGCGAGCAACAGCCGCCTCATCACCTGCTCGCTGTCGGGCTTCGGCGCCACCGGACCCCTGAGGGACCGGGCCGCGTACGACATCACCGTGCAGGCCCAGACCGGGGTCATGAGCTTCATCGACCGCCGCGACCCGGCCGGGCGGTTGGCGCCCATTCCGATGCCGGTCGCCGACCTGCTCGCGGGCATCTACTGCGCGGTGGCGGTGCCGGCCGCTCTGGTGCGGCGGGCCGCCACCGGTCAAGGCGCCCACATCGACGTGGCCATGTACGACGCGCTGCTGTCGTGGTTCGTGGGGTTCGGAGTGCATCAGCTCAACTTCGGCCAGCCCACCGACATCGCTGACAAGATCCTGTGGGGCAGCTTCGAGACCCGGGACCGCCCGCTGGTCATTACCGCCCACCGCCCCGCCCAATGGCAGCGGTTCTGCGCAGCGCTCGACCGGCGCGACTGGATCGAGGATCCCCGCTTCGCGGAACCCGCCGACCGGGCCGGCAACATCGACGAGTTGAAGGGCCTCATCGCCGGCGTGCTCGCCACCAGGGGCGCCGACGAGTGGATCGAGGCATTCGAGCGGCAGGGCCTGTCGTTCTCGGACACGTTCACGATGGCCGAGGCCCTGGAACACCCCCACACCGCCGAACGCGAGATGGTGGTCGAGGTCGACGATCCGTCAGCCGGGCCGATGCGCCTGCTCGGCAACCCGGTGAAGTTCGCCGGTCTGGAGACCAGCTACTCGCCGCCACCGCGGGTGGGCCAGCACTCGGTCGAGGTTCTCTCCGAGTGGCTCGGCTACGACCGCGACCAACTTGAGGATCTGGTCTCCTCCGATTTCGTCTACGACCCGGAGTTCTCGTAGCGGATCTGATGGGGGACCACCCGGGCGCCATTCCATGCGTATAGTTTCGTAGCTTCGCGAGATCGACTTCAGAGGCGGCATCACATATGACCGAACCGGTGCACATCCTCGGTGGCTGGCAGTCAGATTTCGCCGAGCGGGCGCCCGAGGGTGGCTTCTTCTCACTCCTGGAGGCGGCCACGCGGGGCGCGCTGGCCGACGCCGACCTCGAGCCCGCCGACATCGAAGTCGCCCACATCGGCAACCTGGCCGGCGAGTTGACCGCCTTCCAGGCCCAGCTCGGGGGCCTGCTGGTCAGCATCGACCCAGCCTTCATGGGCCTGCCAACGTCCCGTCACGAGGCCGCCTGCGCGTCCGGGAGCCTGGCCGCGCTGGCCGCAGCGGCCGAGATCGAGGCCCGCCGCTACGACGTGGCCCTGGTGGCCGGCGCCGAGATCCTCCGCAACGTGGGCGGTCTGCGGGCGGCCGAGCTGCTGAGCTGTGCGGGCTGGGCCGGCGAGGACGCCTTCGACGGAGACAACCTCTGGCCCCGCCTGTTCGCCGATGTGGCCGATGAGTACGACCGCCGCTACGGGCTGGCCCACGAGCATCTCGGCCGGATCGCCGAGGTGAACTTCGCCAACGCCCGCTTCAACCCCAACGCCCAGACCCGGAACTGGGACATCGAGGCAGGCGCCTTCGGAGACGACGACGACATCAACCCGGTGGTCGACCGCCACCTGCGCAAGATGGACTGCGGCCGGATAACCGACGGCTCCTGCGCGGTGGTGCTGGCCTCGGGCACCTACACCGAGCGTTGGGCCCGCCGCCGCGGCATCGACGCGGCCTCGGTCCCCCGACTCAAGGGCTGGGGCCACACCACCGCGCCCACGCTGCTGCCCGACAAGTTCAAGGCGAGCCAGGACGACCCCTACATCTTCCCCCACGTGCGCAAGGCCGCCACCGACGCCATGGCGAGAGCAGGGCTGCGCGGACCGCGAGAGCTTGACGCCATCGAGGTGCACGACTGCTTCTCAATCAGCGAGTACGCCGCCATCGACCACTTCGGCCTCACCCCTCCGGGCGAGTCGTGGCAGGCCGTGGAGGACGGCACCATCGAACGGGACGGCGAGGTGCCGGTGAACCCGAGCGGAGGTCTGCTCGGGATGGGTCATCCCGTGGGCGCCACCGGGGTGCGCATGATGCTCGACGGGGCCAAGCAGGTGACGGGTCGGGCCGGCGAGTACCAGGTCGACGGGGCCCGCAACGCGGCCACGCTGAACATCGGGGGATCGTTCACCACGGTGGCCAGCATCATCGTGGGCGTCGACTGAACCGCACCACTCCGGACGCCGGCGGAGGCCAGCATGAAATCCACAGACATGAGACCGAGGTCGGCGCTGGTGACCGGCGCCGCCTCCGGCATGGGCGCGGCCATCGCCAGGCGCCTCGACGCCGACGGCACCCGGGTAGTGGTGGCCGACATCCAGGCCGACATGGGAGCCGAGGTGGCCGCATCGCTGACCGGCGGGATGTTCGTCGAGATGGACCTGTCCCGCTCCGACTCGGTGACCGCCGCGGCCGAGCGGGTTCTCGCCGAGGTCGGCACGGTCGACATCCTGGTCAACTGCGCCGGGTTCGACGTGGTCATGCCGTTCCTCGACACCGACGAGGATCTGTGGGACTCGCTGATAGCGGTGAACCTCTATGGACCGTTGCGGACCACCAAGGCCTTCCTGCCGGGGATGGTCGAGCGAGGCTGGGGGCGCATCGTCAACATCAGCTCCGACGCCGGGCGGGTGGGCAGCAGCGGTGAGGGCGTCTACTCGGCGTGCAAGGGCGGCCAGATCGCCTTCACCAAGACCATCGCCAGGGAGGTCGCCCGCTCCGGGGTGACCGTCAACTGCGTGTGTCCGGGCCCCACCGACACGCCGCCGGTGCGCAGGACCCTGGCCGAGGGCGGGGAGAGGTTCATGCAGGCGCTGGTGCGGGCCATCCCGATGAGGCGCCTCGGCCAGCCCGAAGACATCGCCGCGGCGGTGGCCTACCTAGTGTCCGAGGATGCCGGCTTCGTCACCGGCCAGACCCTGTCGGTGAGCGGCGGAATGTCGATGTGCTGAGCGCCGCACCCGACCGCTCCGGCATTGTCAGCGGGCTTGCGGGCGAGCGGAAGGACGCTGGAGGCCTGGGGCGCCACCCGACGGTGAGCGTGGGCATGATGTTGCCGGTCGGGTTCGGCATCGAGCCCGGTGACCTTCTCGAGCTCTGCGTAGCCGCCGATCGGAGCGGCCTGCACGCGGTGGGCTGCGGGGAGCTGGCCGGACCCGAGGCCCTCTCCCTGATGGGCGCGGCCGCGGCCGCCACCGCCGAGATCCGGCTGGAGACCGGCGTGGTCCCGATCTCCAGCCGCTCGCCGGCCCTGCTCGCCATGGCCGCCTGCACGCTGGCCGCCCTGTCTCAGGATCGCTTCGTGCTGGGAATCGGCGCGGGCAGCCCGATCGTGTCGGCCTTTCACGCCGATGTGTTCGAGCGGCCCGTCGACCGGGTCGCCGAGGCGTTGGCTGCCATCCAGGCCGCCCTGGCGGGGGAGCGGCTCACCGATCGAGGCGGATTCAAGCTCCGGGGCATACGGCACCGCCCGGTGCGGGTGTTCCTGTCGGCTATGAACGAGCGCATGCTTCAACTGGCCGCCCGCGAGGCCGACGGCGTGGTGATCCACTTCATCGGTGCCGAGCAGATGGCCGATCTGGCACCCCGCCTCAGGCGGGCCCGGGCCGCCGCCGGTAACGAGGCTCCCTTCGAGATCATCGCCCTGGTGCACGCGGCCGCCGACCCCGACAGTGATCCCGAGAGGGCGTACCGGCGCGAGATGGCCCCCTATCTGGCCGTGCCTACCTACCGGAATCTGGCTGCCGGGCTGAGCTCCTTCGGCGAGGTCGACGCGGCTGCGGAGGCCTGGCAGCGCGGGGGCCGGGAGGCGGCGGCCGACATGTTCCCGCCCGGCATTGTCGCGGCCTGCCTGGCGGTGGGCCGTGACGCCATAGCCGACCGGGTGGCGGGCCTTGGACGGGCCGGCTGCGACGGGGTGCGGCTGGTACCGCTGAGCACGGCCGGCGCCGACCCCGCCCCCGTCCACGACCTGGTGGACTGTCTGGCCGCAGTGATCGATGATCTGAACCTGCAGGAGGTGGTTTCGTGACCGACGCGGTCGACATGATGAACTACGCCCCGCTGATCGCGCCGGGCATCTCGGGCATGGAGTTCCAGTACGAGGAGTTCCAGATAATGCTCAACACGACGTTCAGGCGCATGGCCGAGGGGGGCGTGGCCCGCACGCTCTGGGGCCGCGACGTCCCGCTCGACGACGTCGAGAACCTCCCCTACGACGACACCCTGAGGGTGGACGAGGCGGTGGCTCAACTGGACGCGGCCGGCTACTCGGTGGCGGTGCTCGCCTGCCTGAAGATGTGGTCCTACCACTACCACCACCGTCTCATCATGGACATGGACGAGGAGGTGGTGGCCCGGGCCCTGACCAAGGCGCCCGACCGGTTCGTCGGCGCAGCTGGCTACAACCCGTTCCGCATCGCCGAGAGCATCGCCCGCATCGAGACGGCGGTGCGGGAGTGGCACTTCGGCTACGTCTACTTCCATCCGATCACCTTCGGGGTGGCCCCCAACGACCGGCGCTGCTACCCCCTGTACTCGAAATGCGTCGAACTGGGCGTGCCGGTCGGCTTCCAGGTGGGGCACTCCGCCGAGGTGCTGCCGAGCGAGGTGGGCCGGCCCATGCTGGTGGACCAGGTGGCCATCGACTTCCCCGACCTCAGGATCAACATGTCCCACACCGGCTGGCCGTGGACCGGCGAGTTCTGCTCGATGCTGTGGAGGCACCCGAACGTCTACGGCGACATCTCCGCCTACTTCGCCTCCACCCTCGACCCGGAGCTGGTCAAGTTCATGGACAGCGGCCGGGGCCGCCACAAGATCATGTTCGGCACCAACGGATTCGATCTGGCCCGCTGCAAGCAGGACTTCGAGAACCTGCCGGTCAGCGACCGGACCAAGCAGCTGGTGCTGCAGGACAACGCCCTCGAGTTCCTGGGACGGCGATGAGCGCGACACGAGGATTACTCCCGCCGGCTGCGGCCGGGCAACGGTGCCGGCAATGAGCGGTCCCGGCGGCCTGGAGCTGATCCGGCTGGAGCAGCCGTCGGAGCGGCTGGCCGAGGTGGTGCTCGACCGGCCTCCGGCCAACGCATTGAGCCACCAGTTCATGGACGAGCTGGGCGCGGTGACAGCCTGGTTGGAGCCGGGCGAGAGCCAGCTCGTCGTGCTGCGCAGCAACGCCAGGATGTTCATGGCCGGTGCCGATCTGAACATGGTCAACGAGGGTTGGGACGATCAGGACGCCACCACCGAGAAGTGCCAGCAGATGATGAACGGCTGGGAGCAGCTGCCCATGCTGACCCTGGCCGCCATCGGCGGGCACGCGCTGGGGGCGGGATGCGAGCTGGCGATGTCCTGCGACTTCAGGGTGATGGCCCGGGGCAGGGCCCGCATCGGTCTGCCGGAGTCGTTGCGGGGACTGATCTCGGCTGCGGGCGGCACCCAGCGCATGAGCCGCCTCGTCGGCCCGGCAAGAGCCCTCGACCTGTGCGTGCGGGGTCGCATGATCGGAGCGGACGAAGCCGAGACGTACGGGCTGGTGACCGAGGCGGTGGACTCCGAGCGGCTGGATCAGCGGGTCGCGGAGCTGTGCGAGGAGTTGCTGGGGTTGCCCCGCCTCACCACCCAGGCCATCAAGCGCTGCGTCCTTGAGGGTCGTGACCTGCCGCTGGCCGAGGGCCTCGCGCTGGAACGCCGGGAGCTGGCCGGGTTGCGAGACACTCACGACACCCGCGAGGGCGTCCAGTCGTTCATCGAGAAGCGCGCCCCGAACTTCATCGGCAGGTGAGGACGGTGGGGCACGGGGGCTCGGTCACCCAGGAGTTGCGGGACCGCTACGAGATCGAGCAGGTCCTCTACGACTTCGCCCGCTACTGTGACGATCTCGACTTCGCCGGGCTGGCCTCCCTGTTCCACGACGAGTGCCGGTGGGACTACGGGCCCGGTGCCGGGCCGGTCGTGGAGGGACGAGAGCAGGTCGAGGCCTTCGTACGGCAAGCCTTCTCCGGCTCGGCCGCCGGCGAGGATCCCGAAGGTGTCAAGGTGCGGATCCGTAAGACCAGCCACCACATCAGCCAGGTGGCCATCAACTTCGACGGCCCCGACCGTGCCCGCACCGAGGCCTTCGTGTTCACGTGGCACGAGATGTCAGACGGCTCGCCGGGCCTGCTGTGGGGCCGCTGGCACGACCAGCTGCGCCGCACCGGGAACGGCTGGAAGATCTCCGAGCGGCGCATGATCCTGTCGGCGGTGGACAACTACTACGGCATCGGCCACTCCGCCTGGGCAGAGGACTTCAAACCCTTCCGGAGGCAGCCCCCCTTCGTCCCGTGAGTTTGAGTGGTCCCAGGGGCCTGGCGCTGGTGTCGGGGGGCAGCGGCGACATCGGCGCCGCCATCTGCCGGGCTCTGCATGCCGACGGCTGGGGCCTGGCCATCGGCTACGTCTCCCGACAGCGGGCCGAATCGCTGGCCGTCGAGCTCGCCGCCCAGGGACCCCCCGCGCGGGCCGTGCCCCTGGACCTGACCGACCGGACACAGATTCGGGCAGGGTTGGGCGAGCTGCTGGACGCGGAGGGCCGCATCGACGCGCTGGTGCTAAACGCGGGTTGGAATCAGGCCCGCCCGTTCCTCGACACCGACGAGCAGCAATGGCGCACCACCGTGGCAGTGAACCTGGTGGGGCCGATGCTGGCCGTCCAGTTGTGCCTGCCGTCCATGGTCGCCGCCGGTGCCGGAGCTATCGTGGCCATCACCTCGGAGGCGGCCCGGGTGGGTGATGCCGGCAATGCGGTGTACTCGGCGGCCAAGGCCGGGCTGACCTCGTTCCTGCGCACCATCGTGCGGGAGCACGGCCGCGACGGCGTGCGGGCCAACGCGGTGGCGCCCGGGCCGATCGACACCAGCCTGCTGCGCCACGCGTTCGAGGATCCCGAGGCTGCCGACGCGGCCATAGCCAAGCTGACCCGGCTGGTGCCGCTGCGCAGGCTGGGACAGCCCACCGAGGTAGCCGCCGCGGTGCGGTACCTCGTCAGCGAGGGCGCCCACGTGACCGGCCAGCAGCTCGGCGTGGGCGGCGGCGTAGTCATGTAAGCCCTCGGCGCTTCAGTCGACTGCCGGCTCTCCTACACATGCTCGCAGCTCAGCCGTGAGCTGTAGGTGAGGCGGATCTGATGTCGAGGAGCAACAGACCGAGAGCGGGCTACGAGAGTCAGGCGACTGGCGAGATCATCCTGCGAGGCCAATGCCAAGCCCCGCCGGGTCCCTTCAGGGCCCGAGGGCGGTGATGGGCACTACCGCTACGCCGTCGGTGCGTTCGTAGGCGAATCCGGTGGCGGTGATCACCACCAGCCGGCGGGGTCCGCCGACTTTGGTCGGGTCGATCCGGTCGTCTCGGAGCTTGGTGAGCGAGGCCGCGGCCGCTTCGACCGCGGCCCGGCCTCCGAGCTTGATCTCGGCCGCGACCCATTCGCCGTTGCGTTGCCGGATGATCGCGTCGACCTCCAGGCCGGTGTTGTCGCGGTAGTGGCTGAGTTCTGCTCGCAGCGTCTGGCAATAGACGCGCAGATCCCGCACGCACAGCGACTCGAACAAGAACCCGAGCGTCTCGAGGTCCGCCAGCAGGCGCCCACCGTCGGCGCCCAGCGCGGCGGCCGCCAAGGAGGGATCGACGAGTTGGCGCTTCGGCGCGCCTCGCAGCCTGGAGCGGGACCGCAACTGGGGCCCCCAGGCGGGCACGTCCTCGACGACGAAGAGCCTCTCAAGCGCCGACAGGTACGCCGCTGTGGTGCGGGGGTCGATTGGCTGCTCGCCTCCGGTGTCGGACGACAGGGTGCTCACAGCGGCCTCGGTGGAGATGTTGCGGGCCAGCGAGACCAGCAGCCGGGCCACCGCGGCGGGGTCGCGCCGCACGCCGTCCACTGCGGAGACTTCGCTTTGGGCGAGCTCGTCGAGGTAGTCGCCGATGAAGTCCTGCGCATCGTTGGTGTCCATGCTGTGGCACAACGGCCAGCCGCCCCGGCAGATGGCGCCGGCCACGTCGCTGAGACCCCACTCAGGGGCCGGTGCTGAGCACTCGGTGCCGTCAAAGAGCGCCCGCAACGACACTGCGCCGGTGGACAGCCCCGACTCGAGCAGCGACAAAGGACGCATCTTCACCCGGGCCACGCGGCCCACCCCGGAGTGCTGCTTGACGCTGGCAGGAGGATCAGCAGAGCCGGTGAGGATGAACTGGCCCGCGGCGCCGCGGCGGTCGCACTCGCGCCGGACCATGTCCCAGACACCGGGCACGAGATGCCACTCGTCTATTAGGCGTGGCGCTGCTCCCTCCAGCAACGCCAACGACCCCGGCGAAGCCAGATGCACCGACGCCATGGCTTCTTCGAGCAGTATCTCGCTGGCAGCGATCTGGCGGGCTGTGGTGGTCTTACCGCACGCTCGCGGCCCCTCGATCAACACGGCGGGCGCCGACCGCAGCCGGCGACGGAGTTCCTCGTCGGCGATCCTGTCGAGATAACGTGCGCCTTGATGGGTTGATACCATGGGTGCTGCCCGCACCGGGGGCCGGACTCTGTGCCTGGACCCGTCGGTGCATCCAGCCTACATTCAGATGCTGTGTTCGCAACACATCAATGCAGATGTTGCAATGCTACGTTGGCGAGTGTGCAACATTCTCAATGCAGGTTTCGCAACGCGTCAAACGCGCCGCCTTCGGACTCACCAACTTCGCCAACTACCGCATCCGCGCCCTGCTCTACGCCGGCAAACCCAACTGGGCGCTACTCGACACCCTCACGCCACCCTAAAACGCGGCGTCGTGCCTCCCCCCGTTGACCGGTCACCTCGATTAGGAGGTAGCTATGTCAATGATGCAGGAGACCAGTGGGTCGGGTCCGGTGTTGGCGCCGGGCCAGACGCGAAGAGCATCGAGTTGTTCGCCCTGTAACTCTGGAGCCAATCCCTGCGCGGGTCGCCGTGTAGGGGCGTTCCACGGCACCCTGCGGCGGGCCGGCTTCTTCGGCGGGCTCAGGCGGGCTTGGGTCGGCGGGCCCAGCGCAGCAACCATCTCGGGACCCACGACTCAGGGACGCCGCTGGCGCTGACGACGGTGCTGGGGTACGGACTCAACTGGTCGTCGTCCTGGTTGTGCTGGGGTGCCTCGTCGGGCTGCATGGCTTCAACCTAGCGCGAATAGGGCTCCAACGAAGAGGCTGGCGGCGACGAAGGTGGCGAGCCCTTGCAACAGGACGATCCGCCCCGCGCTTTGGACGACTGGCTCGTTGCGGGTGCGGTGGTCGTTGTGGACGGCGATGAGGTGATCGAGCAGGGCGCGATGGCCGTCGTGGCGGTTCGAGTAGTTGTCGGTGAGTTCGTTGATGTCCGGTCCTTCAAACCACCTTACGGCCACCGCGTAAACGCTGTACCAGCAAAATCCGTTGACTAGGGCCACCAGCACGGCGAAGATGCCGGTGGCGACGACTTGGCCGGGGGTCGCGCCGGACGTGGGGGAGGCGACCACGGCGCTGATGAACGCTCCGACGGTGATCGAGGCGCCGCCGAGCATGGCCGCTGTCAGCCGGCACGATGCTTCTCTGCTAGAGCATCCCTGAGATACGCCTTGTAGTTGGTGGCCAGATCCTCGGGCGCGTCTCGCAGGCACCCCACGAAGCCACTGGAGAGAATGGCATCCAGTGGCTCTCGACTGCGCGCTGATTGCTGACGATCCATCATCGCCCTCAGGATATGTGCCCGACACGACCGATAAGACCCAGCAGCGAAGGCGTTGAGGGCTACACGGCCCCTGACCGTTCGAGGGCGAAGGCCCGCTGCGCGTTCTCGGCCAGGAACTTGGGCCACACGTTGTCTCGCAGCGGCAGCTCACCGACCTCGCGGAAGATCCGGTCGTATCCGAGCATGGGCCAGTAGCCCGCGAAGATCACCTTGTCCGAACCCCGCCGGTTGGCGTGGTCGATCACCGCCTTCGGGTAGTACTTGGGCGCGAAGCCGCTGGTCGCGAAGTACACATTCGGCCAGGTCTGCATCATCTTGACGCAGGTGTCGGTCCAGGGCTCGCCGCCGTGCTTGAACACCACCCGGAGGTCGGGGAAGAACCAGCACACCTCGTCGAGGTGGATCGGGTTCTGGGTCCACGCCGGCACCCGGGGGCCGGGGAAGCCGACGTTGATCATCACCGCCAAGTCGCACTCGATGCACTTGGAGTAGATCGGGTAGTACTCCCGGGAGTTGGGCGCGATGTGCGGGTACAGCATGTGGGGCACGATCATCACGCTGCGCAGGATCGGGTAGCGCCCGGCCAGCTCGTCTATACGCCGTATTGCGGCCATCCCGTCGTGGGGGTCGACTCGCAGCGACACGAAGACCCTGTCCGAGTGTTCGCTGAGCCGGTCGAGTACTTCGTCCGCGGTGCCGAAATTGAGGGGGACCTGGGCCCGGGCGATGCCCCAGGACTCCAGGTGGGCCAGCCACAGGCCGAGATCGCCCATGATCCGGTCCCGGTCGGCCCGGCCGGCGTCCTTGGCGAAGAGGTGCCCCACGATGTCGGTGGAGGGCCAGGCTGCGAGGCTGTCGGCGTCCCGCAGGGCGGCCCTTGGCATGGGAACCTCGATCCCGTCGCGGTCGATCGTGAGCTGGCTGAAGGCGTCGATGATCGGGACCGGGGATTCCGCGGGCAATTCCATGTCTACGATTATGCTGGATCGGTCGGCAAACCCGCGTGCGGGCCTTTGCCGAGCGAGTCTGAGGGATGGACGCCGGCTGAGCCGAGAAGCGAGCGACGGGGAACTTCGAGCGGCGCGCAGCACCCGCCGGTTCCTAGCGATGCGCAGCACTTTCCGATCCATGGCGGTGCGCGACTTCCGCATCTTCGTCACCGGCCACACCGTCAGCCAGATGGGCACATGGATGCAGCGACTGGCGGTGATCTGGGCTGTGTTCGAAATCACCGACAGCGGGACCGCGGTCGGGGTGGCCAGCGCTTGCGTGTTCGGCCCGGCCATCGTCCTGAGCCCGCTGGCCGGCCTGGTGGCCGACCGCCGCGAGAGCCGGAGCCTGCTGGTGACGACCAAGGTCGGTCTGGTCGTCTCGGCCGCGGTGCTGGCCGCGGTGGCCTTCAGCCAGCCGTCGACGCCTACTCCCTATCTGCTGGCCGCGCTGCTGTTCGGCGTGGTGGAGACGTTCGACATCCCGGTGCGGATGATCTTCGTCGGAGCCCTCGTAGACCGCGAGGACCTCTCCAACGCGATCGGGCTGAACTCCTCGGCCATGAACGGCTCGCGCATCGTCGGCCCCGCACTCGGTGGTGCCCTCATCTCGGGCGCGGGCGTTGAGTGGTGCTTCGCAGTCAACATCGCGCTGGCCGCGATCGTGCTGGTCTCGATGCTCACGATCCGGACCCGATCCCAGCCGGACCCCGCGCCGACGCCGGACCGCCGGATGCTGCTGGGCTTCGGCGTGGCCTGGCGCGAGCCGGCGCTGAGGGCCAGCCTGCTGGCCTACACCGTCGTCGGCGTGTTCGCCATCGTGTTCCCGGTGACCCTGCCGCTGTTCGCCGAGCGGACGTTGGGAGGGGGGCCGGAGACGTTCACGCTGCTGTTCGCGACCCTCAGCCTCGGAGCGATCGGGGGCGGGCTGGTAGTGGCCCGGCGAGCCATGCCGGGTCTGGGTTTCCTGGGGGCCTCCTCGATTGCCACCGCGCTCACGATGGCCGCGCTGGCCGCGACCAACACTGTCGTCGCGGCGGCGCTCGCCGCAGTGACGGTGGGCGCGGCGACCATGGCCTTCATGGGCGCAGTCGTCACAGTCGTGCAGCTGAACGCTCCGGCCGCGACGCGAGGGCGGGTGCTGGCTCTCGTCTCAATGGTCGGAATCGGCTCACGGGCGGTGGGCGGGCCGATACTGGGCATGATCATCGACGCGATCAACGCGCGGGCGTCCCTGTTCCTCGGCGCGGCCGTCTCGGGAATCGTCGGCGTCTGGCTGCTGCTCTCGACTCGCCGGGCCTCCGCCCGCGTCGCCCCTACTCGCTCGGCCTCTGATCCCGACGATCGGTTATCATGAATTACCCGGACCCGGAGGTGAGATCGTGACGACGACGCGAGCCACGGTGACGCTGCTTCCCGATCCGGAGCGTCGCCAGCGGCGCTACACGATCATCTCCGTCGACGACCACCTGTGCGAGCCGTCGCACATGTTCGAGGGCCGGCTTCCCCAGCGCTTCAGCGACAGAACCCCCCGGGTGGTGGAGACCGACGACGGCGCCGAGGCCTGGCTGTTCGAGGACACGCTCATGCCTCAGGTCGGCTTCAACGCAGCCGCGGGCCGGCCGCCCGCCGAGGTCGTCAGCCGGGACCCGATCCGGTTCTCGGAGATGCGCCGGTCGGCCTACGAAATCGACGCCCGTGTCGCCGACATGGACCTCGACGGCGTGTACGCGTCGCTGTGCTTCCCGTCGTACCTGGCCGGGTTCGGCGGCGTGAGGCTCCAGACCACCTCGGCCGACACCGACTTCTCGCTGGCGCTGGTGCGGGCCTGGAACGACTGGATGATCGAGGAATGGGCCGGCTCGTATCCCGAGCGGATGATCCCGATGCAGCTGGCGTGGCTCCATGATCCCGACCTGGCCGCATCCGAGATCCGGCGCAACGCAGCCCGAGGCTTCCGGGCCGTGACCTTCCCCGAGTCCCCCCACCAGGCCGGCTTCCCGTCGCTTCACTCCGGATACTGGGACCCCTTCGTCGCCGCCTGCGCGGAGACGGGCACGGTGATCAACGTGCACACCGGATCAGCGGGAAAGCTCCCCGAGTCGGCCCCGGACGCCCCTGCCGACGTGACCTCGGCCCTGTTCGGCGCGGGCTACGCCCTCACCACCACCGTCGACTGGCTGTTCTCGCGCTACGCCATGAAGCACCCCGAGATCAAGATCTCGATATCGGAGGGCGGCATCGGCTGGGTGCCGTCCCTGCTGGACCGCCTCGAGCACCACTACCGCAAGCAGGGCGACCGCCGCGGCACCTGGACCGGCTCGGAGCTGAGCGCAGCCGAGCTGCTGCAGCGGAACTTCTGGTTCTGCCTGGTGGACGAGCCCTCCGCGATGGTGCATCTCGACCGGATCGGGGTGGAGAACATCCTCTTCGAGACCGACTTCCCCCACAACGACTCGAGCTGGCCCGACAGCCAGGAGCTGTTCCACAAGCACATGGCCACCAAGGACGAGCACACCGTGCGCCGGATCAGCTGGCAGAACGCCGCAGAGCTGTTCGGCCACCCGGTGCCGCTCGCGGTGCAGCACGACCCGGACGCCTACTAGCCGACTCCATCCTCGGGGGTCAGCTTCCGAGCATCTCGTCGATCAGGGCTCTCAGCCGGAACTTCTCCACCTTGCCGGTCGCGGTCCGGGGAAGCTCGCCGATGAGCTCCAGGCGCTCGGGCAGTTTCTGGACGGCGACACCGGAAGCCCGTACGTGCTCGACCACCGACTCGAAGGTGGGTGCCGGCCCCGGTGCGGCCACCACGAACGCGCACACCCGCTCGCCCAGGCGCTCGTCGGGCATGCCGATCACGGCCGCGTCGGCGACCTGGGGGTGCTCGACCAGGATGTCCTCGATCTCTCGGGGCGCGATCTTCACGCCGCCCCGGTTGACCAGCTCCTTCTTGCGTCCGGTCACCCGCACGTAGCCGTCAGCGTCCATGCGCCCCAGATCGCCCGAGCGGAAGTGCCCGCTGGGGGCGAACACCTCGGCGGTGCGCTCGGGGTCCTGCCAGTAGTCGAGCATCACCATCGGACCCCAGCTGCAGATCTCGCCCTCCCGGCCCCGCTCGATCTCGTTGCCGTCGTCGTCAAGAATCCGCACGTCGTTGCAGGACACCGCGCAGCCGTCGCTGGAGGCGACCCGCTCCACGGGATCGGTGAGCTTGACCATCGTCTCGACTCCGAACTCGCTCTGGCCGAAGATCGACAGCATCTTGCAGCCCAGGGCGTCCTCGGCCCGGTGCACCACCGCCGCCGGTATCGGCGCGCCGCCGCAGCCGAACACCCGGAACAGCCCGATGTCATAGTCGCCGGACTCGGAGGCGTCGGCCATCATCGTCGCGAACGGCGTGGCCCCCATGGTGTGGGTGCATCCGTAGCCCGAAACCAGCTCCAAGGCCCGGTGGGGGTCCCAGGCGTCCTGCAGAACGGTTCCGAATCCGCCCAGGCAAGGGGATATGACCCCGGCGTTGAGCCCGGTGTTGTGCATGACCGGCGAGGGCATGAAGCAGCGGTCGCCGGGCCCCAGCTCAATCTCGCGGTTGAGTACCCGGGCGGTGGCCGCGTGGCTGTTGAAGCTGTGCAGCGCCCCCTTGGGCAGCGCGGTGGTGCCTGAGGTGAAGATGATGATCTGATCGTCGTCGGGATCCGGCAGGGGGCCGTCATACCGGTCGCCGCCGGATATCAGGTCGGTGAGGCTTGTGGCTCCAGTAGGAGTCTCACCGAGGACGACCACCCGCTCCAGCGATCCGCACGCCTCCGACAGCTCCATGGCCATGGCGGCGTGGTCGAAGCCCCGGTGCTCGTCGACCGTGATGAAGCACTCCGCCCCGGTGCGGTCGATGGCGTCGCTAACCTCGCTGCGGCGGTAGATCATCATCCGGGGGACGATCACACACCCCAACCGGCACAGCGCGTAGTAGGTGACCACCGTCTCCACGACGTTGGGCAGCTGGACGGCGACCACGGACTCGTCGTCTAGACCGGCCTCGGCCAGCGATCCGGCCAGCGACCAGGCCATGTCCCTCAGCTCGGCGAACGTCAGCTCCCTCGACTCGTCGGCCACCCCGATCTCGCCGGGCTGCTGGCGGGCGTTGCGCTCGACGTAGTGGGTGAGAGTGTGATCGGACCACAGACCGTCGACCCGCCACGCCTCGGCCTGCGCCGGGGTGAATCTCGGATGGAGTCCCCGTCGCTTCATGAGTTCCTCCGAAGAGTCGGGAGGCGGGCCAGCCCGTTCATTCCAATGGTTCTAGCCCTCAGGCGAGGGCCGCGGCGAACGCTTCCAGGAATCGTTCCGGCTCGCGGTCGACGGCCGGCACCAGCACCCGGGTTACCCCGAGCTCCATCAGGTCGTCGAAGCGCCTACGCACGTGCTCGGGGGTGCCTGCGATGGCGAAGCGCTCCGCGAGGTACTCGGTGAGGCCCAGCTCGTCGACCAGGCGGGCATTGGCTCCGTCCCACTTGACGTGCTCGCTCTGGTCATAGCGGCGCTGCAACTCTCGAATCGCATCGACGAGCGCCTCGGGCACGGTCGCCAGTTGAGCCTCGGAGCGGAGCCCGTGGGATCCGGCACTGGCCAGGTTGGCCTTGATGGGGGCGTAGGCGTCCTCGACCGTCGAACCGACGGATGCCCGGGTCATCACCCAGAAGTCGACCTCTCCGGGATCTCGTCCCGCGGCGGAGGCGCCGTCGGCCACGGCCTGAAGGGCGGACATCACCGCCTCCGGTGACGTTCCCCCCGCGAACAGCGCGCCGTCTGCGACCTCGCCCGCGATCCGAGCCGTGACCAGCCCGTAGGCGGCCAGGTAGACGGGAACCGGCCGCTCGGGACCGAGCGTCAAGGGTCGGCCCTCCCATCGGCTGGGCTCGCCCGCGAGGAGGCTGCGGATGGTCGCGGTTGCTTGACGCAGTTCGGGACGCTTGGGGACGCTCAGGCCCATCGAGAACAGGGGCCCGCCCCCGGCACCGAGACCGAGCACCAGCCGACCCGCCGACAGCGCGTCGAGTGAGGCCGCCGCAGCGGCGACCACCCCGGGATGGCGCGAGACCGGGTTGGTGACCATCGGTCCGATCCGGATCCGGCTGGTGGCCTCGGCCACGACAGCCAGGCACACGTTCACGTCCCGGTAGTGCATGGGCACGTCGCCCAGCCCGACCAGGTCGAACCCGAGATCCTCGGCCAGTCGAGCCCGGCTGCGGAGCTCCCCGAAGTCCTGGCCGCCCAGCAGGATGGCTCCGGCCCGGCCGATGCGCTCCCGCGAGAGGCCCGCCACGTCCATGATCATAGTTGTCATGGACGTGGGCTAGGTTCGCCGCGATGAGAAGGCTTGGTCTCCCGGTCGCTTGAACCCATCGGTGCCGGTTCCCTGGCCGCGAGCGCTCACGGCCGCGATCACTCCCTATATCGCGTGTTCGATGCCCATCTTCCTGACCGCGACCATGGCGATCAGGCTCAAGGAGGACCTCGGGATCGACGAGGAGGCTCTGGGCGCCCTGCTGTCGATCTTCTCGGTCGGGGCCGCGGTGGCTGCCCCGATCATGGGCCGCCTGGCCGAGCGCCTCGGACCGGGACCGAGCCTGCGGCTGGCCAGCGCGCTCTCGGGAATGGTCATGGTCTCCATCGCGGCCGCGGCCCAGGGCTGGCTGGCCATCGCCGGACTCCTGGTCGCGGGCGGAATTGCCGCAACCCTCATGCAATCGTCGTCGAACCTCTGGCTGGCGCGAACGATCGAGGACCGCCGGATGGGCCTGGCCTTCGGCCTCAAGCAGTCCGGAGGGCCGACCGCGGCCCTGCTGGCCGGGGTGGCGGTGCCGGTGCTGGCCCTCGCGCTCGGCTGGCGCTGGACATTCGCCGGCTTCGGCGCGTTCGCGCTCCTGGCCGTGCTCAGCGTCCCGAGGACCGGCCTGCGAGGAGTGGGAAGGACGGCTCCGAGCCGCGAGGGAGACGTCGACCTCGGCCCGTTGCTGGTGCTCACTGCGGGCGCCGCGGTCAGCACCGCCCTGTCGGCGGCCTTCACCGGCTTCGCCGTTACCGCGGCCGTCGAGCAGGGTGGCCTAGGCGAGTCGGCCGCGGGGCTTGTGTTCGCGCTCGGCGCCCTTGCCGGCGTGGTGACCCGGATTGCGCTCGGCCGTTGGGTGGACGGGCGCCCCGATACCCGGTTCGGGGTGCCGGCCATGCTGGTAGCGACGGGTGCGCTGGGTTTCGCGGTTCTGTCCCGGGGATCCGGCTCACCGGCGGCGTTCATGGTCGCGGTCCCGTTCTCGTTCGCCACCGTGTGGGGGTGGGTGGGTGTGTTCAACTATGCGGTCACCCGGTCCAACGCGACATCGCCCGCGGCCGCCACCGGTATCACGCTCGTCGGCAGCAACGTGGGCGTGGTCGTCGGTCCGGCGGTCTTCGGCTTCCTCTTCGCCCGGTCCTTCGCGGTCGCCTGGCTGACGGCCGCGGTCGGGAGCCTTCTCGGAGCCGTCCTCATGACCGTGGGCGGCAGCCTCGCGCGCCGCGGGGCCTGAGGGGCCACGCGGACAGGTGAGAGCGTCACGCGCCGCGAGGGAGTGTTCCCGCTCTTGTTCGCTGCGCTCACGGGCCGCCCAAATCCACGGAACAGCGCCCACGGCCTCGCGCCGTATGAGCCGATTCGCTCACCTATCCGCTCGGCCTCTCCACCTGATCGCGGTAGGTTCGCGGTTTCATGAACGCCCGTCCGGTCAGCGACGATCCCTTCTCGGTGCAGGGCAGGGTCGCCATCATCACCGGTGCCAGCGGGACGCTGGGCCAGCGTTACTGCCGGCTGCTGGCGTCGCGGGGAGCGACCGTGGTGGCCGCGGCCCGCAGGCTGGACCGCCTGGAGGCCATGGCCGGTGAGGTCGCCGGCGTCGTGCCGGTGGGCTGCGACGTCACCGACGACTCGCAGCTCCAGCGGCTAGTCGATGTAGCTGCCGACCATGGCGGGCCCGACATCGTGGTCAACAACGCCGGTACGAGCGACGCCGTCGTCCGGGCCGACGAGCAGGATCCGGCCCAGTTCCGGCACGTGCTGGAGGTAAACCTGACCTCCGCGTTCGTGCTGTCGTCGGCCGCGGCCCGCCAGATGATCGGCCACGGCCGGAGCGGCAGCATCGTCAACGTGGCCTCGATGCTGGGGATGGTCGCCTCCGGCGGCAATCACCAGGCCGGCTACGTGGCCTCCAAGACCGGCATGATCGGGCTCACCCGTGAGCTGGCCAAGCAGTGGGCCTCCCATCGGATACGGGTGAACGCCATCGCCCCGGGCTACTTCCGCAGCGAGCTGACCGAGGAGATGTTCGCCCCGGAGGATGCGCCCGGCTTGCGCCACATCCAGCGCAACACCCTCATGCGCCGGGCCGGGGAGATCGACGAGTTCGACGGGGCCCTGCTGCTGCTGGCCTCCGACGCGGGCAGCTACATCACCGGCCAGACCATCGTCATCGACGGCGGCTGGACCGCCCGCTAGAGGGCGCCGGCGCGGCGGTAGGCGTCGAGCACCAGGCCGGGTCCGGGTCGTAGCCCGCCGCGATCGACGCCTCGCGGCCCTCCCCGCCGTTGGACGACGAGACGAGTTCGGATGGGCGTCCGCCGATGTCCGTCACGCGGCCCGATCTAGGCCGAGGTCGTTAGCGTGTGTTCTTGCACATCCTTGAATCCCCCGAGCCAGAGTTCAAACGCTCAATGACGTTCACCCCTCGAAGGTTGCTGCCGACGGCTGCGGTCCTGATCCTGCTGGTCGCAGGCTGCGGAAACGCCGACACCGACGACGCTGGCACCGCCACTGCGGGCGCCGTCGAGACCGCGGAGACTGGCCACGGCCACGAGGATTCCGGCACGACCGGCGGCGACCACGACCACGACCACCACGACCACGACCACGGGTCGGCGGGCGCGCCGACCCGGTACGACGCCGATGTGGCCGACGCGGTTCAAACGATCACAATCGACATCGTCGACGGCGAGCCGGTGGGCGGCGTGCAGCGGGAGGAGGTTGCCCTCGGCTCGGTCGTCGGCCTGATGGTCACCTCCGACATCGCCGAGGAGGTCCACGTCCACGGCTACGACATCCTGCGGGCCGTCTCCGAGGGCCATCCGGCCCACTTCGCGTTCAACGCCGAGATCCCCGGCGTGTTCGAGGTCGAGTTAGAAGGCTCCGGTCGCCTGCTGATGCAACTGGAGATCTCGTGAACGGCCCCGCGCCGGGCCGCGACTAGCGTCGAGGCCATGTTCGACCTGCTCATCACCGGCGGAGACGTGATCGATGGCCGGGGCGGACCCCGGCGTCGGGCCGACGTGGGCATCGTCGGCGACCGGATCTCGGCCATCGGGAACCTCGTCAACGGCGGGGCCGAGGCCGGGGCGGCCATCGACGCCGCCGGCCTGGCGGTGACGCCGGGGTTCGTCGACGTGCACACCCATCTCGACGCCCAGGTGTTCTGGGATCCGGACCTGTCCCCGTCCCCGCTGCACGGGGTGACCACCGTGATCGGCGGCAACTGCGGCTTCACCATCGCCCCCTTGGGCGACGATCCCGCCCACGGCGACTACCTGATGCGGATGCTGGCCCGGGTGGAGGGCATCCCGCTGGAGGCACTGCAGGAGGGCGTGCCGTGGAGCTGGCAGACCACCGCCGAGTACTTCGACGCCATCGACGGCAACGTCGCCGTCAACGCAGGGTTCAAGGTGGGCCACTCAGCGCTGCGTCGTGTGGTGATGGGCGACGACAGTGTCCGCCGGGCCTGCACCGGCGAGGAGCTGGAGGCCATGAAGGCGCTGCTGCGCGACGGCCTGGAAGCCGGGGCGCTGGGCTTCTCGTCGTCGTGGTCCCGCACCCACAACGACCCCATGGGCAACATGGTGCCCAGCCGCTGCTGCGAGCGCGACGAGCTGGTGGCGCTGTGCTCGGTGCTGGCCGGCTACGACGGCACCTCGGTGGAGTTCATCCCCGCGCTGGGCCCGTTCGAGGACTGGGCCCTGGAGCTCATGTCCGACATGTCGGCCGCAGCCCGCAGCCCCCTCAACTGGAACGTGATGACGGTCAATGCCCGGTCACTGGAGATGAATCAGGCCAAGCTGGCCGCCGGCGACCACGCCGCGGCCCGGGGCGGCAAAGTGGTGGCCCTGACGGTGCCGTTGACGCTCTCGCTGCACCTCAACTTCAACAGCGGGTTCGTGCTCGACGCCCTGCCCGGCTGGGAGGAGGTGATGCTCCTGCCCAAGGAGGAGAAGCTCCAAGTCCTGGCCGATCCGGCCGAGCGCCGCCGCCTCAACGACCTGGCCCAGGGCGATCACCCGCTGCGGCCGCTGGCCCACTGGGCCCGCAAGGTGGTGCTCCACTCCCCGGCCCCGGAGAACGAGGGCTGTGCGGGCCGCACGATCGGCGAGATCGCCGAGGAGCGGGGCCAGGACCCCTGGGACACTCTGTGCGACATGGCCCTGGCCGACGACCTGGAGACGTCGTTCGGGAATCCGGCCATGCCCGAGCCCACCGCCGACTGGGAGGCCCGGGTCGAGATCTGGCGCGACCCCCGTGCGGTGGTGGGCGCCTCCGACGCCGGAGCGCACCTCGACTTGTTCCTGACGTCCAACTACGCCACCACCATGCTGAGTGAGGCCGTGGTAAAGCGAGGCCTCATCTCGCTGGAGGAGGCCGTGCACCTCCTCACCGAGGTGCAGGCGAACCTGTACGGTCTGGTCGGCAGGGGAGTGCTTGCCGAGGGCGCCTACGCCGACATCGTGGTCCTGGACGAGAGCGCCGTGGGCTCGGGGCCGACGACGTTCCGCTCGGATCTCCCCGCCGGAGCCGCCCGCCTGTACGCCGAGGCCACCGGCATCGAGCACGTGATCTGCAACGGCGCTGAGATCGTTCGCCGGGGCCAGTTCACCGGAGCCCGCCCCGGCACCCTGCTGCGCTCAGGCACCCACACCACCGGCCCCAGCCTCGACTAGGCCGAGGCCCGGTCAACCTCAGGCGAGGTCGGGCATCTCGGCGGTGCCGTAGCCGGTGTCGACCACGCCCTCGGTGAAGAACGCCTCCCACATGACGCCGTCGGGGTCGGTGACCCACGACTTGTGCTGGAGCTGGTAGCCGCAGACGAGGTCATCCTGGTCGGCTCGGGGCATGCCGGCCGAGTCGATGTGCTCGCGAAGCTGCTCGAGCTCGGGGTGAGTCTCGACCTGGATGCCGTAGTGGGCCGAGCCCGGGGAGCCATCGCCGTGGGTGTCGAGCGAGAAGTTCACCCGCGGGTCGTCGAGCATCCACTTGGCATAGTCGGGACGCCGCAGCGTGGGCTCCACGCCGAAGAGCCGGGTGTAGAACTCGATCGACTCCTCAAGGTCGTCGACCTGGAGCCCGATGTGCATCCGCCGCATGGCCCGCCGCGCCTCCGCTTCGCCTGTCGTGAACGGTAGCGGCCCGCTGAGACGGCGGGCGGTCCGCCGGTCCTAGGTGTCGGTGATGTCGACGACGAAGCGCCGGGCGTCGACGTTCTGCTCCGCCACCTCGCCGATCGTCCTGGCCTTGGCCGTCCCGCCCCGCAGTGCGGCCAGGGGGTCGGTCTGGTCGCCGACGTACCCCAGCGCGAAGGCGCCCTGGGTGTAGCCCATCATGCGCAGGAGGTCGTCGTCGAGGGTTCTGGCGATCTCGGGAGGGCAGGCCAGGTACTGGTTCTCCTCCTGGCGGACCCACCCGACGGCATAGGTGATGTTCACGCCCCGTCGCGTACCGCCCGAGGTGTTGGCCCCGGCGCCGTGGAGCACCTTGCCCTCGTAGAACAGCACGCTGCCGCGGCTCATCTCGGCCTGCGCGCCAGCGACCCCCGACGCAGCCTCGTCGTCAAGGCCGGAGGTTCCGGGCAGGATCCAGGTGGCCCCGTTCTCGGCGGTGAACTCGGTCAGCGCCCACATGGTGTTGCACTGCACGTGGTAGTCGGAGCCGAAGTCGAAGAAGTCGAAGGCCATCTCGTCGCGGTGCAGCTTCTGCGCCGTCTCGCCCGGCTCGACCGAGATGATCTGGGTCAGGTGCAGCTGCACCGCGCTGACATGAGCGAGGAAGTGCCCGACCGCCGCTACGACCAGAGGATGCATCACCAGCGGGCGGACCGACGGGCAGCGGGCTACCAGCGCGCCGGTACGGCGCGTGAAACGACCGTCGTATTCGTCACGTCCGGCTGCCGATGCCTCGATGTAGGGCAGGGATTCGGCCTCCAGCCGGTCCAGGAGCGCCGGATCGGCGACATCGTCGACGATGGCGTAGCCGAAGCTGCCGATGTGCTCGCTCACCTCGGCGGGATCGGCATCGGCAGCAAAGTGGTGCAGCCCCACCGCGGAGATGCTACGGCCATCCGTCTAGCCTCATCTGCGTGCCAGCTGACGCTGCGGCGACGCGAGCCGGTACGGCCACCCGGCTGGTGATCCACGCCGACGACGTCGGCATGAACCATGGCGCTAACCGGGCTTTCATCGAGCTGTCCCATTTCGGCACGATCACTGCGGGTTCGGTGATGGTGCCGTGCCCCTGGTTCAGCGAGATCGCCGAGGCCGCCGCCGGGATGCCAGCCTCGACTGCGGGGTGCACCTGACCCTCAACTCGGAGATGACCCACTACCGGTGGGGACCGATCACCCGGCCCGGTCCCACCATGCGAGAACCACGAGAGGCCTGGCGCGCCCGCGAGGGCTAGCAGTAGTCGGCTTGCGGGCGAGCCCCGGTCCGTGGTTAGAGTCAGCAGCCGGTCCCGCACGCTGACGCGGCGGGCTCGAATCCCTGGGTCGGAGCGCCCGGACAGTTGCTCGCTCCCTTCGCTGCTGTCGAACCCGCAGCAGCATTCTCCCCACGCGAAAGGAGCTCGCGCATGACCTCACCCGCCCCTACGGCCGGAGCCCTTCAGATCGCAGCCGCACTGGTGTTCCACCTCCCTGGTGCCCGGCTCGAGCTGTCCAGCAGCAACGGGCTGCACTGCACCGTCGGGCCGATGACCGACCCCAGGTGCACGCTGCATCCGGCGGAGTTCCGCGAACTGGTCCTGGCCGCCGGCAACTACCGGCTGCTCGGAACCATGCTGGGAATCGCCCTGACGAGTGAGCCGACACTGACCCTCACCTCCTCCGGCGACGATATGGACCACCTCGGCGGAGGCCTGTACCGCGTCACGGGCCGCGAGGCCACCTGCTATGCCTTCATGACCTCGCTCTCCGCCCACCATGTCGACACCCTGCTGTCGAGCCTCAACAGCACCCCAACCGATTGTTGTGCCGGCGCCGAGGATGACGGGGACTTGACGGTGTGCGTGAACCTCGTTCAGGACGACGGCCTCGGGGTCACACTGGTGGCCATGAGCGCCCCGAGCGCCATGAAGACAGTCTGCGTCGAGGCTGTTGCCACGGCGGCCGCGGCCAAGTGCTTGGTCGCGGAGATGGAGCGGTTGACCTCTAAGTCTTCACCGGGGTGAGTATCCGGCGCGAGCCGGCACCAGGACGGATGCAAGCCCTCAGGCGTCAGCCGGAGCGCGGGGTCGGGTCGTTCAGCCGTTGGGGAGCAGGACGGTGCGGGCCTCGGCGCCGGTCTTGAGGGCGTCGAAGGCGTTCTGCAAGCCCTCGAGGCCGGCAGTCCGCGAGATCATCTCGTCGAGCTTGAGGCGGCCCCGCAGGTAGAGGTCGGCCAGCATCGGGAAGTCCTTGCGGGGACGGGCTCCGCCGGCCCGGATGCCGAGCAGGCTCTTGTTCTGGTGCAGGTCGAGGAACGGGTAGGTGACCTTCGCCCCCAGATCCGGCACTCCGACGGCGCACACGTTGCCGCCGGGGCGGGTCATGGAGATGGCCTGGGCCAGCAGCGCGGTGCTGCCCACCACCTCGAAGCTGTGATGCACCCCGGCCGGGCACAGCGACTTGACCGCGGCCACCGGGTCGAATTCGTCGCCCTCGGCCAGCACGAAGTCGGTGGCGCCGAACTCGCGGGCCAGTGCCTCTTTGGCCGCGACCCGGTCGATGGCAATGATGGCGGACGCCCCCACGAGCTTGGCGGCCTGGACCACGTTGAGCCCGACCCCGCCGGCGCCGATCACGGCCACGGTGTCGCCGATCTGAACCCTGGCCCGGTTGAACACCGCGCCGGTGCCGGTCACCACCCCGCAGCCGATCAGCGCGGCCGCGGTCAGGGGCATCTCCGCGGGAACGGGGATGCACTGGTTCTCGCTGACCACGGTCTGCTGGACGAACGCGCCGATGTTGGCGAAGTTGTAGACCGGTCGCCCGTTCTCGACGTATGGCTGGCTGAGCGACCCCAGCGCCACGTTGGTGCAGTTGCCCGGATCGCCGCCCTCGCAGTCCGGACAGTGGCCGCAGTTGCCGAACGTGGACAGGATCACGTGGTCGCCCACCTCGCAGTAGGTGACCGCCGAGCCCACCTCGACCACCACACCCGCAGCCTCGTGTCCGGGCACCAGCGGCGTGGGCATGTAGTACTTGCCGAGCACGCAGCTCAGGTCGCTGCCGCACACCCCAGCAGCCCGGATCTCCACCCGCACGTCGCGGGGCGCCAGCGACCCCACCAACTCCAGATCGTCCGACAGGCGGACGCTGTCCTCGGTCGTGCCCTCGAGTATCAGTCCCCGCAAGGCGGTGCCTCCTAGCCCTCGATCGGCGATCCGCGGGTTGCCGGTTGCCAGCAGGCTAGGCGTCAGCGGTGAAGTGAGCCCTCATGCGGTCGACGGCGTTCCAGCGCTCGGCGGCGGAGATGGTGCCCTGGAGCATGGCCTTGAAGCGTCGGTGGAAGCGTTCCCCCTCGCCGAACGCAACCGTCGCCGTGAACGGCACATGCGACACCGACACCCAGAAGAAGGCGGCCCAGGCCAGATCCTCGGCCAGGTCCTCCGCGCTCCACTGCGGCCCGCCCGCCGCGGCCAGCTCGCGGCGGTAGTGGTCGAACAGCTCTGGCTCCCGAGCCAGGGTCTCGTCGTTGTGGCTGGCCATCATCAGCCAGCCCAAGTCCATTCCGGGGAACGACCGCATCGGCGACTGCCAGTCCACAATCGCGGGTCCCTCCGCCCGGAACAGGACGTTGTCGAGCTCGTAGTCCTGGTGGATGAGCGTCCAGGGCCGCCGCGAGAAGCGCCCGAGCCACTCCGGGACGTCGGCCAGGAAGACATCCGCCATCGCGGCGAGGTCGTCGGAGTGGTACTGCGGATACTGCTCGCGCATGGCGCTCCAGCTCTCGCGGGTGCGGTCAACGCCCATCAGCAGCGACGGGGCAGTCCAGTCGATGAGCCAGTCGTGCGCGAGCAGCGCCCCGTCCATCCAGTAGGCGCCGTGCATACGGGCCAGGTCTCCGACCAGGGTGTGCATCCGCTCGAAGGTGGTGCCGTCGAGGATGTCGCCCTTGGCGGCTGGATGGATCCGCTCGATGAGCAGGGTGGCCGCATGGGTCTCGGGGTCGAACAGGTTCACGAAGCACCTGGGGATGCTCAGGCCGACGCGGGCCGTGACGTCCGCGGCCAGGTGGCCGTAGAAGCCGGCCTCGCGCTGGTACGACAGCATCACCGCGGCGTTCAGGCGGGCGAACTCGTCGTCGAGCGGGCACTTGGCCACGAACTCGGCGGGCAGGTCGGTGTCGCCGTCGTAGGAGACCGACACGATCCCGACCTCGCCCATGGCGCCCACGAATCCGTCCATCGGGCGCACATCCACCGCGGAGATCGGCGGCGGGGCGTGCCCGGCCTCGGTGAGCGCCCCCTCGAGCCACTGCGGAGTCATCGCCGACAGCGAATTGAGGATCTCAGTCATCGGTCCTCCCGGGTGTCCGGCACCCAGCTGGGGGTGCGCTTGTTGAGAAATGCGTCCATGCCCTCGGCCGCCTCCTCGCCCGCGAACAGCTCGGCCGAAAGCCGCTCAGCCCAGGCGAGGGCGTCGTCGAAGGACATCTCAGGGACTCGATCCACGAGCTGCTTGGCTGCGGCCAGGGCCGACGGACCTCCGGCCAGAAGGTCGGTCACCACCGCCTCCACCTCGTCGTCGAGGCTCTCCGCGGGCACGGCGGCGTTAATCAGGCCCAGACGAGCGGCTTCGGTGGCATCGAAGCGGTTGCCGCGCAGGAACGCGGACGCCGCCTCAGCCCGGCGCATCTTCGGCAGGCACAGCACCGAGATCATGGCGGGCGCGACCCCCACCCGTACCTCGGTGAAGCCGAACCTGGCGTCGTCACGGGCGATGGAGACGTCCATGGCCGCGGCCAGCCCGATCCCGCCGGCCACGCAGTGTCCGGCGATGCGGCCTACGTAGGGCTTCGCCGAGCGCCGGAACCGTCCGAACAGGTCACTGGCCCTGCCCACGACCGGGTTGTCGTCGGCCTGCCGGCCGGAGCTCTCCCGCAGGTCGGCCCCCGCGCAGAACACCCGCCCGGAGTTGGTGAGCACGACCGCTCGCACCGCCGGGTCGGCGTCCACCTCGTCGAGGACGTCGATGAGTTCGCCCAGCAGGCGACGGCTCAGCGCATTGCGGTTGGCCTCGTCGGCCAGGATGACCGTGACCACGCCGCGGTCGTCCCGGGCGGTCTCAACCGGACTCACGTCACGCCCCGGTTCGAGGTCGCACTTTGATCGCCGCTCCTGCCCGCCCTGGGGCCGTCGGTGGGCGGACCGGCGAAGGCCTGGGCCTTCGAGAGCCAGTCGGTCGCGTGCTCGCCGGTCACCTCCAGGGCGGTGTCGTCCACATGGCGGCGCTGGGTCACCACCAGGCAGAAGTCGGGTGCAGGCCCCCTCACCGCGTTGTCTCCGGCCTTCTCCGCATCCCCCCAGGTCCAAGTCTCACCCGAAGGGGCTGCGAGCTCGACCCAGACCTCCGCATCGGGAGCGGGCTGGCCCCGGTTGACGTAGGCCCAGGCCCGTGTGATGCAGCCGAGTTGGGCTACGTGGCGGAGCCGGTGGGTGGGCTCGCGGTGGACGCCCACGGTGTCGCACACGTCGGTGCCGTGGGCCCAGGCCTCCATCAGCCGCGCGGTGACGAAGGACTTGGCCCCCATCGAGGGCCCGTACCAGCGGACCCGATCGCGCTCGCCCAGAGTGGCGGCCGCCTCGGCCAGTTCCGACCGGCCCTCCCGCCAACTCTCAAGACGGTCGGCGGTGTCCAGGCTCCGGAAGTCGCCGAGGGCGTAGTCGTCCCCCGAGGTCTCGCTCTGTTGGGATGCCTCCATCAGCCGCCCGGCCTCGGCCGAGAACGCGTCCGGGTCGCGGATGGCCAGCGTGGCCGCCCGGTCGAAGTAGCGCAGGTGGCCGATCTGGTCGGTCACCGACCAGCGGGGGCTAGGAGTGGGCAGGGTCCAGTCGCGGTCGCTGAGAGGGGCCACGATCTCGTCGAGGCTGGCCTGCTCGTCGAGCAGATCTTCCAGCAGGTCGGCCAGATTCACAGACCCCTAGTCTCCTTCCCAGGAAGATACCTTCCTGGGAAGATACCTCGCGCGAGGGCCCTCGCGACGACGCTTCTCGGCCACGGCCTGTCCATTCAGTCCGGGAGCAGCCTCTCGGGCACGTCCACAACCCTGGCCCGGAGCCACTCGCCGAGGCTCTTGGCCTGCGGGTCCTGGCGGTCCGAGGCGGCGACCCCGTCGCCCAGCAGGCCGTGGATCACGAAGTTGAGCGACCAGAGGTTGGGGAGCCGGTGCCGATCCACCCTTAGCGGAGCGGCTTCAGGGAGCAACTCTCGCAGCCGGTCGATGCTCAGGAAACCGTCGAGCCAGTCGAAGGCGTCCACAGAGCGGGCGAACACTCCCAGGTTGGCGTTGCCGCCCTTGTCCCCGGAGCGGGTGCCCACCACCCGGCCCAGCGGTGACGGCACGGTGGGACCCCAGTCCCGGTCGCCGGCGGGTGGGGCAGCAACCGGGATGGGCGTCACATGCACATGCCCGGCCGGCACTGGGTCGACAACCGTGCGCTCGCCATCGAGGAACGTGACGTACTGGGGCACCACCGAGGCAGGCACGGTGGCGGGCCGGTAGACGCCGAAGGCCCGCGGCCGGGCCGCCGAGCCGGGCGAGAACATCCCGGGGATGGTGGCCAGCGCCAGTTCGTTCATGGCGTCGGACAGGGTGCGCCCGAGCCGCTGCTCGTCGTGGTCGAACACGCTGAGGCGCCACACCGCGGCAGCCTCCTCGTTGGTGGCCGGGTCGGCCTTGTCGGTGCGCACCACCCGCTCGGTCACCTTGGCGTAGTCGCCGGGCTCATGCGGGCAGGCCCGCCAGAAGGCGTCGTGCACCAGATCGGCCTTGGCCTCGATGTCGAGCCCGGTGAGCCCCACGGTGATCTCGCTGCGGTAGCCGCCCATCTCGTTGGTGGCCACCTTGAGGGTGGGCGGCGGCGGCTCGCCGCGAACCGAGTCGATCCGCACCCGGTCGGGCCCGGCCTGGGTGAGCCGGATGGTGTCGAAGCGGGTGGTGACGTCTGGTCCCAGATAGCCCGGCGCGTCGATCTCGTAGAGCAGCTGCGCGGTGACCGTGCCCACCGTGACCGCGCCGCCGGTGCCGTCGTGCTTGCCGATCATCGAGGAGCCGTCGACCGCGATCTCGGCCCACGGGAAACCGGTGCGGGCCATGCCGTCGACCTCGGTGAAGAACGAGTAGTTCCCACCGGTGGCCTGGGTGCCGCACTCGATCACGTGACCGGACGCGACCGCGCCGGCCAGCGCGTCCCAGTCGTCGACGGCCCAGTCGTGGTGCCAGGCTGCGGGACCGCAGACCACCGCGGCGTCGGTGACCCTGCCGGTCACCACGATGTCGGCGCCGCGGCGCAGGGCCTCGGCGATGCCCCACCCGCCCAGATAGGCGTTGGCGGTGATCAGCCTGGTCGTGTCGACCATCGGATCGCCGGTGGTGAAGGAGCGCAATGTCACCGCGTCGGCCGCGCCCGGATCCAGACGCGACATGAGGTCGTCGCCGTCCACGCACGCGATCCTCGGGGTCAGGCCCAGACGGCCGGCCACCTCGGCGACGGCCTCCGCGCAGCCTCGGGGATCGAGCCCGCCCGCGTTGGACACCACCCTGATGCCCCTGTCCAGACAGGCGCCCATCACCTGCTCCATCTGCCTCACGAAGCTGCGGGCGTAGCCCCCGCCGGGACGTCGCTCGCGGGTCCGGGCCAGGATCAGCATGGTCAGCTCGGCCAGCCAGTCGCCGGTGAGGACATCGATGGGCCCGCCGTCCACCATCTCGGCCGCGGCCGACAGGCGGTCGCCGTAGAAGCCGGAGCAGTTGGCGATCCGGATGGACTCAGCCATCCACGGCCTCGACGGCCTCTGCGGCCTCGAACACCAGCAACGGCGAGCCGTTGTCGACCTGGTCCCCGGGGGCGACCAGCACCTCGGTGACGGTGCCGTCGCACGGAGCGCTCACGTGGTGCTCCATCTTCATCCCCTCCATCACCACCAGGGTGCGGCCCGCGGCCACCTGCTCGCCCGGCTCCACCCTTACCTCGACGATCACCCCAGGCATCGGCGCCGCGAAGCCTCCGCTCACCCGGCCCCCCGACGGGGCCCCGAAGCGGGGCAGCACGGTCACGGTCACCGTCTCAAGGTCACCCGTGAGGTGGATCCGGTTGCCGTAGGCGGTGACCAGGTACCGGACCCGGCGTCCATGCCACTCGACATCGAGTGTCTCCGGCGACCAGGCCGCGATCCTTGCCGGAGCCTCGGTCGCGGAGTCCCCGCATTCGGCCCGGACCACGAAGGTGTCGTCCCTCTGGGGCCGGTAGGAGACGACGACCCCGACGGGCCCTGCGGCCGTCTCGACGGCCAACTCGGCCCGCTCGGGCGGGAGGCGGCCGTGGCGCCAGCCGCTGGGCATCCACCCCAGAGTCCGAGCCTCGCTCCTCTCGACGGCCTGGAGCCACATGGCGGCCGCCACCGCGGCCTGCTGGCACTCGGCTGCCGAGGGCGTCGCGGCCCGGCTGGGATCGACCCGCTCGATGAAGTCGGTGGTGGTGTCGCCAGCCAGGAAGGCCTCCGAGCGCAGCGCGGCCACCAGGAAGTGGCGGTTGGTGGTCACCCCGCCGATGTGGAGGCGCTCCAGGGCCAGAGCCAGCCGGCGGGCCGCCTCGGCCCGGGTCGGGGCGTGGGCGATCACCTTGGCCAGCATGGGGTCGAAGTCCAGTCCGACGACGCTGCCGGCCTCTACGCCGCTGTCCCAGCGCACGGCCGGCACCGCCGGCGGAGCGAAGGCGGCCAGAGTGCCGACCGCGGGAAGGAAGCCGGCGGCGGGGTCCTCGGCGTAGAGGCGGGCCTCGATGGCGTGGCCCGTCAGGGACACGTCCTCCTGGCCGTAGCCGAGGGGCTCGCCGGCCGCCACTCGCAGTTGCTCACGCACCAGGTCGATGCCGGTCACCTCCTCGGTCACCGGATGCTCCACCTGCAGGCGGGTGTTGACCTCGAGGAAGAAGAACTCGCCGGTGTCGTCGTCGAGCAGCATCTCCACGGTGCCGGCCGAGCTGTAGCCGATCGACCTAGCCAGGCCAACGGCCGCGTCGCCCATGGCGGCCCTGAGGCTGCCGGCGACCGCGGCCGAGGGGGACTCCTCGATGATCTTCTGATGGCGGCGCTGGATCGAGCACTCCCGCTCGCCTAGGTGGACGACATTGCCGTGGCTGTCGCCCAGGATCTGGACCTCCACATGGCGGCAGCGCGGCAAGTAGCGCTCCAGGAACACGGTGTCGTCGCCGAAGCCGCCGAGCGCCTCGCGCCGGGCCGCGACCACGGCTGCCTCCAGATCGGCGGGATCCGTGACGAGGCGCATGCCCTTGCCGCCACCGCCCGCAGCCGCCTTGACCAGCAGCGGGAAGCCGACGTCGCCGGTGTCGGTGGGATCCTCCGACGACGGCAGCGTGGGCACGCCCGCAGCCGCGGCCGCGGCCTTGGCGGCGAGCTTGTCGCCCATCGTCTCGATGGCCTCCGGTCCGGGGCCGACCCACACCAGGCCCGCCCCGGTCACTGCCCGGGCGAAGCCGGCGTTCTCGGCCAGGAAGCCGTAGCCGGGATGGACGGCGTCCGCTCCGGACTCCACCGCCGCGGCCACCACCGCTGCGGCGTCCAGGTATCCGCCGGGGAGCCGCACGGCCACATCGGCCTCGGCCACGAACGGCGCGCCCGCGTCGGCGTCGGAGAACACGGCCACGCAGCGGATGCCCATGGCCCGGGCCGTGCGGAAGACCCGGCGGGCGATCTCGCCCCGGTTGGCCACCAGCAGCGTGCCGATGCCGCTCACAGCCGGAACACCCCATAGCCCTCGGCGGCGTTCATGCCGCTGCGCCGAGCTACCGGCGCCGAGCCGCTCACAGCCGGAACACCCCATAGCCCTCGGCGGCGTTCATGCCGCTGCGCCGAGCTACCGGCGCCGAGCCGCTCACAGCCGGAACACCCCATAGCCCTCGGCGGCGTTCATGCCGCTGCGCCGAGCTACCGGCGCCGAGCCGCTCACAGCCGGAACACCCCATAGCCCTCGGCGCCGGTGATAGGCGTGTTGCCTACTACTGACAGGCACATGCCCAGGACGCTGCGGGTGTCTCGGGGATCGATGATGCCGTCGTCGCTGATGGCTCCGGTGGCCCGCAGTGCCAGCGAGCCCCGCTCCTGGATCGCCTCGGCCTGAGCCACGATGCGGGCGTCCTCCTCCTCGTCGAAGGATTCGCCCTTGCGGGCCGCTCGGGCCCGGCGCACCTCCGACATCACCCCCGCGATCTGCTTGGGGCCCATCACCGCGATCTTGGCCGTGGGCCACAGCCAGGTGAAGCGGTTGCCGAAGGCCCGTCCCGACATGCCGTAGGTTCCGGCCCCGTAGGAGGACCCGATGATCACGGTCAGATGAGGCACCGTGGAGTTGGCGACCGCGTTGATCATCTGCGATCCCTTCTTCACCATGCCGTCGGCCTCGTAGTCCCGCCCGACCATGAAGCCGGTGATGTTCTGCAGGAACACCAGCGGGATGTCGACCTGGTTGCAGAGCTGGATGAAGGTGGCGCCCTTCTGGGACGAGTCGGGATAGAGCACACCGTTGTTGGCCAGGATCCCCACCGGGTAGCCGCAGATCGACGCCCAGCCACACACCAGGGTGGTGCCGTAACGGGCCTTGTACTCCTCGAAGCGGGAGCCGTCCACTACCCGGGCGATCACCTCGCGCATGTCGAAGGGCTGGCGCAGATCCCGGCTGACCAGCCCGAGCAGCTCCTCGGGGTCATGAACCGGCGGATCGGAGGCCATGGTCGGGCCCGTATGGGGCTTCTGGCGGTTGAGGTGCGACACGACCTCCCGGCACATGCGGATGGCGTCCATCTCGCTGGTCGCGAAGTAGTCGCCGAGCCCCGAGACCTCGGCGTGCAGGCGGGCTCCCCCCAGGGTCTCGTCGTCGGACTCCTCGCCGGTGGCCATCTTCACCAGCGGAGGGCCGGCCAGGAAGATCTTCGACTGGTCGGCCACCACGATGTTGTAGTCCGACAGGCCAGGCTGGTAGGCGCCTCCAGCGGTGGACGACCCGAACACCACGCACACCGTGGGGATGCGCATCTTGGACAGCTCGATCATCTCGTAGAAGAACCGGCCCGACTCGGCGAAGTGCACGGTCTGGGATCGGCTGGCGCCCCCGCCGGTGAACTCCGAGCCGCCGCGGTCGCTGCCGCCCAGACGCAGATCGGCGCCGGCCGACTCCACGAAGCTCACATAGGGGATGTGGTTGTCGCGTGCGATCTCCAGGGCCCGCATCCACTTCTTGCTGGCATACGGCGTGAGGGCACCGGCCAGCACGCTGGGGTCGTTGCCCATGATCACGCACTCGGCGCCGCCGATCACTCCGACGCCGACCACCATCCCGCCGCCCATGGTGTAGTCGGAGTGGTAGGCGGCCAGCGCGCTGATCTCCAGGAACGGGCTGTTGGGATCGATCACGTTGGCGATGCGCTCCCTGATGGGCAGCTTGCCCCGGTTGCGCAGCCGCTCCATCGACGCGGGTCCTCCACCGGCCTCGGCCTCGTCGAGCAGTTCCTCGATCTCCGCCAACTGCTCCAGCACGTCGTCGCGGTTCTGGCGGAACGTCTCGCTGCTCGCGTTCACCGCCGTCGGCAGCGCGGGCGCCAGCAGCACCGGAGAGCCAGCAGCCGCGCCCCCGTCGATCCTCACCGCAGAGAAACTACCGCCCACGGGCTGCGACACCGGCCACGCGTCCGCGTGTAGCCGGCCTCATTGCCTCCTGCCTGCTCTCCCTCCTAGCCTTCGGACATGGGTATGGCGGTGCCGTTCCCGGAGACTCTGCCGGCGGGTTACCAATGGTTCGACGGCGAGCCCGCGTTCGATCCCGAGTTCCACCTTCAGTTGGAGGAGCCCCACGAGGTCGTCATGCTCTCGGACCTCGGCTACGGCCAGGACGAGATCGCCACCAAGGCCACCCCGGTGGCGGCATCGTCCCCGTTCCGGGTGCTCAGCGATGCGGGCGCCGCCGTCATGCTTTACGTCGCCCGGCGGCTGCGGCCCTTCGCCCGTCCCGCAGGCAACCGCATCGAGCGGATGACCCGCAGCGGCTGTTACCGGTCGCGATGGCTGAGGGATCTGTGCATCAGCACCGAGGTGAACGACCACCTCGAGCGCATCTACGGGATCGCCATCGCGCCCCATCCGATGCCCGTTCACCTCGGCCACATCAACTACGAACCCTCCCGCCTCGAGGCGGCCATCGACAAGTGGCACCACGACACGCTGCCGCTCGACTACGTCATGCCTGTAACCGATCCGGCCCGGGTGCCGGGCGGGCGTTTCGAGTACTTCCTGGGCACCAAGCACGAGGCCGCCGCGCTGGCGGCCGAGGATCGCACCCCACCGCCGGAGAGCGTCGTCGCGCCCGAGTTCGGCGGACCAGGTTACGCCATCGCCTTGCACGGCGACATGGTGGTCCATCGGGCCGCTCCACTGGACGCGCTGGCCGAGCGGATCTCCATGGTGAACGGCTACGTGGCCCTCGACACCGCCATCGACGACCAGAGCCGCACCGCGGACCTGATCATCGTCGACGACCACGAGACGCTGTGGACCGAATGGGCCAAGACGGCCGCCTGGCGGTCCAGGGGACGGCTCTCCAGCGTGATCGACGGCCTCGAGTTCACCAGCGACCGCGACGCCGTCATCGACGCACTCGAATCGGCGGTGAGCGACGTGCAACGGGCCATCGCCGAGATGCGGGCCGGCTCCAGGATGACCGAGCACTACGGCGGCTGAGACCAGAGGCCGAGCGGGCAGGTGAGCGAGTCCGGCCCCTGGCGGACGGGTGCTGCCGGCCGCGTGGGGGATCGCCGCGGTGGTGCAATGATGGGCGCCATGACCGAGACCGTCGACACCAGCGTGGTGGACTTCCACTTCGACGTGCTGTGCCCCTGGGCCTACCAGACGTCCAAGTGGATCCGGGACGTGCGAGCCCAGACCGGCCTGGAGATCATTTGGCGCTTCTTCCGCCTGGAGGAGATCAACCGGTTCGAGGGCAAGAAGCACCCGTGGGAGCGGCCCTGGTCCTACGGCTGGTCGCTCCAGCGCCCTGCAGTTCATCCCTCACCTGGCCGGGAGCGCCGCCCACGTGACCGTGTTCCAGCGAACCCCGCCGTGGATGATCCCCCGGCCCGTCTACCACAAGCCGCTGCCCGACGGGCTCCTGCGACTGTTCGAGCTGGTGCCCGGCTACGCCCACTGGTTCCGGCTGCGGCTGTTCTGGTGCACCCACGAGGGCACGGTCGGCGCGCTGCGGCGCGACCCCGCGTGGGACGGGCCGCTCGAGCAGGCGGTCAGTCCCCGCAACGACGAGGCCCGCCGCCTGCTGACCCTGTACCTCGAGTCCCAGTTCGGCGACCGTCCCGACCTGCTGGCCAAGGTGGTTCCGGACTATCCGGTCGGGGCCAAGCGGGTAGTGCTCGACAACGGGATCTGGGCCAGCACTCTCAAGCGGCCCGACGTGGATCTGGTGAGAGACGGGATCGTCCGCATCGAGCCGGACGGTGTGCGCGGATCGGACGGCCGGCTCCATCCCGCTGATGTGATCGTCTACGGAACCGGATTCCGGGCTTCGGAGTTCCTCATGCCCATGCGGGTCTCCGGGCGCGGCGGCGCCGACCTGCACCAGACCTGGAACGGCGATGCCCGGGCCTACAACGGCGTGTGCGTTCCCGGCTTCCCCAACCTCTTCTGCCTGTACGGACCCAACACCAACATCGTGGTCAACGGCAGCATCATCTACTTCGCGGAGTGCGCCGCCCACTACGCGGTCGAATGCCTGCGCCTGCTGGCCGAACGGGGCGCGACGGCCATGGACTGCCGGCCCGAAGCCTACGGGCGCTACGCCGCCCGCATGGACGAGCACAACGCCCAGATGGCGTGGGGTATATCGCCGGTCAACAGCTGGTACAAGAGCCCCAGCGGAGGGGTGGCCCAGAACTGGCCCCTGCCCCTCATCGACTACTGGCGCCAGACCCGCCGCCCCGACCCCGCCGACTTCGAGCTGCTCTGACGAAACGTACACATTGAGTGTCGGTTGAGGCCGATTGCCGGCCACGAACTCCGGCCCGCCCCACTGCGCGTCCCTGTCGGTCCGCCCGATGTTGCCTCCCGTGAGCGTACAGATCGCAAGTCTTGAGTTGTACACTTAGAGCATGGATGTTGCAGTGACAGAGTTGCGGGCCCACCTGAGTCACTGGCTCGAACAGGTCCGAGACGGTGAGGAAGTCGTGGTCACCGAGCGGGGCGTGCCGGTCGCTCGACTCCTCGGGGTCGACACCGCCTCGACGATCGAGTCCCTCACCGCCCGTGGGGTCATCGCCAGACCTGCTCGCGGTGACCGGCCCGCCGCGGCTGAACAACAGCGGCCGCGGGCCCGCCGTCCGGTCTCGGAATTGGTGAGTGAGCAGCGGCGCTAATCGATGGCGATCGTCTACTTCGATGCCAGCGCGCTGGTGAAGCTGCTAGTGGAGGAGCCCGGCAGCGACACCGCCGCTGCGCTGTGGGACGGCTGCGACGCCGCGGTCTCCAGCCGTCTGGCCTACCCGGAGGTGTGCGCTTCACTGGCCGCGGCGGGCCGCAACCGCCACCTCGATGAACACAGCCTGGCGTCGTGTGAGCGGCAATGGGAGGATCTGTGGGCGGCGATGCGGCCCGTGGAGCTCACCCCATCGGTTGAGCGGTCCGCGGGCAGGCTGGCCAAGCGCCACGGACTCCGCGGCGGCGATGCGGTCCACCTTGCCAGCGCCCTGGAAATAGGTGCTGCCGAAGTGATCATGGCCGTGTGGGATCGCCGCCTCCACGCCGGAGCTATAGCCGAGAGTCTGAGCGTGGCGCCATCGTCGCTACGAGCGCCTAGGTAGGCACCAGTTTGGCGCGCAAGATCTCGCCGGCCAGCGGCTGGTACGAGATCCCTAGAGGCCGGGTAGCCCAGAACTGGCCGCTGGCCCTGATCGACTACTGACGCCCCGACCCCGTCGACTTGAGTTGCTCTAACGCGCTCCGAGTCAGCAGCAAGCAGAAGCCGGGCGGCAGACCGTGTCACTGTCCCGAGATGCGAGGCTCGCTCGCGGTCCGGAGAGGCCGGGTTGACGACCACGGGCACGAGACCACGATGGTCCACACCGACGGAACATCCCGCCTTCAGGGGCCGCACTAACCACGAAGCCGTCCACAGCGCGGGCGAGTACACGCGCGGCGATGCCCTCATCCAGTCGGTCGCGGAGAGCATCAGGATCAAAGGGTGCAACAAGCGACACTGGTGTAGTATTCAAATTGAACGCTGCGTACGCGGCCGAGGCCTGGTCGTGGGCGACTGGGGCCTCGCCAACTTCATCACCGACACACCATGGCCCTGGTGGGCCACCAGCAAACTCCTGCAACAGTGGGCCAACTCGGTGCGCTGCTGGAGCTAGTCGTCGTCGGTATCAGCGACGCGGGCTTTGCATCTTGCCACAGTGCTACGGCCTGCATCCACAGCGAGGCCGTGACCGGCGGTCAGCCGGTGTTGCGCATGCCGGCGGCCACCCCATTAACCGTGAGCAGCAGCGTGCGTAGCAGCAGCTGCTCCTCGTCGGGACTGCCGGCCCGCCCACGCCGGTGCCGGTCCAGGAGATCGGCCTGAAGGACGTTGATCGGGTCGAGGTAGGCGTCCCGCACCGCCAGCGTCCGGCGCAGGATCGGCAGATCCTCAAGCAGGCCGCGGCCGGTGAGCGCGGCCACCTCGGCCACGGTCCGGTCATACTCGGCGCATACCGCGTCGAAATTGCGGTGCAGCGCCGGGTCGACCAGGGTGGCGACGTAGTGGCGGGCGATGGCCAGGTCGGTCTTGAACAGGGTCATCTCCACGTTCGACACGAACGTTCGGAAGAACTGCCACCCCTCGTACATCTCGTCGAGGTCGGACCCCATGCCGGCGGCGCGGACCGCGGCCAGGCCGGAGCCGACACCGAACCAGCCCGGCACGAGCTGGCGCGACTGGGTCCAGCCGAAGACCCAGGGGATGGCCCTCAACCCCTCCAGCCCCTCCGAAGCGCGGCTGCGGCGGGCCGGGCGCGAGCCGATGTTCATCTCGGCCAGCTCCTCCACCGGCGTGGACGTCCTGAAGTACTCGACGAAGCCGGGGGCCTGGAGGAACGCCCGGTAGGCCTCGTAGGCCGCTTCGGAGGCTGTCTCCATCACCCGGTCCCACCGGCGGGTGACGGGCGGGTCGTGGCGGGGCGACCGGTGCGACATCGACGCCTCGACGACCGCCGCGAAGGCCAGGTCGAGGTTGCGGTGGGCCAGGCGGGGCAGCCCGTACTTGTCGGCGATTACCTCGCCCTGCTCGGTGATCTTGATCGACTCGCCCACCGCGCCGGGCGGCTGGCCCAGGATCGACGCGTGGGTGGGCCCCCCGCCCCGCCCGACGGTGCCGCCCCGCCCGTGGAACACGGTCATGCGCACCCCGGTCGCCGCGGAGACCTCGGCGATGGCCCTCAGCGCCTTGTGGATCTCCCACTGGGAGGTCGTGATGCCGCCGTCCTTGTTGGAGTCGGAGTAGCCGACCATCACCTCCTGAGTGCCGCCCCGCAGCTCGACCAGGCGCCGGTAGGGCTCCGCCTCCAGCAGATCCCGCAGCACGGGGCCGGCCGAGCGCAGGTCCTCGATCGTCTCGAACAGCGGAACGAACCCCAGGCGGGCCACGCCCGCGCCCAAGTCTACCAGCCCCGCCTCGCGGGCCAGCACGGCCGGTGCCAGCACGTCGTCGACCCCCCGCGCCATCGACACGATGTAGCTCTGCACGACCTGGTCGCCGCGGGAGTCCATCTCGCGCCGCAGCACCCTGAACAGCTCCAGGACGTTCTCGGTGTCGGCTCCCAGGTGCCGTCCGGGCAGGGACAGGGGCCGGGGGCCGGCCAGCTCCTGCGCGAGCAGCGCGGCCCGTTCCGGGGCCGGCAGCGAGGCATAGTCAATCCCCAGCGGCTCGAACAGGCCCGCCAGCGCCCGATGGTGGCGCTCGGAGTGCTCCCGGATGTCCAGCGTGGCCAGGTCGAGCCCGATCATGGCCACGATGCGCCTCACCCGGGCCAGCCGGCCGCGGGCCAGCAGACGGCCCTGGTTGGCTTCCAGCGACCGGGCTATCACAGCCAGGTCGTGGGACAGCTCGTCGGCCGACCGGTACGCCGCCGGACCCATCGCCGGGCCCGACGTCTCCAGCAGGCGCCGGTGGATCACCGCCAGCCTCTGCCGGTAGGGCTCGCCTGCGCTGAGCGTGTCGAAACGGGCCGTCAGCCTCGGGAACCGGCTGTGGTCGGCTTCGAGCTGCCCGGCCAGCTCCGCCGAGATGCCCCTTACCGTCAGCCCGACGCTTAGCTCCGACGACAGGCCCTCGATCTCCTCCACCAGGATGCGGAGGGCCCGCTGACGCTGGAACTCGAGCACCTCCACCGTGGTGTTCGGGGTGACGTTCGGATTGCCGTCCCGGTCGCCCCCCACCCAGGAGCCGAACCGGATGGGCGAGCGGTCGGGATCCAGCCCGCCGTTCAGCGGAGCCAGCACGGCGTCGATGTCATCCAGCAGCTCGGGCACGCCCTGGACCGCGATCTCGGTGAGGAAGTAGAGGATCGACCGGGCCTCGTCCACTGGGTCGGGTCTCTGACGGCGGAGCTCGTCGGTCTGCCAGATGGCGTCGATCAGCTCGTCCATCCGGCGGTCGATGCGACGCCGGGCGGTGTCGTCCGCCCCGGCGTGGCCCCGCTGCTCGACGAGGCTGGAGATCTCGGCCAGTTTGTCGAGGATCGAGCGGCGGGACGCCTCGGTGGGATGGGCGGTGAACACCGGGCGCAGCTCGGTCGCGTTGACGGTCGAGACGATCTCCTCGTCGGTGAAGCCCATCTGGCGGAGCCGGCCCACCATCTCCCCGAAGCGGTTGGCGCCCGCGGCCCGCTTCTCGGTCAGGTCGTCGATCCGGTGAACCTGCTCGACGGTGTTGGCCAGGTGGAAGTAGACGGTGAAGGCGCGGGCCAGCAGGTCGGCGTCGGCCACATCCACGCCGGCCAGCAGGTCGGCCAGCGCGGTGCTGTCCTCGTCACTGCGACGCAGGCCTCGGGCCAGGCGACGCACCTGCTCGACACGGTCGAGCAGCTCGGGTCCGTGTTGGCGGACCAGCGCGTCGCCCAACTGGGCGCCGACACGCCGAATGTCGCCGCGGAGAGCCGAGTCGAGCTCGTTCAACGCAGCGTCGAGCGGCAGCTCGGCTGAGTTGTCCACCGGCACCGTCTCCTGATGCCTGTCAGGCTGCGGCCCGGGTGCGGCGCAGTAGGGGATCGGCGAGCTTGAGGCCCCGGTCGGCAACGTTCAGGACCCGCGACGCCATGCCGGGGGTGTCGCCGTCGATGAGGTTGCCCATCACCTGGAGGGTGATGTTGGCCACCGCCTGGGTGCCCACGGCCAGGCGCAGGCCGTTGCGAAGGATCCACGGATGGCCGATGAGGAAGCTGAACCGCCGGCCGGTGCGCAGGAACCCGTCGAAGCGTTCGCCTATCACCCGGTCGTAGGCGCCGGGCGCTGTCGCCGGGTCCTCCAGGAACAAGTCGGCCAGCACCATCCCCGACGCCAGGCCGTAGTCGATCCCCTCGCCGTTCATCGGATTGATCAACCCGGCCGCATCCCCGACCGCGGCCCACCCAGGTCCGTGGCGACGGGCCGCGCTCATCGGCAGCCTCCATGCCCGGGGCCGCTCCAGGTAGTCGCCGAGCTCCCACTCGTCGGCCACGAGGTCCCGGTAGTCGTCCAGCAGCCGGTTGAGGTTGAGCTTCCGGAATCCCTTCATGGTGGACATGGACCCGGCCCCGATGTTGACGGTGCCGTCGCCGGCCGGGAACATCCATCCGTAGCCGGGCACCCATCCTCCCTCGGCCCCCCGCAGGGTGAGGCAGGCCTCCAGGTGCCGGTCGGCGTGACGCGGGCTGGACGCATAGGTCCGGATGGCGAGGCCGAAGGGCTCGGAATCGACCCGCTCCGCCCCGAGCATCCGGGCCGCGGCGCCGGGTGCGCCGGTGGCCAGCACGACCACGTCGGCCAACCAGCGGCCGCGCCCGGAGTCCCCCTGGACCTGCTCAACACCGGTGACCGTGCCGTCGTCGGCGACGACGGGCATCACCTCGGTATCCCACACGATCTCGGCGCCGGCCGCCTCGGCTGCCTCCACAAGGTGCTTGTCCAGCGCCCGGCGGGGCCACACCGCGCCGTGGGGGCCGAACCGGTTGTTGGCGGGCCACAGCAGCTCGCGCCGAGTGCTCCCCGCGATCATGCGCAGACCGTCGATGCGATGGGCGCCGTCAAGATCTATGCCGAGCTCGCCCAGGGCGGCCACCGCCCTCGGAGTCAGCCCGTCGCCGCACACCTTGTCGCGGCCGGGCGAGGCCTTCTCGAACAGGATCACCCGAGCCCCGCCCCGGGCCGCCCGTATGGCCGTGGCCGTGCCGGCCGGCCCGGCCCCGATCACGGCCAGATCGCATCGAGTCGGTCTCATGGCGTCATGCCGGGCGCTGAACGTCGTCGGTCGGGGAGCCCTGAAGCGCTCGCCCTCTCAGTGGGCGTGGGGTCCGTGGCCGAGATGGGCGTGATGGCCATGGTCGTCGAGCACGATCAGTTCCTGACTGTGGTCGTGGTCGGCGTGGTCGCCGAGCAGCCGGTCCCCGAAGGTCTCCCGCAACCACTCCTCGGTCAGCAAGTCATCAGGGGTTCCGGAGGCCACCAGACGGTTGGCCATCAGCATCACCGAGTCGCAGTGCCGTGCCTCGTCGACGTGGTGGGTGGTAATGATCACGATGGCGCCCCGCGACGTGTACTCCTCGATGACGTTCAGGATCCGCTCCTGGCTGGGGATGTCCAAGCCGGTGACGGGCTCGTCGAGCATGACGACATCGGGCTCGCCCGCCAGCACCTGGGCGATCCTGACCCTCTGCTGCTGCCCTCCGCTCAGCTCGCTGAAGCTCCGGCTCGTGAACTGGTTCACGTCGAGATGCTCGCCCGCCTCCCTCATGGCGGCCCGGTCCTCGCCCCTCAGCCGCCCCAGCAGCCCCCGCTTGCCGTAGCGGCCCATGGCCAGCACCTCGCCCGCAGTGATGGGCATCCAACAGGCGGGAAGGTGCTGGCACACGTAGGCCAGGTTCTCGGGCACTCCGCTGATGCGTCCCGACGTGGGCTTCTGCAGGCCGGCGAGGCATTCGAGCAGGGTCGTCTTGCCCGACCCGTTGATGCCCATCACCGCCGTGGCCGTGCCCGGCTCGAACGTATGGGTCACCCCGTCGAGGGCGATGACATCGTCGAACCTGACGGTGAGGTCCTCCACCTCGACGGCGTTCACCATGACCCAACGGTATATTCCCCCCATGTCATCCACCACCACCCCTGCGGCCACCAGCGGCCGTCGTGGCAACGGCTCGGGCGGACCCGGAACGGGCGGCGAGCAGGCGGGCACCTCGGATCCTGCGTCCCGAGTCACCCCGGGCCGGGTTCGCATCGACCGGTACGGGCTCGACCTGGGACCGTGGCTCCATCTGGCCGACGAGAGAGCGAGGCTGGCCCGGCCCACGTACCGGCACATCGACGTGACGCCGCAGGGCGCCACCCTCGGCGCCGAGGTAGGCGGGATCGACCTCGGCTCCGAACTGCCGGATCGGGTGATCGCCGAGGTCCGCCGGGCGCTGCTCGACTACAAGGTGCTGGTGTTCCGCGACCAGCCGATCACGCCGGCACAGCACGTCGCCTTCGCCCGCCGCTTCGGCGAACTCGAGATCCACCCGTTCATCACCGGCAACTCCGAGCATCCCGAACTGGTGCGCTTCGAGAAGGGAGTCGACACCGGCGGCTTCGAGAACGGCTGGCACCACGACGTCACCTGGCGGGAGGTGCCCTCGATGGGGGCCATCCTGCACGCCGTCCAGGTCCCGGCGACCGGCGGCGACACCCTGTTCAGCGACATGGGCGCGGCCTACGACGGCCTCGACGACGACGTCAAGGAGCGCATCGACGGCCTCTTCGCGGTGCACGACTTCATGATCGCCTTCAAGCATCAGGTTCCCGAGGGGAAGCTGGAGGAGTTCCGGGCCCGCTACCCGCAGGCCCGCCACCCGGTGGTGTGCACCCATCCGGAGACGGGCCGCAAGCTGATCTTCGTGAACTGCTACTTCACTTCACACATCGACGGGATGGACGAGTCCGAGGGCACCGATCTCATCCGGCATCTGGCCGGGCAGGCCAGCGTGGTCGAGTACCAGTTCAGGGTCCGGTGGGAGCCCGACACCGTCGTCTTCTGGGACAACCGCTCGGTCCAGCACTATGCGGCCAGCGACTACTACCCGGACGTGCGGATCATGGAGCGGGCCAGCATCGTGGGCACCCGCCCCGCCTGACTCTCGCGGGATCCCCCGCATCCGACTCGACCGGAACCTACTGTGGCGTCGATGGCGCCCAAGACCGACTGGAACCCGCTGCTGCGGGGCGAGTTCGACAAGCCCTACTGGCGCGAGCTCCAGGACTTCGTGAGGGCCGAGCGGGCCCGGTCGCAGGTGTTCCCGCCCCACGACGAAGTGTTCGCGGCCCTGCACCTCACTCCGTACGCGTCGGTGAAGGTGCTGATCCTGGGCCAGGATCCCTACCACGGTCCCCGGCAGGCCCACGGGCTGTGCTTCTCCGTTCGCCCCGGGGTGGCCAAACCGCCCTCGCTGGTCAACATCCTCGACGAGCTGCACCACGACATCGGGGCTCGGGTGCCGAGCCACGGCTCGCTGGAGCACTGGGCCCGCCAGGGGGTGCTGCTGCTCAACGCCACGCTCACGGTCCGGGCCCGCCAGGCGGCCAGCCACCAGCGCAAGGGCTGGGAGACGTTCACCGACGAGGTCATCAGGGTGGTCAACGGCAAGGAGGAGCGGGTGGTGTTCATCCTGTGGGGCGGCTCGGCCCGCCGCAAGCGAGCCCTGGTGCATACCAGCCGCCACGTCGTGATCGAATCGGCCCACCCGTCGCCGCTGTCGGCCTCCGGCGGCTTCTTCGGCAGCCGACCCTTCAGCCGGGCCAACGAGGCCCTCGTGGCGGCGGGACGCGAGCCCGTCGACTGGGCGATCCCCGAACTCTCTTGAGGCCGGTCAGCCACTTGCGCAGCGGGGGCTCTGCCGTTACGGTCCGGGTAGAAGCTTCATCGATGTAATTCGAGCACCCGAGACGGAGATCCACCCATGGAAACAGGTCTGGACACAGCAGAGAGCACGACGCAGGAGTACGGGGACGTGCCCGAGCGGGCCGGCCAGGCTCACCTGTGGTTCAAGGCCGACAGTCCCGCGGGACCGGTGTTCGTGGCCCACTCCAACGGGTGGGTGTCGGGCCTCCAGATCACGCCGGACGGCTGCGAACCCGATCCCGGGCGCTTCGAGGACTACATGCGCGACGAGGTCGGAACCGATGTCGAGCCCGATCCGGACCCCGACCCCAAGCTGGTGGCCCGGGTGGGCGAGGCGCTCGCCACCGGCCGCACCGACGTGCCCGTCGACCTGTCGTCGCGCTCGGAGTTCCATCAGGAGGTACTCCGGGCCACCGCCCGCATTCCCCGCGGCGAGGTCCGCACCTACGGCGAACTGGCCGCGATCGTCGGCCGGCCCCGCGCGGCCCGAGCGGTGGGCACGGCCATGGCCCGCAACCCTGTGCCCCTGCTGGTTCCCTGCCACCGGGTGGTGCCCGGCAGCGGGGGAGTGGGCAACTATGGCTTCGGCAGCGACCTCAAGGCCAAGCTCCTCGCCAACGAGGGAGCCGTTCTCTAACTCGTCAGGCCGGGCTCGCCGAGGCCATGGCGGGGGCTAGCAGGGCCACCATCTCGTCGGCCAACGAGTCGGGATCGGCGGGGGCCACGATCCGGTCGGCCCGGTGGCGATTGGGCTGCAGGTAGGCATCGTGCATCGGTGCGACCGTGGCTGCGAACTGCCGGCGCACGTGGTCCTCGGGGCGGCCCCGCTCGGTCATGTCACGGTGGATGCGGCGCCGTAGGCGCGTGTCCTCGGGCACGTCCAGGAAGACCGAGTAGTCGAGCCGCTCCACCGCCCCGGCCAGGGCCAGCAGCAGGATGCCCTCCACCAGCAGCAACCGAGCGGCCTCCACCCGCTCGAAACGGCCGCTGAGGGTGTGAGTCGAGAAGTCGTACACCGGCACGTCCACGCTGATGCCGCGCCTCAAGGCGTCGAGGTGCTCCAGGAACAACTCGCTGTCCAGCGAGTCGGGATGGTCGTAGTTGCGCCGGCGACGCTCAGCGAGGGGCAGGTGTGACAGGTCGCGGTAGTACGCGTCGTAGGCCAGCACGCTCGCCTCGGCATCGCCGAGCCGCTCGATCAGCCGCCTGGTGAGAGTCGTCTTGCCCGCACCGGAGCCCCCGCAGATCCCGAAGACGAACACGTCCACGGGCCGACACCATACCTGCCCGCGCCGGTGGCATGATTGCCGTCGTGGCCCTTCCCCAGTCCAGACGCTCAGGGATCAACCCGTTCTACGTCATGGAGGTGATGCGGGCCGCGGAGGAGAGGGAGGCGGCCGGCGGCGAGGTGCTGCACCTCGAGGTGGGCCAGCCGTCCACATCCGCGCCCGCCGGCGTGATCCGGGCGGCGCGGGCCGCGCTCGAGTCCGACATGCTCGGCTACACCACCGCTGCCGGTCTCGAACCGCTGCGAGTGCGGATCTCCGACCACTACCGGTCGTGGTACGGCGCGGAGGTGGACCCCTCCCGAGTCGTCGTCACCCTCGGCGCCTCAGGAGCCTTCGTGCTGGCCTTCCTGGCCGCCTTCGACGCGGGGGACCGGGTGGTGGTGCCCACGCCGGGCTACCCCTGCTACCGCAACGCCTTGCAGGCCCTCAACGCGGAGGTGGTGACCCTGCCCACCTTCGCCGAGACCCGCTTCCAGCCGTCCCCGGAGCTGTTGGCGGACCTGTGCCGGCGGACCGGATCGGTGGACGGGCTGGTGCTGGCTTCGCCGTCCAATCCGTCGGGGACCATGCTCGACGGCCCCGCGCTGGCGGCGGTGTCGGACTGGTGCGCCGAGCACGGGGTGCGCCTCGTGGCCGATGAGATCTACCACGGCATCACCTTCGGCGACCCGGCCCCGACCGCGCTGAACCTCAATCCGGACGCCCTGGTGGTCAACAGCTTCTCGAAGTACTTCTCGATGACCGGCTGGCGGCTGGGCTGGGTGATCGCTCCCGGCGACCTGGTGGAGCCGGTCCGCCGGCTGGCCCAGAACTTCTTCATCTCGGCGCCCACCCTGTCCCAGATCGCGGCGGTGGCCGCCTTCGACTGCCACGACGAACTGCAGGCCAACGTGGCCCGCTACGCCGTCAGCCGGTCGGTGCTGCTCGACGGCCTCCCCACGGCCGGCATCGACCGCCTGGCTCCCAGCGACGGCGCCTTCTACGTGTACGCGGCCGTCGACCACCTGGGCCCAGACAGCCAGGCACTGTGCCGGCGCTGGCTCGACGAGCTCGGTGTGGCAGTCACGCCCGGCATCGACTTCGATCCGGCCGAGGGGCACCGCTACGCCCGGTTCTCCTACGCAGGCGCCACCGAGGACATGGCCGAGGCCGTGCGCCGCCTAGGGGAGTGGGGCGAATAGTCGACGCCCCCGCCTCGATCTCGACCGGACGAGCTGATCAGCAGCCAATATCATTGCATGTCAGTATACAGGATGTATACTCACGGCTCGCCGGAGTCGTCCGTCTGGGAGCAAGTTGACCACTGAGCCAGACGGGCGGCTCCGGTTCGCCGACTCCTACTGTAGCACGGCTGGGAAGGGTTCCGTCAAGAATGCAGGAAAACCACCGTCAGGTGCCGAGGCGGGCTCTGGCGTCGGCCGAGCGCTGAATCAGGTAGGCGGGTACGGCCACGCCGTTGACGACCGGGTCGCCCCCGCCGTCGCCGGCGCCCTCGGCCCCGGCTGCACCGTCGGACGACTCGGCCGCGGTCTGCTCGGCCAGCAGGGCGGCCCTCTCGGCCTCCACCGCCTCCCGGTCGCGAGCCACGAGAAAGCGCTCGTAGTCCTTGGTCCGGACCAGGTCGTCGTGATCGATGTGGCCGACCACACGGCCGTCGACGAACCGCACCCAGTAGCGGTTCCAGGTGAAGCCGTTGGCCATGGCCACCTTGCCCTCGCTGCCCTCGGGCACTCCCGGAAGCCCGGTGACGAGCCGCACCCTCTCGCCCCGTTTGAGGGTGCGGGCCTGCAGCTGGGCCGTGGTGAAGGTCTTGGGCGGCATCGGCCAACACGGTAGCGTGACGCCGTGGCCCCCGACGAGCTCTCCGGCCCCGAGCCCGGCGCCGTGGCGCTGACCGCGGAGGATCTCGGGTACCGCCCCTTCGACGCCGACAACCACTACTACGAGGCCCTCGACGCGTTCACCCGCCACGTCGACCCCCGCATGCAGCCCAGGGTCGTGCAATGGGTCGACATGGGCGGGCGCAAGCACCACCTCGTGGGGGGCAGGCTGGCCCGGGCGGTGGCCAACCCCACCTGGAATCCCATAGCCAAGCCGGGCGCGCTGCGCGACTACTTCAAGGGGAATCCCGAGGGCCGCAATCCGGCCGAGATGCTGCGCGACCGGGAGCCGCTGCCCGACCACTACACGGACCCGCAGGCCCGCCTCAAGGTCATGGACGCCCAGGGCCTGAGGGCGGTGTGGCTGTTCCCGACCCTCGGGGTGCTCTACGAGGAGTTGCTGCGCCACGACGTCGACGCGGTGGTGGCCATGATGCGGGGCTTCAACCGCTGGCTCCACGACGACTGGGGCTACAACTGCTCCGAGCGCATTTTCGGCGCCCCCTACATCGCCCTCGGCGACCCCGGAGCGGCCGCTGAGGAGGTGGACCGAGTGCTGGGGCTGGGGGCCCGCATCGTGGTCGTGCGCCCGGCGGCGGTCACCACCCGCACCGGCCAGCTGTCGCCCTTCCATGAGACGTTCGACCCGGTGTGGCAGCTCCTCAACGACGCCGGCGTCACGGTGGTGATCCACGCGGCCGACTCGGGCTACTCCTCCCAGGGCTACGCCGACGACGAGTTCTCCTCAGCCGGTCTGGGCGTCGGAGCGGGCGGCGGACCGAACCTGCGGGCCTTCGCTATCGAGCGGGCCGCCCAGGACTGGCTGATGCAGTCGGTGTTCGAGAAGATCTACGACCGCTTCGGCAACCTGCGAGTGGCCTCGGTGGAGAACGGCTCGGACTTCCTGGCCCCGATGTTCCGCAAGTTCTCCCAGATCGCCAAGAAGAACTACTGGTGGTTCGACGACCATCCGGTCGACACGTTCAAGGCCCATGTTTGGGTCAACCCGTTCTGGGAGGACGACGTGAACGAGGTGACCGAGCTGATGGGCGCCGACAGGGTCATCTTCGGTTCCGACTGGCCCCACATCGAGGGGATGCCCGAACCCCTCGACTATCTGGCCGAGCTCAAGGGGTTCTCCGACGGCGACCGCCGCGCCATCATGCTCGACAACGCTGCCTACCTGAATGAGCCCCAGCCCACCTGAGCACCATGACCGAGACCGCCACCGCCCCTGCCGGCTCCGACATCGATGCCGCCGCGCTGCGGGCCGGGGTCGAGGCCTTCTGCGACCAGAACTGGGACCCGGACCTCACCGTGGCGCAGTGGTGGCGGCTGCTGGCCGGCGCGGGCTACGCCCATCCCATGCTCCCGATGGCCGCAGGCGGCCTCGGCTACGGCCAGGACCAGGCCGCGCTGGTGTCGCTGGTGCTGGCCGAGCAGGGCGTGCTGGGCCCTCCGGGCGGCCTTGGGCGGATGCTGGCCGCGCCCACGATCGCCTTCCACGGCACGCCCGCCCAGATAGAGCGCTACGTGCCGGAGATCCTCGACGGTCGAGTGGGGTGGTGCCAGCTGTTCAGCGAGCCCAACGCCGGTTCTGACCTGGCCAGCCTCCAGTGCCGGGCCGAGCGCGACGGTGACGAGTGGGTGATAACCGGCCAGAAGGTGTGGACCTCAGGCGGCCAGGTCGCCGACATGGGCATGCTGCTGGCCCGCACCGACCCCGACCAGCCCAAGCACGCCGGCATCTCATGGTTCGCCTTCGACATGGACCAGCCCGGGGTGGAGGTGCGGCCCCTCACCGAGATGACCGGCCGGGCCCTGTTCAACGAGGTGTTCATCGACGAGGCCCGGGTAGCCGACAGCGCCCTCATCGGAGGTCTCAACAACGGCTGGCGGGTGGGCAACACCACGCTGATGGTGGAGCGGGCATCGCTGGGAGCCTCGGGCCGCAAGCCGATGGAGCTCATTCCTGGCCCCAAGGGCGGCGTCCTGGACAAGCGGGTGGGAGACTTCGTCGACCGGTCTGCAGGGGGCGCCATGTCGGGCGTGCCGCCACTGGGAATCGACATGTGGTGGTGGCTGGTGGACATGGCCCGCAAGAACGGCAACGTCGCCAGCAGGGTGCTGCGCGACGACCTGATGCGCCTCTACGGACTCATCGAGATCAACCGGCTCTCGATCCAGCGGGCCAAGGGAGGCCGGGCCCGAGCGGCCCGTGAGCGCAGCGAACAAGGAGCGGGCGACTGGGGCAGTGCGGCCGCGCCCAACATCGCCAAGCTCACCATGAGCGAACTCAACCGCTCCTTCCGTGACGTCGGCATGAGGGTCGTCGGCGCTGACGGGATGCTCATGGGCGAATCCGACGGCCAGAGCGGCGGCCATATCGGCGAGCTGGCGCTGTTCTCGCCCGCGCCGTCCATCTACGGCGGCACCGACCAGGTGCAGCGCAACATCATCGGGGAGCGAGTGCTCGGCCTGCCCAGGGAGCCCGGCCCGGCCCGCGACACGCCCTTCAGCCAACTGCCCAAGAACTAGGTCCAGACGCATGCGGTCAAGCGCGTCCGTGTATTCCGACGCGGAACCAATGGCACCACCCCACTTGCCAGAGACCTCCGTCGGAGATAAACCCAAGGGACTTCGGCCCAAGAAGCGCTCGCTCCCGCGTCGCTAACGGCCAGCGACTCCCGCATTGAGGAACACGCACTGTGACCCCCGGTTCGACCACTCTTCCCGTCCATCACCTCTCCGCTCGCGTCCCATGGCAAGACAGCGCCTGGGACGGCACAATCTGCCGCGACCCGCTGGCGAACTCGGCGTGTCTGCGCCTCAAGACTTCACGATCGAGGACGCCGCCACTGGTGAGCTCTATCTCTGGGAGCACCTCGGCATGCTCGGCGACCCGCACTACGCGGAAGCGTGGGAGCGCAAGCGCGAGTGGTACGCGACGAGCGGCGTCCTACCCCTCGTGCAGGGCGGCGGACCCAACGGCGCCCTTGTCACGACGGAAGATGACGAGAGAGGCGGCATCGACTCGGCTGCGATCGACGAACTCATACGCGGGCTGGGCAACTGAGGCGGAGATCAACCGCTCATCGCGGACACACCGGTCAGTGGCGCCTAATAGCACTGACTTCTGGACCTATTGTATTGCCAGTTACAGACATCTTGATTTCTAGATAGCAGACAAATTGTATTCTAGCAGCGGTTGGCGGTTATCCTTGCAGGCATGGCCTTCTATGGACAACGGATCGTCGACAATTTGATCGACGCGCTGTTTGCGGAGTTGCCGGCGATCAGCATCGAGGGGGTGCGAGGCGTGGGCAAGACCACGACCGCGCGGCAGCGGGCCGTGACGTTCCTCGAACTCGACTATGCGCCTGTGCTGGAGGTGCTTCAGGCCGATCCTCGGCTCGTGGGCACCTACCCGACACCTGTGGCTGTCGACGAGTGGCAAAGACTTCCGGCGATCTTCGACGCCGTTAGACGGGCCGTCGATGAAGACAGGTCCGCGGGGCGGTTCCTCCTCACAGGGTCGACTTCGCCCAAGCAGCCTCCGACCCACACCGGCGCGGGCCGCATCATCACACTGCGCATGAGACCGCTGAGCCTGTCCGAGCGCTGGGACGCCCCCGTGTTCGGCGAACCCGCGGTCAGCCTGGCCGAGCTGCTGTCGGGCGCACGGCCAGACGTGCTCGGTCGGACCGAGGCGAGGCTCGCCGACTATGTCGAGGAGATCACTGCGAGCGGGCTTCCCGGCCTGCGGGGACTCTCCGCCAGCGCGCGCTCGGAGGCGCTCGGCGGTTACATCGACAGGATCATCGACCGCGACTTCCCGGAAGCGGGCCACGACCTTCGCAACCCGAGCGCACTGCGGCGGTGGCTGGCTGCGTACGCCGCCTCGACCGCGACCACGGCCTCGTACGAGCGCATTCGCGACGCCGCCACTGGCGGGCACGGCGACAAGCCCAGCCGCTCGTCCACCGCTCCCTACATCGACACCCTCGAGCGCCTGCACATCCTCGAACCGCTGCCCGGCTGGAGCCCGACCCGCAACCCGCTCGCCAAGCTCACGAGCGGACCCAAGCACCATCTGGTCGATCCCGCCCTGGCTGCGGCCCTCCTCGGAATCGACGCGGCCGCCCTGCTGCGGGGCGAGCCTCCGCATCAGCCCACACCAGCGGATCGCACACTGCTCGGAGGCCTGTTCGAGTCCCTCGTCGCTCTCAACCTGCGTGTCTACGCCCAAGCCGCCAGAGCGTCGCTGCACCACCTCCGCAAGAGGGCCGGCGAGCGCGAGATCGACTTCATCGTCCGCGGCCGAGACGGACGGGTCCTAGCTGCCGAGGCCAAGCTCTCAGGCTCGGTCTCCGACCACGACGTCCGCCACCTCAACTGGCTGCAACGAGAGATCGGCGACGACCTGCTCGATGCCGCTGTAATCACCACCGGTCCTCAGGCCTACCGCCGCCGCGACGGCATCGCCGTCATCCCCGCCGCCCTGCTCGGCCCCTAGAAACGGCCTCACCGCCCGCACTCGCCATGACTACGACGCAGAGCTAGCGTTCCAGGCACGCTTGCGGGCGCGACTGGACGTCCGGGCCCTTATGACACGGAGCGTCAATGAGCCAGCCTGCCGTCGAATCGATCCAGCTTGGAGCCGCGTGCCACATGCCCGCCAGGCCCGAGGCTCGGGTGGTTGCTGAGGCGCGGTCGGGATTGGGCAGCACGTGACCGACCGGGTGCTCCTCGACATCGACGGCGCCATCGCCACCATCACCAACAACAACCCGGCCAGGCACAACGCATTCGACGACGAGATGGACGTGCGGCTCTTCGAGATCCTCGAGGAGCTGGCCGGCCGGCCGGAGGTGCGGGCCGTGGTGTGGCGGGCTGAGGGTCGAAGCTGGTCATCGGGGCGCGACGTCTCGGTCGTGGGCACCAATCTCAGCGAGCTCACCCACCACGAGCTGATGGTCCGGGGCCACAAGGGCATCCAGCGGCTGTGGGAGCTGGACGCGCCGGTGATCGCAGCTGTCCAGGGCTGGGCCATCGGCGGGTCGTTCCAGCGGGCCCTGCTGTGCGACATCCGCATCGCGGCCGACGACGCCCGCTTCCGGCTGCCCGAGGTGGGCTACGGCGTCATCCCCGACACCGGCGGGGTGAGCGTGCTCTACGAGATGTGCGGCCACGGGCTGGTCAGCGACATGGTGCTCACCGGGCGCACCCTGAGCGCCCAGGAGGCGCTAGCCCACGGCGTCGTCTCGCGGGTGGTGGCGCCCCACGACCTCGACGCCGAGGCCCGGGCCATGGCCGAGGCCGTCGCGGCCGCGCCGAAGGCCACCGTGAAACTGGCCCGGCGGGTCATCTCGCAACTGGCCCGGCCCCAGCAGCAGGCCTCCATGGCCGACGAGCTGATCTACCAGACGTTCCTCAATCGCAGCGACGACTTCGCCGAGATGAAGGCGGCCCGGGCCGAGGACCGGCCCCCGCGCTACACCGGGAGCTGAGCGCGGCCTTGCCCTCCGGACTACCGCCTCCACCTCCGGCGGGGGAGACCGCGCTGCGACCGGGGACCTTCGACGGCAGCACCGTGCTGGTGACCGGAGGCGGCACGGGCCTGGGCAAGGCCATCGCGTCAGAGTTCGCCCGGCTCGGGGCCTCGATCGTGATCGCCAGCCGCTCCGCCGACCACCTGGAGGCGGGCCGGGCCGCCATGGAGAACCTCGGAGCCCCGGTGGCGACCGCAGCGTGCGACATCCGCGACCCGGCGGCGGTCACGGCCTCCTTCGACGCAGCCGAGGCCGCCTTCGGGCTGCCGGACGTGCTCGTCAACAACGCGGCCGCCAACTTCCCGGTGCCGGCCGAGGACATGTCGCCCAACGCGTGGCGTGCCGTGGTGGACATCACCCTGAACGGCACATTCAACTGCACCCGCGAGCTGGGCCGCCGGCACCTGGCCGCGGGGACGCCCGCATCGGTGATCAACATCGGCGCCTCCTACGCCTGGACGGGCGGACCGGGCTTCGCCCACTCGGCCGCGGCCAAGGCCGGCATAAAGAGCCTCACCGAGTCGCTGGCGGTGGAGTGGGGCCCCTACGGGATCCAGGTCAACTGCCTGGTTCCTGGCCTGTTCCCCCACGAGGACATGACGACAGACATCCGCTCCAGCCTGGACCGCACCAGCGACGAGGACGTCTGCCAGCCCGCGCTGCGAGTGGGGGAGCGCCAGGAGTTGGGATGGGCGGCCACCTTCCTGGCGTCGCCCTACGGGCGGTTCATCTCGGGGCACACGCTGGTGGTGGACGGGGCCAACTGGCTGCGCCGAACCATGACCAGCCCGCCGGTGGTCACTGTGCGCGACCAGATGGGACGCGGCCCCTTCGAACCCTGAAACGCCGCCGGTGCCGACTGACGCTAGCGCGTCCCTTACATCGGCTCATATGCTTCGGTCCAGCCCATCCGTGGCTGCCGCCAGGGCCGAGAGCCCCGTGCAGCGCGGGATCCCTCAGGGAGGTTCGTCATGAATGCAAACCGGTCTGGCAGGACGGCGCGCCCGTTGGCGGCCCTGGCCGCGGTCGTGGCCCTGATCGCCACAGCGTTGGCTCTGGCGGGAGCGAGCACCGCTCTCGGCCAGGACGCCGAGAGCACCCAGGACTGCGAGGCCGCCGACTTGGGCACGCTGGGCAGTCCGGCGGGCAGCCTGCTGGAGGCGGACGGACGCTGGACGACCGAGGACTGCGACTCGCGCTTCCGGCCCGGCAGCGACGCCCACACCTACCGGTTCCATGTCGGGGAGGCAGGGCGGATCAGGATCGGCCTGTCGTCCGCCGAGGCCGACTCCTACCTCTATCTGCTGGCCGAGGACGGCACCCGCATCGCCGACAACGACGACAGCGGGGCCCGCCTCGATGCCCGCGTCGAGCGCGACCTCGCGCCCGGCACCTACCTGGTCGAGGCCACCACGGCGGGCGGGCGCGGTCGTGGCCCGGCCGATTTCACCCTCACTGTGAGCCGGGTGGAGGGCTGCGACTTCGTCCACCTCGGCACGCTGGCGCCGGGCGTCGACCTGACCGCGTCGGGAACCTGGTCGCTCGAGACCTGCGGCTCGAGCTTCGTGTCGAGCCATCCTGCCCACAGCTACTCCTTCAACCTGCCCGAGGCGGCGCGGGTGCGCATCGACCTCGAGTCCGAGAACGGCGACCCGGTCCTGTCACTGGCATCGCTGGAGAGCGGGATCGTGGCGGCCGACGACGACAGCGGGGACCGCCGCAACTCGCTCATCCGGGAGTACCTGCAGCCCGGCGTCTACTTCATCGAGGCCACCACCTACTACGCCCGCGACTACCAGCCGCTGCACGCTGACTTCACCCTCATCGTCGGCCTCGTGGACGAGCTGGGTCTGCAGCAGGCTGCCAGGCTCAAGGTCGAGGAAGTCAGGACTCCCGCGGAGGTGGTGGCCGGCGATCCGTTCCCCGTCCACTACCGGGTCGGGAACGTCGGCGGGGGCGCGCTTCCCGACGACGGCAGCCACGCCCGGATCTGGCTGTCCGGGCACGCCGGATTCGATCGGATCGGCGGCCTCACGGGGATCTGGGACGCGGGCGTCTCCTACCACACCGGCGACGAGACCGCCGGCCCGTCGAGCACCGCGATCGACGAGATAACCGCCTTCGAGGCCACACTGAGCGATCACGGCCCCTCCTGGATCTTCGTCGGTATCGTCACCGACGACGCCGACGGCGACGAGATCGGCTGGCACGGGCTCTGGCACAACCTCCTGGTGCTGAGCGGCCCGACGTTCGATCCCGTGAGGGTCGAGGTCGACGGCGCCCTCTACACGGTGTCGACGGAGGCCGACGACGACGGCGAGGTCACGACGACGGTCAGCGAGGTCGCCGACCCGGAGGCCGAAGTCGATCCCGCGGTGCAGGCGAAGGCGGTCTACACGGCGGGCGTGCGCACACAACTGCTGGACGGCATCTTCGAAAGGCCCGCGATCACTGAACTGTCCCGAACGGCCGAGCCGAACCCGGTCAGCGTCCCGGACCCGTCGTCGAGCACCCTGCTCGCGGCCCTCGGGCAGCGGTTCGCGAGCACTGACGGCATAGCCGAGATGCGGAAGTCTCTCGCTCGCGGCGAGGCGATCAACCCCATCGCAGTCGAGGAGGCTGTCCTGACGACATCCAGGGCGGCGTTGTCGCAGTACGCCTCGATGTCCGACTCCTGGAACTCTCTGCTGATGAGCGGCCCCCTGTCCTTCGACAAGGCGCTCGCGGTCCAGTCCCAGCTCGCCTTTGCGGAGCGCCTCATCTCTCCGGCGGCGACCGCAGGCGAGATCGTCGCCGCGGCCCGAGCCGCCGATGAGGGCTGGGACGATCCGGACGTCCAGACCATGATGGCCGAACACGCAAGCTGCCGCCCGGGACCGACCGCGTTGCGCAGTGCTCTTGAAGCGGCCGGAGTATCGAACGTGGACGGACTGGTGGCGCTCGACGCCGAGATGCGCTTCGTCAGGCCCGTCCACGGCCTGGCCATCGACGGAGCCCTCTGCGCGGCCGCCGATGCCGATTGGGCCAACTCCCGGTTCCTGCATCGCCTCGCGATCGGCGACAGCGAGGAGCTGCTCGAATTGCTCGCACCCGAGACTGCCGCGCCGGCGCCCGAACCGCACCGGCTGCGGATCATCGCCCGGCTCGGGGACGACGGACGCATAGAGCACGGCGTGGAGCTGAGCGGCGGGGATCGCATCCTTCCGGAGGAACGCTTCCTGCCCGCCGATGCGTCCACGGGCACATGGCAGGTCAGCGGGGCAATCGAGGTCGATCAGATCAGGATCGGCCACATCCGGACCCGGCGCCTAGCCGACGGCCGAGTTGAGATGGGCTTCGTCGGCGCTGACGGCAACATTCTCACGCCCGATGTCGCCTACTTGCCGGCCGACCTTCCGGAGGGCGTCTGGCTCTACAGCAGCGAGATAGCCGTGCCGGCCGCCACCATGCTGGGCACCAGCAACGCGCCTGACGGTTAGCTCCGCCGAGAGCAGGCGCAGACAGCGGAGCGGCTGGTTCCGTGGGCTAGTCGCAATCGGCGCAGGAGCCGTGCAGATCGAGACTGTGGCGCCGCGGCGTGAAACCCGCCCGGCTGGCCGCCTCGGCCAGGCTCCGATCAACGAGTTCCTCCACGTCGTCGTCGAGCTGGACATCCTCGATGGCGCCGCAGTCCATGCAGATCAGGTGGTGGTGATGCGACAGCAGCGGTTCTGCGAACTCGAAGTGGGCGTGGTCGCCGCTGGACGCGATCCGATCCACTACTCCTGAGCGTTCCAGCACGTCCAGGTTCCGGTAGACGGAACTCGGCGCCAACTCCGGCGCGGCCTCCACGATGTCGGGCAACGTCACCGGCTGGCCCGCGGCGGCAATGACATCGACGAGCCGGCGGCGGCCGTTGGTGTAGCGGTAGTCGTGACGGGCGAGGCGAATGCCCACCACCGCGTGAATATCGCTGATGGTGAGGGGCGGACCAGCGGCGCGGCCTCGTGTCATAGCTCCCCCGAACCACAAGCGTTGCTGAAACTGGTTCTCATTATACTTCGCTGATTCCGCCTCGTAGTGCCGTAGGAGTGTAGCCGTGCAACCGTCGAGCAGAAGCCAGGACCGTTCGCTCAGGGTCGCCCCAGCGTCAGTGCGGAGCCGCTGGGTGGTGGTGGCTGCGGTCCTGGCCGCCACGACTCTCGGCGCATCGGCGTGCTCGGGTGACTCAGCGACCGTTCAGCCCGCCCCGGACGCGGGTGCGGGGGCGCCGACGATCCTGGCAACCACCGGAATCTGGGCCGATGTGGTCTCCAACGTGGCCTGCGGAGGGCTGGCCGAGATCGAGACCATCATCCCCGTCGGCGGCGACCCGCACGGGTACGAGCCTTCCCTCCAGGACCGGGCCCGCATGGAGAGCGCCGCGCTCGTCGTGGCCAACGGCCTCCTGCTGGAGGAGGGTCTCGAGGACACCCTCGAAGCCGTCGAGGAGTCCGGCACCCCGGTGTTCCACTTCGCAGAGGGAATGGACACGATCCCCTTCGCGTCCGCGGGCGCTCACGCCGGCGACGCCCACGCTGAAGACGACCACGACGACCACGAAGGCCACGACCACGACGAAGAAGCACACGAAGACGACCACGACGACCACGACCACGACGAAGAAGCACACGAAGACGACCACGACCACGACGAAGAAGCACACGAGGACGACGCCGGGACCCAGCCAGATGCAGAGGACGACCCCCACGCAGGGCACGCCCACGCGCACGGCAGCGACGACCCCCATGTGTGGTTCGACCCTCACCGTGTGGCTGAAGCCCTGCCCAGGCTGGCTCAAGCGCTCACCACGGATGTCGGCCTCGACCCGGCCGCGGTCGAGGCATGCCTCACCAGCTACCAGGCGGAGCTGGAGGCGGTCGACACCGAGGTCGCCGCCAAGGTCGAGCAACTCCCGGCCGCGAGCCGCAAGCTCGTCACCAACCACGAGGCCCTCGCGTACTTCGCTGACCGCTACGGGTTCGAGGTCATCGGCACGGTCATCCCGACACCTGCGAGCATGGCCCAGGCCAGTCCCGCCCAACTCGAGGCGCTGGCTGAGATCATCGAGCACGAGGGAATCAAGGCGCTGTTCGCCGAGACCGTCCACTCCACCGACGATGTGGAGGCTCTCGCCGCCAGAGTGGGTGACGTGACGGTCGTGACGCTCTACACCGGCAGCCTCGGACCGCCGGGCAGCGGCGCCGACACCTACATCGGCTTTATGCGCACCAACGCCGATCTCATCGTCGACGCGCTGGGCTGAGCCGCACTAGAGACTCTCGCATGGAGGTCCTAACCGACCCCGGGGCGTGGTGGATCGATCCGTTCGTGTCGAACGTGTTCATGCGCCGCGCCCTGTATGCCGGTCTGCTCGTCGTGCTGACCACCTCTATCGTCGGCACCTGGGTGGTGCTGCGGGGCATGAGCTTCCTGGGCGACGCCCTGGCCCACGGTGTGCTGCCCGGCATCGCGGTGGCCTTCATCATCGGCGTGCACACCACCATCGGTGCCCTCGTGGCCGCCTTGGCGATGGTGTGGGGCATCAACCTGATCCGCAGCCACTCGCCGCTTCCTGAGGACACCTCCATCGGAGTCCTGTTCGTCGGATTCCTGGCGTTGGCCGTGGCCATCATGTCCAGTTCATCAGGGGCCTACACCGGCGACCTCAACCGCTTCCTGTTCGGCTCGATCACCGGCGTCGACAACGGCGACCTCCTCCGCCAGGCGATCGCAGCGGCGATCTCGCTGGCCGGGGTGGCCGTCTTCTACCGGGCCTTCCTGGTCATGACCTTCGATCACGCCCAGGCCCAGGTGCTCGGCCTGCGCCCCCGACTGGCCCACGGCGTGCTGCTGGCGCTCCTGGCAATCTCGATAATCGCCTCCTTCGAGGCGGTGGGGAACCTGCTCGTCTTTGCTTTCCTGATCGCCCCACCGGCCACCGCGGTCCTGCTGGTGCGCCGGGTGGCCCGCATCATGGCAGCCGCGGCTGCAATCGCCACGGTGTCGACGGTGCTGGGGCTGCTGGTCAGCTACCACCACGACACCGCGGCGGGCGCCACCATGGCCTTGGCCACTGTCGTGATATTCCTGGCGGTTCTCACCGTCAAGACGCTGTTGCTTGCGATGAACTCTCGCCGAGAGCATTCTCTCGCAGCCGCGACGGAGACCTCCTAGCGGACTAACCCCCTACCTCGCCGGCACGATCCGACGCGATCTCACGGCCGACGGCTCGGGCTGCGTCAGAGATCCGGATGCGCGCCGCGTCGAAGCCCGGTCCCCGGGTGGCGTCGAGCGCCAGCCGCGACGTGGTGCCCAGCTTGCCGGCGGACGGGTCCAGGGCGCTTCCCGGAAGACCGTCGATCACGATCATGTCCCGATCGGGCTGGAAGTGGGTGGCCAGCGCCCAGAGCACCTCGGCGTCGCTGGTGATGTCGACATCGGCGTCGACGGCGATCACGGTCTTGAGGTACGGGTCCCAGCCGAGCAGTCCCAGCATCACCTGGCGGGCCTCGCCACTGCGGCGCTCGTCGACCGCCACGTAGCAGTGGAAGTGCGTGCCCGAGTTGGGGTAGTGCACCCCCACCACCGAACCGAAGCGGGCCTTGAGCTTCGCGATCATCTCGGCCTCGCGGGGCACCCGCCCGAGGTTGAGATGCTCATGGGAGTTCCCGCCGACCACATCGACCCAGACCGCCCCGTCGCGCTGCATGACCGTGCACACGTCGATGCGGTTGCGGGTCGAGCGGTCCGAGGAATACCCGGAGAACTCGCCGAACGGGCCCTCGCCCTCATCGGCGGCGGGATCGATCTCGCCCTCCAGTACGACCTCGGCCGAAGCGGGAACGCGCAGGCCGTGGCGCGGTGTGCGCACCACCGCCAGGGGCGCTCCGAGGAGTCCCCCCGCGATCTCGCGCTCGTCGACGTCGAACGGGGCCCGGGCCGACGCGGCCAGCATGAACAGCGGGTGGGCGCCGATGACCATCGCCACCGGAAGCCGCCGGCCGGAGGCGGCAGCATCCTGCAGAAGGCGCCACAGGTCCCCACGGGAGTGCAGGCTCGTGCCGAGTGACGTCGCCGACGCCACGACCGAGCGGTGGTAGCTGAGGTTCCCCCGGCCGCCGTCGGCGTCCTCGGCCACCACGATCCCGCTGGTGATGTAGGGACCCCGGTCGGTGGCGAAATGGGTCAGCAGCGGCAGCCCGGACAGGTCGACGCGGTCGCCGGCATCGACCCGGGCGGTGACCGGACCGCCGTCGACCTCGGTCATGGGCATCGCCGCGCCGGCCAGATGCTGGTACCGGTCGTGGAGCTCTCCCGGGCGGGCGCCGAGCATCCGCTCGATTCGCGCCCGGGACGCGAAGAGGTTGGTGACGACTTCCCGGTCGGCGCCCTTCACGCAACCGAAGCGCAGCAGCGGATGCTCGCCCCGGTCGGCCAACTCCCACACGACTGCGGTGATGTCCTGGTCGAGCGAGACCTCCCGGTCGACGGTCCGGACGTCGTCGGGATAGGCGATCTCGTAGTCGCGGACGAAGTCTTGGAGACCCTGGCCAGTCACGGCAGCCGGCAGCGACGCGTCAGTCGGTGGGAGTGCCGTAGCCGCCGTCGGCGAGTTGCTGTTTGGCGTCCTCGACGGTGGCTGGGGGTGCGGTGGGGGTGATGCCGACGAGGCGGGCGATGTTGTTGCCCATGTAGTCCTCTAGCTGGTCCTCGGTGGCGTTGATGCCCTGGGGGGCGTCATGGCACAGCACCTCGAGGTGGGTCAGCCACATGCCGGGGTCATTGGGCGGCGAGTCGGTCCCGAACACGAGGCGGTCTCGGGGCATCTCCTTGGCGAACTCCACGATGCGCGACTGCAGCAGCCACCCCGACTCGCCGTAGACGTTGGGGGAGTCCATGATCATCCAGAACGCCTCGAAGCAGTAGACCCCGCCGGTCTGGACCCCGAAGTGACCGATGATGAACTTCACAGAGGGGAACTCCCGGATGATGGGATAGAACTGCGTCGGGATCGAGTACGGCCCGTCACCGGTGTGGATCAGAACCACCACCCCCAACTCGTCGCACTTCCGCATCACCGGGCGCAGCCAGTCCAGGGCCCTGTCCGGGCGGTAGGCGTGCATGTTGGCATGCAGCTTCAACATCTTGAAGCCGTACTCCTTGACATGGAACTCCAGCTCGGCCGCCCCGTTGTCGGGCCCGAAACGCGGGTTGTAGTTGAAGTTCCCGATGAACCGGTCCGGGTAGCGCTGGGTCAGCTCGGCCACATACGCCATGTAGTCCCGGATCCCGTCGCGGCCGCCCCGAGAGCCGTCACGCCAAGCCGTGTTACCCGGAGGGGGCTGGATGAACCCCATATCGATACGCCGCGGCTTGCCGTTGATCCAGTACGGGCCGTCCATCATCGCCAGCATCCGCTCACCGGTGAACGGCTCCCCAGTGTGGCGCCAAGCCTCGTCCACCACGTTGGTGGGATGCAGATGAGTGTCGATGATCATGCTCGAGGCTCCCTTCCTATGGGCTCTGATGGTCGCACGGGTGCTCGGGGACTCGCCAAGCCGATGGGCGTCACGTCGCCAGGACTCCGGGCCGCTCATCGGCGACACAGCGCTGAAGGCAGCCCGCCAGCCGGTCTCGATCGAGGTTCTTGCCGATGAAGACCGCCCGGCTGTCGCGGTGCGGACCCTCCCACCGGTCGAGGTCGTGCATCTCGAAGATCCGGTGCACGCCTTGCAGAGCGACCCGCCGGTCGTTGCCCGCGATCGCGAGCACGCCCTTCCAGCGCAGCAGTCCGGCACCGTGGTCGGCTGCGATCTCGCGGGCCGCGGCCTCCACCAGGCCCCGGTCGAGCTCCCCGACGATCCTCACCGAGAAGGTCTCCACGTCGGGATCGTGGCTGTGCACGTAGTGGTTCTCCAGGAAGGAGGGCTCGGCTGCCGCCCGTTGCGAGATCTCGAACGCCTGAATGCCCAGGATGGCGTCCAGGTTCACCCGCGCGTAGCTCGATCGATCGATCTCGGATCGCTGGTTGAGCCTCCTGACCCGACGCTCGATCCGCTCGACCGTGCCTTCATCGACCAGGTCGACCTTGTTCACGATGATCCGGTCCGCGCTGATGATCTGGTCGACTGCCTGGCTGTTGATGCCGTCGTAGCGGACATCGTCGAGGTGCTGCTCGATGTGTTTGGAGTCGATCAACGTGACGATGGCATCCAGGGTCACCTCGTCCAGGATCTCGTCATCCACGAAGAAGGCCTGCGCGACGGGCATCGGATCCGCGAGTCCGCTGGTCTCGATGAGGATGTAGTCGATGCGGTCACGGCGGCTCATCAGCTTCCGGATCACCTCCAGCAGGTCGCCGCGCACCGACGCCACGCAGCAGATGCAGCCGTTGCTCATCTCGTAGATCTCCTCCTCGGAGGAGACCACCAGATCCGAGTCGATGCTGATCTCGCCGAACTCGTTCTCGATGACGGCGATGCGCTTGCCGTGGTTCTCGCGCAGGATGTAGTTGAGCAGCGTCGTCTTGCCCGACCCCAGGAAGCCGGTCAGGATGGTCACCGGCAGCTTCGCCGACCGACGGGTGGCAGCAGTCATATCGAGGGAGTCTGGCTGCGTCTCTAGCGCTCCGGCTCGGGGGGCCAGTCCTGGACCTCCAGGTCGATGCGGTTCCAGAACGCCTGGCGCACCGCCCTCCTGAGTCGATCCTGGCCCCGGAGGCTTCCACCGATCACGTTCTCGACAGCGTAGAGCAGATCGCCGTCGAGCGACTCCGGTATGCGGGGCCGCTGGTCGAGCAGAGCGTCGAACTCGTCGTCGCTGGCCCGGTACAACCAACTCTCGGCGAACTCCGTGGCCGCGGCGGCCACCGAGTCGACGGGATCGTAGGTGTCGGAAGCGGCATCGTCGGGCGCCCGCCGGCGGCGGATGAACCTCGAGAGGTCGTCCTTGGTGAGCTGGATCACCTCGTCCGCCTCGTTCACCAGGCTGGCCGTAGGGTCCGCCCGCGCGTCGCGCGATGCGATGTTGATGAGCGTGACTCGCAGCCCCTGGTCCTGGACCTGCCTCACCGTCTCAAGGAGATCCTCGTCGGCCGTCAGCAGGAACGCGTCGCAGATGGCCCGCTCGCGGGCCAGTGTGGTGAGATCGCGCTTGATTGCCGCGCTCAGAGGCGTCTGGTCCTGCACCGGATCACCGCGCTGGAGCCGGAGCTTCATGTTGGGAAGGGTCGCAACGAGTTGCTGGGCCGAGGTCGGCGCCCCGTCCCTGGAGGTGTCGTACCAGTAGGTGCGCAGCGGTTGGAGATCGCAGACGTCGGTGGCCAGCCCGACCAGGAAGTCGTTCGCGCCGAGCCCGTACAGAAGGATCTCCTGGCGCTCAGGACTGTTGCAACACAGCATCCCGCCCTCTGTGTAGAGGTATTCGGCGTCGACAAAGATTGCGTAGCGGTCCATACGCAGCATCACCCCCCACGCGGGGCGGAGGCCCAGCTGGACCCGCGCGCCGCGATGGAGCGCTCCTCTCGGTTGCTCCAGTGTAGCCGCCGCTGAGCACGAGAGTGCTCAGCGTGGTACGCCCCCTGGGACTCGAACCCAGAACCTGCGGATTAAGAGTCCGTTGCTCTGCCAAATTGAGCTAGAGGCGCTCGCGCGACGTGCAAGGCTATCGCACCTCAGGCTGCCCCGCCCCGCCTGCCGGGGCAGACGGGAGGGGCACGGGTGACCGAGGGGAGTCGAACCCCCGACCTCCGGGACCACAACCCGGCGCTCTAACCGACTGAGCTACGGCCACCATGACCGCCGAAGCGGAGACTCCCAAGCCTACCTACGGCGGGCCGCGGCTGAACGCTCGCTCGCGGGGGAGGCTCGGTGGCAGCGGTAGCCTTGGGGTGCCCCCGTAGCTCAACTGGATAGAGCGGAGGGTTTCTACCCCTCAGGTTGCGGGTTCGAGTCCTGTCGGGGGTGCAGACGGCCTGGGTAACGCCTAGTTGTCCCGACCCGTAACACCAAGTGCTCAGTCACGAACACTCGCGCAACATGAGCAGGCCGTGCCACCACGACGCCTGCCACGGCAGCGAACACCAGGCGACGGCTATAACGGTGCGCAGTCCGATCAGGTGGGCGAACTGCATCGACACGGCGATGCACACCACCGCGGCTGTGAAACTCCACGGCGTGTTGAACCAGAGATCCCAGCTGGGGACGCTGTCATACAGCGTCGCGAATGTCTCGCCGGGGTGTTCGCAGGCCAGTGCGTCGATCCCCAGGGCTCCAGCTCCGACGGTGGCCGCGAACGCGGCGGTGGCGAGAGTCCAGACGCACAGTCCGATGAGGGTGGCTTTGACCCAGCCGTAGTCGTGAAGCAGTGCCCGCAGTTCACGGACCGCCGATCCGGCTGCGGACACCGCGTCGCGGATTTTCACCGGTTGCATCTCGTGGTGAACCAAGTGTAGGGGTTGTTGGTCGGGTAGCGGTGTCCCTCGAGATCCCAGCTCGTGCCGATCTCGCGAGCAATGAGGAGACTTGACGCTGCGGCACCAGCGTGACACAGGAACTGGTCCTCCATCGCGGCCCAGGATCTGACGTGGATGCTGTGGGGTCCGCCGCTGCGCATGCATTTCTGCACAGCCTTCCAGGCTTCACCGGCCAGCCCCAGCGTTGCTCCGCCGAGATACAGGTAGCGGCGGGTGACCTGCACATGGATGCGGGTGTAGTCGTGGTCGCCGTCGTAGTTGAACGTGTAGCTGATGTGCTTGATGTAGAACGATCCGCAGTAGTGGCCGTCTGTGCCTACACCGACAGTGAACGCGATGCCCGGTTCGGGATTCGGCTGGTTCAGCAGGTCGTCGGGCACGGTCTCGACCCAGTCATCGGGTAGGTCGATGTCCATGATCCCATCCCCTTCATCGCTGGCGGTCGTTCCGCCGGGGTCGATGGTGTCGGCAACCGGGTCGGGTTCGGGGCTGGTGTCGGCGCTGGCCGTGTTGGCGCCGGCGAACAGCATCGCAATTGTGCAAAGGGTACCGATGACGACACGATGCCTCAGATGGTGGTGCATGATCTCTCTCCCGTAAGGTGTTGGGTGTGGTCTCTCCACACCAACGAGCTTCACGCCCTCACCAGATGCCATGTCTGCCAAGCCCTGCCAAACCGGACCCACCGGCGGCAGAAACCTGCCAACCTCTGTGACAGAAACCTGCCAAAGACCTCCCCAGTACCGCGCATCACCTAGCGTTGCTTCGGCTCCGGGAGGACTCCTGGCGTTAGACATCCCCGCCACGCTCGGACGGCCGCTCGGATCTCACTCACCGGCCCGCTCGACCAGCTCGGCCGTACGGTTCGGTCCGACGTTAGTACGGGCACCATTCGATACAAGAGCGTCCGCTCATGCGTGTTGCGGGTGCTCAGCTTGTTTGACGTCTAGGAATCTGCGCAACGCCTCGCGGATGATCTCACTTGTCGTCGTGCCCTCGGTCTCGGCCCGGGCCGTGACCGCGGCCCGCAGTTCCGGGTCGATGCGGACCGGCACCACTTCAGCCGGCCCCGAGCCGATGGCGGGCCGGCCTCGGCGGCGCTCGCGCAGCGCCGCGACATCGTAGTCGCTGGTCTCGACCTCTTCGGCGATGGCGTCGAGGTCGGCCTCGGAGAGGACGCGGCCGGTGGTGGTCCTGTAGGTAGTCACGGTTGTTCGCCTCGGGTCGGGAGGAGCGCATGAAACGCCGGGCGCAGCGGCATCGCGTGAATCACCATCGCGGGGCCGCCGTCGCGTTCGAGCCAGACGATCTCCAGCAGGTTCCCCGCCCGGTCAGCGCCGATGGCGAGGACCCTGGGCGGGTCGGTGGCCGGATCGAGCTCGATGACGGTGAGGGCGTGCTCAAGCCCGTGCAGGATCGCGTCGCGGTCGAGGTCGTGCCTGAACGCAGAGCGATGGAACTCCACACGCATATTATTGTAACACGAAACTCTGGAGTGGTGCTGCGGTGCGGGGCGTTCCGCAGTCGCGGCGTCGAACTATTCGGCTCATGGGCAGACGGTAGGCGAGAGCTGTGACACACGGCTGCGTGGGAAGTCCCCACCCTGCGATATGGGAAGTCCCGCTGGAGGCCCCCTCCGCATGCTTTCAGCATGCTTTGCGGTTGCAGGGCAAACTCTTGGTGTTAGACATCCCGCGGGCGCGATGGGTAACACTCATCTATCCCGATCCCTAACACCAAGCGCCCGGAGCGGTGGCCAGGGGTGTGCCTTGGGCCGTTGTGGGCGCGACCAGCGGCAGACAGCCCGGGTCTACGGGTGCAGGACTGTCTGTGAGGGTGTTGACGGGCGCGGCGAGGCTGACGGTCCCGCACCGTCAGCCTCGGAATCGTGACGACCTTCACATCGACCCGCTCTCGCTGAGCCTGCCGGCACTGCGTGAGGGGCTTCGACGACCCGAGCAGGCGCCGACCAGCATCTTCGGATCAGCCAGCCAGTCAGAACCCTCTGAGCACTCAAGCGGGACCGGGACACTGCCACCGGGCGGATGCCGCTCGGGGCTGGAGCGGCTCACGCGGTGAGCGCCAGTTAGGCTGCCCCCATGCCTTCGAGCGACAGAAGGGTGCGCCCTATCGCCGTGCGCGTCCTAGAGCCGTACCGGATCTGGCTCCGCTACGAGGACGGGGTCGAAGGCGAGGTGGACCTCTCGCACCTCGCGGGCGACGGAGTGTTCGTCGCGTGGGAGGACCACGAGTTTTTTTCCGCTGTGCGGCTCGGCCCGGGCACCTCGATCGTCTGGGGCGAGGACCTCGACCTGTGTGGCGACGCCCTCTACATGAAGATCACCGGAATGCCCCCCGAGGAGATGTTCCCGGCGCTGCTCGGCAGTGCGGATGCCTGAGATCTGCCGCTTCTACGGCATCGTGATCCGGATGTACTGGAACGAGCACCGGCCACCCCACTTCCACGCCGAGTACGGCGGCCGTGAAGCGGTGGTGAACATCAACAGCCTGCGAGTCGAGGAGGGCAAGCTGCCGCCGCGGGCCGAGCGCATGGTGATCGAGTGGGCCGGGCAGCACCACCGCGAACTCGAAGAGGCCTGGCGCCGAGCGGAACGTCGGCAGCACCCCGGCAAGATCGCTCCCCTGGAGTGACCTGAGGACCCGGCATCCTCCGGAGCGGGCTGACACAACATCCAGAATCCGCTCGACGAAGATCCCGTGACGCGGGTCGCCGCTTATGTGCGACGCTGAAGCTGAATGGGCGCACCAGCAGTTCCATCAACCTCTGGAAGCCTCTCGGCAGCATCGAACAACCACGTCAACCGCCCATGCTCCTTTTTTCGGGCACATAGCAGGGAAGCCGCCGCCGCTATCACGAATTGCTCCCAGTTGGCGCCATACGGAAGATTCGCGACCTCCTCCGTCGTCATATCGCTCGGGTCAACCGTGGTCACTGCTATGCCGGCACCGGAACGCCAGTCCTTTCCGCCCCAGCCTTGGATGCTATGAGCACCCTCCTTGTCCGCAATGTCCTTGAGGGCTCGATCGGTTCTTCGAGCTGCACCGTTCGCGTCGGTCACCGCGGATTCGCTCAACCAGTCGCGAAGTGATATGCGTTGATCAAGACCGCGCGCGTGTAGAAGAATGGCGCGAGAGTCAGGGTACAAAGGCGGTCCGACGTCCACCCACCCGGTGTCGTTCGCCGGTCCGGGCTTCATCGACTGGATATCTATCTGGTCAAGTTTGCCGAAGGCCAACCCCATGAGGGTTGACGTTCGGCTGGTAGCACCGAACGAACGCGCCGTATTTGGATCCAGAAGGAGTTTTCGTAGCTCCACTGCCACGGTGCGGTAGGCCGCTCTCTGATCGCGGAACACATAGGCCCCAACTCCCATTTCGATGTTCGCGATCGAGTCTGCTACGGCGGAGTTGAGGTCCTTGCCCGTGCTCATGGGAGAATCCGCGTGCTGGTGAGCGGTCGTCGCCAGGACGCCACGGGTTTCATCGGTCGCAGCGCACCCCCGCGTGGAGTGCACAATCGCTACTGGCTGTTTGCTCACGATGAGGTGTCGGCGGCCATGAGATCCTGCCCAGTGGCGGCCAGTAGCTGCCCCGCTAGCGGCCACCAGAGTTGCCCGTGTTGAAATCCGTTTCTCGTCAGGGTGTACCTCGGCGAGGTGCTCCTCCTACTCGAATGGCCGGTCACCACAACCGGGACCATCACGGGCGTGGGAAATCCTTACCCTCTAATATGGGAAGTCTCATTGGAGGCCTCTCAGCACGCCTTGCGGTTGCAGGGGAAACTCTTGGTGCTATACATCCCGCGATCGGGTTGGGTAACGCTTCCGCCCGACTGGCTCGGCCGTCCGGTTCGGTCCGTAGTAGTACGGGCACCATTCGATACAAGAGCGTCCGCTCATGCGTGTTGCGGGTGCTCAGCTTGTTTGACGTCTAGGAATCTGCGCAACGCCTCGCGGATGATCTCACTTGTCGTCGTGCCCTCGGTCTCGGCCCGGGCCGTGACCGCGGCCCGCAGTTCCGGGTCGATGCGGACCGGCACCACTTCAGCCGGCCCCGAGCCGATGGCGGGCCGGCCTCGGCGGCGCTCGCGTAGCGCCGCGACGTCGTAGTCGCTGGTCTCTACCTCTTCGGCGATGGCGTCGAGGTCGGCCTCGGTGAGGATGCGGCCGGTGGTGGTCCTGTAGGTAGTCACGGTTGTTCGCCTCGGGTCGGGAGAAGCGCGTAGAACGCAGGGCGCAGCGGCATCGCGTGAATCACCATCGCGGGGCCGCCGTCGCGTTCGAGCCAGACGATCTCCAGCAGGTTCCCCGCCCGGTCAGCGCCGATGGCGAGGACCCTGGGCGGGTCGGTGGCCGGATCGAGCTCGATGACGGTGAGGGCGTGCTCAAGCCCGTGCAGGATCGCGTCGCGGTCGAGGTCGTGCCTGAACGCAGAGCGATGGAACTCCACACGCATATTATTGTAACACGAAACTATGGAGTGGTGCTGCGGTGCGGCCAGAGGGTTGCCTGGGGCCGTGGTGGGCGCAGCCGGTGTCGGTCATCGGTTGCAAGGAGAGATCCGCCTCGTGCCTCGATGCGCTTGCCCGGCGTTCCCATCACGACGGGTGTTTGGCACATCCAGTGGGCGGCTTTTGGCACATTAGAGTACCGCTATATGGTACGTTGATGTTGTGGAACGCGATGACCCCACGCTTGGCTGGTACTCGCCCAGAGTGGTGGACAACCAAGTGCAGGCCGGGCTCGCGGCGTTGCCCGCTGTGGTGCTAGAGGGCCCCCGTGCCTGCGGCAAGACATCGACTGGGCGGCGGCATGCCCGCAGCGAGGTGATGTTCGGGTCCAGTCTGAGCGCTCGGCTCGCGGCTCAGGTGGACCCGGCAGGGCTGCTGGCAGGTCCGGAGCCGCGGCTGCTCGACGAGTGGCAGCTTGCGCCGGAAGTGTGGAACCAGGTGCGGGCAGCCGCGGACGAGGGCCGGCGGCCGGGAAGGTTCATTCTCACCGGCTCCGCGTCGCCCGCCGACGACATCACGCGCCACACAGGCACAGGGCGCGTGACAAGGATACGGATGCGTCCGATGTCGCTGTTCGAGTCGGGACTGTCGTCGGGTGACGTGACCGTCGGCGACCTATTCGCTGGGGGCGCAGGCGCAGCGGTGGAGTCGCCTGCCGGGATGCGGGATCTGGTGGAGGCGGTGTGCCGCGGCGGCTGGCCCGCCACCATGGGCACGGACCTCGACTCCGCCCGGGACTACGCCGCCTCCTACCTCGAGGAGACGTGCCGCGCCGACCTTCCTCAACTGGACGGCCCGGCGCGGGACCCGTCGGGCGTGGAGCGGCTGCTGCGATCCTTGGCGCGCAATGTGTCCACCGAGGCCTCCGAGCGGACGCTGGCCGCCGACACAGGAGGCGAGCGGCCGCTCGACCGACGGACCGTCGGCGCATACCTCGACTCGCTGCGCCGACTGTTCGTTGTCGAGGACGTGCCTGCATGGTCGGCCGAACTGCGCTCACGTGCCCGGCTGCGCCAATCACCCAAACGGCATCTAGCCGATCCGTCGCTGGCGGCGGCCGCCCTGCACGCGGGACCCGAGCGGCTCGTGGGGGACCTCCCCACACTCGGTCTGCTGTTCGAATCGCTCGCAGTACGAGACCTTCGCATCTATTCCCAGTCCGCGAAAGCCCGACTCGCCCACTATCGCGACAGCAACGATCTGGAAGTCGACGCCATCATTGAGAGAAGCAACGGGGCATGGGTCGCCGCGGAGATCAAACTGGGCGGCCGGGACGCGATCGACGCGGCCGCGGCCTCGCTGCTCAAGTTGCGGTCAGTCGTCGACGAACGACATGTGGGCGAGCCAGCCGACCTCGTGGTCGTAACCGCGGCAGGTTACGGCTACCGCCGAGACGACGGAATTCTCGTTGTGCCGTTGACCACCCTCGGCCCGTAGCCCAGGGACCGTCAGTCTCGCCGGAGCGCTGTCGGGTCGCTTGCCGGGGTGCTCTGGGCACGCCGCGGCCACTCAACAAGGCACAAGGGGGCGCCGCGAGCTGAACGCATCGTGATCGAAGAGAGGCCGCGACGACTCATCGCGGTCTTCGGGCAGTGGCTTCGGCGGATGAACCGGCAGTCCTGGGCCGGCTTCCTGGTCGCCATCGGGATCGACTGACATTGGGGTGAACATCAACAGCATGCGCGTCTCAGCGTTATCTCCGACAGCTCCAATCTGGCGGACACAGGGGAGAGAGCGTGAGTTGAAGCCGTTACGTGTCGAGGGCGAGCGTCTCGGTGCCCGGTCCGCCGCTGCCGGTTCGTGTTCGCAGGCGCAGGTCGGCGACGAGAGCCTGAGCCTGCTTGGCCGCAAGGCCTGAGATCTCGACGACGCTCACGCTATGGGTGGCGCGCCGGACCACTACGCCGACAGTCACGCCGGTCAGCAGCGTCACCGCCGCTGGCGCGCCGGCGCCGACGAGCAGCCCCATCGCGGCGAGAGTGGTGCCAGCGCCGACCGCGCCCTTCGCCGCGCCGTCGATCAGGGTCTTCGTGCCGTCCGGCTCGTGGCGGCTGATGTGGTAGGCGCGAGCCAGCGCAACGACCCCGACCACGCACAGCAGCGGGTTGATGGCCGCGCCCGCCGACATGAGCGTCCCGGACGCCAGCATCGCGAACTCGTCGGTGTCCGCCTTGTTCCATCGCCAGACCACCGCGACCGCGCCGACCGATGAAGTAAAGACGTCAGCGACGTCGTAGGTGTTGACCTCGTACAGCCACCGCTTCGGGATATCGAGGTTTGACGCCACCGCGTCGAAGGTGTCCTTGTCCCATGTCGCGAGCGGCAGCCCGCGCTCCGTCGTTCCGTCGCGCAGCAGTCCCTGGATGGTTCCAGCGGCCTGCTGGATGATCGAGTCGTCCGGCGAGGCTGCGGCTCCGGCCTTCGCCGCGCCGAGGACCGTGTGCCCGCCGTCGAACAGCCGGTGATAGCTCCCGCCCATCTCTGAGCGCAGCAGCGGATCGAGGTAACGCGCGTCCATCGCCCTGTCGTAGACGGTGGCGGGACCGTCGACCGCCCCGGCGACGAGCGCGTTGATCGTCGGGTCGAGCCCGCCGCCGAGCATCGCCTGAGCAGCGGCGGCCAGCTCCGCAGGCTTGCGTGCCGTCCACCTCGCCGCCGCCGACGCGGCTGCGCCCGCCCGCTTCGTCGTTCTCGCCGCTGCCTTGGAAGCGTCTACGGTCACCGCGGCAGCCGTGCTCGAGGCGTCGTCGGTCACCGCGGCAGCCGCCCGTGCAGCGTCCGCTGCATGCCGGGCCACCGACGCTGCGGCACCAGCGCCGGCGGCTGAGCCGGACCTGGCCAGTTCCGTCGACTTGATGGCCGTCCACCTCGCAGTGCCAGCCGTGGAACCGACCGCCGATGCTGCGGCTTCTCGGCCTACCGACGCAGCATTGCGGGCTACGGCCACCGCCCGCCTCGTGAGCCTGCCGCCGGTGACGGCACCCTTGGAGCGCGCCTCTGGCGCGTGGGCGTCGGACTCCTCAACCGGCACTGCTCCACGGTAGCCGCCCGCAGTGCGAGGTGCGACGCGGCTACCTGGAGAATCCCCACCCTCTGATTTGGGAAGTCCCGCTGGAGGCCCCTCAACATGTCCTGCGGTTGCAGGGCAAACTGTCGGTGTTAGACATCCCGCAGACGCTGTGGAGAGCAAGCAGACACCGGAGGCGAGGCACGCCGTGGCCGACCGTGACAGAGCCAGGAGCCTCGGTCTCGAGATCCTGAGCAGTGCCGGCATCGAGGTCGGAGGGGATCAGCCCCGCGACATAACCGTGCACGACGACCGCTTCTGGGCCCGGGTGCTCGCGCAGCCCGAGCTCGGGCTCGGCGAGTCCTACCAAGACGGCTGGTGGGACGCCAACCAACTCGACGAGTTCATCGCCGAGGTTCAGGCCCTCGACCTGCGCTCGCTGGTGCAGCCCCGGCCCGGGCTGGCGCTGCACGCGGTCAGGGCCTACGCATCCAACCGCCAGACCATCCGCCGGGCCCGCCGGAACGCGGGCGCCCACTACAACATCGGGAACGATCTCTACGAGCGCATGCTCGACAAGCGGATGATCTACTCGTGCGGCTACTGGCGACGCGCCGACGACCTGGACACGGCCCAGGAGGACAAGCTCGACCTGGTCTGCCGCAAGCTGCGCCTGGAGCCGGGCATGCGGCTGCTCGACATCGGCTGCGGCTGGGGAGGCTTCGCCCGGTTCGCGGCCTCGGCCTACGGTGTGACCGTCACCGGCGTGACGCCGGCGCGCGAGCAGGCCCGGGTGGCCTCCGACACATGCGCGGGCTTGCCCGTCGAGATCCGGGAGTGCGACTACCGCGACGTGCGGGGCCGGTTCGACCGGATCGTCTCGATCGGGATGATGGAGCATGTGGGATCTCGCAACCTCGGGACGTTCTTCGAGCGCTGCGACGACCTGCTGGCCGGAGACGGCATGATGCTGCACCACACCATCGGTTCGCTGGTGTCGAAGAACCACACCGACCCATGGTTCGACCGCTACATCTTCCCCGGCGGGGTCGTTCCGTCGCTGGAGCAGATCTCCTCGGCCTCCGAGCGTGACTGGATCATCGAGGATGTGCAGAACTTCGGCCCCTACTACGACCGCACCCTCATGGCATGGCACCGCAACGTGACCGGCGCCTGGCAGGATCTGCCCGCCTACGGCGAGCGCTTCCGCCGAACCTGGGACTACTACCTGCTCAGCTCGGCCGGATCGTTCCGGGCCCGGGCGCTCCAGCTCTGGCAGCTCGTCTTCACCCGCAGCCGTCGCCGATCAGACGTGTACCACCGACCCGACTGAACCCGCCGCAGGGGTGATGATTGTCAGAGTTCTGCTACGCAGACAAGCGTCAATGTTGTCAGCTCAGGCAAAATCTGCGATTCTTTTCTCTATGTCCTCCGAACCCGACCTGCTCGTGCTCGGTCGCCGTCTGCGCCACGCCCGGCGAAGCCAAAGCCTCACCCTCGCCGACCTGGCAGAACGGACGGGACGGCCGCCCGCCTACCTGTCCCGGCTGGAGAACGGCAGAGTCGAGCCCCGTCTCGGCGTGCTGGGCGACCTAGCCGACGCGCTGGGGACCACCACCGCCGACCTGCTCGCCGACGCCCCGCCCGACCGCCGCGCCGAGCTGGAGCTGGCCCTGCTACGGATCCAGGACGATCCGGCCTACCGGGAGCTGGGCCTGCCCGCCCTCAAGCCCTCGGCGCGGCTCAGCGATGAGGTCCTGGAGCACCTCGTGGGCCTCGGTCGGGCGGTCTGCGAGCAGGCCGGGAGCCCGGCCGACGCCACCGAGGGCGCACGCAAGGCCAACTCCGAGCTGCGCCGCCAGATGCGCGACCGGCACAACTATTTCGCCGACATCGAGAAGATCGCCGCCGAGGGTCTCTCGCGGGCCGGCTACCCCGGATCGGGGCCGATCAGCGAGAGGGTCCTCACCGAGCTGGTGAGCAGCTACGGCTTCCGCATCCAGCGTGTTGTCGGGCTCCCCCGAACGGCCCGCTCGATCACCGACACCCGCGACAGGGTGATCTACATCGGCGACCAGGACGACGTGAAGGTCCGCCAGGCGCGATCGGTGGTTCTGCAGACGCTCGGCCACTTCGCGCTGGAGCACTCCGACACCGCGGACTTCGACGACTACCTCCGGCAGAGGATCGAGTCGAACTACTTCTCCGCTGCGGTGCTCGCGCCCGAGGAACCCGCGATCGACCTGCTGAGCGAGGCCAAGCGGCAGGGCGACATCAGCGTCGAGGATCTCAAGGAGACCTTCTACATCTCCTACGAGATGGCTGCGCACCGCTTCACCAACCTGGCCACGGTCCACCTCGGACTGCCGGTGCACTTCCTGCGGACCGACGCCGAGGGAGTGATCTCGAAGGCGTACGAGAACGACGGGCTGCCCTTCCCGGTCACCGCCGACGGCGGGCTCGAGGGCGAGCGCGTCCCCCGCCAATGGGGCGCCCGCCAAGCCTGGGGCGCTCAAGGTCACTTCCTGCTGCATGAGCAGTACACCGTGCTCGATGGGGGTGAGTACTTCTGCATCACCTACATCGAGACCGAGACCGACCGCTACCCCTACGCGATCACGCTAGGCACCACAGCCGAGCATGCCGGGCACTTCCGCGGCTCGCAGACGCTGCGGCGCGAGCACGCCCGCTCCAAGGACATCGAGCCAGACCCGCGACTGGTGAGCGAGTGGGAGGGCGTCGCCTGGCCCTCGGCTGCCGAGCGCAGCCACGTGCTGTCGGCTCTGCCGCCCTCGCAGCGGTCCTTCGTGCCGTTCCCCGGGATCGACCTGCTCGACGTCTACCGGTTCCTCGACCGCCAGAGGCGCCACCAACGGCCTCGTTCCTAGCCGGGGATCCAGCCCGGCCGGGTGCCCGGGCCCTCTTCGTGTAGTCTCTCGTGTAGACACCACGCATGTCCGAGACCGCCGCCACCATCCGCGTCCCCGCCAACCACTTGCTCGGGCCCTTGGTGGGCGAGCACGATGCGAACCTCCGGCAGTTGGAGAGCGCCTTTCCCGGCAGCAGCATCCATCTGCGGGGCAACGAGGTGAGCGTCCTCGGAGACGAGGCCGAGACCGTCGCCCGGCTCTTCGAGGAGCTGATCCTGCTCTTAGAGCACGGCCAGCGCCTCGACGTCCGCACCATCGACCGGACCATCGACATGGTGCGCAGCAATGTCCGGGCCTCAGAGGTTCTGACCCACGACGTGCTGCGCACCGCCGGTGGCCGCATCGTCCGCCCCAAGTCGGCGGGGCAGAAGCGATACGTGGACGTGATCGACCAGAGCGTGATCACCTTCAGCATCGGGCCGGCGGGCACGGGCAAGAGCTGGCTGGCAGTCGCGATGGCGGTCCGGGCGCTCCACAACGACGAGGTCAGCCGGATCATCCTCACCCGGCCCGCAGTGGAGGCGGGGGAGAGGCTCGGGTTCCTGCCCGGGGACTTGATGGCCAAGGTCGACCCCTATCTGCGCCCCCTCTACGACGCCCTGTACGACATGGTCGGCAGCGAGGGCATGGAGCGCCTCCTGGAGCAGGGTGCGGTGGAGGTGGCGCCGCTGGCCTTCATGCGGGGTCGCACCCTCAACTCGAGCTTCATCATCCTCGACGAGGCCCAGAACACCACCCCCGAGCAGATGAAGATGTTCCTGACCCGTATCGGCTTCGGCTCCCGGGCGGTCGTGACCGGCGACGTGACCCAGGTCGATGTCGACGGCGGGCGCAGCGGCCTCACAGGAATCGAGAAGCTCCTCGGGAGCATCGACGGCATCGGGTTCGTGCACCTCACCAGCCGCGACGTGGTGCGCCACCGCATCGTCGCCGACATCGTGACGGCCTATGACAGGGCCAGGGCGACGCCCGGGGGATCCGGCTAGATGGCCCCAGTCGCCTCCGGCACGGTCGTCCATGCCTCCGACGAGCGATCGCCGTCCGGCCGGGGGCACTACCGGGTTCAGGCCGAGCGGTGGGCCGGGCTGGCCGCGGCGGTGCTGCAGGACGAGGGGGTCGGTCGGGGCGAGCTCGGCCTGCGCTTCGTGGATCCCGATGCCATGTCCGAGCTCAACTCGAGCCACATGGGCTCGCCCGGGCCCACCGACGTTCTCGCCTTCCCCATCGACGGGGCCCGAGGCTCCGTCCACCTGCCGGAGCAGATGCCGTTGCTGGGAGACGTTGTGGTGTGCCCCGCCTATGCAGCCGATCAGGCGCCTGACCATGCCGGAGGCGGGCACGACGGCAGCCTCGGCGACGAGCTGGCGCTGCTGGTGGTGCACGGGGTGCTGCACGTCCTGGGATACGACCACCAATCCGATACGGACGCGGCGGCCATGCAGGCCCGCGAGCGGCAGATCCTGGCCGCGCACCACCAGCGGCCGTGACCTCTCCGCACACCTTCACGGCGCGGTGAGCGACCCCACGTCGACCGACGGGACCCGGCGCATCGGCGCGGCCGCGTCGTTGCGCCGACGCCTGCGCCGCCTGCCGGCTCGGGGTCGCGCCGACGCGCCGCCGGTCAGCGAGGACGAGCTGATCGCGCTCACGGATGCCGCGGCCGAGGCCGACACGATCGAGGACGCCGAGCGCGACATGATCGCGTCCGCGCTGGCCCTCGACCGCACTGTGGTGCGCGAGGTCATGGCCCCCCGCGCCGACATGGTGACCGTGGACGCCACCGCGACGGTGACAGCCGCGCTGGAGCTGGCCATCTCCCGGGGGCTGAGCCGCCTCCCGGTGCGCCGCGACAACATCGACGACATCGTGGGAGTCGTGCTTCTGAAGGATCTGGCCGGCACAGAGCGATCGGGCGGGGGCGAGGGTCCGGTGCGCGAGTCGATGCGGCGGGCGATGTTCGTTCCCGAGACGAAGCGGGTGGACCAGCTGCTCAAGGAGATGCGCACCGCGGGAGGACACCTGGCGATCGTGGTGGACGAGTACGGCGGCACGGCCGGGCTCGTCACCCTAGAGGACCTCGTCGAGGAGCTGGTCGGTGAGATCGTCGACGAGTTCGACCGGCCCGAGCCGCTGCTGGAGCCGCTGGCGGGCGGGGAGGCGCTGGTCCACGGCCGTATGCCCGTGGACCAACTCAACACGCTGGTGGGGGCGGCCCTCCCCGACGACGACTGGGACACGGTGGGTGGTCTGATATTCGGGACTCTGGGCCATGTGCCCGAGGTGGGCGAGACGGTGGAGATGGACGGCCTCCAACTCCAGGTGGAGCACATGCAGGGCCGCCGCATCACCCGGGTCAGGCTCACCCGTACATGACGGCCCCCGATTCCGGACCTGGCACCAGCCCGCATCGTTGCGGGATCGTCACGCTGGCCGGCCGTCCCAACTCGGGCAAGTCGACGCTGATCAACCGGATGATCGGGCAGAAGGTGTCGATCACGTCCAGCAAGCCTCAGACCACCCGCACGCCGGTGCGGGGCGTGCTGACCCGCCCCGACGCCCAGGTCGTGTTCGTGGACACGCCCGGGATCCACAAGCCCCGCACGGCCCACGGGCGCAGCCTGAATGCGGTCGCGTCGGAGGCGGTGCACGGGACCGACCTGGCCTGCCTGGTGGTCGACGCGTCGGCCCCCTACGGGCGGGGCGACGCCTTCATCGCCCGGTCGCTTCCTCCCGACTCGATCATGGTGGTAACCAAGTCCGACCTGGTCGGGCCCTCGGCGATGCTCAAGCAGCTCGCCGCGACGGCGGAGCTCGACTTCGAGGCCTACTTCCCGGTCAGTGGGCGCACCGGTGAGGGCGTCGAGGCCCTCGTCGATCACCTGGTGGACCGGCTGCCCGAGGGTCCGGCGCTGTATGAGCCCGGCACCGTGTCGGACTGCTCGGAGGCGTTCTGGGTGGCCGAGCTGGTGCGAGAGGAGCTCCTGAAGTCGACCCGTCACGAGCTGCCCCACGCGATCGCGACCCGGGTCACCGACTACGAGTGGCCGCTGATCCGTTGCGAGGTACTGGTGGAACGCCCGTCCCAGAAGGCCATCGTCATCGGGAAGGGCGGATCGACGCTCAAATCGGTGGGCACCGCGGTGCGCTCCCAGCTCCCCGACGGGACCTACCTGCAGCTTGCGGTGCGGGTGGACAAGAACTGGCAGCGCCGGGCCCGGGCCAGCCACTACACCCCCCGGTGACGGTCGGAACTCCACCACCTGAGCCAGTCGCTGCCGGACCCGAGGCCGGCCGGATCGAGCCGACTCGAGAATGCGCACCGCCTGGGCGGGCCAGGCGGTAGGTTCACGGTGGTGATCACTGCCGCGCTGGACTTGGACCGCGTCCCCTCGCACATCGCGTGCGTGATGGACGGCAACGGCCGCTGGGCCCAGTCACGGGGCCTGCCCCGCACCGAGGGCCACCGGGCCGGCGAGGAAGCCCTGTTCGATGTGGTGGACGGCGCCCTCGACATCGGCGTGGAGTGGCTGACGGTGTACGCGTTCAGCACTGAGAACTGGCGGCGGCCGGCCGCCGAGGTCCGCTTCCTGCTCGAGTTCAACGAGGACATCCTGCTGCGCCGGCGCGACGAGCTGCACGAGCGGGGAGTGAGGGTCCGCTTCGTGGGTCGCCGCGACCGCCGGGTGCCCAAGCGGCTGCTCGATCTCATGGACGAGACCATCGAGCTGACCAAGCACAACAGCCGCATGACCTTCACCATCGCCTTCAACTACGGCGGCCGGGCCGAGATCGTGGATGCGGTCCGGGCGGTCGTGAACGCGGGGATCTCAGCCGATCGGATCACCGAGCGCACCATCGCCCGCCGGCTCTACGACCCGGAGATGCCCGAGCCGGACTTGATGATCCGCACCTCCGGGGAGTTCCGCACCTCCAACTTCCTGCTGTGGGAGCTTGCCTACAGCGAGCTGTACTTCACCGACACCGCGTGGCCCGACTTCCGGCGGGGCGACCTCTACGAGGCGATCCGGGCCTACCAGGAGCGCGAGCGCAGGTTCGGCCAGGTGTCGCCCAACGGAGCCTCCCAGGCAAGCACGACCAACGGCGACGGCTAGAGGCCGAGCGGGTGGGCCTCTACCGCGACGAGGCCGTGGTGCTGCGCACGTGGAAGCTGGGCGAGGCCGACCGCATCGTGAGCCTGCACACCCTGGGCAACGGCAAGGTCCGGGGCGTGGCCAAGGGAGTGCGCCGCACCCGCTCGAAGTTCGGCGCCCGCCTGGAGCCGGCCTGCCATGTGGCTGTCCAGCTCTACCGGGGCCGGGGTGAGCTCGACACCGTCACCCAGGCCGAGACCATCGACCGCTTCGGCAGCCTCCGGTCCGATCCCGAGCGGTTCGCGCGGGCCTCGGCGATGCTGGAGGCGGTCGATCAGCTCGCGCCCGAGACCGGCGGTGATCCCGACCGCCACATGATGCTGGTGCGGGCCCTGGCCACACTGGACCGCATCGACAGCCCCCTGGTGGTCGCCGGATTCTTCCTGAAGCTGCTGGCCCTGGAAGGGGTGCAGCCCGCACTCGACAACTGTGTGAGCTGCGGAGCCGCCGGAGCGCTGGTGGCGATCGACGCGCACTCCGGTGGCGTGCTGTGCCGCGACTGCCGCCTGGGTAGGCCGGTCAGCCCGGAGGCGCTCGACATGCTGCGAGCGATGCTCGGTGGCCGGCTCGCGGCCGTGCTGCGACAGCCGCTCGGCGAGACGGCTGGGGAGGTCGTGGCCCTGGCCACCGCCGCCATGGAGGCCCACCTGGAACGGCGCCTGCGATCAGTGACCGTGCTGGACGACGTATAACTCCCAGAGGCCGGGCGGAGCCCTAGCCTTGCCTGCCATGGCCGAGCCGTCGACCGATCCCGATCTGTTCGACACGATCGTCAACCTCTGCGTGCGGCGCGGCTTCGCGTTCCGATCCGCGGAGATCTACGGCGGCTTCCGTTCCGCCTACGACTACGGACCGCTCGGTGTGCTGCTGCTGCGCAACGTCAAGGAGCAGTGGTGGCGGTCGATGGTGCAGATGCGCCACGACGTGGTCGGCCTGGACGCGTCGATCCTGTCACCGCCGGCGGTGTGGGAGGCCTCGGGCCACCTCGACAACTTCACCGATCCGATGGTGGACTGCCGCGCCTGCGGGGCCCGCCACCGGGCCGACAAGCTGGAGGATCCCGAGGTCTGCCCCGCGTGCGGCGCGCGCGGCCAGCTGACCGAGCCCCGGCAGTTCAACCTGATGTTCTCCACCCACGCCGGGCCGGTGGCCGACTCGGCCGCGCAGGTCTACCTGCGGCCCGAGACCGCCCAGGGCATGTTCATCAACTTCGCCAACGTGCTGCGGGCCAGCCGCAAGCGCCCGCCGTTCGGCATCGCCCAGATCGGCAAGTCGTTCCGCAACGAGATCACGCCGGGCAACTTCGTGTTCCGCACCCGCGAGTTCGAGCAGATGGAGATGGAGTACTTCGTCCCGCCGGACTCCGCCGCCGACTGGTTCGAGCATTGGTGCCGGGCCCGCCACCAGTGGTACCTGGACCTCGGCATCAAGGCCGAGTCCGTGCGACTGCGGGCCCACGGAGCCGACGAGTTGAGCCACTACTCGTCGGCCACCTCCGACGTGGAGTTCCTGTTCCCGTGGGGCTGGGACGAGCTCGAGGGCATCGCCAACCGGGGCGACTACGACCTGCGCTGCCACTCCGAGCGCTCCGGCGAGCGCCTCGAGTACTTCGACCCGGCCACCGGCGAGCACTACGTGCCCCACGTGATCGAGCCGGCCGCGGGCGCGACCCGGGCCGCCATGGCCTTCCTGATGTCGGCCTACGACACCGAGGTCGTCAACGACGCCGAGCGGGTCGTGCTGCGTCTCGACCACCGGTTGGCCCCATATGTGGCCGCGGTGCTTCCCCTGTCTCGCAAGGACGTGCTGGTGCCGGTGGCGCAGCGGGTCTTCGACCTGCTCAAGGGACGCTGGAGCTGCGACTACGACGAGACCCAGGCCATCGGCCGCCGCTACCGCCGCCAGGACGAGATCGGCACGCCGCTGTGTGTGACCGTCGACTTCGACACCCTCGACGACGACGCCGTCACCGTGCGCGACCGCGACACCATGGCCCAGGACCGGGTGAGCATCGACCGTCTGCCCGACTATCTCACCGACCGTCTGCAGTGATCCGCCCGATGCGCACACGGAGTCGATCCGCCGTCGTCCGATGGCGCTGGTATGTTCGGCCGCGATGGGGATCGTCGCCGACGACATAGCGAAGGTCCGGGCCGCCACCGACATTGTCGCCGTCATCAGCGAGCACACCGAGATAAAGCGGTCCGGGCGGCAGTGGATGGCCCGCTGCCCGCTCCACGGCGAGCGCACCCCGTCGCTGTCGGTGTCGCCCGAGAAGGGCGTCTACTACTGCTTCGGGTGCCAGCGCAGCGGCGACGTGATCACCTTCGTGCAGGAGATAGAGGGCCTCGACTTCGCGGGGGCGGTCGAGACGCTGGCCGCCAGGGCCGGCATCCAGTTGCACTACACCAGCCACGACGAGGGCGCGGCCCGCAGCAGGCGCAAGCGGCTGCTGGAAGCGGTGGAGAGGGCCAGGGACTTCTACCACCAGCGCCTGCTCGACGGCCGCGACGGCGGCCCGGCCCGGCACTACCTGAGGTCGCGCGGCTACGACGGCGAACTAGTACGACGCTGGAAGCTGGGGTGGGCCCCCGACGATTGGGATGTGCTGGCGCGCCACTTGAAGCTCACCGATGACGATCTGCGCGACTCCGGCCTCGGGTTCGTGAACCGGGGCGGCCGCCAGCAGGACTTCTTCCGGGGCCGCGTGCTGTTCCCCATCGACGACGAGCGGGGCGAGGTGGTCGGCTTCGGCGGCCGGGTACTCCCCGACGCCGGCGGCCCCAAGTACCTGAACACATCGACCGATGCCAGGACCTACGACAAGAGCAGGGTCCTGTACGGGCTGCACGAGCACCGCCGCCAGATCGTCAAGGAGGGCCGGGCGGTGGTGTGCGAGGGCTACACCGACGTCATCGGCTGCGCCGAGGCCGGAATCGAGCTGGCCGTGGCCACCTGCGGCACCGCCCTCACCGAGGACCACGTCCGGCTCCTGAAGCGCTTCTCGGCCGGCAGGCTGGTGCTGGCCTTCGACGCCGACGCGGCCGGCGCGGCGGCCGCGTCGCGGGTCTATGCCTGGGAGCGCCAGTTCGAGCTGGAGGTGCTGGTCGCCGACCTGCCCGCCGGCCAGGATCCCGGAGACCTGGGCCGCTCCGACCCCGACGAGCTGCGACGAGCCGTGCAGGACGCGGTGCCGCTGCTGCAGTTCCGGGTCGACCGGGCACTGGCCGGCGCCGACCTGTCCACCATCGAGAGCCGGGCCCGGCACGCCGAGCGGGCCGTGGGAGTGGTCAACGAGCACCCCGACCCGGTGGTCCGCGACCGTTACGTAGTCGAGATCGCGGACCGGTGCCGCGTGGATCCCGACCATCTGCGCCGCTTCGCGTCCGGCGGGCCCAGCATGGCTCCGGCGCGCCGCGACAGTGCGGAGGGAGCAGCCGCCGAGCAGCGCCTCACGCCGGAGGACGAGGCGCTGCAACTGGCCATCCACCGTCCCGAGGAGGTCGCGGGCCACCTGCACGAGACGCTGTTCGGCGACCCGGTGCGCCGCGAGGCCTTCAAGGCGCTCGAGGAGCACCGCGTCGTGGCCGCGGCCGCCGACTCCGCCTCGCCACAGGCAGCGCAGCTCCTGCGCCGGCTGGCCGTCGACGCGGGCAGCGCGGCCATCGACGAGGTGCTCGCCCGGATCGCTCGACTCACCGCCCGCCGGGCCATGAACGACCTGCGCCGCACCGCGGCGTCAGCGGAGGATCCCAACCTGCGCCAGCAGTGCAGCGTCAGCCTCGCCTGGCTCAAGTCGCAGACGGAGCGGCTCGAGGAGCGCGATACCCGCACCGAGGCGCTGGCCGGCCTGCTTCCGTGGCTCGTCGAGCACGGCGTCCGCTCGGAGGGGGCCACGCCATGGACGCTGGTAGCCTCGCAGACCGATCCGGGGTAGCTCAACCGGCAGAGCAAGCGGCTGTTAACCGCTAGGTTGTGGGTTCGAGTCCCACCCCCGGAGCCCTTAACTATTGATATAAGAAATCGACACCACATCAACGTCAGCGTCGGCGTCGGCGTCGTCGGGAGGATCTTCGTTGTAGATCGCGTCGCGTAGGGCGGCTTCCTCGTCGTCGGTACCGAAGAACCGCTCTCCTCCGCCGAACACGACGGCGTTCGCGTCGAGCCGCTCCCGGATGCGACGGTGATTGCCGATCACCTCCTCGACGCCACCGGGTGGGAGCATCGAGGCGACGACCACCTCGTCGGCGGTCTGACCGATGCGGTCCACGCGCCCGGCGCGCTGCACCATCCGCACCACCGCCCACGGCAAGTCGTAGTTCACCACCACGCGGGCGTCCTGGAGGTTCTGGCCTTCTGACAACACGTCGGTGGACACCAGCACCCGTATGGGCTCTTTGCCTTTGGGCATCCCGCCCAGCGACGCGTTGGACAGCGGCGAGAGTCTGCGGGCGGCCAGGGTGGGGTCGGCGTCGGAGCCGGTGACCGCCTCCACTCCGTCGACGCCGCGCTCCGCGAGCGCGGCGCCTATGTAGGTGGCGGTGTCGGCGTATTCCGTGAACACGACCACCTTCTCGAAGCCATGCTCGTCGCAGGCAAGACGGTAGCGCCGAGGACTCAGGTGTCACGCCTTACCTACTCTGTTGAGTATATGTGCTCAATGATATAGGTGTTAGATTCGAGCCCTGGTGCAAAGGTTCCGGCGCCGACAGGTGCAGACGCTAGTCGAACGGATCGAGGAGAAGCCGCGACGCCTTATCGCGGTCTTCGGGCCGCGCCAGACCGGCAAGACGACGGCCGCGCTGCAGGCACTGGCTGCCACTCGTCTAGCAGGCGTCCATGTGGCGGCCGATGAGCCCGAGTCCGTTCCTGTGGGTGGACCCTTGCCCACCGATGCCGACAGCTTCGAGATCGGACCGCCCGAGCGCGACTCGCGCTGGTTGGAGAGGGTGTGGCGCGACAGCCGTCAGAAGGCGTGGAACTCGGATAGGGGCTTCGTTCTGGTGCTCGACGAGATTCACAAGGTTGAGCGCTGGTCGGATGTGGTGAAGGGCCGGTGGGACGCCGACCGCAAGAGCGGCTGCCCGCTGCGGGTGGTCCTCATCGGCTCGGCCCCGCTGCTGATGAAGGCCGGAATGGACGAGAGCCTTGCCGGGCGCTTCGAGACGATCCGGTTCGAGCACTGGTCCTACTTGGAGATGGCCGAGGCCTTCGGCTTCACGCTGGACCAGTACGTCTACTTCGGTGGCTGTCCTGGGGCGGCCGGCCTCGTCGGCGATCCTGACCGCTGGGGCGGCTACGTGCGCAGCGCTCTGATCGAGCCCAGCATCGAGCGAGATGTGTTGGAGATGCAGCGGGTCGACAAGCCTGCGCTGCTCAGGCAGCTGTTCGAGTTCGGCTCGCGCTGCTCTGGACAGATCCTGTCCTACAACAAGATGCTCGGGCATCTCCAGGATGCGGGCAACACGACCACGTTGACGCGATACCTGCACCTGCTGTCTCAAGCGGGACTGCTGACCGGACTGTCCAACCACACCGGAGGCCCGGTCTCGGTGAGGGCGTCGACGCCGAAGCTCAACGTTCTCGACACGGCGTTCATGGCGGCCGTTGGCGGCTACAGCTTCGACGAGGCCCGCGCCGACCGGTCCCACTGGGGTCGGATGGTCGAGAGCTCGGTCGGGGCGCACCTGGTCAACACCGCTTCCTCGAGCACCACTGTCAAGTACTGGAGACACCGGAACGACGAGGTGGACTTCGTCCTGCAAAGGGGCCCCAACCTGGTCGGGATCGAGGTGAAGAGCGGAGTCACGCCTGCGAGATCCTCTGCGATTTCGGCGTTCATGCAGCGCTGCAGCCCAAGGGCGGTGCTCACCGTCGGCGCCGACGTGACGCTCGACGAGTTCCTGTCGCGGCCGGCCGACCATTGGATCGACACGCCATGAGTGGGTCCGAGAGTCCTGCCAGGAGGGCGTGTGATGGCGTGAGCGTGGAAGTCCCTCGAACCTGCCGCGAGCTTCGAGAGGTGAAGGGTCCCGGCAGCGGCGTCGAAATTGGCGAGTCCAGGCCGCTCAGCGAGTTCCGCTCCGTACCGGCCTATGTGCTGCTCGGTGATCCCGGAGCGGGCAAGACGTTCGAGTTCGACAGGGAGCAGGAGGCTCTCGGCGACGATGCCGCGTGGGTTGTCAGCGCGCGTGACTTCAGGACATTCGACTTGGACTCGCGGCCCCAGTGGCGCGACAAGACCCTCTTCATCGACGGCCTGGACGAGGCACGGGCCGGTTCGACCGACTCGCGCGCCCCGTTCGACGAGATTCGCGCCAAGCTCGCCCGGCTCGGAACGTCCAGCTTCCGCCTCTCCTGCCGCGAAGCAGACTGGCTCGGCTCGAACGACCGCCAGCATCTCCGAGCCGTCTCGCCCGACTCGGAGGTCACAGTCCTAAGACTCGATCCCCTCGACGCGGGCGGCGTGGACGAACTGCTGCGCTCGAAGCACCAGATCGACGACGTCGAAGAGTTCGTGCGGAAGGCCCACCTGAATGGCGTCGGCGCCATGCTCGGCAACCCCCTGATGCTCGACCTGCTGGCTCGAGTGGCCAGACAGGGCGGAGACTGGCCCCGCAGCCGCCAAGAGATATTGGACAGGGCCTGCCGGCTTCTTTCGGCCGAGCACAACGACAACCATCGTGCGGCTCGCAACGACATGCCACGGGAGACAGTGATGGACGCCGCGGGCTACCTGTGCGCGCTGATGCTGCTCGCCGGCACTGACGCGTGCTCGGCGTCTGTGCACAACGGCGATCCCGAACTCGTGGGCTTGAACGACCTCAACGACCCTCCCGCCGCGCTGGCACGCGACGAACTCGAACACGCCCTGTCCACGAAGCTGTTCACCGCCGTCGGCATGACGGAGGCCGAGGGGGCATTCGCTCCACTGCACCGCCAGGTAGCAGAGTTCCTGGCCGGCCGCCATCTGGCGCGTCGAATCGAGGCCGGGCTGTCGGCGAGAAGAGTGGCGGCGCTCATGACGGGCTCCAGAGACGGGCGAGTCGTGACTGCGCTGCGGGGCCTGTCGGCGAGGCTGGCTGCTCACTCTCTCAAGGCCCGCCTCCATCTGATCGCGGCCGATCCGGTGGGTGTGGGCCTTTACGGCGACATCGAGCGATTCGACCTTGACGAGCAGCGACGCCTGCTGGAGGCGCTGCCGGGAGCCTTGATGCTCGATGATGCGTGCCGACACGAGACGGCCTGGGCGTTTCGCTCCCTGGCGTCGGCTCCGATGGTGCCCGCCATGAGGGAGGCCCTCGCTGGGGTGAGCAAGGGCATCGGTGACGAAGCGCTCGTCGCTGGCGGACGGCGCCTCACCGATGGACAGCGGGAGATCGGTGACAACCGACTTGCGGCTCTGATCCTCGGCGCGCTGCGATATGCGGAGCCCCCAAGCGCCGTCGCCGATCTGGTGCCGGAACTGGTGGCCATCGTCCGCGACGACGCGGTGTCGGCCCCGCTTCGGAGGCGGGCTCTGAGTGCCTTCCTGCACATCTCTGCCGACCGCGACGACTGGGAGGGGACCCTCACAAGCCTGTTGGGCGCCATCCACGCTGGCTCAGTCAGCGACCCGGACGACGACCTGCGCGGGATCCTGCTCATGGAGTTGTACCCGGACGTGGTTGGACCCTCAGATGTGTGGCGCCACATAGTTGCCCGAAGTCAAGACAACTATTTCGGCCGTCTATGGGCGTTTGTCGACAGGGTCCTTCTGGAGCGCTCTCGGGAACTCCACCTGGCTGAGCTGCTCGACGCGCTGTCCGAACACGCCGCTGAGCTGGTGCCTGCCTTGATCGAAGCGCGCTGGGGCGATCTGCCGCTTCGAGTGCTTGAGGAGGCGCTCAGCGTCCACGGCGAGAATGTCGAACCGGCACATCTGGCTGGATGGCTCGGCGTGGCGAACCGGAGCCTGTCCTACAACGATCAGAGTTCCTCAGCCGGTGTTCGAGCCTGGCTAGAGAATCATCCCGAGATCCAGATGGCCGCGTATCTGGAGTCTCTCAAGTCGCCCGTAGCCGATGACGATCCGGAGACACACCCGTTCTGGCACTTCAGGCACAGCGAAGTGCTCCACGGCAGCCAACTGCCCCCTGACTTCGGGCTGTGGTGCCTCGACCAGGCTGTCGCCTTAGTGAACGCCGAGCCGGCCGTCTCGCTTGTGCTGCTGGGTCACGCTCATGCCTCGCGGAGAGACCCATCGCTGAGCGAGGGGCTCACCGTCGAAACAATGCGCGAACGCACCCGCGGCCACCCCCCGCTCGAACGGCGCCTGGACGAGTTGCTGCAGCCCCGTCCAGATCCTCCGCCTTCTGACGAACACCGCACGGAGATCGAGGAGCAACGGCAACGCCGGGACGAGGAGCGGCGACAACAGCGCGAGGAATGGGCGGAAGCCTTGAGCGAGCACCAGTCCGAGTTGTGGGAGAACCGGTTCTCACCCCCGAACCTGCACTCGTTGGCGATGACCTATCTCGGCATGTTCGCAGACGACGAGAATGCGTCTCCGCCGCAGCGGGTGAGCGACTTCATCGGAGGCGACGCACAACTCCTTGCCGCGGTTATGGCGGCGCTGCGCGGCGCCGTGCTTCGCGACGACGTTCCCTCGGTGGACGAGACAATCTCATTGCACTCCCAATCGAGGCAGTCGGCGCTGGCCTACCCGGTGCTGGCCAGCCTTCACTTGCTTGACTTCAGGGACCCGGATCGGCTCGACGGGCTCGACGACACCCGCAAGCGCGACGTCCTCGCCATCTACTACTGCGTCGCGGAGCGCCACGACTACGGGCAGCACTGGCACGGCCGGGTCAGCCAAGACCCCTTGGAGGCTCTCAATCAGCCGCATCCTCCGTGTGAGCCGCACTGGTATGTGCGCTGGCTCCAGCGCGATCCCGACCTGGTGCTGGATGTCCTGTGCAGGTGCGCCGTCGCAGGGGTGCGAGCAGGTGAGCGATTCCCGTCGGGCATCGACGCCCTGGACGCTATCGCCGGCCATGAGACCCTGGTCCACGACGTGAGGCTGAAGCTCCTCCAGGCCTTTCCGACCCGCAGCTCCAACGAACAGATGAACCTGCTGGACAGACTGCTCACCGAGGCGCTGGACCATCCAGAAAAGACCGAGCTCCTTACCCTCGCCCGACACAAGCAGCAGTTGAAGAGCGTGCCGGTCGCGCAGCGAATCAGATGGTGGGCGACCGATGCGCTCATCTCCCAGGGCGACCGGCTGCAGCAGTTGAGGCCCGATCTGGTGGAGAGCGAGACCCGAGTCGGACATCTGGCCCGGTTCCTGAGATCGGTGTGGGACCGCCACGACCGTGGCCGCTCGATCCTGGCCGACATCACAGATCCGGCGACGCTCCACGAGATGATCGGGATACTGGGGAATTGGTGTGATGCTCCGCTGTACCCCAACGGCTACTACACGTTGAAGATCGACACATCGGAACTCATCGACAGCTTGATCAGACAGCTCGCCGCGGTTGCTGGCGACGAGGCGCGCCAGGCCCTCGCAGGCCTCGTGGCCGATCCGCATCTCACGGGCTGGCGCGACCATCTCGTAGTCGCCCAGGAGCGTCAACGAGTGATTAACAGGGACGCCTCGTACTGCCACCCCAGCGTCCATGAGGTCCAGGCTGCGCTCAACGACCAGGCACCGGCCAATGCAGCTGACCTCGCCGCGCTGGTCGACGACCGGCTCGCAGACCTCTCCAAAGAGGTTCGCGGCGACAACGCCAACAAGTGGAGTCACTTCTGGAACCTGGACCCGAACGGACTGCCGACAGAGCCGAGACCCGAGAACGCCTGCCGCGACACGCTGCTGGCAACCTTGAGAGAACGACTCGTCCTTAGAGAACGACTTCCCGTCAAGGTGAACATGTCCCCCGAAGCCGCCTATGTCTCAAGTTGGCGGGCTGACATCCGCGCTGAAGGCCCCGACTTCAACGTCCCGATCGAGATCAAGCGGAACTCGCACCGCGACCTCTGGCGCGCGCTTCGTTCCCAGCTCATAGGCCAGTACACGACCGACCCAACAATTTCCGGCTACGGCATCTACGTGGTGCTCTGGTTCGGAACCGACAGCACCCCGCGACCACCTAAAGGCAACCGTCCCAGCACTCCCGAAGAGCTCGCGCAGCGACTCACCCAGGATCTGACCGAGGACGAACGACGCAAGATCTCGGTGATCGTCATCGACGTCACAAGACCCCGCCCGCCCAGCCACTGACGGCTCACGCCGTACGCCGCACTAGCCGGGAACACGCCTAGCTGAGGTCCGCGACCCTGCCCGGAACATGACTTCGGGTGATCGCTCGCATGATCCGAGGGATCTTCCGGCTGGCTCCTATGGTGGGATAAAAGGGGCCCAACCTACATAGACGAGAGATAGGCCGACCAGTCATCCAGGACCCGGCGGCGGGCGTCGAGCAGGTCCGATCTCTGGTATGCCCGCTCGATCTTCCCGGCGACGTGCCCGAGTTGAGCTTCGGCCACCTCGCGAGGGATGCCCTGCTCGGCTGCCCAGCTCCGGAAGCTCGCCCGCATCCCGTGGACAGTGCCGGGAATGTCGTTCTCGCGCAGGAGCTTCGACAGGCCCGAGTCCGAGAGTGAGCGCCCGCGGCCGGTCGGGGCGGGGAAGACGTGCCCGCTGCCGTCGGCGAAGTCACGGGCCTCGGCCAGTGCTTCCAAGGCCATCGCCGAGAGTGGCACGATGAGGGGCCTGTCAGTCTTGGTCCGCTCGCCGGGGATCGTCCAGGTGTCGCCGTCGATCTCGTCCCAGCGGGCGAGTCTGGCTTCGCCGGATCTGCACGCGGTAGCGACGATGAACCGAAGGCACGCCTTCGACACTGGCCATGCTCGGGGCGAGTGCTCCACGATCCGCAGCGCCTCGGCGATCTCGCCGTGGGGGAGGCTCCGGTGGTGCTTGGGCGGGGCGGTGTGCTTGGGGAGCGCTGCGAAGAGCGCCGGGCCGGCGGGGTCGTCGCTGCGGTGGCCCTCCGCGATGGCCCAGCGCATGACCATGCCGAGCCGGGTGCGGAGCTTGCGGGCCGTCTCGGGCTTCTCGTGCCAGATGGGCAGCAGCACCCGAGCGAGGTCGCTCGTGGTGATCTGATCGACCGGCACCCGGCCGAGCGACGCGGCGTAGGTGAGGGGCCTTCGCCAGTTCGTCTCCGAGCGGCCGTTCTTCCAGCCTCCGCGGTGGGCGTCTTCTGCCCCGTTGGCTCCCGATCCACACGGTTCACCCTGTCGTTCGAGCGGCTCAGAGTGGCTGACCGATGTGATTCACCGGTGTTGTCTGACCGATGTGACCGACCGATGTTGTCGTCAGCGTCCCGCTCCGGACGCAGCGTCGGCTACGCGCTCGGCGATGAACTCGGCGAGCGGCTCGATGGTCTGCCGCACGCTCGCGTGCTCTAGCGCCTCCATGTATTCCTGTCTGTCCTCGACCCGCACCACGGTCCAGGAGTAGCCGCCCGAAGCGAGCATGAGGTTCATTATGAAGCGAGCCAGACGGCCGTTCCCGTCCGGATAGGGATGGATGTACGCAAAGCAGAAGTGCCCCAGCACGGCCCGCACCGACGGCTCGGCTTCCTCGCCCAGCAGCTCGAACAGCGTCTCCATCGCCTCAGGCACCGCCTCCCACCGCACGGGAACATGGCGCGAGCCGCTCAGATACACGGGACGGCGCCGGTAGCCCTCGAGATCGCCCGCGGTCAAGATTCCCAGCTCCACCGACGGCCCGAAGAGCGCCCGGTACCAGTCGCGGTGCCGGTCGCGCACCAGGGATGCGGCGTCGGCGCCGTGGACGATTTCTTCCACGGCCGCGCGGACCTGCCCGAATGCCCGGCTGTAGCCCAGTGCTGCCATTGCATCGCGAGTGGACGCGCCGCCAAGGTCGGTGTCAGGGTTCCATATTCCGGCACGAACCCGATCGATGAGGTCAGGCGACACCCGGTAGCCCTCGATCGATAGCGAGTGGTAGGCGTCCTGGGTGTAGCTGTCATCGACGGCGGCAAGGTAGGCGCCGACGTCCGACGGCAGCCCACAGTCCTGGGGCATCGTGTGAGCGACCACGCCTCTGAACCTGTCCCACATGAGGCGCAGCCGCGCAGCCGCGGGATACCCGACCGCCCGCGGCGACCACGACAGCGCCGTACCTCTGAATGGGCAGGTCTCGCGTGTGTCGTGACCGGCGCTGCGCATCGCCTGGACCACTTCGTCGGCGATGTCCGCCCGGCCAGCCGCTCTGAACGCTCCCGCCAGGCGCCCGGCGATCGTCGTGTGCGCGCCGTCGAGCAGACGTCTCAGGAGCGGGCCGTGATCTCCCATCTGCCCCAGAACAGCCATCACGGCAACCTCGTGCGCCCCGAAGAAGCGCCCCGAAGCCCGCACGAGCGCAGCGTCGATGCTCAGCAACCGGATTCCGTCGCCGTCGAGCGTCACGTCGGCCGGCTCAGCCGCGTCAGTCGCCACGAGGTGGAGCAGCGACGTGCTGCCGGGCAGATTGACGACATGATGCGACGCGCCCCTCGAGCGGACGACCACCTGATCGGGGATCGCGGTCACCCCGGCGTGACGCAACAAGGACCCCTCCGCCGAGAGGTGCCACGACTCGCCGAAGCGATGTTCGCAATAGCGGGCGCAGAACTCCCAATAGCAGCTATACCACCTCGTCGAGTCGCCCTGCCGGGCCTCGGGATCGGCCGCGAAATACCACCCCTTTGTGGCCCGCTGGAGGAAGCCGTTGCGCATGAGGCGCTCTCTGTGCGTGCGCGACAGCTCTGCCGAGCGAAGCACGCGCCGGTCGCGCTGGTCGTCGAGCACGCGTGCGAGTTGCTCCAACGATGAAGCCAGTTTCTCGTTCGGAGTGGGCACGTCGCCTCCAGCACCGGTGCGGCCCTCGTGGCTTTTGCGGTCTGCGACCCGATGCTACGTATCTGCGCGCTCAAACCCGCGAATCTTGCTGCGGCAAGACACGCGAATCATGTCACGCTGAGACTCGAGTTCGCGGAATGACGACGCTATGAGCGAAGTCATCGGGCGCTTCTTGGAGCCCTCAGTCCTCGGCAGAGCGGACGACGAGGGCGCTGCGCCGGTCGATCGTGAACTCGGCATCGCGAAGCCGCGCGGTGACCTGTCGCAGGTCGATCCTGCTGAGGTCCCATCTGTTGGCTATCCCGTGGCCCAGCAAGGCCACGTACAGCCCACTGGGACTGATTGCCGAGTCGTTCGCCAACAGGTTGTCGACGAGACTCCCGACAGCTCCGGCCGGCGGCGGCTGCAGGGGCTCCGAATGGCAGGAGGCAGTTCGTAGCGTGAGCATCAGATCGAGCGTGGCGACATTCTCAAAGCCTGAGGCGAGTCCCTTCACCGAGCGCTGGCCCTTGTCGAGGACGGCGATCATCTCGGGAACGACTTCGAGTCCGGCCGAGGCGATGGAGCGCTGCAGAAGCTGCCACATGGCTCCCGAGCTGTTCCCGAACAGCACGGTGATGCGTCCGCCAGGCTTCAGCACTCGCCTGCACTCCTTCAATCCTCCCGTCAGGATCGCTTCGTAACGCTGCGCCGTGCGGAGCGGCCCGCCGGTGTCGGTCCGGTCTACGACGGCCTCCATCGCCGGGTCGGTGGTGGCGTCCAGCCACGCCTCTTGGAACAGGTTCATGTCGGAGTAGAAGATGTTGGAACCGAACGGCGGGTCCGTGAACACGTAGTCCACCGAGTCGTCCGGAAGCGGCAGTCGGTCGGCGCTGGCGATCTCGTAGCGCACGCTAGGGCCGCAGGCGGTGTCGTAGACTGCGGCCGCTCCACGGGTCCGTTTGATCCACTCGTCGGAGCGGGCGGCCGCCCGAACCTTGCGGGCGAACAGGTCGAACACGTTCCACTCGTAGAACACGGGAGCCACGTAGTAGTTGGCGTTGGCCGCGTTGAGCGGACGCCGCCGCGACCACTGGTAGCGCTTGCTGGCCCTCGTGAGAATCGCTGTGAACGCGAACAGCAGCTTGGAGCGCAGCTGCGGCTCGTCCACGTCATCGATGGCGTCTCGCAACGCGGCCAGCGCACAGACGTTGCGATGAGAGTAGAAGGCGGCTGTCGAGGTCAACCCGTGACGGCCAAGCGCCGACGCGGCGTACATCTGGCGCGTCTCGTCGATGGCAGAATCGGGCCAGCGGAGACCCTCCGTGTTCGGTGGGTGAATCGGGGCGCTCCAGCGCTGCTCCATCTGGGTGGGGGAGCATTCACAACGGATCGAGTCGAGCACCGGCTCCTCGCGCAGCCGCGGGTCGCGGCTGCCGACGGCGGTGCCGCAGTGCGGGCAGGCCATGCGTTCCCGGCGCCACGCGGCGTCCAGGACGAGCGGAAGGGCGACGTCGCCTCGCATCTGCTCTCACGCCATCAACGAATCGGCTTGCTCCTCGACGCCCACGAGCGCGGTGGCCGGGCGCGCCTGAGAGCGCTGAGCGCGCTGGGCCGGTTGCCCCGGGAGACGGTCCGACTAGCCGCTGGCGATCGTATCACCACCGAGGTTGCTGCTCTCCTGGAACCTATGTGGTATGGCCAGCAGAGCTGGGTGCAGACCGCTGGCCGTGACGGTCTGGAAGCCTTGGAGGTGCAGAAGGTCCGGTTCAACCCGACGAGTCCGGGCACGCCATGGCAGACAGGCATCGGATAGGTGACCGACAAGCGGGACCGAGTCGATCGCGTTGACCCGGCATCAAGCCTGTGCGGCGGTAGGGTCGGAGCGGGCTCGTAGCTCAGTGGTCAGAGCAGGGGACTCATAATCCCTTGGTCGTGGGTTCGATCCCCACCGAGCCCACAGCCGAATTCGGGAGGTTCACCCATGGCTCCAGATCCTGACACTGCCGGGCCGCGTCCGGCGTGGTTCGTGGGAGCAGCGTTCGCGGGCGGCACTGAAGACCGGACCGACCGCTTCATCCGAGAAGGAGTCTGGGAGCATGGCTTCAAGGACCGCTACCTTGAGGACGTCAAGTCCATTCGTGTGGGCGATCGTATTGCCATCAAGTCCACGTACAACAGAAAGCACGGCCTGCCCTTCGACAATCGCGGTCACGCAGTCGCAGTGATGGCTATCAAGGCTGTCGGCGTGGTGACCAACAACCCAGGCGACGGACGACGACTCACAGTCGATTGGACACCTGTCGAGCCGAACCGTGAATGGTACTTCTATACCTACCAGCCCACCGTCTGGAGAGTGATTTCGCAGAATTATAGATCCACGAGCCTTATCGACTTCACATTCGGAGGACAAGACCAAGACATCGATAAGTTCCGCAACCTTCCCTACTGGCGTGACAGGTTCGGTGACAACGCTAGACCGGAATCCGAGCCAGCGTATTCGGTGGATGACATCATGGCGGAGGGGTGCTTCCTAGAACGGACCAAGTTGGAGGCGATCCTGGAGCGATGGCGGGTCAAGAAGAACTTGATACTCCAAGGGCCGCCGGGCACCGGCAAGACTTGGCTGGCCAAGAAGCTTGCGTACGCCCTCATCGGCAGCCGGTCGCCAAGCCGGGTGCGCCCGTTGCAGTTCCACCCGAACCTGTCCTATGAGGATTTCGTGCGGGGCTGGCGGCCCAGTGGCGAGAGTGACAGCCGTCTCGACCTGGTGGACGGACCATTCCTGACCGCGGTCACTGACACCATGAACGAACCTGAACGAAACTTGGTCGTGGTCATCGAGGAGATCAATCGGGGCAATCCGGCCCAGATCTTCGGGGAGATGCTCACTCTGCTGGAGGCGGACAAGCGCACTCCCGACGAGGCGTTGGCGCTGAGCTATCCCCGAAACGGCGACGAGCGGGTGCACATTCCGGACAATCTCTATGTGGTGGGCACCATGAATGTCGCCGACCGGTCGCTCGCCTTGGTGGACCTCGCACTGCGACGCCGATTCGCGTTCATCGACTTGGAACCGGTCTTCGGGGACCCATGGCGCTCCTGGGTCAGCGAGCAATGCGGGCTGGACGCGGAGTTCCTTGGTGACATCGAGCGGCGACTGACGACGCTGAACCAGACCATATCTGATGACGACCTGCTCGGCCCGCAGTTCCGGGTCGGCCACAGCGTGGTGACGCCAAGCAACGAGACGGCCATCACCGACCCGGTCCAATGGTTCACGCAGGTGGTGGAGACTGAGATCGGGCCGCTCTTGGACGAGTACTGGTTCGATGCCACCGACAGGGCTCGCTCCGCCAAGGCGGATCTGCTCAAGGGGCTCGGCAGTTGACACCGACGGCGACGCCGTCGGGGATGATCGGCGCGATTCCAGTCAGGAACGTCTGGCTGTTGATGCTGTATGCATCGCGGCTCTATCGAGAACTCCCGAGCAGGCTGAGGTACGGCGTAGAGGAGAGCCCCGACCTGATTCCCGATCTTGTCGCGGAGATCCTGACCGGGGCTGTCGAGCGCCGGATCCGGCGCAACCTGACTCTTGAGTTTCACCGCAGCCGGGCTGACCTGACTCGTGTGCGAGGGCGCATCGACGCTCTCCGCACTGAGCGCCGCAGCCTGTTGCGGCAGGGCAAGATCGCCTGCACCTTCGAAGAGTTGACCACCGACACGCCACGGAATCGCCTGGTGAAGGCAGCGCTCCACAAGCTGCGCCTCTCGGTGAGCGAGAAGCGCCTACGCAAGCGGTGCCGCGACCTCGCCGCGGTCCTCGGCCGGACCGGCGTGGGCGACGAGACGTCCGTAGGCATCCGATCGAGCAGTGTCCGGGGCGCCATCACCGTCGGCAGGACCAACGCCGAGGACCGCCAGATGCTCGCAGCCGCGGAGTTGGCCTTCATGCTGAATCTGCCCACCGAGGATCCCGGTCGTGCTCACTTGCCCGCACCCGGCAGGGACGAGACATGGGCAAGACGCCTGTTCGAAGCCGCAGTAGGAGGCTTCTACAGCACGGTGCTCGGTCCCCGCGGGTGGTCGGTCAGACCTGGCCGGCGGATCGAGTGGCCGATCGAGGAGCGGACCAGGACTCCGGGAATCGACAAGGTCATGCCCCAGATGCAGACTGACATCGTCTTGGAGAGTCCTCGAACCGATGAGCATGGTCGCAGGCATCGCATAGTCATCGACACCAAGTTCACCAGCATCCTGAAGCCAAGCCATCACAGGCCACTGACCCTGGACAGCGGCCACATCTTTCAGATGTACGCCTACTTGAGGTCTCAGGAACTCGACAGCGACCCCAGATCCCTCGATTCGTCGGGACTACTGCTGCATCCTTCCGTCGGCGAGGAGGTCGACGAGTCCGCGGTGATCCAAGGGCACAGAATACGCTTCGCCACGGTGGACCTGGCCGCTGACAGCACCGCCATCCGAGCACGGCTGACTACCCTGGCCGACGAGATCGCGGCATCACGCCCACGATGATCGATGGACCCGCGGGGTCTCAGGGAAGTTCGAGGCGCACGCCGAGGTCTTGGAGGATGCGAGGCGAGGCTGGGCGGCAGTAGCGTCGGCCGGGCGTGGCGGACCGGGAGCTGCAATGGACCTGAACTGGAGCGCGGGTCAGGAGGCGCTGCGGCTGGAGCTGCGGGGGTGGCTGGAGCACAGCCTGGCTGACTGGCGGGCCGAGATCGGCACAGAGCACTCGGGCGACACCCGCGACGGCTTCGAGCAGCAGCTCCTGTGGGAGCGGCGCCTCCACGAGGCGGGCTGGTCCGCGGTCTCGTGGCCGAGCGCCTACGGCGGGCGTGACGGCACGCTCTGGGACTGGCTGATCTTCGAGGAGGAGTACTGGCGAGCCGGCGCACCCCAGCGGGTGACCCAGAACGGGATCCAGATCCTGGCGCCGTCGGTCTTCGAGCACGGCACGCCGGAGCAGAAGGATCTGCTGCTGCCCCGTATCGCCGCCGCCGAGAACCTGTGGTGCCAGGGCTGGTCCGAGCCCAACGCGGGCAGCGACCTCGCCAGCGTTTCCAGCCGGGCCCGACGGGTCGACGGCGGCTGGGTGCTAGACGGCCAGAAGACCTGGACCACCCGGGGCGCGTTCTGCACGCACCTCTTCGGACTGTTCCGCTCGGACCCGGACTCGGAGCGACACCGCGGGCTCACGTACCTGCTGGTACCGCTGGATCTGGACGGGATCACGGTGACGGGCTTCGGCCGCCTCGACGGCGACGAGGGCTTCGCCGAGGTGTTCTTCACCGACGCGTTCCTGCCCGACGACGCAGTCGGCACCGACGTGGTCCTTGGCGATGTCGGCCGGGGCTGGAGCGTGGCGGTGTCGGCGGCCAGCACCGAGCGGGGGCTGTTGCGCTCGCCGGGCCGGTACCAGGCCACGGTGGCGAGCCTGCTGGAGCTGTGCTCGGAGCGCGGCGCGGACCCGGCAATGCAGAGGCGCGTCGCGGCAGCATGGATGCGGGTCGACGCCTACCGGCTCCAGACACTGCAGACGGTCACCGCGCTCATGGACGGCCGCGACCTCGGATCCGAGGCCAGCCTGGCCAAGATCTGGTGGTCCGAGCTCGACATCGAGCTGCACGAGATCGCTCTCGACCTGCTGGGCCCCGACGCCGAACTGGAGGGGCCCTGGAGCAAGGGCCATCAGTTCTCGCTCGCCGGTCCCATCTACGCGGGGACCAATGAGGTGCAGCGCAACATCGTGGCCGAACGCGTCCTCGGGCTGCCGCGATGAGGTTTGCGCTCGACGAGGACCGCGAGGCGCTGCGCTCCACGGCGCGGGATTTGCTCACCGAGCTTTGCCCGCCCGCGGCCGTAAGGGCGGCCTGGACGCAACCGCCGGACCGGAGGCCGTGGCAGGCGCTGGCCGACGCCGGCACGCTGGCCATGCTGGTGCCGCAGTCCGAGGGCGGGCTGGGGCTCGACGAGACGTACCTGGTGCCGGTGCTGGGGGAGGCCGGCAGGGCGGCATTGCCCCATCCCCTGGCAGAGACCGCGCTCGTGGCCGCGCCCCTGGGCGTGACGGGACCGATGGTTGCCACCGACCTCGGAGCGGCAGTGCCGATGGCGGCCGGCGACGAGGAGGTCGCGGCACCGACCAAGGCCGCCGGTGAGGGCGCGGCCGGTGCCGCCATTCCCTCTGCAACGTTCGCTGAGGGCTTCTTGCTGGTCTCGGGCCGCGGCCTGCGGCTGTACGAGGCGCACGAGGTCGACGTCGAGCCAGTGGAGACCGTCGATGCCTCCCGGCACTGCGGGCAGGTGCGGCCCCGGGCCTCGGGCAAGGCTGTCACCAAGGATCCCGCAGCGGTGGCTGCGGCCTTCGATCGGGGCGTGCTCGGCGCCGCGGCCGAGCTGCTCGGGCTGAGCAGGGCCATGCTGGAACTCACCGTGGGCTACGCCGCCCAGCGCCACCAGTTCGGCAAGCCGATAGGGAGCTTCCAGGCGGTGAAGCACCACTTGGCCAACGCCCGGCTCGAGATCGAGTTCGCCGCCCCGGCGGTGCTGTACGCGGCCCACGCCGTCGCCCGTTGCGAGCCCGACGCCAGCCGCAGCGTGTCGCAGGCCAAGTGGCTGTCCGGCAGCGCAGCCGCGGTCACCGGCCGGGCCGCACTCCAGTGCCACGGCGCCATCGGCTACACCACCGAGCACGACCTGCACCTGTACCTGAAACGCTCCTGGGCGCTGGCCCGCTCCTGGGGCGGCGCCGACTTCCACGCCGACAGGGTCGCCGCTTCGATCGGGGCTTGACGCAACGGCCATAATGTCCGCCGCAGCGACGGGAGGAGAACCCGCATGGACGTCAAGGTTGGGAGCAGTGTCCCAGAGTTCGAGGGGATCGACCAGCACGGCAACGCGGTGGCCCTGCGCGATCTGCTCGAGCGGGGACCGGTGGTGGTGTACTTCTACCCCAAGGCGATGACAGCCGGTTGAACGCGCCAGAGCTGCCATTTCCGCGACCTGTCGGCGGAGTTCCGCGAGTTCGGAGCCAGTGTCGTGGGAATCAGCGCCGATCAGGTGGATCGGCAACGCGAGTTCGATGACGCCAACGCCCTGGGCTTCCCGCTGCTGTCGGACCCGGGCCGTGACATTGCTCAGAGCTTCGGCGTGATCAGGCGGCGTCCGCTGCCCAACAAGCGCAAGACGTTCGTGATCGACCGCGACGGCACCGTGCTGCGGACGGTTCGCAGCGAGACGAACATGCGCCTGCACGCCGACAACGCGCTGGAGGCGCTGCGGAAGGCGTCCAACCCCTAACGAGCCGCGGGCAGGCTCTATAGCTCGCCCAGCCAGGCGGGGGCCCGGTCGAGCAGGAACTCGCAGACGTTGCGGGCCCGGTCGAGCATCTCGCACAGCGCCTCGAGGTCCTGACCGAGATAGATGCGGCTCAAGGGGAGTTCGACGCGTGCCTCGATGTTGACGGTCCGCTCCGCCGCGTCGGTGACGGCCGCCACCCGGTCGACCGAGGACACCTGCAGGGGCAGCTCCGGACCTCCGATGGCGGCGAGATCGGTGGCCAGCACCAGCAGGTCCGGGCCGAGATGCAGCGGCGGGAGCACGAAGCTGAGAGTCATGGGCACCGTGATGCCGTCGTCGGGGTCCTCGTCCTCGGGACGGCTGTTGACGTCGTCCTCGAATGTCAACAGGGTGCGAGCCTCGGCCTCGAGGCACAGCACCATGTCGAGCGGCCCGCCGCACGCATCGTCCGGATGCAGGTCGACCTCCCAGGTCTGGCGGTTCGAGTAGGTCTCCACGAAGTGGCGGTCGCCGTGTACGTGGAAGCCGTGCTCGGACACGTGGGCCTTGAGGTTGGCGACGAACCCGTGCAGATCGATCAGCGACACGCGGATCCCCTTTGCTTCGGACCTGGTTCAGCTACATCGTGCCACGACTGTCGGACACGGCGAAACTATTTCCCGCTCCGCATGTGTATACCCGATCCGAACGGCAGTGCGGTGCCACGGCCGGCGCAATGTCCGCCGGGGTGTGACCCGGCCGGGTGTGCTGGTTCAATGTCACCGATGGCCCAGCACCTCCTCGACACCCTGAATGCGGCCGTCGACGCCGTCGTCGCGGCGCTCGCCGACTGCCAGGACTGGGGACCCACGGGCAACAAGGACGGGCAGTTCGGCTTCGATCTGGCCGCCGACGCGGCCGCTACCGGGGTGCTGAGAGAGGCAGGCCTGAAGGTGCTCAGCGAGGAGAGCGGCCTGGAGCCCGGCGATGGTCCCGTCGCGGTGCTCGACCCGGTGGACGGGTCCACCAACGCGTCGCGGGGCATCCAGTACTTCGCCACCAGCATCTGCGTGGTGGACACCGACGGCCCTGTGGCCGCGGTGGTGCACGACCATGGCAGCGGCGAGAGGTTCGATGCGGCGCGGGGCGGCGGAGCCCGCTGCGACGGCGAAACGCTGCAACCGTCAGGGCCGAGGCCACTGGCCGAGTGCGTGGTGGGCGTCAACGGCTGGCCGCCCCGCCGGGGAGGCTGGGCCCAGTATCGGACGCTGGGCGCGGCGGCCCTGGAGCTGTGCGCGGTGGCGGCCGGGCGCCTGGACGGCTACCTCGACTTCTCCGTCAGTGGCCTGGGCTCTTGGGACTACCTGGGCGGTCTGCTGGTGTGCGCCGAGACGGGCGTCGAGGTTCACGACGGGCACGGCCGCGACCTGGTGGTGCTCGACCACCAGAGCCGCCGGGCTCCGGTGGCCGCGCCGCCGCCGCTGGCAGATGAACTGCTCGCGGTCTGGGATCGGTTGAGCGAGGGCACGGCCGCCGGTTGAGGGACGGCGCCGGGACGGCGCCCGGTGCTGGGCGAGGCTCAGTCGATCGAGAAGGGCGGGTGCTCGTCGGTCAGCAGCATCGAGTACGCCCACAGCCGTGCGTCGACGCGCACCCAACCAGTCGCCAGCCGGAACAGCCCCTCGGGCCAGCGTCCCGTGAAGAGCACTGCCAGCAGTCCGAGGATCCAGGCGATCGAACTGACGACCCAGACGATGCCGGAGAAGATCGCGCCCGGGATCAGCACGGCGCCGAGCACGAGTTCGACGATCCACACCCACGCGGGGAGCGAGGCGAATCCGAACATGAGCCCGAGCATGCCGATCAGGGTCAGCCAGGCGAACGGCACGATGAACCGGAACAGCACGCTGAGGCGGTTCCTGCCCTCCAGCCGGGGCGAGACACTCACCGAGATCCCCGCGCCGCCAGGGTCCTCGGACGAGGGCGAGACGTTGAAGGGTGGATACTTGTCGGTGAGAGAGAACATGTAGGAGAAGGTGCGGGCCCGGTAGCGCACATAGGTCGCGTGGAACGCGGCGATCCCCGGCGGCAGCTTGCCCGTGAACAGGACCGAGAACCATGCGTAGATGGCCGTCAGGCTGGCTGTGATGTTCATCACGGTGTGCAGGAAGACGTAGTGGGGGATCACGAGGATCATCTGCCCGATAGGGCGCCAGTTGGCGATCCGCTCGGGCCGCTCGATGGTGATGGTGGCGGGATAACTCATGGCGCCATTATTGCAGAAATCGCGCCGCAAGTCAGCACTACTACGGCACGTCATTCTCGACCGGGGGGTGCCCGGGTTAGGCTCGTCGCAGACGGGCGCGTAGCTCAGGCGGTGTAGAGCGCTTCCCTTACAAGGAAGATGCCGGGGGTTCAAGTCCCTCCGCGCCCACCATGACCAGTCCTTACAGAACCGAAGTCGCTGACGGCATCGCAGAACTCGAGCTGTGCAATCCGCCGGTCAACGCCTTCGGGGTGGGAGCCCAGTTCGCGCTGGCCGCGGAGATCGAGGCGCTGGGCCGGCGCGACGAGGTGCGGGTCATCATCATCGCGGCGGCGGGCAAGGGGTTCTGCGCCGGCCTCGATATCAAGGAGGTCGCCGCCGACCCCGGCCTGATCGTTCCGGCCAACCGGGCCAACTACGACACCTTCGCGGCCATCCACCTCAACCCGAAGCCGGTGATCGCCGCAGTGCACGGCTACGTGCTGGGCGGCGGCATCGGCATCGCGGGCTCCGCCGACATCGTGATCGCGGCCGACGACGCCTACTTCGGGGTGCCCGAGATCGACCGGGGCGGCATGGGCATGGGCGCCCACCTGCAGCGCATGTTCAGCCTGCAGAAGGTCCGCTACATGTACTTCACCGGCGACACCGTCGACGCGGCCGAGGCCCACCGCCTGGGCTCGGTCGAGCGGGTCGTGCAGCGAGCAGAGCTGCGCCCGGTCGCCCGCGAGATCGCGGGCCGGATCGCGGCCAAGTCACCGCAGATGATCAACGTGGCCAAGCGGGCCCTCAACGGGGTGGAGGACGGGAGTCTCGAGAACAAGTACCGCTGGGAGCAGGGGTTCACCTTCGAGGCCTACCTGATGAGCGACTCCGCCGAGGCCCGAGAGGCCTTTGCAGAGGGCCGCGAAGCAGACTTCGGGTAGTGTCGCGCCCCCGCACGATCTCGCACCGAAAGGACGCCGAAGATGGCCGACGACTACTACCGCGTGACGCTTCCGGAATCCGAGATGCCCACCCAGTGGTACAACGTGATCCCGGACCTGCCCGCGCCCCCGCCCCCGCCGCTGCACCCCGGCACCCTGGAGCCGGCCGGGCCCGACGACCTGGCCCCGCTGTTCCCCATGGGGCTGATCCTGCAGGAGGTGGCCAGCGACTCCTTCATCGACATCCCCGGCGGCGTGATCGACGTGCTGCGCCTGTGGCGCCCCAGCCCGCTGTTCAGGGCCCGCCGCCTCGAGAAGGCCCTCGACACCCCGGCCAAGATCTTCTACAAGTACGAGGGGGTGAGCCCGGCCGGCTCCCACAAGCCCAACACGGCCGTGCCCCAGGCGTACTACAACCACGTAGAGGGGGTCACCAAGCTCACCACCGAGACCGGCGCGGGCCAGTGGGGCAGCGCCCTGGCCTTCGCCTGTGCCCAGTACGAGATGGAGTGCGAGGTGTGGCAGGTGGCCGCGTCGTACCGCCAGAAGCCCTACCGCAAGACGATGATGGAGGTGTGGGGGGCCACCGTGCATCCCAGCCCCTCGGACGTCACCGACTACGGACGCAGCCTGCTGGCCGCCGACCCCGACCACCCGGGCTCGCTGGGGATCGCCATCTCGGAGGCCCTCTCGGTGGCGGCCGCCGATCCCGCGGTGCGCTACTCGCTGGGCAGCGTGCTCAACCACGTGATCCTGCACCAGACGATCATCGGTGAGGAGGCCCTGCGCCAGCTGGCCACGGTGGGGGAGACCCCCGACCTGCTGGTGGGCTGCACCGGCGGAGGGTCCAACTTCGGCGGGCTGGCCATGCCGTTCCTGCGCGAGAAGCTGGCCGGCAACATGGCGCCGGTGATCCTCTGCGTGGAGCCCGCGGCCTGCCCGTCGCTGACCAGGGGCGAGTACCGCTACGACTTCGGCGACACGGCCTGCACCACGCCGCTGCTGAAGATGCACACCCTGGGCCACGGGTTCATCCCCGAGCCGATCCACGCGGGCGGCCTGCGCTACCACGGGATGTCGCCGCTCATCTCCCACGTCTACGAGCTGGGCCTCACCGAGGCGGTGGCCATCGACCAGATGGAGTGCTTCGCAGCCGCCCTGCAGTTCGCCCGCACCGAGGGGATCGTGCCCGCCCCGGAGCCCACCCACGCCCTGGCCGCGGCCATCCGCGAGGCTCTGGCCTGCAAGGAGTCCGGCGAGTCCAGGACCATCCTCACCGCGCTGTGCGGCCACGGCCACCTCGACCTCGCCGCCTACGAGGACTACATCGCGGGCGCCATGGCCGACCTCGACCTGTCCGACGAGGCCCTCGCCGCCTCGATGCAGGCGGTACCCGCCCTGGCCTGAGGGCACCGGCGCGTCGCCGTCGCGGAGCGGCGGGCCGGGCGCGGGATCAGATCTGCTGGAGGGCCTTGGTGATGCCGACCACGGCCTCGCGGCCGTCGCCGAAGAGCATCATCGAGTTGTCCGCCGCGAACAGCGGGTTGGGGATGCCGGCGAATCCGGGGCTGAGACTGCGCTTGATCACCACTACTGCGTGGCTCTTGTCCACGTCCAGGATGGGCATTCCCGCGATCGGGCTGGACGGATCGGTGCGAGCGATCGGGTTCACCACGTCGTTGGCGCCCAGCACGATGGTCACGTCGGTCTGCTCGAAGGTGGGGTTGATGTCGTCCATCTCGATCAGCTTCTCGTAGCTGATCTCGGCCTCGGCCAGCAGCACGTTCATGTGGCCGGGCATCCGGCCGGCCACCGGATGGATGCCGAACACCACGTCGGTGCCGCGCTCCTCCAGGCGCCGGGCCAGGTCGCGGACGGCGTGCTGGGCCTGGGCCACGGCCAGCCCGTATCCGGGCACGATGGCGACCCGCTCGGCCGACTCGAGCAACATGGCCACGTCGTCGGCCGAAGTGGAGCGGACCTTGCCCGCGTAGACGTCGTCGGCGCTGGGTCCGCCCGCCCCGGAGGGCGCAGGGCTGAACATCACCGCCGGCAGCGACCGGTTCATGGCGACGCACATGATCTGGGTGAGGATCAGCCCGCTGGCGCCGACCAGCGACCCCGCGATGATCAGCAGCGAGTTGTCGAGCACGAAGCCGGCCGCGACCGCGGCCATGCCCGACAGCGAGTTGAGCAGCGCGATCACCACCGGCATGTCGGCGCCGCCGATGGGCGACACCACCAGCACGCCCAGCACGGCCCCGACGGCCACCAGCAGCCACAGCCACAACGGGTTGCTCGCGTCCACCACCATCAGGATCCCGAACACCACCGCGGCTGCCGCGCCGGTGACGCTCACGATCCTCATCCCCGGGAATCCGGACCAGCGCAGGGACTCCTGGAGCTTTCCGAAGGCGATGAGGCTGCCGGTGAAGGTGAGCGCGCCGATGAGCGATGCCAGCGCGGCCGCGGCCGAGAGCCGGGCCGAGGCGGTGTCCAGATCGGAAGCCTCGATGTACGACGCGGCCGCCACCAGCACCGACGCGCCGCCCCCGAAACCGTTGAACAGCGCCACCAGCTCGGGCATGCCCGTCATCTGCACCCGGACGGCCAGCAGCGCTCCCACCGCCGCGCCCAGTACCAGGCCGCCGACGATCCACTCGAAGCTCAGGATCGAGTTGTCGACGAGGGTTACCACCACCGCGATGAGCATCCCGGTCGCGCCGAACTGGTTGCCCCTGACCGCGGTGCGGGGCCGGCTCAGCCGCTTGAGGCCGAGGATGAACAGCACCGCCGCGGCGAGATACCCGAGCGTGGTCCAGTCGTCCATCACGACTCGCCTCCGCCGCTGCCGGCGGATGCGTCCCGGCGGCGCTTGGGCCGGAACATGTGCAGCATCCGGTGGGTCACCAGGAAGCCACCCACCACGTTGATCATCGCCAGCGTCACCGCCGCGAACCCGAGCACCGTCGTGAACGTGCGGTGGTCGGCGCCGGCAGCCACCAGAGCGCCCACGATCGTGATGCCCGAGATGGCGTTCGAGCCCGACATCAGGGGCGTGTGCAGCGTCGGGGGCACCTTGGTTATCAGTTCGACCCCGAGGAACACGGCCATGACGAACAGCGTGACGGCCACCAGGAGATCCATCGTCTAGCCCTCCGCGCCCGCTTCGTGCACCGCTGCGCCCCCCTCGAGCGCGGCGGCCACCTCCGGGTTCACCACCTCGCCGTCGAGCGACACGAGCATGGCCGCGAGGATCTCGTCGTCGGTGCGGAGGTCCATCTCGCCGTCGGGAGCGAGGTGGCGCAGTACCGCCACGAGGTTGCGTGAGAACATCTGGCTGGCGTGGCGAGCGCACCGCGACACCAGGTCGGTGGGGGCCAGCACGGTCACGCCGCCCCGGTCGACCTCAGCGTCCGACTGCGACACGGCGCAGTTGCCGCCACGCTCCGAGGCCAAGTCGATGACGACCGAGCCGGGGGCCATGGCATCGACCATCGGTGCGGTGAGCAGCAGGGGCGAGGCTCGCCCGGGGATGGCCGCGGTGGTGATGACGACATCGGATGCGGCCACGTAGGGGGCCAGCAACTCCTGCTGCCTGCCGGCGACATCGTCGCTCTGGGCCCGCGCGTAGCCGCCCGCGTCCTCGGCGCTGGCGGCGTCGGCGCCCGCGGCGGTGAGGTCGAGTTCCACCGCACGGGCTCCCATCGAGCGGATCTGCTCCACGGCCGCGGGGCGCACGTCGTAGCCCTCGACCACCGCGCCCAGACGGCGCGCGGTGGCGATGGCCTGCAGGCCGGCAACGCCGGCGCCCAGAACGAGGACCCGAGCCGGCGCCAGCGTGCCGGCGGCGGTCATCATCAGCGGGAACATCTGCGGCAGCCGGCTCGCAGCCAGAAGGACCGACTCGTAGCCCGCGATGGTTCCGATCGACGACAGCACGTCCATGCTCTGGGCCCGGGTGATGCGGGGGACCAGGTCGAGGGAGAGTGCGGCCGTCCCGCCGTCGGCGTGCCGCTTCGCTCTCTGAGGCATCCACAGCGGGTCGAAGACGCCGACGAAAGCGGCCGGGGCCCCACCGGCCGGCCCGAGGTCGCTCACCGAGACCACCATGCCGGCTCCGGCCACCTCTGAGGCCGGAGCCACGGAGGCTCCCGCCTCCCGGTAGGCGTCGTCATCGATCCCGGCGGCCGAACCGGCGCCCTGCTCGACCAACACTTCGAAGCCGTGCTGCGCAAGCGTCTCGACCCCGGCGGGTACGAGGGCCACGCGTTTCTCCCTAGGCGCGGATTCGCGCAGCATTCCCAGGCGCACGAGGGATGGAGCCTAGCCGCGGCCGGACTCGAACAGCCCCACCGACCCCGACGGCGTTCGCTCGCCTACCGGCACGGCCTCTAGTCTCAGTTCGTTCGCATCCCATCGATGCCCAGAGAGGTGAGCGTGAGCGCCATAATCCACTCCAGCCCCCTGCCCGATGTGGCCATTCCCGACCAGTCCATCACCGACTGCGTGTTCGCTTCAGCCGAGGAGCGCGCCGATGAGGTCGCCATCACCGACGGGGACGCCTCGTCGTACACGTTCTCGCGGTTGCACGGCGCGGTTCGCAGCCTCGGCGGCGGGCTGAGCTCGAAGGGCGTGGGCCCGGGCACCACTGTCGCCCTGCTGGCGCCGAACATCCCCGAGTACGCCATCGCCTTCCACGGCATCGCGCTGGCGGGTGGCACGGTCACCACCATCAACCCCACCTACGGGCCCGAGGAGGTGAGGTTCCAGGTCCAGGACGCGGCGGCGTCGCTGCTGGTGACGATCCCGATGTTCCTAGAGACCGCCCGGGCCGCCGCGCAGGGCACTGGAGTGGAGGAGATCGTGGTCATGGGGGAGGCCGACGGCGCGACGCCGTTCTCGTCGCTGTTCGGCGAGCCCATCGACCAGGTGCCGGTCGACTACGCAGAGCATTTGGTCGTGCTGCCCTACTCGTCGGGCACCACCGGTCTGCCCAAGGGCGTGATGCTCACCCACCGCAACCTCGTGGCCAACATCGCCCAGATGGAGCACACCTTCATCCCCGAGGAGGGGGAGGTGGCCCTCGCCGTGCTGCCCTTCTTCCACATCTACGGGATGCAGGTGCTGATGAACATGCTGCTCGCCTTCGGGGTGAGGGTGGTGACCATGCCCCGCTTCGACATGGTGCGGGCGCTGGAACTCGTGCAGAGCGAGCGGATCACCCGGTTCTTCGCGGTGCCGCCCATGGTGCTGGGACTGGCCAAGCATCCGGCCGTGGACGACTTCGACCTCTCATCGGTCAAGCAGATCTTCTCGGGCGCGGCCCCTCTGGGCGCGGATCTGGCTGCGGCGGCCGCAGCCCGGGTGGGCTGCGAGGTGGTGCAGGGCTACGGGATGACGGAGCTCAGCCCGGTCAGCCACTGCACGCCTTCGGGCCAGTTCCGGCTGGGCACCAGCGGGGTGACCATCTCCAACACCGAGATCCGCATCGTGGACCCCCTGACGGGAGCGGACCTCGACGTGGGCGGGCGAGGCGAGCTGCTGGTGCGGGGCCCGCAGGTGATGAAGGGGTATCTCAACAACCCCGACGCCACCGCCGAGACCCTCGACGGTGACGGCTGGCTCCACACCGGCGATGTGGCCGTGCTCGACAGCGAGGACCACGTCTCGATCGTCGACCGCATCAAGGAGCTGATCAAGTACAAGGGCTTCCAGGTCGCCCCCGCTGAGCTGGAGGCGGTGCTGATCACCCATCCGGCGGTGGCCGACGCCGCCGTGATCGGCGTCCACGACGAGGAGGCCGGGGAGCTTCCCAAGGCCTTCATCACCCTGGCACCCGGCGCCGAGGCCCCCAGCCTCGAGGAGCTCCAGTCCCATGTGGGGGAGCACCTGGCCACCTACAAGCAGGTCCGGGTCCTCGAGGTGCTCGAAGCCATCCCCAAGAGCGCATCAGGCAAGATCCTGCGGCGCGAGCTCCGGGACCGCTGACGCTCGCTCGGGCCGCGCCGCGGGCGGAATCCCGGCGGCCTCGAACAATCCGAGCCCGGCATGCATGGTTGCGGCGCGGTTCGTCTAGGGTGCTACGCGATGTCCGCAGCCGGCTGAGTTCCGGCCACAAGAACACGAAAGGAACGCGAGCGATGGCAACACCGCAGGCGGCGATTCTCACCGATCTGGAGAAGTACCAGTGGTACACCCACATGAGCCGGGTCGACGGCGCCGACCTCGACGTGATCCGCCAGGCGCTGAGCGATTGCCGTGCCGACGCCGCGGCCCAGGGTGTGAACCTCTGCATCCTGCTGGGCCCGACGCTGGCCGCCGACCTCGGTATCGAGACCGGAACGGACTTCCAGCCCTATCCGGGCTACACGTCTCCTGACGGTTCCCGGGTGGCCAAGGGCACCCAGGAGGAGCTGCTCATCTGGGTCCACGACGATGAGAAGGACCTGATCTGGGAGGTCCAGCACACGTTCCGGCGCGCGGTTGCCGGTCACATGGCGGTAGCCCGCGAGACGCCGACGTTCATCTACAAGAACAGCCTCGACCTCACCGGCCACATCGACGGCACCGGCAACCCCGAGCCCGAGGACCAGCACGACCGGGCCATCATCGACGACGGCGACCCGGGCGCCGGCGGCGCGTTCTGCATCGCCCAGCGCTGGGTACACGACATGGACTACTGGGCCTCGCTGTCGCTGCAGGAGGAGGAGAACACCTTCGGCCGGACCAAGGCCGACTCCGTCAAGCTCGACGTCCAGGTGCCGACCTCGCACCTGTCCCATGTGGAGCTGCGCGAGGGCGCCACGGCCGACGAGTCCACCCCGAAGCGGGGCGAGATGGTGCGGCGCTCCACGCCCTACGCATTCCACGACGGGACCGTCGGGCTGTACTTCATGGGCTTCTGCAAGACCCAGGCTCCGATGCGCGAGCGCATGGATGCCATGTACGGCATCAACGGCCAGGAGCCTGATGCCATCACGAACTACTCCACGCCGGCGTCGGGGTCGTTCTACTTCGCTCCGTCGGTGGAGGCACTCGACGCCGCCTTGCCCTAGCAGCGACCTCCTAGACCTGCCGGTCCGGCCCACCCTGCGCCGGACCCTTCCCGGGTTGACGGCCGCGACGTGACATCGCAGTTCGTCTTCGGCGTCGACCTCGACGGGGTCGTTGCCGACTACACGGTCGGCTTCGCGGAGATCGTTGCCGAGATGAGGGGGGTCGACCCGGCGTCGCTGCCGGACGAGAGGTCCTACGACTTCCGCGAGTGGGGGCTGAGTCCCGACGAGTTCGAGCGATACCACGCCGTAGCTGTCACCGAGCACCGGATGCTGGCAAAGCTGCCCGCCATCGAGGGCGCGGCCGAGGCTCTGTGGCGCCTGTCCGACGCGGGCGTCTGGATCCGGGTCATCACCCACCGCCTCTACGTCAACTGGGGCCACGCCGAGGCGGTGGGAGACACGGTCCAGTGGCTCGACGCTGAGCGCATCCCTTATCGCGACATCTGCTTCCTGGGCAACAAGCCGGAGGTGGAGGCCGACTGCTATGTGGACGACGCTCCCCACAACATCTCGGCGCTGAGAGCCGGCGGGAACGACGTCATCGTGTTCGATCAGCCCTACAACCGTGACGAAGCCGATCCAAGGGCCACCAACTGGCAGGAGGTCGAGAAACTGGTCATGGACCGGTTCACCGAATGGAGGGGCGCGGCAGGGGTTCAGGCGCAGCTTCCCGGCCTGGACGCCGGCAAGGACCGCCTGGCCGAGCGACGGTCCGCGAGCGGAGCGCCCTCGCTTCCCGCCGGAGGTGAACAGAACTAGCGCTACCGGCTCAGGATTTCGAACGGCGACGCGTCGCCGGGCACGTCGGCGACGTCGACGGCCAGGCCGCCGCGCCGGACCGACATCGCGGCCGCGACCGCAATCGTCAGGGCCGAGGAGGCGGCATCGAGATCGGGCCAGGGACTGGCCTCACCGGCGGCGACTCGGCACAGTCGCTCGATCTGGGCCACGAAGCCGAGATCGGCCAGCGGGTGCGAGGACCCGGCGGGCGAGCCGGCCGGTGCGCCGTCGACCTCCACGACCGGCACCGGCCACACGTCCACCCGAGCAACCCGGACGGCGTCGGCCGCCTCGACAGAGGCCTCGGCGACCCGCGCATCCCAACTCAACTCTGCTCGGGCCCTGCGCCCGCCCGCGCCGTGCAACACCACCTCGGCCGCGTGGTCGAGCCCGTCGGCGACGCCGGCTCGCGGTGTAGAGACGGACTCCACTGCGGCTCCCATGGCCGCCAGCACGATCGGCCAGAACCCGGCGCCCGGATCGACCGTCACCCCGCCACCGAAAGCCCGACCCGCGTCGGGGCCGCGATCAGGGTGGGGGACAGCCAGCCGCAGCTCCAGGTGGTGCGGGTCCATAGTGGCAACCGCCTCCAGCATCTGGCGCACGGCCGGGGCGTGCAGCAGGTTCACCGAGGTCATGATGGGCAGCCCCCCGGCCATGGTGCCGAGTTCAGCCGCTCCCTGAATGGTCGTGGCCGCGGGCGACTCGACCAGCGCGGCCCGCAACCGTCGCGACGAGGCCAACCCGGCCAGCGCCTCGGCACCTGCAGCCGGAGGGGTGGCGATCACGACCGCATCGCAGCGGCGTGACAGTTCGGCCAGCGTTAGAACCGGACAGTCCAGCGCCCCGGCGAGAGCCGCAGCCCTCGGAGACGCAGGTGACGAGGCGCTCACACCAGCCAGGTGCACGCCGCGGGCCGCACGCGCGGCCTCGGCGTGCAGGGTCGCGGCCCGGCCCGCCCCGACAATGCCCACTGAGGTCACCGGCAGATCCTTCCACAGCCGCGGACTTCATACAGCCGTTAGTGTCTCGCCGTGCCCGATGCCGCTCAGCCCGACGATCAAGCCCCCGACGAGTCCGGCGAGGCGGCTCATCCGCTGTTGGAGATCCAGCGGCTCGACACCGAGACCGAGCAACTCCACCACCGGCGGGACAATCTCTCCCAGCATCATGACCTGCGAGCAGCCCGGGCTGAGCAGAGCGATGTTCAGCAGCAGATCGACACGGTGGCATTGCAGCGCATCGAGGTCCTCACCCGCCAGAAGCGCCTCGAGGACGAGGCCGCCATCATTCAGGCCAAGGCGGACGTCGACGACAACCGTCTCTACTCAGGTGAGATCACCGCCATCCGCGACCTTCAGGCTCTGCAGGACGAGATCGCAGGACTGCGATCCCGGCAGGGGATGCTGGAGGAACGGGCCATCGAAGCGCTGGTGGAAGCGGAGGAGTTGACCGAGCAGGCCGAGTCCCTGGAGGAGCAGCGCCGCAACTGCGATGAACGGATCACCGTGCTCGAAGCCGAGCTGGCATCGGCCGAGGCCGCCATCGACGAGCAGCTCGCCGCGCTCTCGACGGCCAGGGCCGAGGCCGCCGCCACCGCCGAGACAACCGCGGTGGCCAGGTACGAGCGGATGCGCGAGATGTTCGGACCGAGCACGGCGGTGCCCTTCGATCCGTCGTCCGGTTGCGGATGCCCCCACCAGATGCCCGCCGTCGAGGTAGCCCGCATCAAGCGCTGCGCCGAAGGGGAGGTGCTGGACTGCGCCGAGTGCGGGCGGCTGGTCCTGCGCTAGACATGGAAGGCCGGCTCCGTCAGCGCCGCGGACCTCCAGACTGACGCCAATGTTCTTCTGGTTCGCAGCATGCGGGGTGGTGGCCGTAGCGCTGGTGTTCGGCAGCAGCGGCGTCGACTACCGCTTCGTGGCGCTGGGCTCGGTGCTGCCCCTGGCCGAGAACCTGACCGGTTCCCCCTGGGTGCTGCACACGCTGGCCGGCAGCGTGGTGCTGCTGACCGCGGTGATGCTCATCACCGCGGGCCGGGGCCGGCGGCTCCGCCGGCGACGGTGGATCGGCCTGCCCATCGGAACCCTGGTGTTCCTGGTGGCCAGCGGATCCTGGTCCCGCACTGCCCTGTTCTGGTGGCCCGTGGGCGGCAGCGGGGGAGTGGGCCGCGGCTCACCCCCGGAGCTCGATTGGCCCCTGGCCATGATGATCACCCTGGAACTGGCCGGAATCGCCGCGCTGGCCTGGACGGCCCGCCGCTTCGACCTGGCCGACCCCGACCGCCGCCGGGCCTTCCTGAAGTCAGGCCGCCTGACCCGCCCAACCGCCTGATCTCACGTCAACTTGAGCCACCTGATCGCCGGAATGCGCAAGCCAATCGCCGGGATGCGCCCGGCACTCGTCCCCATGCCGGTACTCGTCCGATGAGGGGCGAGCTTGCGGCAACACCTAGGCGAGGGTGAACAACGGCTCGGGCGTTTGCGCACTCGCCCGGGAGTTCCCGGCTCGGCCGGGTGGGTCCGGTGCCGCCGTAACAGCGGAGCCTGCCCTGGGCGGCATGGCTGCTCGTGGGGGCGATGGTCCGTGGGCCGGTGGCGGGTCGGGCGCATGGGCCGGTCCGTGGCGTATTCGCTCGGGTGGTGCGATGGTGTACAGGCCCCGCCCGTCGGGTACCTCCCGCCAGCCGTGACGGTGGATCTTCTGGTGGCAGGCCCAACACACCAGCATCATGTTGTCGATGTTCGTGGGACCGCCCCGCGACACGGCCTCGACGTGGTGGCCCTGACATATCCACATGTCCGCCCCGCAACCCCCGCAGGCCCCGTAGCGGGCCCGCAGCGCGTTCATCTGGGCTTTGGTGGCCAGCCGCTTGGCGTGGCCGTGCCATAGAGGCACCCCCTGGCTGCTGAACACCACCCCCGTGATCCGGGCGTTGCAGAAGTGCTCCTCAAGCACGCTTTGGGGGATCACGCCGCCCCCGGCGACCTCCGCGAACGCGTCGGTGCCGTCGGCGCTGAGATGTTGCACGATGGTGATGTCAGCCGACGGCTTCCGGCCCCCACACCCGCACCTTCCGCCAACGCCGTCGCTGCCGGTCGGGGCCCCGCTGGCGTGATCGGCCGGACTCGCCGCGTCACCAGCCCCGCTTAGACCAGCGCCTCTCGTGACCGGGCTCACACCGCCTCGATCCTGGCACGAGTCACCCTCACGCCCACGCGAGCCGCCGCTGTCACCGGTGCCGGGACTGCCGCGCCCGCCGGGTATCGCCCTGGCGGCCTGGGAGTAGATGCTGCCGTGTGAGGTCAGCGTGTCGAGTGCGTCGGCCATGCGCTGGTTGCCGCTGCGCTTGTCGCTACCGGGGCTCTGCAGGTCCAGGCGGCGCAGCCGCTCAGACTCCTGCAGGAACCGCTTGCGAACCTTGGCGCCGGTCACCGGGTCCAGTTCGCCCCGCACATGCACCATCCCGTCATCACCGTCCCAGAAACCCAGCCGCCGCCTCGCACGCTGACGCCGATACCGCTCCTCGCCGTCGTCGGCCTGGCGCCGCGCCGCCCACCGGCCCGCCTCACGGGTGAACTGATCCGCCGACAATACCGCAGCCTGCGCCAACAACTCGCCGTCCTGCTCCACCTGCTCAGCGCTGGTCCTCTGACAAGCCGTCGCCAGCGTCTTGGCATTCGCGACTGAGATCTCACCGCGCTCCAGCGCGTTGCGCGCCAGAGGCATCTCCTGGAGCCTCTCCACCGTCTTGACCTGGCTGACCGCATCCCGCTTCGACAGACCCGCAGCCTGCGCCAACACCCCCACACCGCCGTCTCCGTGGCGTTCACGAACCGCCAACCCCGCAGCCGCGTCCGTCTGCAGCACCGCCAGCTGCCCGCCGAAGGTCTTGCACTCCGCCAGCACCGACCGCAGATCCTCAGGCGGAGTAGCCGGATCGTTCACAAGACGGATCAACTCCTCCAGCCCCGCCCGCACCCGCCGTGCCGTGTCCGTAACCATGAGTACATCATGCCATAGGGGTGTGACATCTATCAATCATTTACAAGATAATTCAAGTGATTTCCAGTTCGGGAGTGTGCTCACTGATGCCCATCGCAAGGCCCGCCGACTGGAAGCCGAACCAGGAGCCTCTCGTCGCCGGAGGCGGCCACCAGTTCGAGACATCCCGGCTCGGTCACCCAAACACCGCCCGCGTTGCGGGCTGCTGGCCCACCACCGACCGTTGCTCCACACCTGAGCAACTCGGCGCTAGTACAACCGCAACAACGGCACACACGCGCACCGCCCCGAGTCCTATGCGAACGGGCGATCCGCACATGAGTGGCATCCGGCGCACCGGGTCTGGACCGCGCTCGGACTAGTCCAGATGCCTGGCTCTCGGGTCGGTGGCCTCACGATCACTCCCGCTACGGAAGCAGCCGGCTCAAGTCGACAGGCTCACCCGGAATCATCGGCACCAAGCCGTAGCCGGACCAGAGAGAGTCCTTTCCCCGGTGGGGATGTGCAGCCAACACATTGCGCACGATCGGAGTGCCCTGCATGCGAACGCGGGAGTAACGGGAGTGGATCTCAACTGCCGCTACGTCCACCCAATGTCGACCGACGTACTTTGCATCGAACACGACCAGCGCTGGCTCAGCACCACGGCGAAGGACCACAGCGTCGGGGGTGATTCGGTTCTGCGCCAAGTCTGGATTCGGGTGTGGCACGTTCTCGAGACCCTGCCATCCTCGCGCGTTTGCCACAATCTGCGGTTCGAACGCCACATGCACATCACCCTTGAATCTCATCGTGGCTCCCGCCGGAACCGCAAGTCGGATCGTGCCGGAGCGGTTCTGCCGACCGAGGATTCGAAATCCCGGCTCCAAAGGGAGGCCGTATCGCTCGCGGCAGGCGTCAAGCACTCTCAGGAAGACCCAGTACTCGTAGAGCCGGACGATTGCCTTCACTCCCAAGCGGGCCTCTCCCGGTCCCTCTGTGGCGTAGGCTTCCGGCCGGTCCAAGATCCGTAGCACCTTGTCGATACGGCGGTAACGCGAGTCGTGCAGCGTTCGGAGTCGTGCCGCCTCGATGCCACCCCGGAGCGATCTGCATGAAGCGTAAGGCTGCTCTCGGAGCATCCGGCTGGCACGCGCTGCGACCTCGGCACCACTGGGCTGGCGGCGCGCATAGAACACCAACCGTCGCAGGGTTTCGGCGACAAGGGTGTTCTCGGGAGCGTCGACGCTCCGAACGAGGACCCTGCTACGCCCCGGCCGCTGACGCGCCGCTCCTCGCGTAGCACCCTCAGAAGAAGTCGCTGGGTCGCGCTCGTAGCCACCAACTTCGAGAACCATGGAAGGTGCGGCCCGAATGACGCTCGCGGTGAGTTCCGACGGCCTTCGTACGGCCTCCAACCGCCTCACCCCTTCGCCGCGGATCAGAAGGGTTCTCGGCTCAGCAGCGATGTCGCGAACCGGGGCCTCGATAGCCCTCCACAGCTCAGTCGGTGAGGGCAATTGGCCCTGGAGACGGCCAACGGCGCCGGGATCGAACACCAAACGAGCCCAGAGCTGTTCGAGTTCGCAACGCAATGCCCCGAAGGCGTTCTCGCTCATCTTGTCTGGCACGATCACGAATTCGCCTGCTTCGAGTCCCGACTGTCGTCGCAACTCCACAAGCCCCAAATGGCCTTGAAGATTCCTGTCGTTGAGAAGACGCAGCGAGAGGCACCCATCGCGGTCCGCGGTGTAGGGAAACGGCCCCAGACGCAGCACCTCTCGTGCCGCGAGGCCACGCAGCTCTAGCATTCCCGACTCCGCCACCGTAGGCGCGTCCGCGCCGCGGTCCAGGGCTCGCCAGACTCGACCCGAGCGGACTTCTACGCTGCTGTCGTCCATTGGTCAGACTGTCAGGTCCGCGCCAACGTGAGCCGAGGATCAGTTCCATCCAAGTACTCGTCATCTGAGACCTGGTCGTCGAGCCAGCGATCGATGATCGCAGCCGACTCACGGGCATCCACATTGCGGAGATCCTCGGCCAACTCTTTCAGAGTGTCGGTCAATGGCCCCTTGAATCCACGGATCTTTGGGATGATACGCTGCACGATCCCCCAATCGAGGGCAGGTTCGGGATCGATAATTCCCTTGGCGTTTGCAATGAACCTCTCAAGTTCGACGTGCGCCCGAAGTCCGACACCAATGTTGGCTCGTCTCAGGGTGTCCGCAATATCGACGAGGAACTCGTGATGATCAGGACTCGGCTTATCGACGCAGACCTTGCGCCACTCAAGCGCGCTGACGTGCCACGGCTTCTCCGACCCGTTAGTCCCGGAATGATGGCGCTCCGACACCTCGACGCTAAGATGCAAGACGTTGGCACGATCGATGACCCGCTCGGAGAGTGGCCGCGTGGTCTCATCCACGTTCACGGTCCCAACGATGATCAAGTTCTCGGGATATCGCAGGTCCGGTGGCCACTCATCAGCGTTTCGGGGCTCCTCTCCACCGGAGTACAGCGGCAGTCGTACGTCGTCGCTGCCCGAGCGAGCCTCTTCCATCGCTGACAACATCTCGGCCAGGTATTGCTCGACGGGCGCGAGATTCATTTCATCGAGCAGCACGAAGTGGAGACGGTCAGGACTGCGCTCACAGCTTCGGACGGTCTCTGCGAGCCAACCGGGCACGAATCGCTGAGACACCGGGTTGACGAACCCTAGAACCTCTGACTGGTCGATCCAATCAGGCCTCACGGCCACCCTCCGGAATTGTCCGTTTGCCGTACTGGCTCCAACCGCTTCCGCGTACAGCCGCGTCAAAGAGCTCTTGCCAGAGCCCGTGAGTCCAGCGAGGATCAAGAAGGGCTTCGTCTTGAGAGCAACGTGGAGACGCCGTATGTCTTCCTCGTCGAAGTCCAGGCTGCCGGTGCAATACTCAATCAGGTGCTGCACGAGTCCATCTTCACCGTGCTCGACGCACCACCGATAGATGCGATGCTCGCCGAGATCACGTAGTAGCTGCTCTACACGAGACCGTGCATCCATTAGATCAGCGTCACTCAGTTCCGGCTCTTCTAGCAGGCTGTCGATCTCGGACTGCCGGTTCGCGAATACGCCGATGTCGGCCTCACTGAAGTCAGTTCGCTCTTCGGTGAGGATGGTGTCAACCTCAGCGAGCCGCTCTCCGACGGAGTCTCGGATCTCTTCGCGTGCTCGCTCGACATCCGCCTCTAGTTCGAGCCTCAGGTCGTTGGCACCGCGACCACCGGGTTGAGACTTGACCTCGACGATCTTCTGGCGCCAATCGAATAACAGCGAGTCTCGCGCGTCGAGCGCTCTCAACGCCTCGACCAGATGCTCCAGATCCTCCAGGTGCTCTTGTAGCGCCTCATCGAGTTCTTTAGAAACCTGTCGTTGTGTGGCGCCGATCTCTCGGGCGAGTTCATGAGGATCACCATCATCATCTAGCAGGATGCTGAAATTCGGGGGTTTGGCGGTTTGGGTTGTGTCGGGTGGGCTGGTTCTGGTGTCGGCCGCCGGGCAGGTCCCGTTGGCTGTTGGGGGGTTTTGGCTGGCGTTGGGTGCGGGCGGGTGGTTTGGGGGTTCTGGGGCGGGGTTGGTGGTGGTTTGTGGGGGGTGCGGTCGGGCGGTCGGTGCGGGGTGGGTTCAGGCCGCTCGCGTGTCGAGTCGGGCTATGCGCACCAGGTTGTAGCTGGCGGCGGCGATGAGGAGCCAGTGCCGGTTGCGTTGTCGTCCTTTGTGGCGGAGTTTGCGTCCTCCGGCGATGGTCTTGATCCAGCCGAAGGGCTCCTCGACGCGTTTTCGGGTTCGTTGGGAGATCGTGTATCCGGCGTGGCGGGTGGTGCGCCCGTCGATGGCGGATCTGCGGCGGGTGGTGTTCTGGGCGACGTGGGGCGTGAACCCCGCGGCCCGTGCGTCGGCGACGAAGTCTTTGGTGTCGTAGTTGCGGTCCCCGCCGACGGTGCGGCGCCTCGCGCGTGGGGGGGCTCGCCTGAGCATCGCTGCGGCAGTGTCGCGTTCTGCGTGGCCGTCGGCTTGCGTGAGGTCGGCGTCGACGATGAGCCCGTTGCGGTTCTCGGTGAGCAGATGCCCCATGAAGCACAGCGCTGCGGCGGTCCCCGCGGACTTGCGGAACAGCCTGGCCTCGGGGTCCGTCACCGAGGCGTGGGTGTCGTTGCGGCGGCGGGCGCCGCGCCAGTCGGCGTCGGGGTTGCGGCCCCGCGCCGGCGCGGGCTCGGCGGGGGCTGCTTTGGGTTTGAAGCTCTTGTGCGACGCCCACGCCTCCAACAGCGTGCCGTCGACGCTGAAATGATCGCTCGAGCAGTAGCGGCGAAGCCGGGCCTGATCCACCACCGCGGCGAAGAACCGGTCCGCGATCTCGTGGTCCAACAAGCGCTGCCGGTTCTTGGAGAACGTCGACGCGTCGAAGCCGCGCTCGTCGATGCGCAGCCCCAAAAACCACTTGAACAACATGTCGTATTTCAGCCGCTCACAGAACGCCCGCTCCGAGCGGATCGAGTACAGCGCCATCAGCACCGACGCCTTCAACAGCATCTCCGGGGGCACGCTGGGACGGCCCCGAGGCGGATACATCGCCGCCAGCTCGCCGTCGAGCCCATCGAGCACCGCGTCCACCACAGCCCTGATCCGCCGTATGGGGTGACCAGCACCGATCAGGTCCTCCGTCGACAGAGTCGACAACATCGCCGTCTGGGCATCAACTGTTCCACGCATAACGACATTGTCCCACCCCACAGCATCCAACGCGAGCACCCAAACGACTTTTTCAGCACCCTGCTAGGCGCTTCTCGATCTTCTCTAGGCGCTGTCGCCACTCAGGCTTGGCGTCGAGCCCAGAGTCGACAACCTTCTTCCGCAGTCCCTCGAACTGGCTGCGAGTGCGTTGAGAGCGTTCCCGCCGGTCGTAGTTGGCGCGCAAGTCCGCCAGTGCTGCCTCCGCGCCAGCGAGATCGTTCTCTTCCACGTATATCTCGACCTCAGTCGTGTCGATTACGTGGCGTTGCGCAAGCAAAGACAAGCCCTCGGTTACTTTGCCGTGGCGTTGCATCACGTCCGCAAGCGAAGGGATCTCCTTACCTGTCTCCTCGCACCAGCCGCTGACAATTCTCGCCAACCGGTAACGACCCGGTTCATCGCTGGCCAGAGCAGCGGCCTCCAGACGGTCGGCGAGGTCGTCTCTGTCCACGACCGGCGGCAAGTTGGCAGCCAGCGCTGGCCGAAGGAGCGCGGCGGTCAATTCCCCTACTGACTGAGCGACGCTGCCAGGTATCTCCCTAAGCGGCGATGGAACGGTTCTGCGTACCCAAGGCTCCACTTGAGCCTGGAGAGCTACGGTCTCGTTCACTGCGGCAACAGTCTCCCGCTGGCGCTTGACCATCTCCTTCCACCGCCGGCTACCTCGCTCGACGCCGTTCTCACGCAATTGCTGCTCAAAATGGCGTTGTTCGACCTCGGCCCGGATGGCTCTGCGATTCGCTTTCAGGGCAGCAACGGTGATCTCCAGTTCACCTCGCAGCCATGCCCACGAGGGACGCTCGCCGTGGAGCTTGACCGGGCCGTGATGGTCCAGATTCAACTGGTTGTCAAGATCGTTGATGCGGACATCGAATTGCCGTCTCTTGTCGAGCCATTCTGCTGCTGGCATCTCCGTGCCGAGCGCCATGACCTCCTGCATCGGCAGGCGAACCGACTCGGCCAACGATTCGGGCAGGCGATGGGCACCTCCATTGGCGGTCGGCTGCCCGGTTGTAGCGACGTACCACCAGTCGAGCACGTGAACCAGGGGGCGGTCGTCGCTCAGAGTGCATCTGCCTATGAGGTGCCCGGCCGCCTCGACGGCGGCTGGAGATGTTGGGTCCGCCTCGACAATCGGAATGAGAAGTTTGAACATGGCGCGTGCCTCATCATTTGAGACGGGCTCCGGGCTTCGAAGAACCTTGATGAATCTGTTCATAGTGCTCCCTGCTGCGGTCCAGCAGAATCTAGGCGCGCCTAGTGACATGGGAGGAGGTCAAGGTGGTGGCGGGGAGTCGGCCTGTAGGCGGGATTCTGTCTGGGAGCCCGTTGCCGGGGTCTCCTTGGATGACCATCCATCTTTGCGATCTACCCGGGAGTGTCGGCGGGCGGGCCGCCCTCTCCCTGCTCGATCTTGCTCCGGGTGGGGTTTGCCTAGCCGCCCCGGTCGCCCGGAGCGCTGGTGCGCTCTTACCGCACCGTTTCACCCTTACCGGCCTCAGCCGGCGGTCTGTTCTCTGTGGCACTTTCCTGCGAGTCGCCTCGACTGGCCGTTAGCCAGCACCCTGCCCTGCGGAGTCCCGACCTTCCTCGATCCGCCTTAGCGGACCGCGGCCATCCGGCCGGCTCCCCGCCACCGCTCCAAGGCTAACTAGCCTGAGGTGCTTACGCGACGGCGACGCCGCGCAGCCGGCACGGGCCGGGAGGCAAGCCATGACCACTCTCGACAACTACGGCGGCTGGCCCGGCGTGCTGGGGACTCTCGCAGCCGGCCGGGACATCGGGCCGGGCGAGGCCCAGGCCGCGCTCGGGTCGATCCTCGCCGGCGAGGCGAGCGACGCCCAGGTGGCCGCATTCATCGTGGCCCTGAGACTCAAGGGACCCGCCGTGGGGGAACTCCTCGGCCTGGTCGGTGCCATGCGCGGCGCGGCCACACCCCTGGACCTGCCCGAGGGGACCATCGACATCGTGGGCACAGGCGGCACCCGGGGCCGCAAGGCCCACGCGCTCAACGTCTCGACCATGGCCTGCTTCGTGGCCGCCGGCGCGGGCGCGACGGTGTGCAAGCACGGAAGCGTCAAGGCCTCATCCACCTCGGGAAGCTTCGACCTGCTGGATTCTGTCGGCGTTCCGATCACCGCGTCATCGCAGGAAGTGACCGAGATGGTGCACACCGCAGGTCTGGGCTTCGCTTTCGCCAAGACCTTCCATCCCGCCATGCGCCATGTGGCCTCGGTGCGCTCCGAGGTCGGCATATCCACGGTGTTCAACCTGCTCGGGCCCCTTTCCCATCCTGGCCACGTGAAGCGCCAGGTCCTGGGCGTGCTCGAGCGGTCGCTGGCCCCCACCATGGCCGCGGTGCTGCAGGCCACGGGCTCGGTGCGATCGCTGGTGGTGCACGGCGACGGCCAGTACGACGAACTCACCACGACCGGCCCGAACCTTGTGGTCGACCTCAACGAGGGCGAGATGACCGAGTACCGCCTGGAGGCGGCTGACATGGGGCTCCCGTCAGCCACTCACGATCAGCTGCGGGGCGGCGACACCGTGACCAATGCCCGGATCCTCGCCGCGGTGCTGGCCGGCGAGCACGGAGCCAAGCGAGACATGGTCGTCCTCAACGCGGCCGCGGGCCTGGTGGTGGCCGGCATCGCCGACGATCTCGCCGAAGGGGTGGAGGCGGCCGCCGCCGCCATCGACGACGGGCGGGCCGCGAGGAAGTTCGACGAGGTGACCGCAGCACCGACCGGATGACCCGGTGGACGGCCAGGGACGGATAAGCCTGAATCCACCGATGGGCTGGTCGGGGTGGGCTGGTCGGGGTGTTTGTGGGGGTGTTTGGCTGGTTGGGGTGCGGCGGGTGTTGTTGGGGCGTGTTGGGCCGGCGGTTGGGACTGGGCTGGTTTGTGGCGCTCAGGGGGGTGTGTTCTGGGTGGCGCCGGGCCCGGGGCTGGGGGTTCAGATGAGTTGGGGGAGGTTGCGGGTGTGTGTGAGCGCGGCGGTGAATTGGTGTGCCCAGGGCCAGTTGAGCGGGAGGCGGAGTTTGTGTCGGTGGCTGTGGTTGACGAGGCGTCCGGGCACGGCGAGCAGCCGCCGGCGGACGGTGGCGGCTGCGGTGAGCCGTTCGGGGTGCTGTGTGTGTCCGAGTCGTGCGGTCCAGCGGGTGAGGTTGTGGGCCAGCACGGCGCAGGCGAGGTGGGCGGCGTTGGCGAAGAACCTTCCGGAGGGGCAGTGGGCGAGGCCGTTGTCTTTGAGGTCTCTGATGGCGAGCTCGACTCGGGCGTGGCCGCGGTGGTAGGCGTCGGCGGTTTCGGTGTCGAGGTCGTCTCTGTTCGTGATGAACGCGTGGTGGCGCCAGTCGGGCCACAGCTCGCGTTGGGGGCCTTCTGGGAGTCGGGTGCGGCGCACCACGAGGCGCAGCTTTCGGGGGCCACAGGGGTCGCGGCGGCTCGTTGTGATGGCGCACTCGGCGACCTGGGCTTCCCCGTCGGGGTAGGCGATCGGCGTCCAGGCGGTCTCGTCGATGCCGTCGATGGCTGCTTTGACTTTGGCGTTCTGTGGGATCGTGACCGACCAGCGGGCCTTGTATGTGTCGAGCTTTGCGATCAGCGCGTAGGAGAAGAACCCGGCGTCGGCGCGCACGGTGAGCTTCGTGCCCGGCGCGAGGCGTCCGAGGCGGGCCAGGGTCTCCGCGGCGAAGCGGACATGGCCGCGCTGGGAGGACCCCGACCGCATCCTGGCGTGGAGCACCTCGCCGGTGTCGTCCCGGGTCGCCGCCAGCGGGTGGTAGCCCCAAACCTTGGTGTGGCCGTAGGCCGCGCCCTGCTTGGACTTGCCGTGGACCTCACAGACCGTGGAGTCCAGATCCACCGTCATCTCCGCCGCTGCCGGCGCCGCGCCCGAAGACCACGCCCGGCTGAGCGCCAGCTCCAGGGCGCGGTCGAACTGGCGCACATGGCCCCAGGTGAAGGACCGCAGCCACGTCCCCAACGTCGACGGCGCCGCAGGCTCAAAGCCCAGCACCGCCGAAGCGGACCCGGCCCGCAGCCTGTCGGCGTCGCCGATGAACGAGCCGCCCACCAGCATCGACGCCACCACCGACAGCGCCTTCGCCCCGGACCCACGGCCCGCCGCGGGCGGGCGCACCGCATCGTCGATGAGCGCCTCCAAACCCAGCCGGCCCATCACCGTGCCCGCCAACAGCAGCCCCGCATCGGCCACCAGCGAAGCGTCGTCGAACACCGCCTCGATCCCGTCGATACCACCCGCTACGCTGCTCACAGGAAGTGCCTCCTCACATGGCCAGAATCACTGTTGACTCAAACAGCATTCTCCCATGTCAGGAGGCCTTTCCGGTGGACGCGCCAACCCCACAAACCTCACCGCGCCGGTGGATCCAGGATAAGAGGCCGAGCGAGTAGGCGGGATGACGCGGCCCATACGGCGCGAGGCCGTGGCCCGAGCGGCCCGTGAGCGCAGCGAACAAGAGCGGGAAAGACCCCGGTGCAACGCGACAGGCTTGCACCTACCCGCGCATCTTCTAAGGCCGTGACCGTCGACGCGGGCACGCTGGCTGCCATCGGCCGGGCCGCCGGGTTGTGCGCGGTGGGGGTCTGCGGGGCCGAGCCGTTCAGCGACGTCGCCGAGGTGCTGCATGAGCGCAAGCAGGCCGGACTGCACGGCGGGATGCAGTTCACCTACCGGAACCCGGACCGCTCCGCCGATCCGGGCCGGCTGGTGCCCGGCGCGGCGGCGCTCGTCGTGGGTGCGCTCGAGTTCGAGGCCGACGCCGGCGATCCGCCCGACGGCGGGGACCCCTACGCCAGGGTGGCCGCCTACGCGCGCTCCGATCGCTACACCGCGCTGCGGACCGCCCTGGAGACGATGGCCGAGCCCCTGCGGGCCGCAGGACACCGCGCGGTGGTATCGGCCGACGAGAACGGCCTGGTCGACCGGGCGGCCGCGCATCGAGCGGCCATCGGCTGGTGGGGCAAGAACTCGAACATCCTGGTGCCCGAGGTCGGCAGCCTCGTGGTGCTGGGAGCCGTCGTCACCGACGCCCCGATAGCTCTGGAGGAGCCCGATGGTGGCGTGGCCGACGGCTGCGGATCATGCCGCCAGTGCCTCGACGGCTGCCCGACGGGGGCGATCATCGCCCCGGGGACGGTCGACGCCCGACGCTGCCTGGCCTGGTTGGTGCAGACCGACGGCGTCTTCGACCCCGACTACCGGGTGGCGCTCGGCGACAGGATCTACGGGTGCGACGACTGCTCCGACGTGTGCCCGCCCAACCGGGTGCGGGTCCGTCTCAACCGCCGCACCCGGCCTCGCCCCAACGCTGTAGCCGGGGTCGAGCGGTCGCACCCTCCGGTGGCCGGCAGCGCATGGGTACCGGTCCTGGACATTCTGGACGCCGGCGACGACGCTCTGATGGCCGGCTACGGACGCTGGTACATACCGAGGCGCGAGCCCCGCTACCTGCGCCGCAACGCCCTCGTGGTGCTGGCCAATGTGGGCGAGCCGTCCGACCCGCGGGTGCGGGCCGCGGTCGACCGGGCCCTCTGCGACGACGATCCGCTGATCCGCGCCCATGCCGTGTGGTGCGCCCGACGGCTGGGGCTGGGACTCGGAGCATTGTGTGAGCGCGACGACCCCCTGGTGAGGGCCGAACTGGCGCGGCCTGTTCAACCGCGAGATGCGCCATGACCCGGCACCTGCTGGTGACCAACGACTTCCCGCCGAAGGTTGGGGGGATCCAGAAATACCTGTGGGAGCTGTGGCGGCGCCTGCCTCCCGACGACGTTGTGGTCCACACCACGCCGTATGCGGGTTCGGCCGCGTTCGACGCCGAGCAGCCCTTCACGGTGATCCGTTCAACCGAGCCGTGGCTCCTGCCCGGTCCGCACCTGGTCCGGAGGGTGCGCCGTCTGGCGCAGCGCCACGATGTCGAGGTTGTGGTGATCGATCCGGCCCTTCCCGCGGGGCTGATCGGCCCGCGCCTGGATCTGCCCTACGCGGTAGTGGTGCACGGGGCCGAGGTGGCCATCCCCGGGCGGCTGCCCGTGCTGCAGCCACTGCTCCGGCGGGTGCTCGACTCCGCCGCGGGAGTGATCGCGGCGGGCGGCTACCCGTCTCTCGAGTGCGAGCGGGCGGTCGGCCGGCATCTGGCCGCATTCGTGATCCCGCCGGGCGTCGACACCGAGCGGTTCAGCCCCTTGGGCGACCGGGAGCGGGCCCGGGCGCGCGGCCGCCTGGGGCTGCGGCCCGGCAGTCCGACTGTGGTCAGCGTGTCGCGACTGGTGCCTCGCAAGGGCATGGACACCCTGGTGCGGGCAGCCGCCATCCTGGCCGCGGAGGGCCGCGACCTGCAGGTGGTGATCGCCGGGGACGGCCGGGAACGGGGCCGCCTGAGGCGACTGTCCACCCGGGTTGGGGCGCCGGTCAGGTTCCTGGGGCGGCTCGGCGATGACGACGTCACCGCTCTGGTGGGATGCGCAGACGTGTTCACGATGCTGTGCCGGACCCGCTGGCGGGGCCTGGAGCAGGAAGGGTTCGGCATCGTGTTCCTCGAGGCCGCGGCCGCGGGCGTGCCGCAGGTGGCCGGGCGCAGCGGCGGAGCCCACGAGGCCGTGTCCGACGGCGAGACGGGAGTCGTGCTCGACCCGGCGACCCCGGAGGCCGCGGCCGCCGCCATCGGCACCCTCCTCGACGACGGCGGGCTCCGTTCCCGGATGGGCGCCGCGGCCCGGCAGAGAGCCGTGACCGCCTTCTCCTACGACCTCCTGGCCGATCAGCTGCGCCTGGCCATCGAGGACATCTCCGGGCGATCGCCCCAGAGGCCGAGCGGATAGGCACGCGAATCGGGCGCATACGGCGCGAGGCCGTGGCCCGAGCGGCCCGTGAGCGCAGCGAACAAGAGCGGGAATGACACCGCTGCGACGCGATCGGCTCTCACCTGGCCGCGTGGCCCCCTAGAGGCCGAGCGAACAGGCCGAGCGGATGGCACGCGCCCGCGGTCAGGAGAAGAACGTGTGGGCCACGTCGAGCAGGGCGCCGCTCACGGGCTTGAGCTTCGCGGTGGCGTCCCGCAGACAGACCCGCTCGATGGCACCGTCGCGCAACGCCACCATCTGCCCGAAGGCGCCTTCGTGGACCGCGTCGATGGCCGCCACCCCGAAGCGAGTGGCGAGCACCCGGTCCGACGGTGTGGGGGTGCCGCCCCGCTGCACGTGTCCGAGGATCGTGACACGGGTCTCAAGCCCGGTGCGAGCCTCGACCTCCGCCGCGATGACGTTGGCGATACCGCCCAGACGCTTGTGCCCGTAGGCGTCGATCGGGGGCTCGGCCACCTCCAGCGTGCCGGGCCGGGGGCGGGCGCCCTCGGCCACCACCACTATCGATGCGAAGCGGCCCCGGCGCTGGCGCCGCTGCAGGGCTGCGCACAGGTCGTCGAGATCGAAGGGCTCCTCGGGCACGAGAATGTAGGCGGCGCCCCCCGCAATCCCGGCCCAGGTGGCGATATGGCCGACATTGCGCCCCATCACCTCTACGAAGATGACCCGGTCGTGGCTCTCCGCGGTGGTGTGGAGGCGGTCGATGGCGTCAGTGGCGACGGTCATAGCGGTGTCGAATCCGAACGTCCGCTCGGTCATGCCCACGTCGTTGTCGATCGTCTTGGGCACCCCGACCACGTCGAAGCCGCGATCGGACATCTCGCACGCGCACGACAGAGTGCCCTCGCCGCCTATGGCTATGAGCGCGTCCAGCGACAGCGTGCGCATGGTCTCGGTGGCGCGGGCCATGCCGTCGGGGAGGCTGAAGGGAGTGTGGCGCGAGGTCCCGAGCACGGTGCCTCCCCTCGGCAGCAGGCCCCGGCAGGACTCCACATCGAGCGGGATCCAGTGGTTGTCCACCACTCCCCGCCACCCGTCGCGAAAGCCGATGACCTCGTCGCCGTAGTGGCGTTCCGCCTTGCGCACCACCGCCCTGATCACCGCATTGAGCCCGGGGCAGTCGCCGCCCCCCGTGAGGATCCCGACCCGCATCACGGCGCTTCCGAGGCGAGCAGGGCCGCTCCGATGGCGCCGGCCTGGCTGCCGAAGCGCGCCGGCACGATCTGCACCTTCCGCCGCTGGTCGCCGCCGAGCACCAGGCGGTGGGTCCACGCCTCCATGCCCCGCACCAGCGGTTCGCCGATGTCGATCAGACCCCCCGCGATCACGATCACCTCCGGGTCGAGCACGTGCACGAGGTTGGCGACGCCCACCGCGGCGCAGCGGCAGAATTCGTCGAGAACGGCCAGCGCATCCGGGTCGCCCTTCGCGACCAGGGCGTGGACGTGCTCGCCCCGGATGGCGCCGACCGAGCCGGCCTCGTCGATCGCGCCGTCGAAGTCGCCTCTCGCGGCGGCGTGTCGGGCCAGGCGACCGAGACCGGTCCCCGATGCGTAGTACTCCCATGGGCCGGGCGAACCGGTGACATGCTCGGGGCCCGACATCTCGATCGTCATGTGGCCCGACTCGCCCGCGAAGCCGTTCCAGCCCCGGTAGAGCCTCCCGTCGAACACGAACCCGGTACCCAGCCCGGTGCCCAGCGCCACCAGAGCCACGTGCCGGGAGCCGCGCGCCGCTCCGTGGAGCGACTCGGCCCAGGCCGCGGCCGTGGCCTCGTTCTCGACCACCACCGGCCGTCGCCATTCCGCCCGCAGGCGGCGGCGGAGGTCGAGGTTCAGGACGCCGTCGATGTTGGGCGAGTACTTGAGCACCCCGTCGGAGTCGACGAGCCCGGCGATGCCCACCCCGACGGCCGCGAAGGCGGCGCCGCACTCGACCTCAAGGCCGGCGACCATCCGCGTGATCGTCTCGATGAGAGCCTCGCCGTCGGCGGTGGTGGCGTCTCGCCGCACCGCTACGGGCGTGGTGGGGTCGCTGGGGTGGACTGCGACACCCAGCACCTTGGTTCCGCCAATGTCCAAGCCGCAATACATGATGCTCAGTACGTGCGCCCCGCTCAGATCCGGGCGCCCGCTTCCACGTAGCCCTTCAACTCGTCCAGCGCGGTGTGCATGATGCGCGACTCCGCCCGACGCTTCACGAAGCCGGGCAGAGGCACGGCCAGTTCCACCGCGAGCTGGTATGTCACCTCGGTGACGTCGGTCTCTCCAGGCACGGGTACGAACTCGTACTCGCCGTCGAGCCTGGTAGTGGCATCTCCCCGCTGGAGCCTCCACGCCAGACGCAGAGGGTCCGACCCGTAGAAGTATCGCAGCGTGTACGTCGTGGAACGGCCCATAGCGGTTACCCGGTACTCCACGTCGACGGCTCGGCCGTCGCGGTCCCGGGCGACGATCCGCGCCTCTTTGATGTCGTGCGCCCACCGCGGGTACTGCTCGAAGTCGGTGGCCGCGCCGTAGCAGCGCTCGGGCGAGGCCATGATGGTGGTGCGCTGGGTTGCCTGATCGACCACGGCGTGCACCGCTCCTCGGAGTCCTTCTCAACGACCGCGGCCTGAACGCGGCCGCGCCGCGAATGACCCTAAGAGCGCGCGCGGGTAGGTGCAACCCGCCTTGTCGGAACGGGTGTCTCCCGCTCTTGTTCGCTGCGCTCACGGGCCGCTCGGGCCACAGCCTCGCCCGTATGCGCTGGATTCGCGTGCCTGTCCGCTCGGCCTCCGACAACGTCCTTGATGCTTGCGGCGTACGGCGGAGGTGGCCGCGCGGCCGGGATCCTCAGCTCTCGTCCTCGTCTGGGGAGGTGGTTGTGGTCGTCGGGGCGAAGTCGGGTTGGAACTGCTCGTAAGCGCTGGTCCGCAGCACTGACCCCGGCTCGGCATCGGCGTCGCTGGTCGGGACGGACACCTCTTGGCCGTCGAGCAGGATCCTGACCCCGTCGACGCCCTCGGTGGCCACCGCGGTGAACACGAGCTGGGCCGCCGCGAACCGCAGCTCGTCGGCCGAGGGGGCCGAGTCCTCGCCCTCCGGCGACAGATGCACGATGTCGACGGTGGCCACGCCATCGGCAACGGTGGCGCTCAGGATCTCGAACAGCTCCAAGGTGTTGAAGTACCCGGCTTCGGACTCCTCGGCCAGGGTGGCCTCTCCGAACAGCGAGGCCAGCACATCGGCGAGATTGGCGTTGCGGTCCACCTGGCGCTCCACCTCGACCACGATCGTGCGCTCGATGTCCTGCGGGTTGGTCAGAAGGTAGACCGGTCGGGACTGCGTCAGGGGAGCGGGAACGGTAGTGGTCGTCGTGGCCGTGAAGCCGGGTCTGAGCGTCTCGGGAAGGTCCTCGGGGTCGATTGCCTGAGCGTTCTCGTCGGTGGGAAGGCCACAGCCGCCGGCCGTGGCCGCAGCCAGGAGCAGGACCGCCAGACACTGAGCGGCACGGCGGCGGCGACAGAGCAGGAGCGAACGCCTCACAGTGCCGAGAACTCCTCGGGGTCCTCATCCGGCTCCGGCACCGGCAGCTCGACCACGAAGCGGGCGCCGCGGGTCGAGTCCGGTCGGTCCTCCACCCAGACCCGCCCGCCGTGCAGGCCGACATGCTCGGCCACCAGGGCCAGGCCGAGACCGGATCCCGAGTCGCGGCCCCGCCGCCCGCCGGCTCGGCCGCGGTGGAAGCGGTCGAAGATCAGCTTGCGCTCCGCTGGGATCACCCCGGGACCGTTGTCCTCGACGCCCAACTGCACGGGACCGCCCACCCGCTCGAGTCTGACGAGGACCTCGCCGTCCCCGTACTTGGAGGCGTTCTCGACCAGGTTCGACACCACCCGGCCGAGGCGGCGCTTGTCGGCCATCAACACGGTGTCCTCCATGCCCGAGGCCACCGTGAAGTCGACCTCCGCAGTCGAGTCGAGGCCGAACTGGAAGATGGCGTGCTGCACGAACTCCACGATGTGCACCTCCTCGGCCTCGAGGTCGGCGGTGCCCACGTCATACCGGTTGATCTCCAGGAGGTCCTCCACCAGCCGCCGGAAACGGGCGATGTCGTCACTGAGCAGGTCCAGCGCAGTGCGGCCGCGTTCACCCAGTTCGTCGGCCATGTTGTAGAGCACCTCCACCGACGCGGTGAGAGTCATCAGCGGCGATCTCAGCTCGTGGCTGACCTCGGACGCGAAGCGCGCGTCACGGGCGATCCTCTCCTCGAGGGCCCGGGCCATCTCGTTGAACGAGGCGGTCAGCGAGGCCAGATCCGCGTCGTCGGGCGGTGTCAGGCGGGTGTCCAGCGCCCCCGCGGCCAGCGCCTCGGCGGCTGTCCGCACCTTGAACAGCGGGTTGAGCAGCCGGCCCGCGGCCCACCAGCCGAAGGCGGCCGCGAACAGGGTGGTGACCGCGGCCACGCCGAAGAGGATGATGGCCAGCGCGTCCAGGGTGTCCTCGATGTCGTCCAGGGGGGCGGCCTCGAAGTAGATCGCGTTGGTCGGGGTGCCCGGTATGGGGACGCCGGCGACGATGGCGGTGCTGACGCCGATGGTGGTGCGCATCCGCGCCGGGACCCCCGACTCGACCAGCTCCAGCAGCGAGGCGGGAACCGCCTCCCGGTTGAAGACCAGAGGGTCGGCCGAGGTCCACTCATCGCCGACCCTCAGCAGCGGGAACGTGCCCGAGGTCTGCCTCAGCCGCTCGACGATGGCCCGGCGACCCTCGTCGTCGGTCTCGGCGGTGAGCTCGTTGCGGACCCGCCGGCCGTTGTTGGCGAACACCGAGAAAGCGGTCTCGTCGCGCTCCTCCAAGAGGTTCTGGCGGGTGAGGGCCAGGGTGGCGAAAGAGATCGTGGAGGCCAGCAGCAGCCCGCCTACCGCGAACGCGGAGGTGATCCGGCGCCGGAGTCCCCGCCGGACGAAGAAGGGCAGCAGGTTCAGGCGCCGCACCGGGGAGTCCGGCCTCTAGGAGACCCGCTCTTGTGCGCTGCGCTCACGGGCCGCCCAAATCACGGCAACATCGCCCACGGCCTCGCTCAGCGTTTCGCAGGTCTGCATTTGCGCCCCTCGCTCGGCCTCTAGGGCACGAGCTTGTAGCCGAGCCCTCGCACCGTCACCACATGGCGGGGGTTGGCCGGATCGGGCTCGATCTTGGTGCGGAGCCGGCGCACGTGAACGTCCACCAGCCGACCGTCGCCGAAGTATCCGAGGCCCCAGACCCGCTCCAGGAGCACCTCGCGGCTGAAGATGTTCCCTGGGTTGGAGGCCAGCTCCACCAGCAGGCGGAACTCGGTCTTGGTGAGGTGGGCCTCGGTGCCCGACACTCGCACTATGCCGGCGTCGGGGAGGATCTCGAGGTCGTTGAAGACGATCTCATCGGTGCCGCCGTCGGAGGCCCGCGCCCGGCGCAGGAGGGCCCTGATGCGGGCCGACAGCTCCTTGGGGGCGAAGGGCTTGGTCAGGTAGTCGTCGGCCCCCGCCTCGAGCCCGGCGACCACGTCGTGAGTGTCCGAGCGAGCGGTGATCATGACGATGGGCACATCGCTCGACTTGCGGATGGCACGGCAAATGTCGAAGCCGTCGATGCCAGGCAGCATGATGTCCACCAGCACGACATCGGCGGGAACGCGCCCGAAGGCAACCAGCGCCTCCTCGCCTGAGGCGACCTCGTCCACCTCCCAGCCCTCGTCCTCGAGCGCGAGGCGGAGCGCGGTGCGGATGCGCTCGTCGTCCTCCACGGTGAGGATGCGAGTAGTCATGGCCGGTGACGCCTGACGGGGCCACGCCCGCCGGTCACGGGATCGGCCGTGACCCCAGGCTCCCGGGCCCGCCACTCGGCGGCGGCCCGGAGGGTCAGCACGGCCACGATCCCGGTTCCGATCGCGGCGCCGACCGCTGTACCGAGCCCGACGAGCCCCGCTGTGGTGGTGCAGCCGTCGTCGCAACTCAAGTCCATCACCGCGAAGCCGATCAAGCCCCCACAGACCCCGGCCACGATGATGGCCGAGAACGCCAGCACCCGGGCCGTCAGCGAGGGTGAGGAGTCCGGCGGTACGGCGTGGGGTTGATCCAGCACCAACTAGAGCGTAGCCAACGACCTCCCACACCTGCCGTGTGGCCGCACCGGCGACGAATCGTGTCGTTGATCGATGGCACACTGGGGCCATGCCAGCCACAGCGGGAGGGCCCGTGACCACGGAGCTCAAGGGCCGCCCTCCCGACGGCACAGTCGGGTTCCTGCATGTGGACATGGACGCCTTCTACGCCGCGGTGGAGACACGGCGCCGTCCCGAGCTGCGGGGCAAGCCGGTTGTGGTCGGCGGGACCGGCAGCCGGGGGGTGGTGGCCGCCGCCAGCTACGAGGCCCGGGTCTTCGGCATCCACTCGGCCATGCCGTCGGTCCGGGCTCGCCGGCTGTGCCCCCACGCGGTGTTCCTGGCCGGCGACCACTCCCACTACGGGGAGGTGTCCGAGCGAGTGATGGCGGTCCTCCGCGACATGAGCCCGCTGGTCGAGCCCTTGTCGCTGGACGAGGCCTTCATGGATGTGCGGGGAGCGGCTCGCCTGCTCGGTCCGGCGTCCGAGTTGGCCGCCCAGATCCGGGCCCGGATCACCGAGCAGGAGCAGCTCACCTGCTCGGTGGGCGCGGCCACCACCAAGTTCATGGCCAAGCTGGCCACCGAGCGGGCCAAGCCCCGGATCGGCCCGTCCGGACTCGTGTGGGGTTCAGGAGTCCATGTCGTCGAGGCGGGCACCGAACTCGAATTCCTGCACCCGCTGCCGGTCACCGCCCTCTTCGGCGTCGGGCCGGCGACCTCGCGCCGGCTGCTCCGACTCGGCGTCGAGACCGTCGGTGATCTGGCCTCCCTCCCGGAAGCTGCGGTCATCGCCGCGCTGGGCGCGGCCGCGGGCCGCCTGCTTCACCAGCTGGCCAACGGCATCGACGACCGGCCGGTGGTGGTGAACCGGCTGCCCCGCTCCATCAGCCATGAGGAGACCTTCGCCCGGGACCTGCACACGACCCCCGAGCTCGAAGCCGAGGCCACTCGGCTGGCCGACGCGGTGGCCCGCCGGTTGAGGACCTCCGATCTCCAGGCTCGAACCATCACGCTCAAGCTGCGCTACGGCGACTTCAAGACCATCACCCGCTCGGTGACGCTGCCCGATCCCACCGACGGAACCCGCGACCTGGTGGCCGCCGCCCGCGAGTTGCTCGCCCAGATCGATGTAGCACCCGGAGTGCGGCTCCTGGGCGTCGGCGCGTCGGGGCTGGTGGAGACCTCCGCCCGGCAGTTGACGTTCGGGCTCGACGTGAGCGAGGACGGTCCCCAGGCCCACGAAGCAGCCGAGCGGGTGAGCGACCGGATAAGGGATCGCTTCGGCGCGTCGGCTATCGGCCCGGCAGCCGCCCTCCGCGACGGGCGCGGCATGCGATCCCCGTCGGACGCTGATCAACGCTGGGGACCGGCCGCCGGCGAGTCCGGCCGGAGCTGACACAAATGCTCTTGCCGCCACGCAGTCGCTCCCGATTCCGGCTATCGTCAGGGCGAACACGCACAGCTGCGAAGCCAAGGTGCCGGAGGTGATGGCGTGCCGTTGTCGGAGGACGAACAGCGGATTCTCAGCGAGATCGAGTCGCAGCTCTATGAGAGCGACCCCGAACTGGCCCGCGAGGTGGCAGAGACCACGGTGTACACCCACGCCTTCCGCAACATCAAGTGGGCCGCGCTCGGCCTGCTGGTCGGCATCGTGATCATGGTCTGGCTGCTGTCGGTGTCGTTCCTGCTGTCGTTCGGCGGGTTCCTGGTGATGCTCGTCTCCCTGCTCTTCCTCGAGCGCAACGCCCGCCGGGTGGGCCGGGCCGGACTGGGCCAGATGACCCAGTCGATGCGGGGTGGGGGATTCCGTCACGTTGTCGGCGGAGCCGGATCCCGGATGCGGGAACGCTTCGACCGCGACGATCGCAACGGCAACTGAGCCCGACTCGCTCGCCTATCCGCGCCTGCTCCTAAGAAGGTGCGCTGGCAAGTGCAAGCCCGTCGCGTTGCATCGGGGTCTTTCCCGCTCTTGTTCGCTGCGCTCACGGGCCGCTCGGGCCACGGCCTCGCTCCGTATGGGCCGCGTCATCCCGCCTACCCGCTCGGCCTCTAGCGCCGGCGGCGACTGAAGAGCGTCGACGGATCGAGGGCTGAGGCCAGCCGGCTGAACAGGGGCGCCTGCCGGCGGCACGCGCCGACCACGAGCGAACCAACGACACCGGCCCTGATAGCCATCAACGAAGACGTCTCACGGGCATAGCGCCCGTGCGTGGCGATCACGGCCAACTCCTGTATGGGGCCCACCGCGGGACGGACCGCCGACACCCGGCGGGCCAGCTCCTGCGGGGTCTCGGAGGGCCTGGGATCAAGGTGAACCAGCGCCAGGGCCTCGAGAACGGTGGTCCACCAGAAGTCGATCAATCCGGCCGGATCGCCGGCGAGACGCTCTCTGTGCCTGCGCCACCGCAGACGCTTCAGCAGGGGCACCGAACCAGCCGCCGATACCAGAGCAACCAGCGCGAGCGCAGCCAGCAGCCCGCCGCTGAGCCGCCGGGAGCCCTCGGCGGTACCGACCCCTGGATCGGCGGAGGGTGCCGGCCCTCGGGCCAGACCCGAACCCGCCTCGGGGTCGTCGGTCGAGGCGCCGGCCGGATCCGGTCCGGCTGAGGCCGGGCTTCGGAGTGCCTCGGCAGGCTCGAGACCCTGATCGGATCCGGCGGCGGCCGCATCCGGACCGGGGCGCGCCTGGTCGGCGACATGGCCGGTGATGGCGAAGTCCCCGGGAGCGCCCCTGCCGGGCGTCGGCTCGAAGCGGACCCAGCCGGTGCCCGCGAAGTACACCTCGGGCCAGGCGTGGGCATGCCTGCCCCGCACGACGTAGGCCCCGCCGACGTAGGCCCCGCCGATGCCGCGTTCCGGCTGCCAGTCGCCCCAGGTGAATCCCACCGCGACCCGGGTCGGGAGGCCGATGCTGCGGGCCAGGGCCGCATAGGCCGACGCGAACTGCTGGCAGTAGCCGGCCCGAACGTCGAACAGGAAGTCCTCCAAGCCGTCGATTCCCTCGGTGTGCACGTCCAGGTCGTAGCGGAAACCGCCGTCGAGCCGGAAGTGGTCCTGCAGCAGCAGCGCCCGGTGATAGTCGGACCGTGCGTCTGCGGTGATCCGCTCCGCCTCGGAACGGACGAGTTCCTGCACATCGTCGGGGAGCCGGGTGTTCGTGGCCAGGAACCCTTCCTCCAGCATCGACGTCTCTGATCGGCGCAGGCGGTCGGGATCTCCGATCGCGGGCACGGCCGAGTCGACCGCGTAGGTGAATCGTCTCGGCCCTGCGAGCGAGGCCCGGCGCGTCTTGATGAGCGAACCCGAGAGGGCCTCGTACTCCATGGCCACCCCGCCGTCGTCGATGACTCGACGGAGCTCGTAGGCGGCCGGCAGGTACGAGTTCCCGAGCCCGGTGAGCATCACCGTCTGCGACAGGTGGGTTCCCGATACCGCGGAGGGGCCGAGGGTGGCCGCGAGCGGCCCCGAGACGTCCTCGTACTGCGAACGCGCCCTCCACGCGTCGCCGTCGAACTCGTCGAGGGACGTCAGCCGCCAGTACTGGCGCTCGTCCTCGGGCACGGCCACGGCGAAGAGCTCCACATCGGAGAGATCGATGAGACGGCTGCGAACCTGGACCAGGGGACTCACCAGGACCCTCGGCCCGCCGGCCGACACCTCCAGCGACGCCGGCGCGCCGTCGCCGGCAGGGGCGAGGTCGGCCCACGGCTCCGGGTTGGGCGGCGGGGCGTCGACCCAGGGAGCGGCGTCGGTTACCTCCAAGCGCTCGAGATCGATCCACGGCTCGGCCCTCGCCCCGGGAAGGGCCGGGCCGGCGACCGCGCCGGCGACCACCGCCACCAGCAGTCCTGCGCCGGCGACGCGGGCCATGGCCATCGTTCCCCGACCCGGTGCAGCCTCGATCCAGGTCTCGGCCCGCCGGTTGCGGAGCCATAGCGCGGCCATCACCAGCCCCATGGCGCCGCATGCCAGCGCCCCGTGGAGAATCGCGGCGTCGCCGGTCCCCAGCGCGGCCGTGAAGCCGTAGACGCTGGCTGCGGGGGCGATCGCCCATCCTCCGGAGCGCAGCCGGAAGGCGGCCGCGTCGGCCAGAAGGGCGCACAGTCCCAGCGCAGTCCCGGCGATCAGAACCAGGCCCGGCACCGGGACGACCGGCGCAGGACTGCCGTTCACGACGTCCCAGGCGTCGATCAGATGGTCGAGCGCGGTCGCAACCGTGTCGGGCGTGGGCACAACGAACCAGGCCGTCTCGGTATAGAGCAGCACCGTCGCCGTGACGGCAAGGCTGGCGACGCAGACCAGCGCGGCGCCAATTGCCGGCAGCCCCAGGCGCCGGGTCGCGGCGGCGACCACATGGGAGGCGAGAGCAAGGGCCAGCACGTCGCGCAGGAACGATGTGTCGGTGAACAGCCGTGACATTCCCGCCGCAACCACGATCGTGACCGCAGTCAGCGCAGCCTCCAGCAGCCAGTCGTAGCCTCCGCCGCGGCCCGAACCCGGCCTCCCGGCCATGCTCACACCAGGTCGACGACCCCGCGGCCGGCCGATGCGGGCACCCGCCACAGGCTCGGCAACTGGCCGGGGCCGGTCAGATGTATCCAGCCGCCCTCGTAGTCGACCGCCGGCGCCGTGGATCGATGCCCGGAGCCGTAGGTGACGATCATGGAGGCCTCCAGACGCTCAGCCAGTTCATGGCGGGCGCTGTCGTCGTCGATGACGTCGGGGGAGGCCGAGACGGCTACCACCACCGAGCCCTCTCCGATCGACTGCACATCGATGTCGGGCCGTCCGCCCTCCAGCAGGGCAAGGAACTCGAGCGCCACGGCCACCTCGGAGTGGTGGGACAGCAGCGGGGTCCTGCGGCCGTCGGTCGTGAGGATCTGGGCCTCGTCGCCGGAGCTCAGCACCGCGTCGGCGATCGACGCGGCCACCGAGGTGGTGCGATCCTGCGTGCTCACGAGATCGCCCGGGGGACGGGTGTCGATGATCACCGTCATGCGACCCGGGCGGGACGGTTGGAACCGCCTCACCGTGAACTCGTCGAGTCTCGCCGTCGAGCGCCAATGGATGTGGCGGAGATCATCCCCCTCCACGTAGGGGCGCAGGACGTCGAATTCGTCGCTCTCGAGACCGAGCGACCGGCGATGGAAGTCGCTGGGCAGCGACAGGGCCCCACCGACGGGAAGGCGGGGCGACACCAGCGTCTCGATGGGCGGGTGCACGACCACACGCGTGCGCCGACCGGAGGGCCGCCGCCGGCGTACCAGTCCGAGGCCGTCGATGTCGCTGACGATCGTCGGGCCTATCTCGAGCACGCCCCGGCGCGTGGGCTGGAGCCGGTAGCCGGAGGTCGCGGCCGAGGTGCCGGGCACCGGCGCCAGGTTGAAGCGGGCGTCGGCCTCACCGCTCACATGCTCGTGGAGACGAACCGACGGGGATTGCAGCCTGGCCAGATTCCTGACGTGCAGCGTCACGTCGACAGGCTCGGCGACCGTCACCATCGCCGACGACACACCGCGGCTGAGCGACAGGCGGGACGGGTGCACCAGCCGCACCACCAGCGCGACGACTACTGCGGAGATGGCCGCCGCCCCGATGACGTAGAGCTCGAGGATCCCGAACGCCCGGCCCGCGGCGACCGCGAGGGCGCCGGTTGCTAGCAGCCTCCAGCCGATCGAGGTGGGCACGTCACCGCGCCTTGCGGGGCACGGGCACGGAGTCGATTATCTCGGTGACGATGTCGGTCGAGCGCAGGCCACGCACGCGGCTGTCGGGCTTGGCCAGGAGCCGGTGCGGCAGCATCACCGGCGCGAGCGCCTTGACGTCGTCGGGGGTCACGTAGTCGCGGCTCAGCGATGCCGCCCGGGCCCGCGCCACTCTGAGCAGGGCGAGCACCCCTCTCGGCGACAGGCCTAGCGAGAGGCCCGGATGGCGCCGCGTGGCCCCGGCGACATCGAGGAGATAGGAGCGCAGGGCCCCTGAGACGTGCACCTCGTCGAGCCGCTCGGACATCCATCGGATCACCGCCGCGTCGGCCACGGGACCGATGAGGTCCACGGGCTCCTGAGCGCCCCTCGACATGAGGATCGAGTCCTCGGACACGGCATCCGGGTAGCCGACGCTAAGGCGCATGAGGAAGCGGTCCATCTGGCTCTCGGGCAGGGGGTAGGTGCCCTCGTACTCCAGCGGATTCTGGGTGGCGATGACCGTGAAGGGGGGCTCCAGGGTCCGGGTGACCCCGTCGACGGTGACCTGCTGCTCTCCCATGGCCTCCAGCAGGGCCGACTGGGCCTTGGGCGAGGCCCGGTTTATCTCGTCGGCCAGGACGATGTTCGAGAAGATCGGCCCGGGACGGAACTCGAAGGATCCCGTGGATCGATCGAACACCGAGGTTCCCGTGATGTCCACTGGCAGCAGGTCCGGCGTGAACTGGATCCGGCCGAAGCTGACGTCGATGCTGCGGGCCAGTGCCTTGCCGAGGCTCGTCTTGCCCACGCCCGGCACGTCCTCGATGAGCACATGGCCACCGCTCACCAGGGCCAGGATGAGATGCCCGATGACAGTGGGCTTGCCCTTGACGACGAGCGCCATGTTCTGATGGATCAACTTGAACTGCTCTTCAAAGTCAGCCATCGCGGGTCAGCGTACCGCTTCCAATGCGCGGCAATCACCGGAAGCCCTGCGCCCCGGATGCCCGGGAGTGCTTGGGTAGGCTTCGGCCCCGTGGGCGCGATCTTGGCGGGCAGGTTGGCGCTGCGGTCGGCCCGCGCGGTGGCGGCCCGGCCGCGGCTGTGGCCTGCCGCGGCCGCTCTGCTGCTGCGCTTCGCCCCGGACCGCTGGTGGAGGCGGCCGCCGTTCGTGCCACTGCCCCCGGCAGACCTCCTGCGCTTCAGGTCCGAGACGATGTACGGCGACCCCGTCCGAACTCCCTCGCCCGCGGACGTCGCCGTGTGGCTGGAGTGGTGCAGGGCCCAGCGCTCGCGCCGACCGGCGGACGGCTAGCCTGCCCCAGATGTCCGGGGTGCTCGTCCTAAACGCCACCTTCGAGCCGCTCGCGGTGGTGAGCGCCCGCCGGGCTGTGTGCCTGGTGCTGGCTGAGAAGGTCGAGATGCTCCACGCCACCGGTCGCGCCTACCGGTCCGAGCGAAGATCGGTGGAGGTGCCGTCGGTGGTCCGGCTCAGCCACTACGTGAGCGTGCCCCGCCCCCGGCACCGGTCCCCGAACCGGCGGGCCGTGTTCGCCAGGGACCGCGACGCCTGCCAGTACTGCGGTGGACGGGCCGAGACGATGGACCACATCGTGCCCCGCAGCCGGGGTGGTCAGCACACCTGGCAGAACGTGGTGGCGGCGTGCCGCCGCTGCAACGCCAAGAAGCGGGACCGCCTGCCGAGCGAGAGTGGAATGATGCTGCGCCGCCGGCCCGAGCCGCCGCCGCCCTCTACCTGGGTCGAGATCGCCGCGGGAGCCGTTCCGGAGGTGTGGGCGCCGTACCTGCGGCCGGGAAGCGACCTCCGCACCGCGTGAACGCTGGGCCTGTCGGCTGGACAATCGAGCACGTGCGCGGCTCGGTCTCCGACCTCTTCGCGTTGGAGGAGCCGCCGAGGGACACATCGCGGCTGGCCAGGATCTACACCGTCGAGGGACCGGGCCTCGTGCTGGGCAGTACCCAGGACGCCGGCGCGGCCGACGAGCGCCTCGCCGCGAGCGCGGGGGTGGAAGTGCTGCGCCGCCGCAGCGGAGGCGGGGCGGTGCTGCTGTGGCCCGGACGCCAGGTGTGGGCGGACTTCTTCGTGGCTGCGACCGATCCGCTCTGGCACGACGACGTGACCCTGGCGACTCGATGGGTCGGCCGGCTATGGGCGTCGGCGGTGGCCAGTCTCTCCACCTCCGGCTGCTCGGTGCACACCGAGCGGCTCGTCGCCGACCGGTGGGGGAGGCTGGTGTGCTTCGCGGGAAGGGGTCCCGGCGAAGTGTTCGTGAGCGGTCGGAAGGTCGTGGGAGTCAGCCAGCGCCGCAGCCGGGACCGGGCGCGGATACAGACTGCGGCCCGGCTCCAGCCCGAGAAGGCGCAGGCCACCGGGAGCTCTGCCGCGGGCGGGCTCGACGAACTGGACCTGCTGGCCCTCAGCCCGGCCGAGCGGGCCGAGGGCCAGACGGTCCTGGCCCGTCGCAGCACATCCATCCCGGCGACCGAGGCCGAGCTGACCGAGTCCCTGCTCCGGGAACTGAGGCACTGAGGGGCCACGCGGATAAGCGAGAGCGCTTCGCGTCAAGAGGAGTGTCTCCCGCTCTTGTTCGCTGCGCTCACGGGCCGCTCGGGCCACGGCCTCGCCCGTATGGAGCGGATTCGCTGGCCTATCCGCTCGGCCTCTGAACCCACCGGCCGCCGGCGGTGGGGGAGACCGCCGGAGATTTCTTTGCCAATACTTGCTTCGTGGTGGAAAAGGGTGTACTGTGGTTCGCTGTGGAGTACTTGGGAGTCGAGCTTGGTGCCCAGGAGAGGGCCCTGGCTCGATGTGGACGAGCGTGAGAGTCGATCGTGAGTTCCCCCCGCACGTTGTTCGTCGGCGTCCACGAGCACACCATCGACGGCAAGGGGCGGCTGATCCTGCCGGCAGGGTTCCGCAGCCACCTGGCCGACGGCGCCTACGTCACCGCCCTGGACTCCTGCGTGGGAATCCTGCCGACCGACGAGTTCGCGCACACCGCCGAGGAACTCCGGTCCCAGGTGGGCCAGGAGCAGGTGGACATCAACGCGCTGCGGAGCTTCGCGGCCCAGGCCGACTTCGTGGTCCCCGACGCCCAGGGACGCATGCGGATCCTGCCCCACCTGCGGACCGGAGCCGGACTCGACCGTCGAGTGATCGTCACCGGCATGATCCGCCGCATCGAGATCTGGAATCCCGACCGCTGGGCCGAGGTGCAATCCGTCGGCACGGAGCGTCTCGCCGAGGCCATAACCCACGGGCGGGGGATCGCCAGTGTCTGATCGCCCCACCCACCGAATCAACCCAGACCACCGACAACACAGAGACCCCCGCAGCCGCCGAAGGCTCGCCCGGTCATGTGCAGTTCCCCGATTGGCAGATGGAAGACCCGTACTCCGCCCGCTTGCCATTAGCTCGATCGGGGGAGAAATCCCGACGTGCGCCGTCGGTCGGGGAACTGCAGATGACCGGGCGTTGCCCCACCCGAGCACTCGACGCCGCCACCCGGGCCGCCGGGCCCAGCATGCTTCGGCCCAGCCGCGCATGAGCGGAGGGACCGGAGCCGACCAGCCCCCGTTCCACCACCAGCCGGTGATGTGCCGCGAGGTTGTGGACGTGCTGCGCGAGGTGCCCGAAGGCGTCCTCGTGGACGCCACCGTCGGGGATGGCGGTCACACGGACGCGCTCCTGCAGAACCTCCCGCACATACGCATCGTGGGCCTGGACCGGGATCCTGAGGCACTGATGGCAGCGGCCGAGCGCCTCGCGCCTCACCGGCGCCGCGTGACGCTGCACCGCGCCACCTTCGATGCGCTCGGCACGGTGCTGGACAGCATCGGCCAAGTCGACATCTCGGCGTGCCTGTTCGACCTCGGGGTCAGCTCGCGGCAGCTCGACCGGCCCGAGCGCGGCTTCAGCTACCGGCTCGACGGCCCCCTCGACATGCGCATGGACCCCGAAGGTCCGATCACCGCCGCCGACATCGTCAACGGCGCCAGCGAGGACACCCTCGCCGCCATGCTGCGCCGCAACGCCGACGAACGGTACGCCCGCCGCATAGCGGCGGCCGTCGTCGCCCAGCGGCCCTTCGCCACTACCACCCAGCTCTCCGGGGCGGTGGCAGGAGCCGTCCCCGCCACGACGCGCCGGCGCGCCCACCCCGCCCGGCGCACCTTCCAGGCCCTCAGAATCGAGGTGAACGGAGAGTTGGAGATGCTCGAACGCTCCCTCACCTGCGCCATCGATCGCCTGGTCGATTCTGGCCGCTGCGCCGTGCTGTCGTATCACTCCGGCGAGGACCGGATCGTCAAGTCGGTCTTCAGGAGGGCGGCCGGTGAGACCCCACCGGCGCGGCCGGGTCTGCCGCCGCCACCTGCCCCCGCCGCCACCGTGCGCCTCCTGGGGCGACGGTCCCGCACCCCGACGGACTCGGAGAAGGCCGCCAACCACAGGGCGGGTTCGGCCCGACTGCGGGCCGTGGAACGCTTGACCAAGAGGCCGAGCGAGTAGGCGCGCGGATGCAGTTCAAGCGGGCGAGGCCGTGGGCGCTGTTCCGCGGATTTGGGCGGCCCGTGAGCGCAGCGAACAAGGGCGGGAGACACCCCGCCGCAACGTGGCCGGTTGCGCCTACCCGCGCACGTTCCAAGGATGCCTGATGGCACCCCGGGCTCAAGGGCGCGCCGCGCAGCGGGCCCCGGGCACGCCCGCGCCACGACCTGAGCGCAAGCCGCGAGACCTAAAGCCGCGAGACCTAAAGGTCGTCGAGGCCCCCGCCGCGGCGCGCCGGTCCATCACCGATGTCGGCACCCTGCTGGCTCTGGGAATGTTCGCGGTGTGCCTGGCCCTCGCCGCGCTGCACGCCGTGCTCGTGGAGAACCAGGCCACGCTGGACGATCTCATCGAGCGCAACCAGCTGAGCCGGGAGCGGATCGACCAGATGCAGGCCGAGATCGCCTTCCTCGACTCGCCGGAGGGCCTGGCTGAGCACGCCCACTCGGTCGGGCTCGTGCCGGCGGCGGAGCTGGTCCTGCTGACGCCGGTCGGGCCCGGTCAGCTCGAGCCGCCCGTCAGCGATCCCTTCAGCCTCGGCTTGTCGGACTATGAGCCGCCCGCGGCCATCGATACCGCCGGCAGTGCCGGTGCCGCCCCGACCCGAGGAGCTTTCACCAGAGGGAAGTCGTCCGGGTGACGCCATCCGGGCCACGCTCTGCCGGATCCTCGCGGCATCCGAGCCAGTGGGGCTCCGGCGACTCGGTCCGCTCCATGACCGGCCGTCAACTGGTGAGCCGGGGCCGGGTCGTGACCGTCCTGGTGATGCTGCTGCTCGCGCTGGGCGCTCTCATCTACCGGATCGTCGACGTTCAGGCGACACCCGACCCGCGGATTCTCGAGGACGTGGCCATCCCCATAGGCGAGATCATCGTGCCCGCCCCCCGCGGCACGGTGATCGACCGCAACGGCCGGACCATCGCCCTATCGCTGCCGGCCGCGACGATCGTCTCGAATCCACGGGTGATCGAGGACCCCCATGGCGCGGCCGCGGCCCTGTCAGAGGTCCTGGGGATCGAGGCCTCCGAATTGCTCGCCAACTTGCAGGGCGAGGGCGCCTTCCGCTACATCGTTCGTCAGGTCGATCCAGAGGTCGGAGAGCAGGTTGACAGCCTGGGAATCGACGGCATCAAGGTCATCTCAGAACCGCGGCGCGAGCACCCCAACGGCGACTGCTCAGCCCTGGCGGCCGTGGGGCGGGTCAACATCGACCATGTGGGGATGAGCGGCATCGAGGAGACCTACGACGAGCATCTGTCGGGCATTCCCGGCCACATGGTGAAGGAAGTAGGGGTAGACGGAACAACCATCCCCGGCGGACTTCAAGAGGTGACCGCGCCCACCGTCGGACAAGACATCGCCGTGACCCTGGACCGCAACGTCCAGTTCCAGGCCGAATCGATGCTGTTCGACGTCGTGGCCTCTGCAGGCGCATCCTCCGGGGTGGCCCTGGTCTCGCTTCCCGCCACCGGGGAGATAGTCGCCATGGCCAACGTCGCCCGGGGATCCGACGGCATCGTCAACTGCACCCGCCAGAACCTGGCCGCTACCTGGACCTACGAGCCCGGCTCGGTGTTCAAGCCGGTGACTGCGGCTGCCGCCCTGTCGAGCGGGGCAGTACTCGAGCACGTGGAGATAGAGGTGCCGTCATACCTCACCATCTGGGAGCATCGCTTCGAGGACACCCCGACCCATCCGGACGTGGAATGGACGCCCACCGAGATTGTCACCCGGTCCTCGAACATCGGAACGATCAAGATGGCTCAGATGACCGGCGAGGAGCGGCTGTACCAGACCATCCGGGCCTTCGGCTTCGGTTCTCGCACCGCCCTCGACTTCAAGGGCGAATCGAAGGGCATCGTGCCCCCGTTGAGCCGCTGGAACGGCCTCAGCCTGCCCAACATGGCGATCGGCCAGGGGCTGGCGGTGACTCCACTGCAGATGCTGCAGGTGTACAACACAATCGCCAACGACGGGGTGCGGGTGCCTTTGCGGCTCATCGGCGACGGCTCCTATCAACCCACCGCGGAGGGTCCGGCGCCGGTGCGCATCCTCAGCTCGGACATGGCGTCGTCGCTGATGCGAATGCTGGAGTCGGTAGTGCTTTCGGGTACCGGCCAGCAGGCGGTCGTGGAGGGATTCTCGGTGGCCGGCAAGACCGGCACGGCCTGGCAGCCCTGCGACATCGGCTACGAATGCGTGAACGAGAGGAACGAGCTGATCGGCCGGCATCACACCGCGACCTTCGCGGGGATCGTCAGCAATGACGATGGGCCGGCTCTCGTAGTGCTCGTCGTGATCGACCGGCCCTCCGGAGACGTCGTCTCTGGAGGGAGACTGGCGGCGCCTGCCGTCAGCGACATTGCGGAGTACTCGCTGCGCCAGCTGCGCATCCCGGCTGTGCTTGATGCCGGGCTCGGAGAACGTCGGCGGGCCGAACCCGCGACGGCGCCGACGACTACTGAGGCCCCGCCGGGCTCGGGTGTCGCCGGCGGAACGGGCCGTGCCGCCGGCGACCGGACATGATCAGCCTCGGCCGGCTGGCACGGGAACTGGGGGCCGACACGGTCGGGCCGGGTGACCCGGGCCGCGGGCAGGACCGGTCGCGGGCCTCCTCGATCACAGTGCGCGACGTCGAGCACGACAGCAGGCTGGTGGGGCCCGGCTCGCTGTTCGCGTGCGTTCCCGGCGAGGCCTACGACGGCCACCGTTTCGCCGGCGATGCCGTCGATGCCGGCGCGGTCGGGCTGCTCGCGGAGCGCCCGATGCCCGAGGGCGTGCCCTGCCTGGTCGTCGAGTCGGTGCGGGCCGCACTGGGACCCGCCGCCGCCGCGGTGCACGGGCACCCCAGCCGGCGCCTCGACGTTGCTGGGGTCACCGGCACCAACGGCAAGACCACGACTGTTCGCCTCCTCGCGGGGCTGCTGCAGGCGGCCGGCACCGGCGCGGCCGAGATCGGCACGCTGACAGGCACGCTCACGACTCCGGAGGCCACGGACCTGCAGCGCGCGCTCGCGTCAGCGCTGCGCCGCGGCGCGAGCGCGGCGGCCGTCGAGGTCTCCTCGCACGGGCTGGTGCAGCACCGGGTGGACGGATGCCGGTTCCGGGTGGCCGCATTCACCAACCTCGGACACGACCATCTCGACTACCACCGGTCGATGGAGGACTACTTCGCGGCCAAGGCCCGGCTGTTCACGAGCGATCTCGCCGATCGGGCGGTGGTGGACACGACCACCGAGTGGGGAAGACGCCTTGCAGAAACGGCCGCTTCGGAGATTCCCGTCACCGAGGTGGACCAGCGCCAGATCGAGGTCGTTGAAGCCGACACCCGATCGAGCACGTTCTGCTGGCGGGGTCACATGGTGACGCTGCCGCTGTCCGGAGCCTTCAACCGGGCCAATGCCGTCCTGGCCGCGGAGGTGGCTGCCGCGCTCGGCATGGAACCGGCCGACACCGCCGCCGGGCTGGCTACGGCTGCGCCGGTGCCCGGCCGGTTCGAGCCGGTCCAGGCCGGGCAGGACTTCGCGGTCATCGTCGACTACGCCCACACCCCGGACGGACTCGCCGCCGCGCTGCGGGCCGCTCGCAGCCTCACCGAGGGCAGCCTCACGGTCGTGTTCGGCGCGGGCGGCGACCGGGACCGGGGCAAACGCCCCGAGATGGGCGCCGCCGCGGACAGACTGGCGGACCGAGTGATAGTCACCAGCGACAATCCCCGCTCGGAGGACCCCGAGCAGATCATCTCCCACATCGTCGAGGGGATGAGCCGCGCCCCCGAGCTGTGCGACCCCGATCGGCGTCTGGCTCTCCGGCACGCACTGTCGATGGCGCTCCCCGGCGACACGGTGCTGATCGCCGGCAAGGGGCATGAGACCAGCCTCACGATCGGCAGCGAGCGGCTGCCCTTCGACGACCGGGCCGTGGCCAGCGAGGAGATCGAGCGGCTGGCGTCCAGCGGCAGGATGGGGGCCGGGAGGTGATACGGCTCCTGCTGGCGGGCAGCATCGCGATGTTCGTGTCCCTGCTGGGATGCTGGGTGCTCATCCGGGTGCTGGTGCACTACGGCATCGGCCAGCCCATTCGGGACGACGGACCGCAGGAGCACCGGGTGAAGTCGGGCACGCCCACGATGGGTGGCATAGCCGTGGTGGTCGCCGCTACCGCCGGATACGTGGTCAGCGACGTCTTCGGCGGCATCTACACCCGGTCGGGCATCATCGTGATGCTCACCATCATCGCCGCCGGCCTGGTGGGCCTGCTCGACGACTGGATCAAGGTCGTGGCGGCCCGCAACCTCGGCCTGAACAAGACGACGAAGATCATCGGTCTGCTCGTAGTCGGTGTGGGGTTCGCCTGGGCCATGACGCAGTTCACATCGATCCACACCACCGTCTCGTTCACCCGCTTCGACTACCCCGGACTGGAGCTGGGACGGGTGGGCTGGTCGATCTGGGCCATCCTGCTCATCATCGCCACCACCAACGCGGTGAATCTGACCGACGGCCTCGACGGTCTGGCCGCCGGCGCCAGCGGTGTCGGCTACGGCGCTTTCATGATCATCGGCTTCTGGCAGTTCGACCATTACGACTCCTACCAGGTGGCCCATGCGCTCGACCTGGCCATCGTGAGCGCGGCCATGGTGGGAGCGATCATCGGATTCCTGTGGTGGAACGCCGCCCCCGCTCGAATATTCATGGGCGACACCGGCTCTCTGGCGCTCGGCAGCGGCCTGGCCGCGCTGGCCCTGGCCACCAACACGCAGTTCCTGCTGCCCGTCATCGGCGGTCTGTTCGTCATCGAGACCCTGTCGGTGATCATCCAGATCGTCTCGTTCCGGACTCTCGGCCGCCGGGTGTTCCGGATGGCGCCCCTGCACCACCACTTCGAGCTGCGGGGCTGGCCGGAGACCACCGTCATCATCCGCTTGTGGATCCTGTCTGGATTGTGCACCGGACTGGGGCTGGGGCTGTTCTACGGGGACGCCGTCAGCTCCGGCATCGTCGACTCGATCTCGAGGCTCACGCCGTGAGCGGCCCGGGCGCGGACACGGCCGGCGTGATGGCCGAGGTGCCCCCGTCGCTGCTGCTCGCCGGGTTCGGCGCCACGAACCGGGCTGTGGCCCGGGCGCTGCTGTCGAGGGGCCACACGGTGACCGCCTTCGACGACGCGCCGGACACAGCCACCGTCGCCGCCGCCGAGGCCCTGGAACTGGAACTGCAGATCGCACCCGAGGACGGCCGGCTCGATCAGTTGGTCCGGGCCGCCGATGCCATGATCCCCACACCGGGGCTGCCCGAGCACCACCGGGCCCTGGCCGCAGCCCGGGCCGGCGGCGTACCGACCGCCAGCGAGTTCGATCTGGCCCGATCCTGGGACTCCAGACCGATCACGGCCGTGACCGGGACCAGCGGCAAGACAACCGTCACTGAGATGGCGCTGGCCGCATTGCGGTGCTCGGGATTGGAAGCAGCCGCTGCCGGCAACAACGACCTTCCCCTGGTGGCCGCCATCGAGGAGACCAGCGTCGAGGTATTCGTGGTCGAGGCCTCGTCGTTCCGCCTCGCCCACACTCGCTGCTTCGAGCCCCGAGCGGCGTGCTGGCTCAACTTCGCTCCCGACCATCTCGACATCCACCGCGATCTGGACTCCTACGAAGCGTCCAAGGCCCGGCTGTGGCGATGGCTGCCGCCGGAGGCGACCGCGGTGGCCAACCGGCTCGACCCAACCGTCATGGCCCACCTGCCTAAGGACCGTGCCACCTGGACGTTCGCGCAACAGGGGCCGGCCGACTGGCGGTGCCGTGCCGGCATGCTGACCGGACCCCTGGGGCCGCTGGTGAGCGTGCAGGAACTGCGCCGGGCCATGCCCCACGATCTCGCCAATGCCCTGGCCGCGGCGGCCACCGCAGCCGCGGCCGGCGCGACCGCGGAGGGGCTGGGCCGCGCCCTCCGCTCGTTCGAGCCGGGCGCGCACCGGGTCCAGATGGTGGCCTCGGTAGGAGGTGTCTGCTTCTACAACGACTCCAAGGCGACGACACCCCACGCCACCGTCGCAGCCCTGCGGGGATTCGACGCGGCCGTACTGATCGCGGGCGGTCGCAACAAGGGCCTCGACCTGAGCGAGCTGCTCGACGCCGTAGACCGCGTGAGCAGCGTCGTGGCCTTCGGCGAGGCCGCAGAAGAGGTGGCCGGAGTCTTCGCCGCCCTTAGGCCGGTGCGTGTCGCGGCCGGGATGGGCGAGGCGGTGGAACTAGCCGCCTCCGCCGCCGGGCCGGGCTCGGCGGTGCTGCTCTCTCCCGCCTGCGCATCCTTCGACCTCTACCCGAGCTATGCAGCCCGCGGCGACGACTTCGCCCGCCTGGTCAAGGAACTGGCCGGGCGATCCCGATGCGGGGCGGTGACACCGTGATCGCAACGAAGTACTCCCAGACCCGCCACCAGGCGCTGCAGGGCGCCCGCCTCAGTCACCCGACCGCGAGGATGGCCCCGAGCCGCGGCCCCCGTCCCCCGATAGGGCGCCGTACCGGGCCGTTCCTGGTGCTGATCGTGGCCCTGGCCGCGCTGGTGCTGCTCGGCCTGGTGATGGCGCTGTCGGCCACGGCCGCTCCCAGCCTGTCGGGCACCGACTCGGCGTGGTCCCTGTTCAGGAGCCAGGCCATGTGGCTCGGCGTCGGCACGGTGGGAGTGCTCGTGCTGCTGCGGCTGGACTACCACCGCTGGCGGCGGCCTGCCGCGCTGGGCATGGGCGCCTGCCTGCTGCTGCTGGCCCTGACCGCCGTGCCCAGCGTGGGCCTGAGCGCCAACGGGGCCCGCCGCTGGCTCGGGACGGGCTCGATCGTCTTCCAGCCGTCGGAGCTGACCAAGCTCGCCTTCATCGTCTTCGTGGCCGAGCTGCTGTCCCGCCCCGAGCGTCACATGGAGGACGCCCGCTCCACACTGCAGCCGGTCCTGATCCTGACCGGAGTCGTCAGTGCGCTGCTGATGATGCAGCCCCACCTGGGAGCCTGCCTCCTGATCGCCGGCGTGGCCATGACGATGCTCTACTTCGCGGGGGCGCGGCTGTCCTATCTGGCGCTTGCCAGCACCATCGGGGCCTCATTGACCGCGCTGCTGGTCGCCTACTCTCCCTGGCGCAGGGATCGCGTGCTGGGCTTCCTCGACCCCTGGGAGGATCCTCTCGGCAACGGCTACCAGACCCTCCGGTCCCTGCACGCCATGGCTGCCGGCGGCATCGACGGGCTGGGGCTCGGCTCGGGTCGGGCCAAGTGGGGTTTCCTGCCATACGCTCACACCGACTTCATCTTCGCGGTGATAGGCGAGGAGCTCGGCCTGGTGGGCTCTCTGTTCGTCGTCACGCTGTTCGTGGTGATCGCCGCAACCGGCCTCACCGTGGCGCTGCGGGCCCCGGACCGCTTCGGGATGCTGCTCGCGGTCGGCATCACGTCCTGGATCATCCTGCAGGCCGCGCTGAACATCGGCGCTGCAGTCGCCGTGTTCCCCGTCGTCGGGATCACGCTGCCGTTGCTCTCGTTCGGCGGGACTTCCCTGGTGACGACCATGGCCGCGATGGGGGTACTGCTGAACGTGGCGAGACAGATCCGATGAGCGCGCCGCGGAGACGGGGCCGGTCGGGGGCGCGCCCCGGCTCGGCCTGGGCCGTCATCGCAGGTGGTGGAACCGCCGGGCACGTGCTGCCGGGAATCAGCATCGCCGAGCAGATCGTCGAGCGGGGCGCGCCCCGCGAGGCCGTGCACTTCGTCGGCAGCTCCCGCGGCGTCGAGACCCGACTGGTGACCGAATCCGGCTTCGGGCTGACGGCATTGCCAGGACGGGGCCTGCAACGGCGGATCGCACTCTCCAATCTGACCGCGGCGATCGGACTCCTACGGGCCTTCGGGCAGGCTCTTGTCGTGCTGCGGCGCCGCAGGCCCGCGGTCGTGCTGGGCCTGGGCGGCTATGCGTCGGCGGCTTGCGGAGCGGCCGCGGCCCTGCTGCGGGTTCCTCTGGTCATAACCGAGCAGAACGCGGTTCCCGGCCTGGCCAACCGGGTCTTGAGCCGGTTCGCCACCGGCGCGGCCACCGCCTTCGAGGCCACCGACCTTCCCCGCGCCACCTGGACCGGCAATCCGGTGCGGACCGAAGTGCTGGCCGCGAACCGGACATCCGGCAGGGCGGCGGCCCGTGCCGCCCTCGGAGTCGACGCCGGGCGCCGGCTCGTGGCCGTCTTCGGAGGCTCGCTCGGGTCCCGCCGCATCAATGAGGCCGTGACCAGCGCGACGGAGCTCTGGCAGGACCGGGACGATCTTCATATTCGCCACATCGCAGGGCGCCGCGACTACGACGAGCTCGCTGGCCGGGTCGCACCCGACCACGGGGGCGCTCTGGGTTACGACCTGGTCGCTTACGAGGAGGACATGGCGACCGTTTACGCCGCAGCCGACCTTGTCGTAAGCCGTTCCGGTGCCACCACCGTCGCCGAGTTGGCGGCGGCAGGCGTGCCCGCGGTACTCGTTCCGCTGCCGGGAGCGCCCGGCGACCATCAGACGGCCAACGCGCGGCGGCTCGTCGATGCGGGCGGGGCGGTGATCGTCACCGACGCCGAACTCGACGGGCCCCGGCTCGCGGCGGAGGTGGACACACTGCTGGGGGATCCCGACCGCCTCGGTGCCATGGCCGGCGCGGCCGTGGCGCTGGCCCGGCCCGATGCAGCCAGCGCCGTGGTGGATCTCATTGAGCGCTGCGCGCTCCGCTCCCAGCCCCGTGAGCAGGAGGGCGCGTCGTGAGCGCTGTCGACCTCTCCACCCACCGGGCCATCCACGTGGTCGGTGCCGGCGGGGCGGGAATGGGTGCCATCGCGTCGGTGCTGCGGTCGATGGGCCATCGAGTGTCGGGATCGGACCTGCGCGACGGTCCCGTGGTGGCCCGGCTGCGGGCGGAGGGAGTCCCTGTCGCCATCGGCCACGACCCCGCCAACCTCGGCGACGCCGGCCTGGTCGCCATCTCCTCGGCTATCCACGACAGCAATCCCGAGATCCGGGCGGCCCGGGCCCAGGGCATCCCCGTCGTACGGCGCAGCGACATCCTTCCAGCCATCGCCTCCCACCGAAGAACGATCGCGGTGGCGGGCACGCACGGCAAGACGACCACGAGCTCGATGCTGGCCCTGGTGCTGCGAGAGGCCGGTCTCAACCCGTCGTTCATAATCGGCGGAGACGTCAATGAGATCGGCACGGGAGCCATGTGGGACGCCGGCGAGTGGTTCGTGCTGGAGGCCGACGAGAGTGATCGGACCTTCCTGGCCATCGACGCCGAGGTGGCGGTGGTCACCAGCATCGAGCCCGACCACCTCGATACCTACGACGGCGCGACGTCGGCTCTCGTCGATGCCTTCGGCGAGTTCCTGGCCGGGGCCCGCCACCGGGTCGTGTGCGCCGACGACCCCGTGGCCGCCCGGGTCGGCGCAGCCGCCGGGGCCACGACCTACGGCACCAGCCCCGACGCCGACTTTCGCATGAGCGACGTGTCGCTGAGGATGCCGGAGTCGGCCTTCGACCTGTACGAAGGGCGGACCAGGCTGGGACGCCTCAGGTTGCCGACGCCGGGCCTGCACAACGCCCGCAACGCGGCCGCGGCGGTGGTGGCCGCGGTCGTCGCGGGTGCCTCATTCGAGGATGCGGCCCGCGCGCTGGCCCGCTTCGGGGGCGTGGCCCGGCGCTTCGAGTTCCGCGGCGACTCTGCCGGCGTGACGTTCGTTGACGACTACGCCCACCTGCCCAGCGAGGTCGCGGCGGCCCTCGACGCGGCCGGCACCGGCCAGTGGCGCAGGGTGGTCTGCGTCTTCCAGCCGCACCGCTACAGCCGGGTGTCGTCCATCGGCGCCGACTTCGCGCACTCCTTCACCGGTGCGGACCACCTGGTGCTCACCGGGATCTACCCGTCGGGCGAAGCACCCCGGCCCGGTGTGACCTCCAAGATCGTGCTCGACGCGGTGCTCGACGCCCATCCGTGGTCCTCGGTGACATGGCTGCCCCGGCTCGACGAGGTCGCTGACTGGCTGGTCGGCCGGCTGCGCCCCGGCGACCTCTGCCTGACGCTCGGCGCCGGGGACTTGACCTCGGTACCCGATGTCGTGATCGAGCGGCTCGAGTCTTCGGGAGTCGTCTACCACGAGCCTGGACCCGAGCCTGCGGGGGTGGCAGGTTGACCGCCGCCGTCCGGGACCTGCTGGCCGACCTGGACCGGCGGCTGGCCGACTCGGATCTCGCGCCGTCGCTGAGGCGGGACTACCCGCTGGCAGCCCACACCACCTACCGGGTCGGCGGGCCGGTGCGACTCTTCGTGACGGCCAATGATCGTGCCGAACTAGACACGCTGGCATCGATCGTGGCCGGCTCGTCCGCCGCGTGCGGCCCTCCGCCCGTGCTGGTCGTGGGACGGGGCTCCAACCTGCTGGTCGCCGACCGCGGCTTCGACGGCCTGGCCGTGGCCCTCGGCGGCGGGCTGGCGACCTTCGAGATCGACGGGACGGCGATCACCGCATCCGGCGGAGCCCTGTTGCCAGTCCTGGCCCGGGCATCGGCCGACGCCGGCCTGACCGGCTTCGAATGGGCGGTCGGTGTCCCCGGGACCGCCGGGGGCGCAGTGCGGATGAACGCGGGCGGTCACGGATCGGACATGTCCGCGTCACTCGTGGAGGCGGTCGTGGTCGACCTGCACAGCGGGGGTTCCGCGGTGCTCAGCGTCGAGGAGCTCGATCTCGGCTACCGCACGAGCAGCATCGCAGCGCACCAGGTAGTGGCGTCCATCAAGCTCCGGTTGAGGTTCGGGGACCGGCAGGCGGCTCGGGCGGAGCTGGCTGAGATCGTCCAGTGGCGGAGAGCCAACCAGCCCGGTGGCCGCAATGCGGGGTCGGTGTTCACCAACCCCGAACAGGCCGCGGCAGGCGCCCTGATCGAGTCTGCGGGCGCCAAGGGACTCCGGATCGGTTCTGCTGAGGTGTCGCCCAAGCATGCGAACTTCATCCAGTCCGACGAGGGCGGGTGCGCGGCGGACATCGTCGAGGTGATGCGTGAGGTGCGCCGGCTGGTGATGGCAGCGCACGGTGTGGACCTGGCGATGGAGACCCACCTCGTGGGCTTCGAGCCCTGGGAGTTGCCGTGAGCGAGGCGGCCGTAGCCGTGGACCCGCGGATGAAGGCACGCCGCGTTGCAGTGTTACGGGCGCAGGGACGCCGGCGTTTCCACATCCTGACCACCCTGGCCGCCGTCGCGCTCGTGGCCGGGCTCGGATTCGGCATCAGCCGCACGCCCCTGATGGACGTCGACCGGATCTCCGTCAAGGGAGGCGGGGCTCGTGCGGCCGAGATCCTGGAGAGCTCGGGTTTCTCCACGGGGATGCCGATGCTCTCACTGGACCTGGGCGCGGCCGAGAGGTCCGTCGCCTCGCTGCCCTGGGTGAGGTCTGCCCGGGTCTGGCGGGACTGGCCGGGCACGGTGCGCATCACGGTCGAACCCCGAGTGCCGGTGGCCGAGGTTCCCGCTGCCGGGGGCCGGACCGTTCTGATCGACGCCCACGGGTATGCCGTCGACTGGGCGCCGGCCCTGTCCGAACCGGGCGGGCTTGCCCGCGTGGACGTGCCGTTCTCCGGCCGGCTCGGCGACATCCACACCGCAGCGGACGGGCCGCTGGCGGTGGTCGCGGCGATGCCCGACGATCTGCGCACCTGGGTCGGCGCGGTCACCCTCGATCCCGGCAGCGGGCAACTGGGGCTGCAACTGGTCGGCGGAGCCACGGTCATGCTCGGCGAGCAGAACCTCCTGGACGACAAGATCAGCGCAGTGCGTGCCGTGCTGGCGGGGGCCGACCTCGACTGCATCACCGAAATCGACGTCATCATGCCCGATCTCACCACCGTGACCCGCCACCAGCCGTGCCGACCCCGCGGGTGAAGGTTCAAGCCCGACTTCACCCCTGTGACCCGTCGGAACCGCTCGGCCTGTCATTCCCGCTCTTGTTCGCTTCGCTCACGGGCCGCCCAAACCACAGCAACAGCGCCCACGGCCTCGCCCCGTATGGGCCGGATCCGCTCGCCTATCCGCTCGGCCTCTAAGATGCAGTGATCGCGAGCCAGGGAGGTTCAACGCGGTGATGGCCGATTCTCACAACTACATCGCCGTCATCCGGGTGGTCGGAGTCGGGGGCGGGGGCGTCAACGCCGTCAACCGGATGATCGACGCGGGCCTGCGGGGTGTGGAGTTCATCGCAGCCAACACCGACGCCCAGGCCCTCGGCATGAGCGACGCGGACCTGAGGATCGACATCGGGAAGAACCTGACTCGCGGCCTGGGCGCGGGCAGCGATCCCGAGATCGGAAGGCAGGCGGCCGAGGAGCACGTCGACGAGATCCGGGAGGCCCTCAACGGATCCGACATGGTGTTCATCACCGCGGGCAAGGGCGGGGGAACGGGCACCGGCGCCGCTCCGGTGGTGGCCGAGGTGGCCAAGAGCCTGGGCGCGCTCACCATCGGCGTGGTCACGCGGCCGTTCAGCTTCGAGGGGTCCCGTCGCTCGGTTCAGGCCGACGAGGGGATCCAGCGCCTCAAGGAGAAGGTCGACACCCTGATCGTCATCCCCAATGACCGGCTCATCGCCATCGCCGACGAGAAGACCTCCATGCTCAACGCGTTCCGCATGGCCGACGAAGTGCTGATGCAGGGCGTAGGGGGCATAACCAACCTGATCACCACCCCTGGGCTCATCAACGTCGACTTTGCCGATGTCCGCACGGTGCTGACCGAAGCCGGCAGCGCCCTCATGGGCGTCGGATCGGCCACCGGCGAGGGGCGGGCGGTGGCCGCGGCCCGCGGCGCCATCTCGAGCCCGCTGCTCGAGTCATCGATCGACCGGTCCCAGGGCCTCCTGCTCAACATCTCGGGCTCCTCGAGCCTCGGCCTGATGGAGGTGAACGAGGCGGCCGAGGTGGTGCACTCGGTCGCGCACCAGGACGCCAACATCATCTTCGGGACGGTGATCGACGACGCGCTCGGGGACGAGGTGCGGGTAACCGTCATCGCGGCAGGGTTCGAGAGCGACCGGCAGAGCTACGGCACCAGGGACCGCCGTGTCCGCCGGGACCGCAGGCAGATCGCGAGGACAGCCGAGGAGGATCTGCAGATCGCGGACGTGTTCGCCACGGCCGAGCATGCCGGTGCGCCGGGCGGGCTCAACCTCAACGACGAGTTCGATGTGCCCGACTTCTTGAGATGACCGCGCCGCCCGCCAAGAGGCCGAGCCAGTAGGTGAGCGACTCCGTCCCGTCGGGCGAGGCCGTGGCCCGAGCGGCCCGTGAGCGCAAGCGAACAAGAGCGGGAATGGCCACGGCCGCGGCGCGAGGCGTCTGCACCCCCCTGTCGATCTGCGTGATCGAGAGGGTGGTGCCGGCGGGCGACGGATGGCTCGTCAGGGTCCGCTGCTCGCAAGTCTTCGAGGGCGACTTCCGCTGCGACCACGGCGGCGGGGCCGGCGCGGAGTGCGACGAGTCCCTCGAGCGACGGCGCCAGAGGCTCATGAGCGGTCGGTGGACCTGGCTCAGCCAGGTCCACGGCGCCGACGTGGCCTTCATCACCGAGCCCGGCGACTGTGCGGGGGCAGTGGCCGACGGAGCGGTGACGGCCGTGCCCGACGCCGTGCTCGCGCTGCACACCGCCGATTGCGCCCCGGTGGTGGTCGTCGGTGACGGAGCCCTGGGCGTGGCCCACGCCGGCTGGCGGGGAATCGTGGCCGGAGTGATCGGCCGGGTCGTCGACGGCGTGCGCCGGGCCCCAACCACCGGGGCGGTGACGGAGGTGCGCGCCGTGATCGGTCCGGTCATCAGACCCTCGAGCTACGAGTTCGGTGCCGATGATCTGGCCGCGGTGGCCTCAGCCGCCGGTTGCGGACGTGTCGGGCACCACATCCTGGGGCACTCCGGCCCTCGATCTCTGCGCGGCCGTGCTCGGGGCGCTGAACGCGGCCGGGGTCAACGCCGTCGAGGACCTGGGCCTCGACACCGCACGGGGCGGCTTCTTCTCACACCGGGCCCGCGGCGACCGGGGCCGCCAGGCGACCGCGGCCCGGCTGGAGAGACGGTGAGCGCGCCGCCGCCGGCGCCGGCCACCGTGGCCCGGCGGTACGAGGCTCTGCAGGCCCGCATCGCCGGCGCGGGCGGGCAGGATGTCACCGTCATCGCGGTCACCAAGGCCTTCGGGGCGTGGGCCGTCGATGCGGCCGCCGCCTGCGGCATCGGCGACATCGGGGAGAACTACGCCCAAGAGTGTGTGGCCAAGGTCGCCGAAGCGTCCGCGGTGCCCATGCCCCGGGTCCACTTCGTCGGCCGGCTGCAGCGCAACAAGGTCCGGATGCTCGCCGGCTGCGTCGACGTCTGGCAGACCGTCGACCGGGTCGAGTTGGCACGCGAGATCGGCCGGCGCGCCCCGGGAGCGGAGGTGATGATCCAGGTGAACATCTCCCACGAGGAGACCAAGGCAGGCTGCCCGCCCGCCGGCACGGAGTCGCTGGCCTCAGCAACCGATGATGCTGGACTCCGTCTGGTCGGCCTCATGGGCATCGGTCCGCTCGGGCCGCCCGAGGCGGCCCGCGACGGCTTCAGGAGGCTGCGGCGGCTTGTCGACTCCCTGGATTTGCCTCACTGCTCGATGGGCATGACCGACGACCTCGAAGTGGCCGTGGCCGAGGGCGCGACGATGGTCCGAGTTGGAAGGAGCCTCTTCGGGGTGCGTCCCCGCCAAGGGTTGGGCGGCGTGCCACAATATGACGCGCCGCCAGGGGATCGGTGAGGCTCGCAAGCACGCTAAAGTCTTCGCAAGGAGCGACGTATCGATGCTGAAGAAGGCGATGATCTATCTCGGGCTCGGTCCAGACGAGCACTACGAGAGCTACGACGACCCGATCCGCCAGACACCGGCACACGGCACGACGCCGGGCCGGTATGCGCCCGAGACCGCGCAGCCCGGGGTGTCGGTCGCCTCGGGCGCCGCGCCCGGAGACCCGGTGCTGGGTCGCACAGTGCGGGCCGGTGCATCTCGCACCGGCCGAGGGCGGGGCCGGTCCGGACTCGGACTACGACAACCCGGTGCGCGTCGTGCATGCCGTGGCCACCAAGAGCATGAAGCCGCACGCGGTGTCTCCGGACGCCTTCAACGACGCCCAGGAGATCGGGGACCGGTTCAAGTCGGGCCAGCCCGTGATCGTGAACCTTCAGGCCGTCGACCGGGATCTGCAGCGGCGGCTCGTGGACTTCTCCAGCGGCCTCTGTTACGCCATGGGCGGCAAGATGGACCGGGTCGCCGACCAGGTCTACCTGCTCACCCCCGCCGATGTGGAGGTGTCGAAGGAGACCCCCAGGCCCAAGCGCTCCTGACGGTAGTTCTCTGGACACTGAGTGCTCTGGTTCGTCTGCCTGCTGCTCAACATCTACCTGTTCGCGATATTCGGCCGCGTCCTGCTGAGCTGGTTCCCGCTCAACCCGCACGGGGCGATGGCCACCGTCGCCGGGTTCCTCATCACCGTCACCGACCCGGTCATGAGGCGGGTACGGCAGATCCTTCCGGCGGCGCGGTTCGGTGGCATGGCGCTCGACTTCTCCCCGGTGATCGTGATCTTCGGGATCATCATCCTCCAGCGGCTCCTCAGGGCGGCCGGCATCTGCTGAGAGGCCGCGTCGGGGCTGCTCGCAGCCGGGATGACCGGCAGCCTGCCGCGGCGGGGCATCCACCAAATGCGGGCATGCCCGTGGCATCATCCCCCCATGAATGCTCTCAACGATCTCACCACCGAGGTCCGGTTTCGCGAGCGCATGCGCGGCTACGACTTCGAGGAGGTCGACAGCTACGTCAAGGCGGTGAGCCGGGCAGTGGCCCAGGGCCGGGATCAGATCTCGGACTTGCAACAGCGACTGGCCCAGACGGAGTCGCATACCGGCAACGGCGACGGGCTGAGCGAGACCCGCGAGATGCTGCTCCGCACCCTCGTTCTGGCCCAGCGCACCGCCGACATGGCAATCTCCGAGGCGCGGGAAGAAGCCAGGTCGATCACCGACTCGGCGCAGGAGCGCGCCGCCAAGACGGTCGCCGAGGCTGAGGCGGCTGCCAACGAGCGGCTGCGCTCCTCGGAGGAGCGGGCCGCCAACACCCTCTCCGAGGCTGAGGAGAACTGCCAGTTGATTCTCAGCGAGGCGAAGCGGACCGCGGCTGCGGAGTTGGCTACCGAACGGGCCCGCAAGATCGAGGAGATCGAGGCTCTCGAGGCAACCCGAGCCGACCTCGAGGCGGCCACCGCGGCCATACAGGCCAGGCTCGACAGCGAGCGGTCGCAGTTGGGCAGCCTGGCGGCCTCGTTCCAGTCCTTCGTCGAGCAGTTCGAGCCCGTCACCGATCCAGGCGATTCCAGCGGCATGCCGATCGAGGCCGACGGCTCAGACCGGGACATCGAGGTCGACGAGAGCCCGATGCCCGGCGCGGGGGAGCTGGCCGCCGCGCCTGAGGCTGAGGCTGAAGGTGATGCTCCCACCGAACCGGCCGGCGAATCCCCCCTGGACCCCAGCGAAGAAGCCCCGGCCGCCGAGCAGACCACCGACGCCCTTACTGTCGAGGATGCCCTCGCGGACGCACTCACCACAGACGCGCTGGACGTCGAGGCGCCGCCCGATCTCTCGCAGGTGGAATGGGCCGAAGAGGACGCAGACGGGGACGCAGACACGGCCGAGGATGCTCCCGACAGCGCCTACTCGGCCGGGCCTGCCGGCGCCGGTGGGACCCACCGGGAGTCGACGGACCCTCGCCCGAGCGACGGAGCCGACACCGTGGCCGCGCCGGCCATGCACTCGGCGGAGGCCCGCAGCCCGGAGCTGTTCGACATCGAGGCCGAGGAGGACGACGAGTTCATCGAGCAGCTCCGGCAGGTCGTCAGCAGCGACGCACCCTTGCCCAGCGCCGACGCGGCCATGGCGGCCTTCTTCGACCACGACGAGGGTGCTGGACGCGGCGGTAGGCTCGATCAGCGGGCCTGAGCACCGCACACGTCTGTACCGCCGATATAACCGGGAGTCCTTCGCCTGACGGCAGGACGGGAGCTTGACATGGCCAAGGCCGACGAGGCACAAGCCGGCAAGACCACGAACACCAAGCCGACCAGCGCCAAGGCGTCGGCCAAGACCTCCGGAGCGAAGCCGTCCGGGGCGAAGCGCGGGTCCAAGCCCCGCTTCGATGCCAAGTTCCTCGAGGACATGAGGCGGAGGCTGCTCAAGGAGCGGGCCAAGTACCTGCACTCGGCCGAGGAGTACCAGGCCGAGGCCGAGTCGCTGCTGGCCACTCGGGAACCCGGCGACGTCCAGTTCGACGAGGAGGGCGGCGAGGGCACCACCGTGGCGGTGGAACGCGAGCGCGACCTCGCCCTGTCCAGCCAGGCCCGTCACACGGTCAGCCAGATCGACGCCGCGCTCGAACGCATCGAGAACGGCACCTACGGCTACTGCGTCACCTCGGGAGCGCCGATTCCCATCGCCCGCCTCCGAGCCATCCCCTGGGCCGCCGAGCGTGTCGAGGTCAAGGCGGGCGGCCTGGGCCGCCGGTAGAACCGCCGCAGTTGTGACCGGCGCGGCGACCGCGGGGGCCGCCCGTCGCCACGGGTCCGCGGCTCTGGTCACGGCCGCGGTCGTGGTGGGCGTCGATCAGCTCACCAAGTGGTGGGCGTTGGAGACGCTCGCCAATGGCCGCGTCATCGACCTCGTGTGGACGCTACGACTGCGCCTGGTCTTCAACACCGGGGCCGCCTTCAGCAGCTTCCAGGGCCTCGGACCCCTGCTCGGCGTGGCGGCCGTGGCCGTGGCCGCATTCCTGCTGCTCAATCGGCGCCTGGTGTCCGGCCGGCTGTCGGCCGTCGCGACCGGGTCCATCGCCGGGGGAGCGCTCGGCAACCTCGCCGACCGCCTCTTCCGATCAGACGACGGCTTCCTCGGCGGGGCAGTGGTCGACTTCATCGACGTGCAGTGGTGGCCGGTGTGGAACGTGGCCGACATGGGGGTCGTGCTCGGTGGCGCGGCCCTGGTGTGGGCTTCCTATCGCCGGGCACGATGAGCCCTACGGGTGAGGTCGTCGGCTCGGCCCTAGACGGCCTGAGGCTCGACCGCGTGGTGGCCCTGGTGGCCGAGGTGAGCCGCTCGGCCGCGGCCCGGCTGGTGGCCACCGGCGACGTGCGCCTCGACGGCGCCGTGGTCACGTCGGGCGCCAGGCGGGTCGCCGCGGGCGAGTCGCTGGCCATCGCCGTCGATCGGCGCGACGATCCGCGCCCCGTTGCCGACCCCGACGTGACCTTCGAGACAGTCCTCGAGGACGCTCACCTGATCGTCGTGGACAAGCCTGCCGGCCTGGTCGTCCACCCCGGCGCGGGGCACGACCGCGGCACGCTGGTGAACGGTCTGCTGGCCCGCTATCCCGAGATCGCCGGTGTCGGCGACGCCTACCGGCCCGGGATCGTGCACCGGCTCGATCGGGGCACGTCGGGTCTGATGGTGGTGGCCCGCTCGGCGCGGGCCTACGAGCTGCTGGTCGAGCAGTTGCGCTCCCATCAGCCCCAGCGGGTCTACTGCGCTCTGGTGCGAGGGCAGCCGGAGGCGGCTTCGGGCGTGATCGATGCACCGATCGGTCGATCGAGCCGGAATCCGCAGCGCATGACCGTCACCGACCGGGGACGGTCGGCCCGGACCGGCTACACGGTGGAGCGGCGCTACCTGGAGCCGGCGAGAGCCGCGCTGCTGACGTGCCGGCTCGAGACCGGCCGCACCCATCAGATCAGGGTCCACCTTCGGGCCATCGGCCATCCGGTGGTCGGCGACCCGACCTACGGCTCGGGCCGCATCGACGATGTCTTCGGGTTGTCCCGGCCGTTCCTGCACGCCCGCAGCCTGTCCTTCACGCACCCTGTCAGCGGCGAGGCAGTGCAGGCGGAGTCGCCTCTTCCGTCCGACCTGGCCGCCGTGCTGGCCGCCTGCAGCTAGGAGATCAGGTGGCGGCCTTCGAGGTCTAGGTCTCGGAGTCCACGGGCCATGGCGCCTCGCCCTGGGCCATCGCCGTGATCTGGGCCAGGCTGAAGGAGTCCAGGAACCGCCGCATGTGCGAGCCCGACGCCGCCCAGATTGCGAGCAGCACGCACTGACCCTCGTGATCGCAGGCGCCGTCGGTGTGGGGCTCGCGGAAGTCGCCGGCCGAGATGGGTCCGTCCACCGCCCGCACGATGTCCGACAGCTTGATGTCGGACGGATCGCGGGCCAGGACGTACCCACCGCCCACGCCCCGCTTCGAGCGCACCAGACCGGCGCCCTTCAGCGCCAGGAGTATCTGCTCCAGGTAGGGCTGGGGGAGCGCGGTGCGCTCGGCGATCTCCCGCACCGAGGTCGGCGCGTGGTCGGCGTGCAGCGCGAGGGACAGCAGGGCCCGGGACGCGTAGTCGCCCCGTGTCGAAACCCTCATGGCCGCCCGGTGACGGCAGGCGAGACTCTCGGGCTCCGGCGGGTCGACACCGTCATGGTGGCATCCTAGATGCCGTGGCTCGCCCGGAAGTCATCCCCACGCCGCGAGAGCCGGTCCTGCCCGCCTACGGCGGGGGATCCGTGGCCGACATAGTGCCTGCGATCCTCGAGCCCGGGCAGGACGGGACGGCCGGCCCGCTGCCCGAGGAGGTGCTCGACGCACGGGCGGTGGTCGTGCTGGTCCTCGACGGCCTCGGCGCAGAGCAGCTCACCACACACCGGCGCGTCGCGCCCACGCTGGCCGAGATGCACACGACCACCATCACCACGGTGGCACCGAGCACGACCGCTTCCGCCCTCACATCTATAGCCACCGGAGTCCCGGTCGGCGAGCACGGCATCGTCGGGTACCGGATCCGGACCCACGACGGCAACCTGAACGTCCTCAAGTGGAGGACGCCCCAGGGCGACGCCCTCGACCGCTGCCCGCCGGAGCGGTTCCAGCCGGTCCCGTCGTTCGGCGGGCAGCAGCCGCCGGCGCTCCAGAGGGCCGAGTACCGCAAGTCGGGCTTCAGCCGGGCCTACCTGCGGGACGCCCGCCGCTTCGGCTTCAAGATGCTGTCGAGCCTCGCCGTGGAGATCCGGCGCCTGCTGGCTGCGGGGGAGTCCTTCGTCTATGCCTACTACGAGGGGCTCGACATCGTGGCCCACGAACACGCCTTCGGGGAGCACTACGAGGCCGAGCTGCGGGCCTGCGACCGTGTGATGGCCGACCTGCTGACGATCCTCCCCAAGGGAAAGGCGGTGGTGGCCATGGCCGACCACGGTCTGGTCGACTGCTCCGGTCACCTGGTCAGCATCGACCGCTCCGTGCTCGACTGCGCTGAGGCCGAGTCGGGCGAGGCCCGCTTCCGCTGGCTTCACGCCCGGCCGGGCCGCGGGCGCGCTCTCTACGAAGCGGCAGTGGAAGCCCACGGACCGCAGGCGTGGGTCCGCACCGCCTCCGAGATCGTCGACGGAGGCTGGCTCGGTCCGGTCGTGACCGACGCGGCCCGGTCCAGGCTGGGCGACGTGGCCCTCGTCGCCCGGGACCGCTGGGCCTTCGGTCACCCCGACGACGGCAGCACCAGGCTCCTCGGCCGCCACGGCTCGCTGACCGCGGCCGAGATGCTCGTGCCGCTCCTGGTCCACTGCTCGTAGGGTTGGGGCTGTGAGCGCTGAGACGCCCGGTGACGGGCATGGGACCGAGCCCGAGGTGCTGGCCCCGGACATGATCGACGTCGCCGGCGACGAGGACGGCGACGACGTCAACGAGACCATCGACCATCCGGCCAAGGTCATGCGCATCGGCACGATGCTCAAGCAGTTGCTGGGGGAGGTCCGCGAGACCGACCTCGACGAGGCCAGCCGCCAGCGGCTGCGGGAGATCTACGAGACGTCGGTGGGGGAGGTCGGCTCGGCCCTGTCGCCCGACCTGCGCGAGGAGCTCAGCCGTCTCGCCTCACCGTTCGACCAGCCCGAGCCCCCCTCCGCGGTGGAGCTCCAGATCGCCAAGGCCCAACTGGTCGGGTGGCTCGAGGGCCTCATCCAGGGCATGAAGGCCATGCTGCTGGCCCAGCAGATGTCTGCCCACCAGCAGCTCCAGTCCATGCGGGGGGAGCTGCCACCAGGCGCCGAGCCGTACCCGAGAGCGCCCCAGGGCGCCGACACCGGAAACCGCCACGGCACCTACCTCTAGCCCTTCGGCCAGCCAGTACGCAGACAGCGTGCTTGACATGCTCCCAGTAGTGTGCTATTCGGTAAGGCGTACCAGCATCCGAAGCGGACTTGCACGACCTCGTACGACCACCCCCATACTGATGTCAACGTGTCGACAACTGTCGCCACGGCTGCAGCTAGTGTGGTCTGCGGTTGGCCGTGCTTCGTGATGGCCAGTGCTGTGGCAGTCTATAGTGCAGCTACGCATCCGGCTGAGCCTTCCCCGGCGTGTGTACCGCCTCCTCGCAATCCCGGTTGCACGAGGTAAGGCACTCGATTCCATGTCGATGCACAAGCTCATCTATTGGGGACCGCGCTATCTCACCGGCCTTGTCGCCTTCGCGCCGTTCGTGCCGTTCGGCTGGGCGATGGTAGGGCTCAGCACACCAACGAAGGTGTTGGGAGCCCTAATCATTGGGGTGTGGAGTGCAGGAATTAGCCTCCTAGGCTGGAAGAATCAGGACAACCTGGCAGGTTGGTGCTATCGGAGGTTTCCACCTTCTGATGACACCGGCCTTGATCGGCTGAATTCACCAAGTCCTGTATCCGGCCCATAACCAGATGGCTAGCCGATCCGCGCTCAGGGCGCGGCGTCTAGGAGCCTTCGCTGCAGTAGCGGTTATGGCGGTGGCGTGTTCCTCGCTGCCGCCATACACCGCCGAGCAGTGCGAGGACGCCGCCGTGACGCAGGCCATCGCTGAACAGCGCTGGCTCGACGCTGTGCAAGCTCACGCCACGGCCGACGCGTCCGCGGCTGCGGAACCGACCGGCCGAGACTCGGCACGACCACGATCGAGCAGTGGATGAGGCGATCTCCGCTCGGGTGGACACGCTCATAGCGGAGGCTGCGACGCGCCATCACTGCGGGATCAGTTAATCGCTGCGGGTCCAGTCATTCGCTCCCAACTCCTGGAGCGCATGGCACCTAGACACGACACCCCCGAGTCCTCGGCTTGCGTTCGGCCGGAGACTCGACGGCGCTTGCGCGCGGTGCCGGACCACCGGCTATGGTGCGAATCACAGCCGTGTGACTTGATCCACAGGCTTATCAACAGCGGTCCACAGGAGGCAAGGTGGCTGACTCCTTCGTCCACCTCCACACCCACACCGAGTACTCGATACTCGACGGAGCATCGCGGCTCGACGAACTGATCGCGGCGGCGCTCGCCGACGGCCAGCCGGCCCTGGGCATCACCGACCACGGCAACATGTACGGCGTCCTCGACTTCTACCGCGGCTGCAAGCAAGCCGGGATCAAGCCCGTAATCGGCACCGAGGCCTACATGGCCCGCGACTCCCGCCACGAGCGTCCTCCTCGCCGGGGCCGGATCGACGATTCGGGCGGCGACGTGGAGGGTGGGGGCAAGCTCTACTACCACCTCACGCTGCTGGCCGCCGACGACGCCGGCTACAAGAACCTGATCAAGGTGGCCAGCCGGGCCTTCATGGAGGGCTACTACTACAAGCCCCGCTGCGACTGGGAGACGCTCAACGACCACAGCCAGGGCCTGATCGCCACCACCGGCTGCCTCGGCGGCCACGTGCCCCAGTCGCTGCTGCGGGGCAACACCGACGAGGCCCTCGCCAAAGCGGCCCGCTTCCAGGACATCTTCGGTCGTGACAGCTACTTCGTCGAGCTGCAGGACCACGGCATCCCCGCGCAGCGGCAGATCCTCCCGCAGCTGCTGGAGATCGCCCGCAAGATCAAGGCCCCGCTGCTGGCCACCAACGACAGCCACTACACGCACCAGTCCGACGCCGGGGCCCACGACGCGCTGCTGTGCGTGCAGACCGGATCGCTGCTGGCCGACGACGACCGCCTCAAGTTCCACGGCGACGAGCACTACCTGAAGACCGCGGCCGAGATGCGCAGGGTGTTCGCCGAGCTTCCCGACGCCTGCGACAACACGCTGCTGATCGCGGAGCGATCCGAGGTGAACATCGAGTTCGGCACGCCCCGCCTGCCGCATTTCGAGGTGCCCGAGGGCTTCGACGGCGACCGCGACTACCTGGATCACCTCACCTACGAGGGCGCGGTCCAACGCTGGGGAGATCCCCTGCCCGACGAGGTGGCGAAGCGGCTCGCCTACGAGCTCGAGGTCATCAACAGCATGGGGTTCGCCTCCTACTTCCTGATCACCTGGGACCTGATCGCCTACGCCCGCCGCCGCGGCATCCGGGTGGGACCGGGCCGCGGCTCGGCCGCAGGATGCGCGGTGGCCTACAGCCTGCGCATCACCGACCTGGACCCGATCCGCTACGACCTGCTCTTCGAACGGTTCCTCAACCCGTCCCGGGTCTCGATGCCCGACATCGACATGGACTTCGACTCGCGCCACCGCGACGAGCTGATCAACTACGCAGCCGAGCGCTACGGGCGCGAGCACGTGGCCCAGATCATCACCTTCGGGAGGATCAAGGCCCGGGCCGCGGTCCGGGACGCGGCCCGCGTGCTGGGCTACCCCCACTCGCTGGGCGACCGGATCGCCAAGGCGATGCCTCCGCTGGTCCTGGGCCGCGACACCCCGCTGCGGTACTGCTTCGAGGAGTCGCCCAGCCATCGGGACGGCTATGCGGCCGCAGGGGAGCTGCGCCAGATGTACGACACCGATCCCGACGTCGCCAAGGTGGTCGACGTGGCCCGCGGCCTCGAGGGCATGCGGCGCCAGGACGGCATCCACGCCGCGGCCGTGGTCATCACGCCCGAGCCGCTGACCGAGTACATGCCCATACAGCGCAAGCCGGAGCAGGGCAAGGATCCCGAGGAGTCCCCGATCGTCACGCAGTACGAGATGCACGGTGTCGAGGACCTCGGCCTGCTGAAGATGGACTTCCTGGGCCTGCGCAACCTCGACGTGATCACCGACACGGTCGCCCTGGTCGAGCACACCAGGGGCATCGCCGTCGACATCGACTCCGTGGCGCTCGACGACGACGCCACCTTCAAGATGCTCCAGGAGGGCGACACCATCGGGGTGTTCCAGCTCGAGAATCCCCAGGTGCGCTCGCTGGTCCGCTCGCTGGCGCCCACCGTCTTCGACGACGTCTGCGCGCTGGTGGCCCTGTACCGGCCCGGCCCGATGGCGGCCAACATGCACCACGACTACGCCGACCGCAAGAACGGCCGGCGCCCGGTGGAGTACTTCCACGACGATGCGGCCGAGATCCTGGCCGACACCTACGGGCTGATGATCTACCAGGAGAGCGTCATGCGGGTCGCCCAGCGCTTCGCGGGCTACTCGCTGGCCGAGGCCGACTCGCTGCGCAAGGCCATGGGCAAGAAGATCCGCGAGGCCATGGCGGCCGAGGAGGAGAAGTTCGTGGCGGGCGTGGTGGCCGAGGGCTACGAGGAGGGCCTCGGCGCCCAGCTGTTCAAGATCATCGAGCAGTTCGCCGACTACGCCTTCAACAAGAGCCACAGCTACGGCTACGGCCTGGTCGCCTACCAGACCGCCTACCTGAAGGCCAACTACCCGGTCGAGTATCTCGCTGCTCTGCTCACCAGCGTCAAGAGCAAGCTGGAGAACGCCTCGGTCTACCTCAACGAGTGCCGCCTGCAGGGCATCGACGTTCAGGTCCCCGACGTCAACCGGTCGGCCTCGGACTTCACACCGGTCCCCACCGGCGATGAGACCGTCCCGGGCCGCATCGTGTACGGGCTGTCCGCGGTACGCAACGTGGGGGAGGGCGTCGTCGAGAAGGTGATCGCCGAACGCAGCGAGGGAGGCCCCTACGCCTCGTTCGTCGACTTCGTCGAGCGGGTGCACATCGACGTGCTGAACAAGCGGACGGTCGAGTCCCTGATCAAGGCCGGCGCCTTCGACTCGCTCGGACACCCCCGCAAGGGCCTGCAGCAGGTGCACGAGTCCATCATCGACATGACGGTGCGCAAACGGCGGGAGCACGACGCCGGCGTGATGTCGCTGTTCGGCGAGCAGAACGAGGGGCCCTCCTTCGACGACCGGCCGGAGGTGCCTGGTGTCGAGTACGAGCGCATGCAGAAACTGGCCCACGAGAAGGAGATGCTCGGCCTCTACATCTCGGACCACCCACTGAAGGGGATGGAGGCCAGGGTGCGCCGCCTCGCCGACTGCACGATCGGCGATCTGGCCGCGGGAACGAGCCTCAGCGACGACGCCGGCTTCTGGTCGGTGGGGGGAGTGATCACCGGCCTGCAGCGGCGCTGGACCCGCAAGGGCGAGCTGATGGCGAGCTTCGCTCTCGAGGACCTCCAGGACAGGATCGAGGTTCTGATGTTCCCCAGGGTGATGGCTGAGCACGGATCGAAACTGGCCGACGACGCGGTGGTCGTGGTGCGGGGGCGGCTCGACTCCCGGGAGGAGACCCTCAGGTTCTTCGCCAACGACGTGCAGCCGGTGACCAGCACCGAGCCGGACCCCCCGCTGCGGGTCAATCTGGGTCTCGAGCACCAGACCGACCGGCTCATCGAGGAGCTCAAGTCGCTGCTGGTGGCCCATCCCGGCGGGTCGCCGGTCGAGTTGCTGCTGGGCGAGCGCCGGGTGGCCCGCCTGCCCGAGGACTTTGCCGTGGACACCGCCAACGGCTTGCCGGCCGAACTCCGTGAGCTACTCGGGGCCGAGGCGATCGCCGGAGTCTGATCAAGCCTCGGAGGCCGGGCCGGTGCCGGCCTTTCCCGTTCGATCGAAACGGCCTTCGAGGGTTGCGAAATGTCCCCGTATCCCTGAGACTGGAGGGGACGGCATTGGGCGATATAGGGGTGGAAGCCACCATGGCAATCGCGATCGAGACCAGGGATTGCACCGCACTGGGGGACTCCGATCTGGCTGAGATGGCCGATCTCTGCGCCGTCTCGTCCAGCGCCTACGAGGTGGGCTCCCTCTCCAAGCAGGCCGAGGCCTGGGTCCTGGTGACCGAGGCCCGCGACAACGGCAAGCTTCGAGGTTTCTCGTTCTGCACCCTGGAGCGCATCGGGGGCACGCCCTGCGTGCTGATCGGTGCCGGCCACACCTGCCGCACGACCCGCCGTGACACTGTCCTGAGAGGCATCGTGGCGGACCAGCTCCGCCGCGCCGCCCTGTCCTTCCCGGACGAGGACGTGCTCGTCGGCATGCAGATCAACGATCCCGGCGCCTTCGAGGCGTTCAGGAGCCTCCACGACGTCGTCCCCCGGCCCGGCCACAAGGCCACCGGCGAGGAGCGGGCTTGGGGACGCAGACTCGCCAAGCGCTTCGGGATCGGCTCGCTCAGCTACGAGGACCGCATCTTCACCACCCGGGGCAAGGGTGGCCCGCCGGTCGTGCTCGACCACGCGAGCCTCAAGCCCGACAAGATCGGAGCCGATGCCGCCGCCCTTCTCGACAGGCTTGTGCCGGCCGACGGCGACACGTTGATCGTGCACGGCTGGGTGATGGCCGAGGAGCTCGAGAAGCTCCTGTAACCACCGGCCGAGCGCCCGCAGCCGGCGCAGCGGAGCCATGGAGTTCGAGCAGGCAGTCCGACGGCGCCGGATGGTGCGCTCGTTCACGAGCGAGCCGGTGGAGCCGGAGACGGTGAACGACATCTGCGATCTGGCCCGCAGGGCGCCCACTGCGGGCAACGCTGCGGGGATCGAGTTCCTGGTGCTGGAGGGCGAGACCGCCGACCAATACTGGGACGTCACCCTGCCGCCGGAGCGCCGGGCGGACTTCGCCTGGCCGGGCCTGCTGGCGGCGCCGGTGCTCGTGGTCGTGTGGGCCCATCTGGGCGGATACCTGAGCCGCTACCGCGAGCCGGACAAGCGCCGCAGCGGCCTCGGCGCCAGCGCGGCGGCCTGGCCGGTGCCGTACTGGTTCGTCGACGGCGGGGCCGCGGTGATGACCATGCTGCTGGCCGCGCAGGACCGGGGGCTGGGCGCGGCGTTCTTCGGGATGTTCGAGCACGAGCGAGCCGTCCGCCGCCGTTTCGGCGTGCCGCCGGACCGGCGGGGGGTGGGCACCGTCGCCATCGGCCACCCCGCCGACGACGACCGGCCCAGCCAGTCCGCCCGCCGCGGCCGCCCCGACCTCAGCGACGTGCTCCACCGCTCCCACTGGTAGCCGTCAGCACTCGCTCCCGGCGGTGTACCAGAGTGTTCGCGGTAGTCTGCGGCGCGATGGCCCCGGCGCGAGTCCCGCTTGTCGACTACTTGTGTCTCGAGCCGGAACCGCACCTGGTGGCCCAGGAGTGCATCAACTGCGGGGCCCGTTTCTTCGACCGGCGCAACGCCTGCGCCCGCTGCGGTAGGACCGAGTTCGCGCCGGCTGCGGTGGACGGCTCCGGGGAGTTGAGGGCGTTCACCATCGTCCACCGGGCCGCGCCGGGCATCCCGGTGCCGTTCGTGTCGGCCATCGTCTGCACCGACGACGGCACCTGGGTGCGCTCCAACCTGGTGAACTGCGACCCGACGCCCGATGCGGTCAAGCTCGGCATGAGAGTGCAGCTCACGACCCATGCCATCGGCGCCGACGACGACGGCACCGAAGCCATTGCCTTCGGCTACGAGCCGGTCTGAGCCACACTGACACCGCCACACAGACACGAGGGAGGCACAACAACATGGCAGCTCGGATCTCTCCGGACAGCGTGTGGGTGCTCGGCGCCCACATGACCCGCTTCGCCCGCTACCCGGACCGCGACCTCATCGACCTCGCCTCCGAGAGCGCCATGGGCGCGCTGGCCGACGGCGAGGTCACCGTGGGTGACATCGACGTGCTGGCCTGCGGGGCGCTGTTCCAGGCGTCGGGCGCGGTGGGCCAGCGCATCCAGAAGCAGATCGGCCAGACCGGCGTGCCCGTCTACAACGTCGCCAACGCGTGCGCCACCGGGGCCACCGCCATCCGCACCGTGATCATGGCCATCCGCTCCGGCGAGGCCCAGATCGGGCTGGCCGTGGGCGCCGAGCAGATGGGCAAGATGGGCCTGCTGGGCGGCGGCGCCACCAAGAAGGAGAAGAAGGTCTTCGAGCCGTCCGGGCGCTACGGCGCGGTGACCGGGGTGGACGGCCGTCTGGGCACCGAGACCATGCCCGGCGTGTTCGCCCAGGCCGGCACGGCCTACGCCCACGATCACGACGGGGTCGGCTTCGAGCAGTTCGCCCGGGTCGCCTACAAGAACCACCTGCACTCGACGTTGAACCCGCTGGCGCAGTACCAGAAGGAGTTCTCCATGGACGAGATCATGGAGTCCCCGATGATGAGCTACCCCAACACGCTGCTGATGTGCTGCCCGACCGGCGACGGCGCGGCCGCGCTGGTGCTGGTGTCGGGGGAGCGGCTGGCGTCGATGCCGGTCCACGTCCGGAAGCGGGCGGTGAAGGTCTCGGCGTCGGTGCTGACCTCGGACCCGTTCACCGAGGACTGCCAGGTGCAGCCGGATGTGAACACCCTCACCCGCAACGCGGCCAACCAGGCCTACGAGGCGGCCGGGGTGGGGCCGGAGGACCTCGACCTGGTGGAGTTGCACGACTGCTTCGCCACCGCCGAGCTGATCCACTACGACAACCTCGGGCTGTGCGAGCCGGGCGGTGCAGGGGAGTTCATCGACTCGGGCGGGCCGTTCCGGGACGGCACGACGCCGGTCAATGTCTCCGGCGGGCTCATCTCCAAGGGCCACCCCATCGGCGCCACCGGCGTCGCCAACGTCTACGAGGTCACCACCCACCTCCGGGGTGAGGCCGGCGACCGCCAGGTTTCGGGGGCCACCGTCGGCCTGGCCCACGTCATCGGCCTGGCCTCGGCCTGCGGAGTCCACATCCTCGAGAAAGCCGCCGCCTGAGCCGTCGCGGCATCCTCTCCAACGCACATCGCGCCGCGCCATGGTAGACATCGGGAGGTCCGGCTACGGCACCGACTCGCCGCAGCCTGCCGCCGTGACTGCGGCACCGGCCCAGCACAGCGATCATCGCAGCAGCAACCATCCCACACCAAGCGACATCGGCCTGGCCGAGACGATTGCCAGCGAGCGCTTGGCGATGCGGTTGTCCCGCTGCCTTGCGATCGATCTCGAGGTCTCCAAGGACACCGAGAAGCTCCACGCGTTCGCAGGAATCCGGCCCGACACCGGAGAGTCCGTCGTCTACCCCCGCCCAGGAATCACGCTTGACGCGGCCCTGGCCGAGTTGGACGATCTCGCTGCCGGCACCGGGTTCCTTCTCGGGCACAATCTGATCCACTTCGACTCCCGCCATCTGAACGCAGCGAATCCCAACCTGCGCCTTCACGGATTGCCGATGATCGACACGCTGTGGCTCAACCCCCTCGCCTTCCCGCGCAACCCGTATCACCGGCTGGTCAAGCACTACAAGGACGCTCAGCTGAAGAGCGGGCGCCGCAACAACCCGGAACAGGACGCCCGGCTCGCCCTGAAGGTGTTCGAGAATCAGCAGGAGCAGCTGATCGCAGCACCCTCAGAGCTCCTGGCCGCCTGGCACCACCTCACGGGTGGGCCAGGCAATCAGGGCTTCGAGCTGTTCTTCGAGCATCTACGCCGTGAGCCGAGACCGTCCGGCGCGGAAGCGCGAGCGGCGCTCCACGGCCGGCTCGACGGTGTCGCCTGCCGTATGCAGGCTCGCCGGGCGACCGAGACCGCTTCCACACACGGCTGGCCGCTCGCCTACGCGCTGGCGTGGCTTCACGTGGCGGGAGGCAATTCGGTCATGCCGCCCTGGGTTCGCCACCAGTTCCCTGAGGCCGGAGTGCTGGTACGGCGTCTGCGCGACCTCGCATGCGACGACCAGGGATGCGGCTGGTGCCGGGATCGCCACGACGCCTCCCGGGAACTGAAACGGTTCTTCGGCTTCGACGGCTTCAGGCCGGAGCCCGCAGACTCCGAAGGCCGCCCCCTCCAGCAGTCCATAGTCGAGGCCGCCATGGGAGGCCGGCATGTGCTGGGGATCCTGCCGACCGGAACCGGCAAGTCGGTGTGCTACCAGATTCCTGCGCTGTCGCGGTACGAGAAGACGGGGGCGGTGACTGTGGTCATCTCGCCGCTGGTGGCGCTGATGGCCGATCAGGTCGCAGGACTCGAGGCACACGGCATCGTGTCGTGCGTCACCGTCAACGGCACGCTGTCGATGCCGGAACGGTCCGACGCCCTCCAGAAGTTGAGACTCGGCGACGCCGCCATCGTGCTGATCTCGCCCGAGCAACTGCGCAGCGTGTCGATCCGTCGTGCACTGGACCAACGTGAGATCGGGGCGTGGGTGCTGGACGAGGCCCACTGCCTGTCGAAATGGGGACACGACTTCCGCCCCGACTACCGCTACGTCGGTCGGTTCATCCGCGAGCGAGCCGGCGGCGGAGCGATCCCGCCGGTGCTGTGCCTCACCGCCACGGCCAAGCCCGAAGTGAAGGAGGAGATCGTCGACCACTTCTGGAGTGAACTCGGGATCGAGATGCGGGTGTTCGACGGCGGGAGCCGCCGCACCAACCTGAACTTCGTGGTGGTCGAGACGAGCACCCCCAACAAGCTCCACGACATCCACACGCGGCTGGAGCACCACTTGCCACCCGAGACCGAGGGCGGAGCGATCGTGTACTGCGCGACCCGCCGGATGACCGCTGACGTGGCGGGCTTCCTCCAGGAGCAGGGAATCGCGGCTGACCGCTTCCACGCAGGATTGCCGCCGGAGGAGAAGAAGAACATCCAGCAGAGCTTCATCGCCGGTGACCTGCGGGCGATAGCCGCCACCAACGCCTTCGGAATGGGGATCGACAAGCCTGACGTGCGACTCGTCATCCACGCCGACATCCCGTCGTCGTTGGAGAACTACCTCCAAGAGGCGGGACGGGCCGGGCGGGACCGGGACACGGCCCATTGCGTGCTGCTGTACACGAAGGAGGACGTCGAGCGTCAGTTCGGCATGTCGGCTCGCTCGCGCCTCACTCGCAGCGAGATCCACGGGGTTCTGCGGGCCCTGCGAAGGCTCGGCCGGCGCAACCGGAGCAACATTGTGATCGCCAGCACCGGCGAGATTCTCGACGAGGACGAGGACAAGGACTTCAGGCGGGACTCGTTCACGGACGACACACGAGCACGGACGGCACTCTCGTGGCTCGAGGAGTCACAGCTCCTGACCCGGGAGGAGAACCGGGTGCAGATCTTCCCATCGTGGTTGCGGGTGAGTTCCGTGGAGGAGGCCCGGCAGAAGCTCAACCGGCAGCCCTCCGTGGCTCCCCGGCGCGAGAACCTGCTCTCCATTGTTGAGACGCTGATCGACGCCGAGCCCGATGAGGGCATCTCCACCGACCTGCTCATGAGTGCATGCGGCCTCAGCTCCGAGCAGGTGAGGAGCGCCCTGCACGACCTGGAGCGCGCCGGGATCGCCACCAACGACACCGCGCTGACAGCCTTCGTCCACGCCGGTGTGCGGAACCCGTCCCGGCAACGGCTCACCCAGGCGGCGGCAGTGGAGGAGCAACTACTGGACCTGATGCGGGAGATGGCCCCCGGCATGAGCGTCGACGACACTGCGCCGTTGAACCTTCGCATCGCGGCGCAGAGGCTCAAGGACGGCGGCCATGGCCACGTCCGGCCTGAGCATGTGGCCCGGACCATGCGCGGCATCGCGGCCGACGGCCGGGACGAAGGCGCTACCGGAGGCAGCCTCACCGTGCGCAAGTACGACGCGGAGAGTGTCCTAGTGACGCCGAAGCGCGAGTGGTCCACGATGCTCGCCATCGCCGGACGACGGCGCGCCGGTGCGGCCCTGCTGCTCGAGCACTTGGTGGGATGTCTGCCGCGGGGGCTCCGCGGCAACGACCTTCTGGCTGAGACGACCCTGGGCAAACTGGTGGCGACAGTCGAGGCCGATGCCGCGCTGATGGCGGAGGTCAAGGATTCGCGCCGGCTGGTGGACCGTTCCCTGATGTGGCTTCACGAGCAGGAGGTCATCAGGCTCAACAAGGGCCTCACCGTGTTCCGCCCGGCCATGACCATCCATCTGGCCCGGGAGCGGCGAGGCTTCGCTCAGTCGGACTTCAAGACGCTGCAACTCCACTACGACGGGACAGTCAGGCAGATCCACATCATGGCCGAGTTCGCGCAGCAAGGCCTCGAGTCGATGGCCGATGCGGTGCGGCTGTCCCTCGACTACTTCGCTCTAGGAGAAACCGAGTTCCTGCGCCGCTGGCTTCCCGATCGAGCACGGGAACTGTCGCGGCAGACGACTCCCGAGTCGTGGCGCGACATCGTCGAGAGCCTGCGGAACCCTTCGCAGCGGCGGCTTGTGGCCGACGACCGGGAGAACACGAACGTGCTGGTCCTGGCCGGACCCGGATCGGGCAAGACCCGGGTCCTGGTGCACCGAATCGCCTACCTGATTCGCTCCAGGCGCGAGGATCCACGAGGCATCCTGGCCCTGGCCTACAACCGGCATGCCGCCGCTGAGATCCGCCGCCGGCTCGCGCGACTCATCGACGACGACTCGCGGGGCGTCATCGTGCTCACGTGCCACGCACTCGCGATGCGACTCATCGGCACCAGCTTCTCGGAGCGGGCGGACCGGCCCGAGAGCGAGCACTTCCAGGACGTGCTGAAGGAAGCCGCGGCGCTGTTGCGGGGTGAGGGACTGGAACCGGACGAGGCTGAGGAGACCAGATCCCGGCTCCTCGCCGGGTTCCGCTGGATTCTCGTGGACGAGTACCAGGATGTCGGCGCGGAGGAGTACGCCCTGATCTCGGCCCTGGCCGGGCGGACCCTGTCGGAGACGGATGCCAAGCTGACCCTGTTCGCGGTCGGCGACGACGATCAGAACATCTACTCGTTCAAGGGGTCGTCGGTTCGGTTCATCCGCAACTTCGAGCAGGACTACAGCGCCAAGCCTTCCTTCCTGACCGACAACTATCGCTCCACCCGTCACATCATCGACGCATCCAACGCGGTGATCGGGCGAGCGGTGGACCGGATGAAGGCTGGCAACGAGATCCGCATCGACAGAGCCCGCTCCGGCGAGGCCGCCGGAGGCCTGTGGGGCGAGCGCGACCCGGTAGCAGGAGGGCGGGTACAGGTGCTTCCCGCAGGGCGGGACAGGATATCGCAGGCACAGGCCGCGATCGTCGAGCTGCAACGGCTGTCGGGACTCGCAACGGACTGGGACTGGTCACGCGTCGCGGTCATGGCCAAGGAGTGGCACTACCTGGAGCCGGTGCGAAACCTCTGCGAGCTTGAGGGCATCCCCGTGCAGATGGCGAACGAGGAACTCCCGAGCGTCTGGCATCTTCGCGAGACACAGGCTCTGCTGCATCACATCCGTAACGGCGGCTCCCGGCTGGTCAAGACCTCCGCGATCCAATCCTGGCTGGATGCACAACCGGGCAGTCCTTGGAACGAGCTCTTGCGGGAGGCCTCGGCAGAGCACGAAGCCGAGGTCGGCGCGGGGAAGGTGCCAGCGGACTCCTTCGTCGAATGGCTGGCTGAATGGGGACGCGAGTTCCGCCGGCGCCAGCGGGGGCTGCTCCTCCTGACCGCCCATCGCGCCAAGGGCCTCGAATTCGACCATGCGGTGGTGCTCGACGGCGGCTGGGACCGCGTAGGGCACCACGAGGACAGCGATGCGCCACGTCGCCTGTACTACGTCGCCATGACCCGGGCACGGCAGACTCTCGCCCTCGGACGCTTGACGGGACCGCACCCGATCCAGGATGCGCTGGGGGACACCGAGGCAGTCCTTTGGAGAGACCCGGTCGCGCTTCCGGAGCCTGCGCCGGAGATGGAGCGTCACTATCGGCCGCTCGGCCTGCGGGACGTGTACCTGAGCTTCGCCGGCCGCAGGCCACGCCGGGATCGCGTGCACCGCGCCATCGCCGCCTTGTCGCCGGGTGACCAGTTGCAAGTGCGGCGACAATCCGGCACCTGGGAGCTGCTGGACGGGCGGGGCATCGTGGTGGGAACGCTGGCTCGCAGTTTCGACCCGCCTGCGGACATGCGCTGCGTCGACGCCAGCGTCACGGCAATCGTCTCCTGGAAGAGCAGTTACTCGGAGCCGCAGTACCAGAAGCAACTCAAGTGCGACGAGTGGGAGGTCGTGGTGCCCGAACTGGTCTTCGAGCCTGAGCCCTAGGCACCGGCCACGCTCGACTCTCCGTCGGCGTGGTCCGGCGCTAGGGGAGGACCTTGAAGGCTCGGCGGCGGCCGGGGCCGTAGCGGTAGATGCGGAAGTCGGCGTCGAACGCCAGCGCGTCGTTGATGGCCAGACGCTCCATGATCGCCCAGCTTGTCCGGTCGGTAAACGAGAATGCCTGATCGTCGAAGGCCGCAACCGTTGCCTCGGCTGTCTCCAGGTCGGCGGGGGTGGCGCACTCCACACGGGCGGTGCCGGACGCGACTGCGGCCACGACCTGATTGGCGATGCGGTGGCCGGCGCGCCCGTTTACGAGGTTCCAGAGCTCGGCCAGGACCAGATCGCTGGTGACCAGCGTTCCGGCGTGCTGCGTCAACAGCGACCTGGCAACCTGGCTGTGAGCGTCATCAGCGTCGGCCGCGGCATACCAGATGCTGGTGTCGACGAAGACGGAGCCCAAGACTCAGAGCCCCTTGGCCGCAAACTGCTGATCGATGGTCTCGCTGATCATGGCCTGCTTTCCGTCGGCGATCCTCGACCCGCCGCTGTCGAACAGCCCGAAGATCACCGACGGGTCGCCTCCGGGCGCATCCGGTTCCAGGTCGCGGGCCACGAGGCGCCGGATGTACTCCGACAGCGAGATGCCGTCACGAGCCGCCTTGCGCTTGGCCTCGGCGTGGTGGTGGTCCGGAAGCAGGATCATCGTCCTCATCGTCCAATTATAGCATATTAGGTTATCAGAAGATATTCTGAAATAACCTATTAATGCTTGATATATGTCATACCGGTGTGAGATGCTGTCTGCATGTTGATCGAAGCCGCCCGACGGGTCGAGACCGCCGCCAAGGAGGTGCTCGCGGCCGTCGAGGCTGGCTCAATGTCGGGTGGGGAGGCGCGCCAGGTGCTGGCGGTGTGCACGCCCGCGATGGCGGCGCTGACGGCCGCCCAGACGGCTGCGGCGAGAGTGGTCGCCGGCGCAGAGCAACACGGCGACGGCGGCGCGCAAGTACTGGCCGACACCGCCGGGTTGCCGCGGCACGAAGCGCGGAGTCAGGTCAAGACGGCCCGAACCATCGAGTCGGCGCCCGCGGTGCGCGACGCGGTGGAGGCGGGACGGGTGCCGCAGGCCAACGCAAGGCGGCTGGCGGAGGCCATCGAGAAGACCGGCGCGGAGGCTGTCGGGTCCGACGCCGAACTGCTGTCGAAGGCTGTGTCGATGCGCCCCGAGCAGTTCACCAAGGAGGCGCGGAGGTGGACCGCGGACCGCCAACGCGACGGCGGCGAGAGCGACTACCGGCGCCTGCGGGCCCGGCGGCGTGTGCGGGTATGGGACGGCGACGACGGGATGGTGCACGTCCACGGCGAGTTCGACCCCGTCGCCGGGAACCGCATCGGCAACCGGCTGCGGGCTGTGGCCGGTCGCCTCCGCGACACCGACAAGAAGCAGGCCGGCGCCGACACCGAGCGGCGTAGCTTCGACCAGTGCATGGCCGACGCTCTCGACAGCCTCACGTTCGACACCGCCGCGAGGGGACACCACGAGGGCGGCTCTGACCGGTGCTCTGACAATCGCCCAGGCATCGAGGCAGGCCAGGATCCGAAAAACCGGTCGGGCGCGGCCACAGGCAACGGCAGCAGCGGCGACCGCAGACCCTTCGCGGACATCTGCGTGGTGGCGCATGTGGACAGCCATACCGGCAAGCTCGTCGCCGAGCTTCCCGACGGCACGCGGCTGCCGACGGCAGTGCTAGAGGAACTCGCCTGCAACGCCAGGCTCACCGGTGTCGTCTTCGACCGGAAGGGCAAACCGATCTGGCGGGCCGAGTCCTGCCGCACGGCCACCGAGGCCCAACGACGGATCTTGATCGCCCGCTACGGGGGCTGCTTCCACTGCAAGGCCCATCCGGCGCTGTGCCAGATCCATCACATCAGACCGGTGTCACAGGGTGGGTCCACCAGGCTCGACAACATGGTTCCGGTCTGCTGGGAATGCCACCAGAAGATCCACCATCACAAGTGGCAGATCCAAACCATCAACGGGGTGCACACCCTCCACCCGCCCGGGTGGATGCACCACGGCCCCGCTCACGTCCCGGAACAACCACCTCCGCAGCTTCCCTGTACTGACCCGCCGCTTGACCTCTGGTCAGACACCGGAGAACTCTGCGCTGCGCCATAGGTCACACCGGGCTTGAGATCGGCTCGCCGAGCGCGCCCGCGGATCCGGCCCTGCGGTCAGGCTTCGAGTTGGGCGAGTAGGTCCTCGGGGGTGGACGCGGGGGACTGGCAGGCGAAGTTGCGGCAGACGTAGGCGAAGCCCTCGGGGCGGTCGGCCCACAGGGGCGAGTCGTAGGGCTCGGCCCAGGCCAGGACCGCGCCGGGCAGGTAGCGGGTCTGCACCGCCGACACGAGGTCGGCCCGGTCTCCGACCACCGCTATCTCGTCGAGGCTGTGGGCGGCCATGTCCACCGCCTCCAGCGCCCGGCCGAAGGCGGTGGGATGCTGGGCCGCGGCGCTGCTGAACAGCCCGATGATCCGGCGAGCGTGCTCGTCGTAGCGAGACTCACCGGTCAGCGCCGCCAGGCGCAGCAGCCCGCAGGCGGCCAGCGACTGGGCCGACGGGGTGGCGTTGTCCATCAGGTCCTTGGGCCGGGTAACGAGCCTCTCGGCATCGTCGCCGGTGGTGAACACCCCGCCCGCGTCGTCGTCCCAGAACAGCTCCAGCAGGCCGTCAGCCGCGGCCCGGGCCTCATCGATCCAGCGGGCCTCGCCCGACAGCTCGGCCAGCCTGGTCAAGGCGTCGATCACGGCCCCGTAGTCCTGGGCGTAGGCCAGGTGGCGGGCCTGGGCCGGCCGCTCGGCATCGCCGGCCTGCCACGATCGCAGCCAGCGACCGTCGTCGCGGCGCAGGTTCGCCACCAGGAACTCGCCGTTGGCGACGGCCGCGGCCCGCCATTCGGGGTTGCCGGTGGCCGCGGCGGCCTCGGCCAGCGCCGACAGCATCAGCCCGTTCCACTCGGTGAGCACCTTGTCGTCGAGGCCGGGCCGGATGCGGCTCTCCCGGCAGATGAACAGCGCCTCGCGAGCAGCCTCGATGGCGTCGGGGCGGATCAGATCGCCCCGCACCGAGCGGTTCAAGATGTTGGCTCCCTCGAAGTTGCCGGCCGCGGTCACGCCCCACCAGGCCACGGCCGCATCGGCGGCCTCGACCCCGGCGGCGGCCTGCACCACGGACCGCAGCTCAGGCTCGGACCACACGTAGAACTTGCCCTCCACCCCCTCCGAGTCGGCGTCCTCGGCCGAGTAGAAGCCGCCGTCAGGATGGCGCAGGTCCCGCAGCACGTAGCCGATGGTCTCGTCGACCACCTGCCGGTAGACGGCCTCACCGGTCACCATCCACGCATGCAGGTAGACCCTGGTCAGCAGGGCGTTGTCGTACAGCATCTTCTCGAAGTGAGGGACGAGCCACCGATGGTCGACCGAATAGCGGGCGAAGCCGCCTCCGAGGTGGTCGTAGATGCCGCCGGAGGCCATGGCGTCGAGGCTTGTGCCCACAACCCGCAGCAACTCGGGACGATCGCTGCGGTGATGGATCCGCAACGCCGAGGCCAGCGTCATGGCCGCCGGGAACTTGGGCGCGCCCCCGAAGCCTCCCCATTCCGGATCGAAGGACGAGAGGATGGCGTCACCCGCCCGATCGAGGGCCCGGCTGTCGGCGGCGCCTGCGGGTGCGGCCTCCGCGCCCAGCGAGGCCGCGACGCGTGACGTGCGGTCCATGAGTGCCACCAACTGGTCGGCCTGGGCGTGCACGTCGTCCCGCCGGTTGGTCCAGGCCTCGTCGATGGCCGCCATCACCTGGCGGAACGAGGCCATCCCGCCCCGGGGCCGGTCGGGATAGTAGGTGCCGCCGAAGAAGGGACGGCCGTCGGGGGTACAGAACACGGTCATGGGCCAGCCGCCCCGGCCGGTCATGGCCTGCACCGAGTCCATGTAGATGGAGTCCACGTCAGGGCGCTCCTCGCGGTCCACCTTCACGTTCACGAACAGCTGGTTCATGATGGCCGCAGTGTCAGGGTCCTCGAACGACTCATGGGCCATCACGTGGCACCAGTGGCAGCTCGAGTAGCCCACCGACAGCAGCACCGGCCGGTCGCGCTCGGCCGCGGCCTCGAACGCCTCCGGCCCCCACGGGTACCAGTCCACCGGGTTGTCCCGGTGCTGGCGCAGGTAAGGGCTGGTCTCGCTGCCGAGCCGGTTCACGCCAGTGAGCCTAGGAGGCCGAGCGAATAGGTGTGTGCGAGCGGCCTTCAAGAGCGAGGCCGTGGCCCGAGCGGCCCGTGAGCGCAGCGAACAAGAGCGGGAGATACCCCCTCGCCACACGACGAGCTCTCACCCGTCCGCGGGGCACGTACGGGGCTCCGAACGCGCGATGAGCGGTCGGCCTCGCGCTGGGGCAGACTGGCCCGATGAGTTCCGGCGTGCGAGTACTGGTAGTCGACGACGAGCCCTCCTACCGGGAGGGACTGCAGGTAGCGCTGGGCGCCGAGGGGTTCATGGTGGACGCGGCCTCCGACGGCGAGGAGGCTCTGGCGATGTTCGAGGCCCTCGAGCCCGACATCGTGCTCCTGGACGTGATGCTGCCGCGGATGTCGGGCATCGACGTGTGCCGCCGCATCCGCTCGCAGACCGACACCCCGGTGATCATGGTGTCGGCCCGCCGCGAGGAGATCGACACCGTGGTCGGGCTGGAGGTCGGCGCGGACGACTACGTGGCCAAGCCCTACCGGGTGCGGGAGCTGGTGGCCCGGATGCGCACCGTGATGCGCCGCAGCCGGGACCGCATGGCCCGCTCCCTAGACACTGCGGCCACCCTCAGCATCGGGGACGTGACGGTGGACCGCGACCGCCACGAGGTGACCATCGCCGGCGAACTGGAACGCATGCCGCTCAAGGAGTTCGAGGTGCTGGCCCTGCTGATGGAGAGCGCCGGCTTCGTGGTGACCCGCCAGACGCTCATCGATCGGGTCTGGGGACTCGACTACGTGGGCAACACCAAGACTCTCGACGTGCACGTAAAGAGGCTGCGATCGCGCATAGAACGCGACCCGGCGGAACCGGAGCGCATAGTCACCATCCGGGGCCTCGGCTACAAGTACGTGGCGCCCTGACGGCGCCCCAGCGGCCAATCGGGAGAGTGAACACGATCCGCGTCTGGGTGGGAGGCGCCCGTCCCCGCACCCTGAGCGCAGGGCTGGTCCCGGTCGCGGTGGGCACCGCGGTGGCAGTGGGAGAGGGGTCGCACACCGCGTGGTGGCGGGCCGGGGCCGCTCTGGTGGTGGGAATGGCGCTCCAGGTGGCGGTCAACTTCGCCAACGACTACTCCGACGGCGTGCGGGGCACCGACGACTCCACCCGGGTGGGCCCGCGACGGCTGGTGGGGTCGGGGGTGGTGGAGGCCCCCAGCGTGAGACGGGCCGCGTTCGCGGCGTTCGGGGTAGCGATGGCGGCCGGCGCAGTGCTGGCCGCAGTGGCCGGCTGGGAGCTGCTGGCGGCGGGCGCCGTCTGCATCGCGGCGGGCTGGGCCTACACCGGCGGACCCAAGCCCTACGGGTACCTGGGCCTGGGCGAGGTGTTCGTGTTCGTGTTCTTCGGCCTAGTGGCCACCGCGGGCACCACCTACGTGCTGCTGGAGCGGCTGGACTGGTTCGCGGTGCTATGCGGCGTTCCGGTAGGCCTCTGGGCGGTCTCGCTGCTCATGGCCAACAACCTGCGGGACATCGCCGGGGACGAGGCTGCCGGCAAGCGCACCCTGGCGGTCCGCATCGGCGACCGCGGCACCCGCGTGGCCTACATGGCCGTGCTGGAAGCCTCATACGCGGCGGCCCTCGTGGCGTCGGTCACGGGCCGGGCCGCGGCGGCTGCCGTGATCGGGGCCCCCTTCGCGGTGCGGGCGGTGCGCAAGGTCCTGCGGGGTGCGTCGGGGAGAGACCTGATCCCGGTGCTGGGTGCCACCGCCGGGGCCCAACTCGCCTCGGGCCTGGCCATGGCGGTCGGCATCGCACTCACGTAGGCCAAGGGGCCACGCGGATAGGCGAGAGCCTGTCGTGTCGCAGCGGGGTCATTCCCGCTCTTGTTCGCTGCGCTCACGGGCCGCTCGGGCCACGGCCTCGCGCCGTATGGGCCGCGTTGTCCCGCCTGTCCGCTCGGCCTCTAGGGGCCGCTCAGGTTCGCGATGCTCATGCCGGTTGCTCGGGCAGACTGTCGACCATGAGTCGTGAAGCGGTTGTTACCCACTTGGAGGCGCTGGGCGTGGCCTACGAAGTCGTGGAGTGCGATCCCGACTTCGCCGACACCGCCAAGTTCTGCGAGCGCTACGGATACCCCATGGAGGCATCGGCCAACGCCATCTGCGTCGTGGGCAAGTCGGCCGAGCGGCCCATGGCCTGCTGCCTGGTGCTCGCCTCCATGCGCCTGGACGTCAACGGGGTGGTGCGCCGCCGGCTCGGCACCCGCAAGGCCTCCTTCGCCGACGCGGCCGCCACTGTGGAGCGAACCGGGATGATGATCGGCGGCGTCACGCCCTTCGGCCTGCCTGCCGGGCTCCCGGTCTGGATCGACGCCCAGGTCATGGAATGCGATCAGGTGATCGTGGGCGGGGGCTCCCGGGACTGCAAGATCCTCTGCCCGCCAGCCTCACTGCTGGCCATCGACGGCGCCGAGGTCGTCAAGGACCTGGCCCGACCAGCCCCGTGACCAGCACCGGGCCGGGCCCGGCCGTCGTTCGGGTGGGCCGCAGGCAGCCGGCAGCAGCGAGCGGCATCAACTACGGGTGGCGGTGATCAGCTGGGCGATGCCGGCGCTCAACCGGTGGTGCCGCACATCGGCGAACCCGGCCGTGCGCACCATGGCCTGAAGCTCGCCGGCCGGGGGCAAGTAGGCCACGGAGTCGGGCAGGTACCGGTAGGCGTCGCGATCCGACAGAACGGCCCCGATGAGGGGAACGACCCGGCCGAAGTACACCCCGTGGCCCCATCGCAGGATCGGGTTGGCGGGCCGGTCCACCTCCAGCAGGGCGATGCGTCCCCCGGGGCGCAGCACCCGGGCCAGCTCAGCGAGCAGCGGCGGCACCGCGGTGAGGTTGCGCAGGGCGAAGCCGCAGGTCGCACCATCCAGCGCACCGTCGGGAACCGGCAGCTCCAGAACGTCGGCGTTCACCGGAAGCCACCGGGCCGCGGTCGAGGGCGCGGCCCGCAGCATGCCCATCGAGAAGTCAAAGCCGACGGGGGAGTGACCCCGCCGGGCCAGCTCCCGGCAGAGGTCCCCGGTGCCGCAGGCCAGGTCGGCGACCCATGAACCCGCGGGCAGGGCCAGCGCTCTCACCGTGCGGCGACGCCAGGCCACATCGAGCCGCATGGTCATGACCCGGTTCACCAGGTCGTAGCGGGGCGCGATGGCGTCGAACATCTCCCGAACGGCCCGGCGCTTCTCTGCGCCGGAGGGAAGGTCGCTCACCGCTCGGCGCTCTCTCGCGCCGGAGGGCAGTTCGCTCACCCGCGCGTTCGCTTGGGCCAGTACCGCTGGTAGCTGCGGCTGTGCGAGTGCAACAGCAGGGCGAGCAGGGCTATGTCGAACAGCAGCCCGAGAGGATCCGCCCACAGCCACCCCAGGTCATCCGTGAAGGCCAGCAACAGCAACACCAGGATGGGAAGCGCGGCGATGACCACCCCGAGCTTGTAAGCCCACCGCATCTCGTTGGCGATTCCGTAGGCGGCCGCCAGCTTTCCTGCCGCGATGACGAGTGAGTACACCGTGAGGCCCCGGATCCCTATCACTGCGAACAGAAGTCCGAGGCCCCCCTGGAAGTACATCAGCAACTGGGCGATGTACAGCGTCTGAGGCTGGTGGCGGTTGACCCAGACGCGGGGCTCCATGGCTCCAGTATGCAGGCGCTAGCGCCGCACGCGGCGGTAGGCGCGGTCGGTGTGGTGATGCTGGAATCCGATCCGGCGGTAGACGGCGTTGGCAGGATGGTTGTCGGACTCCACGTACAGCATGCCGACGGCGAGCCCGCGTGCCGACAGCCACTCCAGGCCGGCCAGGGTCATGGGCCCGCCCAGGCCTCGGCCCGAATAGTCGGGGTCGACCGCGATCACGTAGATCTCGCCCAGCGGCGGCTCATGGTCGGCGTGGACCTTGGTCCAGCAGAAGCCGGCCAGACGGTCGTCGCGGTGGTGCAGGCGGAAGCCGTCGGCGTCGAACCACTGCTCTGCCATCCGGTCGCGCATGCCGTCGGCGGTGAGGCCGCCCTGCTCGGGATGCCAGTGGAAGGCCCGGTTGTTGACCGTCACGAACTCGTCTGTGTCCTCGATCCTGAAGGCTCTGGTGGGCAGGCCCGACGGCTCAGCCGGCAGCCGGCAGCGCAGCTGCCAGAGGTCGCGGTACGGCTCGAAGCCGTGACGCCGAGCCGCCTCGTCGTCGCCCGCCGCGACCTCCCTGATCCAGAGTTGGACTCCGTCCTCGCCGTCCATGCCGGCCAGCGCCTCGTCGAGGATGGCGGATGCATCACCGGTGGCCCGACCCTCGTACACCAGGACCTGTGCCTCACCACCCGCCGTCGCCGGAGCATTCACTTCGTAGCGCACCAGATCGAGAGTACAGCTACTCCTGCGTCAGCAGAATGCGTGCTTCGCCAGAAGGGTCACACCGCCGCGAGCCGCCGCGAGCCTTGCCGGCTGCGTCGCACGCGCCGCCTCGCGAGGTCGCATGCAGACCGCTAGCGTCTCGCCGATGGCCCGCCCGAGAACTCCCAAGGGCCGAGCCCGCCGCACCCACGAGCGCCTGAGGTCCGAGTACCCCGACGCAGTGTGCGAGCTCGACCACCGCAACGCATTCGAGCTCCTGGTGGCCACCATCCTCTCGGCCCAAGCCACCGATGTGGGCGTCAACAAGGCCACACCAGCCCTGTTCGCCCGGTTCGGTGACGCCGAGGCGCTGGCCGAGGCAGAGCCGGAGGAGGTCCAGCCCTACATCAGCTCCATCGGACTGTTCCGCAACAAGTCCAGGAGCCTGGTGGGCATGGCCCGGATGCTGGTGGACGACTACGGGGGCGAGGTCCCCGGCGCCATGAAGGATCTGGTGCGCCTGCCGGGCGTGGGCCGCAAGACCGCCAACGTGATCCGCAGCGTGGCCCTCGGGCTGCCGGGCCTGCCGGTGGACACCCACGTGACGCGGCTGTCGAACCTGCTCGGCCTGACCGCCGAGACCGACCCGGTGAAGATCGAGCTGGAACTGAATCCGATGATCCCCGCGGCCCAGCGGGGCGACTTCAGCCTGCGGATGATCCTCCACGGCCGCCGGGTGTGCGTGGCCCGCCGGCCCCGCTGCGAGGACTGCGTCCTGAACGACTTCTGCCCGTCCAGCACGGTTTGACATCACCTGGCCGCGGCCGGGGAGCACAGCCGTCACCGGTAGCGTTGTAAGGTGCTCAGCCGCCTCGACCTGCGCGGCGACGGCGGTCCCGTCGCTTCCCGCCTGCCGCGGCCCGAGGCCGTAGCGGCAGGCCCGCTGGAGGCGGTGCGGGCCATCATCGCCGAGGTACGGGCCCGGGGCGACGACGCCCTGCGGGAGCTGACCGAACGCTTCGACGGGGCCTCACCGGCCAGTCTCACGGCGGCACCCGACGAGATCGACGCGGCGGCCGCTCGCACACCCGCGCCGGTGCGGGAAGCCCTGGCGGCCGCGGCGGCCAACGTGGACGCCTATCACCGCCACCAGCTGCTCGACGACGTGATCCACAGCAGGGGCGGCGTCACCGTCACCGAGCGCCATCTGCCCGTACGCCGGGCCGGCTGCTACGTGCCCGGAGGGCGGGCGGCCTACCCGTCCACGCTGATCATGACCGCGGTGCCGGCCAAGGTGGCCGGCGTGGACGAGATCGCGGTGTGCGTACCGCCCGGACCCGACGGCCGCATCGCCGACGTGACGCTGGCCGCGGCCGCCACGGTGGGCATCGACGAGGTCCATCCGGTGGGCGGGGCCCAAGCCATTGCCGCTCTGGCCTACGGGACCGAGTCGATCAGTGCCGTCGACGTGATCGCGGGACCGGGCAACGCCTACGTGGCCCTGGCCCAGCGCGAGGTGGCCGGAGTCGTGGGGGTGCCCGCAGCCTTCGCAGGACCGTCGGAAGTGGTGGTCGTAGCCGACGCCGGCGCTGACCCCACCTTCGCGGCGGCCGATGTCATCCTCCAGGCCGAGCACGGGCCGGACGGGCTCGCGTGGCTGGTCACCTGGGACGAGGACACCGCCGGCGCGGTGGAGGCCGAGGTGGCGCGGCTGGCGGCCCGAGCCGACCGTCGGGCCGAGATAGAGGCGACCCTGCGCAACTCCGGCTACAGCGTGGTGTGCTCGAGCGCCGAGCAGGCCCTGGAGGTGGTCAATGAGATCGCCCCCGAGCACCTCGAGCTGCTGGTAGCCGACCCCGAGGCGCTGGTGCCGCGGGTGCGCAACGCCGGGGCGGTGTTCTGCGGGCCATGGGCGCCGGCGTCGCTCGGCGACTACGCGGCCGGCCCCAACCACGTGCTGCCCACCGACGGCACGGCCCGCTTCGCGGGCGCGCTGGGAGTGCGCGACTTCATGAAGAGCACCCACGTCGTGAGCACCGACCGCGACGGGCTCGCGGCCCTGGCGCCCCATGTGATCGCGCTGGCCGAGGCCGAGGGCCTCACCGCCCACGCCGAGTCGGTTCGGGTGCGCCTGGCCTCCGAGGTCGAGCGGACAGGCCGCGGATCATGACCGGCAACCAATCATGAGAGCGCAGCCCCGGGACGACATTGCCCTGATGGCGGGATACCACTCGCCGCAACTCGATGTCGCCGTGCGCCTCAACACCAACGAGAGCCCGCTGCCGCCGCCGGCCGCTTTCGGCGAGGCGGTGGCGGCCGCGGCCCGGTCGGTGTCCTGGAACCGGTACCCGGACCGCCAGGCCACCGAACTGAGGTCCCGGATCGCAGCCCGCCACCGGGTGGACCCCGATCGGGTATTCGCGGCCAACGGTTCCAACGAGGTGCTCCAGTGCCTGCTGCTCGCCTACGGCGGGGCGGGGCGCAGCGCGGTGGTCTTCGAGCCCACCTACGCGCTGCACTCGCACCTGGCCCGGGTGACCGGCACCGCCGTCGTCGAGGGCGAGCGGGACGGCGACTTCAACCTCGACCCCGATGCCGCCATGGCATTGATCGCGTCGGCGCGGCCTTCGGTCACGTTCCTGTGCTCGCCCAACAACCCTTCCGGCACGGTGGAGCCCCCGCCGGTGATCGCCTCGTTGCTGGACGCGGTCGGCTCGACCTCCGGACTGCTCTGCGTCGACGAGGCCTACGCCGAGTTCTCCCCCCACAGCGCCCTGGACCTGGTTGACGACGAGACCCCGCTGGCGGTGACCCGCACCTACTCCAAGACCTGGGCCATGGCCGGCGCCCGCCTCGGCTACCTCATCGGCCCCCGGTGGCTGGTGGCCGAGCTGGACAAGGTGGCCCTTCCGTACCACCTCGACGCCCTCAAGCAGGCCGTCGGCGTCGCGGCCCTCGACTTCGTGGACGACATGCAGGCCAGGGTGGGCGCCATCGTTTCCGAGCGGGCCCGGCTGACGGACCGGCTGGGCGGGATGCCGGTGGACGTGTGGCCCTCGGGCGCCAACTTCGTGCTGTTCCGGCCCCGCGACACCAACGGCGACGAGGTGTGGCAGCAGCTCCTGGCCCGGTCGGTGCTGGTGCGCAACTGCGCCTCGTGGCCCGGCCTGGCCGGATGCCTGAGGGTGACCATCGGCACCCCGGAAGAAGACGACATGTTCCTGGACGCCCTGGAGGAGATACTGACCTGAGCGGCGCGGCACCGAGGCGCCCGCGTCTTGTTTCCCGACACGCCATACCCTCAAGAAGATGACCCGCACGTCCACCCGCTCCCGCTCCACCAAGGAGACCCGCATCGAGATCAGCCTCGACCTCGACGCCAACGGCGCGTCCCAGGTCTCCACCGGCCTGCCCTTCTTCGATCACATGCTCGACCAGCTCGCTCGCCACGGCGGCCTCGGGCTCTCGGTGCAGGCCCGGGGCGACATCGAGGTGGATGCCCACCACACCGTCGAGGACACCGGCATCGTGCTGGGCGAGGCCTTCCGGGAGGCTCTGGGTGACAAGGCCGGGGTGCGCCGCTTCGCCAGCATCACCGTGCCGCTCGACGAGGCCGCGGTGGAGGTCGTGCTCGATCTGTCGGGCCGGCCCTTCCTCCACTACGACGTGGACTTCCCCGGCGAGAAGATCCTCGGCGACCCGCCCTTCGACCCGCAGCTGGCCGAGGAGTTCTGGCGGGCCTTCGCCACCGCGGCCGCGGTCACGCTGCACATCGTGATGCGCCGGGGCCGCAACACCCACCACATCGTGGAAGCCTCGTTCAAGGGCGTGGCGCGGGCACTCCGCGACGCGGTCCGGGTGGAGGGCTCAGCCTTGCCCTCCACCAAGGGCACGCTGTGACGGCCCGCCCCAAGCCGCTCATCGCCATCCTCGACTACGGCATCGGCAACCTGCATTCGGCCCAGAAGGGCTTCGAGCACGCAGGAGCCGACGCCCGCCTGACCGCGGATCGGGGCCTGATCGACGCGGCCGACGGGGTGGTGCTGCCGGGGGTCGGCGCCTTCGCGCCCTGCATGGCCGCGCTGGGCCGCACCGGCCTGGACGGCGCGGCCCTCGACGCAGTGCGGTCGGGCCGGCCGTTCATGGGAATCTGCGTGGGCATGCAAGTGCTGTTCGCCAACTCGGACGAGGCGCCGGGGGTCTCGGGACTGGGCGTCTTCGACCGCGACGTGCGCTGGATCCCCGGATCGGTGAAGCGACCCCAGATGCAGTGGAACATCCTGCAACCGCGGCGGCCGCACCCCATGCTGGCCGGCCTGAAGGATCCCATCTGGGCCTACTTCGTCCACTCGCTGGCGCCTGAGGCACCAGACACCGACGACGTGGTGGCCACCTGCGACTACGGCGGGCCGGTGGTGGCCGCCGTGGCCCGCGACAATGTGTGGGCCGCCCAGTTCCACCCCGAGAAGTCGTCGCGGGTCGGCTTGCGCATCCTGGCCAGCTTCGTTGCGGCCGCGGCGGCGGCCGCCTGCGCAGATTGAGGGTCATGGACCTGTACTGCGCGGTCGACATCCGCGGGGGCCGCTGCGTGCGCCTGCGTCAGGGCGACTACGGCGCCGAGACCGTCTATGACGACGACCCGGTCGCGAGGGCCGCGGAGATGGCCGAGTCGGGCGCGGGGTGGATCCATGTCGTGGACCTCGACGGGGCTCGCTCCGGGCGTCCCGAGAATGCCGCCGTTGTAGCCGGCATCGCCGCCGCGGTGGAGGTACCGGTGCAGGCCGGAGGCGGCGTGCGCACCGCCGAGACCGCCGAGGCGTGGTTCGCGGCCGGTGTGGAGCGGGTGGTGATGGGCACGGCCGCGCTGCGCGACCCGGCCCTGGTGAGGGACCTGGCTAGATCGCGCCGGATCGCGGTCGGTCTCGACGCCCGGGCCGGCGAGGTCGCCACCGACGGCTGGCTCGAAGGGTCGGGACATTCGGTGCTGGAGGTGGCCCGGGGCTTCGCTGCCGATGGCGTGGACGCCTTCGTCGTCACCGACATCAGCCGCGACGGGACTCTGGACGGGCCCGATCTCGAGGGCCTTGCATCAGTACTGGACACGGTGTCCACCGACGTGATCGCCTCAGGCGGTGTGGGACGGCTCGACGACCTCCGGGCCCTGGCCGGCATCGAGGGCCGCGGCGGGCGCCGGTTGAGCGGCGCCATCGTGGGGACCGCGCTCTACGAACGGCGCTTCACGGTGGCCGAGGCTGCCGCCGCACTGGCCTCGGGATGCGGGGACGGCTGAGATGCGGGTGGCCCGGGTCATCCCCTGCCTCGATGTCGACGCCGGGCGGGTGGTCAAGGGAGTCAACTTCGTAGACATCCGCGACGCCGGGGACCCGGTGGAGCTGGCCGCCCGGTACGACTCCCAGGGCGCCGACGAGCTGGTCTTCCTCGACATCACCGCCTCGTCGGACCGCCGCGACACGACAGTGGCCATGGCCCGGGCGGTGGCCGACGAGGTGTTCATCCCGTTCACCATCGGCGGCGGCATCCGCACCCTCGACGATGCCCGCCGCCTGCTCCGGGCCGGGGCCGACAAGGTAAGCGTCAACACTGCGGCGGTGCGCCGACCCGAGCTTGTGCACGAGATCAGCCGGGAGTTCGGGTCGCAGTGCTGTGTGGTCGCCGTCGACGCCCGCAGCTCGCCGGGGGCGCCCAGCGGCTACGAGGTCTTCACCCACGGCGGGCGCACCCGCACCGGCATCGACTGCCTGGAGTGGGTCCGCGAGGCCGAGCGGCTCGGAGCCGGCGAGATCCTGCTCACCTCGATGGACCGCGACGGCACCAAGAAGGGCTTCGAGTTGAGCCTGACATCGAAGGTCTCCTCCGCGGTGGGGATCCCGGTCATAGCCAGCGGGGGAGTGGGAACCCTCGACCACCTGGTTGAGGGTGTGACCGAGGGCAGGGCCGACGCGGTGCTGGCCGCCAGCATCTTCCACTACGGCGAGCACACCATCGCCGAGGCCAAGGCCCACATGGCCGCCGCCGGAATCCAAGTCCGCCCCGCCTGATACTCCCACCGTCTAGGCAACCCGTCCACCGCGATACAGGAGCCGCCGCAAATCGCCCTTTCCGCAGATGCGGCTAGCGCACTAGGGTCGCGGCTGCGCCATCGCTAGACCGCTGACGCCTGGAGGTCGTCCTTGACCATCGCCGACACGTACCGCTTGTCCTCGCGCTACGCCGACGACTCCGGGACGGTGTTCATGACGGGTCTGCAGGCCCTGGCCCGGCTCCCCATCGAGCAGCTCCGGGCCGACCGGCTCGCGGGGCTGCAGACCGCCGCCTTCATCAGCGGCTACCCGGGCTCGCCCGTCGGTGGCTACGACGGCGACATGAGCCGGGCGATCGAGCAGGCCCCGGACCTGCCCATCGTGCTGGCCCCCGCCCTCAACGAGGAGCAGGCGGTCACCGCGGTGATGGGATCGCAGCTGGCCATGCTCCGCCCGGACTCCCGCTACGACGGCGTTGTCGGCGTGTTCTACGGCAAGGCACCCGGCGTGGACCGGGCCGGCGACGCTCTCCGCCACGCGGTGTTCGCCGGCTCGGACCCCCGCGGCGGGGCGGTGGTGATCGCGGGCGACGACCCCGCGGCCAAGAGCTCGACCATCCCGTCGTCGTCGGCGGGCACGCTCGCCGACAAGCACATCCCGGTGCTCTACCCCGGGACGCCCCGCGAGGCTCTGGACCTCGGTCGCCACGCCGTGTACCTGTCGAGGGCCACCGGGCTGTGGACCAGCCTCAAGATCGTGGCCGACGTGGCCGACGGCTCCGGGACGGTCCATCTCGATCCCCGCCGGGTCGACCCGGCCATCCCGACCATCGACGGCGAGCCCTACGGCCACACTCCCGACGGCAGGCTGCTCACCCCCGAGACGGTGGACGCCGAGCGGGAGATCTACGAGGTCCGTCACCCGCTGGCTATCGAGTATGCGGCCCTCAACCACCTCAACCACGCCACCGTCAACCCGTCCGACGCCTGGATCGGGATCGTGGCCTCCGGAATCACCTACCGGGAGCTGCGCGAGGCCCTGCGCCGGCTGGGACTCGGAGACGACGCCGAGATCTCGGCGGCCGGGATCCGGCTCATGTGCATGCACATGCCCATCCCGTTCAGCCCCCAGCGGGCCCGAAACTTCGCCCGGGGCCTCGAGGAGATCTTCGTGGTGGAGGAGAAGCAGCCCAACATCGAGTCGCTCATGAAGGACGCCCTCTACAACCAGCTCCGCCGGCCCCGGGTGACCGGCAAGTTCGACGAGCACGACGCCATGCTGCTGCCGGGCCACGGGGGCCTCACCGCCGACGACCTGCTGGATCCGCTGCGGCGCCGTCTGTCGGAGCGCATCGGCCACCGTCTCGCGCCCGCCCCGCCGAAGCGCGAGCTGATCCCGCTGGGGACCGACGTGGCCCGGACCCCCTACTTCTGCTCGGGCTGCCCCCACAACCGCTCCACCAAGGTCCCCGAGGGCGCCGCGGTGGGGGCCGGGATCGGCTGCCACACGATGACCCTGCTGATGGACTCCGACGGCTTCGGCGACATCATCGGGCTCACCTGCATGGGCCAGGAGGGGGCCCAGTGGATCGGCATGGCCCCGTTCGTCGAGACACCGCACATCTTCCAGAACATCGGCGACGGCACCTACTTCCACAGCGGCCAGCTCGCCATCCAGGGAGCGATCGCGGCCGGGTTGGACGTCACCTACAAGCTGCTGTGGAACCGCACGGTGGCCATGACCGGTGGCCAGGATCCCCAGGGCATGATCGGGGTGGCCGAGGTGTGCCGGGTGCTGCTGGCCCAGGGAGTGGCCCGGGTGCTGGTGACGACCACCGACGTCGCCCGCTACCGCAGCGCGGACCTGCCCGAGGGAGTGGACGTCTGGCCCCGCGACCGGCTGATCGAGGCCCAGGAGCTCCTGGCCGGGGTCTCGGGCGTGACCGTCCTCATCCACGACCAGCAGTGCGCAGCCGAGGCCCGGCGGGGCCGCAAGCGCGGCACCGTGGCCGTGCCCCGCCAGCGGGTGTTCATCAACGAGCGGATCTGCGAGGGCTGCGGCGACTGCGCCGAGGTCAGCAACTGCCTGTCGGTGCAGCCCGTCGAGACCCCGTTCGGGCGCAAGACCCGCATCGACCAGACGACGTGCAACCTGGACTTCTCGTGCCTCGAGGGCGACTGCCCGTCGTTCATGACCGTTACCGGGCCGGGGCGGCTGCGGTCGTGGCTGCAGCGGATCACCGGTCGGGACCGCGCCTCCAGGCGCGCCGCACCAACGCCGGCCCACGCGGCGCCAACCGATCTGCACGACCCGATGCCCGTCGTGCCGACCGACGACCTGTCGGTCCGCATCATCGGCATAGGCGGCACCGGGGTGGTCACGGTCAGCCAGGTGATCGGCACCGCGGCCATGTTCGACGGCTACCAGGCGCGGGGCCTCGACCAGATCGGGCTGTCGCAGAAGGCCGGGCCGGTGGTGAGCGACCTGCGCCTGTACCGGGGCGCCGAGGCGGCCAGCAACCGCCTCGGCGAGGGCCAGGCCGACGTCCTGCTGGCCTTCGACCAGCTGGGGGCGGCGTCGCCGTCAGGCATGAGCAGGGCCGATCCGGAGCGCACCGTGGTGGTCGGCTCGACCTCGCAGACCCCCACCGGAGCGATAGTGGCCCACCCCGAGCGGGCCATGCCCGAGCCGGCCGAGCTGGAGGCCGCGATCGCGGCGGCCACCCGGGCCGACTGCCGCCACTGGGCTGACGCTCAGGCCCTCACCGAGGCGCTGCTGGGCAATTCGGTGACGGCCAACGTGTTCGTGGTGGGAATGGCGGTGCAGGCCGGCGCGCTGCCGCTGTCGCCGTGGTCGGTGGAGCAGGCCATCGAGCTCAACGGCGTCGCGACGAGAAGCAACATCGAGGCGTTCCGGTGGGGCAGGGCCATGGTGGCCCGACCCGAGGCCGTGCAGGCCGCGGCCGCCACCGGCCAGGCTCGCCGCCGCGGGCCGTCCGGGCTCGACGAGCAGCTCGCCGCCCGGGCGAGGGACGTGGCCAGGGCGGCCGGCTTCGACGGGACCGCAGCCGACGGACCCGAGGACGACGACGGCTACCGGGGCGCAGTCGACCTGGAGCTGATGGCCTCCGAGCTGTGCGCCTTCCAGTCGCCGCGGCTGGCCCACGACCATCTCGACTTCATCGAGGCAGTGGCCTCGGCCGATACCGAGAGGGGAGACGGGTCGGGACGGCTGGCCCGGGCCGCGGCCCGGGGATACTTCAAGCTGCTCGCCTACAAGGACGAGTACGAGGTGGCCAGGCTGATGCTCGACCACCAGGCCACCGCCGAAGCCCGCCAGCGGGCCACCACCACCTCCGGGAAGCTGGCCTGGAGGCTTCATCCGCCGATCCTGCGGGCCCTGGGCATGAAGTCGAAGATCTCGGTGCCGGTGTCGTGGACGCCGGTCATCCGGCTGCTGGCATCCATGCGCCGCCTGCGGGGCACGCCCCTCGATGTGTTCGGATACACCGCCGTGCGGCGGGCGGAGCGGTCCCTGCCCGGCGAGTACCGGGCCGCGGTCACCGCCGACCTCGCGACGCTGGACCCGAGCTGCTACGAGGCCGCTCTGCGGAGAGCGGCCCTTCCCGAGGTCGTGCGGGGCTACGAGCACATCAAGATGGCCGGCATCACCCGGATGCGAGAAGAGCTCGCAAGAGCCTGAGGCCGAGCGAAAGGCCCCAAACCAGGGCCCGAGCGGCCCGTGAGCAAAGCGAACAAGAGCGGGAAACCACGCGCAGGTTGATAGGCTCACGCCCAACCCAATGGTGACGACGACTGCTACCGCCACCTTGGACCCACGCTTGGCGTTGTCCGCGGACTTCGCCGAAGCTGTGCGCCGCCATGTCGATGGCCTGGCCAGCGACGCGGACATGGCGCTTCTGGAGGCCAACACCAGGCTGTGGGTTCGAGCCCTTTACCGACTGCTCGACGACGTCGCGGAATCGATCGACGCCGTCAGAGCCACGGTGAGGGGGCATCGGCGCGCCCTGATCGTGGCCGACCTCGAGAACGACTACCGGGCCATCGACGCGGCGCTGACCAAGCTCGCGGGCCCGCCGCTGGCTCCCCTCGAGAACGGAGCCTCAGCGGACGCCCACAGCGCGGGCATCGTCGAACTGCAGCTGTCATGGGTTCCGGGGCGGGTGATCGCCTGGGCGGCCGGGTCGGACCGGTCCCCCGAGGCCGCGCCGGAGGTCCTCAGGCGACTCCGCGACGCGGGTGCCGGAACCGTCGAGTGGAGCGAGCACCGTCCGGTGAAGCTGGGCGGCGGGACCAGGGCCGAGACGGTCTCGGCGCCGATCGAGAGCTGTCTCGGCTGGCTCGTAGCTCTCGGCGCGGCGGCCGAGGAGGACGGGATCGGGGCCAGCGTGTCGTGGCTGGGACTGGTCGCCGCGCTGGCAGTGCGGCTCGCCGCCCAGGGGCGCATGGTTCCCCAGCTGAAGAAGGTCCGCCGCCGCTACCGGGCCGACGACGACGCCGGCGGCGCCAACGGTGCGCCGGTGACTGCGGCGGCCCGAAGCGACAACGCCAGCTACGCGGTTCGCTGGACGCCGGCGCTGGTGGAGTCCGATGTCGTGTCCGCCCTGGCGGACTCCCTTCCCGGCGCGGCCGCGGCCTTCGAGAACCAGCGGGACGCGAGCGCCTTCACCCAGGCCGCGCTGGCCGACATCTTCGATGCCATCGCCAAGGAGGCGGCCGAGCGGCTCGAGGCGCCCGCACCCCCGCCCGCCCCGCGCACCAGGGCGGACGTGGCCGAGACGGCCCTGGCCCGGCTGGACGGGACACCCTTCGATGTCCCCAGCCGCCACGCCTCCGATCTGGCCCGGCGGCTGGACCAGTGGGTTCGCCCGGTGACGGAGCCCTACGACCCGCGGCTCCGGCTCATCGTGCAGCTCGATCCCCCCGACGACATCGGCGCCTGGCACCTGTCGGTCCTGTCGGAGGCGAGCTCGGGGGAGCTACAGCCGGTGGAGCGGGCGCTGGTGATCGCGTCACGGGCCCGGCGCCAGGCGGTGAAGCACCAGATGACCCGCCTGGAGCGGCTCTTCCCGGAACTGGTGCGGCTCGGTGGACGCCGCCGGGGGGAGGTGATCCTCGACGCCGACGAGGCGTGGCAGCTGATGACCGAGACCGGACAGGTCCTGCAGGCCGTCGGCTACGAGGTCCGGGTGCCCGCGCTGTCGCGCCGGCGCCCCTCGCCGGCTCTGCGTCTGACGTCGGTCGAGGCTCAGGAGACGGTCGTGGGGGCCCGCCAGCTGGCCGACGTGCGCTGGTCGGTCGCCTTCGACGATGTGGAGCTGACCGCGACCGAGATCCGGGACCTGGCCACCCAGGCCCGGCCGCTGGTCAAGAGCCGGGGCCGGTGGGTGGAACTGGACCGAGCCGACCTGAACGAGGCCGCGGCCGCGCTGGCCGAGCGGGCCGAGATGACCCGCATGACCGGTGCCGACATGCTGCGCCACGCCCTCGGCCTGGAGGGGTCCCCACTGGCCGGGGGGACGCTGGTCTCGGGAGAGGGCTGGGCCGCGGATCTGATCCGGAGCGCCGGCAATATTCCTGCCGAACTCCCCATCAAGCCTGACGGTTTCAAGGGGACGCTGCGGACCTACCAAGCCGACGCGCTGGTGTGGCTGGGCTTCCTGGAGCAGGCCGGCCTGGGCGGCTGCCTCGCTCTGGACATGGGACTGGGCAAGACCCCCACGATGCTGGCCCACATCTACCTCACCCGCGGCAACGGCCCGTCGCTGGTGGCCGCGCCGCCCGCGGTGGTGGGCAACTGGGCCAGCGAGGCCCGCCGGTTCGTTCCCGGCCTCCGGGTGGTGGTCCACCATGGACCCAACCGCACGCCGGCGGGCCAGGTACCGGCCATGCTCGAGCGGGCCGACCTCGTGGTCTCCACCTACGGCACCACGATGCGCGACCTGGACGTTCTCGAGAAGGTCGAGTGGTCGACGGTGGTGCTCGACGAGGCCCAGGCCATCAAGAACCCGGCCAGCGAGACCGCCCAGCAGCTGCGCAGGCTCGAGGCCCAGTGCCGGGTCACCCTGACCGGCACCCCGATCGAGAACGGCCTGGGCGACCTGTGGGCCATCATGGACTTCTGCAACCCGGGCCTGCTGGGCGCCCGCAACCGGTTCATCGCCGAGATGTCGAGGGTTTCCAAGAAGCCCGAGCCGGATGCCGGCGGTACCGCGGGATCCAACCGATCCAACGGATCCAACGGGTCGGAGGGGTCGGAGGCAACCAACGGCTCGCAGCCCGCCGCGGCCGGCAAGGCGGCTGCGGCCGGCGAGGGAGCCTTGGCCGCCCTAAACGGCATCCTCGTGTTCCGCCGTACCAAGGCCGAGCCGGCCATCGCCGCGGAACTGCCCGACCGCATCGACGAACTCGATCACTGCACGATGACGGCCGAGCAGATCGGGCTCTACCAGGCGGTCCTCGACGAGCTGGTGGCCCGCACCGAGACCACGGCCGAGGGTGGCCCCGAGCGCAAGGGGGCGGTGCTGGCCGCCATCACCGCCCTCAAGCAGATCTGCAACCATCCCGTCAACTACGACGACGACGGAGGTCCCCTGGACGGGCGCTCGGGCAAGCTGGCCCGGCTGGAGCAGATCATGGGCCAGGTGTTCGCCGCGTCGGAGCGGATGCTCATCTTCACCCACTTCGCCACCTGGGGCGAGCGCCTGGCCGCCCACCTGAGCGAGCAGACCGGCCTGCCCATCCACTGCTATCACGGCGGCATGGCCCGCGGCGCCCGCGACCGCCTGGTCCAGTCGTTCCAGAAGGGCAGGGGAGCCGGTGCCCTGGTGCTGTCGCTGAAGGCGGGCGGCACCGGTCTGAACCTGACCGCGGCCAACCACGTGGTGCTCTACGACCGGTGGTGGAACCCCGCGGTGGAGGACCAGGCCCGCGACCGGGCCTGGCGCATCGGGCAGCGCAACACGGTGGTGTGCCACCGGCTGGTGTGTCCCGGCACCGTCGACGAGCGGGTCGAGGAAGTGGTGGCAGGCAAGCGCCGCATCGCTGACATGGTGCTGCCCAAGTCGTCCTCGGTGGGCGACCTGAACAGCGACCAGCTGCGGGCTGCGCTGGGAATCGACCCCGACCAGCTGCTCATCGACGAGAACGGCGACAACGGATCGCACCGAGGAGGGAGCGGATCATGAACGCGGCCAACGGGGCCGACGCGGCCCGCAAGCGCTCCCGGCGAGGCAGGGGCAAGGGTTCCGCGCCGGGCACCGCCAAGACCTCCGGGGACTTCTGGGGCTCCGCCGACAGGCTGCCCCCGGTGCACGAGGTGAGCGTCACCACCGATCCGTCGGCGGTGGTGCGGTCGCTGGGACGGCCCCCGTTCTCGGGTCACGAGGCCGTCAGCGAGTACTACCTGCGAGCCGTCTACGACAACACCGTCAAGCTCGCCGAGGTGCTGGCCACCGCCGGCGACCTGCTGGAGGGCGCCGCCGAGAACCACGCCGACCGCTGAGCCCCGACCCGAGGAGGGAGCGCCCATGAAGCCGTCAGACTTTCCCCGCGACTCGAGGTTCCGCGACCCCACGACCCCTCCGTTCCAGGACGAGACCGGCATGTACCACGTGATGAGCCACGCGGACGTGATGCGGGTGCTCCACAACTCCGACGAGGCCTTCTCCCGCGACCAGGAGCCCTACCTGCCCGAGGGCGCTCCGATCCACATCGCCATGGAGTTCATGTGGATGGTCGAGCCGTTCACGCTCGACGGCGACGCCGGCCGCCACGACGTGCTGCGGGGCGTGGTGGAGCCGTGGTTCAGGAACAACGCGGTTCGGACCATGGAGCCGGTGATCAGGCGGATCACCATCGACACGATCAACGAGGTGGTGGCCAAGGGCACCGGCGAGGTCGATGTGGCCGTCGAGATGTCCTCGCGCCTGGCCATGCGGGTGATCTGCGCGCTGATCGGCTTGGACATGGACCGCGAGGACTGGATGCGGAAGCAACTGGACATCTTCCTGACCTCACCGTGGGACGACATGCCCCAGCAATGGGAGCTGCAGGCCTACTTCTGGTGGATGGTGGCCCGGCGACTCAACGATCCCTCCGACGAGCTGCTCGATGTTCTTGTCAGGGCCTGGTCCGACGGCACCATCGGAGATCGCGAGCTGCTCGGCTACCTGTTCGGGTTCACCGCGGCCGGGACCGACACCACCGGCGCCAGCCTGGCCAACGGATTCGTCTACCTGGCCGAGTTCGACCTCCTCGACTGGGCCCGCAGCCGCGTCGGCGACGACACCGCTATGCGGCGGGCCGTCGAGGAGATCCTGCGCTTCGGCACGCCGTTCCCCATGAAGCCCCTGTACGTGCGCAAGGACGTGAGCTTCGACGGTCTTGAGGTCCCTGCGGGAAGCGTGCTGGCGGTGTGGTTCTCTGCAGCCAACCGGGACGAGGCCGTCAACGCCGGCCAGCCTCAGGCCCATCCGGACGTGTTCGATCCCGAGCGGTGGCCCAACCGCCACATCGCCCTGGGATTCGGCACCCACTACTGCCTCGGGGCCGAGCTGGCCCGGCTCGAGACCAAGATCCTGCTGGAGGAGGCCCTCACCCGGCTCCCCGGCCTCGAGATGGACACCGACCGGCCGTTCCACCGCATAGCCGGCATCGTCGACGCCGTCACCGAGGCCCATTTCACCTTCGATCAGGACCGGGCCGACCGGGTGCGCGCCGAACTGGCTCGCGGCAATTGACAGAGCCCATCGGTTCGGGTCACTATTGATGTGATCTATGAAGCTGACGTGAAAGGGCAGCACCCGATGGCAGACGAGCACACCTACGATCCAAGCGCTTTCACCGGTACGTTCCTGAATCCGGGGGCCGCGCCCTACTCCCAGACGGGACTGTGGATCGCCTGGGGCGGGTACCACCTCGTCGACCACTACGTCAACGAGGTCTCCGAGATGATGGCCCTGCGAGCGGGAGCCGGCATCGAGGACAAGACCCCCCTGTTCAAGACCATCATCGAGGGCCCCGACGCCGAGGCCTTCGTGGACAGAGTGCAGGTGCGCGACGCCTCCAGGGTCGATGTCGACCACGGCATCTACACCTTCTACTGCGACGACGATGGCCACGCGGTCAACGAGGGGATCACGTTCCGCACGGCGGCCGACCAGTTCATCCACATGGGCGGACCCATGGTCGGGTGGTTCAGTGAGTTCGCCGACGGCTACGACATCGAGCTCACCGACACCCTCAACACCGACCGCGACTACAGCGTCCTGTGCGTGCAGGGCCCGCGCTCACATGAGGTCATGGAGGCGGTGACGGGCAGCGCCCACAAGGATCTGCCGTTCTCAAGGGGCCGGATGATCACCGTCGACGGCCACGAGGTGCGCCTGTGGCGAACGGGATTCACCGGGGAGATCGGCTTCGAGATGTGGGTCGGACCGGAGGCGTCCAGGGACATGTACTCGGTATTCGTCGAGCGGGGGCGGGCCCACGGCGCGGTGCCCATCGGCAACGCGGCGCAGGCGGCCACCCGCGTCGAGGCCGGCATGCTGATCATCGGCGTCGACTACCGCCCTTCGGGCCCGTTCGCGCAGGTGCAGTTCGCTTACCTGGACGGCGACCGCTACTTCCACACTCCCGCCGAGCTCAACTTCGGGCGCCTCGTCAACCTCAGGCGCGACACCGACTTCGTCGGCCGGCGGGCACTCGAGGCCGAAGCGGCCGGGGACCGACCGGCCAAGGTGATGCGGGGTGTGGACATCGACCCTGCCGGCATCGCCGCGCTCTACGAGGGCGCCGGGTCGCCGCCGTTCCTGAGCCCGCGGCTGCACCGCCACTTCAACTCCGAGATCCTCGCCGGCGGCGCCAACGTGGGTTTCGCCACCTCGATGTGCTGGAGCCCGGTGCTGGAGACGATGATCGGCTTCGCGCACCTCGAATCGCCCGACGTGAACGCCGGAGACGACGTGACACTCACCTGGCAGATCTACAACGGTCGCGGTGAGGCGGTCGAGGGCGAGGTCCCGGCCCGGGTCGTGGACCTGCCGTTCGTCGAGATGAAGCGCCGGAAGATCGACTGAGCCCCGCGGCGTCAGAAGGACGGGGGACTGGTGATTATCAGGAAGCGCGCTCCATCGTCGCCCGAGACCCACTGGTGCGGTGTCATCGACGGGTACAGGAGGGTGTCGCCCCGATTCAACGGGATCGGATCCCGGTCCTCCAGGCGGATCTCCACCGAGCCCTCCAGCACGTGGACGACCTCCTGTCCCTCGTGCACGATCACGTCCGAGGCGATGTTCGGCTCCGCCACAGTCTCGTTGGCCTCCATGCGATGCCCCTCGCCCGGGGTGAGGAAGCGAGTGGTGGCCCCCTCGGCGAGGAAGAAGGCCTCGCCCTCGTCAGCCCGGACCAGCGTGACCTCCGAGAGCGCGGGGTCGAGCAGCCCGACCGTCGTCGTTCCCAAGGCTTGGGCCACCCGGTGCAGCGCGAAGAGGCTGGGCATGGCTCGGGAGTTCTCGATCTGGGAGAGGAACGGCTGGGACAGGCCGCACCGGTCGGCGAGCTCCTGCATGGTCATGCCAGCGGCCTTGCGACGCTGCCGGAGGGCGGGCCCAAGCTGTGAAGCGACCGACTCCGGCTCAGTGGTCCTCTCGTCGTGTGCCGCTCTGTGGTGCGTTCTCATCGCTCTGCCCGGAGACTCTAGCTCCCGGGGTCGGGCTCAGCCCCCGGCCAGGAACGGGATGAGGGCGTCTACCAGGGCCGAGGGGTTGTCCACCGGCACGACATGGGTGCTGTCGGCGATCTCGACGAGGCTTGATGCCGGTGTGAGCCGGTCCATCTCGGCCATCACCTCGCCCCGGACGAAGCTGCCGGAGGCGTGGACGTGAAGCGTGGACGCCTGGATCCGGGGCAGCCGGTCCCAGTGATCGTCGGAGCGGAACGGCCAGCGCTCGAAGAAGAACGGATCGTGCTTGGGCGCCAGGCGGGCGCCGGCCACCGGGCCGTAGCACGTGGCCGCCACCAGCTCGACCATGTCCGAGGGAGCGTTGGGGTAGGCCGCGGCCACCGCGGCGCGGACCTCGTCGTGGTCGGCGTGGTCCCGTGGGCGGGGGAACAGCTCGGTCTCACCCTGCTGGAAGGACGGCTCCACATCGACCACGGCCAGCCGTCCTACCTCGTCGGGATGCTCGTCGGCGTACTGGAGGGCGACCAGCGCCCCCCACGAGGATCCCGCGAGGTCCACGGGCGAGCCGCCCGAGACCGCAGCGACCGCGCCGGCCAGATCGGCGACATGGTCGGCGGTGGTGTAGTCGCCGCTGGGCGACCACTGGCTCTCGCCGTAGCCGCGGAAGTCGAGCGCCACCACCCGGCGGTGGGCCCGGACCCCGAGGGCCACCGCGAACCAGTTCCAAGCGTTGCCGGTCACGCCGTGCAGGCAGACCAGCGTCGGCCCCTCACCCCCGAAGTCGAGTCCGTGGATCCGGTTGCCTGTTGCCCCCGGCACGAAGAAATGCGCGACTTCGGCGGTGGCGAGAGTGGGGGACATGGTGACGCTCCTGGGCAGGGGGAAGGCCGCGCTGGCAGGGCGGCCGGGGGCGAACAGTACAGTAGCGACCGCGCCGGCCGGCATCGGCCGGTCTGATGGACAGGGAGGAGCAGGCGTGACGACGACCCTTCATCCAGGCGAGACCGTCGATCCGTTCGTTCCCGAGCGGGACTCCAGGTGGTACCGGGCGATGAGGCACTTCTGGCATCCCGTCGCCTACTCGAAGGACGTGGCCGAGGGCCAGATGGTCTCGGGCAAGCTCCTCGGGGAACGCATCCTGGTCGTCCGCCACGAGGGGACCACCCGGGCCTTCATGGACGTGTGCCGCCACAAGGGGGCCGCGCCATCACTGGGCTGGGTCGAGAACGGCTGCATCAACTGCCCCTACCACGGGTGGGCCTACGACATGGAGGGCAAGCTGGTGTCGATCCCGGCCCGGCCCGAGCTGAGCGGCGTGCTCCAGCTGGGGCTGGTCCGCTACCTGTGCCGGGAGAGTTCCGGCATGGTCTGGGTGAGCCTGACCGACGAGCCGTGGGGCGAGCCCCCGGGCATCCCGGAGTGGGACGACCCGATCATGCGCTGGCAGACGCCCCCGTACTACGACTGGGCCACCAGCTCGCCCCGGCGCCTCGAGAACTTCGTCGACTTCGCCCACTTCCCCTTCGTCCACGAGAACGTCCTGGGCACCAGGGACAAGCCCGAGGTCGAGCACCACGACGTGTGGCGCGAGGACGGAGCCCTGCGGTTCGACAAGGTGTTCGTGGAGCCCAACGTTCCCCGCATGAAGGAGCTGCTGAAGATCGACGACGACATCATGACGGTGCGCAACTGGTACCAGCTCACCGTGCCCGGGTCCATCTCGATGGTGCGGACCTTCCCCAACGGCAAGCGCTACGCCCTTTACATGGTGACCGCGCCCACCGGTCCGGCGACCTGCCGCAACTTCTGGCACATCGGCGCCGATTTCGTGGACACCCCCGACGAGATGGACTTCCTGCTGGAGTTCGAGTACATGGTGCTGGACCAGGATCAGCCCGTCGTCGAGTCGCAGTGGCCCGAGCACCTGCCCGACCGTCTCAGCGCCGAGACCTACGTCAAGGTGGCCGACGACGTCACCCTGGCCTACCGCAAGTGGCTCTTCGAGCTGGCCGCGGAACTGGAGCCGAACTGAGCAGGACGAGGCCGAGCCTCGCTGACCCCACACATACTCACACATTCACGCACGGGAGGACCCCGATGGGAATACTGGACGGACGGGTGATCATCGTCACCGGCGGGGCCAAGGGCATTGGCCTGGCCTACTGCCGGGGCCTGGCCGCCGAGGGGGCGACCGTGGTAGTCGCGGACCTCACCGACGGCCGCGACGTGGTCGCTGAACTCAGCGCGTCGGGCACCCGGGCGATGTCGATGCAGGTGGACGTCTCCGACGTTGATCAGACCGAGGCGATGGCGGCCGCGACTGTGGACGCCTACGGCCGCATCGACGGTCTGGTCAACAACGCCGCCTTCTACATGGCCGCCACCCGGGCCCCGATGGAGGACCTCCCGCCCGATGAGTGGGACCTGTGCTTCGAGGTGAACGTGAAGGGCACCTGGCTGTGCTCCCGGGCGGTGGCGCCCACTATGCGGGCCCAGGGCAGCGGCAGGATTGTCAACATCGCTTCCATGACGGTGAACGACGGCACTCCCGGCTTCCTCCACTACGTGTCGTCGAAGTCCGCCATCTGGGGACTGACCCGGGCCATGGCCCGAGAGCTGGGCGGCTCCGGGATCGCAGTCAACACCATCACGCCCGACTACATCCCCCACGACGAGGCCTACTCCAGCGTCCAGCCCGAGGTAGACGCGGCCATCCAGGCCCGCCGGGCGTTCAAGCGGACCCAGGTCCCCGAGGACATGGTGGGCACCCTCATCTACCTGATGAGCCCGCTGTCCGAATTCGTCACCGGCCAGAACATCTGGGTGAACGGTGGCTCGGGATTCCACTAGAGGCCGAGCGTGCCGGTTCACGACTCCCGCCCATACGGCGCGAGGCCGTGGCCCGAGCGGCCCGTGAGCGCAGCGAACAAGAGCGGAAAACGCGCCGCTGCAACGCGGACGCGCTTGTACCTACCCGCGCATGCTCTTAGTCTTCCCGGCGGGAACCTTGCGGTGCGGCTGACAACCGTGCGGTCGCCGCGTATAGTCCTCATCAATAATCCACACAACACCAACTCGCACGACCACCGGCGGAACCGCAGGGCAGGCGCCCCGTGCCCGGCGGTGGCCTTGCGATAGGTCCCACAAGGGAGGGAGACCGCAACACCATGCGCAAGACAACACTGGGTCTACTGGTCGCCTTTGCGCTCGCCGCAGGCTTGGTCGCCTGCGGTAGCGACGACGAACCGACGCCCGCCGTGGACAGCGGCGCCAGCGACGCGGCTGTCGCAGCAGCCGAAGCAGAGGCCGCCGAGGCCCAGGCCCAGGCCGACGCCGCCGCGGCTGAGGCCCAAGCGGCCCAGGCCGACGCCGACGCCGCCGAGGCCGAGGCCAAGGCCGCGGCTGACGCCGCCGCCATCGCAGAGGCCAAGGCCGCAGCCGCAGCCGCCGAGCTCGAGGCTGCCGAAGCCGAGGGAGCGGCCGTCGCCGAGCTCGAGGCGGAACTCGCCGAAGCCGAAGCGGCAGCCGCCGAAGCCGAAGCGGCAGCCGCTGAGGCCGCAGCCGCAGCCGAGGAAGCGGCCTCAGAGCAGGCAGCCGCCGCACCCAGTGAGATCGATGTGGCCATGCTCGTGGTGGGCACCAAGGAGGAGGGCTGGTACGCCACGTTCATCGACAGCGTCAACCGCGTCTCGGAGTCCAACAAGTACGGCATCAAGATCAATCTCGATGTCCTTGAGGGAATCCAGTTCGTCGAGGGCGAACGCGTCATCCGCGACCTCGCCCAGACCGGCGAGTACGAGATCATCGTCGGGCACAGCACCTATGTGGACGGCGTCGCCGCCAACAAGGCCGACTTCCCCGACACCCTGTTCGTGTACTCGGGTTCCGGCAACGACGACCACGAGGGCGGCGACAACGCCTACTGGATCGACGTGTTCATCCACGAGCCCGCCTACCTGGCCGGGATCATCGCCGGCATGACCACCGAGACCAACAGGATCAGCGGTGTGGCCGCGTACCCGTTCCCCAACGTCAACGCCCCGCTCAATGCCTTCGTCGACGGCGCCCGGTCGGTCAACCCCGACATCGAGGTGGCCGGGGTCACCTACATCGAGAGCTGGTTCGACCCGGCGACCGCGGCGAGCGCGGCGGAGGCCCAGATCAACAACGGCGCCGACGTCATCTACGCCGAGCGGTTCGGCCCGTTCGCCGCAGCCGAGGACGCCGGCAACGTGCGGGCCGTCGGCCACTTCACCGACCAGTTGAGCCTGTCGCCGGTGGTGCTGACCAGCGCCGTCGCCCAGTGGGACACCGCCTTCACCGACGTGCTCGACGCCTGGTACGACTACACGGTGCACGGCGTTCCCTACAACTCGCCGCCGCAGCGCATCGTCTACCAGTCGATGGTGGACGACGGCTCGTCGCTGGGTGCCATAGCCGACGACGTGCCAGCTGACGTGGTGGCTGCCGTCGAGGCGGCCCGGGTCGCCATCCTTTCGGGCGAGTTGGTCGTCCCGCTCAACTTCGACCGGTTCGAGTAACCGCAAGAAGCCGGACTGCACGTCGAACGATCGACTGAGCGCGCCGATCCGATGGCAGACACGGCCAAGTCCGGCGCGGCCGCGCCGGGGGAGAACATCCTCGTCGCCGAGGAGGTGACGAAGGTCTTCCCCGGCGTGGTCGCCAACGACTCCGTCAGCGTCGCGATCCGCAGGGCCGAGATCCACTGCCTGCTCGGCGAGAACGGCGCGGGCAAGACGACACTGGCCGACATCCTCTACGGCGTGTACCAGCCCGACGACGGCCAGGTGCTCCTCGAAGGCAACCCGCTGGAATTGCATTCACCCCGCGACGCCATCGAGGCCGGCATCGGCATGGTCCACCAGCACTTCGAGCTGGTGCCTCCGATGTCGGTCATCGAGAACGTGGTCATCGGCACCCAGGCCAAGCAATGGCTCGACTTGACCGAGGCCAGGCGCCGCCTGGAGGAGTTCTTCGCCGACTACGACGTGGAGATCGATCCCGACGCGGAGGTCGGCCGGCTCTCGGTGGGGGAGCAGCAATGGGTGGAGATCTTCAAGACGCTCTACTTCGGCGTCGAGATACTCATCCTGGACGAGCCCACCGCGGTGCTGACCCCGCAGGGCATCGACGAGCTGTTCCGGATCCTGCGCCGGATGCGCGACGAGGGCCTCACCATCATCCTGATCACCCACAAGCTCAAGGAGGTGATGGACCTCTCGGACCGCGTGACGGTGCTGCGCCGCGGCAAGGTCGTCGGCACGGTCGACACTGCCGACGTCGATCAGCGAGACCTGGCCCGGATGATGGTGGGGCGCGAGGTCCTGATGCAGGCGGACAAGGCTGAATCCACCGTCGGCGAGCCGGTGCTGGAGGTCGAGGAGATCCACCTGGAGTCCGATACGGGACGAGGCTCGCTCGATGGGCTGTCGATCACCGTCGGCTCGGGGGAGATCGTGGGCGTCGCCGGCGTGTCGGGCAACGGCCAGAACGCCCTGTTCGACGCGGTCGTGGGCGTGCGCCATCCAGAGAGCGGCTCCATCCGGATCGCCGGTCAGGACACCACCGAGTCAGCACCCCACCGGATCGCCACCCTCGGGGTGGCCAGCGTGCCCGCAGACCGCATCGCCCAGGGTCTGATGATGGACTTCAGCGTTAAGGAGAACCTGGTGCTGGGCAACCAGCGCGAGCGGCAGTTCTCCCGCGCCGGAGTCCTCAACCGGGGCCAGATCGACGCCTTCGCCGCGGAGTCGATCGACACCTACGAGATCAAGACACCATCGGCGTCGCAGATCACCAGGACCCTCTCGGGCGGCAACCTGCAGAAGATAATCATGGCCCGGGAGCTCTCCGGCCAGCCACAGCTGATCGTCGCGCACCAGCCGACGCGGGGTCTCGACATCGCGGCCACCGAGTACGTCCGGCGCCGCCTGATCCAGGAGAGGGACCGCGGCGCGGGGGTGCTGCTGATGTCCGAGGACCTCGACGAGATCTTCCAGATCTCGGACCGGATCGCGGTGATTTACGATGGGCGGATCGTCGCGGTCACCGAACCTGACGCGACCACCCTTGAACAGATCGGGATGCACATGGCGGGTGCCAGCGACACAGACCGAGGCTCACGGTGAGCGAGCAGGTCGCCGACACACCCCAGGACAACCCGCGCGACGACCACGAGGCGGGCGCCGGCCGCGATCCGCTCTCGATGCTGTTCCAGCCGGGCGCCTGGCGCCTGGAGCGGAGGCTGTACACCCGTCCGGTGCACGAGTTGTATGCCACCCTCATCGCGCTGGCCATCACCGCGGTGATCATCGGCGGGCTGGTGATCATCGTCGGCGTGTCGCCGCTGGACGCGTTCGCGTCCCTCTACGAGGGGGCCTTCGGGAACCGGGAGTCGGCCCTCGAGACGCTGGTGCAGGCGACGCCGCTGATCCTCACCGGGCTGTGCGCGGCCATCGCCTTCCGGGCCGGGGTCTGGAACATCGGCGGGCAGGGTCAGTTCATCGCGGGCGCCATCGGCACCTGGTGGGTCTACGACACGATGCCCGGCCTCCCCGCGCCGCTGCTGTTCGTGGCCATGTTCTGCGGGGCTGCGGTCTTCGGAGCGGTTTGGGCGACGGTGGCCAGCGTCCTGCTGGTCCGCTATGGAACCAACGAGATCCTCACGACGGTGATGCTCAACTTCGTCATCGACTCCGGGCTGTCATGGCTGCTGTCGGGGCCCTGGCAGGCCAACGACACGCCCTACTCCCAGACCGAGCGGATGGTCGAGAGCACATTCCTGCCCCGGTTCTTCGACGACAGCCGGCTGCACCTGGGCTTCGCCCTTGCGCTGGTGATGGCGGCCGTGGTCCATTTCCTGGTGCGGCGCACCACCTTGGGATTCGAGCTGAGGGCCATAGGCGTCAACAAGCAGGCGGCCTCGTACAAGGGCGTCAGCGTCGGGGCGGCCATCATCGCGGTCATGGCCATCTCAGGGGCACTGGCAGGACTGGCGGGCGCGGGTGAGCTGCTGGGCCTTCATCACCGGATCAACTTCGAGTTCGGCGGCCAGGCCGTCGGCTTCACCGGGATCATCGTCGCACTGGTGGCCCGGCTTCATCCCGCGGGCGTGATCGTGGTGGCGGTCGCCTTCGCGGGGCTGATCAACGGCGCGACCCAGATGCAGGTCGGCACCGGCATCCCGGCCGCGCTCGTGGACGTCATCGAGGGGGTCGCCCTGGTTCTCGTGCTGCTGGCCGCGGTCGCGTGCCGCTACCGACTCAGGAAGATCGCCCAACATGGATAGCTCCGGGTAGCGGTGTCGTGGAGGACTTCTTCACCTACTCGGTGATCCTGGGCATCTTCGTGGCCACCTTCAAGATCGCCACCCCGCTGCTGATCGCGGCCACCGGCGAGCTGGTCGCCGAGAGCAGCGGGATCCTGAACCTGAGCCTCGAGGGGACCATGACCCTGGGCGCCTTCACCGGGTTCCTGGTGGCCAACGAGACCGGCAACCTGTGGCTGGGCCTGGTCGGGGCAGCCGTGGGCGGGGGTGCGCTGGGGCTGCTGATGGCGGTGATGACGGCCACAGTCAAGGTCAACCAGATCGTCGCCGGGCTCGCGCTGAACATCCTCGGCCTGGGCGGCGCCTTCTTCTGGTACCGCTCCGTGTACGAGGAGGGCGGCGCCGTCGCGTTCCCGACCGTGGACCGGTTCCAGACCGCCACCGTCCCGCTGCTGTCCGACATCCCCGCGGTGGGCGAGGTGTTCTTCGACCAGCACTGGCTGACCTACTTCGGGATCCTCATGGTGCCGGCGACGTTCATCTTCCTGAATCGCACCAAGTACGGCCTGGAGCTCCGCAGCATCGGCCACAACCCCGAGGCGTGCGACATGCGGGGCGTGGGCATCATCTCCCGCCAGTACACCGCGGTGATCTACGGGGGCGTGATGGCCGGGCTGGGCGGCGCCTACCTCTCGCTGGCGGGGGGAAACCAGTTCTTCGACGACATCGTCGCGGGGCGAGGATGGATCGCCCTGGCCATCGTGATCTTCGGCAACTGGCGGGCGTCATGGATCCTGGGCGGCTCGCTGCTGTTCGGGTTCCTCGAGGCCACCCAGCTGTCACTGCAGGCCAGCGGCGTGGACCTGCCCTACCAGCTCCTGCTGGCCCTGCCGTTCCTTCTGACCATCGTGGCGCTGGTTCTCAATCGGAGCCGCTCCCAGGTCCCGCTGGCCCTGACCATCCCATACCACCGGGGCGAGCGCTAGGGGAGCCGGATCGGCGATGAGCCTCGACATCGACTCCCACATCCGCCACAGCAGCCGCCACATCGGGCGCTCGGTGCCGCGCCGGGAAGACCGCGGCCCGCTCACCGGCAAGGGCCGCTACGTGGCCGACATCAGGCTCCCGGGGATGCTCGAAGTGGTCTTCGTGCGGAGCATCGAGGCCCACGCCCGGATCGTCGCCGTAGACACCTCCGAGGCCCTCGCGGTCGACGGCGTAGTGGCGGTGTACACCGGCGCCGACCTGGCCGACGTGAAGACGTTCCCCGACTACATCGGATACATCGGCCCGGTCAAGCAGCGCCCGCTCGCCACCGACAGGGTGCGATACGTGGGGGCTCCCTATGCCGCCGTGGTCGCTGACGACCGCTACGTCGCTGAGGACGCGGCCGCGCTGGTGGCGGCGGGGACCACCTACGAGCCGCTGCCGACGGTGGCCGATCTCGACCAGGCCCTGGCCCCGGGAGCGCCCAAGCTCCATGACGACTGGGAGAGCAACTGCTCGTTCGACGTGGCACCCCACAAGCCCGAGGTCGACCAGGCTTTCGAGCAGGCCGACCACACCTTCACCGAGACCTACGTCAGCCAGCGCCAGACCGGGCTGCCCATGGAGACCAGGGGAGTGGTGGCCAATGTGGACGGCGGGACGCTCACGGTGTGGTCTTCCACGCAGAGCCCCCACATGGTTAGGACCACGGTCGCCCTGATGCTGGGCATGCCCGAGCCGCAAGTGCGGGTGGTCCATCCGACCGTCGGGGGCGGCTTCGGCACCAAGACCCACATCTACCCCGAGGACGTCGTGGTGGCCTGGATCGCTCGCCGGCTCGACCGGCCGGTGCGCTGGATCGAGGACCGCATGGAGAACCTCGTGGCGTCGGTTCACGCCCGCGAGCAGCGCCACGACGTCGAGGTCGCCTACGACGACGACGGCACCATTCGCGGCGTGCGCTGCGCGTCGACGCTAGACATGGGCTCGGGCGAGATCTTCATGCCGGGAACCGCGCCTGTGTTCGTGACCAATGCCTGCATCACCGGCGGTTACGACTTCGCCAACATGGAGGCCCGCACCATCGGCGCGGCAACCAACAAGACTCCGGCCGGCGCGTACCGGGGCTTCGGGATCCCCGAGGGCGCGTTCGTCATGGAGCGGATCATCGACCGGGTCGCCCGCCTGACAGGGACTGACCGGGCGGACCTGCGGCGACGGATGCTGGTGCGCCCCGGACAGATGCCCTATGTGATGCACGGCGGGGGCCGCCTCGACTCGGGCTCCCACACCGAGTCCTTCGAGCGGGCCCTGAAGATGACGGCCCCGGCCCTCGAGCGGGCCCGTTCCCGATACGCCGACGACCCCGACGTCCGGGTGGGCGTGGGCTACTGCAACTACGTGGAGCCCACATCGCCCAGCTACCACCTGACCACCGGCCACTGGGGCGGCGGCGACGCCGCCACCGTGCGAGTCGACCCCGACGGCTCGGTGCGGGTGGCCGCCGGCCTGAGCGAGCTCGGCCAGGGCAACACGACGGCTGCGGCCCAGCTCGCGGCCGACATGCTGGGCGTGTCCCCCGATGACGTCACCGTGGTGCTGGGCGACACTGAGCGGGCGCCCTACGGGCTCGGCTCCTGGGGCAGCCGGGGTGCGATGATGCTCACCGGCTCGGTCCTGCTGGCCTCGGAACGGCTGCTGGACAAGGCCCGCAGGATCGCCGCGCACATGCTGGAGGCAGCCGAGGCCGATGTCGTGCTCACCGACGGCGCGTTCCATGTGGCCGGCAGTAGCCAGCCCTCGGTGAGCTGGGCCGAGGTGGGCACCGCGGCGTGGGTCCGGGTCGTGGACCTGCCCGACGGCATGGAGGCCGGGCTGGAGACATCCGGCTTCTACCACCCGGAGAACCTCCAGCACCAGCTCGACGACACCGGCAGGATCAACGCCGCCGCCAGCTGGTCCAACGGGAGTCACATCGGGATCGTCAGCGTCAGGGTCAGCACGGGCGAGGTGAGGATCGAGGACTACATCGTGGTCCACGACTGCGGGACAGTCATCAACCCGGCGCTGGTGGAGGGCCAGATCCACGGCGGCGTGGCCCAGGGCATCGCCGGAGCCATGTACGAGCATTTCCAGTACGACACCGACACCGCCAATCCCCGGTTCGCGTCGTTCATGGACTACCTGGTGCCGACCTGCGCCGAAGTGCCTCACATGGAGGTCGACCACTTCGAGTCGCCCGCCCCGGAACAGCCCCTGGGAGTCAAGGGCTGCGGCGAGGGGGGCACCGTGGGGCCGCCCGCGGTCGTGGCCGGAGCCGTCTCCGACGCCCTGTCGGAATGGGGTGTCGACCTCACCGAGTGCCCGGTGACGCCTGTGGCCGTGCGAGCCGCCATCCGGGCCGCCGCGAAGGACCGGGCCGGCGCAGGAGCGAACTCGTGAAGCCGGCGCCGTTCGACTACTGCCGGCCCTCGACGGTGGCCGAGGCTCTGGAGGCTCTCGGCTCCACCGAGTCCAGCCGGGTGCTCGCAGGAGGCCAGAGCCTCATCCCGGCCATGAACTTCCGTCTCACCGACGTGTCGATGCTGGTCGACATCAACAGCATCGACGGACTCGCCTCGGTGGACTGCGACTCTGGGGGCGTGACCGTGGGGGCGGCCGCCACCCAGACCCGGGTGCTGGAGGACGAGGGAGCGGCGAGGGTGGTAGGTGGATTGCGGTCCGCGCTGCGCCACGTCGGGCATCTCCAGATCCGTAATCGGGGCACGGTATGCGGCAGCCTGGCCCACGCCGACCCCGCCGCAGAACTGCCCGCCCTCGCGGTCGCCTCCGACGCTGTGATCAGCGTCTCCGGACCCGATGGTGAACGCCGGATCGATGCACAGGACTTCTTCGTCGGGCCCTTCTGGACATCTCTGGAGGACGGCGAACTCATCACCGAGGTGCGCTTCGGTGCACCGCCCGCCGGTTCGGTAGCCACTGTGGACGAGATCTCTCGCCGGGCCGGTGACTTCGCGGTGGCCGGTCTCGTCGCGATAGTTGAAGCCGACGGCAGCGCGGTGCGCTGGGCCCGCCTCGTCGGCTTCGGGTTGGGAGGCGTGCCCACCAGGCTGCGAACGGCCGAAGCCGCGATCTCGGGGTGGTCTGCGGATCGCCCGTCCGACGGGCTCACCGAGGCGGTCATGGCTGACACCGTCGACGCTTTCGATGACATCCACGCCACCGCCTGGTACCGGCGCGAGGCGGTGGCCGCGCTCGTCGTGCGGGCTGCTCAGCGCGCGCTGGCAACCGGGGAGGCCGCATGACGATCGAAGCACTCTCCGAAGTCGAGGTCCAGCTCAGGATCAACGGACGGCCCCACCGTCACCGGGTGCCGTCCCGGCTGCTGCTGTCGGACTACATCCGCGACACCGTCGGCCTGACCGGCACCCACGTCGGCTGCGAGCACGGCTATTGCGGTGCCTGCACGGTCATCGTCGACGGCGACGCGGTGCGTTCATGCCTGATGCTGGCGGCACAGGCCGACGGTGCGGAGATCCGCACGGTCGAGGACCTCGCCCCAGCGGGATCGGACTCCCTGTCACCGATGCAGCAGGCGTTCCACGACAACCATGCCCTGCAGTGCGGCTTCTGCACCGCCGGCTTCCTGATGACCCTGGAGAGCGTTGACCCCGGCGACTGGAACGAGCCCGAACGGGTCGTCGAACTGCTGTCGGGCAACCTCTGCCGATGCACCGGCTACCAGAACATCGTGGCCGCAGTAACGGAGGCGTGGAGCGCGTACGATGGAAGCGGAGGATCCGGAGATGGCTGACGCAACCGTCGAAGTGAACCACGATGTCTGCATCGTCTCCGGAATGTGCGCCTCGCTGGCACCCGAGATCTTCGACATCGACGACGACGGCCTCAAGCTGGAGGTACTCCAGCCGACGCTGCCGCCCGAGATGGTGGCCAAGGCCCGGGGTGCCGAAGCGTGCTGCCCGGTGGAGGCGATCAAGGTAACAGAGGCATAAGGGCAATAGAGGCATAGAAGTGACCGAGTCATGACCGTGACCCAAGATCCGGCAGTGGCCGGAGGATTCGAGGTGCAGGGGAACACCCAGCTCGACATGGCCGGCGAGGAGCGGCTCTACCAGCAGCTCAAGCGCTTCTGGCAGCCGGTGGCCTTCTCCGACGATCTGACCGACTCGCCCCACCAGGTAACGCTGTTCGACACCCGCCTGGCCGTGGCCCGCCTCGACGGCAAGGCCCACACCTTCAGCGATATCTGCCGCCACCGGGGCTCGGCCCTGTCGCTGGGACGGGTCGACGGCTGCTGGCTGCGCTGCGCCTACCACGGCTGGGCCTACGACGCCGAGGGCACCGTCGTCGACATCCCGGCCCGGCCCGAGCTCAACGGCAAGCTGGTGGCCCAACTGCCCAGCTACCCGACGATCGAGGCCGGCGGACTGGTGTGGACCTGCGTCTCGGGCGAGACGCCGCGGTTCGGCCCGTCGGAGTGCCCCGAGCTCGACGATCCGTCGTACCGGTTCCTGCGCTTCCCGCCGTATGAGTGGGACTGCTCGGTGGCCCGGCGCCTCGAGAACTACTTCGACTTCTCCCATTTCGCCCATGTGCACCACGGGATCCTCGGCGACCGTGACGAGGCCGAGATCGCCGACTACGACGTGGCGCGCCACGGCTCGGAGCTGAGGATCACCGCGGGCCCGTTCATCGAGTACACCGACAACGTCAAGAACTCGGCCGTCGAGCATGACGGCCTGACCTACGAGGCATGGAAGCGCTACCGGGTGTACATGCCCAACGCCATGAAGCTCAACAGCTCGGCCGGAGTGACCGAGGACTTCGTGCTCTACGTGGCCGTCGCACCGGTCAACCGGCGGCGGACCAGGTGCTTCACCTTCGTGGGCCGCAACTACGCCCTGGACCGCGACGAGGACTTCTGGGACATGCAGTACGTGATCCTCGGTCAGGACCAGCCCATCGTCGAGTCGCAGCGGCCCGAGGAGCTGCCTGTCGATCTGACGGCCGAGATGCACGTCAAGGGGGCCGACGCGGGCACGGTCGAGTACCGGCGCTGGCTGATCAGCATCGCCGACGGCGAGATCGAACCGGCCCCGACGGGCTGACGCTAGAACTGGCCTCGCGGCTCCTGCCTGCGGGCGGGTACCGTTGGGATCCGTGACCACGACCGAGCCCCGCGCCGACACAGTGTCCCGCGCCGCCCGCAACGACCGCCATGACTCCGCACCGGGACCCCATGACGACGACCGCCTGCCGGTCAAGATGCTCAACGACCGGATCCTGGTGGCGATCGGCGAGGCCGAGGGGGAGCGCCGCTCGACGGGCGGGATCCTGATCCCGGCCACCGCCCAGGTCGGCAAGCGGCTCACCTGGGCCGAGGTGGTGGCGGTCGGGCCCAACGTTCGCAACATGGAGAAGGGCGACCGGGTCCTGTTCAACCCCGAGGACCGCTACGAGGTAGAGGTGCGGGGCCGCGACTACATCATCCTGCGAGAACGCGACGTCCACGCCGTCGCCGCGGAGCGGCTCGACCAGGGCAGCACCGGCCTCTATCTGTAGTCAGCCCGAGCAGAGGGCTCGTCGCTAGTTCCTGCGCTTCATCTCTACGAATGGAAGTTCTGAGACCACCGCGCCAACCTCGCACGTTGCACCGGAGATCTCCCAATCCAGGACCACCTTCGTCCCAGGCTTCGTAGCTGCGGTGCTGATCCGGGCGAGCCCGATGAGCCCGCCGATCCTGGGACTCCACGCAATGCTGTTGGCGTACCCGACGTGGTCGTCCCCGGATCGGACCGGCACAAGCGGGAACCGCCAGCGCTGCGGTACACGGGGTGGCACGCCTTGCTCACCCTGCTGGGCCGCGATGTCTCGCCCGTCGATGCGCAGTCCGACGAGGCATCGGGCCGGGCCACCGCTCTGGCGCTCAGCCAGCAGCGCGTCCCTGCCGACGAAGTCTCCCTTCCCGAAGGCGACGAACCTCCCGATGTTCATTTCTGCGGGTGTCGCCAACCACTGGACATGCTGGGAGGAGGTGGGATCGCCAGAATGCGTGGAGCTGTCGGGCCCGGCTCTCGTGTAGTCGATGACAGGCAGAATGAGACCGGCTTCGATACGGCCGACGTCCTCAGCCAGATCCCCGAGCGGCATCATCCCGAACGGTTCTCCCGCGGCGTACAGGACGTCCCACACCTCTAGGGCATCTCCTGCCCGTACCCAGAACTCGAAGCCGCGCTCTCCCGTGAAGCCTTGCCGCCAGACCCATACAGCGGCTGAGCCGAGTTGGATTTCGGCACCTCGGGAGAACCGCAGACCGGATAGATCCTGTCCTGCCGCCCTAGCCAGAATGCCGTCGGATGCCGGGCCCTGGAGGTGGAGGATTCCCCACTCCTCTGTGACGTTCTCGATGGTCACGTCGAAACCCTCAGCGTTCTGCGCATACCAGATGTCCAGCGGGCTGGCGGTGAAGCCGAACTGCTGCTCGGAGATGCGGAACAACAGGCCGTCGCTTATGAGTTTGCCTTTCTCATCACAGAATGCATTGTAATAGGCATGCTTGAGCTCCATCCTGGAGATGTCGCGAATGACGAGCCTCTGGAGATACTCCACGACGTCAGGGCCTGAGAAGAAGTACATCTCAAGAGGTGACTTGTCCTCCAGGACGGCTGCCTCGCGCATCGCAGCCACTTCCTGCCCGTGATCCCAGAACGACTCCGGGCGAAGGTAGACCACATCACCGGCCGCCCACTCGCTCCACGTGCCCGACTTGACGAGCGGGCCCATCCGCGGCGTGAATGGCGTTCCGCTGATCCTCATCGTGTCAAATCCCCTTTGCCTTCTGAAGACGCGCGAACTCGTCGACCTGTGAGATTGATGCCATCAATACCCTCGGCGCAGTGTAGCGAGGGCCACCTTCATGTCAAGTTCGTGTCGCCGGCGGGCGTCGGCGGCGTGACCGCCTTGACAGACGCAGGACCGGCGAGCCACCCTATTGCTCTCACCAATGTCAGGCCCTTTTCGCGCTGGGTGGCGTGGAACCCGACGGCCACGAAGGGCAACAACCATGAGGGGGCACCGATGATACGACTCACGACCCGATTGCTGGCCGCTGTGCTGGCTTTCTCGACCGTTCTGGTGGCTTGCGGAGACGACGAGCCCGAGCCGGCACCGGCACCAGCCGCGGAGCCAGAACCGGCACCAGCGCCCGACCCAGAGCCCGTGGAGGAAGCTCCGGAGCCCGCGGCCGGCGAGGATCCCACTTCGCTTCACATCGCGGTCATCTTCGGGAACACCGCCGACGACACCTGGAGCACCTCCATGCTGGGGGCGCTCAACCGGGTCACCGCGGAGGCGCCCCACGGCCTCGACATCACCTACGAGTACTTCGAGAACATCTCCTACGCGGACGGCGAGCGGGTCCTTCGCCAGACCGCGGAGACCGGCGAGTTCGACATGATCATCGCCCACAGCACCTACTCCGACTCCATCTACGCCATCAGGGATGACTTCCCCGACATCCTCTGGTCGTTCACCGGATCCGGCAACGAGGGCCGGGGCGGCAACGGCTACTGGCTGGACGTGCTGCCTCACGAGGCCGCCTACCTTGCCGGCATCGCTGCGGGCCATCTCAACGAGACCGGCATCATCGGCTCGGTGGCCGCATTCCCGTTCCCGAACGTGAACGGCCCGGTCAACGGGTTCTTCGCGGGTGCCCGCTCGGTGAACCCCGACCTCGAGGTTCGGGTCACCTACATCGAGAGCTGGTTCGATCCGGCCGCGGCCCAGGAGGCCGGCGCCGCCCTCATCGAGGAGGGCGCCGACAGCCTCTACGCGGCCTCGACGTTCGGCACGTTCCAGGCCGCGCTGGAGGCGGACCGGGTCTTCGCCATCGGTGACCTGGACGACCAGGAGGCGCTGGCCCCCGAGGTCGTCATCACCAGCGTGCTGATCCTGTGGGATCCGGGACTGAGGGTCCTGATCGACGAGTGGTGGGCCCACGAGACCGCCGGCGAGCCCTACGACGCCCCGACCGAGCGGATCCAGTTCTTCATGGCCGAGGGCGGAGCCGACATCGCGCCCCTCAACGAGGCCCTCGTGCCCGCCGACGTCATCGCGGAGGTCAACGCCGCTCGGGACCAGATCCTGAACGGCGAGCTCGTCGTCGAGTTCAATCCGGGCGACGTCAGCTGATCCACTCGCTAGCGGCCGGCCCGCTCGGCTTCCGGGCCGGGCCGGCCGCCGGCAACAGCAGATCGGGGGGAGCCGCGCATGCCGGAGCTGACCGAGCGAGAGCAGCAGTTGCTGCGGCGGGCGATCGACGTCTCGAGGCGCTCCCGCCAGAACGGGAACCACCCGTTCGGAGCGATCTTCGTCGACAGCTCGGGGAGGGTCCTCGTCGAGGCCGAGAACTCAGTGGTCACCACCGGTGACCTGATCGGCCATGCGGAGACCAACCTGGCCCGCGAGATGGGCCTCACGCTCACTGCCGAGCAGATCGCCGGCGGCACCGTGTACGCGAGCTGCGAACCGTGCGCGATGTGCGCCGGCGCCATGTACTGGGCCGGCGTCACCCGCTTGGTCTACGGCATGAACGAGTCGGACCTGATGCCGTTCGACAACGGCGAGCGAGACGAGAACGCGACGATGACCGGGGTCGGATGCCGGGCCGTGCTGGCCAGCGGGCAGCGCGACATCGAGGTCAGCGGCCCGCATCTCGTGGACGAGGCGGTGCAGGTCCATCACGGGTTCTGGGGCGCCTAGCGTCTCGGCGTCCCGACACCGATGCCCACGGCTGATTACCGTTCCGTGCAATGAACGGCCCCGGCGCCCACTCCGTCCTGCTGCGGGCCAGCGGTGTGACCAAGCGGTTCCCCGGTGTGGTCGCCAACGACGACATCACGCTGGAGGTCCAGCGGGCCAGGGTGCACTGCCTGCTCGGGGAGAACGGGGCAGGCAAGAGCACTCTCGCCGACCTGTTCTACGGCGTGCACGAGCCCGACGAGGGCGTCATCGAGTTGCGGGGCGAGCCGATCCACATGGTCTCGCCCCGCGACGCCATCGCGGCCGGGATCGGGATGGTGCGCCAGCACTTCGAGCTGGTCACGCCGATGTCGGTTCTCGAGAACGTCGTCATCGGCACCCGTGGGGAGGCCAAGGTCGATCTGCGCACTGCCCGGGACCGCCTCGGTGATCTGTGTGACCTCTACGGCGTGGAGATCGACCTCGACACTCCGGTCGGCGACCTGGCGGTGGGCCAGCAACAGTGGGTCGAGATCCTCAAGGCCCTCTACCTGGGCTGTGAAGTGCTGATCCTCGACGAGCCGACCGCGGTGCTCACCCCCGAAGGCATCGAGCGGCTCTTCGCAACCCTTCGCCGCATGGCCTCCGAGGGACTCACCATCGTGCTGATCACCCACAAACTCCACGAGGTGATGGAGATCTCCGACGATGTGACCGTCCTGCGGCGCGGCCGCGTGGTCCGCACCTCCCTCACCTCGGAAGTGACCATGGCCGACCTGACCAGGATGATGGTCGGCCGTGACGTCGACCTGGACATCGACGTGGCCGAGGCCTCACGGGGCGACCTGGTGCTCGACGTCTCGGGACTCGACGTGGCCACCGAGTCCGGCAGGGGCTCCCTCAAGCAGGTGTCGCTCCGGGTGCACGAACGCGAGATCCTGGGCATCGCCGGCGTGTCGGGCAACGGCCAGGACGCGCTGTTCGATGTGCTCGTCGGGATGCAGCCCGCCGGCGCCGGAACCATCGTCGTCGACGGGCGCGACATGGCCGATCTGTCGCCGGCAGCCAGGCTCGATCTCGGTGTCGCCAGCGTCCCCGCCGACCGCATCCACCAGGGCCTCATGATGGACTTCCGGATAAGCGAGAACCTGATCCTCGGCCGCCAGCGCTCCGACCGCTTCGGGCGGCGGGGCTGGCTGAACCAGAACGACATCGCCCGGTTCGCGGACGACTCCTTCGCCAACTACGACATTGCCGCGCCGTCGACCACGCACGTCACCCGGGTGCTCTCGGGCGGCAACCTGCAGAAGATCGTGATGGCCCGCGAGCTCGCCGGCCAGCCCCGGCTGCTGGTCGTCCACCAGCCCACAAGGGGTCTGGACATCGGCGCCACCGAGTACGTGAGGCAACGGCTGGTCGAGGAACGCGACCGGGGCGCGGCGATACTTCTGATCTCTGAGGATCTGGACGAGTTGCTGAACCTGTCGAGCCGCATCGCGGTGATGTTCGACGGCCGCATCGTCGGCGAGGTCGACCGCCGCGACGCGACCATCGACCGGATCGGCATGTGGATGGCCGGGGTGTCGGACGCCCCGGGCGAGGCCTCGCCATGAGCACCGATGCGTCGACCACGCGCGGTGCGTCCTCGGGGAGCCTGCTCCGCCGGGGAGGCTGGCGACTGGAGAAACGGCTGGAGGTCAAGCCCTGGCACGAGGTCGTCACGCTGGTGGGGGCGTTCATCATCGGTCTGGCCCTCTGCTCGATCCTGATCGCGGCCTCCGACAAGAGCGTCATCGACTCCTACCGGGCGCTGTTCGACGGCGCCCTTGGGTCCCGCCGAGCGATTTACGAAACGCTGGTCCAGGCCACCCCGCTCATCTTCACCGGCCTCGCGGCCGCATTCGCGTTCCGGGCCAGGGTGTGGAACATCGGGGGTGAGGGCCAGTTCTTCGCCGGCGCCATGGGGGCGTACTTCGTCAGCGACCTGTGGAGCGCCCACCTTCCCCGCGGCGTGATGGTGCCGGTGCTGTTCATCGGGGCGGCCGCGGCCGGAGCGCTGTGGGCATCGATCGCGGGCGGGCTGAAGGCCCGCTACGACACCAACGAGATCATCACGACAGTGATGCTCAACTTCATCATCCTGCTCATCCTGTCCTATCTCCTCGGAGACTTGTGGCGGTCCCCCGACACGTTCTACTTCCAGACGGTGACGCTGCCGGAGTCAACCCATCTGCCGCTGATGATCGATGGAAGCCGGCTCCACTGGGGATTCGGCATCGCATTGGCCATGGCCGTCGTGGTCTACATAGTGCTCAGACGGACCGCGCTGGGCTATGAGGTGCGAGGCGTCGGCATCAACCGCACCGCGGGCTCCTACAAGGGGATCTCGGTTCCCCGGGTGACCGTGCTGGTGATGGCGATCAGCGGCGCGCTGGCCGGACTGGCCGGTGCGGCCGAACTGGCCGGAGTGCATCATCGCCTCCAGCTCGACATCTCCAACAACTTCGGCTTCGTGGGCATCATCATCGCGCTCATCGGTCGCCTGCATCCGGCCGGGGTGGTCGTGAGCGCCATCGCGTTCGGGGCTCTCGTCAACGGCGCGGTGACGATGCAGATCCAGACCGGGATCCCGGCCGCGCTGGTCGACGTGATCCAGGGGCTATCGCTCATCTTCGTGCTGACCGGCGCGGTGGCGGTGCGCTACCGGCTCCAGAGGACCCATTCCGATGAGTGACGTCCTCGAAGCCCTCATCAACGTGGGCGTGCTGGCCAGCGCTATCCGCATCGCCACGCCATTGCTGCTGGCCGCGCTGGGCGAGATGGTGACCGAGAGGGCCGGCGTGCTGAACCTCGGCCTTGAGGGCACCATCACGGTTTCGGCCTTCGGGTCCTTCGTGGTTGCCGACAAAGCCGACTCCCTGTGGCTGGGCGTGCTCAGCGGGGTCGGGGCCGGAATACTCCTGTCGCTGCTGATGGCCGCCCTCGTGAGCAGCATCAAGGTCGAGCAGGTCGTAGCGGGACTCGCCCTCAACCTCTTCGGCATCGGCATGGCCTTCTATTTGTTCCGGGCGTTCTACCCGCAGACCGGTGGCGAGATGCCCCGCAGCGACACCTTCGATTTCGCTGAGATCCCCCTTCTGGCCGACATACCGGCCGTCGGGGAGATCGTGTTCAGCCAGCACTGGCTGACGTACGCAGCCGTCCTCGCCTGCCCCGCGCTGTGGTGGGCGTTGAACCGGACCCAGTTCGGCCTCGAGTTGCGCAGTGTCGGCAACAACCCGGCGGCCTGCGATATGCGGGGAATCAACGTCACCCGGATGCAGTACCTGGCGCTGGCCTTCGGGGGCCTCATGGCCGGTCTGGCCGGCGCCTTCTTGAGCGTGTTCCTGTCGGGGCTGTTCTTCGTGGACGTGGCCGCCGGCCGGGGATGGATCGCGCTGGCCATCGTCATCTTCGGCAACTGGCGGATCGGGAGGATCCTGGCCGGCGCGCTCTTCTTCGGCTACCTCGACGCCTACCAGCTGTCGCTGCAGGCCCGGGGCGTGGACGTCCCCCACCAGTTGCTGCTGGCGCTGCCGTTCGCGCTGACGATCGCGGCTCTCGTCGTCAACCGGCGCCGCAGCCAGGAGCCCCTGCACTTAGGCGTACCATATTTCAGGGGCGAGCGATGATCGATCAGCACCTAGGAAAGGGAGGTGCCGGATGACCCAGATGATCAGCCGGGTCGACTACGTCGATGCCGACACCGAGGACCGGATGTACGAGGCCATGCGGGACAAGTTCTGGTACCCGGTGGCCTACTCCGACGAGCTGACCGACGAGCCCCAGGGCTTCGTCCTGTACGGCAGGAAGCTGGTGGTCGTACGGCTCGACGGCCGGCCCGTCGTGTTCGACGACCAGTGCCTGCACAAGGGGACCGCGCTGTCGCTGGGCAAGGTCGTCGACGACTGCCTGCGCTGCCCGTACCACGGCTGGACCTATGACGCCACCGGCGCGATCCGCCGGATCCCGGCGCGCGAGGAGCTCTCCCAGTACATCAACGTGAAGCTGGGCAGCTACCCGACCTGCGAGGTCAGCGGGCTGGTGTACACCTGCCTGGGCGATCCCATCCACCCGCCGCCGTCGGTGCCGATGTTCGACGACCCCAGCTACCAGTTCCTGCATCTGGACATCTACGAATGGGACTGCTCGATGGCGCGCCGCCTGGAGAACTACTTCGACTTCTCCCACTTCCCGTGGGTGCACGACGGGCTCCTCGGGGACAGCAACCAGCCCCGGGTGGACGACTACGCCGTTGAACGCGTCGGCGGGGAGCTCCGGTTCGTGGCCGGACCGTTCCCCGAGTTCACCGACAACGTCAAGAACGCTCCGACCGCCGACACCGGTGGCGAACCCGTCTACGGCGCCATCAAGCGATACCGGGTCTTCCTGCCGAACGCGATGCAGCTGAACAGCAGCGCCGGCGAGACTGAGGACTACGTGCTGTGGGTCTGCCTGGCGCCGGTGGGTCCCGAGCGCACACGGTGCTTCACCTATCAGGGACGCAACTACGGGCTGGACCACGGCGAGGAGTTCATGGCGTTCGCGCAGCTGGTCACCGACCAGGACCGCCCGATCGTCGAGTCGCAGATGCCGGCGCAGGTCCCGATCACGCTGCCCGAGGAGATGTTCGTCAAGGGTGCCGACCTAGCCCTGCTGGAGTACCGGAAGTGGCTCCTCGAGCTTGCGGGGCTCCGCTCATGAAGCCTCCGCCTTTCGTCTACTGCCGGCCGAGAGCGGTTGACGAGGCCCTCGCGCTGCTGGCCGAGCACGGCGACGAGGCCCGGCCGCTCGCCGGAGGCCAGAGCCTGGTCCCGATGCTCAACCACCGGCTGGCCCGGCCGGGGGTGCTGGTCGACATCGGCGCCATCGAGGAATTGCAGCGCATGGAGCGCCGGCCGTCGGACTGGCTGATCGGCGCCACCGTAACCCAGCGCCGGGTGGAGACCGGCGGGACCGAGGGCTGCGACCTCCTGAGCCTGGCCATGCCGTTCATCGGGCACCGCCAGATAAGGGCCCGGGGCACGGTCGGCGGCAGCATCGCCCACGCCGACCCCGCGGCCGAGCTCCCGGCGGTGGCCCTGACCCTGGACGCCACCATGGTGGCTGTGAGCGCCGGCGGCGAGCGGGCCATCGGTGCGTCCGAGTTCTTCGTCGGGCCCTACATGAACGCGCTGGAGGACGGCGAGATCCTCTCCCACGTGATCTTCCCGACGGTCCCGTCGTCGACCCGGTGCTCGTTCAGGGAGTTCGCCCGGCGCAAGGGTGACTTCGCTGTGGCCGGCGTGGCGGCCGCGGTGGACTTCGCCAACGGCTCGGTCTCGACCGCCCGCCTCACCGCGTTCGCGGTCGGGTCCAACCCGGTGCGCCTCACCGGTGCGGAGCAGGCCCTCGCCGGCCGCGCCCTCGACGGTGCCGCTATGGCCGACGCAGCCGCAGCCGCGGCAGCCGAGATCGAACCGTGGGACGACATCCACGGATCGCCGCGGTACCGGCGCCAGCTCGTGGCCGCCCTGCTGCGGCGGGCATTGCAGGAGGTGGCCCCATGAGCGCTCCGACGGCTCGCCGGGTCGAACCCGCCGCCGAGGTGCCGGTAAGCGTCACCGTCAACGGTCACGCGGTCGAGGCGGTGGTGCCGGCCCGCCAGCTGCTCGCCGACTTCCTACGGGAGGAGCTGCGCCTCACCGGCACCCACGTCGGCTGCGAGCAGGGCATCTGCGGCGCGTGCACCATCAACCTCGACGGCGAGCCGGTGCGGTCCTGCATCATGCTGGCCGCCCAGGTCGACGGTTCGTCGATCACCACGGTGGAAGGGCTCGCCTCGGAGGGCCTGAGCCCGCTCCAGCAGGCCTTCAAGGACAACCACGGACTGCAGTGCGGGTTCTGCACTCCGGGATTCCTGATGACGCTGTCGACCGTCGATCCCGACGAGTACCCCGGCGAGGACGGGATCCGCGAGGCCATATCGGGCAACCTGTGCCGCTGCACCGGCTACGGCGGCATCCTCCAGGCGGTGCGCACGGCCTGGAATCGGATCGAGGATGGCTAACACCTTCGAGCTCGGCGCCCGCCCGGTCTACACGGGAACCCACGTCACCCGCAGGCAGGACGACGCCCTGCTCAGCGGCCAGGGCACCTACGTCGCCGATCTCCGCCGGGACGGCATGGCCGAGATCGCGGTGGTCCGCAGCACGGTGGCCCACGGCCGGATCACCGCCATCCGCACCGCCGAGGCGGCCGCCGTGGACGGCGTTATCGCGGTGGTCGCCGCCGCCGACCTCGCCGACGTCTCGCCCTACCCCAACTTCGCCTCCGCCTACACCCAGACCCCCGGGACGTTCCCGCTGGCACGCGACAAGGTGCGCTACGTGGGCTCGCCGGTGGCGGTGGTGCTGGCCGAGGACCGCTACATCGCGGAGGACGCGGCCGAGCTCGTGGAGGTCGACTACGAGGAGCTGCCTGCGGTCACCTCTCTCGAGGAGGCCCTGGAGCCGGACTCGCCGCGGCTGTTCGAGGACTGGCCCGACAACCGGCTCCTCGACCTGCAGCCCGACGACTCGGAGGTGGCCGCCATCCTGGCCGGCAGCCGGGTGTTCCGGCGCCGCTACAAGATGGGCCGCCACACCGCCATGCCCATGGAGACCCGGGCCTCGCTGGCCGAGGTGCGGGACGGCCGCCTCCACTTGTGGTGCACCAACCAGCACGCCCACATCGCCCGGACCACGCTGTCGTACGTGCTGCCGGTGGCCGAGCGCGACATCAGGGTCGTCATCCCCTACGTCGGCGGCGGCTTCGGGCTCAAGCAGCACCTGTATCCCGAGGACGTCCTGGCGTCCTGGCTGGCCCTGCGCCACGGTCGTCCGGTCCGCTACGTCGAGGACCGGGCCGAGCACATGATCGCCGCGGCCCATGCCCGCGACCACATGATGGACATCGAGGCGGCCATCGACGACGGCGGCCGGATCCTGGCCATGCGGGTCCAGGTCGTCCAAGACCTCGGGTCGGCCGAGATCTTCCCCGGGGCCTGGTGCCCGGCGCTCACCACTGCCGCCCACATGACCGGTCCCTACGACATCCGCCGGTGCGCGGTGTCGGTGGCCGCGGTGGCCACCAACAAGACGCCCGGCGGCTCCTACCGGGGCTTCGGGGTGCCCGAGGCCGTGTTCGCGGTCGAGCGGTTCATCGACGAGCTGGCCGGCGAGGTCGGCGTGGACCGGCTCGACCTGCGCCGGTCGATGCTGCTGCAGCCGGAGGACCTGCCCTATACGACGGCCTCGGGCGCGCTGCTGGACTCGGGCAGCTTCGCGGAGTCGTTCGAGAAGGCGGTCGAGCTGGGCGAGGCCGCCTACCGGCGGGCCGCGGCCCGGCACGGCGCCGACCCGCAGTCGCGGGTCGGCGTGGGCTACGCGGTCCTGTTCGAGGGCGTCTCACCGACCCACCACGGCGCCTCCGCGCACTGGGCCGGGCACGAGGCCTGCTCCATCGAGGTCCAGCCCGACGGCGGCGTGCGGGTGGCGTCGGGGGTCACCGACCAGGGCCAGGGAACGACCACGTTCGTGGCCACCCTCACCGCCGACGCGCTCGGCGTGCCGATCGAGACCGTCCACGTCGAGCTGGCCGACTCCGATGCAACCCCCTACGGCCTGGGCGCCTTCGGCTCCCGGCAGGCCGTCGTCGGCGGCGGCGCCCTCCTCCTCGCGGCGGGCGAGGTGCGCGACAAGGTCAAGCAGATCGCGGCCCACATTCTGGAGGCCTCCACCGACGATCTGGTGATCGAGGCCGGCCGGGTCCACGTGGCCGGCAGTCCCGAGCCGGCGGTGACGATGGCCGAGATCGCCACCAGAGCCGTCATCAGGACCATCGACCTGCCGCCGGGCATGGAGCCGGGCCTGGAGGCGACCGCCCGGTACGAGCCCGAGTTGATGGAGCACGTGCCCGACGAGAGGGGCAGGATCAACGCCAACGCGGCCTACGCCAACGCGGCTCATGCCGCCGTCATCCGGGTCGATGTGGGGACGGGCGAGATCGAGATCCTCGACTACATCCTGGCCCATGACTGCGGAAGGGTCATCAACCCCCCGATCGTCGACGGCCAGATCTGGGGCGGGGTGGCCCAGGGCGTGGGAGGGACCCTGTACGAGGACCTGTGCTTCAACGACCTGGGCCAGCCCCAGACCGCGTTCATGGACTATCTGGTGCCGTCGGCGATCGAGATGCCGGAGCTGGTGATCGAGCACTTCGAGAGCCCGTCGCCGAACACGCCGCTGGGCATCAAGGGAGTCGGCGAGGGTGGGACGGTGGGACCGGCGGCCGCCATCGGCAACGCTCTCGCCCATGCTCTGGCAGAGTTCAAGCCGCAGATCTATGAGACGCCGCTGAGCCCGGCCGTGGTCCGGGCGATGATCCCCGACTAGAGGCCCGAGCGGGCAGGAGGCCGAGCTCAGCCCAGTATCGGCCCGCCGGGCACGCCGGCCTGGTAGCGCTCCCAGAAGGCGGGAGCGGCCTGGCGGCAGCGGGCCTTGACTTCCTGCTCGTCGACGGTGAGCAGCTTGCGGTCCCGCATCAGAACCTCGCCCCCCACGATCGTGGTCGTGATCATCGACTCGTTCATGGCGAAGACCAGGTGGGCGCCGATGTTGGCGGGTGTCATCGGGGTCGCCGGCTGGTAGTCGACCAGGATCACATCCGCGGCCGCGCCCTCGGCGATGGCGCCGACCGGGGTGTCACCGAAGTACAGCGACGCCAAGGCGGCGTTGTTGTACACCGCCATCTCCAGGAGCTGGTCCGGCGGCAGCCGACGGGCGTCGCGGTGGGCGATCTTCTGTAGGAGGTAGGCGGCCTCGGCCTCGCGCCACATGGTGGGGGCCAGGCCGTCGTTGCCGAGGCACATCCGTACTCCGGCCCGCATCTGCGACTCGACCGCAGCGATCCCGTCGCCCACGTTCATGTTGTTGCGGGGCTGGTGGCTCGAGGCGGTGCCCGTCCCGGCCAGCAGCCCGATCTCGGCCGCGTCGAGATGGATGGCGTGGGCCATGATCGACCGCTCGCCGAGCATCCCGTGGTTGTGGAGCCGCTCCACCGAGCGGATGCCGGACTGGGCGAGGCTGCGGTACTGGTCGTACTCGTGCTCGCCCACGTGGACGTGGAACCCGGTCCCGGCCGGTACCGACTCCCGGCAGGCGGCCAGCGTGGCGTCGGTGACCGTCATCGGCGCGTGGATCCCGAAGCTGGCCGCGATGCGGCCGCCGCCGATCGGGCCACCCGAGCAGCGGTTGACGAAGCGGGCGTTCTCGGCGATGCCAGCGGCGGCCCGCTCCGGGCCGTCGCGGTCGGTGACCTCGAAGCACAGCACCGCCCGCAGGCCGGCGTCGGTGACCACCGACGCGATCAGGTCGAGGACCCCGTCGATGCAGTTGGGTGACGAGTGGTGGTCGAAGTAGGTGGTGGTGCCGTTCTTTATGGCGTCGACCATCCCGACCTCGACGGCCAGCCGCACCTCCTCGGGTCCCAGCGCCCGGTCGTAGGGCCACCACAGCCGGTCCAGGATCGTCGGCAGGGTGATGGGAGGGTCGCCGGGGACGCTCATCCCGACTGCGAAGGCGCTGTAGAAGTGGCCGTGGGCGCAGATGTTCCCCGGCATCACGTACTGGCCCCGGGCGTCTAGCCGGGGCTCGTCGCGGTGATGCTCCTCCAGCCGGGCGCTGGGCCCGATGGCGGCGATCCTGCCGCCGGTGATCAGCAGGCCGCAGCCGTGGCGGATCTCGTTCGGCCGGCCCCAGGTGATGACGGTGCCGTTGGTGATCAACACCTGGACTTCCCCCGCCTCGACGCGGCAGCCGGGCTAGAACCCGTCGGCGAACGCATCGATCACCTCTCTGATCCTCGGGCCGGTGGCACCGAGGTAGATGGGTATGTCGCGGGGCGAGGTGTCTCCCCACACCACTTCGAGGCTCACGCCGTCGAGGCGCACGAAGTCGCCGGTGAAGGTCACAGGTTCCATGGTGAACAGGGCCCTGATGGCCTCGATGTTCTCGCGCATGGCGGTGAGCGGCCGGACCAGGTCCACACCGACCCGGCCCGCGATCGGCTCCCACCAGGCGCCCAGGCCGAGCATCACCCGGCCCTGCCCGTCGACTTTGCCGCCCAGTTCCCACATGGTGCTGAAGCTGGCCGCGATCACCACCGGGTTGCGGGTCCAGATGGGCAGCACCCCGGCCGCGACCTTGATGCGGCGAGTGTGGGTCAGGAACGCGGTCATGGCCACGATGCAGTCGCGGGCCAGGCGGTTGTCGCCCTGCCAGATCTCGCTGAAGCCCCGGTCCTCCATGTACAGGGCGAGGTCGAGCTCCTCTCGGATGTCGATCCGGTCCTGCATGTAGATGGCCATGCGCGGCGTCATCGCACTACCTCCGGCCCCTCCGGCCGGGCCCGGGCGGCGCGGTCAGCTGCCGAAGTCGAAGGCATCGATGGCCGCCAGCAGCTCGGTCCGCAGCGGGTCCGGGCAGAAGCTCGCCTCCACAGACGTCCGGGCGAGCCGGCGCACGACGTCGGTCGACCAGCCGTAGACCTCGCTGGCGGTCACGTACTCGTCCTCCAGGGTGATCCGGTAGAAGCCGGACCCGTCGGTGTTGAGGGTGACCCGGGCGCCGGCGTCTACCAGGGTCCGGATCGGGTGGGACTCCCGGCTTGGGTACAGCCCGAGCAGGACGTTGGACCACGGGCAGACGTTGAGGAAGATGCCTCGCTCGACGAGCTCCTCCACCAGTTCGGGGTCCTCCACCGATCGCACGCCGTGGTCGACCCGTTGGGTCTTGAGGAGGTCGATGGCGTCCCACACGCCCTCGGGTCCGCTCGACTCGCCGGCGTGGGCCCGTACTCCGAGCCCGTTGGCCCGGGCCCGCTTGAACACGGGGGCGAAGCGGTCCCCGGTCCGCCCCACCAGCGCCTCGTTCCCGTCGATCGACAGGGCCGCCACCCTGGGGTGCTGCATGGCCAGCATGGTGTCGAGTACCGCGTGGGCCTCGGCCCGGCTGTGCTTGCGGGAGATGCTGATCGACAGGTACACCGGCGGGTGGCCGTCGCGCTCGGCGTCCTCCAGTCCCGACGCCACCGCGGCGATGAACTCCTCGAGGGGCCCATCGAAGTTCTTCCAGTGGATGGGGCTGACCATCAGGTCGGTGTAGGAGACCCCCGAGCGACCCTGGCGCCGGGCCACCGAGTAAGACAGCGACGCCACCTGCTCGGCGTTGCGGGGCAGGCACAACACCCAGTCGAGGAAGGTCAGGAACTCCTGGAGGTCCTCCCAGTCGAACATGGCGTCGGGCGGCTCCTTGAGGAGCGGGACGCCGTTCTCCTCGGCCAGCCGCACCGCGTCCTCCACCTCGAATCCGCTGTCGAGATGGAGGTGCAGCTCCGCCTTGGGGAGCCTGCGGATGGCGTCTGCGGTGATGGCGCCCATGGTCTCCCATCCCTTCGTGGCGCCGCGCCGGGCACCTTGCTACTGGTCGGCAGTTGATTCTTGGCTACTGTTGGGCCGGTACCCGCGGCCGAGCCGGCCCGCACGCGGTGACGCTAGCGGGCCGTTGCGAGGCATGAGAAACGCGTGATCACCACCGCAGAGATCCAGCCCCCGCCCCGGCCGCTCTACGTCGGGGCCAACGTCACCCGGCCGGGAGACGACAAGCTGCTGCGCGGCCTGGAGACTTTCGTGGCCGATGTCCGGCCCGCCGGAACCGTCGAGATGGTCATCGTGCGCAGCCCCTACGCCCACGCCGGGATCGTGTCGATCGACACCGCCGAGGCCCGGGCCCTTCCCGGCGTGATCGCGGTGTGGACCGCCGCGGACCTCCACGGCGTCTCCCCGTTCCCGGACCTGTCCACGATGGCCGCACCGGTGGCGATGCTGCCCCTGGCCACCACCAGGGTCAGGTATGTGGGGATGCCGGTGGTGGCCGTGGTGGCCGAGGACCGCTACATCGCCGAGGACGCCGCCGAGTTGGTCGAGATCGAGTATTCGCCGCTGACGGCGGTCACCAGCATCGAGCAGGCCCTCGACCCGGACTCTCCCCGGCTGTTCGACGGCTGGGACAGCAACCGGCTCGTCCACCTCGACGTCTCAGTTCCCGCCGTCGACGAGGCCTTCGAGGCCGCGGACTCGACCTTCAAGCGCCGCTACCGCGTCGGCCGCCACACGGCCATGCCGATCGAGACCCGGGCCACCGTCGCCGACTTCGACGGCAGCCGGCTCCACGTGTGGGCCTCCAACCAGTCCCCCCACATGATGCGCACCGCGCTGTCGTACGCGCTGCCCATCGAGGAGGCCGACATCAGGGTGACGGCGCCGGCCGTCGGCGGCGGGTTCGGGCAGAAGCAGCACAACTACCCGGAGGACGTTCTGGCGTGCTGGGCCTCGATGCAGCTGCGCCGGCCGGTGCGCCACCACGAGGACCGGGCCGAGCACATGCTGGCGTCGACCCACTCCCGCGACCAGGTGGTCGACATCGAGGCGGCGGTAGGCCGCGACGGCGTGATCGAGGCCATCCGGGGCCACATCTACCATGACCTCGGCTCGGGCGAGGCCTGGCCGGGCGGGTTCTGCCCCTCCCTGGTCACGCTGGGCCACATGACCGGCCCCTACCGGATCGACCTGGCCGCCGTAGGCGTCACCGCGGTGGTGACCAACAAGACCCCTTCGGGGTCCTACCGGGGCTACGGCATACCGGAGGCGTGCTTCGTGCTCGAGCGCCTCATCGACGACATCGCCGCGGCCGGCGGCCACGACCGCCTCGAGATGCGGCGCAAGATGCTGCTGGAGCAGTCCGACTTCCCGTACCGGACCGCCGGCGGGGCGTACCTCGACTCCGGCACCTACCGGGAGTGCTTCGAGCGCATCGTCGAGATGGCGGAGGCCCGCTTGGCCGAACATGTCGCCGACGCCGGCGACACCGAACTGATCGGCGTCGGCTATGCCACCTACCGCGAGGGGACGGCGCCGACCCACTACAACGTCGCCGGCCACTGGACGGGATACGAGTCATGCCGGATCGAGATCGACCCGAGCGGGACCGCGCTGGTGTCCTCAGGCATGACCGATCAGGGACAGGGCACCCACACCTTCGTGCAGACCTTGACCGCCGACGCGTTGGCGCTGGGCCTCGAACAGGTGCGGGTGAGGCTCGGCGACACCGACCTGTGCCCCTACGGGCTGGGAGCGTGGGGGAGCCGGCAGGCCGCGGTGGGCGCCGGCGCGATCCTGGACGCGGCTGCGACCATCCGGGACAAGGCGTCGGCCATCGCCGCCCACATGCTCGAGGCGAACCCCGACGACGTGGTCCTCGACGACGACGGCTTCCATGTGCGGGGCTCGCCGACTCCCTCGGTGTCGTGGCAACAGATAGGCACCGCGGCCACCATCCGGACCCTCGACCTGCCCGAGGGCATCGAGCCCGGCCTGGCCGCCTCCGCCCGCTACGAGCCGGAGGTCCTCGAGCACGAGGTCAACACCGACGGGGGCATCAACGCGGCCGCGGCCTGGGTCAACGCCACCCATGCCGCCATCGTCCGGGTGGACGGGATCACCGGCGCGGTCGAGATCCTCGACTTCCTCGTCGCCCACGACTGCGGTCCGATGATCAACCCCCCGATCGTGCACGGCCAGATCCTCGGTGGGGTCGCCCAGGGCATCGGCGGCACCCTCTACGAGGATCTCGCCTACGGCGAGGACGGCCAGCCCGGTACCGCCTTCATGGACTACCTGGTCCCGACCAGCGCGGAGATCCCGCCGATCACCGTCGAGCACTTCGGCAGCGACTCCGAGCTGACCCCGCTGGGGATCAAGGGCGTGGGCGAGGGAGGCACGGTCGGACCGCCCGCCGCGATCGCCAACGCAGTGGCTCACGCCCTGGCCGGCTACCAGCCCGACGTGTGGGAGACCCCCCTCACCCCCGAGCGAGTCCTCCGCATGATGGGCAGGCTCGATTAAGAGCGTCCGCGAGCAGCGCGTAGCATCGAGTCCGGAGATCGGGACTCGACGAGTCGTAGGAACCTGAGGAGTCGAAGTGGCATCGACAGCGATCGTGACCGGAGGGGCGAGGGGGCTGGGACAGGCCTACTGCCTCGCGCTGGCGGGCGAAGGGTTCAACATCGTCGCCAGCGACATGCTCGACACTCAGGAGACGGTGGCCGAGGTCGAGGCGGCCGGGGGCCGGGCCATCGGCGTGCAGGCCGACATCAGCTCCGCGGCCGACAACGACGCCCTGGCCGCGGCCGCGGCCGACGCCTTCGGCACCATCGACGTGCTCGTCAACAACGCCGCCTACTTCTCCGAGACCACCCGCGGCCCGTTCCACGAGGTCCCCCAGGATGAATGGGACCGGACCTTCGAGGTCAACGTCCGCGGCGTGTGGCTCACCTGCTGCGCGGTGTACCCCTACATGCAGAAGCAGGGCTCGGGCAAGATCATCAACATCGCCTCCAACACCTGCTTCAAGGGCACCGTCGGCTTCCCCCACTACGTGGCCTCCAAGAGCGCCATCATCGGGCTGACCCGCTGCCTGGCCACCGAGCTCGGCCCCCACGGGATCACGGTCAACACCGTGTCGCCCGACCTGATCCCCAACCCGTCGCTGCGGCCCACCGACGCCACCAGTGACCAGTTCGTGGTGGCCGGTCGGGCCCTGAAGCGCACCCAGGAGCCCGAGGACATGGTCGGCACCATCCTGTATCTCGCCGGCCGAGGCTCCGACTTCGTGACCGGCCAGAACCTGGTGGTCAACGGAGGCGCCTTCTTCCAGTAGGTCGGGCGACGGCCGCCATCACCGGGGAGCGCCGCTCAGCGGAGCGGCCGCCGCGCCGACAGTCAGGAGTTGCGGCGGCGGGTCCTGGTGTCGCGGCTGAGGCCCTCGTCTCTGGCGATTCGGCTCACGTACTGCCTGGACACGCCATGGGCCTCGGCTATCGCGGAGCAGGACGCCCGACGGTCCGCTAGCAGCGCCTCGACGATCCGGGTGCGGCGACTGCGGCCCTGTTCGTTGCCACGCGGCGAGTCGGCCGCGGCCGACTCGGGGGCGGCTCCGCTCAGGGCGGGCCTGCCCTCGCCGCCGATTCCGCGGTACCGCTCGCCCCGGCGGTTCGCCGGCATTGCGGAAGGCGTCAGCCCGGCCCCGGCCCGCAGCCAGGTGCGCATGGCTTCGTGGGCGATTTCGGCCGCACCGTCGGCCTCCGTCGTCGCCAGCCCCGCCTCGGTCAGGCGGGTCAGCGCCTCGGATGCCGTGTCGACGGACATGGTGGCGCGCTCGGCGATCTCCTCCGGCGAGGCCGGTCCTGGCGGCACCATGGCCGACAGCACTCTGCGGTCGTCGTCGCCGAGACGGGACCATGCGGGCAGCAGCACCTGCGACAGCATGTCCCGGTTGGCGGCAGCCTCTCCCAAGGCCACGTCGCCGAGGGTGACGCCCCGGCGCGGATCTCGGGAGGCCTCCCAAGTGTGGTGGCCGACGAGCTGGACCATGTACGGATACCCCGAGGTGGCCGTCACGGCACGCTCTAGGGCCAGGTCGTGGATGCGCCCTCCCTCGGCCTCGATGGAATCTGCGAGCGCGAGCCGCACGTCGGACGGCGCCAGCAGCCCGATGTCGGCGCGCGCGCAGCGATGGAAGAAGGTCAGTCCCGCATCGGCTAGCAGCGCGGCCAGGAACTCGGGAAGCCCCGCGCCCACGAACGCGACAGGCAGACGGCTGCCGCTTCCCACATACTGCACGGCCACCGCGAGTTCCCGGACCTCCTCGCCGCGCGCGTCCTGGAGCTCGTCCACCGTGATCAGCACGCCCCTGCCTCGCTCTGACGCTGCCTCAGCAGCCCGCCCCAGCGCGAAACGCAGAGCCTCCGACGGCGCCCGCACCTGCGCCGACCGGTCGATGGAGGCGCCGAAGCCGAGCACCTGCGCGCCCACTCCGACGATCCTCCCGCCCGGATCAGCGACGCTCCCAGCGGCCTGCGACGCCAGCTTGCCGCACAGTTCCATCTCCGCGCCCGACGCGAACAGCGTCGTCCAGCCCTGCTCGTTCGCCTCGTCCTGCGCCACATGCAGCAGCACCGTCTTGCCGGTGCCCCGCCGTCCGATCAACAGCAGTGCGCTGTCGGGATGGGCGGGGCTGGCCCGTCCCGCCGCTATCCGGTTGAGGACCTCGTCGCGGCCCGCGAGAACCGGCGGCACGAACCCGAACTTCGGAGTGAAGGGGTTCTCCACGATTGTCCTCCCGGATTGTCCTCCCGCTGCGGGCCACCGATTCGGTGTCAACTATATCGCAACTGAGGTGTCAACCAGTTGACACCTAGTTGACAACCCTGTGATGAGCCTCCGGGCCCTGCGCAGCGCGTCCCGGGCGGCTTGGGGCCCGGTCGGCCCGGCCCGGCTGCCACCGCTGGACCTGCCCCTGGGAGCGTCACCGCCGGACCTGCAGCCACTGGACGCGCCGCCGCGAACGTCGTTGCTGCCGGGCGCAGGCTGCTGCGCTGGTTCGGTGGGGTGGGGCGGATCGGTCGGGGCGAACATGGGAGCGGTGTCGGGCAGGCGCGCCGTGCCGTGGTGGATGCGATCCGGGGCGTCGGATGGTGTCCAGGCTGATTCTTCCGTCGCGCCGGCGTCGCTTGAGGGCCGCAGGCTCGGACGGACCGCGTCAGCACCCGCTTCCAGAACAGCCGTCCCCAAGACGCGGATTTATTGCTGCCGTAGACTCGACACCTGTAGTTGTCGCTGTCGAAACAGGAATCCCCAGTGCAGCACGAAGAGATGTCGAGACTGCTTCAGGCCGGCGACCTTGGCGCTCTCTTCCGCGGGATGGGTTGGGACAACCCCGAGCAGCGGCTGCCGGTCGAGGTGGCCGACAGCGCGCTGCGTCCCGTCGCGGTAGCCGACAAGCGGGGCGTCACAGCGTGGCGGGTGGACTGCCCCAACGGCCTGCCCCAGCGCTCGGAGCAGCACCGCGTGGTGCGCCATCTGAGGCGGCTGAGCCGTGATCAGCTGGTGGTGTTCGCGGCCCCGGACAGGCACCGGTGGCAGTGGCCGGAGCAGCGGCCCAGCGGCGTCGGCTACCGGCTCGTGGACCACGACTACCCGGTGCGAGCGCCGACCGAGGCTCTGTTGCAGAGACTCTCACAAGCGACGTTCAAGGTCGAGGAAGAGCCGAGGCTGACCTCAAGCTCGGTGCTGAACAGAGTGCGGCGCTCGTTCAACGCCGACAAGGTGACCAAGTCCTTCTACCGCGAATTCCAGAAGCACCACAAGGCCTTCGCGATGAAGGTGGAGGGGATTCCCGCCGGCAAGAACCGCAGATGGTATGCGTCCGTGCTGCTCAACCGGCTCATGTTCATCTATTTCATCCAGCAGAAAGGCTTCCTGGACGCCGACCAGAACTACCTACGCAGCCGTCTCGGGATGGTGCGCGAGCACTACGGCGCTGACCACTTCTACGCGTTCTACATGCAGTTCCTGCTGCCGCTGTTCCAAGAGGGGCTCGGCAGTCCCGACCCCGCCTACCACGACGTCCACATCGGGACGATCGTCGGTGACGTCCCGTATGTGAACGGCGGCATCTTCGAGCCGCACGAGTTGGAGAAGGCCCACGACATCCGGATCAAGGACGAGGCGTTCGAGTCCCTGTTCGACTTCTTCGACGCCTGGCGCTGGCATCTTGACGAGAAGGCTACGGGCCAGTCGAATGAGATCAATCCCGACATTCTCGGATTCATCTTCGAGCAGTACATCAACTTCAACGAGGCGGGCCAGAAGGAGAAGGGCGCGTACTACACCAAACCGGACGTGACGGGTTACATGGCTGCCTCGACCATCCTGCCCGCGCTTGCGGATCGGTTCGTCGCCGCTGGACTGGACGACCCGTCAATACTGTTGACCGGCTCCGGCAGCGCCTATGTCCATGACTCAGCAGCCCATGGAATAGAATTGCCCACTCCGACCGACCGACCGACCGACCGACCGACCGACCGACCGACCGACCGACCGACCGACCGACCGACCGACCGACCGACCGACCGACCGACCGACCGACCGACCGCCTGTGGGCGATCTGTGGCCTTGGCAGTGGCACAGCGGCGATCCGGCCGAGTATGTGGAACTGCCGCCGCCCAGCGAGGATCTTGCCCTCCCGGGGGAGCGCTGGTGCGATGTGGTGCATCGGCGCGAGCGCTACCGGAGCCGGGTCGAGATGCTGTCGGACGCGCACCGTGACTGGAGCATCGACGACGCCATAACCGAGAACCTCGACCTGCCGGAGTTGCTGCGCGACTACATGAGCCAGCTCGCCGACCCGGCGGAGTGCGAGACCGCGTTCAGGGTTCTGCGGTCACTCACAGTCTGCGACCCGACCGTCGGCTCGGGCGCGTTCCTGTTCGCGGCGCTCGACGTGCTGGAGCCGCTGTATGCGGAGGTCCTGGCCCGGGCCTCCGAGCTCGAAGACTCGGGCGAACCGGCACCGGACTTCCTGGCCGAGGCCCAGGAGCACCCAAGCGTGCGCTACTGGCTGATCAAGACCATCTGCCTGCACAACCTGTTCGGCGTGGACCTCATGCACGAGGCGCCCGAGATCGCCAAGCTGCGCCTGTTCCTCAAGCTCGCCGCTCAGATCGACCGCGTGGAGGACCTAGAGCCGCTGCCAGACCTTGACTTCAACATCAAGTGCGGCAACCTTCTCGTGGGGATCGCCGACGAGCGCGACGCCCGCGAGCGTCTCGGCGGCGGACGCCTGGACCTGGGAGGCGAGATCGCCGGCATCGAGTCGCTCGCATCGCACCTGGCGTCCGCCTACGGCGACTTCGTCGAAGCGCAGCAGGACACGACCGGGCCGGACCTCGCCGCGGCCAAGGAGTCACTCGCGGTCGAGTTCGACTCGGCCCGCGGCCGCTGCGACGAGTTGCTTCACAGCATCCGAGGCACCCGCTCGCGCGAGCAATGGGTCGAGGCGCACCAGCCGTTCCACTGGTTCGTCGAGTTCCCGAGCGTCTGGCGCAGAGGCGGCTTCGACGTGGTGATCGGCAACCCGCCCTACATCAAGACCAGCCTCGTGACCGACTACACCTGGACCGGCTACAAGACCCAGAAATGCCCAGATCTCTACGCCGTCTGCATGGAACGAGCCTCCACCCTGCTCAACGACCAGGGCCGCTTCGCCATGATCGTAATGCACTCCCTGTGCTTCAGTCGGAAATACGCCGAGTTGAGGTCGCAGCTTGACTCTACGTTCGCGCAGCTATGGATCTCAGGGTATTGGGCTGGGCGAATGGGGCTGTTTACCGGTGCCAATCCTCGCAATGCTATAGTATTGGGGCGTATCAGTGTGGTCGAATCATCCTGCCATCTCGAACCGAACCGTTGGACAACCAGATATAACAGATGGCAGAGCGAATCACGAGACTCTCTATTCGACCGCTTGGAGTATTGCCTTCAACCGTACTCTGTTGAGATCATTGGAGCCAAGCGACAGTGGCCTTTCATCGATCCGTCAATACTGACTTCGATCAAGAAGATGCGAGACAGAGATACAACTGGTCTAGCCCATGCAATTGTCAAGCAATCCTCTTACTTCTTGGGATACAAGACAAAAGCCCTATATCAGTTGGGTGTGTTTGCTGTGGAGCCACCAACTGTCGATCCAAAGACCGGTCTACCCGCCATTACCAATAGCAACAGGTCGGGATGGCTCCACTTCAAGTCAGCTGTTGAGCGTGATCTAGCACTAGTCGCCCTTGCGGGACGATGGGGTTATCTATGGTGGCTGACCTACTCCGACGAGTTCCATGTCACCCGAAGCACACTTGCAGCGTTTCCGGGTGACATCGAGAGACTTGCCAAGCGCACACCGGGTGACATGGAACTCGTAATTCTACTGGAGTCGTCAAGAATCCTCCAGGACGAGATGCCGAGGCAGCTCGCCTGGATGATGAAGGCAGGCGTCAATGTCGGGCGCTACAACATGATGAAGCTGCGCCATATCACCGACCGTGCGGACTGGATACTCGCCAGAGCTTGGGGTGTTGAAGACGCTTTCGAAGCGGCGGGCAACCTGCGCGACCGGATGGTCTTCGGCAACAAGGGATAGACCGGTGCCGAGGATTCTTGACGACATTGGGCTTGAGACCGAGAGCGAATCGCGTGACGCGACTTCACCGCAGCACAGGGATGCGGTGGCGGGGACCCGGGCGAGGCCGCGTCACAGGGTCAGGCCGACACCGGTGCTGAGCGAGGACGCAGTGACGCCGGAACCCTGCAGCCTCCGGACTTCTACCTCGGCCCGCTCAGCAAGCGCTCGATGCTCAGGCCGGGCCGATCGCTCCCGCACGTACTCGGCCGCAATCTGCACAGCGCTCGCCGCCGCCACAATGTGGGCGGCCGCGTTCGCCGCGTTCGTCTGGTCCTGCCAGTCCCTGTCGTCCATCTCGTACACCCCCACTCGCCAAGTGCGCAGCCCGAAGTCCTCGCGGAGCGGCTCGACCGCCGTGTCCATGGCGGCCCGTGCCGACGGATCCTCGACCTGCTCGAGCAGCCTGTCGATGTTGTGGCTGCGGCTCGCCTCCCCGCCTCCGGCCGCGACCAGGCACTTCACCGACAGTTCGATGGCCATGTGCGAGAAGCCGAGCAACGACAGGTATCGGTGCCGTCGCTCAGCCTGCTCGCTGCTCAGGCCTCGGGCAGCAAGATCGGCCGAGCGGCTCTCGTCAGCGGTGACGGCCAGCAGTTTGTCCCGGATGTTGCCAAGTTCGCCTGTCGCCGCGAGAAGGCGACGGCATGCGATGTCCAGGTTGTCGATCGCCACTGCAGCGAGGATAACGGGCGGGCCGCCGGAGGCCCGGCTCGACCGCCTGTACAGGACCTTGGCCTCGGCAGCCACTGCCGCTTCGAACGACGCCGACACACTCGACACGAGATGGTCCCACAGATGCCGGGGCCGCACCACCAACTCGCAGGGCCACTCCAGCGACTCGAGGCGGCCGTTGAGCTTCACCGAGCCGGCCGACCACTCCTCGGAGGCGATGTCGCTCAGCACTACCAGCAGATCGATGTCGGAGTGCGGGTCGCTCTGGCCGCGGGCCACGGACCCGAACACGAGCACCTCCTCCACGCGCGGATCGCCGGCCACATGGAACGCCGCCCGGCGGGCGTCGTCCACGGTCGGCGCGGTCGCCTCGGCTGCCACCTCCTCACACTACACCGCCGCACCACGCGCCAGAGCCTGCCGAACGATGGGGCACGGTGCCGGGTGCCGCTGATCCTCGACAACATCGAGCGTGACACTGAGAGCGAGCTGCTGACGACGCTGGGCTCGTCGCACCGGCTGGATGCGGCTATCGGCTACTTCAACCTTCGGGGCTGGAGGCTGCTGGCCGACGCGGTGGAGGCGCTGCCCGAGCGAGAGGGCCCGAAGGCCCGGATTCTGGTCGGCATCCATGAGGCCCCGGCCGAGGAGATGCGGCGGTCGGCTCGGATGCGCCGGCCCGACCCGACCGACAACCGCACGGCTGCGCGGTTGAAGGGTGAGACGGTCTCGGAGTATCGGGACCAGCTGCAGGTCGGGCTTCCGACGGAGGGTGACGAGACGGCGCTGCGGGCACTGCTGCGCCAGATCACCTCAGGCGACGTCCAGGTGCGGGTGCATACCGCTCATCGGCTGCACGCCAAGTTGTACCTCTGCCACCGTGACGACACCGCCGCTCCGCGGGTGGGCTACGTCGGGTCGTCCAACCTGACGGTGGCAGGGCTGCGCGAGCAGGGTGAACTGAACGTGGATGTGGTGGACGGCGACTCCACCGAGAAGCTGGCCCGCTGGTTCGAGGATCGCTGGAACGACCCGTTCACGATCGATGCGATGCCCGAACTGGCCGAGACACTGCACGAGTCGTGGGCATCCGAGGATCACCTCGATCCCTTCCTGGTGTATCTGAAGATGGCCTACCACCTGTCGCGGGAGGCCCGCGAGGGACTGATCGAGTACGGCCTGCCCGCGTCGATGCAGGACAAGCTGCTGGACTTCCAAGCCGCCGCCGTGAAGATCGCCGCCCGCATCGTGATGCAGAAGGGTGGAGCGATGATCGGCGATGTGGTCGGGCTGGGCAAGACCCTCGTCGGGACCGCGGTGGCGAGGCTGCTCCAGGAGGAGCAGGGCTTCGAGACGCTGGTGGTGTGCCCGAAGAACCTGGTGGACATGTGGGAGTCGTACTTGCACACATACGAGGTGCGCGGCAGGGTCGAGTCGCTGTCGATGGTCCACAAGACCCTGCCGGACGCCCGCCGGTACCGGCTGGTGATCGTCGACGAGGCCCACAACCTCAGAAGCGACAAGCGCCGCGACCACGGGGTCCTGAAGAGCTACATCGCCGACAACGACTCCCGGGCGCTGCTGTTGACGGCCACGCCCTACAACAAGGAGCTCGCCGACCTTGCCTCGCAACTGTCACTGTTCATCCGCCCCGACAGCGACCTGGGCCTGCGGCCGGAGCGGGCCATCGCCGAGGCCGGGGAAGCGAACTTCGAGTTGATGTGCAACGGGTTGACGTCGACGCTGGGCGCCTTCAAGCGGTCCGAGCACCTCGCGGACTGGCAGGCGTTGATGTCGCAGTATCTCGTGCGCCGAACCCGCCGCTTCGTGGAAGACAACTACGCGGAGGAGGACGAGCAGGGACGCCGCTACCTGGAGTTCGACACGGGCAGTCGGTTCTACTTCCCCAAACGGACGCCGATGCCAACGGAGCGCACACTGACCGAGGACGACCCCGCCTACGCGATGGCCTCCGACGACACGCTGGACTCGATCCGAGACCTGGTACTGCCCCGGTACCGGCTCGGCGACTACCTGGACGGAGGCTTCGAGCCGTCCGACACCGAGGAGCACCAGCTGGTCGATGACTTGGAGCACTCGGCCCGAGGCAACCTCGCCGGGTTCACCAGGGTGACCATGTTCAAGCGGCTGTCGTCGTCGGGGCCGGCGTTCATCGCGACGCTGCGCCGGCATCGACTGCGGAACCTGGTTGCCGCGCATGCGCTCGACAACTGCCTGTCCGTGCCGATCGGCTCGGTCGACAACTCTCTGTGGGCTGCGGAGGCGGACAAGGATCCCGAAGACAGCGGCGAGGAAGGCGACGGCACCGAGTTGTTCGACTCGGGCGACGACACTGCCGCGAGCGCCTACGACAAGCTGCGGGCCAAGAGCCCCAGGCCGATCCGGTGGGCGCCGCACCGGATGTTCAGAGACGACCTTGCAGCCGACCTGCGCCGCGACGCTGAAGTGATAACCGAGATGCTCGACGGCTTCGGAACGTGGGACGCCGCGCGCGACGGCAAGATCGCAGCATTGGAGAGCCTCCTCACCGACCGCTACCCAGACAGCAAGGTGCTGATCTTCACCGAGGCCGCCGACACCGCCCACTATGTGTGGGAGGAGATGCTGCGACGGGGAGTCGATGCGGTCGGGGTGGTCACCGGCGACGCCGAGAACCCGACAGCGCTCGCCCAGAGATTCTCACCAAGGTCGAACAACATCGTCACCAACGGCTCCACTGTGACCGACGAACTGCGGGTGCTGGTGTCCACCGACGTGCTGTCCGAGGGCCAGAACCTCCAGGACGCCCACATCATCGTCAACTACGACCTGCCGTGGGCCATCGTCAAGCTCGTGCAGCGAGCCGGCCGTGTGGACAGGATCGGGCAGACCTCGCCCGAAGTGCTGATCTACTCGCTGATGCCGGCCGAGTCGGTCGAGGACGAGATCAACCTTCGGGGACGCATCCGGGAGCGCCTCGGCGAGAACGCCCAGCTTCTCGGCTCCGACGAAGAGTTCTTCGGCGACCCAACCGAACGCCAGACCATCTCAGGCGTCTACGACGAATACTCCGCCTTCGGGCTTCGGGGCACAGGCTTCGAGGAAGTGGATCCAGTGTCTATGGCCTACGAGATCTGGCGGCACGCCAGCGACCGCCATCCCGACCTCGCCCAGCGGGTCGCCTCGTTGCCCAACATCGTCTACTCGACCAAGCAAGCCGACGCCGCCGCGGACACCGGAGTGCTGGTGCACTCCCAGACCGTTGCGGGCGCTGACGCCTTCGCGTTCGTGGAGCCCGGCGGCCAAGCCCGCCGCGTCACGCCGCAGGAGGCCCTGCGGCTCGCAGAGTGCAGGCCCGACACGGCGTCGGTGCCACGCCTCAACGATCACCACGACCTGACCGCGGCGGCCCTCGGCGGGCCGCTGCGAACCCCTGCCGGGCGCGCCACCGGCGCTCTGCAAGGCGTGAGGGGCAAGGTGTGGCGGCGGCTGCACGAACAGATGGACAGCTTCACCGACAACCTGCTGTTCACCAGGGCCGACCTCGAAGCAGCCCACGACGCCATGAACGAGCGCCCGCTCTACGACGCAGCCACCCAGCGCCTGGCCAAGGCAGTCCGCGAACGGAGCGTCGACGACCTCGCCGCCCTCGTCGTAGACCTCCACAACGACGACCGGCTCTGCGTGGCACCCACTCCTGACGGCGCAGACAACGAACCCACCATCGTGTGCACCATGGGCTTGCGGGACTGAGAGGTCGCGGGGTCTGACCACAAACGGCCAGCCGCGGCGGACGCTCGGGATCGGGGTCGTGTGCCGGAACCGGTGCACCGCGTCGGCGCGGTCCAGTGATCGAGGCTGCGAGAACCGGTGACAGCCGTTGGAACTGTGAGCCCTTGTCGCCCGGGCCACCCCTTAGGCTGGCAGGCGTGACTGGAGTGACGATCACCGCCAGCGGCGAGGCTCTGGCGGCTGTCAAGTACGACGCCGACGGGCTGGTGCCCGCCATCGTGCAGGACGCCTCCACCCGGGCGGTGCTGATGATGGCCTGGATGAGCGCCGAGACCCTGGCCCTGACCCTCGCCGAGGGCCGGACCGTGTTCTGGAGCCGCTCCCGCCAGGAGGTGTGGCGCAAGGGCGAGACCTCAGGCGAGCGGCAGTGGGTGCGGGAGGCCTACTACGACTGCGACGGCGACACGCTGCTGTTCGTGGTGGACCAGGACGGCGACGGCGCCTGCCACACCGGCAGATACTCGTGCTTCTTCCGGTCCTTCGACGGCTCGGCTACCGCTGACGGCGGCTGACCGCCGGTCGCGCCCATGCACCAGCCCGCGCCCGAGGAGTTCCGGAGGCTGGCACAGACCTACCGGGTCGTTCCGGTCTGGCGGGAGGTGCTGGCCGACCTGACCACACCGGTGGCCGCCTTCGCCCGGGTGGTCGGGCCCGGCGACGGCTTCCTGCTGGAGTCGGTGGAGCACGGCGAGCGCTGGAGCCGCTGGTCCTTCATGGGCCGCAACCCCATCGCCACCCTGGTGGCCCGCGGCCGCAGGGTGGAGGTGACCGGGAATCTCGGGGTGGCCATTCCCCGTGACCGGGGCATGCTCGCCGCGCTGGAGGTGCTGCTGGATCACTACCGGGCTCCGTCGATCGAGGGGCTGCCGCCCCTTCACGGCGGGCTGGTCGGCTACCTCGGGTACGACGTGGTGCGCGAGGTGGAGCACCTGCCCGACGTCCCCACCGACGACTCGGGCCATCCCGACGCGGTGATGTCGTTGATCGGCGAGCTGGCCGTGTACGACCACTGGCGCCAGCGGGCCACCCTCATCTCCAACGTGGTGGTTCCACCCGGCGCCGACGACCGGCTCATCGACCGGCTCTACTACGAGGCGGTGCTGCGGGTCGAGGCCATCGCGGCCGACGGCGCCAAGCCCCTCGACGAGCCGCTGGTGCCGCCGCCCGAACCGGCCGGCGACGAGGTGCCGGAGTCGGTGGACACCACCTCCACCATGGGTCCGGAGCTGTACTCCCAGGCGGTGGAGACGGCCCGGGAGCACATCTTCGCCGGCGACGTGTTCCAGGTGGTGCTGTCCCAGCGCTTCGACTTCGACCTGGGCGCCGACGCCTTCGACGCCTACCGGGTGCTGCGCCAGGTCAACCCCAGCCCCTACATGTACTTCCTGCGCCACGGGCGCCTGGAGGTGGTGGGCGGGTCGCCCGAGCCCATGGTCAAGCTCCTCGACGGCAAGGTGACCAGCCGGCCCATCGCCGGCACCAGGCGCCGGGGGCGCACCGACGCCGAGGACCGCCGTCTGGCCGCCGAGCTGGCCGAGCACCCCAAGGAGGTGGCCGAGCACGTGATGCTCGTCGACCTGGCCCGCAACGACGTCGGCCGGGTAGTGGAGTTCGGAACCCTCAACCTCGATGAGATGATGACCCTCGAGCGTTACAGCCACGTGATGCACCTGACATCGCAGGTGTCGGGGCGGCTGGCCGAGCGGGCCACGCCCATCGACGTGCTGCGGGCCACCCTGCCCGCGGGCACGGTGTCGGGCGCGCCGAAGGTCCGGGCCATGGAGATCATCGACGAGTTGGAGCCGGTCAAGCGCGGCCCGTACGCGGGGGTGGTCGGCTACATCGACTTCTCGGGCAACATCGACACCGCCATCACGATCCGCACGATGCTGGTTCTCGACGGGCGGGCGTCGGTGCAGGCCGGCGCGGGCATCGTGGCCGACTCCGTGCCCGCGGAGGAGCACGCCGAGTGCGTGAACAAGGCCCGGGCCCTGCTGGCCGCGGTGCCCGCAGCCCGCAGGATGACCGAGGCGCGCAGGAAGGCGGTGACCCGGCGCCGGCCCCGGGCCCGCGAGCTGGCGGGCGACCCGGCCGCCGCCACCGCGGAGCACCGGGGGTTGCGCCCCGATGGCTGAGACGGCCGCGCTGGTGGAGCGAGATGTGGTGCTGGCGACCGGCGCCGATGCGGCCGGCTATCTGCAGGGCCAGGTCTCCCAGGACGTCGAGTCGATCGCGCCGGGCTTCTCGGCGTGGTCGCTGGTGCTGGCGCCCCAGGGCAAGGTCGATGCCTGGTTCCGCCTGACCCGCCGCCGAGACGGCGCCTTCCTGATGGACGTCGATGCCGGCTTCGGCACCGCGCTGACCGCCCGGCTGGAGCGTTTCCGGCTGAGGGTCGATGCCGTCTTCGCGCCCCTGCCCGGGTGGCGGATGCTGTCGCTGCGCGGCGTCCGGGCCGACGACGCGCGCCCCGGCTCCGTGGACGCGGCGGTGCGGGCCGAGGTCGCGTGGCCCGGATTCGAGGGCGTCGACCTTCTCGGGCCGTCGCTCGACCCGCCCCCCGGCATGGCCGCGGCCGGTGCCGACGGCTGGGATGCGGCCCGCATCCGCGCCGGCTGGCCCGCCATGGGCCGGGAGCTGACCGAGCGCACCATCCCCGCGGAGGTGCCGGGCCTGGTGGAGTCGTCGGTGAGCTTCACCAAGGGCTGCTACGTGGGCCAGGAGCTGGTGGCCCGCATCGACAGCCGGGGCGGACACGTGCCCCGCCCCGTGCGCCTCCTGGAGATCCAATGCGACGACGAGGTGCCGGCCGGCACCGAGGTCCTGGTTGGGCACAAGGCAGTCGGCAAGGTCACGTCGGCCGCCTTCGACGAGGCCGCGGCCGCCACCGTCGCGCTGGCGCCGGTCCACCGCAACATCAGCCCCCCCGCGGCCGCCACCGTCGCCGGCCATCCCGCACAGATCCTGTCCACCGCCGCAACCCGCCCAGCCCATTAGACGCACTGTTGCCATCACCGCCACCTGATCCCCGAACAGCGAATCCCGCAGACTCTGTCAGTCCGAAGACAGGCGCCCGGCGCGTACAGGAAGGCCGCAAGCGCGTTCTGGGGAAGCTGACGCAGCGCGTTCTTGAATGCCTTGTGGCGCGTCGCGCATGAAGCGCTGACCCCAGCGCTCGAGGCGACAGTTCATCGCCAGAAACGCCCACGAATGCAGCTTGGTGAGCGCTTTCTGCTATGAACTGCACACAAATTCAATAGGCCCGTGGAATGAGTAGAGTGCGAAGCCATGGGGCGTATGGTCAGCCGGACATATGACGGCCTTCTCGGTCCAGAGCCCTACGAGGCGCTGGTCCCGCACGGCATCAGCGGCTGGCGGCTGATACCCGAACAGCAGACGGTGCGCCGGGTGGAGTCGGCCGCCGTGCGACTGAGGGCGCTGCAGCAGGGGGTGGCGCCCTCCGCCGCGCTGCAATGGTGCCTCAACCGTGCCGAGGGCATCGCATCGAGCGATGTCGAGGGCATCTCCACCACCCTGCGCTCGCTGAGCCTGCTCGAATCGCTGCGCGGGCACCGCGATCCGACCCGTCAGGCCCGCGACCGCGAGGCGCTCGGGGCGGTCAGGCTGAACGCCCATGCGATTGCTGTTGGCCGGCGCGGTGCGCGGCCCGTGACCGCCGGCGTCGTCAAGGAGATGCACCGTGTGCTGTTCGAGGGCACCGACCAGGCTTTCGAGCCCGGCCGGTTCCGTGATCGCGAGGTCTGGATCGGTGCGCCCGGCACGCGATCCCCGGCCCGGGCGCACTATGTGCCCGCACCCCACGAGTTCGTGGCCCCGCTCGTGGAGGATCTCATGGAGTACGTGTCGTCGCCCAGCTGGGTGCATCCGTTGGCGAGGGCGGCGGTCGCCCATCTGCAGCTCGAGACGATCCACCCGTTCCTCGACGGCAACGGCCGGATCGGTCGGGCACTGATGCACTGTGTGCTTGAGCGCGGCCTCTCCGGCTCGGTCGCGGTACCGCTGTCGGCGGCCATCGGCGAGCGCAGGCAGGAGTACATCCAGTCGCTGAGGCCCTACCAGACCTACGTCGGCGCCGACGACAGCGAGGTGCGGGGCGCCACCGCCGAGGTGGCGATCTCCTACATCGCGGATGCGGCCGTGGTCGCGTGCGCCTACGCCGAGGTCGTGGCGGAATCGATCGCCGAGATGCAGCGCGACATCGACAACTTCAAGTTGCGTTCCCACTCGGCTGCGGCCGCCGCGCTGGCTGAGATGTCTACGATGCCCGCCGTCACCGTCGACTATCTGGCGGACAAGACCGGGCGATCACCGGGATCGCTGCGCCGGGGTCTGCGCGGCCTCGCCGACATGGGCGCGGTCGACGAGTCGGTCGATGAAGACACCGGACGGACGGTGTACGCGTTGCCTGCGATGCTGTACGTGGTCGACCAGCGCAGTGCACTGCTGGACCGCTGCTGGACGCTGCACGAAACGGGAGTCGAAGTGGAGCCGGCCGATCTGCTGGCCCAGTTTCGCGACCTGAGCCGCGCCATGCCGGCCTCCGCTGACGAGAGCCCGCCAAGTCCGGCCCGCTGCACCCACATCGGCGCCCGTAGCGGCATCCAATGCCGGCTCCGGCCAGGACACGCACCTCCCCACCGCTACACCCGCTGACGCCGGGGGTGTCGGTGCCTCCGAGGCTTGCGGGACGCGCAGCGGCCCCCCGGTCGGGCCCGGTCCATCCGGGTGGTCTTGCCACAAGCGCGGCGAGATGCCCTGAGGCACCGGCTTGACAGGCGTGGCGGCGTTGTGCTAGCCGTGGAATCGTGAAGCTCCTCGTGCGCAGCCTGTGGCGTTCGGCAGTCGGCTCGTTGAGGCCTGCCGCGCTGCGGGGGGGGGGGAGAGAGACGCCCATCCTGCTGGCATCGCGATTCGAGGGCGCGGCGTGGCCGGACCCGCAGCATGCTGTTGTGGCTGTTGGCGCTTTGTGTCGCGGTGGTCGGGTTGGCGGGGTTCCCGGCGACTGAGGATCTCGATATACCCGACCCTCTGAAGACCGGCGCGGCGGCGGCGCAGCCCCTGTCGTGCCCGGCGGGCTACACGCTCGATGGCTCGTCGTGCACCAAGACCGTGCCAGCGGCGGTGACCACCGAGTACATGTGCCCCGCCGGCTACCGCGGCGACGGCCCGACGTGCACCAAGACGACCACCGAGACCGAGCAGGCATCGACGGTCACCAAGACGTCGTGTCCTGTGGGATACTCGGGCAGCCGGGTGGGGTGCGTCAAGACGGTCGCGGCGACACGCACATTCACGTACTCGTGCCCCGCCGGCTACCGCGGCGACGGCCCGACGTGCACCAAGACGACCACCGAGACCGAGCAGGCATCGACGGTCACCAAGACGTCGTGTCCTGTGGGATACTCGGGCAGCCGGGTGGGGTGCGTCAAGACGGTCGCGGCGACACGCACATTCACCTACTCGTGCCCCGCCGGCTACCGCGGCAACGGCCCGACGTGCACCAAGACGACCACGGTCACGACGAGCGCGGTGGCGCAATGCCCGTCGGGGTATTCGTTCATTTGGACGGTGTGCGCGAAGAACGTCACCCACAGCAGGCTGAAGCGCTATTCGTGTCCGGCGGGGACGCGCCTGGAGACGCACTTCGGGACCAGGGTCTGCGTCGGGGCGACCAACTCGCGGCCGACGGTGACGTATTCGTGTCCTTCCGGGTACACCGATGTGGGATCGTCGTGTGTCAAGACGCTCACCCGGGCGGCGACGCTGGTGTGCCCGTCGGGGTATGCGCTGAGCGGTTCGACGTGCTCCAAGACGACTACGGTGACGACACGGTCCACAGTCAAGGTCACCTACTCGTGCTCGGAGGGTCGCCTGTCCGGCACGAATTGCACTCTGACGGCCGCAGGCATCGTGACGACTGAGTACAAATGCCGCCCGGGCTGGTTCCTAAGCAGCTCGACATGCTCGAAGACGACTACGGTGACGACACGGTCCACAGTCAAGGTCACCTACTCGTGCTCGGAGGGTCGCCTGTCCGGCACGAATTGCACTCTGACGGCCGCAGGCATCGTGACGACTGAGTACAAATGCCGCCCGGGCTGGTTCCTAAGCAGCTCGACATGCTCGAAGACGACTACGGTGACGACACGGTCCACAGTCAAGGTCACCTACTCGTGCTCGGAGGGTTACCTCTCGGGAACAAACTGCATCATCACCCTTCCTGCCACCACCACAACGACGACGACCACGACGGCACCTACAACCACGACGACTACTACGACTGTGCGACCCGTCGGACGGAACTGCACGTTCTCGTTGGGTACACTGGGTTCGCTGAAGGTGACTCGGTCGGGCTCTTGGGCGGCTTCTGACAGGTGCATCGCGTCGTTACGGGGCGATTCCCAGACCCCCTACTACGCCAAGCGCTATGAGTTCACCTTGGACGTGCACGCGGATGTCACGATCGACCTGTCCTCCAGCCAGGACGCATACTTGTACCTACTGGAAGGCCATGGCACTTCCGCTAGTTATCGGGCCCGTAACGACGACGCTGACTCAACGACACACGACTCGCGTCTGACCTTGGGCCTAGATGCGGGAAAGTACACGATCGACGCAACTACCTTCAGCGCGCGCTCGGAGGGATCGTTTACGCTCACCGTGGCCACTGACATCGTAGAAGCCGCGCCAGTGACGGTCACGGGCCTCGCGGGCTCCTACAACGCCACGGTGGGTGAGGCGCTGGATTTATCGATCTCGGTCGCCCCTGTGACTGCTGTGCCATCGGTGCAGTCAGTCACTCCCACGGGACTGAACTTGGAGCTGACGCGCAACCTCGGCACCGTCTCGATTTCGGGCACTCCCACTCATGCGGGCACCTATTCCGCGACGTTCGCGTTCGTGCAGCCGGGCCGCACCGACACCCACAGCACCATCATCTACGTGGCATGCCCGCAGGACCACACCCAGAACGGCGACCGCAGCTGCACAGCACCCGCGCAGCCTGTCACTGTCGAGAGGTTGGCGCAGCGCTATGAGGCCACGGTGGGCGAGCTGTTCAGTGCCGGCTTCAACTATGAGCCCGACGCGGCTCAGGTATCGGTGCAGTCGGTGGTGCCGTCGGGGCTCAGCCTCACCTTGGCCGACAGATCAGGCAGCGCCGGTATGGCGGGCACCCCAAAGCTCGCGGGCCTATACAAGGTCACCCTCGCGTTCGCGCAGCCGGGCCGCACCGACACCGAGGAGTTCACTGTCAGCGCGTCGTGTACGGAGGATCACGTCCAACAGAGCGACCGCAGCTGCGAGCCCGAGCCGGTATGCACGATAGCGCTTGGCAGGGTCAGCTCGGGCACCCTCGGCCCGAAGACGGGATCCTGGGAGGACGGCTGCGCGCTGCCTGAAGGCCGTAGGGGCCGAAGCGGAACCTTCTATGCCAAGCACTACACGTTCAGCCTGAACCTTGACGCGGAGGTCACCATCGACCTTGGCTCGGGAGACCAGGACACATACCTGTTCCTGCTGCGGGGCCACGGCCCCGACGGGACGCAGGTCGCCAAAGACGACGACAGCGGACCGCGCTACGACTCCAGGCTGTCCAACCTGAGCCTTCCCACCGGCGACTACACGATCTCTGCTAGCACCTACCGGCCGCTACGCACCGGCGACTTCAAGGTCACCGTCACCGCCGTCGCCCCCGCCAGCACCGACCTGGGCTCCTCGTACCCAGTGACCGTCGGCCAGCGCTTGCTCGTGGAGTTCAAGATCGCTCCGGCCGGAGTCGCTGTGCCGACATTCGGCCCGGTCACCACCGCTGGACTCGATATTGAAGTCAAGAGGTCCAACTATGTCGAACTAGACGGCCAGCCGTCGCTGAGCATCACTGCTCATCGTGCTGGCAACTGGAAGCTAGAGATGCGGCTAATCCAGCCTGGACGTGTCGACCGCCATCCCTTCACCGTCATTGCCAAGTGTCCCAGTGGCCACACAACGGCCTCCGACGGCAGTTGCGTCAAGTCCGGTTCCCGTCCAGCGGTCTCGCAATCTTGCATCGGAGTCCTAATCTCAGCCTCGGATCCCAAATGGGGCAGAGTCACAGATTCTGGCGACTGGGAGGCCAAGTGCCCCTCTATAGCCCGTCCTTCATCAGCCGCAAAATACTATCACGTTAGCGTGTCTACGCCCGGTCGATTCGCAGGTGTAACCCTCCCAATCAAGTTTGAGCTGACTTCAGATCCCACCGCTGCCGTCCACATCTATGACGGGTCGTCTCCCTCGACAGCAAGTCTTCTGCGATTCGGCTCTAATGCTGATTCGAACCTTGCATCAGGAAATATCTATGGACTATCCGCTGGCAATTACCTTGTCGAGATCGCAACTTCAGATCCATACGACAAGGATGGCACAAACCAATTTAGCCTCTCACTGCAAGTGCCACCAGGATCTGAGCAATTACGGGACGTTCAGCTACTCGGGAATATCGGCATGCGAGGGAGCGGAATGTCACTGCCAAAATTCTTGAATGTCCACCCCAAGGTGAGCAACATATTGGGAGCGAACCTCTCATACCTGAGTTGGGATACGGACGGGTGTAACGGACACCAGTATCGTAATCCCCAGACCAATGGGTTTCCGTATCAGAGCAAACGTCTATTGGAGAGGTTCGAATCGGCGTGCATGAGGCACGATTTCAACTGGCAGAATCTACAGCGGATCGAACGTCAGGTAGACCCAAGCCTCGACACTTGGAATACCATTTCAAGAACTGAAGCGGATCGACGCCTCTTCAGTGACCTTAAGAATGTTTGCCTCGAATCAATAATTCAGAACATTCCTATGGACATCACAAATGCGCTTCAGCGAATGACAGAAGAAAAGCGGATCTGTCACTCCGAAATATATCTAATCCAGAGCCTAATCACGGCCTTGCAGCCGAGCTTCACATAGTGGAAGGATCCTGCCAGCGCAGTAAAGATGATTATGACGTCAAAATCAAACAATACTATACATTTCTGGTTGTCGACCAGTACCCTGCCATACGCTCGCTGGATTCTGATGATCATGCTGGCCAGCGGCTTGACAATATCATGTTCTAATGCTGATTATGACACACCGTCAGAGATGATCGGGGGCGATTCAGTTTCAACCGACACGATTGATGAAGACATTCTTCGCCTTCGCGAATCGCTAGCTGGGACTATTGGCATTGAGCATACAACTAGGGTGGACGAACTGGTCGCAGACCATATAGCGAAGATGCACCCTTATGTAAGATTTCGAACCTATAGGGATGAAGCTAAGGCAATGGGCCTACTGTCCCGAGAAATCTCCGAGGCTTCTGATATACAACGGCAGCGAATCGTATTTGACTTGACAGTTCAGAAGGCTCTCTTCTCTGCAGATGAAATGACAGGTTTCGACAAGGAAAGGGTTCAAATAGCCTTTGACATATCGATAGCAGCGTGTGCCAAGGAACACGGAATTAATGATGTCTCACTGCTGTTATATCCCAGCCCTGATGACGTGACAATATTCGATAGTCGTGTTGATTCTACAGCCATCGAGCCGACCAACGGATTGCCCAGTTCGGGAGAGTCTCAGTTCGCTCTAGACGCTTTAGATCGAGGAGAATTGGATGGTCATCCCAACCTTGAAGTGCTTCAAGAACTCCGCGATATGGCCGCGGCGCATCATGAGATTGCAGAGTCCCTTGGGTTCACGAGTGATGAATTGCTAGACCTGAGGCATGCGTGCAGTCGCTATGCAGCGACACTTCCGTCTTTGGATCCATTAGAAAGAGAAGAAATGATAAATCAAATTCGGAACCACTACCTTCATGCTGCCTATACGACCGCAGCGACGTATCCACTGGATGTGAGAGAAGTATGCAGGGCGGCGGACGATCCTCAGGAGTGTGCGCTTTCTGAGGGCGTGACGCTGGAATAGTAGGGCTATTGGATTGATCAGTGGTGTGCACGGCTTGCAGATATCGATTCTGTCGCCGAGGTGGTTTGGCTTCAGGCGATGCGGGGTTGGCGGTGTTGGGGTGGTTGTTGGTGGTGACTGCGGTTGCGGGTTTGGCGGCTGTGGCGGTGGTGCTGGTGCAGGGCGCGGTTGATTCGTCGGCGGAGCGTGTGGCTTCGCATAGCGCTCGCCAGGAGGCGGCGGAGGTCGCGACAGCGGAGTTGATGCGACGGTGGCGGCTGGCGGTGCCGTCGTCGGTAGTGGAGGCAGAGCGGCTGAATCGGGAGTTCGGGGCTCGTTGTCATCGGATCGGGATTCTGTATGCGGATATCGATTTGGGGGTGGCTGCCAAGGCTGGGCGCTACGAGGCCGGGGCTGTTGGTTGGAGTGAGAATGGTCTGCCGGCGTGCACGCTGGTGTGACGGGCGAGATCGAGAGGCTTGACCGAGGTGTCGGGCTCACCGTCGGCTGCCCGGGGCCGTTGCTGAGCGTTCGGACCGGTTGTCTCGGCAGGCGCGGCGCGCGCTGGTGGTACTGTGTGGCATGCTGCTCGCGTCGGGCAGCGTGACGGGCTTTGCTCCCGGGGGCGGCGTACGCTGACGCTATGGACCCCTACGCGGTGCTGGGGGTGGGCCGCGACGCTCCCACCGAGGAGATCCGGCGGGCCTACGTGGCGCTGGCCCGGCGCAGCCATCCCGACGTGCGGGGAGACGATCCCGCCGCGACCGAGCAGATGCGCCGCATCAACCTGGCCTGGGAGGTGCTGTCCGACTCCGACTCGCGGGCCGCCGTCGACCGCCGGTTGACTCCGCCGGCGCAACCCGGGCCCCGGCCGGGACCGACGCCGGAGCAGCCGCAGCCGGCCCAGCACCGCGACGAGGACATCGGTTTCGTCCACGACGACTTCGAGGCCGGCGTCGATGCCGATGACCGGCCCATCACCGAGGGCGACCTTCCCGGCTGGATGCGCCTCGGCGCGCCGGCCGCCTTCGTGGTGGGTATCTTCGCGGTGATCTTCGGGGTGATGGCCGGGGGATTCGTGCTGCTGCGGCTCGGGCTGTTCCTGCTGGGACTGTCCGTGCTGCTGTTCGTGCTGTCGCCGTTCGTGGTGCTGGTCCGCAGCCGGGGCGGCCCCATGCGCTGAGGCCGGGGCGTTGCGCCCGGTGCGCGCTATCAGGCCGCGCCGGGCCAGCAGCAAGTAGCGTCGGGGCGTGTTCGTGAAGATCTGCGGCACGACCAACGAGGACGACGCGCTGCTGGCCGTGGCCATGGGCGCCGACGCGGTCGGGTTCATCTTCGCACCCTCGCCCCGCCAGATGTCATTGGACAGGGTGCGCGACATCGTCCGGCGCCTGCCCAGCGACGTGCTCAGCGTGGGGGTGTTCCGCAACGAGATGGCGTCGCGCGTCGTGAAGATGACCTCCGACGCACGGCTGGGAGCGGCCCAGCTGCACGGCCACGAGTCGCCCACCGACACCGCTTGGGTGGCCGAGCGGGTTCCGGTGACCATCAAGGTCTTCCCTCCCGGCCATGAGGGACTGCGGTGCCTGGGCGACTACGGCGCCGACGCCGTCATGATCGACAACGAGCGGCCCGGCTCCGGCGAGGTGTTCGACTGGTCGCTGGCCGAAGGCGCCCCTCTGGCCGGTCACCGGCTGATCCTGGCCGGCGGCCTGGACGCCGACAACGTTGCCGGAGCCATACGCCGGGTGCGGCCGTGGGGGGTGGACGTGGCCAGCGGTGTGGAGAGCCGGCCGGGCCGCAAGGATCCGGCCCGGCTGCGAGCCTTCATCGAGGCGGCCAAGACGAGCCGCGACATCGCTGCCGACGACAGACCCACCGCGGGCGCCGAGCCCCGGCTGGGCACGAGCGCCGGCCCGTACGACTGGGAACAGGACTCATGAACCCGCCCGCGGGCGGGTTCATGGGCGAGCCGAGCGCCGACGGGCGCTTCGGCGACTTCGGCGGCATGTTCGTGCCCGAGACGCTGGTCCCCGCCTGCCAGGAGCTCGACCGCGCCTTCCGCTCCGCCTGGGGCGACCCAGCCTTCCGGGGCGAGCTGGACCGCCTGCTGAGCGACTACGCGGGGCGGCCGTCGCCGCTGACGGAGTGCCCCAACCTGTCCAACGAGCTCGGGATGCGCATCCTGTTGAAGCGCGAGGACCTCAACCACACCGGCAGCCACAAGATCAACAACGTGCTCGGGCAGGCCCTGCTGGCCCAACGTATGGGCAAGACAAGCCTGGTGGCCGAGACCGGCGCGGGCCAGCACGGCGTGGCCACCGCCACCGCGGCCGCCCTGTTCGGCATGGACTGCATCGTGTACATGGGCACCGTCGACATCGCCCGCCAGGAGCTCAACGTGTTCCGCATGCGCTTGCTGGGCGCCGAGGTGCGGGCGGCCGAGACCGGGTCGTGCACCCTCAAGGACGCCGTCAACGAGGCCATGCGTCACTGGGTGTCGGTGGCCGACACCACCCACTACTGCCTGGGATCGGTGATGGGCCCCCATCCCTACCCGTGGATGGTGCGCGAGTTCCAGCGGGTGGTCGGGGAGGAGGCTCACCGCCAGTGCGCCGGGATCCTCGACGGCGGGGTGCCCGACGTGGTGACCGCCGCGGTGGGGGGCGGCTCCAACGCGGCCGGGATATTCGCCGGGTTCGCCGACACCGGCGCCCGCCTGGTGGGGGTGGAGCCGGCCGGGGGCGCGGCCATCGGACGGGCCGTGCCCGGCATAGTCCACGGCTCACGGTCGTACCTGATGCAGGACGAGTGGGGCCAGGTGCTGGAGGCCGAGTCGATCTCGGCCGGCCTCGACTACCCCGGCGTCGGCCCCGAGCACTCGCATCTGGCCGCCACCGGGCGGGCGACCTACGAGCAGGTCACCGACGCGGAGGTGATCGAGGCGTTCAGCCTCCTGTCCCGCACCGAGGGCGTCATCCCGGCGCTGGAGTGCGCCCACGCCCTGGCCTGGGTGTCGAGGGCCCGCTCCGAGCTGGCCGGCCTCACCGTGCTGTTGAACCTCAGCGGCCGGGGAGACAAGGACGTCGACCAGATGATGGGCATCCTCGGGTGACCGGCGCTGCCGGCGGCACCCCTCCCGGCGGGGCCGGCCACAGTTGGGGGAGGCTGGAGAGTGCTCTCCGGGACCGTCGCCACCGCGGCGGGAAGTGCTTCGTGCCCTATCTCACCGGCGGCCTGGGCGACGACTGGCTGGAGACGATCTGCGCGGTGGCCGGCGCGGGAGCCGACGCCATCGAGATCGGCGTGCCGTTCTCGGACCCGGTGATGGACGGCACCGTCATCCAGCAGGCCAACGACAAGGCCCTGTCCGAGGGCGCCACCCCGCAGTCCATCCTGGCCGCAGTGAGGGGGGCCGCAGCCGAGATCGGGGTGCCCACCGCGGTGATGACCTATGTGAACATCGCTCACCACATGGGCTACGCGCGGTTCGCGTCGTCGCTGGCCGACGCCGGCGTCGACGGCTGCATCCTGCCCGACCTGCCCCTGGAGGAAGTGGGGGAGTGGGCGGAGTGCGCCGATGCGGCCGGAGTGGAGACGGTTCTGCTGGCCGCGCCCACCGCGCCCGATGAGCGCCTGCCCCGAATCTGCTCCCGGTCCCGGGGCTTCGTGTACAGCGTCGGGCTGATGGGCATCACCGGGGTTCGTGAGGCACTGGCTGCCAGTGCTACCCGCACCGCGGCCCGCCTCAAGGCGGTCACCGACATTCCGGTGCTGGTAGGGGTGGGCGTGGGGACGCCCGCGCAGGCGGCCGAGGTGTGCCAGGTGGCCGACGGGGCGGTGGTCGGCTCGGCCATCGTCACCCGGATGCTGGAGGGCGCCGGTCCCGACGGCGTGGCTTCGCTGGTGGCCGAGTTCCGGGCCGCCCTCGACGCCGCCCACAGCTGAACCCGATCCCCATACCATCCCAGGAGTGACGAAGCGGGCGAGACGGGCCCGGATGATGGACCACGGCCTGATCGTGGTGGGCGGGGGCGCGGCCGGGCTGGGCGCGGTGCGGGCCGCGCTCTGGGCCGGAGCCGACGTGGCCCTGGTCACCGACTCGGCGCCGGGCGGGGACTGCACCTTCACCGGCTGCGTGCCGTCCAAGACGCTGCTGGCCGCGGCCCGCGACGGGCTGGGCTTCACCGAGGCCATGGCCCGGGTCCGCGCGACCGTCGAGCACATCGCGGCCACCGAGTCGGCCGACGTGCTCCGCAGCCGGGGCGTCACGGTGATCGAAGGCCGGGCCCGGCTGGCCACCCACGACACGGTGGCGGTGGGGGAGCGGCGTATCACCGCGCCCCGCATCGTCCTGGCCACCGGCTCGAGGCCCTCGCTGCCCGACCACATTCCGGGCCTGACCGAGGCCCAGCCCCTGACCAACGAGACCGTCTTCGACCTGACCGAGGCCCCGGAGTCGCTCGGCATCATCGGCGGCGGGCCCACGGGCTGCGAGCTGGCCCAGGCCTTCGCACTCCTCGGGGTGGAGGTGACCCTCTTCGAAGAACGGCAGCAGCTGTTGCCCGACGAGGAGCCCGAGGCCGCCCGCCTTGTCAGGGAGGCTCTGCAACGACTGGGCGTGACAGTACGCCGCAACTCGTATGTCAAGCGGGTCGAAGCCGCGAGCAGCGTGGGCGGACGGAACGGCGGCCTGTACTCGGTGTCGTGCAACCGGAGACCGGAGAAGGCGGTGGTGGAGCGGCTCCTGGTGGCCGCTGGCCGGACACCGGCCACGGCGGGGCTGGGACTCGAGGAGATGAGGTTCAAACTGGGCGAGTGGTCAGCCCATGTCCTCACTGACGAGAGGCTCGAGACGTCGGTGAAGGGTGTGTACGCGGCCGGCGATGTCGCCTCCTGGCGGGACCGCCTCCCGTACCGGTCACGAGGCCGGCCCCTGCTCTGGGCCGAACCCGACAAGGCCAGCGGCGAGAAGCCATGGCGATCAAGACTGTTCCGCGGCAACCGGCGGCCGCGAGGAGGCGACGGATCATCTGTACTCCGAGCCTCCCGCCAGCGGAAGCACTTCACAACGATGATGCTGTCCCACGCGGCCGACGAGATGGGCCGGATCGCGGCGGGAAACGCGCTGGGCAAGGGCCAGAGGGGACAGTTCCGGGGCGGGCTGGTTCCCAGAGTGGTGTTCACCGATCCCGAGGTGGCCTCAGTTGGCGTGACGCCGAGTGGCGCGCCGCCGGGAAGCCGGGTGGCCTACCTGCCGCTGGCCGAGGTTGACCGGGCGGTCACCGAAGGCCGTACCGACGGCTTCATCGCCATCGTGGCCGGCCCCCGCCGCCTGCTGCGCAACGCGGGCGGGGGACGCATCCTGGGCGCCACCATCGTGGCGCCCAGAGCGGGCGAGATGATCCAGGAAATCGTGCTGGCGATGCGCACCGGCGCATTCGCCGGACGTCTGGCCCAAGCGTCGCACGCCTACCCGACATGGTCGAGCGGCGTCCAGAAGGCCGCGGCCCAGTTCTTCGGCGAGATCGACGGCCGCCAAGCCTCCCGCCTGCCCTGACTCGCTCGTTCCGCACAACAGGTGTTCTATGATGTTTTCTGATATATAATGTATCCATGCGTCTTGTCCTTGACCTGAGCGAAGAGGAGGTGTCTCACCTGCTCGAAGCGCTCAACGGCGTTGCTACTATCGTCGAGCGCGAAAGCTACGAACTTGCAGCGGCAATCATCATAAGGAACGTGATTGACAAGATAATTGCAGCTAAGGAGGATCCGGAATGACGAGGGCACTGACGCTGGACGATTTCGACGAGGCCGAGATAGAAGCCAGCAGCAAGCGGGCCGCGCTCCGGTTCCTGGCCGGCATGGCACGCGAGAAGGACCGGCCGGACGCGAGGGACGACGCGGTCCGCAACTGGGAGTTCGCGGTGAGCTTCGCCTACCGGTGGGCCTCCGTCGAGGAGATCGCGGAGGCGGCCGGAGCTTCAGCTGACGCCGTCTCGGAGATCTGCGAGGCCCGGGAGGCTGCCTCGAGTCGCTAGCTGGTGAGGCCTCCGTCGACGCTGAGGATGGCGCCGTGGATGCCGGGGCAGTCGTCGGAGGCCACGAAGGCGAACAACGCGGCGATGTGCTCGGGCCCGCTCATCGGCTTGAAGGCCATCATGCGGCGGATGAAGTGCCGGTCGGCGTCGGCGACCATCTGGAAGTCCCTGGTCATGGGGGTGTCCACGCCGCCGGGGGCGATGGCGTTGACCCGCACCGGGGTCTTGGCCAGCTCCATGGCCAGGGCCCTGGTCAGCTGCACCACCGCGCCCTTGGTGGCGCAGTAGTGGGTGGTGTAGGCCAGACCCTGGAGCCCGGCATTGGAGGCGATGTTGACGATGCTGCCGCCGGAGGCCAGCAGGTGGGGGAGCGCGGCCTGGGTCAGGAAGAACATGCCCTTCACGTTCACGTCGAACATGAGGTCCCACTTCTCCTCGGTGATGTCCTCCACCCGGTCCTGCCAGGAGACGCCGGCGATGTTGCCGAGCACGTCGATGCGCCCGAAGGTGTCCGCACACGAAGCCGCGGCCGCCCTGCAGTCGTCGACCGACCGGAGGTCGTAGTGCTGCGCCTCGATCCGGCCCCCCGACCCGGCGATCTGCGACGCGGTCTCGGCCAGGCCCTCATCGTTCACATCCACCCCGAACACCTGGGCCCCCTCGGCGGCCAGGCGGATCGACACCGCCTGCCCCATGCCCGAGGCCGCCCCGGTGATGAGCGCAACCTTGCCGTCGAACCGCCCCATGTCGTCCCGCCTGTCCTCGACGCCGGCCGTAACGCCGCGGAGGCTACCGGCTCGGGTCGTTGGCGCGGGTACGGCGGAAGGTGACGCTCATACGGGGCGGGGCGGACGCAACCTTGGGAATCGAGTGCTCCCAGTCCTGCTGGCAGGAGCCCCCCATCACCAGCAGGTCCCCGGATGCCAGCGTGAACGAGCGGCTGCGACCGCCGCGGGCCTTGGCTCTGAGCAGTAGCCGGCGGGGCCCTCCCAGAGACACGATGGCCACCACGGCCTTGGCCGGGTCGATCCCTATCCGGTCGCTGTGCCAGGCCACCGAGTCCCGGCCGTCGCGGTAGTAGTTGACCCACACCGAGTTGAACCGGCACCGGTACCGGTCTCCCAGAGCGGCGGCCATGTCGTCGATGACGTCCGGAACGCCGGCCGACCGGGGTCTCAAGTGGGCCCCCAGGCGGGGCTCCTCCACCATCTGCCCGTACATCGGACGCTCGGCCCGGGTCCAGCGCAGGCCCGCCGCCAGCTCCTCGAGCAGTTGGTCGCCGCCGAGCAGCCACCGGACCGAGACTTCGAGCCAGCTCCGGCCGTCCAGCTCCAGGTGCTCCACCGCCGCCGAGGTGCTCACCGCCGGCCGACCCTGGGCGAACAGGTCACCCTGGAGGGGGCCCACGTCGGCCTGAGTGACTGACCGGGTGCCCCGCCTGGAGCCTGACGTGGAGCCCGCCGTAGAGCCTGATCCGGTGCCCGGCCCGGCAATCTTCACGATGCCAATATAGCGAACGTGTGTTCGTCGTCAAGGTGCCGAGTCGCATGTTCTTCAGGCAGGCCCGAACTAGCGTTGGCCGGCGGTGCTGTTTCCCACCTTCACGTTTGCGGCCTTCTTCGCCGTGGTCCTGCCGGTGAGCTGGGCTCTGAGACGGTTCCCGCAGCCCTGGAAGCTGTTCGTCCTGGGCGCCTCGTACTGGTTCTACGCTGCCTGGGACCGGCGCTTCGTTCTACTGCTGGTGGCCATGACGCTGGTGAACGCGGTCGCGGCTCGCATGAACCGCCGTTTCACCCACCCCGGCGCCCGACGGGCCGCGGTGGCGGTGGGGGTGATCTTCGACCTCGGGGTGCTGGCCTTCTTCAAGTACTACGGCTTCTTCACGCAGAGCCTGGAGAGCAGCTTCGGCATCTCCAGCCCCGCTCTGAGCATCGTGCTGCCCATCGGCATCTCCTTCTTCACGTTCCAGGCCATCAGCTACGTGGTCGACGTCCACCGGGGTGACAGCGATCCCGCGCCGCTGCTCGACTTCGCCGTCTACCTGTCGTTCTTCCCGCAACTGGTGGCCGGGCCGATAGTCCGGCCCGGAGAGTTCCTTCCCCAGATGCGGTTCCCGCGCCGGTCCCGCCACCGCAGCACCGGCGCCCGCCGGCGCGATCTGGAGGACCCGGTGCAGCTGGAACTGTGGTCGGACCGGGGCCTCGACCGGATCGAGCTGGGCCGGGCGGCCCAGCTGATCGGCAGGGGAATGTTCAAGAAGGTGGTGGTGGCCGACTTCCTGGCCGGGGCCATAGTGGACGAGGCGTTCGCCTCCCCGGGCAGCTACGGGGCCGTCGACGTGCTCTTCGGGGTGTACGGCTACGCCGTCCAGATCTACGCAGACTTCTCGGGCTACACCGACATGGCCATCGGTGTGGCCCTGCTGATGGGATTCCGCTTCCCGCGGAACTTCGACCGGCCCTACGCGGCGGTGTCGATCCAGGACTTCTGGCGGCGCTGGCACATGACCCTGTCGCGCTGGCTGCGCGACTACCTGTACATCCCGCTGGGCGGCAACCGGCGGGGCCGGGTACGCACCTACATCAACCTTCTGGTCACGATGGGGCTGGGCGGGCTGTGGCACGGCGCGGCCGGCGTGTTCATCGTCTGGGGTCTCTACCACGGCGCCGGGCTGGCCGCCGAGCGGCTGGCCGGCCGGATGTGGTCGACCAGGACCTCCGCCCTGCAGGCACCGGACGCCGGCCCGGCACCGTCGAGGGCCCCGAGCGCACCGGGCCCCGGATCGGCGCTCGGGCCGTGGCTGCGGGTTCTGGCCGTGTTCCACTTCGTGTGTGCGGGCTGGGTGCTGTTCAACAGCGAGACCCTGGCCCACGCCGGCGATGTCTTCGAGCGCCTGCTGTCGGGGTGGGGGACCGGCAGCGAGTTGCTCACCCCGACGGTGCTGGCCGTGATCGTGGGCTCGATCCTGGCCCAGTATGTGCCGCTCGCCTTCGCCGAACGCTGGTCGAAGCGGTCGGCAGAGGCCCCCTCGGCGGTGATTGCGGCCGCGTTCGCGGTGTGGACGATGATCGTGGTGGCGCTCGGCCCCGAGGGTGTCGCCGACTACATCTACTTCCAGTTCTGATGGGCAGTGAGCAGAAGCCGGTGATCGGGCTGGTCGAGCGGTTCCGCCTCAGGCGGATCCGGCGACGGCTGAGCTTCGTGGTGGAGGCGGTGGGCCGAGTGTCGCGGCAGTTGAGTCGGGCGGTGGGGAAGATCAGGCCGCCGCTTCCCGACACCGCCGACCACGAGACGCCCACCAAGTCGGTTCCGGCGTCGGTGTTGTCGGCGACCCTGTGCCTGGGAGTGGCCGCCCTGCTGGTGAGCGGCAAGATCGTGGACATCGCCGACAGGCTGCCCTTCGGCCCGGACCGGGACCGCTGGCTGGAAGCAGCCAACGAGACCGACCAGCTGGCCAACAGCCTGTCGCTGAACCGTCCCTACGACCTGCTGCGCGACCTGCGGGGCGCCGGCGATGAGGCGGGCCAGCAGATCGATGTGATCGGCGACGTGGAGGACCTCCTGCAACTCCAGGCGCCCAGCCAGCCCGACGACGCGCCCCCCGAAACCGAGGCGCCCAGCCAGCCCGACGACGCGCCCGTCGAAGCTGAGGCGACCCCCGAGCCCGACAGCTCGCCCGGCGGACCGCTGGCGGCATCGACCCCTACCGCGCCGACCACGGTTGCCGGCCCGAGCACGACCACCACCACAGCGCCCGAGGGCCCGCCGGCCTACGTTCGCCCGGTACCGGTGACGGCGGAGACTCCGCTGAGGATCTGGGTGGCCGGCGACAGCCAGGCCCTCTACCTCGGACAGGGCCTGCGGCGCGAGGGCCCCCTCACCGACGTGATGGACATAACCCTCGACCAGCGGCACTCCACCGGCCTGTCCCGTCCCAGCTACTTCAACTGGCCGGTCCACCTCCACGCGGTCGCAACGGACTACAACCCCGAGTTGGTGGTGGCCACCCTGGGCAGCAACGACTGGCAGTCCGTGACATCGGAGGACGGAGTCCTCCTCGACCGGGGGAGCGATGAATGGAGCGATGAGTGGTCCCGCCGCCTCGGCGTACTCTTCGATGTCCTGCGGGCTCCCCACCGGCATGTGATCTGGGTCGGCCTGCCCCCGACCCGCAGCGACGAGTTCCGGGAGGGCTACGCGCTCATGAACCGGCTCGCGGCGGCTGAGGCCGGGGCGCGGGACTTCGTCACCATGGTCGACATCTGGGACGTGTTCGGCGGCGACGAGCCCTACCGCAGCGCGGTTGCGCCGCCGGACGATCCCGAGGGAAGGCCGGTGCTCGTCCGCCAGCAGGACGGGGTGCACCTCAACCGGACAGGATCGGGCTGGGTGGTGGAGTTGATCACCGGCGAGATAGAGCAGATCATCGCCAGGATCAGCCCGGAGCCGAGCGAGTCGAGCTAGTTGTCGGTCGGGTTGTCGAGCTAGTTGTCGGTCGGGTTGCGGGGGTACAGCCGGAGGCGGTTCAACTCCCCGTCCTGGCGGGCGAACACCTCCCACCACAGCTCCTCGGGAGCCTCCACGAACGGGTCGGCGCCGTCGTGGTCGAGCACGAACCAGGCGTTCTCGTCCAGCTCGCCCTCGAGCTGGCCGGGGGCCCACGCCGCGTAGCCGGCGAAGATGCGCACCTGGTCCAGCCCGCCGATGTCGCTCGGGTTCTTCTCCAAGTCGATGGTGCCGATCCGGCCCACCACCTGTGACCAGTGGTCGTCGGCGTCGTCGAGGGCCACCGACGCCAGCGCGATCACCGAGGACTGGCTGACAGGACCACCCACGAACACCACCCGGGGCTCGCTCGCCGCCGCGTCCCACTCGTCGATGGCTCCCTTGACCGGCAACTCGCTGGGCCGGTTGAGCACCACGCCGAGGGCGCCCTCTGCTCCGTGCTCGAGCATCAGCAGCACCGTCTGGCGGAAGTTCGGATCAAGCAGGCTCGGGGCGGCCACCAGCAGCTTCCCGCGAGTCGATTCCATGCGTGGGGTCTTCCAGGTAGGGGACTTGGGAGCAGCACGATGACGATCCGGCGACCCCAAGCGGTGGCGGTGCGGCGAGGTGGCGATGTGGCACGATCTAGGGTCGTGGTGTCGACAATGCCGCCGGTGCTGCTCACGATAGCCGCTTCGGACCCGCTGGGGGGAGCAGGCGTGCAGGCCGACCTGGCCACGTTCGCGGCCCTCGGCGTGCATGGTGCGAGCGCGCTCACTGCGGTGACCGCCCAGTCGCTGACCGCGGTCACGGCCTCCGATCCGGTTCAGACGAGCCTGGTGGCGGCCCAGATCGACGCCGCCGCCGACCACCTCGGGGTGGATGGAGCCAAGACCGGGCTGCTGCGCCGGCGTGAGATCGTGGAGTTGGTCGCCGAGAGGATCGAGCGGAGCGTGCTGCCCGCCCCGGTTGTGGATCCGGTCATGGTCGACGGCAGGGGAACCCGCTTCGTGTCCGGCGACGTCGAGGACGCGTACCGCCAGAGGCTGTTCCCGCTGGCTCGGGCGATCACCCCGAACCGGAGCGAGGCCGAGCTGCTGGCAAGTGCGCCACTGCCGAGCGCCGAGGCGGTGCTGGACTGCGCCCAGACGTTCCGGAACCTGGGCGCAGAGGCCGTGGTGGTGACCGGCGGTGGCTTCGAGGGCGATCCCGACGACGCGGTGATCACCGCATCGGGCGACGCCTGGATCGTCCGGGGCCCGCGGATAGCGACCGACAACGTCCGGGGCAGCGGCTGCACGTTCTCAGCTGCGCTGGCCGCCCATCTGGCCCTCGGTCGGGATCTGCGGGCGGCGGTCTCCGCGGCCGGGCGGTTCGTGCGCGACGCCATCGGCGCATCGGCCGGCTGGATCCTCGACGGTCCCGGACCGGTGTCCCACGCCCAGAGCTAGCGACCGAGCGGATCAGCCGCTCAGAGGCGCGAGAGCTTCGGCCCTTGCCAGACTCCACCTCACCAGATCCATTACTTTACATAATCCATATTTCCGGCGGTAGCCTTACGGGGCCCGGGTGCGTGGCGCGCCCGTCGGGAGACAGCTTCGAAGGCGCTGAGCGAGGCCCCGGCGTGTAGCTTTGTGGGCCGTGCCCCGACGACTTGAGATCGAGCTCACCAGCCGGCGAGACGATGGCACCTGGACCTGGAGGGCTGCGGGAGCCCGCCAGCCCAAGGGCGAGGTATCGGGTGAACTGGTTCCCGACGCGGCCGCAGTGGGCTCGGTGCTGAAGGCCGAAGTGGACGGCGGACTCGATGGCCTGGAGGTCACCGCACTGGTAGCTCCCCGTGCTCGCACCGAGCCCGCGGGACGCCTCGAGCTGATCGGCGGAGGCGCCGGACCCCCCGTTACGACCGCGCTGGTGTCACGTTCCGATCGCCGGAACCGTGGCGACCGGGGCTTTCCGGACGATGATGAGCGCTCCAAGGGCGGACGCCGGCGCGGGCGGGACCAGGGCGACGGACGCAAGGGTCGCGACCGCCGGGACCGCTCCGAGCGAGGCCCGCGCCGCAGGGAGCGCGACGGCGACGGGGACCGCAGGGGCGGCGAAGGTGGCAAGCCCCGCCGCGATCGTGACGGCCGCTCCAGCCGCGGCGGACGCGATCCCGACTCGGGTCGCGGCGCCGAGAGGGACGGTGGCCGCGACCGGCGCAGCAACGAGAAGCGCTTCTCGAAGAGCGCCCGGCCCAAGGAGGGCAGGCGTTCCGCCGGAGCCCCCCGTCCAAGGACGCCCGGTCTCAGAGCCAAGCGGGTCCATCGCCAGGCGGCGCTGGAGGCGCTTCCCTCCGAGCAGAGGCCCCTGGCTCGCGAGGTGCTCAAGGGCGGGGTCCCGGGCGTGCGCCGCTCGATCGACCGCATGAACGCCAAGGCGGCCGAGGAGAATCTCCCCCAGATCAAGTCGGAGCCTGTCCTGGCGCTGGCCGAACAGCTCGCTCCCGTCATGAAGGCGGCCGAGTGGCATGACCGGGCCGATGCGGCCCTCGCCGGCATCGCCAAGGTCGATCTGCGGGACATCCGCTCCGTGATAGCGGCCGCCGACAGGGCCGCCCGCGACGACGAGACGAGGGCCCTGGCCGAGAGCCTGCGCGCCGGCCTGACCCAGCGCCTGGAGGTCGACCACCGCAAGTGGCTGGACGAGTTGGCCGGCACCATCGGCGAGGGTCGAACCGTCAGGGCACTGCGCATCAGCTCCCGGCCGGTCAAACCGGGCTCGCCGCTGCCGCCCGACATGGCCGAGCGCCTCGCCAACATGGCCGCCGCCGACCTGAACCCGACCGCCAACCAGCAGCGCTGGGCCACGGTGGTGGACTCGGTCGCGGTCTCCCCCGTCCGCACGCAGGTTGTTCCCGAGGGCATTCCCGAGAGGCCCAGCGACGACCTGGTAGCCACCATCCGCCGGCTGGCAGACCAGGTTCCGCAGATCGCGGCTCTCTTCGGCATCGAGCCCGCGCCGGCCACTCAGACCAGACTGCGCCCTCCCCCTCCCCCTCCGAAGCCCGCTGCGGACGGCGACGCCGGGGCCGAATAGAGCCGGCCCGGCTCACACGATCGTCGGGATCACCCCGTGGTCGTGCAGGAACTCGGCCAGACCGTCCACAAGCCGCAGCCTGGCAACCTCGGTCACGGGCCACCACCGGGCCTCGGATGCATCGCTCCCGGCGCTGGGGGTCAGATCGCCGGTCACGGTTGCCTCGAAGTCCAGGATGACGAAGTGCCGGTCGTCGCCGATGCGCTCCACCCAGCCCACCAGCCGGCCGCAGACACCGTCCAGCCCGGTCTCCTCCTGCAACTCGCGGGTCACGGCCTCCATCAGCATCTCGCCGGGCTCAACCCGTCCTCCCGGCACAGACCACTCCCCCGCGCCCGGCGGCCGGCCGCGCTTCACCAGCAACAGCTCGTCGGAGCGACGAACGATCGCGCCCACCGCGACCTCTACACCTGCGATCATCGACGGGACTTGGCTGTGTCCGCCAGCGAGCGGTGCACGGTTATGGCTCGCGCCACCAGGCCGTGCGTCTCGAAGAAGTTCTTCGTCTCGCGATCACCGGGCAGCGCCAGGCTGTCGACTCCGATGCAGGCTCGCCGCCCGGCCCAGTCCATCAGCTCCCCCATCATCGCCTCCCCCACCCCGACACCGCGCGCCTCGGGCAGTACGTAGATGTCGGTGACGCGCCCCAGCACGTCACCGTCGTGGAGCTCGACCAGGCGGATCACCCCATAGCCGACGACCGCCCCGTCGATGGTGCCGACCACCACCAGCGCGTCATCGGATCGGTGGTCGCGATCCAAGCTCTGCTCCAGCGGCCCGGATCGCGCCTCCAGGCGGGCCCACACATAGCCGCCGCGGCGGGGAGCCAGTTCGGCAGCCGCCCCCGTCGCCAGCTCGGCCACCGCCGCGATATCGGCGTCGACGGCCCGCCTAGCCCCTTCGTCGATCGAGGTCATCGGAGGGGGTGGGTGACGGCCATGGCATCACTCGGGCACTCAGCCGCGGAAGATCCTCTCGATGGACTCGCAGGGCTCCTCGCCCGACGGGCACACGGGATTGGCCCGCGATCCGAATTGGGTCATGCTCACGATGAGGAAGCACTGGTTGCAGGTCCACTCGTCCGAGCGCTGCGGTGCCACCGACGGTGCAGCCTTGGTCTGGCCGGGAGCCTCCTCCTCCTCGTCCTCCTCGTCGTCGTCGCTCGCCGCGATGCGGTCCCGGAGGATCTCCTCGAGGTCGGCCTCCACATCGCTGGGGTGAACCTCTTCGTCGTCGTCGTCATCCGCCGGCAGGGGAACGTCGTCGTCGTCCTCGTCCTCGTCCTCCTCCTCCGACTCGGCTTCATCATCGTCGTCGCTGTCGTCGCCGTCGTCGCCGTCGAAGTCCTCGTCATCGCCGAAGTTCTCATCGTCGCCGTCGAAGTCGTCGTCATCGCCGAAGTCCTCATCATCGCCGTCGAAGTCCTCGTCCAGTTCGGCGTCGAAGTCCTCGTCCAGTTCGGCGTCTAAGTCCTCCCCGTCGCCGAAGTCGAGACCGGCATCGTCAAGAGGGTGTTTATCGGTCATCTCTACTGCTGAGGGGTTGCGGCCGGGGGATGTGGGCGGATCATAGACACAGTTCGACAGAGTGCGACGGCATTGGCGGCTGTACGGCTGAGGGGACTGCCAGCTCGGCCCCTGGGGAGCGCTCGCCGGCCTACAGGCTCGAAGACGGATGTGACTGCGAGGCCCTCATCTGCTCGGCCCGCTTCTCCGCGTCGAGCCGGCCCAGCCCGAGGTCCTGCTCGTGGTTGACGAACGACATGAGCTCCGCGACCGCGACGTGGCCGGCCTCCTCAGCGATGAGACGGTGCATCTGCTGGCACACGCGCCGGTAGGCCGGATGGCCCTGCAGGGTGGTCCGCAACTCGACCATGTGCATCGCCTCGCGCGCGTTCATCTGCATCGAGTAGCGCACGCGGTAGGCCAGAGCGACCGCGTACGCGGCCTGATCGGGCAGCTCGGCGCCGAGAGCCTCGTAGAGCCGGGCCGACCGGGCCATCACCTCGTCGAACTGCTCGTCCACACCGGCCGCGCCGACGGCTTCGGGTCGAACGAAGCCATGGCGGGTGGACAGGGGCTGCCACTCGACGGTGAGCATCCGGTGACGCTGCAGGTCGCGGAACGCTCCGTAGTCGGACAGCACATCGAACCGGTAGTGGACGCGCTCGAGGGCCCGGCCCGGTCGGTGGCGGCGGTTCGTGCGCTCCCCGCAATAGGACCGCACGACATCGATGCGCTCGGCGGCCGACATGGACCGCACCCTGGCCTCGACGGTGCGCTCCGGCAGCGAGGTGTGGGGATACAGCATCGCGGTGATCACCTTCGTCTCCCCGTCGGGATCGAAGTCCATCAGCTCCACGGAGTCGTCGGTGGCGGGGCCGCCCACGGCCTCGCCGAACACCCGGCCCGCCAGGTCGTCCATGGCGGCACGGTTGTCCGCCATGTAGCGGGTGGTGAGCTCGCCCCGGTCAGGCAGGTCCACCCGCTTCAGGAACGAGGGGATCACCTTGCGCAGCTCAGTGAGCATCATCTCGGCGTAGAGGCGCGACTCGGGAAGGGGGTGGGCCCGCATCCGCAGCAGCAGGGCCTCGTATGACTGGCCCGTCCCGTAGATGCCCACGTTGCTGAGGGACGCGGCCGGGAGCATGCCTCGGATGGAGTCCAGCGCCCGAGCCTTGATGGCCTGCCGGTAGGCGAAATCGGAGTCGCCCTCCTCCTTGGGGACGTTGGCCCGGAAGAAGTCCTGAATGACTGGGACCAGCTCCGAGTAGGTCGAGAACATGCGGTCGATGTCGCCCACGTAGCGGGTCCCCAGCGACGAGTTGAGCACTTGGGCGTCCCGGTAGTAGCGGTACCGCCCGCCCAGCCGCTGGTCGTAGGCGATATAGCGGGTGCTCTGCTCGAGGTAGGCCATCAGCCGGCCCCACTCGAGCACCTTGGTGAGGAGGTTGGAGGCCTGCTCGCAGGCCAGATGGACCCCTCCGAGCTGGGCCACGGAGTCGTCGCCGTACTCGAAGAAGACCCGGTCATACAGCGCCTCGGCCCGGCGCAGGCCGACGGTCGCGTCGATGGTTATGTCCCCCGTGATGTCCAGGTCGTCGACGAACTCGTCGAGGAACAGCCGCCGCAGGCTCGACATCGAGCGGGAGTAGCGGGCGAACAGGGCGCCCTTCACGACCTCGGGCAGGTTCACCAGCGCGAACACCGGCTGGTCCAGGTTGGTGAAGTACCGGCGCAGTATGTCGGCCTCGTCCGCCGAGAAGGACTCAGCCGCGTACAGGTTCACGGCGCGCGACACTAGAGGCCGGGTTGATAGCGGGCGCGGATCGCGGGAGGGGTTCAGGACGCCGCGAACGCGGCTCGTGCGGCCGCCATCGCGGAGGCGTCCAGCCAGCAGTCGATCGCGGTCATGGCCAGCACCTTGGCGCCGTCGATGACCGCCGAGTCGCCCTGGGGCCCGCGGGCGTACTCGGCGAAGGCCGGCGTGTGGATGGCGACATCCTCGGGAGCCACCTTGACCATGGGGTGTATGGACGGGACGGTGTAGCTGACGTTGCCCATGTCGGTGCTGCCCACCACGCGGGCGTCCGGGCGGGTGACGGTCTCGCGGCCCACGGTGGCGAGATTGTCCAGGTAGCGGTCGAGCAGCACGGGGTTGTCGTTCATGTCGGCGTATGCCGGGTCGCCCCATTCGATGTCCAACTCGCACCCCGCCGCGTCCGCGCCCGCTTGCAGGCAGGCCGCAACCCGCTCCTTGAGCGGCTCGACGGTGGACAGGTTGGTCGAGCGCACGTACCACTCGGTCTCGGCTGTGACCGGGACGATGTTGGCCTTCGTGCCGCCGTCGATGAAGATGCCGTGGATCCGCTCATCGTCGCGGATGTGCTGGCGCAGCGCGGCGATCGCGTTGTAGCCGAGCACGGCCGCGTCGAGCGCGTTGCGACCCTTCTCGGGGGCGGCGGCGGCGTGGGCCGCCGCCCCGGTGTAACGGGCATTGAGCCGCTGCACCGCCACCGCGTGGAACACCTTGAGCTCGTGGTTGGCGGGATGGATCATCATGGCCGCGTCGGCGTCGGAGAACGCGCCAGCTCGCAGCATGATCTCCTTGCCTCCCCCGCCTTCCTCCGCGGGGGTTCCCATGACCGCCACCCGGCCGCCGGCCTCGTCGGCCAGGGCGGCCAGGGCGAGGCCGGCGCCCAGGCCCGACGCGGCGATGATGTTGTGCCCGCAGGCGTGGCCGATCCCGGGGAGCGCGTCGTACTCGCAGACCACCGCGACCAGCGGCCCGTCGCCGTCGCCGGCCCGGGCCTCGAAGGCGGTGTCGAGGCCGTGGGCGCGGCGCTGCACGGCCAGTCCGTGGTCGGCCAGCACCCCGGTCAGCAGGTCGTGGGCGTAGTGCTCCTCGAAACACAGCTCGGGCCGTCCATGGATGCGGTGTGACACATCGAGCAGCTCTGGTGCGAGTCGATCAATCTCGTCGCATGCCCGCTGCTTGGCTTCGGTGATCTCCATGGCGACGATCCTAGGGCCAGACTCCTCATGGCTGCGCCCCGGCCGCCGGCGAGCCGGCTGGAATCCAGACCTCCAGCGCTGCGGGCTCCACCCGCAGGCTGAGGGTTCGGGCAGGTCCCAGGCGGTGGCCGTCCAGGTAGACGTCCAGTGCTGGGTCCAGGTCGTACTGCGCTGCCGAGATGCGTCGCTGGGTGATGTCCGGATGGGGGACATGGGTTCCCGAGGGCAGGCGGCGGCGGGCTGCGAGACGCACCGAGAGCGGGGGGCTGGCGTCGAACACGTCGAGGCGGCCGTCTCCGGGATGGGACCGGGGCGCCGCGTTCCAGCGGCCGATGAACGATGCGTTGGCCGCCACCAGCACCCGGCCCCGCCACCACGATCCGCGGGCTACGAGATGGGCGACGAACCATCCGATCCGCCCGTCGATCAGCGCCGCACCCACATCGACCTCGAAGCGGGCCCCGGTCCCGGCCGCGGGTCTCGTCGAGGCCGGGCCTGGCCGGGCCATGCCGAGCGTCCGGGCCAGGTCGCCGCCGGTAAGCACAACCGGCGGCACCGGCCGCCCGGCCCGGCGGGCCTCGGCGACGATGCGGCCGGCGGCGGCGTCGCTGCCGGCGGTCGGGGCGTCCGGCGGGATCTCCCCCTCCTCACCGAAGTCGACACCCCACCCGGGACCGCGGCCGCCGATCACGCGCCCCGCTTCCGCTATTCGAACTCGGTGGATTGGGCGCCGAGGCTGCGGGCGTTCTCTGAGACGGTGCGGCGGGTGGACTCGTCGAAGCCTTCGTCGCTGGTGGCGCGGACTTCCAGCACCAACTCGACGTCGTCGCCGAGTTTGCTGGTGACGTGGCCAGCGATGTCGCCGAGTTGCTTGATGCAGCGCACCGGGTCGAGGCTGAATTGGGCGTAGAACTGTGTGGGCGAGCTCGGCTCGGGCTCGGGTGGGTCTGCAGGCGGGTCGGTCGGGGCGTCGGGGTCGGGGCCGGGCTTGGGTTCGCCGGGCGGAGCGGCGGGGGCTTCGGGCTCCGGAACGTGGTCGGGGTGGATCAACAGGCCGCTGGGTGCGGGCGGGACTGCTGCGTCGGTGTGCAGGCCGACCCAGTGCTGGCCGTCGTGGGCTTCGGCGTAGGCGAACGTCTCCTCGCGCCAGGTGATGGTCGAGTCCCGGTTGGCGATGGCGCGGTAGAGGACCTCGCGGCTGGCGAGGCGGGGCATGTATCCGAACCGGGCGTAGGTTTCCCACAGCTTGTGGACGGCGATGTCGCCGCGCCCGGACCAGAGTTCGCGGCGGTCGAGGTCCATGCGGATGCGCACTCCGCTGTAGGCGCCGATGAGCTTCTCCTCGCTGGTGAGCTTGTCGCTGGTGCGCTTGGCGAGGTCGCCTACGGCGGTGGCTCTGGTGGTCTGCCATTCGATGTCGCGCTGGCCGGGTTGTTTGGCGGGGGTGAGCACCAGGGTGAAGGTCTCCGCTATGAGGCTGTCGACCTGTTCGGAGGTCTCGGCCAGCTTGGTGTCGGCCTGGCGCTGCTGGTGGCCGGTGAGGTTCATGGACTGGTCGCCGACGATCGATTTCCAGGCCAGGTACATGCGGGTCGCGGCCCGCAGTTCGGCTAGGCGGTTGGCTGCCGCGGCCACAAACACCACCAGGTTGGGGTTGACCCGCGGGCCGGCGTCGCGTTGGGCCAGGATCCGTGCCGCAAGCGCCACTGCCGGGGAGTTGTCGTCGTTGGGCGAGTGGGTGGCGTCGGGTTCGAGGATCACCAGGCGCACGCCGTCGTCGTTGTCGGGCACGTCGCCGGGGCCTTCCGCGAACACCTGCACCGCCGCGAAGGCGCCCCTGTCGCGCTGGTTGGCGATACGGCGCCGCGCCTCGTCGTCGGCGTCGCGGTCGTCGTAGTTGGACCCGGCCCGGTCCGCGGCGATGCGGGTGACGTTGGGGATAAGCGAGTACCAGTACTGGGCGCCGTCGACATAGAGGTGGGTGGCCTCGCCTGACAGGCGCCTGAGCGCGTCGGCGAACTGGCCGGGGGACTCGCCAGGCTGCGCGCAGCCCAGCACAACCGACTTGAGGTCCACTCCCCTTCTGCCGTCGGGCCGGGGCGCTGAGCCCATGTACACCGCCCGGGCGGCTCTGCGGGTGGCCGACAGCCGCCCGAAGTGGCTGTTGTTGCCGTCGATGCGCAACGGCAGCGAGTTGGCTCCGTCCACATCAGCTTTGATGACGGGGTCCCAGCCGTCCTCGAGGTACTTCTTCATCTCGCTGACCAGCAGCCCGTAGTCCATGGGCAGGTTGCCCGGCATGATCAGCAGCGACCGGTCGTCGCGCTGCCAAAGCTGCGAGATGGCCAGCGCCATGAGCCGCAGCACGCCCCGGGTGCGCTGGAACTTGTCGAGCGCGGACCAGTCATCGAAGAGCCGGTCGAAGAGCTCGGGGTGGATCGGATAGCACAGCTCCATGCGGCGGCGGTACTCGCCCTCGCTGACCCCGGCCGGGAACCTGTCGCCCTGGTCGCGGTACATGTCACAGAACGCCCGGATCACCCCGTCGCGAACCCTCGCCTTGTCGGCGGGGATCGGGTCGAACAGCCTCCGGCGCACGATCTCGAAAGACTCATCCGGCGACGCCGGCTGCCACTGGGCCGCCTTGCGGGCCACCACGTTCTTCAACTTCTCCAACGCGGTACGGCCCCGCGGGCCGCCCACCTCCACATCCGAAGCCGGGATCGAGATCAGAACAACAACATCCGGCACCGCAGCGGCCGCCTCTGTCAGGGCCTGGGCGAACGTGAACTGCGTGTCGAAGTCACCCCCGGCGAGACGCCCGCCGCCCGGCCCGTCCTCGGTCCCGTCGCGCAGCTGGCGCGCGTAGGCCACCCATTCGTCGATGAGCACCACCGCCGGGCCGAACCTCTCGAACAGCGCCGTGAGCGCGGCACCGGGGCTCGTACCGGCCACATCGTCGGCCCGCACCATGTCGTAGCCGTCCCTGCCGCCGAGCTGATAGGCGAGCCGGCCCCACAGCGTGTGCAGCCGGATGCCGCCTCCGACCGACTGCGGCGCCGCCGGCGAGATCGCCTGGCCGACCAGCACAGCCCGGTTCACCTTCGCCGGCAGCGTCAGGCCCTCCTCGGCCAGAACCTCCGCCAGCCCCGGCAACTTTGCCGCCTCAGGGCCGGACGCCAGATGGTAGAGCGCTATCAGCGAATGGGTCTTGCCCCCGCCGAAGTTGGTCTGCAACTCGATCACCGGATCACCGCCCGCCCCCGACAGGCGACGAGCCGCCCCGGCCAGCAGATCGCGCAGACCCTGAGTGATGTAGGTGCGCGCAAAGAACGCCCGAGGGTCCCCGTACTCGGGCTCGGCTCGGCCGTCGACGACCTGCTCCAAGTCCGCCGCATACTCGGCCTGCTCGAAGCGCCCCGCAGCCACATCCGCGTGCGGCGCGATGATCTCCCGCCACGGCGTCAAACCCGCATGAGGCGTGCCCTCCGTCGGCTTCGCCGCGGCGCGGCGGCGTTCGCTGCGAGACTCCTCGTCGAACATCTGGCGCAACAGATCCCGGCGCAGAACCCGGATCAGGTCACGCTGGTCGCTATTGCCGAAGGCCTCCAGCACCCGCTCCATCGAGTCGAGAGCCCGCACCGTGTCGTCACTGGTCAACGACTGCTGATGGGCCCAACGGTTGCGTACATCAGACACCTCGAACACCAGAGACCGCACCGACGGCCCCAGCGCATGCCCGAACACCTCGCCCCAAGTGGCCTTGATCCCCTTGAACAAGAACGCCGCGTCCGCAGCAGAGGGCTCGCGATCAGGACTGTGCAACTTCGAGTTGACCTGATCCAGCCACCCGTCGCCATAGAACCCCCGCCACGTCGCCTCGCACACCGGCCCAAGCCCGTCACGCAACAGATCCAACGCCTTCGCGACCCGCTCAGTGTTCGCCATCACCATCGGAGTCGACTCCCATGACCGGCAGCAGAAGCAGAGACGGCTTCAAGCACGGCCCCAACGATGCCACGACACTGCGACAAATGCGATGCGCGGCACGCCACCGCTACCGATCTCCAAGCCTCAGCTCAGGCGATTCTCAACTGTGACTGATCCAGCGTCCGGCCCAACTCGTGAGGGCCGTACAGTAGTATGTGAGTCGTGGTGTCACCGCATGTCGTCGAACTCGAAGTGTGCGAGCCCTTCCAGATATGGGTCAGGTTCGATGACGGCGTCGCGGGCGTCGTTGACCTGTCCGACAGCGCCGCTGTGGGCGGCATCTTTACCCGGTGGTCCGACGAGGGCTTCTGGCATTCAGCGCACATCGTCGCGGCTACCGGCGCGGTGGCCTGGGGAGACGGCTCTGAGATCGACGTGTGCCCGCTCAGTCTCTACCTTGACGTGACCAGCCAGACCTTCGAGGAGCTCCAAGCCGAGGCTGCCACCACAAGCGTCGCCTGATCGACAGCAGTGCCAGAGCTGAGTCGCTTCTTCGGCATCGTGATCACGATGTACGCCCGCGATCACCCGCCTGCTCACTTCCATGCCCGCTACGGCGACAACGAGGCCCTAATCGAGATCGAGACATCCCGGTTGCTGCGAGGACAAATCCCCAGACGCGCCCTAGCCATGGTCGAGGAATGGTGCGACCTGCACCGCCCGGAACTACAAGCCGCATGGGACTCGCTCCGCCAAGGCACAAGCCCCAACAAGATCGCCCCACTCGAATAGCAGGTATTCACCTCGATCCTTGGTATCACGGCGTCAAGTGCAATTTGCCTGGGCTGGCCGCTACAGGAGCCCCCAAGGGAGATAGTGGGCGCTACATCAAGGTCTGCTGGGCGGGGCTGGCAGCTGCGGCCGCGACGGTGGCGGCGCCGGTGCGCAGGTTGGGCCAGGCGGTGATGAGACTGTTGTAGGCCCCGGCCTCTGAGGCCCAACCACGGTCATTGGCCTTCTGATACAGCAGGTAAGCGAGCTGGCGCGCTCGGTCGCCATAGCCGCCAAGGACGTGCAGCAATTCAGCCGCCTCAGACTCTGAGCGTTCCAGCGCGGCGGCCAAGTGCTGGGTCGCCTCCCACACAGTGCGCCGGTCGTCGTGCACCGGTGACCAGTCCGATGGGAGTTCGCTGCGCTCGTAGAGGCGGAACTTGCCGGCGCGGGCCTCGCCGATGCCGGATTCCTCGATGCCGGCCAAAGATGTGTTCTTGGCCCGGGCCACGCTGTCGGCATCGCCTGAGGGGCCAGGGTCGTAGCCGTGCTCAGCGAACCAGGTGAGCGCAAAGCGGGTGTCGGCATCAAGTTCAGCCTCCTCGCCATCGAGCACCTCACCCAGCACATCGTTGATGATGGCCAGCGCGGCCGACACCGGCATCGACGACCCGTCGGCCTCCACCACCCGCGCATACCGGGAGAACACCTTGATGCCCGGCCCGATAGTGGACTGGGCCATGTCCACCGGAGCGATGTTGCCCGACTGCAACACCCGCACCGCCTCAGGCAACTCCTGCCGCAACGCCGCCATGAACTCGCCTCGAGTCGCGAGTACGGCCGAAGCAGGTCGTGGCCGGCAGGCGAGCACCACCGAAGACGCCAAGGCGTTGGCCTTCGAAGCGAGCAGACGATTGCCCAACTCTGTCCGCATCGGCCACGTCGCATTGACCTGGAGACCCGCATCCAGTACGGCCTGCAGGAAGGTGTCCCAGCCGGTTGTTCGGATCGCTCCGTCCTTCGTCTCAGTCGCCTTGTACGCGTAGTAGACGGTGGCGGGCCCATCGGCTGGCTGGTTCTGGGCAACATGTGCCATGAACTCCGCCATGCCTGACTCGAAGTGCTCCTCGGCTTGTGCCTTCGAGCCGGCCCGGTATTGATTCGCGATCAACTCTTCCGCCTTGGGCGACAGCAGAGTCGAGCATTCGTCAGGCCACACGTCGGCCAGATTGCGTCGTAGCCACACGTAGAAGAAGTCCGACAGGTCGGCATAGGAGATGTTGTCGTAGTAGGGCGGATCAGTCGATAGCAGAGCCCCTGCCGAATCTTGGACGCGCGCTCGCGCATCCCGCTGCAGAGCCTCCCCGCCTGAAGCCGAAGCAGGAAAATGCGATACCGCCTTCACGATCCAATCAATCATCGCCATCCAGTTGCCAGTCGATCCAGAGAACGGATTGCATTCGGCGAAGTCCCAGGTCATGGGGATCGCTTGACGTCCGAAGGTGTTGCGAATCAACTCCCGTGAGTTGTGCCAGGTGCAGATCGTGGACCAATAGTCGGCGCACTTATCGATTGCGAAAGCCAAGTACGTGACAACCGCGTCCGCGTAGGCATCGGCACCTCTGCCGTCCTCGTGCAGTCGGCGACCGTCAACAGTCAGACCCGCTTCTATCGCATCCGACTTCACCTTCTTCGCCACCTCGCCGAGGAGGCCCGAGAATGTCGTGAGCGCCATCAACTGCCTGGCCGTGAACAGCTCCTCCCATGTCGTGATCCCGTATCCGGGCGTCTTGAAGTCACGAGGATTCACGTGTATGGCACCGAGCGACACATTCGGGAGCGACGTAGTCGCGGCCTCCTCGGCTTCGGCCGATGAAGGCAGATATGTACGGGTTCGATCACCCTCAGCCACAATTGCCATGAGCCTGGTCGCATGGCGACCCGCGAGTCCCTCCGCCCTTATGTGGCTGAAGGGGATGGCTGCACCCGAGGCGATGCAGCGGCCACCTCCGCGGTCGACCGTTCCCTTCGTGAGCGGCTCGCCGCCTTCTCGGATCGCATACATGATTAACCGGCTATTGCGATCGATGACGGGCTCTATCCAGACCTTGGGCTTGCCGGGCCGTTTGGCGAGCGTCCACGACGCCACCAGCGGCACATGGCCCGACCAGCTCGGGTCCGGCGACTCCACGGTGCGGGCCCAGATCCAGGCGATGGGCGTGAGCTTCTCGCCGTCGGGGCCGGTGGCGTCAGGGTACAGGTGCCCGATGCGGCGTTTGGCCTCGTCGCGCATCCACTGTCCGTACGCCTCGATGTCGGCGGCAAGGCCCTGGGCCCGCTCCCAGGTGGTGAGGGTCCTGTCGATGCCGGGATGCACAGGCGGCATACCGGCGAAGCGGGGCGGGACTTCGATCATCGCCTTGTTGATCAGCACCGCGACCGGGTTCAGGTCCCCGGCGAGTGCGGTGAGCCCGAGCCGCTGGGCCTCCAGCGGTATGGCACCTCCCCCGGCGAAGGGGTCCAGGACCGGCGGCCGGCCGTCGGGGAAGCACCGGTCGATCTCGGCCCGGGCCTCCGCCAACACGTCTGGGTTGTTCGAGTTCTCCCACTTGACGAGCCGCTCCAGGATCCCGAACAGCCGCTGTCTCTCAGCGTCGATCCTGTTCATGCGCTCGGCCTTCTGCTCGTCGGTCTCGCCATCAGGAGCCTCGAACTCGTCATAGCCGGAAGGATCGTCCACCAGCGAAGCCCAGATCACCGCCCGGGCCGCCGCCAACGGCCGCCGAGCCCACCACAGATGCAGCGTCGACGGATGCCCGTGGCGGATCGACTTCTCCCGCGCCGCCTCAGCATTGATCGCCGCCAACGGCAGAGCCACCTCGATCAGCTTCGGCCTATAGCCGCCACCAGTCACAACCTGCCACGGTAGCCCGACCCGTCGAACCCGTCGGCGCGCCGTGCGGCCAGCCTGCTCGAAGGAACACCCCCGCATCGACGGGTCGCAAGCGGACGAAGGCAAGCCCACCAGCGCAACCTGTTCGACGACATCACCCGAAAGCGAGGCACAAGAGTGACTTATAATGTTATGCTGATATATGTAATGAAGTGTCGCCCGCGCACTACAACCGCTTCCCGGCGAGGCTGCGCATCGAACTTGAGGTGGCGCGTCGTGTCGGGGTGGCGCCTGTCGAAGTCAGCGGCGACAACCTCGGCGAGATGGCGACACGGGGCAAGCGTATGATCTATGCGGTCGTCGACGACCGGCTGCTGGTGGCACCGCGCGAGGCGATGGGCGAGCACATCTCTCACGCGGTGCTCGTCGGAGGCGGCCCGGTGAGTGCTGCCGGAGAATTCGAGGCGACGTTGACCGAGGGCACGGTGGAGATAGTGAAGCTCGACAATATGAGCGGCCATTACCGTCCTGGGAGCAAGAGCCTCGAAATCGCAAGGGCGGCCTTCGGCGCTCAAGGCGCGAGAGTTCGAGCCGAGGGCGTGAAAGAATGGGAACTGGAAGGATCATGACCGCGACCGAGCCATCCGCCGCGACCTCGATCGCGTCAGCACTGGACGGAGTCCGACGGGCCATGCACTGGGCCGACCTGGAGCCGGCCTGGATCGAGGGTCTGCGCCACTGCAAGCGTCCAGTTGATCGCGACCGGATCATGGTCGCCGCGGGCAGACGGCTGCGGGTCTTCGACGAGGTCCCCGATGACTGGCTCCGACTCCGGTGGCTGTCGGACATGGGCGTGGAAGTTCAGCTGCGGGCCGGTCAGGGATTGGGTGCAGAGCTCGGCGCGCTCGCGGCCGCGGAACTGCGAGAAGCGTCGGCTCGCATCAGCGACTGCCTCGATGCGCTGCGCGAGTCCGCTACGGCGGGTGGGAGCCTCCGCGAATGGGCCGGCAAGAACGTGGCTGCCGCCAACCGCATCCGCGACCTTGGACGGGCCGCCAAGAAACTCAACGGTGCCGGACTCCTATCCCTCGTGCCCGCAGAGGACATCGAGTTGGCGATCCGCCTGGCCGACGAGATGGCGAGCGGCAGCCGGCTCCGCGCAACCGTGCCGGAATCGCTTCGGATCCGGCGCGAGGATCTCCTGGTCTGGGCGAGGCGCCCCGAGACAGCGTCGCGGCTTCCCGTTCTGATTCGCCGCCTCATCGCCGAGACCACCCTCGTCGAACGGATCCGCTTCCCCTCGGGCGCGGCGGTAGCGGTGCCGGGCTGGGACGGAATCGTCCGCTCGGAAGGGGGCAACCGGTTCGTGCCGGCCGGCGACTCGTGCTGGGAGATCTCCGCGCAGCAGTCCGGGTCGGATCGCAAGGCTCGCGACGACTACGCCAAGCGTGTCGAGCAGGTTGAATCCGAGCGGCGCCGCGGCCTCGCCTACGTGGCGGTGATATGCGCCCCGTGGACCAAGGCACGCGACTTCGAGCAGGAGATGCGGGCACGCGGGGACTTCCGCGAGGTGCGGGCCCTGAACGTTGACGACTTGGCGGCCTGGCTCGAATGCGCGCCCCAAGCCACCGTATGGCTGCGCGGCCAAATGGGCAAGCCGGTCCGCGGCGTCGGACTGCTGTCGGACTGGTGGGATAAGTGGCTTGACACGACGGATCCCCCCTTGGACACCCGCATCGTGCTGGCCGGGCGCGAGCGCGAAGCCGAGAAACTTCGGGACCGGTGCCACCAAAGCCTCGGCGGCGTCGTCACGGTAGGCGGCCAAATCCACCGCGACGAGCTTGTCGCGTTCATCGCGGCCGCCCTGTCGGGATCAGCGAGCTCGAACTGGGACCTGGACGGCGTGCTGTGCCTGGACGATCCTGCCGAGGCTCGACAACTCCTTGGCGAGGGCGGCGAGGCTGCTGGTCCGGCCATCACAGCGGTGGTGCCGTCGGCGGAGTTCGTCCAGCGCCTGCCCGCAGGGCTGCGACACCGCGTGGTCGTGCCATTGCCCGGCGCCTCGCAGGCCGAGATCGAGGTGGCCGCCGTGGACTCCGAGCGTGTTGCCAAACTGTTCAACGGCACCGGGATGGACATCGACGACGCGCACCGGTTGGGAAGCCTCGCTCGCGTGAGCCTGATGGCTCTGCGCCGCAGCCTCGCCAAACAGCCGGAACTCCACCGCCCGCGCTGGGCCAGCGACCGCATCGACCGCACGATTCGGCGCAGCCTGCTGCTCGGCGGCTGGGACCAGCGCCGCGAGGGAGACCGACAGGCGGTCGAGAAGTTCATGGGCCATCCGCACGAATCGGTGACCGAGACGCTGAGCGGGCTCGATCCCGGCGACGCGCCCATGGTTTCGACTGGCGAGTTGTGGCATGCCGTGTCACCCGCAGATGCCTGGCTGCTGTTGGACGGGCAGTTCTCACGCGACGACATCAGGGACTTCGGCGATTTGGCGTGCGAGGTGCTGACCGAGCCCGATCCGCTCTGGGGGCTCACCGGCGACAATCGCCTGGCTGCGCAACTCGAGGGAGTCAGGGGCAGATACTCGCCGCAGCTCAAGCAGGGGATGGCCACCAGCCTGGCCTTGATCGGGAGCAGACCGCCCATAGTTCGAGGTTACGTGTCACCCTCGTCGGAAGCGGCTTCGGACATCGCGTGGAGTGTTCTCCGACGTGCCCAACAGGATCCGACCACCAGGACTTGGTGTGCAGTGTCCGAAGTCCTGCCGCTGCTGGCAGAGGCCGAGCCGGAGGCGGTGATTGAGGCCCTGGGTGCCTGCCTGTCCCAGTCCCACGAGTTCGCTCGCGGGATGTTCGCCGACAGCGCCTCCGAGCGGTTCGGCCTGTCAGCGCGGTCGCCGCACATTCAGGTGCTCGATGCGCTGGAGGTGGTGGCGTGGGCACCGCAATACCTGACGGGTGCGGTGGACGTGCTGGCCCGGCTCGCCGAGATCGACCCCGGCGGGCAGTACGCGAACCGGCCCGCTGAGCGGCTTTCATCGATCCAGTGCCCATGGATGCCTCACACCGCGGCCTGCGACGAAAACCGGCTCGAAGCGCTACAGATGCTGAGGCGATGCCACAACGCGGCGGCCTGGCCTCTGATGCTCTCGATGCTGCCGGGCGGCCTGAAGTACTATCTGCACGGCGAGAGTCCCCGCTACCGCGACTGGCGCAAGGACGAGAAGCCGGTAACGCCTCAAGAGCACCGACGGATGGTCGCCTCCGTGGCGGAGATGCTGCTGGAGGATGTGGGCGAGGACCCTGATCGCTGGGCGGCGCTGACCGAGGCACTCCCGGCACTTCCCCCCGACGTCCGTCGGCGAGCATGCGCCGCGCTGGGCCGACTGGCCGGCATGGACACCGGTGAAGCGCTCAAGCCGAAGCTGTGGCCCAAGCTCAGGGATCTCGTGGATCGACACCGGCAATACCGCGACTTTGATTGGGCGTTCCCCGAGTCCGATCTAGCGCTGGTCGAGAACCTGCTGGAGCGCCTGCGCCCCGCCGATCCCTCAACGGCGTACGGTCACATGTTCTCCCCCGGCCTCATGCACATCGACGGCGTCCGGGCCGCGGACGATTGGGAGGCGTTCCAGGAGGCGCTGCGAGCGAAGCGGGCTGACGCCGTCGAATTGATCCTGTCCGCAGGCGGAGTCGAAGCGGTCCTCGAGTTCGCCGGAGCGGTCGAGCAGCCGCACGCAGTCGGGGCCGCCCTGGCGGATCGCGACGCCTCCTTGGACGAGGCCGTTGTGAAGTCGATGGATGCAGCACCAGAGGCGACAACGCTGGCCGCGCTGGGCTACTTCGGCCGGCGATACGCCGAACTCGGACGGGAGGGACTGGAGCGGATGATCGCGGACCACTCGCTGACTCCGCAGGTCGCCGCCGATCTGCTGCGGTCGCCGCCACCCCGGGAACGGACCTGGACCCGTGTCGACGGCTTCGGCAGCGAGGTCGCCGCCGAGTACTGGGCCCGGGTCGGCTACGGCGACCTGGGAATCCTCGAGGAGACGCGAGACATGGTCGAGATCTCGGGCCGGCTGCGCGGGGCGGGAAGATGCGAGTCGGCGACGATCCTGCTGTCGCTCGGCACCGCAGACCATGGGTCCCGCCTGGAGTTCGCCGAAGAGGTCGCCGCGTGCCTTGAGGAACTCATCAAGCATCCCTCGGTCGCCTCCTGGAACCACAACACCGCCCAGTGGCGCCTTGCCGCCCTCCTAGAGGTCCTCGAGCGCCACCACGGCTCGCTCGCCGATGGACGGGCAGCCGCTATCGAGTGGTGCCTGTTGCCGTTGCTGCAAAAGTACCCAGCCCTCAAAGCGCCGAGCCTGTATCGCGAGATGGCCCGCGATCCGGCGTTCTTCGTTCGCCTGGTGGAGGTGGCTTTCAGGCCCGCAGGCGACCGCGGCACCGACCGGCCCGCCTTGACCGAGGCCCAGCAGTCCCACGCTCTCAACGCGCACGTCGCTCTGCACCGGTGGCCGGAGTCGCGGTTCGCCCCGGGCTCGGAGGACGCGAGCAAAATCGGCGTCGAGATGCTCGCGGAATGGGTCGAGCGAGCACGCGAGCACCTGGCGGCGATCGACCGGACCGAGGCCGGCGACACGATGATCGGCACCGCACTCGCAGCGTCCCCGGCCGATCCCGACGGCGAATGGCCCGGCACCGCCGTCCGCGACCTCCTAGAGCAGTTGCAGAACGACCGCATCGACGCCGGTCTGTGCACGGCAGTGATGAACCGGCGCGGCGTCTCTCGCCGCGGCCATGCCGAGGGCGGCGTCCAGGAACGCGAACTCGCTGCGGGTTACCGGCAGAAGGCCCGCCACTTCTGCCAGTGGCCCCGCACCGCAGCCATATTCGACGGCCTGGCCCGCACCTACGAACACCTCGCAGGCATCGAAGACCGCGAGGCCGAAGCCCACCGCCGCCTCCCCTTGTGAGCGACCGCAGAACGCAGAGCCGCATCTGGGGGCTCAGCCGGTCCGGACCGGGCTGCGGCCGGGGTCTGTGGAGGCTCCGGGCGGGGGTGTCGCAGCGGGGTGGCATTATGTTGCGCCCCGGGTGGTGACGCCCGGCTGGGAGCAGATCCCACAGCGGGAGGACCGACATGCTCAACAAGATTCGCAGGCTCTTCGAGAATCCCGAGGCTGTCGCGCGCCGCGAGCAGCAGCGGGCCCAGGCCGCGGCCGCGGCCGCCCGCCAGGAGTGGGAGCAGGACTGCGCCGCGCTCGAGTCCGAGATCGAGGCGTGCCGGTCGTATGAGGAGCTCGCCGACGAGTTCGACCCGGCCTGCCCGATCGTCACCAAGAGGGGCGAGGAGGTGCTGCTCATCGCCCGCGGCGCGCTGCTGACCGAGACCCGCCGCGCTCCAAAGGCCAGGTACGGCGGCCATTCCCACGGACTGTCGGTGCGGGTCGCCAAGGGCGTCTACTACCGGCCCAGCGTCCACCGCGGCGCGATCGAGGCCGCCCCCGAGGAGACCGCGGTGATCGACGGCGAGGACGGCGACGGCGTGTTCGTGGCGACCAACCAGCGCGGCGTGTTCCGCGGCAGCCTCCACACCCGCGAGTTCCGCTGGGACAAGCTGGTCTCGGCCACCCCCGAGACGATCGGCGGGAACTACGCGGTGATGATGCCGGTGGAGAACCGCCAGCGGGTGTCGGGGGTGCTCATCGGCAGCGGCTCTGACGCCGACTTCGTGCTGCGCCGGATCATGTTCGGGGTGGCGCTGCACCAGGACCGCGGCGACGCCTACATCGCCAGGATGGAGGCCGAGTTGGCCGAGCTCAAGGCCGACGAGCCTCCCCGACCCTCGATCGGCTAGCCGGCCGGCAATCGAGACGAAGCGCTTCTCGGTGGCCAGGCCCAGCCGCTGTCGCCGGCTCGCCATGCTCCGCTGAGCGGAAGAAGCGGTGCCTGCCTGCGACGGGTCATCTCGGCGGGCCGGCGTGGGCGAGGAGGTCGGCGACGTCGAGGGGGACGCTGGTCTGGGCCGGGTGAAGGGTCACGTTCCTGAACGGCTCGACGAGATAGCGTACCTCGGGCTCGGCGTCGGGGTTCTCGGGAACTGAGACCACTGCCAGGCGCCATCGGTCGGGGTTGTTGTGGGCTTTGCCGACCTGGCGGCGGCTGACGCTGATCTGCTCGGTTTGGGGCAGGTGGCCCTTGACCTCGATGAAGTAGCAGACTCCGGTTGTCGGGTCGGTGGACAGGATGTCGTATCCGGGGTTGGTGTGGTGTTGTTCCTCGGGGATGCGGCCCAGTTTGCGCTCGGCCTTCATCACGGCGGCTACGGCTCGGCGGTCGGTCTCGGCCTTGATGGCCGGATCGGCAGCGCTGTCCGGCTGGCCGGTGAGTTTGTCGAGCAGCCCCTGGGGCACCACCACCGCGGCCGCGACGATGGTGGGTGGGCTGTTGTGCAGGTCGTCCTCTTGGGCGAGTTCCAGGCGGCGGCGGGTGAGGCGGGTCTGCAATTCGTCGGCTCGGGCCCGGGCCTTGCCTGAGTTGAGGCGGGGCTTCTTGCCTTTGATCTCTTGGGCCTTGATCTCCTCGGTGCGTTGGTCCCAGTACCGGATCTCGGACTCCAGGCGTTCGCGCACCGCATCCCAGACCTTCGCGACTCGGGCATGGGTGATGGCGGCGACCTCGTCGAAGTGGGGGCCGGCCAGATGCTCGATGGCCCACGAGCGGGCGGTGTCCTCGGCAGTTCGTCCTGCCCAGTCGAGGTCGACACGCCCTTCCAGCAGGACTTGTTGCTCGTCGGTCAGCGGTGCGTAGTTGAGGTAGGGCTCGTCGCCGGGGTCGCGGGCGTCTCCGTGCCGGTCGATCTCCACGTAGTGGAACCGCCGTGACACCACCTGGCGCGTGCCGTGAACCTCGCGTCCGTCGGTGATGGTGTGATCCAGGTAGACGAGCAGACGCGGATCGGTCGAGGGGTCGCCCTCGTCGACCAGCACCGCCCCCTGCTGCAAGGTGGCCCCGAACTCGGCCATGACCTTGTTCACGACCGCGGCCAGCAGCGGCGTGCCCGGGGAGATCAGATCGGCCCGCACCGACGCTCCAGACGGGGCTTCGCCTGCACGGCTGGGCTGCATGTGGGCCTTGTCGAAGGTCACCCGCTGGTAGCGATCGTGTACCGGCCCGAGATCGGCCTCGGCGCAGGCGCGGACCGCGGCCGGAACGCGGGTGATCTCGAAGCGGCCACGCTCGCGGCTGGTGATCCGTCCGCCGTACATGCGCAGGGCCTCGGTGAAGAACGACTCCACGAACCAGGGCTGCAGCCGGCGAGCCCGGGCGATCTCCAAGTCGCGGCGGATCTTGTCATTCGCCGCCGGATCAGCAAGGCCGGCCACCAGCGTCCGCTCGTCCAGCACGCCTTGCATTTGACGCCCGATGTCGTGGTCGATCACCTCGTCCATCCAGGCCACATGGGCGGGATCCTCATCAGAGGCGATGGCCCGCATCAGCAAGTCTCTCAGCGACGTGTTGATCTGGGCGTCGCCGAGCACGTCATAAACCTGATCGCCGTACACGCCGCGCTGCTCCTCGATCTTGGCGAACAGCCGCTCGAACACCTTGCCCTCACGGGTCTGGTGCGCGACCAGGTTCCACAGATGACATGGCCGCTGCTGGCCGATGCGATGCACACGCCCGAAGCGCTGCTCGATGCGGTTCGGATTCCAGGGCAGGTCGTAGTTGACCACCATGTTGGCGACCTGCAGGTTGACGCCCTCGCCGGCTGCGTCGGTGGCCACCAGTACCCGAGCCGTCGGATCGACCCGGAACCGGTCCTGGATGCTGCGGCGGTCATGTCGCTTGATCCCGCCGTGGATCCGCACCACAGCCTCGGGCCGGCCCAGTTCGGCTTCGATCCGCCCGGCCACATAGTCGAGGGTGTCCTTGTGCTCAGAGAATACGATCAGCTTGCGGACCGGCTCAGAGCCGTCGCCCGGCCCCGCGCCGATGTCCAGGGAGCCCGAGAATGCTTGCGCCGCGAAGCGGTCAGAGCGCAGCAGGTCACGCAACTCACGCCACTTGGTGTCGACGCCTCTGCGGCGTACGTCGTCGGCCAGCCGCACCAGTTCCTTGAGCTCCGCGACCTCGGCCTCCAGTTCCTCGGCGGTGCCGGCCGCGGTGGCCGCGTCGATAACGATGTCCTCGAGGTCCTCGCGCTCGGCGTCGCCGTAGTCGTCGAAATCGAAGTCGTCCAGATCGGCGATCTTCACTCCCCTGGGCAGGTCGATCACCGGCACCGGCTTGCCTGATGCCGCCAAACGACGCAACTCCACGGCCTGATCCTCCAGGCGGTCCCGCCGGCGGCGGAGCGAGTGGTAGATCGCAGCCGGCGACGACGCCAACCGGCGCTGGAGGCCCGCCAACGCGAAACCGATGATGATGCCGCGGCTCTTGTCGCCCTCCTCGCGCATCCGCGCCGCCCGGTTCATGCCTTCGCTCACATAGCGGGTGACCGCCTCATACAACTCGGTCTCGGGCTCGGAGAGCTCAAAGTTCAAGCTGTGGGCGTGACGCTGCGCGAACAGGCGCCTGCCCTCGAAGGTGCGCAGGTTCTCCTTCACCAGCCGCCGCATCACGTCGCTCACATCAGGCATCGACGGCCCGTCGCCTCCGGCGTCTGAGCCGCTGCCGTCACGCAGCCGGCCCGCGAAACGCTCCGGGTCGATCAAAGTCATGAACGCCAAGAAGTCCTCGTTCTTGCCGTTGTGGGGCGTGGCCGTCAACAACAGCAGATGGCGGGTGCACTCCCGCAGAGCCTCCCCCAGCACGAACCGCTTGGTGCGGCGCAGCTCGTCGCCGTAGCGATGCGCCGACATCTTGTGGGCCTCATCCACGATCACCAGATCCCACTCCGATGCCTGGACCTTGGCCATCAACTCCTCAGAACGCGACAGCTGGTCCACCCGGGCGATCAACAGATTCTTCTCAGTGAACGGATTGCCCGTGCGCGACGCCTCAACCGAAGCCCGCGACATCAACTCGAACGACAGACCGAACTTCTCCCACAACTCGTCCTGCCACTGCTCCACCAGACTGCCCGGCGCCACAATCAAACAGCGAGCCACGTCGCCTCGCAGCACCAACTCCCGGACCAGCAGACCCGACATGATCGTCTTGCCCGCACCCGGATCATCGGCCAACACGAACCGCAGCGGCCTCTTGGTCAGCAGCCGGTTGTAGACCGCGTCAATCTGATGCGGGTACGGATCGATGTTCGACGTGTCCACCGCCGCGAACGGATCAGCCAGATGAGCCTGCCGCATACGGCGCGCCTCCGACGCCAGACGGAACATCGCACCGTCAGCGTCGAAGGTCCAGCGCCGTTCCGACACCTCGGCCAGGCCCGCCAGATCGTCCACCCCGACGATCCGTTCGCCGAGTCGTCCCCCAGAAGTCCGATAAGTGAGAATCGCCGAACCCGGGCCGTGCATCTCCACAGCCACCACCGTCACAGCGGACTCGGCCACCACCCCCGACAACCGCATCCCCGCAGCAAGATCACCGAAGCCCAGCGTCACGACGCTGATCCCCCGATGTGAGTCCGCCTACCCATGGCTGCCCGCTCCCGGCTGCCGAAGCAGCAAATCGATCCGACAGCAGGGTACGCGCCGCGTACGACAGCGCCGTGGCTCGCCGCAGCACCCGGCCGGCCGCGACCGCGGGTCTCGATCAGGAGTCAGTCATCGAAGCCGTCCACTGCACCCGAGGCGGCCACCACTCCCCTGTTCAGCGCCTGCACCGCCTGCTGCGCGGCCAGCGCGGTGCCGGCGTCAGGCGCCACCGCCGCGATACGGCGGCACAGATCGATGACCTGCTTGAGGTTGCGCACCAGGTCGCCGGCAGAGAAGCCCTCATCCAGCAGCGCTTCGAAGGACTCCTGCGCGGCCCAGCGGTGGGCCGCGGGCGCGAAGCCGGTCTCCAACGATCGGATGGGCTCCACCCCGAAGCGCTGCTCGGTCCGGTGCAGGTCGTCCAGATCGGTCTCGATCCGGCGCAGGCGGCGGTAGGCGGCGCCGGATGGGATCCACACCTCGGGCCTCTTTGTTGGCGACCGGTGCTCGTAGGTGAACGCCGACAGCACCGAGGCCAGCTCGGCCGGCGCCAGCCCGTCCAACAGCCCGGTGTGCAGTGCCTCGGCCACCGCCAGGTCCGCCTCATGGAAGAGGTGCGACACCAGTAGCCCGGAGGCGGTGAGTTCCCAGCCGTCGAGATGTCCCCTCGAGCGCAGCACCGAGGCCACCGCGTCGAAGCGCCCGGCGAGGTTCACCGGCGACGAGGAGGCGTCGGCCTGATGCTGGGCGAAGGAGCGGGCCATGAGGTCGCGGGCCGCCTCGACGGGCATCCGCCCCAGCAGGCCGGCGACCATGTTGTAGGTGGGACGGAACGCGGAGCGCAGCTCGAAGGACCGGCTGGCGGCCAGGGACGCGACGTCCGAGAAGCTGCATTCCCGCGACCACAGCATCACCGCCCAGCCCCGGTCGTCGATGCCCCGGCGGCCGGCCCGGCCCGTCAGCTGGGTGTACTGGGCCGGGCTGAGCGGCGAGATGCGCTCGCCGTCGTATTTGGTGGGCTTGTCGATCACGACGCTGCGGGCCGGCATGTTCACGCCCAGCGCCAAGGTCTCGGTGGCGAACACCACCTTCACCAGGCCCTCGGAGAAGCAGTGCTCGACGGTCTCCTTGAAGACCGGAATCATGCCGGCGTGGTGCGACGCGATGCCGAGACGGAGCCGATCGGCCCACCGGCGGGCTCCCAGCGCGGCGAGATCGGCCCGGTCGAGGCCGGCCAGGCGGGCCCCGACCATCTCATCGATGCGCGCCGCCTCGTCGCCGGTGGTGTAGCGGGCGCCGTCGCGGACCAGACGGGCCGCGGCCTGATCGCACCCTTTGCGGCTGAACACGAACCATATGACCGGAAGCAGGCTGCGCTCCTGCAGCTCGGCCAGCAGGTCGATGCGTCGCGGAGGTCGCCAGAGCCCGCCATCACGGTTCTCCCCGCGTGCTCCAGGGCCCTTCGGTCCGCCGCGGCCCCCGCGACCCGCGGGTCGGCCCGAACCCCGGCTCCGGCGCGACGGTGCGGGCGCGTCGAAGCGGCTTCCCCGAGGGTTGGGGCCGCCGCCGGTGAGGGTGGGAACGATCTGCACCGCGTCGGAGCGGCGACGGCCCACGGCGTAGAGGTTGGTCAGCGGCACCGGCCTCCGGCTCTCGGCCACCACCGCGGTCGGGCCGTGCACCCGGTTGAGCCAGTCGCCCAGCTCCCGGTGGTTCGAGACCGTGGCCGACAGGCACACCAGCACCACATCCGCAGGCAGGTGGAGGATCACCTCCTCCCAGACGGGCCCGCGGTAGGGATCCTCCAGGAAGTGGACCTCGTCGAGGACGACCGCACCGAGCCTGGCGTCCACCGCGCCCGCGTAGATCATGTTGCGGAGCACCTCGGTGGTCATCACCACCGCGTCGGCGTCGCCCGCGATGACGTTGTCGCCGGTGAGCAGCCCCACCCGCTCCGGCCCCAGCCGGCGGCACAGGTCGCGGTACTTCTGATTGGACAGGGCCTTGATGGGAGTGGTGTAGAAGGCTCGGCGACCCGCTGACAGGGCTGAGTCGACCGCATGGTCGGCCACCACCGTCTTGCCCGAGCCGGTCGGGGCGCTGACCAGCACCGACAGCCCGGAGTCGAGATGGGTGACGGCGCGGCGCTGGAACTTGTCGAGTACGAACTCTTGGGCCGCGCCGGACGGCGCCGTCACGGCCTAGCCGAGCGGTGCGCTTGCCGGCGGCTCACCGGCCGGCCGCCTCGCGTTTGCGTTGTCGTCGGCGGGTGAGCACGCCCCAGAGGATCGCGAACTCGTAGAAGGCGTACATGGGAACCGAGAGCGCCATCAGGGTGTACGGGTCGCCGCTGGGGGTTATGACCGCCACCAGTATCACGATCCCGACCACCGCGTAGGAGCGGACGCGGCGCAGGGTCCGGTTCTCGACGACGCCCATGGCCTGCAGCCCGATGAGGACTATCGGGAACTGGAAGGCGACTCCGAAGGCCACCATCATCTTGACCACGAAGCCCAGGTACTGACTCGGGCTGAACCACGACACCAGATCGGGGCCGCCGATGTCCTTCAGGAAGTCGAGGGCCCGGGGCAGGCTCCAGTAGGCCAGCGCCGCGCCCGAGAAGAACAGCAGCACGCCCGCCGCCACGAACGGGATGGCGTAGCGCTTCTCGTGGCGGTACAGGCCGGGCGCGATGAAGCGCCACCCCTGCCACAGCAGCACCGGCATGGCGAGGGCCAGGCCCGAGTAGCCCACCAGGGTCATCCGCACGCTGAAGGGCTCGAGCGGGCTGGTAACGAACAGGTTGCAGCCGGGATCGAACAGCTCGGATTCAGATACGGATTCAGATACGGATTCCCGGCAGTGGGGTTCCAGTAGGAAGTCGAGGATGAACCCGTAGAAGATCCAGCAGATCACCGCGCCCACGGCCACCGCCACGGCCGACTTGATCAGGCGGTTGCGGAGCTCGGCCAGGTGCTCCATGAGGGTCATGTGGCCGCCCTCGTCGAGGTGCTCTGTGCCGGTGTCGGACATTGTCCTCAGGCCGCGTTCTCGGAACCGGAGTCCGGTTCATCGACGGTCGTGTCGGAACCGGAGTCCGGTTCATCGGCGGTCGTGTCGGCTCCGGGCTCTGTAGCGGCCGCGGCGGTGTCCGGGCCGGAATCCGCCTCGTCCGGAGACTCTTGCACGCCCCGGAGTTCCTTGTCGGCCGCCTTCAACGTGTCCTTCATCTCCTCGATGGGCTCCTTGGCCGCCTCACGAAACTCCTTGTCAGCCGCCTTCAACGTGTCCTTCATCTCCTCGATGGGCTCCTTGGCCGCCTCACGAAACTCCTTGTCAGCGGCCTTCAGCGCCTCCTTGGACTCCTCCAGGGTCTCCTGCAGGGGCTGCGCGGCCTCTCGCAGCTCCTGCTGGAAGCCTTGACCGATACGGCGGACCTCCCCGACCACCCTGCCGATCTGGCGGATGGCGGGGGGCAGCTTGGTGGGTCCGAGCACGATCAGAGCGACAAGCAGGATTACAAGGACCTCTCCCCCGCCCAGATTTCCCACCGCGGCAGCCTAGAGGCCTGGCAAATCGGCGGGGCATCGCGGCTCATACGGAGCTAGGCCGTGGCCCGAGCGGCCCGTGAGCGCAGCGAACAAGAGCGGGAATGACACCGTTGCGACACAATCGACTCCCACCAATTTGTGCCCGCTCCTAGCCACGGGGTCGGCGGCGGCTGCGATGGCTCCTGGTGCCCCGGACCCGGTCGGCTCTGGCCCTGGTCGCCTCCGCGTGGTCGCCCAAGCGAGCGGCCAGGCGGGACAGCTCGTCGCCGGCCACCGCGGTCGCAGACGACCGTCGCAGCGCCCCGGTCAGCTCCGCCGCGGCTAGACCCACGCTCCGGAGGCCGGCGACGAGCACGGCCAGCGCGATGACGGTGGCCGCCGCCGGTGCCAGCATCCACATGGCCTGCAACGTTACTGCTGCCCGCCGCCGGTCTCTCCGGCAGGTGCGCCGCCGGCGAAGCGGGCCAGCACCTCGACCATCCGGTCCACATGGTCGCTGTAGACGGCGTCGATGCCCGCGTCGACCAACTCGGCGATGTGGCGGACCTGCTGGGCGTCCCAGCCGAAGGCGTGCAGCTCGAACCGGTGGTACAGGGTGGTGAGGCCGCCGTTCCAGTCCTCGCGGTGGAAGTTGACCGCGTCGATTCCGGCTGCAGCGAGGTCGGCGGCGTGGCGCTCGGGACCCTTCGGGAGCCGGTCCAGGCGGGTGGAGTGGACCAGCCTCACGTCGGGGGCGGCATCCCGCCAGCCCTGAAGCACCCCGGCGTCGTGGTGGCAGACCCACAGACTTGTGGCCGCGCCGTGGGACCTGGCCACCGCGATCAGGCCCGCGAATGCGGCCGCGTCCTTGACGTCGACGCTGAGGGGCAGGTCGGTGCCGCAGGTCTCGTAGTACTCGTCGATGGTGGGAATGTGCGCAGGCAGGCTCGACCGGGACGTGCGCCTGATGGGCCGGCCGAGGAGCCGTCGACTCGACAGGGTGGGCAGTCCCCCCACGGCCCCGTCGTGGTTGAGCACGACCACCCCGTCGGCGGTGACCCAGGCGTCGGTCTCGATGCCGGTGGCGCCCATCTGCCGGGCCAGCTTGAACGCATCCAGGGTGTTCTCGCGGGCATGGGCCCTGGCCCCGCGGTGAGCGAAGGCGATCGGCGGCACCAGCAAAGCAGGAATACGAGTATTCATCGACCGTTTCAGGAAACCGAGCGGCCCGCACGCAGCGTCTATCAAACAGGCCGAGCCCGTTGCTGATGGTCTGCAATCGCATCAAGTACTGTGACGACGTCGGAGTGGACTTCCTCCGGCTCTAGGAAGCGAACCAGTTCGTAGTACCGGGACTTGGGCAGGTCGTTGTACAGCGACATACTCCGGAAGAAGGCACGTAATACGGGCTCAAGCAGATCGTCGCTGACCTTGGTTCTGTTCCAGTAAGGATCGGCCAAATCGCGGTGTGCGACGGGGGGCAAACGATCCAGCAGAGCCTTGACCATTGCCTCGCTCCAACGGTCAGACTCCGACTGGCTTAGCAACGTGCCTTCGTATTCGCGACCCCACGCCAGCGCGCGTATCGGTCGAGCGTAAGGGTCGGCATCAGGTAGTTTTCGATCTCACGACGGCTCCACATCAGTTCACGGAGGTCGCCATCTATCGGGTAGTCCTCACGATCAAGGTGATCGAATAGCGCGACTCCCACCAAGTCGGGCTTCGCCTCCCTGAGACCGCTGAAGTGTCGGCGCGCCATTGCCGGTTGATTCCCTACGTAATGAACGAATGGTCGCTCCAGGACATGCCGCGATTCGTGGCCGAGCAGAATCGCGAGTTCACGCAGGATGTCTAAGTCCGTAGACCCTTCCAGGTAGAGAACGAAGCCTGTGATCTCGGCCTTGTAGTAGTCCTCAAAGCCTATGTCGCGAAGCGACTTGAGCACCTCGCGGCTGCTATTGAGCTTGTGAGGCCGCCCTACGAATGCGACGACCGTTCCGCGCTCAGCGGCCTCGTTGAGCACGATCTCAGAATGCGACGCCAAAATCACCTGTGTCTCGTTGTCCTCAGCCGCAGAACTCAGGAGCTCGAAAATCTGGCGCTGGCGCAGTATCTCCAAGTGCGCATCGGGCTCATCGAGCATCACGACACTGCCTGGATTCAGAGCGATGAACGACAGCAGAAGGAGAGTTTGTTGCATACCACGCCCCGATGCAGAAAGGTCAAGACGCGAGCCCGTCCGCGTGCGATAGGTCAGGCTTATCTCACCCCTCTCGACGACCATCTCAGGACGGTCCAAGCGGATGCCGAAGAATTGCTTCATCTGGTCAATGAGGACGTCCCACTTCGCCTCGCCATCGGGCTTCTCAAGCATCTGGAAGCAGAGATTGCGCAACACCTCGGCAGTACGACCCTCGCCAAGTCGCACGCTTACCGCTCCGGGCTCCAGCTTGGTCTCTTGGGCCGCCAGCCCTGACATCGGCCCAAGAAGCACGACCGAAGGAAGGAGGTTCGCATCCGGCACCCGCATCCGTTCAACTCCATCAGGATTGGCTCGGAGCGGGCGGCAATGGAAGGACTCCGCATTGGCGAAGTCGAACTCAAGTCCGCAAGTCCATTCCTCGGACCCCGTAACACCCTCCACAATCACGTCCATGAGGATGTTGTCCGTGCGTTGGCTACCAGCAAAATCGCGAGACGTACTACGGACTCTCAGATCCCACCACAACTCACGCGCTGACGGTGTCGGCACGGCTGTTAGGTCGCGTCGATTGATCGCCACACCAGGGCGTTCGGGGGGTGCCGACCCGCCGCGCTTCTCTACCCATCTGCGCCAGCCCAGATCCCACAGGGCCAACGCCTGGAGCGCAGAGGTCTTACCGGAGTCGTTTGGGCCGATGAAGACAACAGGATTTCCCAGTTTCGATCTCCGCCACCTCCAAGCTCTTGAAGTTGCGGACTCGCATTCTTGTGAGCACAGCCTCACTCTACGTCCCGTCTCGCTACGTAGCCTTGCCAGTACGCGGTAACCAGCCCCGAGAGAGGCCACAGCGGCCCGGCCGACTGCGGCTAGACGCCGCCCAGGTCGTTGGGGGGCCAGAGCTTGAAGAAGCCCCGGCCCACCACCGCGTCCTCATCGATCGGGCCGAAGTAGCGGCCGTCGCGGCTGTCGGGGCGGTTGTCGCCCAGCACCAGGAGCTTGCCCTCGGGCACCACGCAGCGATCCGGTTCGGGATCGTTGACACAGCCCGGGAATGGGCACCGTGGGATGCGTCGATCCGGCCGGCGGGAGGTAGGGCTCCTCCAACCGGGCGCCGTCGATGTACACCTGCGTGCCCCGGATCTCGAACGTCTCACCGCCCAGGGCGACCACCCGCTTGATCAGGTCGTCGACGTCGGCTGCCTGGCCCGGATGGTGGAACACGATCACGTCGCCCCGGTTGACCTCGTGCAGGCGGTATCCGAGCTTGTAGACCACGACCCGGTTGTCGACCATCAGGGTGGGCTCCATCGAGCCCGACGGGATCACGAAGACCTCCACCAGGAAGGCCTTGAGCAGCAGCGCCAACCCCAGGGCGCAGACGCCCACGACCAGCCACTCCGACACCACGCTCCAGGCCCGCCGGGCCGCGGTCGGAGGGGTCTGTCCGGCGTCGTCACCGTCGAGCGGCCCGTGCGGCGGCGTCCTCCACTCCAGCGGGAGCTGTTCCTCCGAGGTGTCCTGCACCGGCCGCGAGGCGCCCCCCGGGGACACCGGCCGGGACCCGAGACCGGCGTTCATCGCCGGTACCGGGCCAGCATCCGTGCCGCGGTGGCGGCCCGCAGGTCCGGGTCGATGCCCGGGTCGCAGGCCAGCACCTCCGCCTGGGGTCCCAGCTGCACCAGCACACGGGCCAGCCACGACTCGCTCGCCACTGCGAAGACCGCGTCGACTGAGCCGTCCGGGCGTTCGTCGCGCTGCCGCGCGCCGTGGTAGTCGGCCCGCCCAGGCGGCCTCGGGCGCCAGCCGGATGGTGACGGTGCGGTCCACGGTGTCGACCTTGAGCGCCGGTGGCGGCCCGGCCGGCAGGTCGACCTGCGCCTCGGAGGCCAGCACTGCCAGCGTGCGGATCCGGTCGACGCGGAAGACCCGCTCAGCACCGGCCCGGTGGCACCATCCGAACAGGTACCACACGCCGTCATGGCTCAGCAGGCGGGCCGGATCGACGGTCCGGGTCGTCATGACGTCCCGCCCCTGCGAGTAGTACTCGATCTCGATCTGGCGCCTTGCGCTGATAGCGCCGCGCAGTCCGGTGAGGGTGTGGGACGGGGCGTGGCCCAGACACACCTCGACGTAGTCGGCACCGTCCGCTCCCTCCGAGCCCAGCGACAGCGTCAGCTTCGCCAGGGCCCGCACCAGGGGGGCGGCCCCATCGTCGTCGCCGGTTGCGGTCCGCCCGCTGCCCCCCGTCATGTAGAGCACGCTGCGGCCTGCGGCCAGCAGACGGGTGGCCTCGTCCGGGGACAGGCGCATGGGCTGGGAGAACCAGTCCGCGTACTGGATGTCCACGATCCCGTCCTCTATGCGGACCTCGATCAGCGTGTCCGGCGTGAACGGGTGCACCCCCACGAAGAAGAGCCTCTGCTCGAGGTCTTCCAGCAACTGCTCGCGGGGGTAGTCGAAGCGGGCTGCGATGTCGTCGAGATGGGCGCCATCCTGCTCGACCACCCAGGGCACGACCCCCAGCAGACGGGCCATGCGCTCGGCCACCGACAGCCTGGGCAGTCTCGCAGCGGGCGCCGACTTCGTCACGTCACCACCCTAGGGCGTGCGTGCGTGGGTCCTGATGCCTCGCGATGATGCGTCATGTCTCAGCTCCGATTCGCGGCGCTCACCGGTGCACGATGCCCGCTCGATCCAAATCAGTAGAGAAACCCGTCATATGGGAGCGTTTCCCTACAGATTTCGAGACGGGGGTCAGGCCAGAGCCTCCAGCCAATCCACGACGTCGTCGCGCAGCCATCCGGGGTCGAGCACCTCGGCATGCTCTAGGAATTCCAGGACGAACGACTTGAGCGCGGCGGGCTCGCGCACCTCGAGCGTCAGCACTGTTGAGCCGTCCTCGCGGGGCTCGCCGTCGACGCCGGCCCGGTGACAGGCCCAGCTGGCCTGGTCGGCGTCCACCAGCACCCGGACCTCAATCGCGTCGCCCTCACCAAACTCCCAAGGCTTGACGGTGCCGGGATCGGCCCCCTCCCCAACCGGGTGGCCGGCCGGGCCCCGCTCGTCTACCGGCCCGCCGATGCGGTCGACCCGGAACGTGCGCTCGGTGCCCTGGCCGACGTCCCACGCCACCAGATACCAGTGGCCCCGGTGGAACGACAGGCGCCATGGCTCGACGTGGCGCTCGGTGTCGCGGTAGGGGAATGAGACCGCCCGGCGCCCGATCGCGGCCGCCACCAGCTTCGCGAGCGAGTCGTGGAACGGCAATTCGCCCACCTCCTCCACCTCGCCCGCCGCGCCGGCCGAGGCCGCGCCGCCCAGGCGGGCCAGGCCCGCCCCCGCGCCGCCCTCGAGGCGGACCAGGTTGGTGGCCAGGTGGAGTGCGGCCAGCTCGTCGGGTTCGAAGCGCACGTCGCGCCCGGCGTAGGCCCCGGCCGGGATGCGGTAGCCGTCCACCGGCGGGTCCAGGCGGTACAGGGTCGACACCTCGATGGGCACTCCTATGGCCCGCAGGTCGGCCTTGTCGCGCTCGAACATGCGCCTGAAGGCGGCCAGGTCCTCGGAGTAGGCGCCGGCCATACGCGCCCGCAGCTCGCCCGCGCTGAGAGGCTGCGTGGCGTTGCGCAGCGCCGCGGTCAGGTTCAGGAGCCGTTCGAGCTTGTCCATCGGGTCCGAGGTTGGTCCGGGGTCTCGACGCTACCGGGCCGGTTACAGGGAGGCGATGAGCTTCTCCACCCGCTCGTCCTGCGACTTGAACGGATCCTTGCACAGCACGGTCCGCTGCGACTGGTCGTTGAGCTTCAGGTGCACCCAGTCCACGGTGTAGTCGCGCCTTCGCTCCTTGGCCCTGCGGATGAACTCGCCCCGGAGCCGGGCCCGGGTGGTGTCGGGAGGGTTCTCCACGGCGTGCTGGATCTCGGCGTCGGTCACCAGCGTCTCCACCAGCCTGCGGCGCTGCATCCGGTAGTAGAGGCCGCGGCTGCGGCTCACATCGTGGTACTGGAGGTCGACCAGCGCGACCCGGGGGTCGGCCAGTTCCAGGTCGTGGCGCTCCCGGTAGGCCTCCACCAGGTGATGCTTGATGACCCAGTCGATCTCGCGGTCGAGGGTGAGAGGATCCTGCTCGATGGCGGTCAGGCAGTACTCCCACATCATGAGAGCCTTCTTCTCCTCGTCGGAGAGGTCGTGGTGCTCGGCGTAGCGCAGGGCCCGGTTGAGGTACTCCGACTGGATCTCCAGCGCGCTCACCTCCCGCCCGGTGGCCAGGCGCACCCGGCGCCGGCAGGTGGTGTCGTGGCTGATCTCGCGGATGGCGCGGATGGGGTTCTCCAGGGTCATGTCCCGCAGCACGACCCGGGGGTCCTCCAGCATACGCAGCATCAACGCGCACGCCCCGACCTTGAGGAAGGTGGTGTACTCGCTCATGTTGGAGTCGCCCACGATCACGTGGAGGCGCCGGAAGCGCTCAGCGTCGGCGTGGGGCTCGTCGCGGGTGTTGATGATGGGGCGCGACCGGGTGGTGGCCGACGACACACCCTCCCAGATGTGCTCGGCCCGCTGGCTGATGCAGTACATGGCGCCCCGGGCGGTCTGGAGCACCTTGCCCGCGCCGGCGTAGATCTGGCGGCTGACCAGGAACGGGATCAGCACCTCGGCGTAGTCGCTGAGGTCGTCGCGGCGGCTGGTGAGGTAGTTCTCGTGGCAGCCGTAGCTGTTGCCCGCGGAGTCGGTGTTGTTCTTGAACAGGAAGACATCGCCGCGGATGCCCTCCTCGGCCAGGCGCTCCTCGGCGTCGCCCAGCAGCTTCTCGACTATCCGCTCCCCCGCCTTGTCGTGCACGACCAGGTCGTGGGCCGAGTCGCATTCCGGGGTGGCGTACTCGGGATGGCTGCCCACGTCGAGGTAGAGACGCGAGCCGTTGCCGAGGAACACGTTGCTGCTGCGCCCCCACGACACCACCTTGCGGAACAGGTAGCGGGCCACCTCGTCGGGGCTGAGGCGGCGCTGGCCCCGCAGCGTGCAGGTGACGCCGTACTCGTTCTCGATGCCGAAGATGCGCCGCTGCACCCCGCCACCGTACCCCCCGCCGCACGGGCCAAGCCTTATCCGCCATCCCGCCTCCATGCGGGCCGGCAAGAACCTGGAGCGAGTCCAAGGCTCGCAGCCGAATCGAAGGCTCGCGCAGCAACCCGGGCGGTGACGTTCGGCTCGCGCGCTGGGCTGGGGCCGGTCAGCCCCAGAGGCCGGCTATGGGAACGGCCTCGATCCCGGCGTCGAGGCCGTAGCGGCGTGGCCCGGTGTGGAACACGACCCCTCCTGCGAACGTCTCCGGCGCCAGCCTCTCGCGCAGCCAGATGATGTGGCGGGCGTCGCTGCGGGTCGGAGCGCTCGACGACTTGACCTCGAAGGCCGCGACCCTGCTTCCGAACTCCACAACCAGATCGATCTCGTGCTCCCCGCCCTGGGTGCGCAGATGATGCATCTGGATCCGCCCGGCCGACGCCTCCACCTCCGTGCGGAGCTGTGCAGCGACGAAGGTCTCCAGCATGCGCCCACGCGCGGCCCCGTCGAGCTTGAGGGCCCCGCGATCGGCGCCCATCAGCCACGCCGCCAGACCCGAGTCGGTGACGTAGCGCTTCGGCATCGACGTAAGCCTCTTGAGCCGCCGGGTGTGCCAGGCAGGCACATCGTCGAGGAGGCGCAGCACCCTGAGCGTCTCCAGATAGCCCAACGCAGTTCGCCGGTCGAGGCCGGCGTCTCTGGCCAGTGAGGCGTCGGACACGGCGCCGGACGTGTGCAGAGCACAAGCAATCAGACAGCGGCGCATCGACTCCGGGCTGGGTCGCCGACCAACGCCGCTGGACAGTTCGCCCAAGTCGCGACTGACAGCGACCTCGACGTAGGTCCGCATCCAGTCGTCGCGGGCGCCTGCGGCCGACGCCGCCAGCGCTCCGGGGAAGCCCCCGTCGAGTGCGATGTCGATGTAGCCCAGCACATCGGGCGGGTCCGGCGGCACGGCGAAACGGCGGTCGGTGTCCCAGCGATCGAACAGGGCCAAGCCCACGGCGTCGCCGAAGCGCTCGCGGCCCGTCAGCGGCCACAGTCGTGTGCTGAGGACGCGTCCGGTGAGGGGCCACTGGCCGGCATGCAGGTCGTTGCGGGCCGATCCAGTCACGATGTAGCGGCCCGGCGGCGTGAGGGAGGCGTCCACGGCCCGCTTCAAGGCCCCCAGGACGCCTGGCGCGTGCTGCCACTCGTCGATCAGCAGCGGGAACGGCCCCTCACGGATGGCCGCGTCAGGATCGTCGAGGACCAGAGCCCGCTCAGCCTCACGGTCGAGGCGCAGCACCGAGTTCGCATGGCGCAGCGCCGTGGTGGTCTTGCCCACCGCCCGCGGACCCGTGATGAACTCGGCGGGCCAGCCGCCCAAGTGTTGCGCAAGGACTCCGTCGGCGATGCGTGTCGTGTAGCCGTTGATGCGTCCAGACTACCGGCACCAGCATTTAATTGCACAATTTGTCAGGAATATTTATGTATAGTTTCGCGGAGCTATTCCTGCACAATTACTCGTGCTGACTCTCGCTGCGGCAGCTCTAGTTCTATGCCGCCCAGCGGTTCGAACCGGCCGCGAACAGACTTGGCGAGGTCCGCAGGCCCCGGCCGCCGCTTAACGGCCTCGCTCAGGATTCGGCGTGCCTCCTCCTCCATTGAGTGGCTATGCCTGGCGGCTTGGATCAGCCCGCTTCCGAGTCAGTCAGCGCCAGGGACTGCAGGCGCTTCATGTACTCCAGATCGAACGGCTCGGCCTCGAAGTCGTGGAAGTAGTTCGCATGCGTGGCTCGGATGGCCTCCTCGCACTCGGCACCTAGCAGCACGACCTCCATGTGCGGCTGGTCGGCGTACTGGCGCTCACGCTCGCCGTACAGCTTGACGGCCTTGTCGCCGTCCCGGAAGCGCTCCATGTCGGCCAGCCGCAGCTTGGAGCGGTCATAGGTCAACAGGAAATAGATCGTCTTGCCCCTAGCCATGACCAGCGTCCCTCCTCCCAGCCTCTCGAACAATTGTAGCCAGCGCAGCGGGCTTTCTCGGGGTGTAGCAGCGCTGTCAGCGGGGACGAAGTGGATGCCTCCATCGGAGTCCCGGAAACCGACTGAAGTCCGAGTCGGTGGACACCATGGTGCAGCCGTGCTCGACTGCGACCGCCGCGTGCTGGGCGTCGGCGACGAGCTTGCCGGCGGCTCCCGCCTCGCGGCACAGTCTCGCGAAGATGTCCAGATGATCGGGCCCGGGACCGACGACGCGCGCCGTGGGTCGCTCCACGAGCGAGGCTACGAACGCCAAGGACTGGTCGAGACCGGCCGGCGGATCGAATATCCTGGGATTGGTCGCCACCCGGACGAAGCCGCCCAGAACGAGCACGGAGAGGGCGAAGGGTTCCGGCCCCGTCGCCAGGCGAGTGATCCAGGCCGCGTACTCGGAGTGGTCGGGAATCGAGTCCTCGACATGCGCGTAGACGAGGACGTTGACGTCGGGAAGCAGCAACCCGTCACCGTCCTCCATGCCCGAACCGGGCCTCGTCGTCCTGCGCGTCGAGCGCCCTCGGCCGGTCGAGGTCGACTCCAGGGCGAGGGCGGACGCCGCGCACGGTCACCAGATGGAACGGCGGCGGCTCCACAATCTCGCGACGCTTCAGGGCGTCGTCCAGCGTCTCGGCGATGAAGGCGCTGACGCTGAGGCCGCGGGTCTCGGCGGCGCGGCGCACCTGCTTGGCAAGCTGATCGTCAAGCGAGATCGTAGTTCTTATGATGCACATCATAATATATCTTCATCAGTGCATCACAACCGCGCAGCTCGCGGTCCCGAAGATGTGCCGCTGCAGATCCCCCTACGCAAGACGGTCCACGGTCTGTCATCCCAGAAGCAGCACGAGGGCTCCGAGAGGCCCTCGCTCGGCTCCCCAAGGGGAGAGCCATTAGCATGAGTCGAGCCTACATGAACGACTCGTCGCCGCACGCCTCGGCCCACTCAAAGAAGTCGGCCTGTTCGCAACGAGCGTCGAGCGTGCCCTGCTCGGAGGCAACAGAGACGGCCATAGCGCTGCACGAACCGCCGAACACGAGCATGGCGATCATCAGCCAGAACATGACCCTTCGGGTCCGGTTGCGGACGACCATGGTTTCGTAGTTGTCGGGCATGGTGGCTCCCTCCGGTGCGGGTGGGGTGTTGTTGCCAACAGACACCGAAGAGTGCCAACCGCGGCTCGCTCAATCGGTAGAAAGCGCTATGAACCTTAGGCCGTCCACCCCTCGCGGTCGCCGTCTCGACCCTCCTAGAGGGCTGTCGCCCCGACTACGCAAGATTGTCGGGGTCGTCCAGGAATAGAGCCCGAGTGGGGTTCAGGTGCTGCAGGCGTCGAACACCGGGAAGGCGGCGCGCTCCAGGCCGGCTAGATCGAACGTGACCGTGCCCTGCGACGCACCCAAGGGACTCACCGACTCGCCCTCCCAGGTCTCGGCAGTGAGCATCGGGCCGGACTCGCTGTCGCCGTTCGCTGCGGCCGCAGCACGCATCTGTGCTGCGAAAGTGTGGGAGTCGGCTTCCTGCTCGGGGATGTCGAGCATCGGCGGCAGCAGCACCACGACCTCGGCTTGGGCAGAGTGCCCCCACCACACTGCCGTATCGCTGGAAGACGCTCCGGCAAACTGGTAGCGGACAGGAGTCTGTTCGCCGTAGAACCGCTGCGGAGGACCGAAATGCCACAACCACACGTCCAGGAACGATCCAGCTAGCCGATTCTCGTCTTCGCCCTCCAGCCGGTCCTCATCGTCGTCGCCGCGCCAGCAGTTCAGGCTTATTCTCGGAACGAACTCGCCCCAGTCGTAGCTCACGGTGTGGCTGCGGGCAGTGAGGTGGGCGGAGATGCTGTATCCGCCCTGGCTGTCGGACCGCTCCTCGACGACCCACTCCCCCAACGGACCGGTGTCGACCTGTCCACAATGCGACAATTGCGCCTGCAGGGAGTCAGCAAAGCCATGCATGTCCCAGAAGTAACGAGCGTCGGCGTTGTCGCGGTAGTCCGGGCACACGCCGGGCACCATCGTCGAGGGCGCCCCGAGCGCGATGCGGTGGCCCTCGCCGTCGCCTCCTCGGGCGCGCGGCTCGTCGTCGAGCACAGACACGCCCGCCCCGACCAGAACAACGAGGCCGAGAGCCAGCACGACCCGGATGAACCACACCGGCGCTACCGCCCGCTCCGGCGGGGTGCCGCGCCGCGCCTACCAGATCCCACCGCAGCTCTCCACGACATGGCGGATGCGCTCGTAGGCCTTCGATCCGGGATCGAGGCGGAAGCGCCATTCGAGGGGGGCGCTGCCGTCGGGCTCGGGGAACACCGCGATCACCCGCAGCACGGCATCGTCCTGTCCGGCGGTCTGGCGGAGGAACCTGACGGCGGTATCGATGTTCTGCTCGCCGGGGACGTGGGCGACGAACCCGTCCCTTAGGGATGAGCCGTCGCCTTCGAGTGCCATGATCACGTCTCTGGGACCGCTGTCGCCGTCGAAGTCGAGCTCCCATCCGGCCCAGCCGCGCGGATGGAGATCCGGGTCGTCGAGCAGCGGGCGGGACGGCGTGAACGTCATGTCCAGGGAGCCCTCGCCGTCGCTGTCGGGATCCCAGCACGCCACCGACAGCCGGGCAGGCAGATGCTGCCCGTAGCGGGTCAAGTAGCCCTCGCAGTCGTCCTCACCGACGCCGTCGCACCCCGGCAGGCGGGGTCGCTCCTCGGCGAATGCGAAGGCTGCCACCGCGGTTCCCGCAGTCTGCGCGGGAACCAGGTTCACCGGCGCGACCATCAACTGCCACTCGTGGGCGTCGGGCGGCTCGGCGGGCCAGGGCCGGGCGCACGACACGACCACGACCGCCGCAGCCGCTGTCGCGACCAGTCGAATCAGCATCGGGATTCTCACGTCACTCCTCCTGTGGGCCGCGGCCCGACGTCGCTGTGGCCGTCCTGCCATCCCCGCATATGCTCGGGAGGGATCTGGTCGGAGTACTCGACCCGCCAGGCCATCATCACGACAGTCCCGGTGCCGAGACCGCGCCCCGCCGTCACCGGATCCTGGGTTGCGAAGGCGTGGATCGCCGGTGCCCGGCCGGCAGCCGCTGGGGCGAGCGTGTCGCTCCAAGAGAAGCGGTGCCTCACATCGCTCGCGGCCAGTTCCTGCTCAGTCATCCCGGCGTCGAGGAACTCCTCGCTGCTGCGATGGGCCCCGACAGGACCGTGGACGGGGGTCGGGGGCTCGAGCAGACCCAGGTAACGGATCGTCGCGGCGCTGTCGTCCGTCTCCGCGCCTCCGGAGAGCAGCCTTCTCCAACGCGACGCCACGGCCTCCCTCACCGCCCATCCGTCGAGGGCGACCGCCGACGTGAAGTCCTCGCGCGCTCCCCGAACCGGGCTCCCGTCGCGAGGATCCCGGTACACCGTGGCACCGCACGGTGCGGCGTCGCCGTCGGGTCGGGCAAAGTCTCCCAGTACGCGCTTCGAGTACTGCTGCTCCCAGGCACGGAGCATGTCGCTGTAGACGCTGGTGAGCCAGCCCCGGCGCGTCATCTGCTCCTTGAGCTTCTTCTGCTCGGCTTCGACGAGTTCCTCTGAGGGGTCGGCGGCACCTACCAGCATCGACGCGGGAGGTGTCGGGTTGAGCCGCAGAGCCGCCGGGTCGGCCGCGTCGCGTCGCGCCTCCTGCGGATCACCGAAGGGACGGTGCAGGACCTCAGTGAGGATCCGGCGATGGTCTCGGAACTGCTCTCGGAGGCTGTGCAGGCGCAGAAGCTCGCCGGCGTAGTGGGTCGCCCCGATCGCGTGCCGCCGGCGCATCAACTCGCCCAAGTTCAAGTCCTCCACAGCGTCGCGGAAGCGGCGCACTGCCGCCGAGCAGACCCACAACGCCGCGGCAGCCACTGCGGACCCGATGAGGATCCAGCCGATCGGCCAGACTCTGGGATCGTACGCGGTACGAGCCTGCCACGGGGTCGCGGCCTCCCAGCCCGCCGCGAGATACGGCCAGCGTTGGTCGAGGCCGGCGGCGACCGCGGCGAGCACAGCGACGGTCCCGGCGACCAGAGCCACCCGGGCCCGTCTGCGAGCGGCCATCGCTTCCTCGTGCTCCCTGTCCGGTGGCAACACCGCGGCGCAGCGGAGAAACTGCGCGTGGGCCCGCATGATCCCCCTGTCGGCGCTTGCGCCAAGCCTGGACATCAAGGTGTCGTGATGGCCGCCGAAGGGCAGCGCGTCAGCCTCGGGCTCGAACCACTCGCCCTCCTGGTCGTCGTCCTCGCCATCATGGCCCGGCGTCGGGGCCGCCGGTCCGGGCGCACTCTGGGAGGCGCCATCGCTCGCCGGCGATTCGTCGCTCGCAGGCGCGGCAGGCTCGCCGTCGGGGTGATGTCTCGACGCGAGCTTGTCGGGTCCGAGGCGGTAGGCACTGTCCGGGGACGCTGCGCTAGACATGAAGCGATCCTCGGCGAGGCCCGTGGAGGACGCCGGGGCGACGATGTCTTGGGCCGTGTCGTCGTGCGGAACGCGTGGCGGCGCGAGGGCCGAGGGGTCGAGCCAGACAAGCCGCTCGCTGTCGGGGCTGCGGTCGCTGAGGACGGGCGACACGCCGGCGGGCAAGTCCGAACCGTCGATGAGTCCCAGCAGAGCGGAGCGCATCGTCTGCCAGACCTCCGGCGACGATCCCAGGGCACCTGAGGAGAGCACGCCGACGGGGAACCTGCTCATCTTGATGTGCTCGATCAGCGCGTCCAGATTCTCCAAGTCTGCGACACCCTCCAGATCAAGACGCGACATCCCGTCGTGGGGCGACTCGGTGACGCCACCGGTCCTCTGGGCCAGACGCCCCAGCGCGAACTCGGCCTCGGTCACCGGCGAAGGAGACCTGACCGTGCCTAGCAAGCTGCGCCACAGGCCTCGCGGGTCATCGTCGTCCACGCCGGATCGAACCGGCTCGCACTCGAGACGGCACAGCTTGACGACCTCATCGGCGACATCGGACGGCGGAACCGATCCGGCCAGCGCCGCTCTCGATCCTGCGCTGCGAGGCGCAGGCCACGGGGGTGACTCGGGAGCGCCGAGCGAGGCGATGTCGGGCGCGTGCAGCACCCGGACCTGCGCGTGGGCGATCCGGGGGTGCTTCATCTGGCCCGAGTAGTGATCCGCCAGATCGAGAGCCTCCGCGGCGCCGCGCCAGCCTGCGGCGACACAGAGAGCCAGCGCCGCGCCGAGCACCAGCGGCGCCTGGCCGGACGCGTCGGTCATCGCGGCGCGACTGCTCGACGTGACGCGTCGGTCGTGCAGCAGGTGGGCGTCCCAGTCGCCGACGAAGTCCCAGTGGCGGTACTCGCAGGGATGTCCGGGCACGGTCACGGTGAAGGATCGCACATCGACGTTCGCTCCGACTTGGCTCAGCACAGTCTCACAGGCCGCGTCCTCAGCCCGCCTCGCCTGTTCCGAGGTGCTCACCGAGCCCCGCAGTGCCACGAGCCAGAGTTCGGTGAGGCCGAGGTCGGCGACGGAGCCGAGGTGCCCGGACACCCAGTTCCGGCCGCGGGCAGCTTCGCACGGCGCGTTGTTGAGCGATGACCGCAGGTCGTCGGCGTGCGCCCAGGCGACCGGTCCCAGCATCCCGGCCCGGGCCCAAGCCTTGAGGCTGGACGTGAGAGTAACGGTGTCGGCCTCATCGGCCGCCGACGTCAACAGAACCAGCCTGTCGGCATCCATCTCATATCACCGGTCCCGGATTATCCACGGCCGGGCACCCTCAGATGACCGAGCCGGTCTGTGGCTTCCCGGCGATCAGATCCCTGAGGTCCTGATAGCAGGGGATGAAGATCGGAGCGAGTTCGGTGGTCATCGCGCCGGGCTCGGTCCAGCCGTCGATGGGGCGCACCATGTGACGGTCCATCGTCTCGTGGTTCCTGAAGCGGTCGAGGTTGGCGTCGAGGTAGCCGATGGCCGCCCTGCGGCGCCGATCCTCGCTGTCGCCAGAGGCCTTCGGACCCTCGGTGGCGACGACGGGGTGCGGCGGCTCGCCGGTCTTCAGGAGTTGCGAGAGGTCCGTCGGTATGCGGCCGTGCCGGGTCGGCAGCCCCAGGTCGTAGAGCCGGCGGTAGGCCTCGTAGACCCCCATGCCCTCACCGCCCACCGTGCCGAACGTCAGGCAGAAGCTCTCCAGCAACGCCGCGAGCAGGTCGTCACGGTCCCGCAGGCTCGTCAACAGAGGCCACGGGAACGTCGTCTCGCCGCCGGGGGACGCTGTGATGCGGATTGCGGTGGTCGGATCGGCGGTGATGTAGCCGCACAGACGAGCCACCGCGAAGCCCGAGACCATCGCCTCGAGGGCTTCTCGGGGCAACGGCACGAAAGCCTCGAGGGTCCGGCCCCTGCGCCACATCCAGAACGTCGCGGAACGCTGTGCAGGCGTGCCACACTTCTGCAACGCCTCGGCGACCGGACCGGCGAAGGACCGCACGGCCATCGGGTACATCGGACGGCTGATGTAGGAGGAGACCAGGACTGACGAGCTGTCCTGCACACTGGCGGCATACCAGGCGTCGCCGACGACGCTGCGGGCAGCGTCTTGGGCCGGATGGCCGTCCCCGAACGGGAACTGCGAGCAGACCGTGAGGAACTCCAGTGGATCGCTGTTGGTGTGTCCGTAGAGAGCCTCGTCTATCCGGACGAGCGGATCGGCCGCCTGCTTGGCGTTGCCGAGCTGCTGGCGGAAGTTCATCATGCGGCTCGGGTGGTCGTCGCGCTTGCGGCCCGTCTCATCCACCTCCTCTAAGTAGGACCGCAACCCCTCGCTCACGCTCCGGTTGAACCGCTCGCCGGGCCGGCGGGTCCACTCGTGCACACGCCGCTCGATGTCGTTCTCGCTCGCATCGCACACCACGTCAGCGTGCTGGCCGGGCTGCCAGCGGTGGTGCTCGCCGGGCCGTATCAGGGGCTTCATCTCGCTGTCGCCCGCGATCAGCCGGTAGCGGAGCGCGTCGGTGGGGAGATTCCCGAAGGGAATGTCGTCGATGCGTGCCTCGGCGCACAGGTCGCCGAGCAGGCCGGGCCACTTGTCGTGGCGTTCCAGGGGGAACTCGACGGTGGAGGGCAGGTAGCGAGCCGACCGGTCGGTGACGCCCGACGGCCAGGCCTTCACGCTGTCCTCGTCGAGAGCGTTGCCGACCTCCTGCTGCGCGGCCCTCACCGCGCGCCGGAGCGCTCCGAAGACCTGCTCGCCCGCGGCCTCCATGGCCTGGGCCGCATGTTCGAGCCGCTCGGCGCGCCACCGCTGCGCAACTCCGCGGGCGATGCATTCGGCGGCGGTGCGCACCTCGGCGGAGTCACCGCTCAACTCCTCAGGACTCCGGAGCGCGTCAAGGCCCTTCTTCACTTCTGTTCGGTACGCACGCTCAGCCTTCTTGGCTTCAGAGCGGATCCGGTTGACATCGGCTGGGTTGAGCTTCTCGGCCACATACGAGAGGGCAGCGGCGGCCACGCTCAGCGACGACAGTGCCGCGACCGCCGATGTCGCCCTGCAGCTCGCCTCGACCAGTTGGCGGCACCATCGGCTGTCGGGCGGAGCGTCGGCCTTCTCGGCCCACTCGTCGGCCAGACGGCCACCGATGGACTTGATCCGCTGCTCCCATTGCTCGCCCGGCCCCTGCTGGTTCGCTGGGAACTGGAGCGCCACGATGACCTGGTCCCGCACACTTCGCACCGCCTCGTCCGAGGCGAAGCTCTCGTGCGCGGAGGGGTAGCCCCGGGCGGAATCGCCGCCGGCGGTGGTGGCACCACGGTGGATTCTGTCGGCATAGTGCCGGCCCAGAGTCTCGATCTGCTCCTGCTCGGTGTCGCCGGTGGTCCGGCTCGCGAGCTGACTCAGCCGCAGATGTCCCTCGGACAGGCTCTCGAGGACTTGACGGGCGAGCAGTTGCTCGGCCCACAACGAGAACCGGTCCCGGCCGACGGTGATCTTGGCCGCGCCGAACGAGGACACCGCTCCGAAGAGGTGCTCTTGTGCGAAGGGGTAGCCGCCGTCGTTGTCCTTGGCGGAATCGCGCCAGTTGACGTTGATGAAGTTGTGGATGCGCTCCTGCACGACATCATCGACCACCCAGGTGGACAGCGCCTCGCCGGTGGCGCGATAGACCTCCGCGGTATCGCCGAGGTCGGTGCCGCTGTAGCTGTGGCGTCCGACCAGGAAGATCGAGTGGGGACCCACGCCCGGCTCGTTGACGTTCTTGGTGCCAAGCGGTGACTCGATCTCCCCCGGTCGGGACCAGTAGGCGGCGAGCAGCTCGCTCATCAGTCCGAGCGAGTTGGCCGCCATCGAGCCGGAGTCGGGCAGATCGAAGATGTCGTTGGTGAACAGCACCAGCGCGGGATGGCTGCCGCGGGGGTCGCAGGCCCGGACCAGATCTATGACATCGAGCGCGACGCCGGCACCGGTCCCACCGGCCATCGACGAGATGACCACCACCAGCGGCTCGGGGGTCGCGCCGCCGAGCTCGGACTCGAAGCCGAGACGAGATCCGACTTCGTGCAGCTGCGGCCCCCCGGCCGCGGTGCGTGCGAAGGCTTCCTTGAGGCGATCCAGCACTGCGCCCTCCAGTGACAGCAGACCTGCGGCCCGGCCGATCCCGCGGTTGCGGCCCGCGCCGTCCTTGAGCGGCACTTTGACCGATCGGGGGTCCGGGAGCCAGCCGCACAGCGGCCGGGCATTCTGGACAGGTCCGTCCGCGCTGTATTTGATGGTCAGCGCCTCGTAGAGGTCCCTGTAGCGCGGGACCATCGTCGATATCGACAGAAAGTCCGCTGCCGGGATCTCGGGAATCTCCGTGGGATCCTCCTGGACGGTCAGCGTGTCGAGACCGATGAACTGCCAGGCGTCGGGCATGCCGTCCACCCAGCCGCTGTGGCTGAGGTGCCGCCGCACGGCGTCGCGCACGTAGCGCACGGCCTTGGTGCCTGAGCCGCCGCAGCCGATGAAGATGGCCGGTCTGAGCATCTGCTACTCCTAACTGTCTCGACTGTCTCGGCCGAACGGGTCAGCGTCGTCGCGGTCCTGCTCGACGTCGTCTGGTCGGTGGTCTGCGTCGTCGAAGAAGGGGTCTTGCAGCGCGGGATCAGGCTCCGCCTGATCCGACGCCGCTGGATCCGTCCCGGTGGCGTCCGCCGCACCCGCGGTGTCGCTGCTCTCCGGTACCGAGACACCAGTTTGGGCCGAGGCACGGTGCTGCTCCCACGCCGGCGTTGCCTCACCGACCGCGTCTGCGATCCGGTCGCGCCTGGTGTCGTCGTCGTCGAAGGGCAGGTCCCACACAATGACACGTGGATCGTGATCGGTATCGTGAACTACCCAGCCCCTCTCAAGATCCGGCCCGATCACCGCTTCGACGCGGCCGCGCCTGGGACGCTTGTGTCCGGCCGGGCCGATGCAGTCCCCGGACGCTTCCGACGACGCTCGCAACTGCGGTGCGCCGCCCCGCAGCAGCGGCAGCCACGCCGACCGTAGCCGCACGCCCCTGATGGTGGCCGACGGCTTGCGCTGCTGTAGCTCCATGCAGCTGTGGGACGGATCGGGCGCCGGCAGTGGTACGCCCTCGACGTCGCCGCCGTCGACGACAGGCAGCACCGCATAGTCCGATGAACTCAACGGCTGCCACGGCCGCAGTCGCCAGGCGATCCAGAACCTCGCCACGGCGGCGGCCGCGAGCAGCGCGGCCAGCATGGGCAAGAACTTGAGCAGCGGGTTCTCCGGTGGCGGCGGCACGGGTATGGTCTTCTTCTCGCACAGGTGCTCACGCTCAAGAGCGCCGATGAGCCGCCGGAGTTTCTCGAAGTCCGGGGTGCCAGCCGGAACGCCCGAGCGCGCCAGCAATTCGTCCACGGCCTCGGGCTCATCGACGGCGCACAGCATGAGAACCAGCGACAACTCGACATCGCGGTCGGGTGGAACGTGCACCGTGATGGGGTCGGTGCAGACCTCCGTTCCCCCTCCGGTCACCGAGCCTGGGATCGTGCAGGCCCATTGGCCGACCTCGGCACTCGTTGCGTCGCGAGAGGTGCCGTCCTTCTCGTCGCGGAACCTCACAGATTGCAGGTCCATACGCGCCGGCAGCTTGCCCGGCGAGACTGACACCAGAATGCTCTTGACGTCGACGGTGTCGACCGGGGGGCTGATCTCCTCCATCGCGAGGTTCGACGGCAACCAGCGGGCGTCCGGATCGATGATCGGGTCGAGTTCGGTCGCGAGCAGCACGGACCTGCGCTCCCGACCCAGCGCCTCGGCGAGGGCCTCGCTTCTCGCTCCATAGCCTGCGGAGTCCGCTTCATATCCGAGGCGCTCCAGCAGCCCCACAGCGGAGCCAGAGGACTCGGTGATGGTCAGTGGGATGCCCAACTTCATCGTCGGCCTGAACGGTTGGTTGGCGCTGACTTCGATGGAGATGGGCTCGGGACAGGTGAACCTGCTCGCACCGCCGGCCGCCGCCGGAACTTCACAGGTCCATTCTGCATTAGCGACAGCGACGTCGACGGCCGCTGCAGAGTCCGTATAGGAGTCCTGCTCGACGAGTTCAACACCCGCGGCGGCGAGGCTCAGCGTTGCCGGGATCTCACCGGCAACGGCGCTCACCGCGAATCCCGCTCCGCTCCAATCATGCTGCGGATCGCCGAGGGTCACGTCAGTGGGCAGCCAGCGGATGCCGGAATCGAGGGGCAGACAGAACAGGGGGTCCGCAGACCTGCCGTCGGTCACATCCAGCAGATACGAGGCTTCGCGTTCGGTGAGGTCGAGCCGCCCGACGTCACGGGCCCACACCAGCGGCTCGGGCGCTCCGGCATACGTGAATGTCTGGCTCAACACCGCAACGAGAGCGATACCGCCGCGCTGCGTCAGCGCGTCGCGCAGGTTCGTGCCGTTGCCTCCTCGGTCGGGGCTGTCCCAGTGGACGAGTTCACCGAAGATGTCCGGCAGTGAGAAGCGGCGCGTGTCCTGCGCCACAACGAGCGGCTCCCCGGTGAGCGATTGTCGGGTCGGGTAGACCGGTTCTCCGTCACCAGCGTCCACACGGAGCCGAAACTCGATGTCGGAGTAGTTCTGAGTCGGGTAGTTCGCCACGAAGCCGCTCACGCTGCACTGGTTGTCGATCCCGAAGCTGTCGATGAACGGCGAGTCCTCGCGCTGTACCCGCACGGCCGCTGCCGCCCGCCGGGCGTCTTCCTGCGCGGCGGGAGTGTCCCCGAAGAACAGCACAGACCACTCGCCCTCCCATTGCCACTGCCACTGGTTGGAGTTGGTCAGCTACTCGGCAGCCTGATGGCCGACAATCTGCAGGTCGCTCGGGTAGTTCGACCGTGTGAAGAAGCCGAACGGATTGACAGGCAGGTATCGGCCAGTCTGTTCGCGAGGCCTGATGTCACCGCGCACGCCGATTGAGGGACTGGTGGTCCCGTCAGGGGCTCGTACGACCGCAAGCACGTCATCGGGATTCTCAATCTCACGCCCGATGAAAGTGAGGTCTACGAAGGCGCGGAAGCTCTCGATTCCCGGGTCAAGGTCGAAGAACACGATGCATGGGTCGCTCGGACTGCCGTCGCCGCCCGAGCACCGTCCTTCGTCAAGCTGGGTTTGGGACGGCCTCACAGGGTCGGGCATCGGCTCCTCAGGCGGCTGCGGAGTCCGTCCAATCACCGTCTCGATGAGCTCGCGGAGCACGGTGTTCAGTCTGTCGGCGTCAAAGCTGTCGTAGATCTCGCCCCGAAGTGGATTGATACATCTGAGCGATGCATCGGCCGGGCTCGCCTGGCCATAGAGGTAGCGCAGCCTGCTGGCCTCCGACTCGCCCTCCCTGAGCTGGACCGCTCCCACCCAGACATGATCACGCAGTGACTGCATTTCGGGGCTGCTGCACAGCTCGAACAGTTGGCGTTGCTCGCCCGCCTCGTCCTCTGCGGTGGCGTGCTCGCCGTCAGTGAACCAGATCAGCAGATTGCAGTCGTCAGCACGCGTCGCGAACCGTTCGCGCCAAGCGTCGGTGAGTGCGGCGCCGTAGTCTGTGTACAAGCCCGAGTCGGTGGCGATTGTGTCGACGGAGTCGCCCAACCGCGAGTAGACCTCGCTCGCGGCATACCATCCCGCCTGGCGGGAGTAGCTTGCATCGAAGGTGTCGAGCGCGACCTCAATGTTGGCGTCCTCGGGGTAGCTGAGGCTGAGCCCTTCGATGACTTGCAAGGCGTCGCTGGTGCCAGCAGATCGCAAATTGCCTGGGTCGGTAGTCCTCAGGCTGCCCGAAGTGTCGAGCAGGATGAGCAGGTTGATTCTCAGGGCACGATCGCCAGCAGTCACGGTGCACACGTCTTGCACATCCACGCCAGTCTCCGCGCTCGCATGCGGCGCAGCCAATGCTGCGATCGGCATCGCGGCGCTGGCCGCGACAGCCAGGAGCGCGCCGACACGCCGAACTGGTATCACGGCGTCGCGAGACCTTTCGCAGCCAGCCATGCGCCGCCGACAGCCGCAAGGAACACCACAAGCCGCAGCGACGCCGTCGGCCGGGGCCGTCCGTAGACGCGCCTGGCGTGCCGGATGCTCCGCTGACGCAGGTCGCCGGCCGCCGCCGCCAGGTAGGCGAGGCCACCGACGGCCACCGTCAGCCAGCCCGCCTCGTTCGCCCCCATGGCCAAGGCGACGACAGCACCCGCCAGGGAGACGAGCGACCACGCCAGGACACGACGGTCGCCGAGCCTGCGGGTGCCCTTCTTGGGCGGCGCGCCATCAGGGACAGCCGCGTCGAGCCCGTCGTTGAATCCGTCCTCGAAGAACGGATCGTCTTGCCAACTGGCGCTCACGGCGCGTCTGTCCTGGCCGAAGCCATGGCCGCGCAGGCTAGCCCAGGGGTATGACAGCGCTGTCAGCGGGGACGCAGTGGATGCCTCCAGGTGCCCGGTGGCTGCCGCAACTGTTGGCGATGATTCGATCATTATCATTCATTTTCAGGTTGCATGGCTGCAGTTGGAAGGGTTAGGATGGGGTCCATGGACAGCGGGACGGCCACGACAGTGCTGACCATCCTCGGGACGTCCTTCGGCGCCATCCTGGCCTCGCTGATAACGCTGATGGTGGCCTCGATCCGCATCCAGCACCGGGACAGCACCGAGACTCGCCGGCTCATCACCGACGCCGGCAAGGAGAACCGGGATCTCATCGACCAGGCCCGCAAGGAGAACCGGGATCTCATCGACCAGGCCCGCAAGGAGAACCGGGACCTGATCGACAAGAACCGCGACCTGATCGACAAGAACCGGGACCTGATCGAGAGGAACCACGGCGCCGTGATCAGCATCCTCGGCGACGCCCGGGAACGGCTCGCTCGCATCGAGGGCCACCTGCGGATCGGCCAGCCCGCGGCCGACGATCCCGAATCGGACGGCAACAGCCGCGAGGCTGCCTGACGGGCCCAGCACAACGCCGCACCCCCAGACGGCATCATCTACCGGCTCGCGCGGCTAGCCCAGATATTTCAGTAGAGGGGCTTGGGCGGGGTGGCTGTGCCGCGGGAATGCCCTCCTGGTGTGGGAGAATCGGGCTTGTAGACAGTCCCGAGGCCACACCGGGGAGGGCACTCGCATGGTGAAGCATACAGGCATCCGGCCGCGGCTGAGGTTCACCGGCGGGGGGCGGGGTCTGGCTGTTCATGCGGGGGCTCGGCTGCTGGTCGATCTGGCCGAGAATGTGGGGTTGACGGCGGCGTTGTCTGAGGCGATGGCGGGGGCCAAGGTGCGGGGTCGGGGCCATGACTGGGGCCGGGTTCTGGCGGACGCGGCGGTGATGATCGCCGACGGCGGCGAGGCGATCTGTGACATCGCCGCGTTGGCGTGCCAGCGGGGTCTGTTCGGGGAGGTCGCGTCGGCGCCGACGCTGTGGCGGGCCCTCGACGCCGCGGGGGGCCGCGTCGGGCAGATCAAAGCAGCCAGGGCGCGGGCCCGCGCCGGGGCGTGGGCCGCGGGCGCGGACCCGGGGTTCTATGTGATCGACATCGACGCCACGCTGGTGAGCTCGCACTCTGACAAGCAGGCCGCCGCGGGGACCTACAAGGGAGGCTTCGGGTTCCATCCGCTTATGGCCTATCTCGACGCGACCGGCGAGGCGCTGGCCGGTGTGCTGCGGCCCGGCAACGCCGGATCGAACACCGCGGCTGACCACATCGAGGTCCTCGACGACGCCCTCGCGCAGATACCCGTCGATCCCCGAAGCGCAGAGGTGATCGCCAGAGCCGACACCGCGGGCTGCACCCGGGAGTTCCTCAAAGCGTGCCGGGAGCGCAAAGTCCGGTTCTGCGTCGGGCACAAGCTGAGCATCGACATCGCACAGATCATCGTCGAAGTCCCCGACAAGGCGTGGCAGCCGGCGCTCAGCGCGGACGGCTCGGAGCTGCGCGACTGTGCCGAGGTCACCGAGATCACCGAACTCGCGGACCTGTCGAACTGGCCCGAGGGCACCCGCATGATCGCCCGCCGCGAACACCCCCACCCCGGCGCGCAGCTCACCTTCACCGACGCAGACGGACACCGCCTGCAAGTGCTCATAACCGACATAACCGCCGACACCGACACCGGCACCGGCACCGACAGCGCCGGCGCCGCCGGCGGCGACATCGCCTACATCGAGGCGCTGCACCGCGGCCGCGGCCGAGCCGAACGCCAGATCACCGACCACAAGAACACAGGACCGGCCAAACTCCCCTCTGAATCGCTGGCCATCAACCGCGCCTGGCTGCAACTCACCATGGCCGCGCACGACCTGCTCGCATGGACCAAACTGCTCGCCCTCGACGGCAGCCTCGCCAAAGCCGAACCCAAACGGCTCCGCCACTGCCTGCTGCACACCGCAGCCCGACTCACACACACCGGGCGCCGACACACCGCCAAACTCGCCGACGACTGGCCCTGGACCCCCCACCTCATCACCGCGTTCGACCGCGTCCACAACCTCCCCCTGCTCATCTGAACACACCCCGCGGCGACGCACCGGGCGCGCCGGCACAACCCCACCCGGCCAACCCGCACCCGCACCCCCCCCCCCACAGGCCCGCCACGCCCCCACACGCCCACCGGCCGCCCGCGCCGATCCCCGGACCCGACCCAGCCCCAAAGCCGCCCCCCAACGGCCCTACTGAAAGATCTGGGCTAGGCGTCCAGGATGGCAGCTACCTCTTCGTCGGTTAGGCGGCGGAAGGCTCGGCGGCCGTTGGAGCGGTCGAGCACGGCGGCCTCAAGGCTCGCTGCGCTGAGGGTCCGGTCGGGGCCGGCCAGGGCTGCCACCGCAGCCCGCACACCGTCGGCGAGCGAGCGGGGCGAGTCCGGCAGGGCGTCCTCGAAGCGCTCCGAGATCTCCTCGGTCTCGCCGCCCAGCACGACCCAGTCGTCCTCGTCGACCACGGTGCCGTCATAGAGGATGTGGAACAGCTGGTCGCCGCGGCCGTCGTCGTCGAGGCCGATCTCGGCCACCAGGATCTCCACCTCCATCGGCTTGACCTCGTGGGTGAAGACCTGCCCCAGGCTCTGGGCGTAGGCGTTGGCCAGGCTGCGGGCGTCCACGTCCTCGCGACTGAAGGCGAAGCCCTTCAGGTCGGCGTGGCGCACCCCGGCTATGCGGAGCTGGTCGAACTCGTTGTAGCGGCCCACCCCCGCGAAGGCGATGCGGTCGTAGATCTCGCTCACCTTGCGCAGCGTGCTGGAGGTGTTCTCGGCCACGATGGCTATGCCGCCGCTGTAGCGGAAGGCGACCAGGCTTCGGCCCCGGGCGATGCCCTTGCGCGCGTAGTCGGCCTTGTCCTTCATCACCTGCTCGGGCGGTGCGTAGAAGGGCATGGTCATGACTTGCCGCCCCCGCCGGCCTCCCGCCGGCTGCGGTGGCGGCGCAGCAGCCGCTCGGTGCGCCGGCGCAGTTCGGCGTCCTCCAGGCGCTGGTAGCCGCCGGCGTCGATCACCGCCACCACCGGGAACACGTCGCGCACCGGGTCGGGGCCGCCGGTGGCCGAATCGGCGTCGGAGGCCACATACAGCGCGTCCAGCACCAGATCGGTGGCCGCGGTCCTCGTCATCGACGGGCGGAAGCCCAGCTTCACCACGGTGTCGGCGTGCAGCGAGCCGGAGCCGGTGGCCGCATGGTCGCGCTCCTCGTAGCGCCCGCCGGTGACGTCGTACTCGAAGATCCGGCCCTTGGAGGCCGCGGTGTCGAAGCCCGCGAGAATGGGTACCACCACCAGGCCCTGCATGGCCGCCGGCAGGTTGGCCCGCACCATCTGACCGAGCTGGTTGGCCTTCCCCTCGAGGCTTATGGGCGTGCCCTCCACCTTCTCGTAGTGCTCGAGCTGAAGCTGGAACAGCCGCACCATCTCGGTGGAGGGGCCGGCCGCGCCGGCGATGGCCACCCCGGAGTGGCGGTCGGCCGGGAACACCTTCTCGATGCGGTGGTTGCTGATCAGATGTCCGGCGGTGGCCCGCCGGTCGCCGGCCAGGACCACCCCGGAGTCGTAGCGCACGGCCACGCAGGTCGTTCCGTGGGGGATCTCCGGCGTCGGCATCGCCGGCAGGTGCTCGGAGGCCGCGCCGGGCGTAGCGGCGCCGGTGCCGGAGCGGGTCTGGCGCAGCAGCGCGGCGAAGTTGGGGCCAGGATCGTCGTGCGGCCCGAAGCGGGGCAGGCTCACTCGCCGCCCTTTTGGATGTAGCTCTTCACGAAGTCCTCGGCGTTGGTCTCCAGCAGCTCGTCGATCTCGTCGAGCAGGTCGTCGAGCTGGGCCTTGATGTCGGAGCCCCGCTCGGACGCGGGCGGCGACTCCTCCACCGACTGCTCACGGGGCGACGGCGCCGGCTTGCGGATCTGCTCTCGTTCGGCCACTGGGTTCCTCCGGGCTCGTGCTCGATCAAGTTATCCACACCTTACGCGCCTGCGGAGCCCAAGCGTCGCAGCAGCTCCATCGCGGAGCCGCACTCGTCGAACATGTCGCCCACGTGGGCGACCGTCCCCCGCGCCGGCTCGGTCATGGAGACCCGCCGCAGGGAGCCCTCGCCCACGTCGAAGACGATCGAGTCCCAGTTGGCCGCCACCACCTCGGCCGCGAACTTCTGCAGGCAGCGGCCCCTGAAGTAGGCCCGGGTGTCGGGCGGGGGCTCGGTCATGGCCCTGACCGCCGCGTCCTCGTCCACCAGCGTCTCCAGCCCGGCCCGGGCGGCCAGGGACCGGTCCGGGCGCAGATCGTGGTACTGGATGTCGAGGGCCCGCAGGCGGGCGTCCTGGAGGTCGAGGCCGTGACGGTCCCTGAATCCCTCCAGGAGCCTGAGCTTGGCCACCCAGTCGATCTGGCCGGCCAGGGTGGCCGGATCGCGCTCCAGGCCGCCGAGCACGTCCTCCCACCGGGCCAGCACCTGGTGCGCCACCGGCCCGCCGGTCGCGTCGGCCCCCCGCTGCTCGACGTGGGCGCGGGCCGCGGCCAGCAGCTCCCACTGCACGCCGAGAGCGGTGATCGTGGAGCCGTCGGCGAGCTCTAACGGCTGGCGCAGCTGCAGGTCGTGGCTCACCTGGCGCAGCGCGGCGACCGGCGCCGCGAACCGGAACTCGCGACCCACGGCGTCGTCCTCGGTGAGCGCCATCACCAGCGCGGTCGTGCCGACCTTGAGGAAGGTCGCGGCCTGCGACATGTTGGCGTCCCCCACGATCACGTGCAGGCGCCGGTACTTGGCCGCGTCGGCGTGGGGTTCGTCGCGGGTGTTGACGATGGGACGCTTGAGGGTCGTCTCGAGGCCGACCTCCTCCTCGATGAAGTCGGCCCGCTGGGAGATCTGGTAGCCGGCTTCGTCCAGGCGCATCCCCGGGGTCTCGCTGCCTATCTTGCCGGCGCCGCAGTAGATCTGGCGGGTGACGAAGTGCGCGGTGGCGTTGGTGACGATGCGCGAGAACGGCACCGCCCGGCTCACCAGGTAGTTCTCGTGGCAGCCGTAGCTGTTGCCCTTGCCGTCGGAGTTGTTCTTGTAGACGACGATCTCCTCGCCCGGCGGGAGCAGCATCCGGACCGCCTCCATCGAGCGGGCCGCGATCAGCTCGGCGGCCCGGTCATAGAGGACCGCTGAGAGTGCGTCGGCGCACTCGGGCGTGGACAGCTCCGGGTGGGCGTGGTCGACGTAGTAGCGGGCGCCGTTGGTGAGCACCGCGTTGACCAGGTGGGTCTCGATCTCCGGTGCCAGCGATCCCGCGGGCGCCCCGCCGCGTGCGTCGTTCCCCGGGGTCTCGTCGGTGAAGTCCCAGCCCACCGCGGCCCGGCCGGGCTCCGGCGCGTGGCCGTGGGCGATCAGGTAGGCGTTGATCAGCAGCGACGAGGCCGAGATGGGGTTGGGCTCGGAGGCCCCCCGGTGGACGATGCCGTACTCGGTCTCGAGCCCGAGCATCTTGGGGACAGCCACAGACCGGACGCTAGCGATTCTTGAGAGCCGGCAGTGACTACAGGATCTGCGAGAGGAACAGCTTGGTTCGCTCCTCGTGGGGATTGTCGAAGAAGTGCTCGGGCGTCCCGGTCTCGACTATCTGGCCGTCCTCCATGAAGATCACCCGGTCGGCGACCTCGCGGGCGAAGCCCATCTCGTGGGTCACCACCATCATGGTCATGCCCGAGGTGGCCAGCTCCTTCATCACGTCGAGGACCTCCTTGATCATCTCGGGGTCCAGCGCCGAGGTGGGCTCGTCGAAGAGCATGATCCTGGGCTCCATGGCCAGGGCCCGGGCGATGGCCACCCGCTGCTGCTGGCCGCCCGAGAGCTGTCCGGGGTACTTCTCGGCCTGCTCGGGTATGCCGACCCGCTCCAGCAGCGAGCGGGCCAGGTCCTCGGCCTCGGTCTTGGGCTTCTTGCGGACCCAGATCGGCGCCAGCGTGATGTTGTCGAGCACGGTGAGGTGGGGGAACAGGTTGAACTGCTGGAACACCATGCCGACCTCGGAGCGGATCCTCTCGATGTTGCGGAGGTCGTTGGTGAGCTCCACGCCGTCTATCACGATGCGGCCCTCCTGGTGGGCCTCGAGGCGGTTGATGCAGCGGATCCAGGTGGACTTCCCCGAGCCGGACGGGCCCAGCACCACCACCACCTCGCGCTCCTTGATGACCGCGGTGATCCCGTCGAGGGCCTGGAAGTCCCCGAACCACTTGTTGACCCCCTCGCACACGATCATGTCGTCGCGGGCCGCGAGCTCCTCGGTCAATGCGGTGGTGGCGTCGCTCACACTCATGGCGTGTCCCCCGGTGTTCTCGGTCGTATTCGGGTCGGCATCACCGCTCCCCCACTCCTAGCCGCTTCTCGAGACGCTGGCTGTGCTTGGACATGTTGTAGGCGAATATCCAGTAGATGAACGATGCGAACAGCAGGCCCTCCCGCTTGACGCCGAGGAACTCCGACTGCGCGGAGATCACCTTGTCGGCGATCCGCAGGAAGTCGAAGATCCCGACGACGGCCAGCAGCGAGGTCTCCTTGAAGGTGGCGATGACCTGGCCGACCAGCGGAGGGATCGACACCCTCAGGGCCTGGGGCAGCACGACGAACAGGGTGCGCTGCACGGTGGTGAGGCCGACCGCGTCGGAGGCCTCGTACTGGCCCCGGCGGACGGCCTGAAGGCCGCCGCGCACGTTCTCGGCCAGGTAGGCGGCCGAGAAGAGCGCGAAGCCGATGGTGGCCCCGGCGATGTCCGTCAGGGACATGTTCGATGGCAGGAACAGGTTGAAGACCAGGGTGAAGAAGAACAGGATCGTTATCAGGGGCACGCCCCGGAACACCTCGATGTAGGCGGTGGACAGAACCCTGAAGATCGGCAGTTTGGACGTGCGGGCCAGCGCCAGCAGCACCCCCAGCGGGAAGGCCGCCAGCAGGGTGAACACGGCCACGATGAGGGTGATGCCGAAGCCGCCGATCAGCGCGTCGGTGGGCGTCTCGACGGTGGAGGGCGAGTTGACCAGGGTGACCAGCCAGTGGAAGACGGCCATTATCGCCACCCAGGCGGCCACCAGTCTCAACCGCTGGGTGCGGTCGCCGGCGAAGTTGTGGGCCAGCAGGGCGACCACCGCCAGCAGCAGGAAGCTGATCCGCGCCTTCTGCAGCATCGGGTACCAGCCGAAGTAGGCGGCCACCCAGTTGAGCACGGCCACCCCGACCAGCACCACCGCCATGATCCGGCCGGCCTCGCCGATTCGGGGGTGGGCCAGGTACCACACCACGAGTCCCCCGAAGGCTGCGAAGAACACCGCCATCGGGATGTCGGTGGACAGAACGTGGTCCCAGTCGAGGTCGGGGTCGCGCAGCACCGCCCAGTACAGGACGAACGGGGTCATCACCCAGAGCAGGTTCAACGGCACCCGCAGCCTCCGGGCCGCCCCCGCCGTGCTGAGCGCCCGCCCCAACAGGAAGGTGCCGACCAGCAGGACCCACATGACGGTCCAGGGCAGTTTCGTGGTCATGGCGACCGTACGGCCGGGCTCGGAGATGAACTCGCCCTCCAGGAAGGCGTAGTGCCCCCACGGGTACAGCCACGCCGACAGCACCATGATCCCGGCGGCCGCGAAGAAGACGTGCATGGCCGGCACGAAGGTGTTGCGGCGGCGGGCGTCTCCCAGCCCGAACCACAGCGCCGCGCCCGAGCCGGCCAGCACGACCGCGCCCAGCCACCACCAGGCCCGGTCGGTCATGGCCTCGGCGAACGGCTCCCGGACGATCTCGCCGGTGGCGTACTGCTGCACGATCAGCACCCCGATGCTCGCCAGCACCAGCACGCCGTGAGCGAGCCTCGGCTCCGGCCCGTCGCGCAGGTAGGTGCCCTGGAGGTGGAACCACACCGCCAGGACGACGTTGGCCAGCACCAGCACGCCGAGCACGGCCAGAGCGTTGGCGTCCAGCCAGCCGACGAAGGAGTCGCCGACCGCCGCAGCGGGGTCGCGGTGCAGGGCCATGCCCTCGCTGCCGACCATTGCCGAGGGCTCGCGCAGCAGGATCCCCAGCCCGATCACGCCCCCGGTGCCCATCAGGTTCATCGACAGCTTCTTCAACGAGATGCCCCGGCCGGTCTTGGCCAGCAGCCCCACCGACAGCCCCGACAGCACCGCGATGGCACCGACGCAGACCCAGATGCGGGCGTACTGGTCCTGGGGGTAGGCGTGGGTGAACAGGAACCGCATGTTGGTCTTGACGGCCCGCCAGGTCCGCTCCTCGCTGAACGTGAAGTTCAGCAGGCCGCGCACGGCCAACAGCACCAGCAGCGTGAAGACGACGGTGAGCAGCGAGTTGACCGGGGAGGAGAACAGGCTCCTGCTCAGCCACTCCCCCGCCGACAGGCTGGGCTCCTCGGGCTTCTGGGCGGGCTCGCGCTCACCGGCCCACGCCTCCTCGGGGGCTGCGGCCACCACGGCTCCCTCGCCCATCGGCATAGCCATCTCAGCGCTCCACGATCTTCATGCGGACGTTGAAGAAGTTCACGATCACCGAGATCGTCAGCGAGCAGGCCAGGTAGAACAGCATCCACAGGGAGATCACTTCGAGCGTCTTGCCGGTCTGGTTGTAGACGATCTCGCCCACCAGGACGAAGTCGCTGTAGCCCACTGCGATGGCCAGTGACGTGTTCTTGGTGAGGTTCAGGTACTGGTTGCCCAGCGGCGGGAGGATCACCCGGAACGCCTGGGGCAGGACCACACGGCGCAGCATGGTCACCCGTCTCAGGCCGATCGCCTGGGCGGCCTCGGTCTGGCCCTTGGGCACGGCCAGGATCCCGCCCCGCACGATCTCGGCGATGAAGGACGCGGTGTAGAGCACCACGCCGAAGAACACCGCGGTCCCGCCCTGGGTGAGGTGCAGACCGGCCGGGCCGAAGTTTGGGAAGTTGCCGATCTGCTCGACATCGGGACGCTTGATGTCGATGGGCTGCCCGGTGCGGCCGTCCCCGAACTTGTCGGCGAGCCACCCGAAGAAGCCGTTGTCGATTCGCAGCCAGTCGATTCCGCCTCGCCCCAACAGGTCGATGAGCAGGCCGGACAGGCCGGGCCGGACCATGGCCACCAACACCACCACGGCAAGGGCGCCGATCGCGGCGAAGATGATACGGAACCAGTCGTCGTCGCTCAGCTTCATCAGCCCAGCGGGGGTACGGCGCCGGGCCAGGAAACGCCGGATCCACAACGCGGCTGCAGCAACCGCAGCCAGACCGAGCACGACCGCGACGACTGTGGGAGTGAGCGAGTCCACCCCCCGAGCCACAAGCTCGAAGATCGCGCCCACCCAGCCGAAGATCGGGTGGGCCACCCAGCCCACCGCGCCGAACACAGCCAGCACGGCCAGGAAGCTCAGCACCGGGTAGGTCTCGCGGCCGGTGGCGTCATGGCGGCGCTCCTGGCGGCGCTTGACGAACGAGCCGACCAGCCAGCCCGCGCCGAGGAATACGAGCCACTGGTAGAAGCCGTCGTCGATGTGCATCCGCGGCACCGAGACTCCCTTGTTGGAGAGGTGCAGCAGGCCGCTGATGGGCCCCTGGTCCAGCTCCAGATCGGGAAGGGTGGCGACCAGCGCCCAGATGAAGACGATCTGGACCAGAAGCGGGATGTTGCGGACCGTCTCGACGAAGACGCTGCAGATGCGGCTGACGATCCAGTTGCTCGACAGCCGCCCCACGCCGACCAGTACCCCGAGGATGGTGGCCACGATGATCCCTCCCACCGCGATGCGGATGGTGTTGACCGCACCGGCCAACAGCATCCGGCCAGCGGTGTCGGGATTGGTGTCGATGCCCTCGCGGAGGTCGCTGCCGATTCCGATGCCCAGGAAGTCGTACCTGATCTCGATTCCCTGGCGGTTGAGGTTCTCGAGGGCCTGCGTGGTGAGGAAGACCAGGGCGAAGACGACCAGCACCAGCGCGAACACCTGGGCCAGCCACTTGACGACGGTGGCGTCGCGGTAGAAGGGCGGACGCTCCGACTGGGTGGCGGCCAGCGTGGCTTGATCAGTGTTGGACACGCCGGGGCGCCTCCAAGGCGGTCGGTCGCGGGATAGGTGGCTAGAACGGCAACGGGGGCCCGGGACTGCTGTCCCGGACCCCCGTCAACCTAGACGAGAATGTCCGCTAGGTGAAGCCTTTGACTTGTTCGGTTACCGGGCCGGAGGAGCGTAGATCAGGCCGCCGTCGAGCCAGCCGGCGTTGGCCGAGCCCTCGCGGGTCAACCCGACCGGGTTCAGGTGGCGGGCGTAGATCTCGTCGTAGTTCCCGACCTGGGCGATCACCTGGTAGAAGGCGTCGGGGACCAGACCCATGTTCGACTGCTGCTCGTCGTCGGCTGCGCCGAGCAGGCGGGCCGCCTCGGCGTCGGGCGGGTTGGCCGCCATGTCGGCGACGTTGGCCGAGGTGATGCCCTTCTCGTCGGCGATGATGGTGGCGTACACCGTCCAGTTGACCACGTCCGCGAAGCGGGACTGGTTCTGACCGTAGGTCGGGCCCAGGGGCTCCTTCGAGATGGGCGTGGCTGGGAAGATCACCCAGTTCTCACCGGCGGGCTGCTGGTTGGCCTTGCGCCCGACCAGTGCCGAGCCGTCCGTCGTGATGACGTCGCAGGCGCCGTTGATGAAGTTCTCGGTGACCTGGTCGAAGTCCTGGTACGTCGTGAGCTGAATCGAGATCCCGGCGGCGTCGGCCGCGTCGGCGATGTTCTGCTCGGTGGTCGTGCCGGCGTTGGTGCATACCACCGCGCCGGCGATGTCGACCACCTGGGAGGCTCCCGAGAAGCCGGCGGACTCGCGGGCCATGAGCTGCTGGCCGTCGTAGTAGGTAGTGGGACCGAAGTCCATGCCGACCTCGGTGTCACGGCTCTGGGTCCAGGTCGTGTTGCGCATCAGCACGTCAACCTCGCCCGTCTGCACCGCAGTGAACCGCTCGGCCGCGGTCAGGGGCGTGAACTCGACCGCGCCGGCGTCGCCGAACAGCGCCGCGGCCACCGCACGGCAGTAGTCGGCGTCGAAGCCGGTCTGGGAGCCGTCGGGCTGGGTCTCAGAGAAGGCCACCGCCGAACCGGACACGCCGCAGTGCAGGTCGCCGCGCGCCAGGACTGTGTCGAGCAGGTCCCCGTCCTGCGTGTCCGCGATGGCGTCGGCCGCGGTGGTCGTGGTCTCCGCGGGTGCTGCGGCCGTGGTCTCCGGAGCCGTTGTGTCCGTCGCTGCCGTGGTGCCGGTGTCGCTCTCGCCGTCGTCGCCGCAGGCAGCCGCGATGAGCGTTACCGCGAGGATGACGGCTGGCACGCGCCAGACCAGAGATTTCTTTAGAGTCACAGTTCCCTCCGTGGGTGTGTGGTTGCGTGACGGTCCCACGCTATTGCCGGACCCCGCCGGTTTCAAGTGATTGGTGGTCGCGATATTGCGCTCACGACTTCTGCCACGTTCATGGTGAGCTCACTACTTCTGCCACGTTCATGGTGATCAGCGTGCCGGTGGCGCATAGATGAGGCCGCCGTCGCTCCAGCTTGCGTTGACGGAGCCGCGCGTCAAGACCGCCGGTTCGAGGTGGCGGGCGACGATCTCGCCGTAGTTTCCCACCTGCGAGATGGCCCGGTGGAAGGCGTCGGGAGCCAGGCCCATGGCCGACTGCAGCTCCCCCTCACCGCCGAGCAGCCGGCCCGCCTCCGCATCAGGCGGGCCGGCGGCCACCTCAGCCATATTGCCGGAGGTGATCCCCTTCTCGTCCGCGATGATCGTGGCGTAGACCGCCCAGTTCACGACGTCAGCGAAGCGAGACTGGTTCTGCGGGTACACCGGGGCCAGCGGTTCCTTGGAGATCGGTATGGCCGGGAAGATCACCCACCCCTGGTCGTCGGGCTGCTGCTTCGCCTTGCGGCCGGCCAGCGCCGAGCCGTCGGCGGTGGCCACGTCGCAGGCGCCGCTGATGAAGTTCTCGATGACGGCGTCGAAGTCCTCGAGGGTGGTGAGCGTTATGTCGATGCCGGCGGCCTCGGCGGCATCAGACGCCGCAGACCAGCCTGCCGCGCTCTTGCACCTTCTGCAGCAGGTCGCCGTCGCCGCTGTCCTCGACGACGGCCCCGGTCGTCGTCGCGGTCTCCGGGGCCTCGGTCGCCGCCGGCTCGGGCGTGCCCACGGGCTCCGCGCCGGTGGTGTCCTGCGAATCCGGGTCGCCACAGGCCAACACCGCCCACGCGACGACCCCGAGCGCCAGCAACAGCCCCCGGCTCACAGCCCTTACAGATACTGGCCGGTCTGCACCCGCTCGATCGAGCGTCCCCCGGAGGCCTCCTCGTCGTGGTCGCTCGACACCAGCGTGCGCACGAACACGATGCGCTCGCCCTTCTTGCCCGAGATGCGGGCCCAGTCGTCGGGGTTGGTGGTGTTGGGCAGGTCCTCGTGCTCCTTGAACTCCTGGCGCACCGAGGCCAGCAGGTCGGAGGTCACAATGCCGCGGGCGCCGCCGGAGATCTCCCGCTTTATGGCCAGCTTCTTGGCTCGCCGCACCACATTCTCGATCATCGCCCCCGAGGCGAAGTCCCGGAAGTACATGATCTCCTTGTCCCCGTTGGAGTAGGTCACCTCCAGGAACTGGTTGGTGTCGGCGGGCCGGTACATGTCGTCCACGGTCTGCTCGATCATGCCCCGCACGGCCTTGTCGGCGTCGCCGCCCCCGACGGTGTCGACCATCTCGGACGCGATCGGCAGGGCGGGCACCAGGTAGCGGGCGAAGATGGCCGCCGCGGCCTCGGCGTCGGGCCGCTCGATCTTGATCTTCACGTCGAGGCGGCCCGGTCTCAGGATGGCCGGGTCGATGAGGTCCTCCCGGTTGGAGGCTCCGATCACGATCACGTTGCGCAGCGCTTCGACGCCGTCGATCTCGGCCAGCAGCTGGGGGACGATCGTGGACTCGATGTCGGAACTGATCCCGGAGCCGCGGGTGCGGAACAGCGACTCCATCTCGTCGAAGAACACGATCACGGGCCAGCCCTGCTCGCTCTTCTCCCGGGCCCTCTGGAACACCAGGCGGATCTGCCGCTCAGTCTCGCCCACGTACTTGTTGAGCAGCTCGGGGCCCTTGATGTTCAGGAAGAAGCTGCGGGCATTGGCGTCGCCGGAGAGGTCCGAGACCTTGTTGGCCAGGCTGTTGGCCACCGCCTTGGCGATCAGGGTCTTGCCGCAGCCGGGCGGACCGTAGAGCAGCACTCCCTTGGGTGCGGGCAGGTCGTAGTCGGCGAACAGGGCGTGATGGACGAACGGCAGCTCGACCGCGTCGGTGATCTGCTCGATCTGGGAGTCGAGCCCGCCGACGTCGTCGTAGCTGATGTCGGGCACCTCCTCAAGGATCAGGTCCTCGACCTCGGGCCGGGGCAGGCGCTCGATCACCAAGTCCCCCGAGGCGTCGATCAGCACGTTGTCGCCGCTGCGGATCGGCCCCGCGGCCACGACCGCGCTCAACTCGACCACCCGCTCCTCGTCGGCCCGCCCCAGCACCAGTGCCCGGTCGCCGCCCGGCAGCAGCTCCTTCACCGTGGCCACCTCACCGGTGCGGTCCGGCCGGCGGGCCAGTACCACGCTGAACGACTCGTTGAGGGCTACTTCCTCACCTGCGGACAGATCCTCGGCCAGGTCGGGATGGACGGCCACCCGCATCTTGCGGCCGCTGGCGCGCACGTCGACGGTGCCGTCGTCGTTGCAGCCGAGGACGGTCCCGTAGCCGCTGGGCGGCTGGGTGAGCTTCTCCACCTCCTCGCGCAACGAGCCGATGTGCTCGCGGGCGTCGCGCAGCATGGTGGTGAGCCGCTCGTTCTGGGACACCGCCTGGGTGAGCCGACCCTTGGTGTCGGCCAGGCGCTCCTCGAGCATGCGGACCCGCTTGGGCGCGTCGTGGAGCCGGCGGCGCAGGGAGGCCACCTCTCCCTCGAGCTCGGAGACGAGGCGGCGCAGGCGTTCAAGATCCTGCTTCGAGTTGTCGCTGCCGGTCTCGCTCACGGCTCACCTCCTCGCTGCCCGGTCCGATGGATCCGACGACACCCTAGACTGCACCGGCGCCAGACTGCGATTCAACCCCTGAACGCGGCCGTCCGAGCAATTGGCGAGAGGGGGCCGTCGCGGGTTGGCATCGGCGGAGCAGGGTAGGCAGGCTTAGGACTCCGGCCCCGCTATGCTTGCAGTCAGTTGCTGCGAGCCGCGGGCGCTCGCAGTCCGATTCAACCGCCCGCTGAAGAGAGGTATCTCCGCCGACATGAAGGTCTGGATTGATCAGGACTTGTGTACGGGCGACGGCTTGTGCGAGGAGATCGCCCCCGACGTGTTCACCCTCCTCGACGACGGCTTGGCTTACGTTGTCGAGGACGGCCACGTTTTTTCTGACCCCGGCGGACCAGACGGCCTGGCCGTGGTGCCTGCCGGCCAGGAGGAGGCCACCATCGAGTCGGCCGAGGAGTGCCCCGGGGAGTGCATCTTCATCGAGGTCTGACCCACCGGGCTGGACTCGCCCACCTGCAGACCATATTGAGTCACTCGGGGAATTGAGCGGCGCTGCCGGATTCGCACCGCCTACCCGCTCGGCCGGTCAATCGCAGTCGGGGACTCCGGCGGGCTGATCCAGGTCGGAGGAGGCCAGCAGCGCGGCGAGCGGGCCCGACCGTGTGGCGTAGGCCACCCCTCCTCCCCCGCGGCGGGAGGCGCCCCAGGCGACGCCCACTGCGGTGGTCCGGCCGTCGACGCCGGTCACCAGCGCGGCGCCGGAGTCACCCACCTCGGTCTGGGCGGCGAGGAGCCACGACTGCCGCTCGATGCGCTCGTCGCCGTTCACGATCTCCGTGCGCACCGTGACCGGACGGTCGATGCGGAACGGCGTCGGGTCCGGTGAGCCCTCGGCCTCCCAGGCCAGCACCGCGCCGACGGTGCCGTCGGGAACGGCCTCGCTCAGCGGCAGGGGCCGCAGGCCGGCGCCGGAGACCCGCAGCACAGCCAGATCGTTCACGGGATCGAAGGCCACCATCACGGCGTCGAACTCCCGGCCGTCGTGAAGCTCGACGGTCGGCTCGTCCATGCCGATCATGAGATGGGCGATGGTGACGACGAAGTCGCCGTCTGCGACCGCGAAGCCGCTGCCCTCGCGCACGATCCCGCGGCACGCCGGACCGTAGACCCTCACCGACGACTCCACGGCCACGGCCAGCTCCGCTTCCGGGAGGCCGTGGTCGTCCGGCACCGGGCCCGGGTCGGGAGGGTCGTCGAGCGGGGGCCTTATCGACGAGGGTGGCGGGACCGTCCCAGCCTCGACTGGCGTCTGGGGTTGACGATCACCCGGCGCCGTAGTCCCGCCCTCGAGCAGGGTGACGGCAGCGATGGCCGTGCCCGCAACGACCACCGCAATGGCCGATACTGCCGCGAGAAATCGCGCGCGCGGGCGCAATCCGGTCACGTTGCGGGGGCGTGTCTCCCGCTCTTGTTCGCTGCGCTCACGGGCCGCTCGGGCCACGGCCTCGCCCGTATGGGCCGGATCTGCTCGCCTACCCGCTCGGCCTCGGATCCGCCGCCCCGGCGTCACTGCTCGGTCAGCCGGCTGACGGTGAGGAAGCCGGTGTGGGCCACCATCCGGTGGTTGGGGCGCACCGCGTCGCCCTCCACATGCCAGCCCCGCTGGAGGACCTCGACCGTCTCGTGGAGGTCGAACGGCGAGTCGTCCAGCGCCCGGCGCAGTCTCTGGACCTGCACGATGCTCGGCGTATAGGCCAGCAGGATCCCGCCGGCGCGCAGGGCCACCGAGGCGTGGGGCACCACCTGCCAGGGTTCGGGCAGGTCCAGCACCACCCGGTCGAGCCCGGTCTCGTCGATGCCCTCATAGACGTCGCGCACCTCGGTGCGGTACCGCTCCAGCGCCCCGGACCCGCAGAAGCGCTCCACGTTGGCCCTGGCCCGGGCGCAGAAGTCCTCGCGCCGCTCGTATCCCGTCACCACCGCGCCCGCCCGCAGCAGCGCCATCGACAGCGCCCCTGAGCCGACCCCGGCCTCCAGCACCCGGGCGCCAGGGAATATGTCGGCCAGCATCAGGATGGGGCCTATGTCCTTGGGATAGATGACCTGCGCGCCCCGGGGCATCTTGAGCACCGCGTCGGCCAGCGTCGGTCGCAGCGCCAGGAAGTACGAGCCCCGGGTGGACCGCAGCCTGGTCCCCTCCGGCACCCCGATGATCTCGTCGTGGGAGATCACCCCGGTATGGGTGTGGAACTCGCGACCGGAGGCCAGGTCGAACAGGTAGCGGCGGCTCTTGCGGTCGATGAGCAGGACCGGCTCGCCCGGCTCGAACGGCCGGCCGGTCATCGATCGCCGCGATCGGTCAGGCGCACCGGCGCCGGCCCGGCTACCCGCTCGGACAGGCGGCAGAAGGCGCACACCCCGGCATCGGTGGGCGACCCGCAGCGTTCGCACGGCGCGAGCTCGCCGCGGTCGCGCTCGACCTCGGCCCGGAAGCGGGCCGAGGCCCTGTCCAGGAAGCCGAAGTAGAAGTCGTGCTTTGCGCCGGGCGACTCGACCTCTATGTCGTTCAGCGCGGCCTTGTAGGCCAGATGCTTGTTGCCGGCCGCCATGGGGCATTCGTCGACGATGTAGTCGATCCCCCGCAGCAGGCAATAGGCCGCGGTCTCCCGCTCGCCCAGCCGGACCAGCGGCTTGATCTTGCGGGGGAAGCCGTCGCGGGCTGCCAGCACCGGCAGCTGCCGCCCCAGATACTCGGTCTGCCACCGCAGGGTGTTGCCCATCAGCACGGCCGCCTCGTCGTCGAGGTTGTGACCGGTGGCGAGAGCGTCATAGCCGCCGCCGCGGGCCGCTTCGTCGAAGAGGTGCCGCTTGGACAGACCGCAGGCCGAGCACGGCGCCCTCCTGGCGGCCCGAGCGCCGCCGGGAATGTCGAAGCCATGGGCCTCCGGCAGGTCGACGGTGTGGAGGGTAAGGCCGCGACCCTCGGCGTAGCGGCGGGCGTAGCTCTCGGACTTCTCGCTGTAGTCGCCGATGCCAAGCCCGAGGTAGAAGCCGTCGGCGGCATAACCGAGCTCGGTGAGCAGGTCCCACACCGCCAGGCTGTCCTTGCCGCCCGACACCGCCACCAGCACCCGGTCGCCGTCGGCCAGCATGTCGAAGCGGCGGATGGCCTTGGCCACCTGGTCCCGGCACAGGCGCAGGAAGTGCTCGGCGCAGAAGTTGGCGTTGTGGCGGCGCACGTCTATCACCGCAGGCCCGCGGCACACCCGGCACTTCATGGCGCTCCAGCCCGCCCGTCGCCGGCGCCGCCGGAGATCACGCTGCGCACCTCCACGTCGGAGCGGTCCGGAAGCGTCCGGTCGCCCGGAACCAGCTCACCGTCGCAGATCACCAGATGCGATTCCCGGTTCAGGCCGAGACGGTCGAGGAGGGCGCGCACCGTCACCGGTCCCTGCACCTCCAGTTCCCTGGTCGGGTTGCGCAGCACGACTCGCATGCGAGCTGCGTGGCCGCCCCGAAGCCTCAGGAGCCGTCGGGTTCGACGTGGCGGATCTCGATACCGGTGGACGGCTCCAGCCGCTCCGACAGCACGGTCACCGGTTCTCGGGGTCCGACCGCCCGCCGCACCAGCTTGACCGCGCTGGTTGCTACGAACGCCGCGAACCAGAACCGCGAGCTGCCGAGAAGGCCCCTGCGCACCGCCTGGCGGCTGATCCAGGCGGCCGCGGTCCGCCCGCCAACCAGAGGCCGAGCGAATAGGCAAGCCAACCCGATCCATACGGGCGAGGCCGTGGCCCGAGCGGCCCGTGAGCGCAGCGAACAAGAGCGGGAGACACCCCCTTTCACCGCGAGCGACTCCCACCTTCCTGCAGACGCTACAAGAGGCCCCACCGGTCAGATCCGCCTTACTTCGACGACTGTGCGGCGGAGCCGGCCGGCCCTGCGCCCCAGCAGGTAAGCGAGACCGACCAGGACGCTGGCAGCCGCGGCCGCTCCGTAGGCGACCTTGACCAGCAGCGGCTGGGTCTCGCGGTCGATACCGGCTTGGAGGTCGCGCAGCGCCTCCTCCAGCGAGTCGCGGGTTACCCGCTCGGACTCCTCGCTCGCCGGGCTCATCGCAGGCCCCGCTTGGCGACCTGGCGCACCAGCAGGGCGATCACGCCGCCCAGCGCCGCGACCACGATCAGGTACGGGATCCACGAGAGACTCCCGGCGAAGACGGTCCCGGTCTCGGTCTGCAGGGCCCGCAGCAGCGACAGCAGCAGCAGGATCACCCCCACGACCAGCGCGAGGCTCCCGGCCAGGCCCATCGAGAGCCACCGACCGGCGCCCTGGAGCGGTCCGAGCAACTCCTGGCGGACGTAGGCCTTAACCAGGTCCGCGACTTCTGCTACGCCCTGCCTGCGTGCCAAAGGTAGATCCTCCGCGGTCGGTGGACTCCTGACGCTACCCGCCGCCGAGCTCGATCCGGGCTCTCAACAGCTCGGTCGCGTCGGCCACCACGCGATGGGCCACCGCGAGCCTCTCGGTAGCCGTGGGGGTGCGCAGCACCTCGAACCGGTCGAGCGGTCCCAGCGGAGCCAGGGCCGCGGCCCGGTAGGAGGCCAGGGCGAGGTCGCGGCCCAGCTCGACGGGATCCGGCTCCCCAGCCTCGGCATGGGCCCGATGACCGATCTGGAGGCGGAAGGCCAGCCTGCGGGCCTCGGTGACGAGTCCGGCAAGCTCGTCGATCAGCTCCGGGTTCCGGGCCGAGGCGGGCTCGGGCTCGTCGGGCCAATCCTCCGTCTCGGCCCAGGGATGCGGGTCATCAACAAGCCACCGCCGGACCCGGATGCGGCGATCCCCCAGGGCCATCACGAGGAGCCGCCCGTCGGCCAAGTGGCGGGCCTCGACCACGCGGGCCATGGTGGCGACATCGCACCGCACGTCCCCGCCGCCGACCTCGCCACCCCGCTCGATCAGCACGACCCCCATCTGCTGATCGCCCTCGATGACGGTCTCGAGCATGGCCAGGTAGCGGGGCTCGAAGACCTGCAGCGGCAGCGGCGATCCCGGCAGCAGGACGGACTGGAGAGCGAACATCGGCGTGGCCATGTCGCCTGCCCCCGGCTATTCGCTGCCGGCACTCTCAGCGGCCGGAGCAACCACCGGTCGCCTCGCCGCCGCCGGATGCAGTGCCGCGTCCGCCGAAGACGGACCGTAGGGATGGCCGGACACGGCCCTGATCAGACCCTGCTGCAGGTCGTTGCAGCTGCTCAGGAACAGCGCCTCGCGGTTGGCGATCAGGGCGAACGTGAGCACGTCGCCGTTGCGGGCCACGGTGACCCCGGCCAGGGCCGAGACATCGTTGAGGGTCCCGGTCTTGGCCCAGACGGTGCGGGTCAGGGAGTCCTGACCGCCGGCGCCGGCGCCGGCCGCCGCGGCCGGCTCGAGGCCGGCGTCGCAGTCGCGCAGGGTCCCGCTCTCTCCCACCACGGCCAGGCCCCTGACCAGGGGCGAGTCCGGTCCGGCCCGGATCAGCAGGTCGGCGATCAGGTCGCAGGTCAGCCGATTGTGAATCGACAGGCCTGAGCCGTCGGCGATGACGATCCCGGCGGTCTGCACACCGAGCAGCCGCTCGAGCACGTCCTGCACGCCTTTGACCGCCTCGGCCCGGGCCGATCCCGACAGCCGCCGGCCGACCTCCTTGAGGAGCATCTCGGCGGTGGTGTTGTCGGAGTTGCGCAGCATGCGAGCGACGATCTCCGCCATCGGCGGCGACTCGACGGTGGCCAGCGAGCGAAGCTCCGACAGCGGGGGCGCAGTCCCCTCGAGGGCGCCTGAGGACACGCCGACTCCCCGGGCCTCGATCAATCCGTCCAGCACCTGAGCCGCATGGAGGGCGGGGTCCGGCGCCCGCACGTTCTGGCCCCGGCTGGCGATGTCGGCCGAGGATGGGAAGTCGACGTAGCCGTCGTTGAGAAGTAGCGCGGAGAGCGGACCGACCTGGTTCCGGCTGACGTAGGAGGCCTTCCAGACGGGGCCGGCGTCCGGCTCGAGGGACTGGGTGGCGTAGTTCCGCTCGGCTTCGGGGAACCGGGACTCGTCGGCCACGATTCCTCCCTCGACGGTGACGATGCCCTGGGCTCGCAGTGCCGCGGCCGCTTCGACCGCCAACTCGGTGAAGTCGGTGTGGACCGGGGGCTCGTCGAAGCGCCTCACGTAGGCGAGCGTCGACAGGACGGGGTCGCCTCCTCCCACCAGGTAGATGTCGCCCAGCAGCACGCCGTCGGCGGCGGTGCTCAGCGCGTCGGCGCGTACGAGCACCTCGGTCGTGTAGGTCGCGGCCGGACCTGCGATCTCGAGGATCGCGGCCGCGGTGACGACCTTCATCAACGAGGCCGGAACCATCAGAGTGTCGGCCCGTTCCATTACGACCGGCTCCGCGCCGCGGTAGACGGCCAGGCACGTCTGCGGCGGAGCGCTGGGCTGCTCAACGACGCCTGAGAGCCTCTCGAGCAGGCGAGTCCGGGTCACCGGGGCCGAGACCCACCCCGGTGTCCGGCGCACGCTGAGCATCGGCGTGGTGACGACCATGTCGGGAGGATCGGTCTCGGTGATCCATCCCGGGTCCGAGGAGGCGTCGGTGCGCCGAGCCTGGACGTAGGAGCCGACCGCGGTGGTCAGCAGGGCGGCCAGCAGGATCGACACCAGGATCCGACGCATCGCCAAGCATGGTACGCCGCCAGCACCAGCGGGCTCGGTCATCCGCGCCGGTTCGAAGTCCTCCTACACTGCCGCCAGATCCGCTCGTGCCTCCGGGGAGCCGACCATGGACATCGTGGCCGCCCTATTCATCGACGACATCCAGCTCCGCCAGGTGCCGGGACCGTCCACCCGCATCGACCTGACCGGGGTGCAGTTCTCGGCGGCCGCCCCCACCGAGGTCCCGCTGGTGTGGGCCCCCCACCTGGTGGTGATCGTGCGCTGCGCGCCCGGCGAGTCGGGCACGGGGGCGCTGGAAGTGGCGTACTTCCGGGGCGACGAGCGCATCGCCCGCAACGTGCAACCCCTGCAGGTGGAGCCGGGAAAGTTCAACTACCGGCTGGTGCGGGCCGAGCTCGAATTCACCGACTACGGCACGGTCGAGGCCCGGGCCCGCATCGACGCCGGGCCGATCATGGTGGTGCCCTACACCCTCCTGCCGCCCCCTTCATGAGGGGCCGCGCCGGGCCTGCGGCGGGTCGCTCCCCCGGTCCGCGGCATGTTCTAGGGTGAGCCCGCGGCAGGCATCCAGCGACGGGCGGGAGGGTCTGTGACTTCCATCGAGAGGCTCGGCATCAACGTAGTCAAGGCGCTGGCCATGGACGCGCCCCACGCGGCCCGCTCGGGCCATCAGGGAACCGCCATGGCCCTGGCCCCACTGGCTCACGTTCTGTGGACCCGGATCATGCGCTACGACGCCCAGCGGCCGGACTGGCCCGACCGGGACCGGTTCGTGCTCTCCGCGGGCCACGCCTCGATCCTCCAGTACGCCATGCTCTATCTCACCGGCCACGGGCTGACGCTCGACGACATCAAGGACTTCCGCCAGTGGGGATCGGCCACGCCGGGCCATCCTGAGGCCGGGTGCACCCCGGGCGTGGAGGTGACGACCGGTCCGCTGGGCCAGGGCATCGCCAATGCGGTGGGCATGGCCATCGCGGAGAGCCAGCTGCGCGCCCGCTTCGGCGCCGACCTGTTCGATCACCGGATCTTCGTCATCGCCTCCGACGGCGACCTGTCGGAGGGCGTCAGCCACGAGGCGGCCTCCCTGGCGGGCCATCTCGGCCTGGACCGGCTCGTGGTGGTCTACGACGACAACGAGGTCACCATCGACGGCGGCACCGACCTGGCGCTGTCCGACGACGCCGCGACCCGCTTCCGATCCTACGGCTGGCACGTCATCGAGCTAGGAGAGGCCGCCGAGGACTTGGACGCGCTGGAGTCCGGCCTGCGCGACGCGGCCGCTGTCGAGGACCGGCCGTCGCTGGTGATCCTGCGGTCGGTGATCGCCGCGCCCGCGCCCCAGGCGTCGGGCACCCCGGCCGCGCACGGCTACGCCATCTTCGACGAGGAGATCGCGGCGACCAAGGCACTGATGGGCCTGCCCGCCGGCGAGTCGTTCCACGTGCCCCCCGAGGTGGTCGACTACTACCGGGAGGCGGGGATCGCGGGCCAGCAGGAGCGCTTCGACTGGGAGGCGAGGGCGGCTGCCTTCGACGGCGACCGGGACAGCCTGGAGGCGTGTCTGGCCGCTACCGGCCGTCCCGGCTGGGCCGACGTGCTGCCGTCATGGGAGCCGGGCCAGTCGGTGGCCACCCGGAAGGCCTCCAACGTCACCCTTCAGGCCCTGCTGCCGGCGGTTCCGGGGCTCAGCGGGGGCGGCGCCGACCTGACGGGCAATACCGGCACGGCCCTGGCCGGCGCCGGGGTGTTCTCGGCCCGCGGCCCTGGCGGGCGCCAGATCTACTTCGGCGTGCGCGAGCACGCCATGGGGGCCATCGCCAACGGCATGGCCCTGCACGGCGGAGCCATCCCGGTGGTGGGGACCTTCCTGGTGTTCGCCGACTACATGCGGCCCGCGGTGCGACTCGCCGCCATCTCGGAGGCCAAGGTCGTGTTCGTCTGGACCCACGACTCGGTCGGTGTGGGTGAGGACGGCCCCACCCACCAGCCCGTGGAGCATCTGGCCTCGCTGCGAGCCATACCGGGCCTGCGTGTGATCAGACCGGCGGACGCCACCGAGACGGTGGGCGCCTGGCAGGTGGCGATGGAGTCGGAGGGGCCGACCGCGCTGATCCTGACCCGCCAGGGGGTTCCGGTGCTGGAGGGCACCAGAGCCGAGGCCGTCGCGGCGGGCGGGTATGCGATCTCCGAGCCGGACAATCCCAGCCTGACGCTGGTGGGAACAGGCAGCGAGGTGTCGGTGTGCCGTGATGCCGCAGCCCTCCTGGCCGCCGACGGAGTCTCGGCCCGGGTGGTGTCGCTGCCCTCATGGGAGCTGCTCGCGGCCAGGCCCTACCGCGAGCAGGCCCAGGTGCTGCGGCCCGACCTGCCGTCGCTGGCAGTGGAGGCGGCCAGCACCATGGGGTGGAGCCGCTGGACCGACGACGCGGTGGGCATCGACCGCTTCGGTGCCTCGGCACCGGGCGGGGTGGTCATGGAGAAGCTCGGCATCTCTGCCCCCAATGTGGCCGCCAGGGCGCTGGCTCTGCTCGATGGCTCGCTGTCGCGGGCCGCGCTGTGAGACCCACGAGGAGGCCCCCGAAGTGACCGAGACCACCAGATTGCACGACCTCTACGCCCGGTGCGGGCAGAGTCCCTGGCTCGACAACATCCGGCGGGGCTGGATCACCGGAGGCGACCTCCACAACTGGGTCCAGCAGGGCGTCCGGGGGCTCACCTCGAACCCGTCGATCTTCCAGAAGGCCATCGCCTCAGGCGCCGACTACGACGACGAGTTCCGGTCGGCCATAGCCGACGGGCTCGACGTCGAGTCCTCCTACTGGCGCCTGGTCACCTCCGACATCGCCGCCGCGGCCGAGATCCTGCGTCCCGTCCACGACGCGTCCGGCGGGCTCGACGGGTTCGTGTCGGTGGAGGTCGCCCCCGACCTTGCCCGTGACGCCGCAGCCACCGAGGCCGCCGCCCGCAACCTGCACGAGCGGCTGGCCGTTCCCAACCTCTACGTGAAGATTCCCGGAACCGCGGAGGGCCTGGAGCCCATATCCACGATGATCTCTGAGGGGCGCAGCATCAACGTCACGTTGATCTTCAGTGTCGACCGCTACCTCGAGGTCGCCGAGGCCTACATCTCGGGCCTCGAGCGGGCCCGGGGCCACCTGTCGAGGGTGTCCAGCGTGGCCTCGTTCTTCGTGTCCAGGATCGACACCGAGGTGGACCGCCGCCTTGACGCCATCGGCTCCCCCGAGGCTCTGGACCTCAGGGGCCGGACCGCCATCGCCTGCGCCAAGGTGGCGTACTCGCACTACCGGCGGCTCTACGACGGGCCTCGCTGGGAGGCTCTGGCCGCACGAGGCGCCCGACCGCAGAGGCTGCTGTGGGCCAGCACATCGACCAAGAACCCGGCCTACCCGGACACGCTATACGTCGACGGTCTGATCGGCCCCGACACGGTGAACACCCTCCCGGACGCCACCCTGGAGGCGTTCGAGGACCACGGCTCGGTCGAGTCCACCCTCACCGCCGGGCTCGACGAGGCCACCGATTCTCTGGAGAGGCTCGCTGCCGTGGGCGTGGATCTCCCCTCGGTCACGGCCCAACTCGAGGACGAGGGTGTGGCCGCGTTCACCAAGAGCTTCGACGAGTTGCTGGGCGTGCTCAGCGACAAGGCCACCGAGCTCCAAGCCTCCTAGTTAACCTGCCCGCGATGATGGAGCGGGACCGCCTCCAGCAGCTCGAGGATGAGAGCGTCCACATCATCCGGGAGGTCGCCGCGCAGTTCCGCAAGCCGGTGATGCTGTACTCGATCGGCAAGGACAGCTCGGTGATGCTGCACCTGGCCCGCAAGGCCTTCCATCCGGGCCCGATCCCGTTCCCGCTGCTGCATGTGGACACCACCTGGAAGTTCCGCGAGATGATCTCCTTCCGGGACCGCACAGCCCGCGAGGTCGGCGTCGACCTCGTCGTGCACACCAACGCCGAGGGTGTGGCGGCCGGGATCAACCCCTTCGACCACGGATCGGCGCACTACACCGACGTGATGAAGACCCAGGCCCTCAAGCAGGCTCTCGACGCGGGCCGATACGACGCCGCCTTCGGCGGAGCCCGGCGCGACGAGGAGCCGTCGCGGGCCAAGGAGCGGGTATTCAGCTTCCGTGACCGGCACCACCGCTGGGATCCCAAGAATCAGCGGCCCGAGCTATGGAACCACTACAACGGCCGGGTCGCCGCGGGTGAGAGCATCCGGGTGTTCCCGCTGAGCAACTGGACCGAGCTCGACGTGTGGCACTACATCTCGGCCGAGGGAATCGAGGTGGTCCCGCTCTATCTCGCCGCGCCGCGGCCGGTGGTGGAACGCGACGGGACCCTGCTGATGGTCGACGACGAGCGATTCCGTTTCGAGGCCGGCGAGCAGCCGGAGATGCGCTCGGTGCGGTTCAGGACACTGGGGTGCTACCCGCTCACCGGGGCGGTCGAGTCCCGGGCGGACACGCTCGAGGGGGTCATCACCGAGATGGAGCGGGCCACCCGATCCGAGCGCGAGGGCCGGGTGATCGACCACGACCGATCGGGCTCCATGGAGGAGAAGAAGCGGGAGGGCTATTTCTGATGGATCCGGCGGCGGCCACTGGGGGCACCGGCCCGCGGCGGGACCTGCTGCGCCTGCTCACCTGCGGCTCGGTGGACGACGGCAAGTCCACGCTCATCGGCCGGCTGCTGCACGACTCGCACCATCTGCACGACGATCGCCTCGCCGCGGTGTACAAGGAGTCGGCCCTCTCCGGCCATGCCGGCGGGCGCGTCGACCTTGCCCTGCTGGCCGACGGGCTCATGGCCGAGCGCGAGCAGGGCATCACCATCGACGTCGCCTACCTCTACTTCTCCACCTCGGAGCGCAGCTTCATCATCGCGGACGCCCCCGGTCACGAGCAGTACACCCGCAACATGGTCACCGGCGCCTCCACGGCCGACCTGGCCGTCATCCTCGTGGACGCGGTCCGCGGCGCCACCACCCAGACCCGCCGGCACAGCTCGATCGCGGGCCTGATGGGGATCTCCGACGCGGTGGTGGCGGTCAACAAGATGGACCTCGTCGGCTACGACGAGAGCCGCTTCCGGTCGATCGCGGCCGAGGTCTCGGCCATGGCCGCGACGCTGGGCCTGGCCGAGCCGGTGTGCATCCCGGTGTCGGCCCTGCACGGCGACGGCGTCGTCGCGCCCGGCCCGAACATGGGTTGGTACGACGGCCCGTGCCTCATGGACCACCTCGAGCATGTGGACGTGGACTCCCGTCCGGCTGCCGGTGCGCCGGGGTTCGCCGGGGGCCGTCTGCGGCTGCCTGTGCAGCTCGTCATCCGGCCCGATCACCGGTTCCGCGGCTTCGCCGGCACCGTCTGCGAGGGCACGCTGCGGGCGGGCGACAGGGTCCGGGTCGAGCCCTCCGGCCGCACGACCGCCATCGCGCGGATCGTAACCTTCGACGGGGACCTCGAGGAGGCTGCAACCGGCCGGTCCGTGGTCGTCACCACCAGCGACGAGGTCGACATCGGTCGGGGCGACGTGATCGTCGATCCGGCCCACCCGCCCCAGCGGGGGCGCCTGGTGACGGCCACCATCGTGTGGACGGCGGAGGCCGACCTGGTGGTGGGCCGGGAGTACCTGCTGGCGCAGGGCGGCCAGACTATGAGCTGCCGGGTGTCGGAGGTGATGGGCCGGCTGGACGTGGACGCCCTCGAATCGGTGCCGGCCACTGCGGTGAGGCTCAACGACCTCGCCACCGTGACGGTCCGCACCGACGGCGAGCTGATCTTCGACCCCTACACCCAGAACCGGACCACGGGCTCGTTCATCCTCATCGAACGGTCCAGCAACGCCACCGTGGCTGCGGGGATGATCGAGGCCGCCGCGCCGGCCGCGGCCTGGGAGGCCGTGCCGGGGCCGACCCTCGAGCGCCAGCGCAGCTCCATCAGCGGTGCGGAGCGGGCGGCGCGTCTCGGGCAGCGGCCGGCCACGGTTCTGCTGACCGGGCTCACCGGCGCGGGCAAGTCGACGATCGCCTCAGCCTTGGAACGCGAGCTGTTCGAGCGGGGCCGCACCACCGTGCGCCTCGACGGCGAGAACATGCGCCTGGGCGTCAGCCGGGACCTGGGATTCTCCAGCCGGGACCGCTCCGAGAACGTGCGCCGCACGGCCGAGCTGGCCCGCCTGGTGAACGACCAGGGCCTGATCGTCGTCGCGGCGCTGGTCGCGCCCAGCGCAGCCGTCAGGGAGCGAGCCCGCACCCTGATCGGCGCCGACCGGTTCGTGGAGGTGTTCCTCGACCCTCCGCTGGAGGTGTGCCGGGCACGGGATCACGCCGGGCTGTACGAGGCAGCCGACCGGGGCGAGATCAGGCAGTTCCCGGGGGTGTCCGCCCCCTACGACAAGCCCGCCGACGCCGACCTGGTGCTGGACACGTCCCGCCTCGACGTCGACGCCTGTGTCCGGGCCATCATGGCGTGGCTCGAGGCCGGCGGGTTCATCGATGCCGGCGAGACACCCGGGGCGCAGGCGTGAGCGGGGAGCCCACACCGGCGGCCGGCGAGGCCGCCGTTGTGTGGAGCGCACCGACGGTGACGGCCCGCGACAGGGCCGGCCTGCTCGGCCACGGCGCGGTCACCGTCTGGCTCACCGGGCTGCCCGGTTCGGGAAAGTCGACGCTGGCCCACGCCGCTGCGGCGATGCTCGCCGCGGGGGGCGTGCTGGCGTACGTGCTCGACGGCGACAACCTGCGCTTCGGCCTCAACTCGGACCTGGGCTTCTCGCCCGATGACCGGGCCGAGAACATCCGCCGGGCCGGCGAGGTGGCCGCCTTGCTGCGCGACGCGGGAGTCGTGGTGCTGGCCTCGTTCATCTCGCCCTACCGCCGCGACCGGGACCGGGCCCGCAGCCTGCATCCCGACGGCGCCTTCGTGGAGGTGTTCGTGGACGCGCCGCTGGAGGTGTGCGAGCGCCGGGACCCCAAGGGTCTGTACGCCAAGGCCCGGTCGGGGGACATCGCGGAGTTGACCGGGCTGTCGGCCCCCTACGAGGAGCCCGACGACGCCGAGCTGCGCATCGATACGTCGGCCGACGATGTGCCGACCGCAGCGGCTGCGATCGTGGCCGAGGTGCTGGCACGGGTTCGCCGATCCGGTGACGGCGGCAGTGGCAGCGTCGGTTAGCGTGGGGGGCGACATGACGACTGACCGTTTCGACGACCCGGTCGAGTTGGCCGCACAGGCCCGCTCCATACGAGATCTGGCCCACGGCACCAGGGTGACCTACTCGCCCAAGGTCTTCATACCGCTCACCAAGCTGTGCCGCGACCGCTGCGGGTACTGCACCTTCGCCCAGCCGCCGGCCCGGCTCGAATCCCCCTACCTGAGCGCCGAACAGGTCCTGGAGATCGCCCGGGCCGGAGCCGAGCAGGGATGCCACGAGGCGCTGTTCACGCTGGGCGAGAGGCCGGAACTGCGCTACCCGGTGGCCCGCGACTGGCTCGACCGCCACGGCTACGCCAGCACCGTCGACTATGTGGCCGCCATGGCCCGCAGCGTGCTGGACGCCACCGGCCTGCTTCCCCACGCCAATACGGGCGCCATGAACGCCGATGAGTTGGCGACGCTGCGCGAGGTGGCCCCAAGCCAGGGAATGATGATCGAGACGCTCAACGCAGATCTTGAAGCCCACCGGGGCGCCCCCGACAAGACCCCGGAGCGCCGGCTGGCCACCCTGGAGGCCGCCGGCGAGCTCCAGATTCCCTACACCACCGGCATCCTGGTGGGAATCGGCGAGAGCCGCTCCGACCGCATCGAGGCCTTGGAGGCCATCGCCGCGTCCCACCGCCGCTGGGGACATGTCCAGGAAGTGATCGTCCAGAACTTCCTGCCCAAGCCGGGCACGGGCATGCAGCACTGGGCGCCGTGCCCGCGCGCCGACCATCTCGACGCGATCTCCCTGGCCCGGGTGATCCTGCCGCCGGAGGTGCACGTTCAGGCCCCGCCCAACCTGGCCACCGACTTCGGCGAGCTGCTGGCCGCGGGCATCGACGACTGGGGCGGGGTGTCGCCCGTCACGGCCGACCATGTGAACCCGGAGCGCCCCTGGCCGGATCTGGACCGGCTGAGGGAGGTGACCGAGGAGGCCGGGCACGTGCTGGCCCCCCGCCTGACCGTTCACCCGACTTACGTGCGTGACGCCGAGCGCTGGATCGACGAGGGGCTGCACTTCGCGGTCATCGACCGCAGCGACGCCGAGGGCCTCGGGCGCGACGATCCCGGCTCGCAGTTCCCGGAGCGGACCATGGAGCGGGCCCGGGCCGGCGACGGGGCCGACGTCGAGCTGGTCGGCGAGCGCTCCACCCAGTGGTACTCGGGGGCGGGCACCGACCCGACCGTCCTCGTCCCGGGCCGGGCCGCCGCCCGTGGAGCGGTCGGCGAGGTGCTGCAGGGAGTGACCGGGGGCTCAGAGGTCGGTTTCGACGAGATCGTCACCCTCTTCGGCGCCCGGGGCCCCGAGGTGGCCGCCGTGGCCGGGGTCGCCGACGACCTGCGGCGCTCCGTCGTGGGCGACGACGTGACCTGGGTGGCCAACCGCAACATCAACTACACCAACGTCTGCACCTTCAAGTGCCGTTTCTGCGGCTTCTCCAAGGGGCCGCTGTCGCTCAACCTGAGGGGCACCCCCTACCTGCTGGAGATCTCCGAGATCGTGCGACGGTCGCACGAGGCCTGGGATCTCGGAGCGACCGAGGTGTGCCTGCAGGGCGGGATCCATCCCACCTTCGACGGGAACTACTACATCGATGTCGCCCGGGCCGTGCATGCCGAGGTTCCCGGCATCCACATCCACGGGTTCACCGCCCTGGAGGTGACCGAGGGCGCCTGGCGCAACCGCGAGCCGCTGGACGACTACCTGCGACGCCTGAAGGCCGCCGGGCAGCAGTCGCTGCCCGGGACCGCCGCTGAGGTCCTCGACGACGAGGTCCGCGAGACCCTCTGCCCCGACAAGATCACCACCGACGAGTGGCTGGAGTGCCACCGCATCGCCCACGGCATCGGCCTGCGCTCCAACGTCACCATCATGTTCGGGTCGATCGAGCGACCCGAACACTGGGCCCGGCACCTGCTGAGGACCCGGGAACTGCAGGCGGAGACCGGCGGGTTCACCGAGTTCGTGGGCCTGCCCTTCGTCCACATGGCCTCGCCCATCTACCTCCAGCGCCGGGCCCGGCGGGGCCCGACGTTCCGCGAGGTGCTGCTGATGCACGCCATCGCTCGCATCGCGTACCGGGGCCACATCGACAACATCCAGGGATCCTGGGTGAAGCTCGGCTTCAAGTCGATCGAGCAGCTGCTCCAGGCCGGGGTCAACGACCTCGGGGGCACCCTCATGGACGAGAACATCTCGAGAGCCGCGGGCGCCGAGCACGGGCAGGGCGCCAGCGCCGACGACTTCCAGGACCTGGTCGGACCGCTCGGGCGACGCCTGGTGCAGCGAACCACGCTCTACGGCCGGGTGGACCCCGACAGCTCGCCGGTTGCCAACGGCAACGGGGCGCGGAGGGTTCGCGTCGCGGTCAGGGCAAGCTAGCCGGACTCACTCGGGCGACGGCCGCTCGGCACGCAGCAGGTACGAAGCCTTCTCGACGGAGCGCCGGGCCCTGGTGAGGCGCTTCTCATCGTCCGACAGCCTGGTCTCCCCCGCTTCGATGGAATCCCGCAGACTCTCCAACGCCAGATCCGCGATCTCTTCGGCGATCGCCGCCAACCGGTCTGAAATATCATGACGCTTATCAACCATGCCTGACACCCTAACGCAAGCCTAGCGCATGCAGAACTTCAGACGGACCTTCGGCGCGGCCCGCAATCCCCGCCTTCTGGCTGCCTCGGCGGCCACCGGCGTGATCGTGGCGCTGCTCGTGGCCGCCTTCGAGACGGTGGCGCTGCACATGGTGCTCGAGCGGGTGCTGGAACAGCATCTCGCGGTGCTGGCGCTGGCACCGATCGTGGGCATCGCGGCCTCCAAGCTGGTGCTGCGAACGGTCGGCGGAGACACCTCCAGCCGCACGGCTGACGAGTACATCCGGGCGTTCCACGAGCGCCATCCCAGCATCCCGATGCGGTACCTGCCGGCCAAGCTGCTGGCCGGGATCGCCACCATCGGCGGGGGTGGCGCGGTGGGTCTCGAGGGCCCGTCGATCTACGCCGGGTCCTCGACGGGGCTGTTCGTCCACGAGCGCCTGGGGCGCTTCTTCCGGCGCGACGAGGCCCGGATACTGCTCACCGCCGGGGCCGCGGCCGGGGTGGCCGCGGTGTTCAAGACACCGGCCACCGGGGTGATCTTCGCCATCGAGGCCCCCTACCGCGACGACGTGACCCCCCAGGCGCTGCTGCCGTCGCTGATCGCGTCGGCGGCCAGCTACGTGACCTTCGTCTTCCTGGTCGGCAGTACTCCGGTGGTCCCGTTCCTCGGCGAGGGCGGGATCGGCGCCGGTGGTGGCTCGGTGCTGGATGTCGAGATCGGGGATCTGCTGGGTGCGCTCATCCTGGGGATCGCGGCCGGGCTCGGAGGCCGTGGCTTCGCCTGGCTGGTGCGCCGGGCCAAGCACGCCACCCACACGATCTCCTGGCCGAGACGGGCTCTCGCGGCGGCGGCGGTCATGGCCGGGCTGGTGCTGCTGGCCGACGCCGCCTTCGACGAGGTCCTCAGCCTCGGCCCCGGCATCAGGGCCATGGAGTGGGTCGTGCAGCAGGACGCCCTGGGACTGATAGCGCTGCTGTTCGGGGTGAGGATCGCGGCCACGCTGGCCACGGTCCTGGGCGACGGCGTCGGGGGGCTGTTCATCCCGCTGGCGACCCTGGGCGTGATCGTGGGACAGTTCGTCGGGGTGGCCCTGGACGCGGAGTCCACCGGCCTCTACGCCACCCTGGGCCTCGCCGCCTTCCTCGGAGCCGGCTACCGGGCGCCCATCGCGGCCGTCATGTTCGTGGCCGAGTCCACCGGAGCGGCCGCTTTCGTCGTGCCCGCACTGGTGGCCGCGGCCGTGAGCCAGGTGGTGGGCGGCCCGTCCTCGGTGGCCGAGTACCAGCGATCCAAGCGGATGGGCCACCTCGAGCAGCGCTTCACCCTTCCCCTGAGCTCCATTCTCACGACCGACGTGCTGACCGTCCCACCCGACGCCACCGTCTCGGAGTTCGTGTATATGCACGTTCTCGGCCGGCGTGAGCGGGTGGTCCCGGTGGTGTCGGGCAGCGCCTACCTGGGGATGGCCCAGCTGTCACAGCTGTCCGCGGTGAGCCGTGACGAGTGGGAGACCACCTCGGTGGAGTCGATGATGACGACGGACCTGCCGGCCGGCTCCCCGTCCTGGACGGTGCGCGACGCCGTGGTCGCCATGGAGGGCGCCGATGTCGAGGTCCTGGCCGTGACCGACAGCTCAGGCAACTTCATAGGCGTGGTCACCGAGGACGACATCGTGCGCCTGGGAGAGATCCTGGACGAGACCGAGGGGTGACCGGCCGGAGAGGCCGGCCTCCCGGGCCTCAGGGGCCACGCGGATAGGCGAGAGCCCGTCGCGGTGCAGCGGTGTCATTTCCCGCTCTTGTTCGCTGCGCTCACGGGCCGCTCGGGCCACGGCCTCGCGCCGTATGCGCCGGATTCGCGTGCCTATCCGCTCGGCCTCTTAGCCTGAATCCACCGGTGGGCTGGTCGGGGTGGCTGGTTTTGGTTGTTGTGGGCGGTGTTGGTCTGGTTTGGCTGTTGTGGGTGCTGTTGGGGCGTGTGGGGTCGGCGGCTGGGGTTGTGGCTGGTTGGTGGCGCTGGGGGTGTGTGCTGGGTGGCGCCGGGTCCCGGGGGGTTGTGCTTTAGATGAGTTGGGGCAGGTTGCGGGTGTGGGCCAGCGCGGTGGTGAATTGGTGTGCCCAGGGCCAGTTGAGCGGCAGGCGGAGTTTGTGTCGGTGGCTGTGGTTGACGAGGCGTCCGGGGACGGCGAGCAGCCGCCGGCGGACGGTGGCGGCGACGGTGAGCCGTTCGGGGTGGTTGGTGTGTGCGAGGCGGGCGGTCCAGCGGGCGAGGTTGTGGGCGAGCGCGGCGCAGGCGAGGTGGGCGCCGTTGGCGAAGAATCTTCCCGAGGGGCAGTGGGCTAGTCCATTGTCTTTGAGGTCTCTGATGGCGAGCTCGACTCGGGCGTGGCCGCGGTGGTAGGCGTCGGCGGTTTCGGTGTCGAGGCCGTCTCTGTTGGTGACGAAGCAGTGGTGGCGCCAGTTGGGCCACAGCTCGCGTTGGGGGCCTTCTGGGAGGCGGGTGCGGCGCACGACGAGGCGCAGCTTTCGGGGGCCTTGGGGGTCGCGGCGGCTCGTTGTGATGGCGCTCTCGGCGACCTGGGCTTCCCCGTCGGGGTAGGCGATCGGCGTCCAGGCGGTTTCGTCGATGCCGTCGATGGCTGCTTTGACTTTGGCGTTGTTGGGGATCGTGACCGACCAGCGGGCCTTGTATGCGTCGAGCTTCGCGATCAGCGCATAGGAGAAGAACCCCGCGTCGGCGCGCACCGTCACCGCCGCGTGCGGCGCGAGGCGCCTGAGCCTCGCGAGGGTCTCCGCGGCGAAGCGGACATGGCCGCGTTGAGAGGACCCCGACCGCATCCGGGCGTGGACGACCTCGCCGGTGTCGTCGCGCACTGCCGCCAGCGGGTGGTATCCCCAAACCTTGGTGTGGCCATAGGCCGCGCCCTGCTTGGACTTGCCGTGGACCTCACACACCGTCGAGTCCAGATCCACCGTCATCTCCGCCGCTGCCGGCGCCGCGCCCACAGACCACGCCCGGCCCAGCGCCAGCTCCAGAGCCCGGTCGAGCTGACGGACATGGCCGAACGTGAAGGACCGCAGCCACGTCCCCAACGTCGACGGAGCCGCCACCGCGAACGGCAGCACCGCTGAAGCGGACCCGGCCCGCAGCCTGTCGGCGTCGCCGATGTGTGACCCTCCCACCAGCATCGACGCCACCACCGACAACGCCTTCGCCCCGGACCCCCGCCCCGACTCCGGCGGGCGCACCACCTCATCGATGAGCGACTCCAAACCCAGCCGGCCCATCACCGTGCCCGCCAACAGAAGCCCCGCGTCGGCCACCAGCGAAGCGTCGTCGAACACCGCCTCGATCCCGTCGATCCCGCCCGCTATGCTGCTCACAGGAAGTGCCTCCTCACATGGCCAGAATGACCGTTGCTTCAAACAGCATTCTCCCCATGTCAGGAGGCCTTTCCGGTGGACGCGCCAACCCCACAAACCTCACCGCATCGGTGGATCCAGGCTTAGTCGTCGTCGGCGGCCAACTCCGCCTCAGCCAGCTCCTCGTCCTCGAAAGCCTCCGCCCACGATGCGTGCTCGGGCTTGACGTAGTCGTCCGGTTCGTTGAACGATTCGATCAGACCCTGGAGGTCATCCGCCTGCGAGCGCTTGAACTTGCGGGCTTCCTCATACCTTCGGTGTCGACCCTTCTTCACGGTCCCAACTCCCGGTTTGACGATTTCGCAGCGTCGGGAAGTGTACCGGACGCCTGCGACAGGCCCACGCGTGCGCTTGTTGCAGGCCAACGATCAAACGACCGGTCGGCCACTGCGCTCCTCCAGCACCAGCTGGCCGTTGTCGAAGGCCAGAGCGGCCTCGCCGGCGACCAGTCGCCGTATGGGCTCACCGACGAGGTCCGATCTCCACCCCGTCGACAGCCGGGCGTCGGCGTCACCGCGGATCAGGGCCTCGATGTCGGCGCGTGTGGCCAGCAGCGAGGGCTCGATCATGCGCTCCCGGGCCAGCTGGCCGACCCAGGAGGTGACCAGGCCCACCGCGGGACGGAGACGCTCGGCTTGATCGGAGCGCCTCCGGGTTGCCGGCGGCGGTCGCCAGTCCGAGGCAAGCCCGTCAGCGACAGCCTTGAGGATGGCCGGCCCCAACCGGCCGCGGGCCATTCCCTCTCCCACCCCCCGGACCGCGGCCAGATCCCCGGTCGTGCGGGGGGCGGACCGGGCGATCGAGACGACGGCCATGTCGGGCAGGACGTGGCGGACGGGCTGGTTGACCTTGGCCGCCCTCAGCTCGCGCCACATCGCCACCGACCGCACCACCGGCAGGTCGCGGCGCCTCAGGTGCCGGACGTCCTTGAGCCTGGTCCAGGCGTCCTCGGGTCGCTGGATGCGACGGCTTCGCTCCAGCAACAGGTCGAACTCGGCCTCGGCCCACCCGAGCCGGCCCAGCTCTCGAAGCCGTGACGCCAGCCGATCATGGATGTCCAGCAGGTGCATGACGTCGCTGGCCGCGTACTCGAGTTGCGAGGTCTTGAGCGGCCGCACCAGCCAGTCGGTGAGCCGGTCCGCCTTGGGGGGCCTCCAGCCGATCTCGCTCTCGTGCAGCGACGACAGCGCAGGCGTGCCGTGGCCGAGGAAACCGGCCGCGATCTGGGTGTCGAAGATCCGCTCCGGGACCGTCCCGCAGCAGTGCTCGAGGACCTCCAGGTCCTGACCGGCGGCATGGGCCACCATCAGCCCGTTCCCGGAGAGCACCTCCGACAGCGGGCGGACATCGACGGCCAGCGGATCGATCAGCACCAGGTCACCGGGCCAGGCGACCTGGATCAGGGCGGCCTCGGGCCGGTAGGTGCGCTCCCGGTGGAACTCCGTGTCGAGGGCGTACCGGGGCTCGCTCGACAGCGCAGCCGCCGCGGCCCGCAACCCGGCGTCAGAGTCGATGTAGCGGTAGTTCCCCACTGCCTCCGTCAAGGCCTCTCAGGCCGGCGCGGGGCCCGTCTCGACCGGTCGACCCGACTGGTGCCAGGCCTTGGTGCCGCCTTCGACGTTCACCGCGTCGACGCCGCAGGCTCGCAGGAACCCGACGGCCTGGCCGCTTCGCCCTCCCACGGCGCACACCACGCACACTGCCTGGTCCGCCGCTGCGGTCCGGAACTCCTCCACCGCCTCCGGGACCGTCGCCAGCGGCACCAGGACAGCGCCGGGTATGCGGACCTCCTCGTACTCGTCGGGTTCACGCACATCGAAGACCGCAGCGCCGGCGGCTCGCCGGCGGTCGAGCTCGTCGATATCGATCTCGGGAATCTCGGCGGCGTCCATGCCTGCCTCTTTGGTGGGGTAGCCCGCAATCGTAGTGCGACGCCGGTACGTGGCCGTGTCGCGGTCAGGCCCGGCCTCCTGCGGGAAGGTCTTCGGGACGGTTCGCGTCCTTGAACCAGTCCACTCCCTCGATCTCGACCTCCACGGTGTGGAGCAGCCGAGCGGCCTCCTTGGGAGCCCGCACCCCCCTGCCGAACGCCTCGGACAGGGTCGGGAGGCAGCGCCGCGCCCAGGCGGCGTGCATCCACTGGGGAGCGCCGGAACCGAGCGGGACCACCAGGTCCGCCCGTGCCGCCGGCTGGGCCGGGTCGCCGGCCGGGTCCCCGAGCCGGTCGACGACGCGACGCACCGCGGCCTCGTCGGGCTCGATCACATCGCACGGCAGCGTCACGACGGCCTTGATGGCGCCGCAGTCGCCGTATCGGGACGACTCAACGGCGCCGAGGGCGGTGATGACGCCTCCCAGCGGCCCCTCTCCGGGATGACGGTCGGGCACCGCCAGCAGGCCCAGCTCGCCCAGGCGGGCACCATCGCCTCCGACCACCAGCACGGCCGCCGCTCCCGCTGCGGTCAGAGCGGCCGCGGCACGGGCCACCATGGGCACCCCGTCCACCTCGATGAAGGCCTTGTCCGAACCCATCCTCGTGCTGGACCCACCGGCCAGCACCACACCCATGCACTCACCGATTGCGGGCATGGGCGCTCCCACGCCGACCCGCTCAGGCCTCGGTGCCCGGCGGCGGCCAGCCGGGGTCGAGCTGCATCAGGAACAGCGCGCAGCGCTCGGCCTCGCCGGTCTCACCAATGCCGTTGGCGACGCGCTGGAGCCCGCTCAGGGCCCGAAGGAAACCGCGGTTGGACGGATGGACCCACCGGACGTAGCCGGAGCCGCGCCAACCGCTGGCCCGCAGGCGGTCCAGGCCGCGGTGATAGCCGGTGCGGAAGGCCGCGTAGGCCAGCGCCTGGACGGCACCGCTCGCTTCCAGCGCCTCGCCCAGGGCGGCCCACGCCTCCAGGCTGAGCGGCCAGCGAGCGCAGGCCGCTCCCACGGCACCGACCCGGTCGTCGCTTTCGGCCGCGGCGGCCAGTGCAGCCCGGATCTCGGCGGGCTCGGGGTCCAGCACCGTCTCGGGCGGGCCGTGCGACAGCAGGGGAACGGGAGCGTCACTCATCGCCGCTGAGGCTACCGGTACCCTGCGCGCCGGTGATTGGAAACTGGGTCGACGCCGAATCGCTGCAGCCGATCCTTCTCGGCGCGACGGTTGTTCTGGTCGTCGGCGCGGCTCTGGTATGGCGCGGGGTTCGCAGGCTCCTGCTGCGCCTCGTGCTGGTCGCGCTCATCGGGGTGCTGGCCGCAAGCCTGTGGCTCCAGCGCTCCGACCTTCAGGACTGCGTGGACACCTGCTCGTGCCGGCTGTTCGGCCAGGAGGTCGACGTCCCCGTCGACGCCAATCCCAACTGCCCATGACCCCTCCCGCGATGCGGCTGTCTACCGGAGCCCCCTGAGCCTCATGCTCAAGTCCGGCTGTGCTAGGGGACGCGCTCGAGGCGCAGCACGTTGGCGCTGCGGGACCGGTTGTCCGAACCGGCGAGCACGGCGACTATCTCGCCGGAGCGCACGAAGTCCCGATCGCGGGCCACCTCCACCGCCTGGCGCACCATGTCGTCATTGGAACCCCGGTCCTTGACCAGCACCGGGGTGGTGCCCCAGCTCATCGTGAGCTGCTGCACAGTGCGCTCGTTGTGCGACATCCCGATGATGCGGGCCTGGGGCCGGAACCGGGCCATGGACCTGACCGTGAAGCCGGTGCCGGAGATGGCCAGGATGGTCGAGATGCCCAGACTGTCGGCGGCCCGCCACGCCGCCATGGTCATGGCGTCGGTGATGGAGGCCGCGTCGTGGGTCGTGTCGTCGGTCATGCGGAGCTCGGCCAGGCGCTCGGCCCACAGCTCGTAGTTGAACTCCTCGTCGGCCCGCTGCGCGATCCGGTCCATGGTGCGCACCACGTTGGGGGGGTCGATGCCGATGGCGGTCTCGCCCGACAGCATCAGAGCCGAGGATCCGTCGAACACCGCGTTGGCGACGTCGCTGGCCTCGGCCCGGGTCGGCGACGGGCGCGACACCATCGAGTCGAGCATCTGGGTGGCCGTTATGACCGGCCGGCCGCCCGCGATGCACTGCTGGATGATCTGCTTCTGAAGGTGGGGCAGCTCCTCGATGCTGCACTCGCTCCCGAGGTCGCCGCGGGCCACCATGATCGCCCCGGCCGTCTCGATGATGCCGGCCAGGTTCTGGACGGCCGCCCGGGTCTCGACCTTGGCGACCAGCATGGGGCCTCGGGGATGGGGCTCGGTACCGACCCGGCGGATGTCGTGGGCAGAGCGCACGAAGGAGATGGCCACCATGTCCACCCCGAGCTCGACGAAGGCGTCGAGAGCGAGGAAGTCGGCGGGGGTCGGCGTGGCCATCCGCAGCCGGTCCGCTGGGATGTGGATGCCGGGACAGCCAGACAGCAGCCCGCCGTGGACCACCTGGACCTTGAGCCGGTCGCCGCCCTTGTCGACGACGTCCAGCACCACCCGGCCGTCGCCGACATCGAGGGTGTCGCCCACCAGCACGTCCTCGAGCAGGCCCTCGTAGTCCACCTCGACAACGTCGTGGGTCGAGCGATCATTGCCGACCACCAGCTCGACGAGACTCTCGGAGCGGAACCGCACGGGATCCTCGCCGAAGGTGGCGGCCCGCACCTTGGGGCCCGGCAGGTCGACGAGGATGCCCACCGGCCGGCCCTCCTGCTCGGAGACCCTCCGGATCCTCCGGTAGCGCTCTATGGCCTCGTCGACGGTTCCATGAGCCAGCCCGATACGGGCTACGTCCATGCCCGCGGCCATCATGTGGGCCAGCGTGGACTCGTCCTCGCTGGCCGGGCCGATGGTGGCCACGATCTTGGTGCGGCGTGTCATAGGTGTAACGCTACCGGTCCGTGGGGAGTTCCTGTGGATAACTCTCCGGACCGGTACGGTTCCACCTATGGCGCGGCATCCCTACCTGGAGGTGGACGGGCCCATCGCCTTCGCCCACCGCGGCGGGGCCGAGGAGTTACCCGAGAACACGCTGCGGGCCTTCCGCCACGCCGTCGAGCTCGGCTACACCCACGTGGAGACCGACGTCCACGCCACCGCCGACGGGGTGGCGGTGGCGTTCCACGACGACGCCCTCGACCGGGTGACCGACAGCCGGGGCGTCGTCGGCGAGCTGGCGTGGAGCGAGGTCCGGCGAGCCCGGGTGGCCGGGACCGACCCGATCCTGCGCCTCGACGAGCTGCTCGAGGAGCTGCCCGACACGAGGATCAACATCGACCCCAAGAGCGACGCCGCGGTCGGGCCGCTGGTGGACGTGCTCCGGCGCGCCGGCGCCGTCGACCGCGTGTGCGTGTGCTCGTTCTCGGACCGTCGCACCCAGCGGGTGCGCGACCGGATCGGCGATTCGCTGTGCGTCGGCGCCGGCCCCCGGGGCATCGCCCGCCTGCTGGCCGCGTCGGCCCGGCTCCCCACCCCGGGCTCCCTCGACTACCACGCCGCCCAGGTCCCGGTGCGCTCCAAGGGCCTGACGATCGTGCGCCCCGCGACAGTGGCCGCCGCCCACCGCCACGGCATCGCGGTCCATGTGTGGACCATCGACGAGCCCGCGGAGATGCACCGCCTGCTGGACATGGGCGTCGACGGCGTCATGACCGACCGGCCCGCGGTGCTGCGCCAGGTGATGATCGACCGCGGCCACTGGAGGGCCTGACCGGCATCCGACGAGCGTCCTGACGGGCATTCTGGAGCGCTTGGACGACCTTGAACTGTGGCCGAGCTGTGCATAACCCGGCATTGGTTGGGGATTTCTGGCCGATGCTCGGGATTTCGGTGGGGATTTCGCGAATTCGGGTTGACAACCAGGTTAAGACCCCCCAAGATGCGCAGCGTCCGACGTGAGCAGCGACAGAGACACCAGACCGAGTTCTGAGGGTTCCGGCCCGAGGAGGCGGAGCGGAGTCAACGGAGCGGTCCGCAGAGGACACCCAGCCAACCAGGCCAGTTCCCCAGGGAGCAGGTGGGTCAGCCGGGGACACGGAGGTTCTGCTCCGGGTGAGCGGTAGGAATCCCCGAAGGGGGAGGAGGACCGCAAAGCCGAAGGAGGATCGCCTCACCGGGAAGGCCGGTGACAACCGAACACACCGACGGGTGTGGGAGGGAGTTCACCGGAATCGCTTCCAGGTGGGGGTGTCGCACAGGCATCGGAATCGAATCCGATCCCGACGGGGAGCGGAGGCGGAACCGGAGCCGGCGGGCACCACCGGGTGATTCAGATTCACGCCACGGAGGCGTCCGGGGCGGGGATCAGGGCACAGGACCGGATACGGGAATGGGCCCCGGAGTACCGCAGACTCCGCCGGGAGGATGCGGTCGGTGGTAAAGGCGCTCTCGGAGCCCCGAGAAGTTGAGCGGCGCAGGTCGCGAGGCTACTCGGGGCTCCGTCGCGTCCCAGCCTCAACAGGGCTCATGCCGCAGGGCTCATGCCCCTACACTCGGCTGCCGGATGGTCCCTGACAGCGCAGACGCAGCCGGCCCGGTGATCATCGGCGCCGGACCGGCCGGGCTCACCGCGGCGTACCAGTTCGCCAAGCACGGAGTGGCCGGCACCGTGTTGGAGGCCACCTCCGAGATCGGCGGGATCTCCCAGACGGTGCAGCGCGACGGATGGCGGTTCGACATCGGCGGGCACCGCTTCTTCACCAAGGTCGGCGCGGTGCGCGACCTGTGGCACGAGATCCTAGGAGGGTCCGAGGACTTCCTGGTGCGGCCCCGGTTGAGCCGCATCTACTACGGCGGCAAGTTCTACGACTACCCCCTGAACATCCGTAACGCCTTGTCGAACCTCGGGCCGGTGGAGTCGGCCCGATGCGCGGCCTCTTACGCATGGGCCCGGCTGCGGCCGCCCAAGGACCAGAGCTCCTTCGAGGGGTACATGGCGGCCCAGTTCGGGTGGCGCCTGTACCGGACCTTCTTCAAGACCTACACCGAGAAGGTCTGGGGCGTGCCCGCCACCGAGATCCAGGCCGACTGGGCGGCTCAGCGCATCAAGAACCTCAACCTGCTGAGGGCGGTCACCAACGCGGTGGTGCCGCGCCGCCGGCCCACGTCGATCACGAGCCTCATCGACTCCTTCGAATACCCCCGGCACGGGCCGGGGATGATGTGGGAGCGGTGCACCGACCTCGTCCGGGCCCGCGGCGCGAGGGTGCTCATGGAGCACCCGGTCACCGCCGTGCGCCACCGCGGCGGCCGGGCGGTGTCGGTGGTGGCCCGAACCGGCGACACCGACGTCGAGATCGAATGCGGCAGCGTGATCTCGTCGATGCCGCTCCCGCGGCTGGTGGAGTCGATGGACCCCGCTCCCCCGCCGGAAGTGCTCGCCGCCGCGGGGGCGCTCACCTTCAGGGACTTCCTGACGGTGGCTCTGGCCGTGCCGGCCGATTCGGCCTTCGCCGACAACTGGATCTACATCCACTCCCCCGACGTGCGGGTGGGCCGGGTGCAGAACTTCCGGTCGTGGTCGCCGCACATGGTGCCCGATGACGGCATGACCTGCCTGGGGCTGGAGTACTTCGTGTTCGAGGGCGACGACCTCTGGACCTCTCCCGACGAGGAGCTGGTGTCGCTGGCGTCCCGCGAGCTGGAGACGCTGGGCCTGGTCCCCGCCGGCGCGGTGGCCGCGGGATGGGTGGTGCGGATGCCCAAGGCCTACCCCATGTACTCGCCGGGCTACCAGGACCATGTCGAGGTGCTGAGATCCTGGCTCGGCGCCAACGCGGCCAACGTCTGGCCGGTCGGGCGCAACGGCATGCACCGCTACAACAACCAGGACCACTCCATGTTCACGGCCATGCTCGCGGTCGAGAACATCGTGCTCGGCACCTCCCACGACATCTGGAGCGTCAACGTCGAGTCGGAGTACCACGAGGAGCTCGACCAGTCCTCGGCCCCCGCTCCTTCGCCCCGGCCCGACTAGCCCCGGTTTCCCGCTCTAGCACGTTCCAAGCGAACCGCGGCGTTCCACTCGGCCTCTGGCCGCTACGATCCGGCGCCGTGGCGACAGTGGCCAAGATCGGCGATCTCGCCGCCGAGGCCGGGATGCGCCGGGTCCACATGCTCGCCTGGCGCGACCTGGACGACATCGAGGCGGGCGGCTCGGAGCTCCACGCCGACCGGATAGCCCGCCGGTGGGCCGAGGCCGGCATCGAGGTGACGATGCGCACATCCTTCGCGGCGGGCTCCCCACCGGCGGCGAGCCGGAGGGGATACCGGGTCATACGCCGGGGCGGGCGCTACATGGTGTTCCCCCGGGCGGTGCTGGCCGAGCTGGGCGGGCTTCACGGGCGCCGCGACGGGCTGGTGGAGATCTGGAACGGCATGCCGTTCCTGTCGCCGGTATGGGCCCGGGGCCGGCGCGCCGCCTGGGTGCACCAGCCCCACACCGAGCTGTGGGACCGGGTGCTGCCCCCCGGCCGGGCCGCCGCCGGCCGGATCTTCGAGCGGGACCTCGCGCCCTGGCTGTACCGGAGCACACCGGTGGTGACCCTGTCGGAGTCGGTCCGCGCCCAGCTCCTGAGGCGGTTCCACTTCGCGCCCGATCGAGTGCACGTGGTCCCGCCCGGCATCGACGACCGCTTCCAGCCCGGCCCCGCGGACACCGAGTCCCCCCAGCCGCTGCTGGTGGCTGTGGGCCGGCTCACCGCCTCCAAACAGTTCGACCGGCTCATCCGGATCGTGGCCCGGCTGCGGGAGAGGTGCCCGGCGAGGCTGGTGGTGGTCGGCTCGGGCACCGAACAGGACCGCTTGCTGAGGCTCGTGTCGGAGCTCGACGCCGCCGACTGGTGCGAGCTGGCGGGCCGGGTCGGCGACGACTCCCTGCACGGGCTCTACCAGCAGGCCTGGGCGCTGGTGAGCGCCTCCGCGAGCGAGGGCTGGGGCATGACCATCACCGAGGCAGCCGCCTGCGCCACGCCCTCGGTCGTCTCGGACATACCGGGCCACGCCGACGCCGTCATCGACGGCGAGACCGGCCACCTGGCCTCCCGCGACGACGAGTTCGTCACGGCCCTGGAGCGGATTATCAGCGACCGGGCGCACCGCGGGCGCATGGGCGACGCGGCCCGGGCCAGAGCGTCCGGCCTGACCTGGGAGCGAACCGCCTACGACACGCTGGCCGTGCTGGCTGGCGTCCTCGGCCGCCCCACCCGATGACGCCGCCCGGGCGATGACGCCGAGCACCCGGGCCGCCTCCATCTGGGCCCGGTTCGCAGCCTGGTGGCGCCACCAGTCCGGCTGGACGGTGGCGGTGGCGGCCGCGGTCGCCTACGGGCCGCTGCTGGCCTCAAGCCCCGGCCTGGTGGGGGCGGACACGAAGAGCTACCTCTATCTCGACCCGGGCCGGCTCCTGAGCCAGGCCGGCGTGCTTTGGGACGCGGACCGGGCGCTGGGAACGGTGACCCATCAGAACATCGGCTTCCTGTGGCCGATGGGCCCCTTCTACTGGTTCTTCGAGGCCCTGGGAGCGCCCGACTGGGTGGCCCAGCGCCTGTGGGTCGGCACGCTGCTGCTCGCGGCCGGACTCGGCGTCCGCTACCTGCTGCGCACCCTCGGATTCCAGGGCCGGGGCCTGCTGATCGCCATGCTCGCCTACGAGCTGAGCCCCTACGCGCTCCACTACTCGGCCCGCATCTCGGCGGTGCTGCTGCCGTGGGCCGGGCTGGGCTGGATGATCGGGCTGACGGTGCGCTCGGCCCGCACCGGCGGCTGGCGCCACCCGGCGCTGTTCGCGCTCACCGCCGTCACGGTGGGGAGCGTCAACGCCACCAGCCTGGTGCTCGCAGGACTGGGCCCGGTCCTGTGGCTGATCCATGCAGCCGCCACGGACCGCAGCATCGGGCCCCGGCGGGCACTGGCCACCGCGGCTCGCATCGGTGCCCTCACCGTCGCGGTGTCGCTGTGGTGGATGGCCGGGCTCGTCCTGCAGGGCGGTTACAGCCTGAACGTGCTCCTCTACACCGAGACCCGGGAGTTGGTGGCGGCGGCCTCCACCGCGCCCGAGGTGTTCCGCAGCCTCGGTTACTGGTTCTTCTACGGCAACGACAAGCTCGGAGTGTGGATCGAGCCGAGCGTCGCCTTCACACAGGGAGGTTGGCTGATCTTCGTCAGCTTCGGCCTGGCCACGCTGGCGCTGGGTTCGGCGGCACTGGTGCGCTGGCGCCACCGGAGCTACTTCGTTCTCCTGGCCGCGATCGGCGCTCTGGTGGCGGTGGGGTTCCACCCGCCGGCGGACCCGTCGCTGCTGGGTGCGGCCTTCGAACGGCTCTCCCGCAGCGGGCCCGGACTGGCCATGCGCTCACTTCCCCGTGCCGTGCCCCTGGTGGCGCTGGCGGTGGCGGTCCTGCTGGGAGCGGGCGTCAACGCCATCGGCAGGCGGCTGCCCCGCCTGGGTGCAGTGGCCGGAGCCCTGGTGCTTGCCGGCGTGGTCCTCAACAACCCCGCCATGTGGCGGATCGACATGATCGAGGAGCACCTCAACCGGCCGGAGGAGCTGCCCGGCTACTGGCTGGAGGCAGCCGGGGCCCTGGACGTCGACGGCGGAGGAGACGGCGGGACGCGGGTGTGGGAGGTCCCCGGGTCCGACTTCGCCTCCTACCGCTGGGGCAACACCGTGGACCCGATCACGCCGGGTCTGATCGAACGGGGATACGTGGCCCGCGAGCTGGTGCCCTTCGGCTCGCCGAAGTCGGCGTCGCTTCTGGGAGCGTTCGACCGCCGGCTTCAGGAGGACACGCTCGACCCCGGCAGCGTGGCGCCGGTGGCTCGCCTCATGTCGGTGGGTGACGTCGTGCACCGCGCCGACCTGATCTTCGAGCGGTACCGCACTCCGAGACCGGTCGAGACCGCCGAGTTACTGAGCCGGGCCCCGGGCCTGCGGCAGGCCCAAGCGTTCGGCGACCCGGTGCCGAACGTGGCCGGGCCGGAGCAGACCATGATCGACGAGACCCACCTGGCCCGGCCTGCCGATGCCGCCCACCCGGCGCCGGTCACCCGGTTCGCGGTCGACGACCCGCTGCCGGTGGTTCGCACCCGGCCCGTCGCCGGGGCCACCGTCCTGGTGGGTGACGCCGACGGGATCGTCACCGCGGCCGGCGCGGGGGTGCTCGAACTCGACCGGCCGCTCGTGTACGCCGCCGACCTGGCCGCCGATCCGGCTCTGGCCGACACCGTGCTCTCGCACCCTGCCCACATACTGGTGACCGACACGAACCGGAGGCGGGCCCAGCGCTGGGGGATGCTGCGCGAGAACCGGGGCCACACCGAGCAGGCCTCCGAGCAGCCCCTCGAGCACGACGAGACCGACAGCCGCATGGACGTCTTCGATTACGGGGCGGTCGAGGCCCACGTCGGCGCGGCCGACGACGTCCGCACCGTGAGCGAGCAGCGCGGCCCGCTCGCGGCCCACGCCAGCGCCTACGGCAACCCGGTGAGCTACACCAACGACGACCGGCCCTACAACGCATTGGACGGCTCGCTCGAGACGGCTTGGTCGGTCGCCGCGTTCAGCGAGGCCCGCGGCGAGAGGCTCCGGCTCACCCTGGCCGAGCCGGCCTTCGTGGAGACGGTGCGCCTGGTGCAGACCCTCGGTAGCTCCGAGCGCCCGACGACCGAGATCCGCCGCCACATCACCGAGATCGCGCTCCGCGTCGACGGGCGCCCCTTCGCCACCGTCGACCTGGACGGCCGGTCGCGGTCGCCCGAGGGCCAGCCGATCCCGTTCGGGCGCACCGCGTCGGAGATCGAGATCGAGATCACCGACACCAGCATCGTCGGACGGATCAACTTCTCCGCGGTGGCCCCGGTCGGTTTCGCGGAGGTCGACCTGGGCCTCGGCCCGGTGCTGGAGGTGATCCGCACGCCGCGGGCGCTGCTGGACCGCATCGGCGACGACCTCGACGACCACAGCGTGACGGTGGTCCTCACCCGGGAGCGGTCCAACCCCCGCGAGCCGGTGCGGACCGACCCCGAGTTGCATATGGTCCGGGCCGTTCCGCTGCCGGCCGGCATCGAGGCGGAGCTCTCGGGCACAGCCCGGCTGGCGGCCACCGCTCCCGCAGCACTGATCGACTCTCTGGTCGGGTTGGACGCCGCCGGCGCGGTGTCGGCCACCTCGTCGGGCCACCTCGCCGGCGACCTGCCCAGCCGGGCCTCGGCCGTGCTCGACGGCGACCCGGCGACGGCTTGGACCGGCCGCTTCGGACCCCAGGCGGGCCAGTGGCTCGAGCTGAACCGCACCGTGCCATTCGAGCCGGGCGTCATCGAGATCGACTTCGTCGTGGACGAACTGCACTCCACCCCCAGGGCCGTGGAGGTGCTCGTGGACGGCTACGAGGTCGGCTATCTCGAGCTTGACCTGTCGTCGGCCGCGGTCGGAGCGGAGCCCGGCAGCACGGTCACGGCCGCGGTGACGATGCCCATGACCGGCTCCAGCGTGCGGATCGTGTTCGACGAGGCCGACGAGAGGATGACGCGGGAGTGGTACAGCAACGGGTTCGTGGCCCTTCCCGTATCGGTGGCCGAGGTGCGGGTGGGCGACGCGCCCCGTCTCGGCCCGGCCGCCGACATCGACACCGGCTGCGTCGGCGGGCTCGTGTCGGTCGACGGGCGGGACGTTGCGGTGCGCATCACCGGCACGGCCGCCGACGCCCTCGCCCGGCGGGAGTTGAGGGTCGAGGGCTGCAACCCCGCCGCCATGGGACCACCCGAGAGCCTGATCGTGACCGCGCCCGGATCGCGCACCGGCTTCGACATCGATCAGCTCGTGCTGGCGGGCCCGGGTCTGGACCGGCCGCCCACCGACGGCATCGGCGATGTGGACGCGGTGCGCCACCGCGACACCGCCTACACCGTGCGGGTGCCCCCCGGCGACGGCGACCGCTGGCTGGTGCTGGGCCAGAGCCACAACCGGGGCTGGCAGGCCACCGTCGACGGCGCCGACCTGGGACCGCCGGCGGTGATCGACGGCTTCGCCAACGCCTGGCTACTGCCTGCGGGCGAGGGCGCGGTGGTGGAGCTGCGCTGGACGCCCCAGAAGCTGGTGGACTGGGCGCTGCGCCTTTCGCTTGTGGCCGTGGCCGCCGTGGCTCTGATCGCCTGGAGGGGCCGGCCCGACCGGTCCGGACCGGCTCGGGCCCGGCCGGAGCCGCACCTACCGGTGCTGCGGCCGCCCTGGCAACCGGAGCCCTCCGCTACGCCGTCGACCGCCGCTACCGGCGTGGCGGCCGTAGCGGTCACCGCGCTGGCCCTGCTGAGCCTGCACGACTGGCAGGTGCTGGCGCCGGCCGCGGCCGTGGTGGTCGCGCTGGCGCTGCACCGCCGGCGCCTGTGGTGGCTCGCGCCGATGGTCTCGGCCCTGTCGCTCGGATGCGCCGCTCTGTTCGTGCTGATCCAGCAGTACCGGTTCCGCTACCCGCCGGACTTCTTGTGGCCGACCCGGTTCGAGTCGGTCCACATCCTCGGCATGGTCGCCATCCTCGCCCTCGCGGCCGACTACGCCGTCACCGTTGCCCGAGCCCGCGGCCGGCCGCGTTCGCGCCCGCGGCCGGGCACCGGATGACCGCGGCCCCGGACGTTCACCCGGCCTGGAGCAGCGCCAGCAGCGCGGGTCCCAGCACCTCGGCCGCGAAGAGCTCGGCCCGTTCGTAGTCGACGTGCATGCCGTCGGACCGCCCGTAGCGGCCGTCGTAGCCGGAAGAGTCGATCTGGGGGGCCGCGTCGATCAGGCCGACGGCCGGCGTACCGCCGGCTGCGCTCAACTCGGCTGCCAGCCCGGCGATGAGAGTGTTGTAAGCCCGGGCCCGCGCCGGGTCGGTCTGGGGCTGGTTGGCGTCCTTGTCGCCGCCGAACACGAGCAGAGCCGGAGAGGTCGTGAACACCACCCGGATGTCCCGTTGTTGGGACCAGGCCACCAGCCGGCGGTAGGAGTCGGCCACGCTGGACGCGAAGCGGGGCTCAAGTATCGAGGACCAGGAGCCGTCGGCGTTCAGGTGGTCGAACAGCACTGCGCCGTGGTCCACGACCAGGACCACCGTCGAGCCGGGCTCGATGTAGTCGTCCCGGCAGACGATGTCCGGCTGCAGGCCGATGGGTGCCGGATCGTCATCGGGGTTGCCTCTGAATGCGATCCACTCGCTGTCCTCGACGGCCACCGGGGAGCAGCCGATGCGGGAGTGGTCCACCACGGCCATGGTCCGCGTCTCGTCGGCCCAGTACCGGAGCCCGTGGGCTATGTGAACGGCGGCCGAGTCGCCGATCACCGTGACGATCGGCACCGGGAGCGCGGGATCAGGCTGAGGCGGCGCCGTCACCGGCGCGGCCGTGGTAGGGGTAACGGGATCGGGCGCCCCGACGTCGCCCCCGTCCAGTGAGTCCTGCTCCTCCGGCAGCGGCGGATCGGCCGCGGCGGGCTGTTCGGAGGTCTCGGCGTCCCGCTCGGGCACCTCGTCGGGCACGGCCACCTCGGGCGGCTCGGACGGCTCATCGGTCTCGGGCGGCTCATCGGGCGCGGACGGATCCTCCGTCCCGGAGCGCTCATCAGGCTCGGACGGCTGGGGCCCCTCTGGTCGGCTGGTCGCGGGCTCGGCCGGCGCGGACGGCGCCTCGGAGCCGGATGGCGATCCAGCCCCGCCGGGGTCCGGCGTCGTCGCGGCGGTCGACGGCTGCGCCGCCGGCTCGGAGGCCGCCGCGTCGGGTGCGGTGACCCAGGCGGGAAGCTCGTCGGCGCCCTCGGCACGCTCGGCGATGCCTCGGGCAGGCGAGGAGGCCGCCGCGGCCGCACCGGCCACCGCCGCCACGGTCACGGCCGCCGCAGCCAACGCCGCTATGGCCCACCGGCCGGTACCACGGCGAACAGGCATCTCGAGCCAATGGAATGAGATCTCGGCCGCAGCCAGGGTGACCGCGATGACGGCGAGCGGGTGCCAGTCCGTCAGCTCGATCACCGGCCAATGGAACAGGTAGATCGCATAGGAGCGCAGACCGAGCCAGCGGAGCACCGACCACGACATGACCCGGGCCGGCACGCCGGAACGGACCGCGGCCACCACCAGTACCACCCAGCACAGCGCCATGAGCTGCGGCGCCCCCCGGAACACGGCCGGATGGTCCGGTTCGAGCCGGGCCACCGCCACCACGGTGACGGCTGCCGCCGCAGCCAGTACCACTCCCCAACCGACGCGAGCCAGCCCATCGGTCCTATCCGGCCGGTCGAACCAGCGCCGTACCGCACCGAAACGGGCCTGCGCCAGGGCGAGGCCCGCCCCGGCGGCGATCTCCAGGGCCCGAACCGGGGTGGCCACGTAGGCGTCGGTCGATCCCCACCACAGCCACACGCCGCCCAGGCCCAGCACGGCCATCGCGGCCACCACCCGCCCGGGCCGGCGGATCAGGGCTACCGCCGCCGGGAACACCAGGTAGAACTGCTCCTCGATGGCCAGCGACCAGAAATGGGCCAGCGGTTCGGGCGTGCCCGCGAAGATCCCCGCGTAGCCGACCTCGTCGAGGGACGCGTGCCAGTTGAACACGTTCAGGGTCGCGGTGAGCGCGTCGATCCCGATGATGCGCAGCGGCTGATCGTCGAGCACGGCCGTCAACACCAGCGTGGCCGCGATCGTCACCAGCGCGGCCGGCAGCAGCCGGCGCACCCGTCTGGCCATGAACCGGCCCAGGCGCAGCCGGCCGGTGGCGGTCACCTCGGCGTCGATCAAGCCCGCGATCAGATAGCCCGACAGGGTGAAGAACAGCCCGACGCCCAGCCAGCCGCCCCGCACCGCATCGGGCCAGAGGTGGAACGCCAGCACCCACATGACGGCCAGGCCCCTGAGGCCGTCCAGTCCCGGAAGCCGGCGATCCGCGGCCGAGCCTGTGCCAGACTCCACGGCGCTGGAAGGCGCGACCGGGCCCATCTGACCGCGCGGACCTAGGCTCGCGCCGATGCGCTCATGGCCGCGAGGTTACTTGTGATGCGTGCAGGCCAGAGGCCGCCGACGGTGCCCCGGTGACGGCGCCGCCCAACCTGAGGGCGCGACTGGAGCCCGCCGCCGAACTGGTCCATCGGTACCGCCGACCCCTGTCGGCTCTGGTGCTGCTGATCGCGATCGTCGTGCCGCTGCCCGCAATGATGCGGTTCGACGGCAAGACGATGGAGGAGGGCCTCATCCTCGTCGGTGGCGAGTTCGTCCTCGCGGGCAAGAGCCCGCACTCCGACTTCGAGAGCCTCTACGGACCGGCGGACCTCTGGTTGGCCGCGGCCGCATTCATGGTCTCCGGCGCCTCGATCGCGGTGGAGCGAATCGTCGGGCTGGTGTACCGGCTGCTGCTGCTGTGGGCTGTGCACAGAGTCACCCGGCGCTGGGGATGGGGCGTGGCCACGGGGGCGACCGCGCTGGCCTGGGCGATCATCGCCCCGTTCGGCCTCATGGCGTACTCGTGGATCGGTGCGATCGCCTTCGGCACCGCCAGCCTGGCCCTTGCGTTGGACGCCGGTGAGCACCGGTGGCGATGGGTTGTCGCCGGAGCGTCGGCCGGGGTCGCGCTGCTGTTCCGGGCCGACTTGATTCTCGGCCTCGCGCTCGGGCTCGGTCCGCTGGTCGTGGCCGCGGGCCGGGCGCCGGCGAGACGGTTCCTATGCGGGTTGTCGGTGGGCATCGCCGGCTACGCGGTCCACCTCGCGACCGCGGGCCCGACGGCCGTTCTCCGGGGCATGTTCGTCGACCCTGTCGTGCGGCTGCGACCGGGGCGCCGACTCCCGGTCCCGCCCAGCTGGAGCGAGAGCGCCGAGTACTTCGCCCAGATAGACCCCAGGCAGGGGCAGGAGACCCTGTTCGGACTCGACCACGCCACGCAGTTGGCCGCCCTCTTCTGGACAGTGCTGCTGGCGTCGGCTGCAGCGGCGGGGCTCGCCTGGCTGAGCCGCAGCCGCTCGCTCCTCGCGTTCGCGCTGTTCGCGGCGGGGACCCTCCCCCAGCTCCTGCAGCGACCGAGTCACAACCACGTCCGGTTCGTTGCGGTGCTGATCCTGCCCGCTCTGGCCGCCGCGCTCGCGTGCCGACTCCGGTGGCGGGCCGCCAGCGGCCTGGGTGCGGTGATGGTCATCATGGTGCTGGTCGTCATCGCCCCGCACCATGTCGGCCGGGCCGGCTACCGCACGTTCCTGGACCGCCCCGAGGACATCGTCGTCAGCCACGCGGGACGGACGATCCCGGTCGACAACCGGCAGGAGGCCGCCGACATCGAGCGAATCCTGGCCGCGCTGGACACCGTTGCCGAGCCCGGAGACCGGGTGTTCGTCGGGCCCGAGCGGCTGGCTCGCACCAACTACTCCGAGACCTACCTGTACCACCTGATGCCGGACTACGAGCCCGGGTCCTACCACCTCCAGATGAACCCGGGACTAGCCAACCGCGAGGGCGGCCGCCTCGCGTCCGACATCGCCGGATCCGACTGGCTCATCCTGACCGACAAGTTCGACGACTGGTCAGAACCCAATTCGTCGGTAGCCGACGGCGACCCAAGAGCCGCCGAGGTAGTCGAGTCCTCGTTCTGCGCCCAAGAGACAGTAGGAGGCCGCACCCTCTACGGCCGATGCTGACTGCCGGAGCGAACCGCCAGGCCGGGGGGTGGCGACGGGTCCGGGCGGTCGACAATGGGGCGAAGCCCCGTCGACCGAACGGAGCCCGGCGACAGGACCCGCCGGCCGGGACGAACCTGCGTTACCGCAGGGGCACAGAGGTGGGAGTGACCACCGCGGGCAACTCGGTGGCCCCGGTGAGGTCGGCGTCCACCGCGGCCGCGCAGGCCCGGCCCTCGGCGATGGCCCAAACGATCAGGCTCTGGCCCCGCCCCATGTCGCCGCAAACGTAGACGCCGTCGACGTTGGTGGCCCACCGCTCGTCGCGGGCCACGTTGCCCCGGCCGTCGAGTTCCACCCCGAACTGCTCGATGAGCGGGCCCTGCTCGGGACCCACGAAGCCCATGGCCAGCAGCACGAGGTCGGCGGGGACCTGCTCCTCCGAGCCCGGGATCGGGTCGAAGCTCATCCGGCCGTCGGTGATCGTCTGCTCCACCCGCACGGTGGCCAGCGCGGCCAGGTTCCCGTGCCCGTCGCCGATGAACTCGGTGGTGTTGATGGCGTAGTCGCGCTCGCCGCCCTCCTCGTGGGCCGACGACACCCGGTAGATCATGGGCCAGGTCGGCCACGGGTTGGCGTCGGGACGCTCGTCGGGCGGGCGGGGCATGATCTCGAACTGGCGGATGGAGGCGGCCTGCTGGCGGTGGGCGGTGCCCAGGCAGTCGGCGCCGGTGTCTCCCCCGCCGATGATCACCACCCGCTTGCCCTCGGCGGTGATGGGCGGCTCGTCGAGGTCACCCTCCTGGACCCGGTTGGACCCGGGCAGGTACTCCATGGCCTGGTACACCCCGGTCAGTTCCCGCCCCGGAATGGGCAGGTCGCGCCAGGCGGTGGCCCCGCAGGCCAGCACGACCGCGTCGAAGCCGTCCATCAGCTCCCCGGCACCGACATCGGCGCCGATGTCCACACTCGGCCGGAACTCGGTCCCCTCGGCCTCCATCTGGGTCAGGCGGCGGTCGAGGTGGCGCTTCTCCATCTTGAACTCGGGGATCCCGTAGCGCAGCAGGCCCCCGATCCGGTCGGCCCGCTCGAACACCACCACCCGGTGGCCGGCCCGGGTGAGCTGCTGGGCCGCCGCCAGCCCGGCCGGACCCGACCCGACCACGGCCACGCGGCGCCCGGTGCTGACCGCCGCCGGCTGGGGAGCGATCCAGCCCTCGGCCCAAGCCCGGTCGACGATCTCCACCTCGACCTGCTTGATGGTCACCGGCGGTTCATGGATGCCCAGCACGCAGGCCGCCTCGCACGGCGCCGGGCACAGCCGCCCGGTGAACTCCGGGAAGTTGTTGGTGGCGTGGAGACGCTCGATGGCCCGCCGCCAATGCCGGCGATGAACGAGGTCGTTCCAGTCCGGGATCAGGTTCCCCAGCGGGCAGCCGCTGTTGCAGAACGGGATGCCGCAGTCCATGCAGCGCGACGCCTGCTGGCGGAGCTTCTCCTCACCGAAGGGCTCGTACACCCTCTCGCCAGTCCCTGAGCCGCACCGGCACCGGGCGGCGGGCCGGCAGCTCCCGATCATGAACCAGGAAGCCCCGGGGATCAGCCATGAGCGGCCGCCATCACTGCGGCCACCTCGTCGGTGCCCGCGGCCCGGGCCTGCTCGGCGGCGAGCATCACCCGCTTGTAGTCCATGGGCATGACCTTTACGAAGCTCCGCGAGGCCGTGGCCCAGTCGTCCAGCAGCCGGGCTGCCACCTCGCTGCCGGTCTCATGGCGGTGTCGCTCCACCCGGTGGCGCAGCCAGACGAAGTCCTCGGCGTCGAGCGGCTCCAGCTCGACCATCTCCGGGTTCACGCGGACTCCGAGCTTGCCCTTGGGGTCGTAGACGAAGGCGACGCCGCCCGACATCCCCGCCGCGAAGTTGCGGCCCACCGGCCCGAGCACGACGGTGCGGCCTCCGGTCATGTACTCGCAACCGTGGTCGCCCACGCCCTCGACGACCGCGGTGGCCCCGGAGTTGCGGACGCAGAACCGCTCCCCCACCAGGCCCCGCAGGTACATCTCGCCGCTGGTGGCGCCGTAGCCGATCACGTTGCCCGCGATGACGTTGTCCTCGGCCGCGAAGTTGGCGCCGGCCGGCGGCCTGATGACGATGCGGCCGCCGGACAGGCCCTTGCCGACGTAGTCGTTGGCATCGCCCTCGAGACGCAGCGTGATGCCCCTGGGCACGAAGGCGCCGAACGAGGTGCCCGCCGAGCCGGTGAAGCTGACCACGATGGTGTCGTCGGGAAGGCCCCCGGCTCCGTAGCGGCTGGTCACCTCGCTGCCCAACAGGGTCCCCACGGTCCGGTTGACGTTTCGGATCGGGATGTCGATGGTCACCGGCCGGGCGTCGTCGAGGGCGCCCTCGGCCAGCTGGATGAGGGTCTGGTCCAGGGCCCGGTCGAGGCCGTGGTCCTGCTCGACGCTCTGGTGGCGGACCGAGTCGGGCCGCAGCGGCGGGAGGTGCAGGATGGGTGTGAGGTCCAGGCCGCTCGCCTTCCAGTGGTCGACGGCCTCGGTGGTGTCAAGCAGCTCGACCTGCCCGACGGCCTCCTCGATGGTGCGGAAGCCCAGGGAGGCCAGCAGGGCCCGCACCTCCTCGGCGATGAACTCGAAGAAGGTGACCACGAACTCGGGCTGTCCCGTGAACTTCTCGCGCAGCTCGGGATTCTGGGTGGCCACGCCCACCGGGCATGTGTCCAGGTGGCACACCCGCATCATCACGCAGCCCATCACCACCAGCGGCGCGGTGGCGAAGCCGAACTCCTCGGCGCCGAGCAGCGCGGAGATCACCACGTCGCGGCCGGTCTTGAGCTGGCCGTCGACCTGCACCACGATGCGGTCCCGCAGGTCGTTGAGCAGCAGCGTCTGCTGGGTCTCGGCCAGACCCAGCTCCCAGGGCGCGCCGGCGTGCTTGATAGAGGTGAGCGGCGAGGCGCCCGTTCCCCCGTCGTGGCCGGAGATCAGCACCACGTCGGCGTGAGCCTTGGACACCCCGGCGGCCACGGTGCCCACCCCGACCTCGGCCACCAGCTTCACGTGGATGCGGGCCGCGGGGTTGGCGTTCTTGAGGTCGTGGATGAGCTGGGCCAGGTCCTCGATGGAGTAGATGTCGTGGTGGGGCGGCGGCGAGATGAGCCCCACCCCGGGCGTCGAGTGGCGGGTCTTGGCGATCCACGGGTACACCTTGTGGCCCGGGAGCTGGCCGCCCTCGCCGGGCTTGGCGCCCTGGGCCATCTTGATCTGGATGTCGTCCGCGTTGACCAGGTACTCGCTGGTCACCCCGAAACGGCCCGACGCGGCCTGCTTCACCGCGCTGCGACGCAGATCCCCGTTGGGGTCGCGGACGTAGCGGTCGGCGTCCTCGCCGCCCTCGCCGGTGTTGGACTTGCCGCCGATGCGGTTCATGGCGATGGCCAGGGTCTCGTGGGCCTCCTTGGAGATCGACCCGTAGCTCATGGCGCCGGTGGCGAACCGCTTGACGATCTCCGACACCGGCTCGACCTCCTCGATCGGAACCGGGGGCCGCACACCAGTGCGGAACCGGAACAGCCCCCGCAGCGTGCCGAGCCGGCTCGACTGGTCGTCGACGCGCCGGGTGTACTCCCGGAAGATGTCGAAGCGGCGCTCGCGGGTGGCGTGCTGGAGCTTGAACACCGTCTCCGGGTTGAACAGGTGGTACTCGCCCTCGCGCCGCCACTGGTACTCGCCGCCGGCCTCGATGGTGCGGTGAGCCCGGCGGGTCGGGTTGGCGCCGAAGGCCCGCCGGTGGCGCACCGCCACCGCGGCCGCGATCTCATCGATGCCGATGCCGCCGAGGCGGCTGGCCGTACCGGTGAAGTGCTTGTCCACCAGCTCCGGGCCGAGCCCGATGGCCTCGAAGATCTGTGCGCCCGTGTAGGAGGCCACCGTCGAGATGCCCATCTTGGACATCACCTTGAGGATCCCCGCGCAGGCGGCCTTGACGAAGTTGCGATGGGCGGCCTCGACTCCGATGGCCGGGTCCAGCCCGTGCAGCCCCTCCGTCGCCATCTGGGTGATGGTCTCGAAGGCCAGGTAGGGGTTGACGGCGTTGGCGCCATACCCCAGGTGCAGGCACAGGTGGTGCACCTCGCGTGCGTCGCCGGTCTCCGACACAAGGCCGACCCGGGTGCGGGTGCGCTCCCGCACCAGGTGCTGGTGCACGGCCGAGACGGCCAGCAGCGACGGGATGGGCGCCATCCGCTCGTCGCTGCCCCGGTCCGACACCACCAGGATGCTGGCGCCGGCCGCGATGGCCGCGGAGGCCGCTTCGCACAGGCCGTCCAGCGCCCGGCTGAGGCCGTCGCCGCCGTCGGCGACCGCGAACAGGGCGGGCAGGACCTCGGCGTGGAAGTCCTGGAGCCCGTCAGGTCCGTCGATACCCACCAGCCGGTCCAGCTCACGGTCGGTGATGACGGGGCTGTCGAGGTGCACGGTCCGGCACGACGACGGCTGCGGGTCGAAGAGGTTGCCCTCGGGCCCGACCCGCGCGTACAGCGACGTGACCAGCTCCTCGCGTATGGCGTCCAGCGGCGGGTTGGTCACCTGCGCGAAGAGCTGCTTGAAGAAGTCGTAGATGGGCCGGTTGCGGTCCGAGAGCACCGCCGGCGGCGTGTCGGTGCCCATCGAGCCCAGCGCCTCCTTGCCGTTGACGGCCATGGGGGCCAGCAGCAGCCGGTGCTCCTCGTGGGTGTGCCCGAACACCTGCTGGCGCTGGATCAGCGAGCCCTCCTCGGTGCGCCGCGACCCCTCGCGGGCCGGCAGGTCGTCGAGGCGCACCAGGTTCTGGTCCAGCCACTGTCCGTAGGGACGGCCCGAGGCGAGACGGTCCTTGATCTCGTCGTCTCGCACGATGCGGCCCTCGGCGGTGTCGATCAGGAACATGCGGCCGGGCTGCAGCCTTCCCTTCTCCACCACCGAGCTCTGGGGCACGTCGATGACGCCGGTCTCCGACGCCATCACGACGAGGCCGTCGTTGGTGACCTGGTAGCGGGAGGGGCGCAGGCCGTTGCGGTCCAGCACCGCGCCGATGACGGTGCCGTCGGTGAAGGCGATCGAGGCGGGACCGTCCCAGGGCTCCATCCGGGTGGCGTGGTACTGGTAGAAGGCCTTGCGCTCGGCGCTCATCTCGGCGTGGTGCTCCCACGGCTCGGGGATCATCATCAGCACCGCCTCGGCCATCGAGTAGCCGCCGAGGGTCAGCAGCTCGAGCACCTCGTCGAAGCCGGCGGTGTCGCTGGCGCCGGGAGTGCAGACCGGGAAGGCCCTCTCGATGCCCTCCAGGTGCGGCGACGACAGCAGCGTCTCGCGGGCCCGCATCCAGTTGCGGTTGCCGGCGATGGTGTTGATCTCGCCGTTGTGGGCGATCATGCGGTAGGGGTGGGCCAGCGGCCACGACGGGAAGGTGTTGGTCGAGAATCGGGAGTGGACCAGCGCCAGCGCGCTGGCCACCCGCTCGTCCCGCAGGTCGGCGTAGAACGACGTGAGCTGGCGGGAGATGAGCATCCCCTTGTAGACGAGGGTCCGGGCGCTGAGGCTCGGGAAGTACACACCGGTGTGCGGCGGCGCGGCGTTGCCCATGGCAGCCTCGTCGTCCTCGGCCGCCGAGTAGCCCGCGCCGCCCGGCCCGATCTCGTGCTCGATGCGCTTGCGCACGACGTACACCCGCCGGTCCAGATCGATGCCGGCAAGATCGTCGCCCGCGATGAACACCTGGCCGAAGCTCGGCATCGCGGCCCGCGAGCCCGGCCCCAGCACCGACGTGTCGACGGGAACCTCCCGCCATCCGATGACCCGCAGGCCCTCGCTGCGCACGATCCGCTCGACCTGCGCAGCGGCCTTCTCGGCGTCGTCGACCGCCTGGGGGAGGAAGCCGATCCCGGTGGCGTACTGCCCCGCCGGTGGCAGCTCATGGTCCACCACGTCGCGCAGGAAGCGGTCGGGTACCTGGATCAGGATCCCGGCGCCGTCGCCGGTGAGCGGATCCGCGCCCAGCGCCCCCCGGTGCTCGAGGTTGCACAGCGCCTTGACCCCCAGGGCCACCACATCGTGGGAGGCGTTGCCGCCGATGTTGCACACGAAGCTGACGCCGCACGAGTCGTGCTCGTTCTGCGGGTCGTAGAGGCCCTGGCGCTGGGAGGGGTCGGCAGCCATCGGTCTCCTCGCGGAGGCTGGATCGTCGTAGGTGGCGTTCCCCGGGCGCATTCCGGTGCCCGAACCGCGGCTGGCACGGCGGCGGCGGGGACTTCATTGGCCCGTGACCGCCAGAAACGCTTACACCAAGATACCGAGGAACCCCGTCATTCGGTCAAGTCGAGACGGCGCGACAGGTTCTGGAGGGAGAAGCGACCGCGGCGCGCCGCCGCCCTGCCCCGGTCGGCCAGGTTCAGGGCCGCCAGCAGGATCGGGAAGATCTCAAGGCGTCCGATGACCATCAGCAGCGCCAGCACGAGCCTGGCCGGCTGGCTGAAGGCCACCGCATAGTTGGACGTGGGGCCGGCCTCGCCCAACGCCGGTCCCATGTTCCCCAGGGCCGACACGACCGCCCCCAGTGCGGACTCTAGATCCCCCTCCAGCGCGGTCACGGCCAGCATCCCGCAGAGCACCAGCAGGAAGTGGAGCAGGAAGAATCCGGCCACCCGCGACACCACCCTCTCGCTGACGATCTCGCGCCCGAGCCGGATCGGGATCACCGCCCTCGGTGTCTGGGTGTGCTGCACGCCGCGCAGCATCATCAGCCCGAGCACCCGCATCCGCATCACCTTGATGCCGCCCGACGTCGAGCCGGTGCAGCCGCCGACCACCATCAGGAACAGCAGCACGAGCTGGGCCCCGGCCACCCACGTCACGTAGTCGCCGGGCGAGCCCGGTCCGGTGGCGTTGGACAGGCCGGTGCTGGTGCCCAGCGACACCACCGTGAACACCCCTGCCCGTATCGACGAGCCCAGCGACAGGTGGTTCTCCAGCCACAGCAGCATCACGACGACGGCCACGGCCAGGCCCAGCATCACCAGGTACGAGCGGAACTCGCTGTTCCGGTGATACGGCACCGTGCGGTTCGCCACCGCCCTCCAGTGCAGCGTGAAGCTGGTGCCGCCCAGGACCATGCACACGATCGCCACCGTCTCGACGGCCACGCTGTCGTAATGGCCGATCGAGTCCGCGTACGGCGAGAAGCCCCCGGTGGCCGCGACCGTGAAGGCGTGGGCCACCGCGTCGTAGACCGAGGAGAAGCCGTCGGCTGCGAAGAAGGCCACCGCGGCGCAGACCGTGAAGCCGATGTAGACCATCCACAGCCGCCTGGCCGTCTCGCTCACCCTGGGGGTGAGGCGATCGGACGACGGCCCCGGCGCCTCGGCGGTGATCAACTCCAGCCCGCCGACACCGAGGAACGGGAGCACCGCCACCGCCAGCACCACGACGCCCATGCCGCCGTACCAGTGGGTGAGCTGGCGGTACATCATCAGGCCCCGGCCGGGGGTCTCGAAGTCGGCCAGGACGGTGGAGCCGCTCGCCGAGTAGCCCGATGCCGACTCGAACACACTGTTGACGACCTGCTCGACGAAGCCGGCGCCACCGGTGGCGAACGTGCCGGCCAGAACGAACGGCAGCGCTCCCACGCAGGTGATGGCCACCCACGTCGACGCGACGGTGCTGAAGACGTGGCGCTTGCGGATCTCGCCGGGACGGGTGAGGTACCACAGCAGGCCGCCGGCGGCGCCGGTCACCAGCGCGGAGGCCGCCAGCGGGGCGGCGTCGCGCCCGGTGGTGAGCGCCTCCAGCAGCGCGCAGGCCAGCATCCCGACCGACACCGCAGCCAGGGCGATGCCGATGACGTGCAGCGTCGTCGAGGCGACCCGGCCGCGCAGGGGGGCTCCCCCCGGGCCCGTCGCGGCGAGGTGCGGGCGCCTAGCCATCGCCGTCGGTGGGTTCCGGACGCGGATGGCGGCGCTGCTCGGCCCGCACGACCATGAACCGTGACCGCCGCACAGCCACCCGGTACCAGTGCAGCACCAGGCCCACGCCGGCCATGAGGGGCGGGATCGACATCCGGCCCGCCATCATCAGCGGCACCAGCGCCAGCCGGCCGGGCCGGCCCAGGCCCTCCAAGCGGCCGAAGGCACCGATCTCGCCCATGCTGGGGCCGACTGTGCTGACTGCGCTCACCGAGCCCCACACGCTGCCGAGCAGCGACACGCCCGAGACGCCCAGCAGCAGCACCCCGACCCCGACCAGCACGACCCAGGCGATCTGATGACCTCCCAGCCGGTCGAGGGTGCGGCGCGACAGGGTCTCGCCGTCGCGCCTTACCAGGATCAGGGCGTACGGATCGAGCTGGCGGCGCAGCTCTCCCCCGGCGGAGCCCATCAGCAGACGGGCCCGCATGACCCTCAGCCCGCCTCCGGGCGAGCCCATCATCGCCCCGATTCCGGCCGCTACGAGCATTATCACCGTCGCCGAGGTCCCCCATCCGGTCCAGTCGGCGATCGCGAATCCTGTGGTGCTCATCATCGACACCGCCATGAAGCCGGCCTCTCCCCATCCGATGTCCCGGTGCACGGCCATCGCCGCGGTGGCCACCGCGAGCAGCAGCACGAAGGTCCTGAGTTCCTGGGAGCGCCAAAGGGGCCGGAGCATGCCGCGGGCGATCCACCAGATCACGAAGATCCCGGCGCCCGCGACCAGCATCCCGGCCCCGGCGACCGCTTGGGTGGCGGCGCCGTAGGCGGCGAGCGAATCGGCCTGTCCGGTGAACCCGCCGGTGGAGGCCGTGCCCAGCCCGAGGACGAGGGCCTCGGTCGGATCGAGGCCGGTCAGCAGGTAGGCGACCACGCAGGCCGCGGTGAAGCCGCTGTACAGCACCAGCACCCGGCGAGTCCCGACCGAGGCGTTGGGCACGAGGTCCAACCCCCGGCGGCCGGTGCTGTAGCCGATGAGCGCGGTGGAGCGCAGGACCACGGGCAGGGTCACGACTGCGATCAGGATCGCGAACAGACCTCCCACCCAACTTGTGACGCCCCTGAACAGCAGCACGGCACGCGACGCCTCGCCGGCGTCGAGCAGGGTGACCGCGGTCGTCGTGAAGCCGGCCGCGGACTCCACCAGGGCGTCGTCGAAGCTCCTCAGCGCGCCGGTGCCCGCGTAGACGGCCGCGCCGAACAGCACCAACAGCGTCCACAGCAGGCCGATGCCGGCGAAGACCCGGCCCGCGGTGGCCCGCTGCGGCGGTGCCACCCGCCGTCTCGCCACCGCGGCGGCGACCGCGCAGACGGCCCCCACGCAGGCGAAGGCGACCGCGTCGGCGTTGTCGTCCCCGATGCCGGCCAGGCCGCAGAGCATGGTGGCCACGCCGAGGACGAGCCCGGCATCGACCACCGATGCGAGCGCCCAGGAGACGACCCGGGCCGGTGCCTTCTCGGTCCTGCCGGCGAGCAGCGGACGGGCACGGCTGAGACGGGCCCGACGCAGCCTGCCAGCAGCCAGACGGCTCCCCGCGCCGCCTAGGTGTCGCACGTCAACTGCTGGTGGACCTCCCGCACCGAGTCCGGAGTGGCGAAGGCGACCACGTGGTCGCGGCCCCGCAGCCGGCTCTTGCCCCGGGCGATATGCGGCTTCCCGTCGCGCACGATGGCCCCGATCAGGATGCCCTTCGGCAGCTTCAGCTCCTTCACCAGGGAGTTGTCGGCCGGGCTTCCCTTCTCCACTTCGAGTTCGACCACCTCGGCGTCGGACTGCAGGAAGGTCGCCACCGCGGCCACGTCGCCTCGCACGAAGCGCATGACGCCGTCGGCGGTGGCGGTGCGGGGCGACAGGGCCACGTCCACGCCGGCGGAGTCCAGCAGCGACAGCAGGGCCAGCTTGTGCACCACTGCGATGGTCTCGCCAACGCCCACCGACTTGGCGTAGAGGCAGGCCAGTATGTTGGCCTCGTCCTCGCCGGTGAGCGCGGCCACCGCGTCGAACCGGCCCAGGTCGGCCTCCTCCAGCAGGTCGGCATCGGTGATGTCGCCCTCGAATACCTGCACATCGGTCAGGTCCTCGGCCAGCTCCAGGGCCCGCTCGGCGTCGCGCTCGACGATCACCACCTCCACGCCGCGCGCCACCAGCCGAGCCGCGAGGATCTCGGCCGTGTGGCCCCCGCCGAGCAGCAGCACGTGGCGGGCGGTGCCGGTGCCCAGCCCGAGGAGCCTGGCCACCCTGCGGCGGGCCCCCCGCTTGCACACCACCCGCACCAGGTCGCCCTCCATCAACCGGTAGTCGGTGCGGGGGATGTAGGTGGCCTCGCCCCGGGAGATCGATCCGACCATGAACTCCCAGTCGGGCTCGTACTCGGCCGCCAGGTCCGACAGGCGCCGGCCCACGATGGGGGCGTCGGCCTCGAGGCGGGCCCCGATCACGATGGCCTCGCCGTGGGCCATCACCAGTATCTCCGATGCCCCCGGGTAGTCGAGCAGGTTGAGGATCCGCTCCGCCGTCTGGCGGTCGGGATCTATGACGAGGTCGGCCCGGAACGCTTGCAGCAACTCCGACGAGGCTCGGCTCCGCAGCTCCTCGGACTCGATGCGCACGATGGTCCTGTCCACGCCGTGCTGCTTGGCGATGAGCGACGCCACCAGGTTCACCTCGTCCTTGCTGGTGACCGACACCACCAGGTCGCAGTTGTCGATCCCCGCATCGGAGAGCACGCTGGGATGGGTGCCGCTGCCCTCCACCGTGAGCACGTCCAGGTCGGCTGCGACCTGGCGTAGGCGGTTGGCGTCGGTGTCGACCACCGACACGTTGTGGCGCTCGTGGCTGAGGCGGGCGGCGACGTAGGAGCCGACCTCGCCGGCCCCCACGACGATGACATGCACGACTAGTTTCTAGCGCCTCGGGCCGCTGCCGCGGCGATCAGGCCAGCCGTCCGCCCGCCGCGACGACGGCGCCGGTGTCGGTGACGACCGCGTCGAGAGGGACGTCCCATGGCTCGCGGGGGACCTCGCCGACCTGTTGGAACGAGTACGCGACCCCCACCGTCACCGGCCGGACCGCACCGGGGGCCACCGAAGCCAGGGCACGGTCGTAGAAGCCGCCGCCCTGCCCCAGCCGGTGGCAGCTCCCGTCGAAGGCGGTCAGGGGCACCAGCACCACGTCGTGGTCGGCGAAGGCCACCAGCTCGCCGTCGACCGGCTCGGGAATCCCGAACGCCCCCGGCCGGAACGTCAGGCCGGCGTGCCAGGCCACGAACTCCAAGTCGTCGCCCACCACCCGGGGAAGGGTGAGCGTCTCGCGGCGCTCGCCGTCCAGGAGCCCGTCGAGGGGAATCTCGCCCCTCACCGCCCGGTAGGCGGCCACCCGGCGGGCCCCGGTCATCGCCGGCAGCGATTCCAGTCCGCGCAGCACCGCCGCCCCGGCCGCGGCCACCTCGGCCCGGCTCAGCCCGGCTCGCCGGGTCCGCATGTCGGTCCGGAGCCGGGCCTTGGCCTCCGCCACTGAAGTCATCGCCCAAGAGTAGGCTCGCAAGGTTCTACGCCTTCACTAAAGGGAGCAGACTCTTGCAAGCCATTCCGTATATCGCGCTGGTGTCGGCCCTGGCGGCCCTCGCGCTCGCAGCCTTCTTCTTCAAGGACGTGTCCTCGGCCCCGCCCGGCGACGAGCGGATGGTCGCGATCATGAAGCAGATACAGGCCGGGGCCCGGGCCTTCCTGCGCCAGGAGTACACCTGGGTGGCGGGCTTCGTGGTGATCATGGCGGTGCTGATACCGGTGATCACCGGCGTGGCCCTGTCGTTCCTGAGCTACCTGCTGGGTGCAGTGCTGTCGGCCGGCGCCGGGTACGCGGGCATGACCGTGGCCACCAGGGCCAACGCTCGCACCACCAACGCAGCCATCGACGGACCGTCCAAGGCGCTGCCGCTCGCCTTCCGGGGCGGCGCCGTCATGGGCTTCTCGGTGGCCGGGCTGTCGCTGCTGGGCCTCACGTTCACGTACCTGCTGTTCGTCGAGTGGATCGGCACCGACGACGCCTTCGAGATCTTCACCGCCTTCGGCCTGGGTGCCAGCTCCATCGCCCTGTTCTCCAGGGTGGGCGGGGGCATCTACACCAAGGCGGCCGACGTGGGCGGGGACCTGGTGGGCAAGGTCGAGGCGGGCATCCCCGAGGACGACCCCCGCAACCCGGCCACCATCGCCGACGCCGTGGGCGACAACGTGGGCGATGTCGCCGGGATGGGCGCCGACCTGTTCGAGAGCTACTCGGGCTCGATCATCGCGCCGGTGGCCCTCACCGCCTTCAGTTTCGGCCTCGCCGCCGACGCGGCCGACCAGGAGCCCATCGTCCAGCTGCTGGTGTTCCCGATGGCGGTGGCCTTCGTCGGCATGATCGGAGCCATCGTCGGCTCGTTCGCGGTGCGCGGCGGGAACAGCACCGAGGTCAAGGCGCTCGCCAAGCAGCTCCACCGGGGCACCACGCTGGCCATGATCCTCACCGTCATCGGCACCCTGATCATGGGCCGGGTCTTCTTCGGCGACGGCGAGTTGTTCGAGGCGTGGTACGGGCTGCCGCTGTCGGTCATCGGCGGGCTGGTCGTGGGCTGGGGCATCGGCAAGGTGGCCGAGATCTGGACCAGCGACCACTTCCCGCCGGTGCGCCGGATCGCCTCCCAGGCCGAGACCGGTCCGGCCACCACCGTGCTGTCCGGGGTGTCGGCCGGGATGGTGTCGGTGGCCGCCTCCGTCGGGCTCATCGCCGTCGGCGTCCTGATCGCCTACTGGGGCGGCCAGCAGACCCTCGGCGACACCACCTTCGGCGGCGTCTACGGCATCGCGGTGGCCGCCGTCGGGATGCTGGCCACCACCGGAGTGGTGGTCTCGGTCGACGCCTACGGGCCCATCGCCGACAACGCGGGCGGCATCGCCGAGATGGCCGAGCTCGACCCGAGCGTACGGGAGGTGACCGACGCGCTCGACTCGCTGGGCAACACCACCGCCGCCATAGCCAAGGGCTTCGCGGTCGGCTCGGCCGCTCTCACCGCGCTGGCGCTGTTCAAGTCGTTCGAAGTGGCCCTGACCAGCGCGGCCGCCGAGGAGGGCAAGTCCTTCGTGCTGAGCCTCGACGTCGGCGCGGTCGACGTGTTCATCGGGCTGTTCCTCGGCGCGATGGTCCCGTTCCTGTTCGCGGCCCTCACCATCGATGCGGTGGGCCGGGCCGCCAACAAGATGATCGAGGAGGTGCGCCGCCAGTTCCGCGAGATCCCCGGGCTCCGCGAGGGCACCCCCGGCGTGGAGCCGGACTCTGCGGCGTGCGTGGCCATCTCCACGCGGGGATCGCTGCGGGAGATGCTGGCACCCGGTGCGCTGGCCGTGGTGGTGCCGCTGGTGGTCGGGTTCATCGACGTGGACGCTCTGGGCGGCTTCCTGGCGGGAGCGCTGGTGAGCGGATTCGCGCTGGCGATCTTCATGGCCAACGCCGGCGGGGCGTGGGACAACGCCAAGAAGTACATCGAGGCCGGCGCGCACGGCGGCAAGGGCTCGGACCCCCACAAGGCCGCGGTGGTGGGCGACACCGTCGGCGACCCGTTCAAGGACACTGCGGGGCCGTCGATGAACATCCTCATCAAGGTGATGACGATCGTTTCGCTCGTCTTCGCTTCGGCCTTCGTCTAGCAGCAACGGCACTTCCGGCCGGCGGGTCGCGGGTGCGGGCGTCTCCTGCTACTCGGGGGTTACTTGTACGACCGTTCTTAGGCCTTGGGCTTGGCGGAGGCGGTTGAAGCCTTCGTTCACGCCTGACAGGGGCACGCGATGCGTGATCATGGATTCTAGGTCTAGGTCGCCGCGCTGCCATAGGGCTACCAGCCGCGGGATGTCGCGGCTGGGCCAGCAGTCGCCCAGCAGGCTGCCTACCAGCCGCTTCTGCTCGATCATGAACACTGTGGTCGAGCCGATGTCGGTGGTGTGCTCGGGCGGTGGCGCTCCCACCACGACTGTCGTGCCACCGGACCCGGTGACCTCCACGCCCAGGCTCACGAGGCCGGGCACGCCGGCCGTCTCGAAGGCATAGTCGGCTCCCCGGCCCCCGGTGGCGTCGGCCACCGCGGCCTTCAGCTCGGCGGGGTCCGCGCCCACCGCATCGGTGGCTCCGAGGCTCAGCGCAGCCTGCCGGCGGGACTCGACCGGGTCGGAGGCGATGATGCGGGACGCGCCCGCGATGCGGGCTCCCTGCACCGCCGAGATCCCCACGCCGCCCAGCCCGGTGACCACCACGGTGGCGCCGCGCTCCATCGACGCGGTGTTGAGCACGGCCCCCACTCCGGTCTGCACCGCGCAGCCGATCAGGCACGCCACCTCCAGGGGCACGTCGTCATTCAGGCGGACCACACCGGAGGCCGGCACCACCGTGTGCTCCGCGAACGCGCCCACACCCAGGCCGCGGTGCACCATCCGGCCGCGGTGCGAGAACGGCGATGAGGCGTCGGGTCGGGTGCCGGCCACGAAGCTCATGGCCTGCGGGCAGCGGCTGGCCTGCTGGCGGGCACAGCCGTCGCAGTGCCCGCACGGCGCCAGCGGCGTGATCATCACCTTGTCGCCCTCGGACACATGGGAGACCCCGTCGCCGACCCCGGCCACCACTCCGGCCGCCTCGTGGCCGAGCACCGCCGGGACCATGTAGCCGCCCTCGATGATGGTCAGGTCGCTGTGGCAGATGCCGCTGTGGCTCACCGCCACGCACACCTCGCCGGGGCGGGGGTCGGACAGATCAAGGTCGTCGACCAGCTCCAGCGGTGACGACGGATCGGACAGCAGGGCGGCTCTCACGGCGGGGCCAACCCTACTGGCACCGGTATCGGCGGGCCCGCCGTTGCTGGGTGCAGCCGCCGCCGGTCGCGGCTGTAGTGTGCCGTCGTGGTCTCAGAGCTCTTCGATCCCGAGGCCTGGCGGAGGTTGGACGGTTTCGACGACCTCACCGACGTCACCTACCACCGGGCTGTCGACCACGGCACGGTGCGGGTGGCCTTCGACCGGCCCGAGGTCCGCAATGCCTTCCGGCCCCACACCGTGGACGAGCTGTACCGGTGCCTGGACCACGCCCGCATGACCAGCGACGTGGGCTGCGTGCTGCTGACCGGTAACGGGCCGTCGCCCCGCGACGGCGGCTGGGCCTTCTGCTCGGGCGGGGACCAGCGCATCCGGGGCCGTGACGGCTACCGGTACGCCACCGGCGAGACCGGCGACACCATCGATCCCGGGCGCTCGGGCCGGCTGCACATCCTCGAGGTCCAGCGCCTGGTCCGCATGATGCCCAAGGTGGTGATCGCGGTGGTGCCGGGCTGGGCCGTCGGCGGCGGCCACAGCCTCCACGCGGTGGCCGACCTGACCCTGGCCAGCGGCGAGCACGCCCTGTTCAAGCAGACCGACACCGACGTGGCCAGCTTCGACGGCGGGTTCGGCTCGGCCTACCTGGCCAAGCTGATCGGCCAGAAGCGGGCCCGGGAGATCTTCTTCCTGGGCCGCACCTACTCGGCCCAGGAGGCCCAGGAGATGGGCATGGTCAACGCGGTGGTCCGCCACGCGGAACTGGAGGCGGTGGCGCTGGAGTGGGCGAAGGAGATCAACGCCAAGAGCCCGACCGCGCAGCGGATGGTCAAGTTCGCCCTGAACCTGGCCGACGACGGCCTGATCGGCCAGCAGGTGTTCGCGGGCGAGGCCACCCGGCTGGCCTACATGACCGACGAGGCCGCCGAGGGCCGCGACGCCTTCCTCAACAAGCGCCCCCCGGACTGGTCGCCCTTCGGTTGGCACTACTGACCCGGCGCCGGGCGGTGTGCGCCGGTTCGCTCGACCCGATAGGCGGGAGACGCCGGTGCTCGGCTTGCGAGCGAGTAGGGCGAAGCCCGTGCGAGCAAGCGAGTACCGGTGGCCACCCGCCGGGGAGGGGTGCCGGGCGGTGTGCGCCGGTTCGCTCCACCCGATAGGCGGGAGACGCCGGTGCTCGGCTTGCGAGCGAGTAGGGCGAAGCCCGTGCGAGCAAGCGAGTACCGGTGGCCACCCGCCGGGGAGGGGTGAGCGGTGCCCGTCGGCGCTCAGCTGGAGCGGGGTTCGCGGGGTAGGTGTAGGACTCGCTCTCCGAGGATGTTTCGCAGGATGGCCGACGTGCCGCCCTGGATGGTGTAGGCGGGCGCGTAGCAGATTGAGTTCGGCACGACGTCGCCCACCGTGGCGGCCGGGCCCAGCACCCGGGCCGCGAACTGGGCCACCCGCTGCTCGTGCTCGGTGCAGTACGCCTTGGTGCCCGCGCTGAAATCGGCACTGCCCTCGCCCAGGGCGCCCCGGTAGACCATGATCCGGCCGAGCCGGTAGCCGGTCTCGAGGGCCGCGATCTCCTGGCGTGTCTGCGGATCGGTGAGGTCGGCGTGCTCGAGGGCGAGGTCGTACAGCGGCCGGTTGGACACCAGCCGGTCGATGCCTCCCCTCTCGTAGCCGAGCTGCACCATGGTCTGCTTGAACGCCCCGCCCTCGGTGCCGACGAGGTTGGACGCCGGCACCCGCACGTCGGTCAGGAAGATCTCGCAGAAATGCGACGTGCCCACCATGTCGCGAACCGGTCGCACCTCGATGCCGTCGAGGTCCATGGGCACGATCAGCTCGCTGAGGCCCCGATGGGGCGGACCTTCGGTGCTGGTACGGCAGATCACATAGCAGTACTCGGCACTGGCTGCGCCGCTGGTCCATATCTTCTGGCCGTTGACGACGTAATGGTCGCCGTCGCGCACCGCGGCCGTCTTCAGTGAGGCCAGATCCGACCCTGCGTCGGGCTCACTCATGCCGATGCACCACGTGGCCTCGCCCGACAGCATCCCACCCAGGAACTCGGCCTTCTGGGCGCCGGTGCCGTAGGTGTAGATCGACGGGCCCATCTGCCGGTCCGCGAACCAGCTTGCCGCGATCGGCGCCCCGACGCTGATCATCTCCTCGGCCATGATGATCCGCTCGATGCCGGGCCGCCCTCCCCCGCCGTAGGCGACCGGCCACGTCATGCCGATGAAGCCCTCGGCCGCCAGGACCTTGGAGAACTCCTTGGAATGGCCGTTGATCCACGAGTCGTACCACCGGCCGTGGTCGGCGACGCCCTGCGCGGCAACGGCCCGGGCCCGGGCCCGCAGCTGCTCCCACTCGGGCCGCATGGCGAAGTCCAGGCTCACGGCACGCTGACCTCAGAGCGCATCGGTCTCGGGACGATACGCGGCATTGGCAGTCCCAGTGCGACCGGATCAGTCACCAGCGATGTTGACGAAGGCGGCCACGGTCTCGATATGTGAGGTCAGGGGGAAGAGGTCGACCACGGTCCAGCGATCCAGGGAGTACCAGGAATCGACCAGGCTGCGGGCGTCCTTGGCGAACGACGACGGATCGCAGCTGACCAGCACCACCAGCTGCGGCCCGCACGAAAGCAGGGGCCGCACCGCGCTGTCCCCCAGCCCGGACCGGGAGGGGTCGGCCACCACGACGCTGGCCGGCGATGCCCGCCACTTCTCCACCGGGATCTTCAGCACCTTGGCCCCGTTGCCCAGGTTGACTCTGGCGTCGGCCGCGGCGTCGGCGCTGCGCTCGATGGCGGTGACTCTGCGTCCGTCGCCGACCGTGCCCGCGAACAGCCCCACTCCGGCGTATGCGTCGACCATCGGGCCGTCGATGGCCAGCTCCTCCACCATCTCGTCCACCTCAGCCACCAGCGCCTCCGCGCCCGCAGGCCGGTTCTGGAAGAACGACCGGGCCGAGATCCTCCAGCGCCGGCCCGACACCTCCTCGTGGATCCAGGCCCGGCGGTCGGAGTCGAGCTCGTCGGTGCCGACCACCATGACATCGTCGGGCACCGACACCTCGCCGACAGTGGGGTTCACCACCACCATCCGCTCGCCGGTGCGGGACCCCACCCTGATGAACACCCCGTCAGCCGCCCCGTAGCGGCCCTCCACCAGCAGCTCCTCGGCCGCATCGTCCACCGCCCCGCAGTCATCGGGGATCACGACATCGTGGCTGGAGCGGGCCATGAACCCGGCCCGGCCGTCCACGACCCTGGCCCGGACCGTGGTGCGGCCCCGGTCGACGTCCAGCATCCTCAGCTGGGGAGCGGGTGCGTCCACGCCGTGCCGGGTGAGCTGATCGACCACGATCGACGCCTTCATGCGCATCTGAGCCCGCGCGTCGATATGGAGCATGTCGCAGCCACCGCAGCCATCGAGATGATGCTCGCAGGCCACCGGAACCCGGTCCGGCGAGGCCTCGATCACATCGATCAGGCGGGCTCGGGCCCAGCGCCTGTCGACGGTGTGGACCTCAGCGGTGACCAACTCGCCCGGCAGGGCACCCTCGACGAACACGACCCGCCCGTCGGAGCCCCTCGCCACCCCGACGCCGTCGCGCGCCGTGGCCGTCACCCGCAACTCCACGACGCGACGGTATCGGCACCACCGGCGATAGCGACCAACCTCCCCGACACATGTGTCTGTGGCCGCGGCCCACCCACCCGGCCACTTGGCCTCCTTCGCTCGGCCTCTTGCCGCGCCGTCGGGTCCTGGCGCGTCTAGGGTGCGAACGTGGTTGTGGAGATCGCTCCCTCGATGCTCGCGGCCGACGCGTCCCGTCTGGGCGACGAGTGCCGGAGTATCGCCGAGGCCGGCGCCCACCGGGTCCACTGGGACGTCATGGACGGCGTGTTCGTGCCCAACCTCACCTTCGGTCCCGACGTGGTGGCCGCCTGCCGGCCGGCGGTCGACCTGCCCTTCGAAGCCCACCTCATGGTGGTGAAGCCCGACGAGCTCGCCCCCCGCTACATCGAGGCCGGCTGCGACACCGTGCTGATCCACGCCGAGACCTGCCCGCACCTGCACCGCAGCCTGGCCGCCATCTCGGAGGCAGGTGCCCGCTGCGGCGTGGTGATCAACCCCCACACGCCGGCGTCGAGCATCTCCGAAGTGATTCCGATGATCGACGAGGTGCTGGTGATGACGGTGAACCCGGGCTTCGGGGGCCAGCGCTACATCGCCTCTGTCGAGTCGAAGATCGCGGCGGTGCGGGCCATGATCGACGTCTCCGAGCGCGATGTCGACCTGGAGGTCGACGGGGGTATCACCGCAGCCACCGCTCCGGCGGCCGTCGCGGCCGGGGCCAACGTGCTGGTCGCAGGATCAGCCGTGTTCGGTCACCGCGACGGCCCGGCCATCGCCATCAAGGAACTGTCGGCCAGCGTCTGAGGGGTCAGCGGCCGCCGACCCGGTGCTCACCGGGCTCTACAGCATCTCGCCGCGCTTGACGATGACATGGTCGATGATGCCGTAGTCCATGGCCTCCTCCGCCGTGAACCAGCGATCCCGGTCGGAGTCGGCCTCGATCTGCTCGACGGTCTGACCGGTGTGATAGGCGATGCGCTCCTGCAGCAGCTTCTTGGTGTAGGCCATCTGCTCGGCCTGGATGGCGATGTCGGTGGCCTGGCCCCGCACTCCGCCGAGGGGCTGGTGCATCATGATCCGGGCATGCGGCAGGGCGTAGCGCTTGCCGGGAGCGCCCGCGCACAGCAGGAACTGCCCCATCGACGCGCCGAGCCCGATGCAGATCGTGCCCACCTCGGGCTGGATGAACTGCATGGTGTCGTAGATGGCCATGCCGGAGGTGACCGAGCCGCCGGGGCTGTTGATGTACAGCCAGATGGGCCTGCTGGCGTCCTGGCCCTCCAGGTACAGCAGCTGGGCCATGATGAAGTTGGCGATCTCGTCGTTGACGTCGGAGCCGAGCACGACGATGCGGTCCTGCAGCAGCCGGTTGTACACCTCGCTCTGGCGGTTGGAAACCGCATTCGGCGTGTCGAATCCGACTTCGGCGGGATCAGGTCGGAGCTGGGGCGGCAGTGATTGCGAGCTCATGGCGCGCAGGCTACCGGTGCGATCGGTCGATCCCGCCCAACCGGAGGCAGCTTCAGATTATTGTGAGCGTTCATACTTTTACATATGTTTTTGTCACACTCTGCGGCTAGAGTTACACGCATGGATTTCATGGTCGATCCGGACTTGCCGGCGAACGGTGAGCCCGTCGCGGTGGTGGCTCTCAGCGATGCCGAGTTGGTAGAGCGGATGGCGGAACTCGGTCGGCAACGGTCCCGGGTGGAGGGCCAGCTGGCTCAGGCCGCTGCTGAGATGCACCGGCGTCTGGGCGGTCGGGCCGCCGCGGCGACGGTACGTGAACGGCTCAAGGTCTCGTCCCGCCAGGCAACCGCAGAGGTCGAGTTGGCCGCATCGCTGGCCGGCGACTTTCCCGCGACGCTGGCCGCTTGGCGGGCCGGCGAGATCACTTCTGGCCATGCCCGCGTCATCGCCAAGGTGGGCCTGGACCCCGAGCACGCCGACGAACCCGCCCTGCTGGAGATGGCCCGGGGCGTGCCCGTCGACCTGTTCGCCAGGATGACCCGCCACTACGCCTCCCAGACCGACTCCGGCGCCGAGCACAACCGCCAGCACCGGAACCGGTGGGCGTCAATGGTCCAGGATCCCGACGGATCCTGGCGGCTGTCGGCGTACTTCGGTTACGACGACGGCAAGCGCGTCAGCCTGGCGTTCAACCGGATGGTGCGCACGCTGCGCAACGACGAGCAGGGCGCGCCACGTTCGCCCCAGCAGCGTCGGGCCGACGCCCTGACCCAGCTCATCACCGGCGAGGGGCCGCACCGCCGGCCCGACGTGACCCTGCTGGTCATCGCCGACTACGACGCCGTGTCACGCGAACTGCGCGATCTGCGCTACGACGACGGCATGCCTGTCCCCGCCGACCGGATCGCCAAGCTGGCCGCGGATGCAAGGGTCCTGCCGGCCGTCTTCGGTGCCGACGGCGACCCGCTGTGGCTGGGCCGGGCCCAGCGAAACGCCAGCGCAGGCCAGCGCATCGTGCTGGCGGCCCGAGACGGTGGCTGCGCCAACTGCGCGGCCCCCGCGGAAGGGGGCGAGCCCCACCACATCGAGTGGTTCAGCCGGGGCGGCTCCACCGACATCGACAATCTCGTGCTGCTGTGCGAACGATGCCACCACCTCATCCACCACGACGGATGGCAATTGCGCAGGCAGGATGGCCGCCACCGGATCCTGCCTCCGAGCGAGCCCAAGCCCGATCCGGCGGCACCACCGGACTCGGAGCGCAACCTCGTCCTGCGAACCTGACGGCCCCCGGCCGCGGGCTAGCCTGACAGGCCTCGCGGACGTGGCGGAATCTGGCAGACGCGCTGGGTTTAGGTCCCAGTACCCACCAGGGTGTGGGGGTTCGAATCCCCCCGTCCGCACCCACGGGCCTTCGCGAATTTTGGGTGCGAGGGTTCGCCAATTGTGAGATCGAGCAATTTCGGAGCCCTTTGGACTTTCGGAGAACGTCTCCGGGTTCTCCTTTTTTCTCCCGATACCCCATGTGTAGGGGTACCCGACCCCGCTACTAGTATGCCCCGCCATTCCCGGCAAGACCGGGAAGGCGGGGAGCAGTGCACGAAACCCTAGCAGGCCGAGTCCTTCACGCACCATCCAATCCTGGTCCCCGAAGGACGATCGGGACGCGCTACGCGTGGACGGTGAAGGCTTGGCGGCGGTCGCGGCCGAAACGGTAGATCCAGTAGTCCTGGTCGAACGAGATTGCCTCGTGCACGCCGAGGCGCTGCATGATGGACCAACTGGTGCGATCGACGATCGAGGACTCCTGGTCCGTGAAAGCGTCGTGGATCTGTGCGGCGACCTCGAGATCGGCGATCGTGGCGGTCTCGACGCGGGCGTTGCCACTGCGGATCGTGGCGACCAGTGTCTCAGCAACGTCGACACCCAGACGGTTGGCGGCCAAGAACCATGTCTCGACGAGCACATGGTCGCTTGTCAGCAGATCTCCGGAGAACTCGCTGAGCCGCTCGACGGCTCGGCGGTGGTGGACATCGCCGCGGTCAGCGGCCGCGTACCACGCGGACGTGTCGACGAAGACGCTCACCGTTGCGCGGCTCGAGCAGCGATCGCCTCGGCCGTGGCCTGCTTGCGATCGATGGAGATGTCGCTGCCGCCGGAGTCTCCGATGCCGAAGATCGCAGAGATGTCGGAGCTAGGCCCCGCCTGCCCGAGATCGCGTTCGACGAGACGGCGGATGTACTCCGCCATGCTGATGCCCAGGTCGGCGGCCTTGCGCTTGACGAGTGCATGCTGCTCGGACTCAAGGTCTATCTGTGTACGCATGATGTCACATCATAACAGCATTGAACTGGCCGGCATAGAAGCGCTGTCGAATACAGTGGTTGCTTGGTGGCTGGCAAGGGATCAAGCAAGTCGGCTAGCGCTGCGAAGAAGGCCGGTGCCGGGCGGGACGGCGATGAGCCGGTGCTCCTTGCGGGCGGCAACCCCCAGATCGCGAAGGCCGACGGGGACGCACCGGTGCAGGCGTACATCGCGGCCATGCCGGGCTGGAAGAGCGATGTCGGGCGCCGCCTCGACGGGCTGATCGAGCGCACCGTGCCCGGCGTGCGCAAAGCGGTCAGGTGGAACTCGCCCTTCTACGGCATCGAGGGTCAGGGGTGGTTCGCGAGCACCCACGTCTTCACCCGCTACGTGAAGGTGACGTTCCTGAACGGGGCGTCGCTGCAACCGCCCCCACCCGGCTCGGGCAAGGACAAGGACGCGCGCTGGATCGATCTCTACGAGGACGATTTCGACGCCGAGCAGATGGAGGCGTGGATCCGCCAGTCGGCCGCCCTGCCCGGCTGGCAAGGGTTCTGACAGCCCGGCGTCCGGGCTCACTGAGAGGAGACAGCCAAGTGCCGACGGCAATCGTCACCGGAGGAGCGAGAGGGCTGGGCCGCGTCTACTGCATGGCGCTGGCCGATGCGGGGTTCGACATCGTCGTGGCCGACCTGCTCGACACCACAGAGGCCGTCGGTGAGATCGAGTCGGCCGGCGGCCGCGCCATCGGCTGCCGCACCGACATCAGCTCCGCGGCGGACACCGAGGCTATGGCCGCCACCGCAGCCAGCGAGTTCGGTACGATCGACGTGCTGATCAACAACGCGGCCTACTACTCCCAGATCGTGCGCAGCCCGTTTCACGAGGTCTCCGAGGACGAATGGGACAAGACCTTCGAGGTCAACGTCCGCGGCACCTGGCTCGTCTGCTGCGCGGTCTACCCGTACATGCAGAAGCAAGGATCGGGGAAGATCATCAACATCTCCTCCACCACCTGCTTCAAGGGCACCGTCGGGTTCCCCCACTACGTGGCCAGCAAGACCGCCATCATCGGCCTGACCCGCTGCCTGGCCACCGAACTCGGTCCCGACGGGATCACGGTCAACACGGTGTCCCCCGACCTGATCCCCAACCCGTCGCTACGCCCCTCGGACGAGGTCAGCGACCAGTACGTGGTCGCCGGTCGGCCCCTCAAGCGCACCCAGGTGCCCGAGGACATGGTCGGCACCATCCTCTACCTGGCCGGCCGCGGCTCCGACTTCGTCACCGGCCAGAACATCGTCGTCAACGGGGGCGCCTTCTGCCAGTAGGCCCGCCTAGCCCTCGAGCAGCTCCAGCAGGGCTCGCAGGGCTCGGGCCCGGTGGCTCATGGCGTTCTTGGCGGCTGCGCCCATCTCGGCAAAGGTGCGGCCGCCGGCGCCGGTAGGGGCGAACACCGGGTCGTAGCCGAAGCCGCCGGAGCCCCGGGGCTCGACGGCGATCACCCCCTCGACCACGCCCTCGGCGGCGAGCTCGGTGCCGTCGGGGAAGCAAACCATGACCACGCTCCGGAACCGGGCGGTTCGCTGCGGTGGCGGCACGGCCCGCATGTCGGCCATCAGCCGGGCCAGGTTGTCGGCGTAGCCGGCATCCGGGCCCGCGTACCGGGCCGAGTGCACTCCGGGCGCCCCGCCCAGCGCGTCGACCTCCAGGCCGGTGTCGTCGGCCAGGGCCGGCGCGCCGGCGAACTCGCACACGGCCTGCGCCTTGAGGCGTGCGTTGCCGGTCAGGTCGTCGGCGTCCTCGGCCACGTCGCCCATGCCCTCGGGCCGGGGCAGCAGCACCGCGTGGCCGGCCAGCACCTCGGCCATCTCGGCCACTTTGTCGGGATTGGCGCTGGCGCAGACCAGCTCGATCATCTCGAGTGGATCCGATACACGCGGACAGGGTCCGGATCGATACCGGGCCTCGGCTCGCTGATCATCGCGACGCGGGCGGCTCGGCCAGCACCGCCCGCTGGGCAGCGACGATCTCGGCTATTCCCTTGGCCGCGAGGTCGAGCAGTTCGTCGAGCTGGACCCGGTCGAAGGACCGACCCTCGGCGGTCCCCTGCACCTCGATCAGACCGCCGGAGCCGGTCATCACCACGTTGAAGTCGACGTCGGCGCCGGCGTCCTCGGCGTACGGCAGGTCCAGCAGCGCCACCCCGTCGATGAGCCCCACACTCACCGCCGCGCAGTCATCGATGATGGGCGACTCCCTCAACTCGCCGGCCTGGATCAGCCGGGTCACCGCGTCGCACAGAGCCAGGTAGCCCCCACAGATGGCCGCGGTGCGGGTGCCGCCGTCGGCCTGGAGCACGTCGCAGTCGATGATCACCTGGCGGGTACCGAGCGCGTCCATGTCGACAACGGTGCGCAGCGACCGGCCGATGAGGCGCTGGATCTCCTTGGTGCGGCCACCGACTCGGCGCGAGACCCGCTCCGGCGACGAGCCGGGCAGCATCGAGTACTCGGCTGTCACCCAGCCCGAGCCCCGGTCGCGCATCCATCGGGGCACGTCGGCGTCGACCGAGGCGGTGCACAGCACCCGGGTCTCGCCGAACACGGCCAGCGCCGAGCCGTCGGCCATGGTGGTGTAGTCGCGGCGGAATTCGAAGGGCCGCAGTTCGTCGACTCGGCGCCCGTCGCCGCGGCGCCCAGTGTCGTCGATCGCACTCACCTCGGCACCGTCATCCCATCTCGGCCAGTCAGGCCAACACCGACCACACCGACACGACCAGTCACGCCAACACCGATCACACCGACACGACCAGCCCGGGCCGGGCCACCGCGATGTCGCCGTCGAACGACTCGCTCGCCTCGGCCAGCTGGGCGTCAGGGTCGCATCCCGGTGCCAGGTGGGTGAGCACCAGGCGCTCCGCCCCGGCCACCGAGGCGGCCCGGGCCGCCTCGCGGGCGCTCATGTGGGGGATGCCCTCCCCCTCGTGCTCGCAGCCGTGGCTGGCGTCGCACATGGCCACGTGGATCCCCTCCCCCAGCGAGCGGAAGTCCCAGCCGGGGCCGGTGTCGGAGCTGAACGCGAGGCTGCGGCCACCCGCGTCCACCCTCGCGGCCAGCGTCTCCACCGGATGGTCGGTGAGGGCGAAGCTCCACCGCTGATCGCCGATGGCCACCTGCGAGGACGGATCGATCACCGTCCAGGCCAGCGGATCGGTCCTGCCCGAACGCATCACGGCGATGGACTCGTCCATGGCCCGGGTCTCGGCAGTGCCGTACACCGGGACATCGCTGCGGGGCACGAACCAGATGAACACGTTGCGGATCACCGGCAGCTCCAGCCAGTGGTCGGGGTGGCAGTGGGTGGTGACGATGGCGGTGATGTCGGCCAGGTCGATGGCCTCCTGCAACGGCCCGAGTGTCCCGGGCCCGCAGTCGAGCACCACCGCGGCGCGGTCGCTTCGCACCAGGTACCCGGTGCAGGGGTTGCCCGGTGCGGCGTAGGAGCCGCTGCAGCCCAGGACCGTCAGAGTGAGCGCCACCGGTGACTCCTCAATTCGAGGCGGTGCGGGCGCTGCGGCCTAGCGCTCCTCCTTGAAGACCACGTGCTTGCGGATCACCGGGTCGTACTTCTTGAGCTCGATCCGGTGGCGGGTGTTGGTCTTGTTCTTGGTGGTCACGTAGGTGTAGCCGGTGCCGGCGGTCGACCGAAGCTTGATGATGGGACGCTTGTCGCTGGCCATCGCCGTCTCCTCGCTGTTAGATCTTGCGGCCGTTGCGGCGCATCTCGGCCACGACGCTCTCGATGCCGCGCCTGTCGATGGTCTTTATGGCCTTGGTGCTCAGCCGCAGCTTGATCCAGCGCTTCTCGCTGGGCAGGTAGTAGCGCTTGGTCTGGATGTTGGGATCCCAGCGGCGGCTGGAGCGGCGATGCGAATGGGAGAGCTGCTTGCCGAACCGCGGCTTCTTGCCGGTGACCTGGCAGATCTTGGACATTCGAAGAAGGATAGCGACCTGCCGCCCGCTCTCCACTAGAAGTAGATGATCTCCGAGGCCCTCTCGACCACTTCGTCGAGGTCGCCGGTCCAGGCCTGGCTCGACAGGTACTTCCAGCCGCCGTCGGACACGATGAACACGACGGTCCCGGTGTCGATCCGCTCGGCGACCCGGCACGCCCCGGCCAGGGCCGCTCCCGACGACAGGCCCGCGAAGATCCCGGCGCCGGCCAGCCGGCGGGTGTGCTCGACCGACTCGCGGGGCCGCACGATGCGCTTGCCGCTGAGCAGGTCGGCTCCGCCCCACTTCTCATAGACCGGGGGGATGAAGCCGTCGTCGAGGCTGCGCAGGCCGTCGACCAGCTCGCCGGCCGGGGGCTCCACCGCGTAGACCTCGATGTCGGGGTGCATCTCCTTGAGGTAGGTGCCCACGCCCAGCACGGTGCCGCTGGTGCCCAGCCCGGCCACGAAGTGGGTGACGTCGGGCACGTCCCGCAGGATCTCAGGGCCGGTGGTCTCGTAGTGGACCCGGGGGTTGGCCTCGTTGGCGTACTGGTACAGGAACACCCAGTCGGGGTGCTCCTGGATCATCAGGCGGGCCAGGCGCACCGCCCCGTTGGAGCCCTCGGCGCCGGGGGACGGGACTATCTCCGCGCCGAACACTTCCAGCATCTGGCGGCGCTCGGGGGAGGTGTTCTCGGGCATGACCACCGTGATCTCATAGCCCCGCATCCGGGCGATCATGGCCAGCGCGATGCCGGTGTTGCCCGAGGACGGCTCCAGTATCCGCTTGCCGGGGCCGAGGGTGCCGTCAGCCTCGGCGTCGAGCACCATGGCCTTGGCGATGCGGTCCTTGACCGAGCCGGTGGGGTTGGCGCTCTCCAGCTTGGCCACCAGGCGGACGTCGGGGTTGGGGCTCAGCTGGGAGACGTCGACGGCCGGCGTGTTGCCGATCAGGTCTAGTGCGTCGCGCTTGACTGGCATTGGGCTGGTCCCGTGGCGGTTGCTAATCCCGAGTGATCCGATCAGGATTATAACTGCGGGACAGCACCAACGCGGCGGGCACGGTGAGCGCACAGATGGCTGCCAGCGCTCCCAGCGACCACGCGTAGGCCGACGACAGGGCGTCCGCCAGCGCGGCGTCGACGGCGGTGCCGGAATCGTCGAGCAGCCCCCGGACCGCCTCGACGTCGCCCACCTTCCGCTCGACGACCCAGAACAGGACCATCCCGGCGACGGCCGCGCCGTAGGCCCAGCCGAGGGAGCGGATGAACTGGTGGGCCGAGCTCACCCTGCCCATCTCAGCGGGGTCGGCCTGGCCCTGTAGCAGCACCAGGCCCGAGGAGGTGATGGTCCCGATGCCCCACCCCACCCACACGAAGGCCGCGAACACCAGCGGGAACGGAGCCGCCGCCGCGGCCGCCACCGTGACCGCCACCGCCCCGCTGGTGAGGACGAAGGATCCGATCACGACGACGCGCTGGACCCGCATGCGCTCCTGAAGCTTGCTCGCCACCCACGACCCGACCGCCCATCCGACCATCGGCCATAGCACCGCGAAGGCGGCGAAGGACAGCGACGTGCCCCGCGCCCCCTTCAGGTACAGGGGCAGGAAGACGCTGGTCCCGGTGCCGCCCGCGATGGAAGCGATCGCCACCATGTGCGCCGGCCACCACTGGCGCCCGGTGATGTGGGCCACATGGACGATCGGCCCCGGGCGGCGGGCATGGCGCACGTACAGCCCGTACAGCAGGGCGGCCAGGGCCATCAGGGCGACGCTCGACCACTGCAACGACGACGTGGCCAGCAGCAGAGCGACCGCGATGGCGCCGACGAGCGCCAGGCCCCGCCGGTCGAGTGGCTCAGCCTCGGCCATGGCCTCCGCCGGCACCCGGTTCCAACCCGCCGCGGCCGCCGCCGCGGCCACCGGCAGGTTGACCGCGAAGACCGACCTCCAGCCGAGAGTGCTCACCAGCACCGCCGCCAGCGCGGGCCCGCTCACCCCGACGACTCCCCACACCGACGCCACCATGGCGTAGGCCCGCGGCAGGAGGGCGGAGTCGTAGGCCAGGCCGATGCAGGTCACACCGGCGCCGACCAGCGATCCTGTGAAGACGCCCTGCAGCATCCGCGCCGCCACCAGCACCTCCATGGTGGGGGCGGCCGCGCACAGGGCGGACGCGGCCGCGAAGCCGACGATGGCCAGCCGGTAGGCCCGCCGGACCCCCGCCCCGTCGATGAACGGCCCGATGGCCAGCACCGCGATGGCCGCGGCCAGGAGCTCGACGGTGATCACCCACTGCGTCAGCGCGACCCGGCCCAGATCGGCTCCGATCTCGGGGAGGGCCGCCGGGACCGAGATGGCGTTGTAGAAGGCCAGCGCCATCGAGGCCGACACCGCCAGCGACACGGCCCGGTTCTCGGGCGCGAGCAGGCCCCGGGCCGGGCGTCTCATCGTTCGAGGCTACGAGGCCTTCGGCGCCGAGTGATCCGGCGCCGATTCGTGAGCGGTCCGGCGCCGCATTCAGCGAGGCCGCGGTCCCGGTTGATCCCGCCACCGTGCCAGGGCCAGGGCCGCGGGCACGGTAAGCACCGACAGCACCGCCATGACCGTCAGAGACCATGTGTAGGCGGCGCCCACCGCGGCCGCGACCGGCCCGTCCACCACCGGCTCAGCGTCGCTGAGCAGGCCACGGACGAGTTCTGCGTCACCGGTCCGGCGATCGACCACCCAGAACATCACCAGGCCGGCGATCGCGGCTCCGTAGGCGAATCCGAGGGACCGGATGAAGTGATGCGCCGAACTCACCCTGCCCATTTCCCGAAGGTCGGCCCGGCCCTGCAACAGCGCCAGGCTCGCCGTGCTGATCATGCCGATGCCCCAGCCGACACACGTGAACGCGGCGAGCAGCACCGGTATCGATGACTCGGTCCCGGTGGCCACGGTGGCCCAGACCGCGCCGACCGCCATGAACCCCGAGCCGATCAGGGTCACGGTCTGGGCCCGGAGGTGCTGCTGGAGCTTGCCGGACACCCAGGCCGCTACCGACCACCCCAGCGTCGGCCATATCACCGCGAACGCCGCGAAGGCCACCGAGGAGCCCCGGGCCGCCTTCAGGTACAGCGGCAGGAAGACGCTGGCGCCGGTGCCGCCCGACACGGCCAGGACCCCGACGATGTGGATGTAGCGCCATCGGCCGGCGGTGACGTGTGACAGCCGCACCACCGGCCAGCTGCAGCTGCGGGCGTGGACAACGTAGAGCGCGCCCACCGCCACGCCCACGACCACCAGCACGACGCTGTACCACTCGAGATAGGAGGTGGCCACCAGCAGCACGACGGTGAAGGCGCTCAGCACCAGCAGGCCCCGCCGGTCCACGGGCTCGGCGGCGGCGCGGGCTCTGGCCGGCAGCCGGCTCCAACCCACCGCGGCCGCAGCGACCGCGACCGGGAGGTTCGCGGCGAACACGGCCCTCCACCCCAGGGTGCTCACCAGCACCGCGGCGAGCGCGGGCCCGCCGATGCCCATGATCCCCCAGACCGAGGACATGAGCGCGTAGGCCCACGGCCGCACAGTGTCGTCGAACACGAGTCCGATGCAGGTGAGAGCGGTGCCGATGAGGGCCCCGCTGCCCAGTCCTTGCAGCACCCGGGCCGCAACCAGCAGCTCCATGGTGGGCGCCACCGCGCACATCGTTGAGGTCGCCAGGAAGGCCACCACCGTTATCCGGAACGCCCGCCGGGCGCCGGCGCCGTCGATGTAGGGGCCTACGGCGAGCACCGCGATGGCGGCGGCCACGAGCTCCACCGTGACCACCCAGGGAAGCAACGCCACCCGGCCGAGGTCGTCGCCGATGTCGGGCAGGGCGGCGGTGACCGAAAGGTTGTTGTAGGAGGCCATGGCCACAGCCGACATCAGGGCCAGTGATGCGGCCCGGTACTTGGGGCCGAGCAGGCCGGAAGACTCGGCGCGCGTCACCACCCGAAGCTATCGGTGCACTACTGCCGATAGAAATGCGCCCGATGCCCGAGCCGGAACTGTCCTTTGAGGACGCTCTTGAGATCCGCTCCGAGGACGGAGTGAAGCTGAACCTGAGGATGATGGGAGGATCGGGCCCTGACCTGCTGGTATGTCACGCCACCGGGTTCCACGGGCTGGCCTACCGCCCGCTCGCGCAATGCCTGAAGGAGCACTTCAGGGTCTGGGCTCTGGACTTCCGGGGCCACGGCGCGTCGGACCCCGCCCCCGACGGCGACTACATGTGGAGCAGCATGGGCGCCGATGTGGCCGCCTGCGCGGCGGCTGTCGGCGTCGAGCGTCTGTACGGCTTCGGCCACTCGATGGGCGGCGCGGCCCTGCTGCTGGCCGAGCGGTCCGCTCCACCCATGTTCGAGGGGCTGTTCCTGTACGAGCCGATCGTGCTGCCGAGGGGCTTCTTCGACGCGCCGAACGCCAACCCGCTGGCGGCAGGGGCCCGCAATCGCCGTGAGGTCTTCAACTCGCGGGCCGAGGCGCTGGCCCGGTACTCGAGCCGGTCGCCTCTCGGAGTCATGCGGGCCGACGCGCTGGCCGCCTACGTAGAGGGCGGCTTCGTAGACCTGCCCGACGGCCGGGTGCGCCTGGCCTGCTCGGCCGAGACCGAGGCCCGCACTTTCGAGGCCAGCGGCGGGTTGTCCACGGAGGAGGCCGTCAGCATCAGCGTGCCCGCGACGGTGGCCGCCGGAACGGTCGCCGGTGTGCCCAACCCCGGGGCTTTCGCGCCCGCGGTCGCCGACGCGCTGCCCCGGGGACGGTTCCTGAGCTTCGAGGACCTGGGCCACTTCGGTCCGCTGGAGGCGCCCGGCGTGGTGGCCGCCGCCGTCGTGCGTGAGCTGCTCGGGGACTAGCTCGGCAACTACAACTGGCCATCGATGGCGACGGGCTCCTCGTCGACCTCGCCATCGAGGATGCGGTAGGCGCGCAGCGACGGCTCGGGATGGCGCAGCGACACGATGATGAAGCGCCACGCCCCGAAGGGGTCGAAGCGGGCCGCGTCGGCGATGTCGGTGGGCGACGGGTAGTTGGTGGTGTGGGTGTGGGAGTGCATCACGCCCATGACGGTCAGCCCGGCCTCGTCGGCGGTGCGCTCCACGTCCATCATCTCCAGGCCGTCGAGCACGTAGACATCGCGGGACTCGGCCGTGTTGCGCATACCGAAGAACCGCTCGATGCGGTCCGAGCCGGGCTGCCCTGCGAACAGGCCGCAGGCCTCGTGGGGAAGGCCGGCGATGGCGTGGGCCACCATGGCCGCGTGCATCCCCGCCGACATCTCGAGCATCGCCCCGCACGCTATCGCCGGGCCGCTTCCCCGCTGCCCAGCCCTGCCCACCGGTACCGTGGCTGCGATGGCCAGGTCGCAGAAGCCCCGCGACGTTCCGGAGGGAGCGTCGGTGGTCGCCACCAACCGGCGCGCCCGGCGGAATTTCGACGTCCTGGAGACCCTCGAGGTCGGCCTGGTGCTTGAGGGCAGCGAGGTCAAGTCGCTGCGGGAGGGCCAGGTGCAGATCGCGGAGAGCTGGGCCCGCGTCGACCGGGGCGAGCTGTGGCTGCACAACCTGCACATCTCGCCGTACTCGCACGCCGCGGTGTCGTTCCGTTCCGACCCCGACCGGGTCCGCAAGCTGCTGGCCCATCGCCGCGAGATCTCACGGCTGGGGGCCCGGGTCGCCCAGGAGCGGCTGGCCCTGGTGCCGCTGGCGCTGTACTTCAGCGGGGGTCGGGCCAAGCTGACGCTTGCCCTGGCCCGGGGCCGCACCCGGTCCGACCGCCGCCGTGACATCGCCCAGCGCGACGCGGACGCCGAGGCGGCCCGCTCGATGGCCGCGGCCCGCCGGCGCCGCACTCCCCCACGGCCATGAGCCGCGCCGAGTTCGCCAACCTGGTCGGCATCGTGGCCACGGTGGTGACCCTCGTGCAGATCGTGCCCCAGATCGTGAGGCTGATCCGCACCGGGCACATCGAAGGCGTGTCGCCGGCGTGGGCGGCAGGGGGCGCGACCATCAACCTGGGCTGGCTCGCCTATGTGATCGAGGGGAGGTTCTGGGTCACGATCCCGTCGATCATCGTCGCCATCATCAGCTTCGGGCTGGCGCTCTACCTGCTGCACCGCAACGGCGCCGACATCCGGGCCGGTCTTCTCATGAGCGCGGTCATCGCCGTGGCGAGCGTCGTGATCCAGCAGACCGCGGGCTGGACGGTGCTGGGCACGGTGCTGGGCCTGTCCAACGGTCTGTATCTCGGGCCGTCGGTGGTGGCCGCGTGGCGCTCCCATACCCCGATCGGGGTGTCGCCCTGGACTTGGATGCTGACCGTGCTGGAGGGCCTGAAGTGGGGTTTCTACGGCGTGCTGGTGGAGGCGGTGCCGATCATGGTGTACGGCTCGACCGCGATACTCCTGGCGCTGCTGGTGCTGCTGCGGCTATGGGCAGCCCGAGACCGCATCCGAGCCGCACTAGTTCAAACGGAGCGGTAGACGTCCCGGCGGTGAGCGACACGCAGGACCACCACTTCGCGCCGTTCGTCGTCGATCCGGTACAGGACGCGGTAGGTGCCCCGCCGGGCGCTCCACAGTCCCGCCAGGTCGTCCCGCAGCGCTGCCCCGACCCGGCGCGGGTTGTCCAGCATCGGGCCGGTGATCAACTCGATGACGGCCACAGCCACGGACTCGGGCAGCTCTTCTGCGATGGTCTTGGCTGCTGGTCCCGCGACGACTATCTCGTACCGGTCGCCGTTCATGAAGGCCGCAGCGCCCTGACGGCATCCACCCCTCGTACCACGTCTCCCTCGACGTAAGCCCGGTGAGCGGCGGCCAACTGCTCCACGGCCTCATTGTCGCTCAGCACGGCCAGCGTCTCTTCGAGTGACTCCAGGTCGTCGGGACTCATGAGCACTGCTGCGGGCGAGCCATTGCGTGTGATCAGCACACGCTCGTGGTGGCTGTTGACCCGCTCAATGAACTCCGAGAACCGGGACCTGACCTCGCGCAACGACTCGCTAGACATGTACACAATTGTACCACGGCTGGTCCTAGACCGCCCGCGCTACGTCGGGCGAGCCAGCCGGCGCTGCCGGGCGGCCGCCGGGAGTCGCACAGCCTGAGTATCATGATTGGCCCCTTCGGGGGACGCAGCTTGAAAAGAGACTGCACAAGGGGCTGACCGGTTTCGACGTTGGGACTAGGAGGCCGCGGAGTGCGACCGGAGTTGCTCAGACTCCCTAAACGGGGCAACCAAAGAGACGCCGATGACGACGCTCTCGTTCTCGCCGCCTGATCTGAACTGATCTAGCTACGAGAATCATCGCGACCAGCAATGGCACGCGGGGCCAGACCGCTGCAGCCTGGCACCAGAAGCAGCGGTGGACGGCGGGGAGAGACCCGCTGACGGCAGGCAAAGACCGCTGGCACCGGAGGAAGATCCGGCGGCCGGATCCTCGGATCCGCACGACCCGGCGTGGCGGCAGCCGCAAGCCGCAAGCTCGGGAATGGTCGTAGCGAGCCCGGCAACCGCCCGACGGACGGGAGTTCGATTCTCCCCAGCTCCACCACCCAAAACCATATAACCGCAGGTCACAGGGCAAAAATTGAAGCCTGACAAAGCCGCAATGTTGTTTGCGGTGTCACTATCGCACGGGTACCGGGACTTGACAGGACTTGATACCGCAGCTCTGACGCCCGCCATCAGTGACTCGTTTGACTATCTGGTCAGCTACGGCAGTTCGAGCCGTTCTCCAGATATCTCGGCGTCGGTCGAGTCTAGGAGAGCATTAGTTGCGATGAGGTGGCCTTCGGTCGCCGCGGTGTCATTCCAGGGCATCGCCGCTGTCCATCGCCATGCGTAGGTCATGACTCGGACGTAGGCGGTCAGGTCGCCATCGGTCGTGGAGGCGCGCCGTAGCCCCGCAAGGTACTCGTTGCGATACACGCTGGGTATCACAATGCGAGCGGCGCCGATGGCTGACAACTCGGCGTTCATCATCACACGAGCGGCGCGTCCGTTTCCGTCCTCGAACGGGTGAACCTCAGTCACGACGATCATGGCGTAGAGAGCGCGCGCGAGGCCCTCTGGCAGTTCCGCGACGCGCTCAAGCCCCTTGATGAGCGTGCCTTCGACTAGGTCTGGCGCCACGAACTCATAACCGCCTGCGCGGTTGCTCTGGGACTTCCAGGCTCCTGGGTGCTTGTCGGGACGTCCGCGCATGATCTCTTGGTGGCGAGCGATCAAGTGGTCGATCAGTTCGGCGGGATCGGTGGAGGTGGCTGCACGGCCGACCGGATCGACGACGCAGCGGTACGTGCCGAGGATGTCGTGGCCGTCGGCGGGTCGATCGGCCGGCGGAGTGTTTGTTTCGACTATCCGGCGCGCTTCGTCGACGGTGAAGGTCGTGCCCTCGATGTAGTTGGAGAAGTAGCTCTCATAGAAGGGAAGCTCACCAGGGGGGTCACACTCGGGAAGCCACTCAGGAACTCCCGGAGGTGTCATCTGCTGGAGGGTTTCGAGTGCCGCGTTGAAGAGTCTCAGGCGTCGCTCATCCCACGCCTTGCCGACGGTGACGGCTCTGAACAGTTGGCCTGCACTGGGGCGTAGCGGCTCGACGCCTGCGAGTTGTTCGAAGAGAGAGTTGATCGCCGTGATGTGCCGGGAACGTTCCGTCGTTTCGGCCAGATCGCGGGCCTCAACCCGGAAGCGGTCGGTGCGCTCGGGACCCCAAGCGATGTACTTGCTGGCTATCCAGTCCTCGAGCTCGGTCAGCGAGAGGGTTCGCGAAGGCCGATCGCCTCGGCTTCGGCTGGGTTCGAGGTTGTCGAGCAGCGCGCGTGCTGGGCTGGCCATGTAGAGCCCATGGCTCCAAGGCAGGTCGGAATCGTAGGGGGCTCCTTGTCGGATTCTGATTTCGAGACCTGGGAGCTTGATCGATGTGCGATCTGTTTTGGCCGCGACGGTGAGTGTACCGTCTCCAATCACTCCGTGTGTCGCTGCGGACCTGTCGACGATGACCGCTCCCGGTAGGTAGTGGTTGCAGAGCTCGGACCAGTTCGCCCTGACGATCTCGGCAGGGTCGGATGTGAGGTCGGCTGTATAGAGGCGTGGAGCGATCCGTCGAATGCGATTGTCGCCGACAGCCTTCGACAGCGTGGTGCGTGAGGCGACGTCGTCGAAGAAGATCGTGCGCGGCCCGGTCGGCCAGCGCTCAGCAGCCGGTGTCATACCTGAACGATATCGGCCCGAGAGCGTTCGAAGTTGACGTTTTCTCGATTTAGGAGTGGGAGCCGGTGGTCGGGATGGGATCGATATGATGAGATCTAGTCGATAATAGGCTTATCATCTACTGAGCCAGGCCACAGACTTGCAAAAAACTATACAAACCTATACTCTAGGTTCTCATGAGCGAGTTCCTGACCATCAGCGAGGCGGCTGACTTTCTCGGCGTCTCGGCGGAGACGCTTCGACGATGGGATCGCAGCGGCAAGCTGGTCGCCACCAGACGACCAGGCTCGAAGCATCGATACTACGCCAAACAAGACTTGGCGGTGTTTCACCTGGACTACGCGCGGTCCGAGGCGTCAGGTGCAGGACGACGTAGCATCTTCGTCACTGCCTTGGCGGACATCGAAGCCAACAAGCGGCTGCGGGAACCGCAGCGCGAGGCTCATGGTGCCGTTCGGGAGCACTTCGAGCGGTCGGCGGACCCGGCGATGCTGGTGATCCCAGTCGGGTGCGGGAAGAGCGGACTGATCTCGGTGTTGCCGTTCGGTATCGCTAGCGGGCGGGTACTCGTCATCGCTCCGAATCTGACGATCCGCGATGGGCTAGCAGAGGCACTAGACATCGCGAGCACTGAGTGCTTTTGGGCCAAGACGCGGATCCTTCCCAATTTCCAGCACGGCCCGTACATGGCGGTGCTCGACGGCAAGGACGCGAACATTCACGACTGCACCGAGAGCGACTTCGTTGTCACCAACATCCAGCAGCTCGCCAGCTCTGCGGATCGATGGCTCCCACAGTTTCCGCCCGACTTCTTTGACATGGTTGTCATCGACGAAGGCCACCACGGCGCTGCCGAAAGCTGGCGCAAGGTACTACGCCGATCTCCCGAAGCGAAGGTAGTCAGCCTTACGGCGACCCCATTCCGAACCGACCGCCAGGAGCTCCCAGGCGAGATCGTCTACCGCTACAGCTTCGCAAACGCGATGCTGTCTGGCTATATCAAGCCAATCCGCCGTCGTAGCGCTGCGCCCTCCGAGTTGTACTTCACGGCCACTGGCGCCCGTCGCTATTCGCTCCAGGAGGTCCTCGAACTGAGCGAGGAAGCCTGGTTCCGTCAAAGCGTCGCGCTTTCACCGGAATGCAATCGCCACATCGTCGAAGCCAGCATCGCCGAGTGCAACTTGATGCGGCAGCGCACAGGCACGCACCATCAGATCATCGCCTCGGCATGCAGCATCGACCATGCCCGGCAGGTGCGCTCGATCTACAAGGAATGCGGCTACCGCGCTGCTGCTATCTCGTCGGATCTCGATCCGGACGAACAGGAGCGCATCATTCGGCGGCTTCGTGATCACAATCTCGACTGCATCGTCCAGGTCCAAATGTTGGGCGAGGGATTCGACCACCCCGCGCTCAGCGTCGCGGCGATCTTCCGCCCGTACCGCTCGCTCGCCCCCTACATCCAGTTCGTTGGTCGGATCATGAGGGTCATACACCAGAACGAGCCCGACCACCCGGACAATCGAGGGGTCATTGTGACCCACGTTGGCCTAAACAACGAGGAACGTTGGAAGGACTTCCGCGAGCTTGATCTCGACGACCAAGACCTCGTTGCCAGCTGGACCCAAGCTGGGGAGGACGAGAGCACTCAAAGCGACGAGGCTGGGAACGGGGAGCCTCGGCGATTCGATCAGCTGCAGCTCGTGGAGAGTGAGTTCATCAGCCACTTCCTTGCCGACACCTACTTGGACTTGACCGACGACCGCGTCTTCGACGAAATCCTCGCCCGAGAAGTCATGCCCGGCGTAACGCTAGGAAGCGTACTCACCTCCGAGGATCAGCGGGAAGCCCTGAGGCAGTCGCTGATCGAGCGACAACGCGACCTCGAGCCCGTGCCTGACTACTCGGAGATTCCCGTCAGCCCACAGCGCCGCCGTCAAGAATCCCGCCGACGGCTGGCCGAGCGAAGCCAGTCGGTCGCGGCCCGCGTGCTCAAGGACCTCGGGATTGCCGCACAGGGCCGGGATCTCGCGCGGCTGGCGGGGAAAGGCAATCAGCCGAACCGGCAGGCCGCGATCGCCCTGATGCACGAAAGGGTGAATGATTTCATCGGCATCGACCCCGGCCAACGGGCAGAAATCACCGGCAACCAGGCGGCTGCTGCCATCGAACAGCTCGACGATCTCGGCGATCAACTCGTCGCTGAGTACCGTACGCTCCTGCCCAGGCAGACCTAGACGACATCACAGCTCGGCTGTCGCAGTGAGGAGTGCTGATTCCGGCGCCGGCCATAGAAGCAGCAGCCTAGGCGGGCGCAGCCACAGCGATACCCAACAGCAGAAGGTGCAGCGCCCATCGGCGGCTCACCCACAGTTGAACGCGGTGTCGTAGGTCGAGGTGAAGACGAACGCACCCATGTCCAGGGCGAATCCGTCCACCTCCTCGCCCTTGCCGCGCCCGCCGGCACGATCCAGCGCCTCGAGCACGAGGGGGGTGATGCCCCGCTTCTTCAGCGTGTAGGCCGCACTGAGCCCGGCGAAGCCCCCGCCGACGATGACGACTCGCTGAGTGCTCATACTCTGGCCACTACCTGGCGGCGGTGGCTTCGATCTCTACCAGAAACTCGGGGAATGCCAGCCTGGTGACGCCGACGAGGGTCGATGCGTACCGGGTGCCGGCCTCACGGAGCCGTTCGAGATGGAACCCGTATTCCTCCTGCCACGTCCAGGGGTCGATTATCCGGCGGTCCATATCGCGAGCCCCGATGGTCGGTCATCCCCCCGCGCCGCTGGGGAATCTGCCCGTCCATATATCTCATGTTATCATGTTGCACTGCATGATGCGGAGTGTAAGGTAGCTGTATGGCGAGTCCTGACACGCTGGCGGCACCGGACGACCTGCCGGTGCCGCAGGTCGGTCCCCTAGCCGCCGCTGAAGCACCCGGCGAGGAGCGCGCCCGCGCCGCCGCTCCGCGGTTCCCCCAGCTCATCCCCGTCGCTCAACTCGTAGCCGTCGTGTTGGGCGTGTTCGCCATCATCTGGAACCAACAGCAGAGTATCGACACGCTGAGAGCCGAGTTCACCGCCGCCCACAGCGAACTGCGCACCGAACTGCGCACCGAACTCACCGCCGCCCACAGCGAACTGCGCACCGAACTGCGCACCGAGTTCGACAAGCTGCGGGCCCAGGTAGCCGAGAATGGTGAGCGGCTGGCCCGCATCGAGGGCTTCCTCGGGATCGGCATACCCGACCCGCCCCCATATTGAGCCACCCGCGGCCGGCAGTTGCCACCGCTCACCGTAACGCTCGTCTAGGACAGGAGTTCGTCCTCGAAGTCGAACACACCGACGAGTTCGGAGCCCGACTCGGTGATGCGGACCATCTCCTCCAGCTTGACGCCCTCGTGGCCGCCGGGCTCTCCGAGGTAGCTCTCGACGCACACTGTCATGTCCGGCTCCAGCACGGCGTCGTATCCCAGGTCGTCGAACCACTTCCGGGGCACCAGCTGCGGGTACTCGTTGCACAGCCCTATCCCGTGGATCACCGCCCCGCACTCCAGGGGCTCGTAGCGGTCCGGGATCCGCCACGACCGCTCGGCCAGCTCCCGCATGGTCAGACCGGGACGCAGGAGCCCCATGTTGTGATGGACCTGCTCGTAGGCCAAGCCGTAGAGCGTCTTCTGCTCGCCGGTCGGTCTGGCCGGGTGGCACAGCCAGGTGCGGGACATGTCGCAGCTGTAGCCGTGGGGACCGACCATGTCGGTGTCCAGGGCCAGCAGCTCACCCGCCTGGATCCGGCGGTTGCTGGCCTCGGTGTACCAGGGATTGGTGCGCGGACCGGACACGACCATACGGCTCTCGGTGTAGTCGCCGTCGAGGGCGACGTTCACGCCCATCAGGATCGACCACAGCTCGTTCTCGGTGGCACCCGGCCGGGTGGCGTCGCGCATCTGGGCCAGCGCCGAGGTGCAGATGACCGCGGCGTGGCGCTGGGCCACCAGCTCGTCGACCGTCTTGATGCGGCGGGCGTACTCCACCAGATCCTGGCCGAAGGACACCTCGATGCCGTGGGACTCCAACGCCCGCCTCGGGTCGCCGTCGAGCCGGTCGACGGCCAGACGGCGGTTGCCGCAACGCTCGACGATCTCGTCGGCCAGCTCCGCGGCCCAGGCGGCCATGACCGCCTGGCGCCGCGAGCCCGAGATGTGGAAGATCCACATCTTGGCCGGCCGGGACTCCGCCACCGTGGGCAGGTGCTCAGAGAGGTGCTCGCAGTGGACGAAGTCGAACACCACCGCCCCGCCCTCGGCCGGCACCAGGCAGTAGCGCGACGAGTTGTGCATGGCCCACACCTGCATGTTGCGGGTGCCGGTGGCGTAGCGGACGTTGACAGGGTCGTACAGCAGCATCCCCCCGATGTCGCGCTCGGCCATCTCGGCCTGCAGGCGGCCGAGGCGTTCCAGAGCCATCCGCTCCACATCCACCTCGGGCAACTCGGCCAGCCTGCGGCGAGCCGGGTCCAGATCGAGCGTCACTGCCATGCTCTCGCAGCCTCCCGTGGTCGAGCCAGTACGAGTCCGTCCCCGTCGCGGCCGCGAGAGAGTGCCCGCAGCGGGCACACATTGCAAGGGCCATCGCTGGCCTGTGTGGTCTGCGAGCACTACGGTCAGTGCCGCTGGCACAGGAAACACGGCCGAGCACGTGCTTGGCCGGGTGAATCGGCGCTCGCGGAGCAATCGTGGTCATCCTCGCAAACGGCAAGACGAACGAGATCGCCCAGCGGACCGACGACACCGAGACTCTGTGGGTGCGGCTCGGCGAGCTCCCCGACGCCACCGGCTGGCAGATGAAGCCGCAGGGCGCGTGCCTGGGCGACATCTGCGTGCCGCTGCCGCCGGACAAGCGGGAGGACTGGATCGCCGACGCCGACGACTGGGTGTGGCTCAACTACTCGGAGTTCGCCGACATGATCGGCCAGAAGCACGCGCGCGACGGCGACGTGTGGAGCCTCGGCTCGGTGCCCGAAGTCCGCCGCATGGGCCTGGGGTCCGCAGTCGCTCCCGACTTCGAGGTGACCGACCGCAACGGCGACACGCTGAGGCTGTCGGACTTCCGCGGCCACAAGGTGGTGCTTTTCACCTGGTCATCCTGGTGAGGCTGCCGCTTCAGCCTGCCGGTCTGGCAGGAACTGTACGAGTCGATCGGCCCCGACCGGTTCGAGCTGATCAGCGTGGCCCAGGACTCCGGAGGCCCCGCCGCGGTTGACAAGTGGATCAACCGGGCCAAGCCGACCTACCGCTGCGTCGTCGACCCGACCCACGAGATCAGCTCGCTGTTCGGATGGGTGAATGTGCCGTCGGCCGCCTGGATCGACGAGGACGGCCAGATCGTCCGCAGCAACGAGGGCGTGTACCCGTCCGAGGTGACCGTCGGGTTCGGCCTCGGCCGGGTCCGCCTCGGCGACGACGCCTTCGCGGAAGCGACCCGCGACTGGATCGAGCAGGGCTCCGACAGCGACCACGTCTGGTCGAGCCGGGAGCTGGCCGAGCGGATCAAGCCCGTCGACGACGATGCGCTGCTGGCCGAGGCGACGTTCAAGCTGGCGCTGCACTTCGAGGCGGAGGGCGACAGCGAGCGGGCCCTCAAGCACTTCGGCGCGGCCCAGGACCTGGCCCCCGACAACTGGAACTACATGCGGCAGGGCTGGACCCACAAGGGGACGGTCTATGCCACCCTGCAGATCCTGAGGCGGACGAGCGACATGCGCAAGAACTCCGACAAGAGCTTCTACGACCCCACCGGGCTGCCCGGCGAGAACTACCGCCGGTACACCGAGCCCGAGTGGCTGTGGACGCCGGCGGTCCGGCGCCTCAAGCAACTGCTCCGCCGCTAGCCCGCCCGCCGGGCGGCGTCGACGCCGACACGTCTCCCCTATCCTGCGGCCGTGCGAGTACGGCTGGCCTTAGCGTTGCTGGCGGCCGTGACAATCGCAGCCGGCTGCGGAGGCGGGGCCGGCGACGCCGACGACGCGGGCGGATCTCCCGACGCTGCACCCGCGACGGTGGCCGGCGCGGCTGCCGGCGCCGACGACTCCCCGGCCACGCCGGCGGAGCCGGAGACCGAGCCGGCCGCCCACGAGGAGCCCGAGTCCCATCCCAGCGACGCCTACTTCGCCCTCGACCGGGTGATGGCCATCAGCATCGAGATCGACAGCGCCGACTGGGACACCCTGCGCCACCAGACCCGCACCCTCGAGGACGTGTTCGCCGAGATCGAGGAGTACGGCCTGTCGCGGCCCTTCGCCGACATCTACACGTGGTTCTCCGCCACCGTGACCGTGGACGGCGAGACTTACGCCGAGGTCGGGGTGCGCAAGAAGGGGTTCGTGGGCTCCCAGAGCAACACCAAGCCGTCGCTCAAGCTGCGCTTCGACAAGTACGTCGACGGCCAGTCCCTGGGGGGCGTCATGGAGCGGATGACCCTCAACAACAGCATCCAGGACCCGTCCTTTGTGAACACCTGCCTGTCGTACTGGGTGTTCGCCGCGGCCGGCAGTCCCGCCTCCCGCTGCAACTTCGCGACGGTGTCGGTGAACGGCAAGGACCATGGGCTCTACGTCCACGTCGAGGAGATCAAGGCCCCGTTCCTGCTGCGACACTTCGACCGGGCCGACGGCAACGTGTACGAGGGCAACGTCAGCGACTTCACCCCCGTCTACCGCGGCACCTTCGAGAAGAAGAACAACACCGGCGCCGACGACTGGTCCGACATCGACGCGGTGGTGGCCGCTCTGGCGGACCCCTCCGACGCCGGCCTGGAGGCGCTGGGCGAGATCGTGGACCTCGACCGGTTCCTGTCGTTCTGGGCGACCGAGGTGCTGATCGGCCACTGGGACGGCTACGCCGGCGATCGCAACAACTACTGGTTCTACCGCGAGCCCGGCGGCCGCTTCGTGTTCATCCCGTGGGGCGTCGACGACACCTTCCACCTGCGCGACGACCCCAACCCCTTCGACGACATCAGCGACCCTCCCCCGTCAGTGCTGGCCGCCGGTGCCATCCCCGACCGCCTGTACAACCACCCGGACTGGCGGGCCGCCTACGCCGGGCGGCTCAAGGAGATCCTCGACACCGTCTGGGACGCCGACGAGCTGCTGGCCGCGGTGGACGAGATGGCCGCGGTCGTGCAGAGGCACGCCCTCCCCGAGGAGCGAGAGGCGGCCGCGGCCGACACCGAGCGGGTGCGCAAGTTCATCCTCAAGCGCGAGGGCGAGATCCTGGCCGACCTCACCCCGGAGCCGCCCGAGTGGCCCGAGCCGGACGCCTACATCCCGGACTCGGCCGGGTCGGGAGCCCTGGAGGTCAGCTTCTCGACCACCTGGGGCAGCAACCTGAGCGGCGACTTCCCGGGGGACGGGATGATCCACAGCCTGACGCTCGACGGGTCCCCCGAGACGGTCGAGAACGTGGGCGTCTTCGCCGGCCACGCCAGCCCGGACGAGGCGAGCCTGCTTCCCGACGCCCGCGAGCCCGCCTCCATCGTGGTTGCGAGCGTCGACGACGACGGCTCGCTCGGCGGGATGTCGCTGGTCGTGGAGCGGGACATGCTGGCGCCGGGAGCCACGCTGGTGGTCGGAACCGGCGCCATCGCCGGCGGGGTGTGGTCGATCCCGCCGGGAGAGGCCGCGCCCGACAGCTTCTCGCCCTTCGTCGAGGGCACCCTGAAGCTGTCGGAGGCAGGCACGACTCGAGGCGACGCCATCGTCGGCACGTTCTCGGGCGCGTTCGGATGGGACCTGGCCCCGGCCGGCGAGGCCGACTCCAGTACGGCTCTGGCCGATGTCGGGCTGGTGATCAACGAGGTGGCCGCCAAGGGCGACCCGTTGGACTGGTTCGAGCTCCACAACTCCTCGTCCGAGCCGATCGCGCTCGACGGCTTCGTGTTCACCGACGACCTCGCCGACGCCGGCAAGCGGGTGGCCTTCCCGGCAGGCACCACCATCGAGGCGGGCGGGTACCTCCAGATCGAGCTGGACGGCGACGGATGGCCCGGCTTCGCGCTGGGCGGCGACGAGGAGTTGGGCGTCTGGCTGGCCGACGGCGCCGCAGTCGACCGGGTCGACTGGGAGGAGGGCGACTCACCCGGGGGCCAGAGCTTCGCCCGCATCCCCGACGCCACCGGCGAATTCCGGATCGTCGACACACCCACCCCCGGAGCCCCCAACCAGCCGTGAGGATCAGCCCATGACATCGTCTGAACACACTCCGACTCCGAAGGCCTCGCCGGTCTGGAGCCCGCTAACCCGAGTCGACATCGGCGCGGTCCAGCTGGCGACCCGCGTGATGGAGGGCGGGGACGGGGTGCTGCTGTTCATCCACGGCTCCCTCGACGATCACCACACCTGGCTGCCGTTGACCCGGGCCCTGGCTGGGACCGGTCACACCATGGTGGTGTACGACCGCCGGGGCCACAGCGCCAGCACCGATGTCGCCGGCCAGGGGACTATCCATCAGGACGCCGACGACGCGGCCAACCTGATCGAGAGGCTCGGGCTGGGCCGGCCGCACGTCGTGGGGCATTCCTACGGGGCCGGCACGGCGGTCCTGCTGGCAACCAAGTACCCGCACCTGGTCTCGTCGTTGTACCTGCACGAACCGCCCGCGTTCGCCCTTCTCACCGGCAGTCCCGAACTGGAAGAGCTGGCGGGACAGGCCCGGGCCGTGGCGCAGCAATCGGTGGCCCTGCTGGCCGCCGGCCGCGTCGAGGAGGGCACCGCCTACTTCGTGGAGGAGATGGCCTTCGGCGCCGGCAGCTGGACCGAGCTGTTCGACGGCCATGCCCGGGCCACCATGGTGGCCAACGCCGACACCTGGCTCGACCAGTCGCGGGACCCCGAGCGACTGGCTCTGGACGTGGCCGCCCTCAACGCCTTCGACGGGCCGGTCACGTTCTCAGTGGGGAGCCGGACCCTGCCCACGTTCGCAGCCGTCACCGTCGAGATGCTGCGACTGGTGCCGGGAGCCTCCGGCGCGACGATCAAGGGTGCCGGCCACGGCGCCCCCACCTCCCACCCCGACGAGCTGGCCGCAGCCATCAGGCGGCACCTGGGCCTGTCGTAGCCTGCTGCCGGCGCTGCCGGTCAGAACTGCTGGATGGTGTGATGGTGGGTCATGGCCGATCCGGCCGGGCCCAGCAGCATGTGGGCCCGCAGGTTCCGCCTGTGGAACAGCCGGACCAGCTCGACGTCGTGGCGGCCGGCGGTGTCGGCCAGCACGAACGCCTCCAGCTTGGCTTCGCCGTCGCGCCAGTCGTGGGGGCGGACCCCGAGCAGGCGCTCAAGGTCGTCGAGGTCGGCCTGCTCGAGTGCGTCGCCGATCTCGTCGCGGCGCTGGAGATGGCGGGCCAGCCGGAACAGGATGCGCAGCTCGTGGCAGACGAACGGGTCATCGGTGGAGATCGACCGCAGCGCCCGCACCAGGTGGGTGTGGCCCACGTCGGCGGTCGAGAACCGGGGCTCGGGCATCTCGACGGCGGGCAGGTCGATGCCGAGGTGCTCGGCCCAGGCCTCGGTGGCGAACAGGTTGGTCTCGAAGCACCACTGGAGGTTGGTCATCAGATCGGAGGCGGGCGAGGGGTCGCGCAGGGCGTGGCTGTAGGCCAGCTGGTTCGACAGGGTGAAGGCGAGGTGGTGCCAGCGGACGGCGTCCAGGTCGACGGGGGCTCCCGCCAGCTCCTCGTAGCGGGCGTAGAGCGTGCGCATGTCGCCGTAGCCGACGATGGTGTCGCGCATCCGCCAGGCCGCGAGGTCCATCATGGGGTCGCCGATGTGGCCCAACTCGAGGTCGAGCACCGCCACGATCCGGCCGCCCTGGTGGTGGAACTGGCCCGAGTCCCACACCACCGGCGCCTCCCGGCCGGCGGTGTCGACCGGGTTGCGCTGCAGCCAGCCCAGGCAGAACTCCAGGAAGGGGTCGGGATGCTTCTTCAACGAGCGGTAGTGCTCCTCGTAGCGCTGCAGGCCCACCAGGCCGGCCTCTGAAGGGTCGGCAGCCCGGCGGATGCCGGCCGCCGCGAACGGCTCCAGCGGGAGGGCGTGGAGCCGGGCCAGGATGGCCAGATAGTCGTCGACGGCCGCGGCCCGGTCGTCGTCGCTGGTGTCGCCGAAGTGCTGGTCGCCGCCGACGCGGTCCATGACGTAGGCCATGGGCTCTTCGATCCACCCGCGAACGGTGGCCACCGGGATGCCGTGGTCGCCCAGCAGCCGCTGGAACTTCATCTCGTGCTCCAGCGGGAAGATCAGCGGCATGTCGGTGCGGTCGCCCCGCACCACCAACTCGTGGCGGGTGCCAGCCCGGTCGACGGTCGCGAACCACACCGGCCGCCATCGGGTCTGGCGGGCTAGATCGACGACGGTGCCGCCGAAGTCCTGCTCGAACCAGCGGACGATGTTGCCGTCGGCGGCGGCCAGAGACTCCGGGCTCATCATGGCGCCACGCCCCCTCCCCCGCCAGCTGGTTCGGTCGATTCGGCCGCGATTCTATTTTCGCAGGAGGCGGTTTCTGTCCGCCTAGTCGGTGGCAGCGATCTGATCCTGCGGTGAGCCGTGCTGTGGTCTAGGTTCGCGGCTCCCCCATCGGATCGCCAAGGAGGAGCGATGAGGTTCAGTTTCGTAACCCTGCCCGACTACCCGCTGTCGGAGTCCCTGGAGCACATCAAGACGGCCGACGAGCTCGGCTTCTACGGGTGCTACGCCGCCGATGAGACCTGGCACAAGGACCTGTACGTGCTGTTCGCCGCGGCCGCGTCTCAGACCAGCCAGATCCGCATGGGCCCCAGCCTGGCCCCGATCGCGTTGCGGGAGCCGACCCTGGTCGCCCAGGCGGTGGCCACCCTCGACGAGCTGACCGGCGGCCGGGCCGAGTGCGTCATCTCCAGCGGGAACTTCAGCCTGCTGGCCCAGTACGCCACCGACTGGACCGGCATCAAGCCGCTGTCGAGAGTGAAGGAGGCCCACCAGGTGATGCGCACCTTCCTCGACGAGGGCGCGCTGACCTTCGAGGGCGAGTTCTTCAACTACGCCGGATTGTTCACGTTCGCCCGCCCGGTGCAGGAGCACCTGCCGCTGCTGATCGGCGCCCTGCGGGGCCCCAAGTCGTTCCAGGCCGCCGGCGAGCTGTCCGACGGTACCCACGCCTTCGCCCAGTACTCCCAGGAGGCCTGCAGCTACATGGTCGACAACCTGCGGATCGGCGCCGAGCGAGCCGGCAAGAACTGGCAGGACCTCGACATCGCGGTGTGGAACGTGTTCGCCATCGGGCCCGACTCGGCCAAGGCCAAGCAGGCGGCCCAGACCATCGGGGCGTTCTACATCCCGGCCATGGCGGTGGAGCAGATGGAGCGCCACGGCGTGTCGCAGTCCGACGTGCAGCCCATCCTCGACGCCTTCGGCGACGGCGACGTGCAGGGGGCCATCGACAACATGACAGTCGACATCGCCGAGAAGCTCTCGGTGGCCGGCACTCCCGAAGAGGTGGTCGAGAAGATCAAGTCCGACATCGAGCCCAGCGGCGTGAACCACTTCATCGCCTGCATCACCGACTCGTTCCTGCTCAACGCCTTCACCGGCCGCGACATCGAGGTCCCCGATGTCCAGGGCCAGCTCCAGCTGATCCACGACGAGGTGATGCCAGCCTTCGCCTGACCCGACCGGGTCGGCTGATCAGAGCGTGGTGGGGCGGTTTGTGAACCGCCTGGCGGTCGGGCTGTAGAACCAGCCTCCGCCGGCCTTCGTACCGCCGTCGGCGGGAATGTTGTGGCCGGTGACGAAGCTGGACATGTCCGATGCCAGGAAGAGCGCAACCCGGGCTTGGTCGACCGGCCAGCCCAGGCGACCCACCGGCGCCCATGACTCCCAGAGCGCCTCGTGCTCGTCGTACCCGCGGATGTAGTCGACCTGGGGGGTCTGCGTCAGGTCGGTGCCGATCCCGTTAGCGCGGATGCCGTGGCGGCCGTAGCCGGCCGCCAGCGACGTGGTGAAGTGGGCGACTGCGGCCTTCATGGCGGCGTACACGGGCTCGCCGGGGAAGCCGCGCATGCCCTCCACCGAATGAACGTTGACGATCGATCCTCCACCGCGCTCGATCATCGAGTCCAGGAAGGCGCGCGTGACCGCCACCACGTGCCAGAAGTTGACGCGGTGCATTGCTTCCCACGACTCCGGGTCGGATTCATGGAACCGCACGAGGGGCCGGTAGTCGCCGACGTTGTTAACCAGGACATCGACGCCGGAATGGGCGTCGAGCACCGCGGCGGCGAGATCGTCCACGCCCACCTCGGTGCGCACGTCGACGACATGGGCACGGGCACGGCCACCGGCGGCCGCGATGGAATCAACGACTCCGGCAGCCCGGTCGGCGTCGATCTCCGCGATCTCCACTGCGGCCCCATGCTCGGCGAACAGCTCGCTGATTGCCGCGCCGATCCCGGCACCGCCCCCGGTGACGACCGCGACCTTGCCGTCGAGCAGGCGGCTCCAGTCGTCGATCTGCGGAACGTCGGAGGGATCGGTCGTCATGCTGGTTCGGTGCCGCCGGGCTCGAGGCTGAGGAAGCGCTCAAGGTGGTGGTTCATGTTGATGATGCGGCACTCCTCGCTCGAGATGGTCAGGTGTGTCATCCCGGGCTGGTGCAGGCCGGTCTGCATGGTGCGGATCACGCTCAGGTCCTGGTTGAGGACGAACCCGAAGTCGGCCTGATCCATCTGCACGGTGACGTGGATCGGCGACGACAGCGGGGCGTCGGCTGACGGCATCCGGCTCAACTGGAGGATGACCAGCTGGGCCTCGTCGGGGCTCGGACCGGGACGGGCCGTCATCACGGTGTAGAGATCCGCGCTGACGAGCACGGTGGTGTTGGGGAACAGGTTGTACTGGCTCAGGCTCGTGATCTGGGCGGTGTCGTAGCCCGACAGGTCCACCCCCTGCGTCGCCTGATGGTCCCTGATCTTCTGGGCGATCACGTCCCGGAGGGTCTGGCCGGCCGGCACGTCGGGGGCGTCGCTCCGATCCTTGTGGGCCGGCCCCATGCGGCCGCCCTGGGTGATGACGAACGCGTCCCACACCTGCTGATCGTCCACGTCGCGGCCCAGGCGGGGGCTGGGCACCCCGTAGTCCTGGTAGGACGCGCTGTGGCGGTCCCAGATCCGCTGGGGGGTAGGGGCAGCGCAGCTCGCTCGCGCCGGTGCCCGAGCCTTGGCAGATCGTGTTGCCCCGGTGGCGGCAGACGTTCTGGAATCCCCGCAGCACGCCGTCGTCGCCCCGCACGAGCAGTATCGAGTAGCGGCCCAGCCGGTGCTCGAACCAGTCGCCAGGGTTGGCGACATGGTCGACGGTGCAGGCCACGTGCCAGACCCTCGGCCACAGCCGCCCGTGCTCCAACTCGGCGAACCCGGCCGAGACGTAGCGCTCGACAGGGATCTTCACCGGGGCATCGATGTCCAGCCCGGAGGCAGTGGCGGCGGCACCGAGCACGTCAGCGTCGCTGGGCCGGGCGACATCAACCATGCCCACAATCGTGGCACACCGCGGGCGCCTTTCGATTCCGCGACGGATCACCACTCCCCTGCTCGCCGGCTGTGGCGCGTGTGCCCCATGCAAGTCACGGGCGGGTGAGCACCAGAGTGGCCCACTCGCCGGAGGCTCGGCGCTCGACCTCGGCGAGGGGGTGCAGGAAGCCGGCGACCTGTGAGCACTGCGACGGCGAGATCCCGCCCACCGCGAGCCATCCGTCCGGCGACACGTGGGCCACAAGCTCCAAGGCGAGCTCGACGATCCCCGCCCGAGCGATGTTGGCCACCACCGCACCGAAGGTGCCCTCGATGTCGTCGAGAGGAGCCGGCGTCGCCTCCATGCGGTCGCCCATGCCGTTGATCCGAGCATTGCGCCGCGCCGCTTCGACGGCGTCACCGTCGATGTCGAGCGCCACGACCTGGGCCGCGCCCAGACGCAGCGCGCAGAGCCCCAGGACGCCGCTGCCGCAGCCCACGTCGAGGACCCGCTCGCCGCCCGCGATCCGGTCCAGGAGTTCCTCGATGATCAGGGCGGTCGTGGGATGGCGGCCGTCGCCGAAGCCGCCCGGTCCGAGCTCGACCATGCCCGGAAGGTCCCGGCGATCGTGCTCCGACCAGGCCCGGCAGACACTGAGCCGCCCGCCGAAGTCGACCGGCCGGGAGTGTTGAAGCCACTTCTTGAGAGCTGCGCCGCCGTCCGGCCTGATCACAGCCATCTCCCCCTCGGCTCGCAGCGACGCGACCACTGCGAACCCGTCCGTCTCGCCGTCGACAGCGGCCAGCACCACCCGGCGGAGACTGCTGGGCGCCGCGACGCCCACCGGGCGGGCGCCCAACTCCTGGAGCCGGTTGCGGACCCTGACGAGGTCGTCGTCGGTGGTCGCCACCACGATCATCGTGACACGATGCCAGAACTCGACGGCCGGCCATGACCCGGACGCCTGGCTGGTGGTTCGGCCGGGGCATAGAGTTCGAGACGCCCACCAGCCAGGAGACGCCATGACAGACAGTTCCGAACTGGGTCCCATCGGTGATCGGGTCCTGTTCGAGGATGATCAGATCCGTGTCTGGGAGATGGTTCTCGAACCGGGCGAGAGATCACCGCTGCACCATCACGAGAACGACTACATCGTGGTGGTCGTGGAGGGCGACCACGTCACCGTCGAGCCGCTCGGGACGGGCGAGACGGGGTCCGACTCGAAGTCCTCGAGCGTGGCGCCGGGCCACAGCGTGTTCCTGCGCAAGGGCGGAACCGAGGTGGCGGTCAACTCGGGCGCGGTGCGGTACCGGGACGTCCAGATCGAGTTGCTCAACTCGTGAGACGGTGAGCCAATAGTCTCTGCACGATGCGAGGCGCGGTCTACTCGGAGTTCAACGGGCCCATCACCGTCGAGGACCTGCCCGACCCGGCCGTGCCCGACGACGGCGTGGTGATCGAGGTGCGGGCCTCGGGCCTGTGCCGCAGCGACCTGTTCGCGTGGCACGGCCACGACCCCACCATGACACTGCCCCACGTCCCCGGCCACGAGCTGGCCGGAGTGGTGGCCGAGACCGGGCCGGGCGTGTCGGGCTGGTCGGCCGGCGACCGGGTGACCGTGCCCTTCTGCTGTGGCTGCGGGGCCTGCGAGCAGTGCGCGGCCGGCAACGAGCAGATCTGCGACAACTACTTCCTGCCCGGGTTCACCCACTGGGGCTCCTTCGCCCGCTACTGCGCCATCGACCACGCCGACACCAACCTGGCCGCCCTGCCCGAGGCGGTGTCCTACGAGCACGGCTCGATCCTGGGATGCCGCATGATCACCGCCTACCGGGCCCTGATCGAGCGGGCCCGCCTCTCCCCGGGAGAGTGGCTGGCCGTGCACGGCTGCGGAGGGCTGGGATTGTGCATGGTGATGATCGGAGCGGCCGTGGGTGCTCAGGTGGTGGCCGTCGACATCGACGGCCGGGCACTGGAGCTGGCTGCGGCCATGGGCGCGGCGGCCGGGGTGACCGCCGATCCCGACAACGGCCGGGCCACCGTCGGGGCGGTGCGAGACGCCACCGGCGGGGGCGCCCACGTGTCCGTCGACGCTCTGGGCAACGCCGAGGTGGCCGCCAACTCAGTGCGCTGCCTGCGCAAGCAGGGCCGCCACGTCCAGGCCGGGCTGCTGTCGACGCGGACCACCGCGCTGCCGGTGGCCACCATCATCACGAAGGAGCTGGAAGTGCTCGGCACCAAGGGCATGTCGGCCCGCCAGTATCCCGAGCTGATGGACCTGATCACAGCCACCGGAATGGACCTGGGCCTGCTGGTGAGCCGCACCATAGGCCTCGACGACCTGCCTGGGGCCTTCGAGACGATGGCCGGCTTCGGTGCCAGCGGTGTCGCCGTGGTGACGGAGTTCTGAGCCGCCCTGGAGGGTCGCCCTACTGAGTCGTTCTGCTCAGGCGGCCGACCTGGTCGGTGACCGCCGGTTCCGGTTGCGGTTGCGGGACCGCGGCGGCCGGCTGCTGCGGTTGCCGGAGCGAGGCGGCCGGCTGCTGCGCCGGGAGCGGGACTGCTGCCGGGCGCCTGAACGCTCGACACCGCGGCCCGGCTCAGACCCGTGGCGCGGCGGGTTCGGGTCTGCGGCGGCCGCAGCGGGCTCGGAGCTCACAGACTGGCCGGGCCGTGTGATCGCGGCCATGTCGACTTCGGTGATCGGCTGCCGGATGTCGAGCTGACGCTGCATCCGGCCCAGCTCCCGGGCCTGCTCGGGCGGGACGAGCGAGACGACGACGCCGCCCTGGCCGGCTCGGGCGGTGCGTCCCGACCGGTGCAGATAGGCCTTGTGGTCCTCGGGAGCGTCGTAGTGGATGACCGCTCCGACGCGCTCGACGTGGATGCCCCGGGCCGCGACATCGGTCGCTATCAGGGCCTGAACCCGGCCGGCGGCGAACTCCCCCAGTGCTCGGGTGCGCTGGTTCTGGCTCCGGCCGCCGTGGATGGCCGCGGTCGCGATGCCGGTCCGACCGAGTTGGCGGGCCAGCCGGTCGCAGCCGTGGCGGGTCCGGCAGAACACGATCGCGCGGCCGGACGCGGCGATGGCGTCCGCGGTGACCCCGATGCGCTCCGCCCGGGCCACGTTCCAGAACACGTGGTCGGCCGCGACCACGTCCGGGGTCTCCTCACCGACCTCGCAGCGCACAGGGCGGTGCTGGTAGTCGCGGGTGAGCGACGCCACGTCGCCGTCGAGAGTGGCCGAGAACAGCATCGTCTGCCGGGCGGCCGAGGTCTGGTCGAGCAGGCGCCGCACGGCCGGGACGAATCCCATGTCGGCCATGCGGTCAGCCTCATCGATCACGACTGCCTCCACCGCGCCGAGGCTGACCACGCCCTGCTCGATCAAGTCTTCGAGGCGTCCGGGACACGCCACCAGGATGTCGACGCCCCGGCGCAGGGACTCGATCTGGCGGCCGTAGCCCACGCCGCCGTAGACGACCGCGACCCGCACGCCTCCGGCGAAGGACCGCAGCTCGGTCATGATCTGGTCGGCGAGCTCCCGGGTGGGGGCCAGCACCAGCGCCGTCGGCCGGTGGGGCCGGGCCCGAACGGCGTTGGCCACGAGCGGGATCCCGAAGGCCAGGGTCTTGCCCGATCCGGTGGGAGCGCGGCCGCAGATGTCGTGACCGGCCATGGCGTCGGCCATCGCGGCCGCTTGGATGTCGAAGGGTTGGGTGATGCCGCGCTCCTCGAGGGCGCGGCATATGGACTCGGGTACGCCCAGTCGGGCGAAGGTGGGGGGCATTGTTCTCCTTGCCCGCGTCGAGCGGGCGTCTCATGGGTTCGGCGCTGCCTCGAGAGGGGCGGTGAGGGCAGCAGTCTCTGGGTTTGGCTCACGATGACCGGAAGAACCAACACCCGTCAGCGAACCGCCGGCCGGACATCCCGGCCAGGCTGGGGATAACTCTACCGACTTACGGCCAGTGATCCTCGATCGACCGGCGCCGCGGCGGTCGTGCCGACCTCTGGGACCGCCCGCCGGCGGGACCCCGTCAGTGCGCCGGCCACTACGCTGGCCGACGTGGCCGACGACGTCCTGACCCCCGAAGAGGACGAGGCGTTCCGGGCCCGCTGCCGGGCATTCCTCGACGAGCACGCCACCGGCATCGACCTCGGCGGACGACCCGATCCGCGGGGCGAGCTGCGGCTGCGGGCGGCCCAGAGGTTCCAGCGGGCGCTGGCCGCCGCAGGGCTGGCCGGGCTGACCTACCCGGCCGAATACGGAGGCGCCGGGCTGACCAAGGCCCACGACAAGGTCTGGCGCGACGAGTACAGCCACTACCCCAACATGACCTACGACCTGCTCATCTCCCACGGGATGTGCCTGCCCATGCTGGCCGAGTACGGCACCCACGAGCAGAAGTCGGCCCACCTGGCCCGCATCATCTCCGCCGCGGACGTCTGGTGCCAGATGTTCTCCGAGCCCGGTGCGGGCTCCGACGTGGCCAGCCTCCAGACCCGGGCCGAGCGCGACGGCGACGAGTGGATCATCAACGGCCAGAAGGTGTGGACCACCCTCGCCCACCTGTGCGCCTACGGGATCATTATCGCCCGCACCGACCCCGACGTGCCCAAACACGCCGGCATCTCGATGTTCATCGTGCCCATGGATGCCGACGGTGTGGAGGTCCGGCCCATCCACCAGATCGACGGCGGCAACCACTTCAACGAGGTGTTCTTCACCGACGTGCGCATCAGCGCCGGCAACCTGCTCGGCGACCTCAACAACGGCTGGCGCATGGCCACCGCCATGTTGATGTACGAGCGGGTGGCCATCGGCTCAGGCACCACCGGCGGGATAACCACCGACCGCACCGACCGGCTGATCGAGGCGGCCCGCAAGCGGGGGCTCGACGGCGACCCGGCCCTGCGCCAGAAGCTGATGCGGCTGCACATCCTGGAGACCTGCCTTTCGCTGGTGGCCATGCGCACCCGGGCCGATCTCAAGGCGGGACGCACCCCGGGACCGGGCGGATCGGTCGGCAAGCTGGCCACCGTGCAGATCGCCGACCTGAACACCGAAGTGTCCATGGCCATAGCGGGAGCCTCCGGCGTGGCATGGGAGGACGAGGCCGACTCCTACTGGCAACGCCAGGCTCTCACGTCACTTCAGGCCGGGATCGCCGGTGGGACCTCGGAGATCCAGCGCAACATCATCGGCGACCGGGTGCTGGGGCTGCCCCGCGACATCAGCGTCGACCGGGGCGTGGCGTTCAAGGACCTCAAGGTCGGCACCCAGACCAGCTAGGGGCGCCCCGGCCCGCCCTGCGTCTACAGCAGGTGGCGGGTGGTCTGGTAGACGGTGCGGATCGCGAAGTTGGACCGCAGCCTGGCCACGCCCGGCAGCCGGGACAGGTGCTCGTTGTGGATCCGCTCGAAGTCGCGGTGGTCGTGCACCGCGAGGTGGACCAGGTAGTCGGCGTCGCCGGCCACCAGGTGGCACGACATCACCTCGGGGCAGGCCCGGACCTCCTCCTCGAAGTGCCGCAGCGACTCCTCGCTCTGGCTGACCAGCGACACCTCCACGAACACGTCGAGGTCGCGGCCGATGGCCTCGGTGTCGAGGATCATCACGTAGCCCGCGATCACGCCGCCGGCCTCCAGCCGGCGCACCCGGCGGTGGCAGGCCGACGTCGACAACCCCACCCGGTCAGCCAGCTCGGAGTGGGAGACCCGACCGTCGGTCTGGAGCTCGTTGAGGATGAGCCGATCAATCGAGTCGATATCAAGCATATGAAATATTTTGCGCCAGATCTGCCCTCAGCGCAAGAATTGCGGCGCTTGATCGAGAACTAGCATCGATTTCGCTAGTTTCTTGCCGCTAGGACGCGTGTATTCTCTCGGCAATCGCAGGTGGAGGGGTTCACATGCGAATCGGAGTCCCGAAAGAGATCAAGAGCGAGGAGCGCCGCGTCGGGCTCACCCCCGACAGCGTGCGCGAAGTCTCCGACCGCGGGCACGAGGTATTCGTGGAGAGCGGCGCGGGCGCGGGTGCCGGGTTCGAGGACGACGAGTACAAGGGCTGCGGGGCCATCATCGTCCCCACCGCCGGGGACCTCTTCGAGGTGGCCGAGTTGATCGTCAAGGTCAAGGAGCCCCTGGCCCCCGAGCGGGCCCTGCTGAGAGCCGACCACACCCTGTTCACCTACCTCCACCTCGCCCCCGACCCCGACCAGGCCTGCGACCTGCTGGCCAGCGGGGTCACCGCCATCGCCTACGAGTCGGTGACCGACGGCAACGGTCGCCTTCCGCTGCTCGCCCCCATGTCCCAGGTAGCGGGACGCCTGGCCATCCAGGCCGGCGCCCGCTGCCTGGAGGCATCCGCGGGTGGCCGGGGAGTGCTGCTGGGCGGCGTGCCCGGCGTGGCCGCCGCGCCCGTGACAGTCATCGGCGGGGGCGTCGTGGGCACCAACGCGGTGGAGATGGCCATCGGGCTCGGCGCCGACGTGACCGTGCTCGACCGCGACGCGAGGGTGCTGGAGTCGCAGGCCGCCCGTTTCGGCCCCGCGCTGCGCACCCTGTACTCGAGCCCCAGCCGGCTGGCCCAGGCGGTCTTCACCGCGGATCTGGTGATCGGGGCCGTGCTGCTGCCCGGCGCCCGGGCGCCCCGCCTGATCACGAGACAGATGGTCAAGGTCATGCGGCCGGGCACCGTGATCGTGGACGTGGCCATCGACCAGGGCGGCTGCGCCGAGACCTCCAGGCCCACCACCCACGCCGAACCGACCTACGTGGTCGACGACGTGGTCCACTACTGCGTGGCCAACATGCCGGGCGCGGTCCCGCGCACCTCCACCCAGGCCCTCAACAACGCCACCCTCCCCTACGTGATCAAGCTCGCCGACCAGGGCGTCGTCGAGGCCATCGCATCCGACAAGGGCCTGCAGGACGGCCTCAGCGTGCGCAGAGGGCAGATCACCGAGCCCGCAGTGGCCGACGCCCTGGACCTCCCCTACATCGCGCCCCTCGACACCCTGGGCTGACCCCGGCCCATAGCGGGACCCGCAACCGGTTCGGCCGCCCGCCAGCACTTCCCCCAAGCTGGCGGGCGGCATCGCGCCCCGCTAAGGGAACCAAGACCTCAGTGTCTTGCGGAACTTCTGAAACGCTGGATCAGCACAGTTCTTCGTGCCCACGCTGCTCGCCAGGTCCTCGTATATCACAGACGACCTTGCTATACGTGCCTGCGCGAGCGCCCATTCCATCGCTCTCTTCGGATCCGGCGGTTTGATGTCGCCGTTGGGCCAAAGACCCTGACGCTGCAACGCGCGCCTGAACTCACGACTTCCTCCCGTCCACCCAAGGTGTTTGGGAACATGGATGGACCCACTGAAGACCCATGCCTCTAGTTCCGGCTCGATTACTACGGCGGTCCCCCAATCGCCAAGCCCGATCTGCTGGAGATCATCCTCCAACATGGACTCCAACTCGAGCCCCGTTGCAGCGGGACCATCCCATTCAAAGTCAAGCACAATGATTCCATGCTCCTCACCCTCCCGTAGATTGGCCAAGTACTGCGCGCCCTGATGGAAGCAACCGGAATCCTGCTCCGGGTGACGGTGAATGCGGAATGTGATCGGACGGATGCCCAGGCTCTTCGGCCGAGCCAACAACGCCGACACTGCCGACTGCATGTTCCGGTCGGCCACGAGACACAACAGGTCTGTTGTCATGCAGACTGGCTGTCAGGCTCGCTGACTTCATGTGGCCCGCTTACACCGTGCGAGCCGAGGACCCCGCCAGCCAGCAGAGTGCCCAAGTCTACGTGGCCCTGCCACTGTTGAAGACGCGGATGCTCGCGACCGGAGACCACATCCGTACCGTTTGCTTCGTCCCGCGCCACACAGAGCACCTGCCCAGGCGTAGTGAGTCGCGCTACAACCGGTGAGTGCGTCGCGACCAGAACCTGCGCGTCATACACGGATGACAGGGACTGCATCACGGTCTCGATAGCCAATGGGTGCAGTCCATTCTCGGGTTCTTCGATCAGATACATCCCTGAGATGTCTGGTGCATACGCAAGCAACGTCAAGGCCAGTAGCCGCAGCGTGCCGTCAGACACGAGCCACGACGGAACCTTCTGCCCGTTGGACTGCTCCAAGACGACGTAACGAGAGCGGTCCTCGTCTCGCTCACATGTGGCTATTCCCGCAATCTGTGGCAACGCTTCGCGTACATGTCTAACCCAGCGTGTATGCCGGTCCGGGTAAGACTTCGCCAGGCGATCAACCACATGTGGCAAGTTGGAGCCGTCGGGAAGGAATCTGTCGCGCTGGATTGGCGGACTGGGTCGCCGCATTGCCTCCCCAGAAAGCACGATCCGCTCGGCACCAGCCAACCTCTGCCTGAACCAGAGGGCAACCGGGAACAGCGAATGGTCCTCAGGCAGGTTGGCGAGGGCTGACTTGCCGGCCGCGATCTGGAATGGTGCCGTCCATCCGCTCGTCTCAGCTCGATAGTTCACCCTCTCAGGCTCGCGTCCCCTCGACACGACCTTCTCCCAGCGGTGGGGAGCATGCTCACCCGGCGCTCGCGCGATTTGCAATGGAGGCGTTGGAGGCTGCGGGAAGATGCTCCGGGGACTCTCCGCGAGCGGCAAGGTCAAGTCAAGCGGCTTGAGCCACAGCGTCTCAGCGACGAACGTAGGTTCAGAAGAGACATCAATCTTCACCTCATATCGGCACTCCGATGGGCGGCTCGATGGGCTCAACTGCTCGGGGATCATCATCTCAACCGCAAGCTCGAAGGAGTCGTGCGATTGCCACGAGTACTCGCGTGACCCCGACCACAGCAGGTCGAGGCCGTCAGATGCTCTCAGGGGAATACCCAGTCGGTCATCACCGAGCATGGCGGTGGCTAGATCGGTGCGAAGGACATCACCCAAGAACGCCAGCACGTCCAGGAAGTTGGACTTTCCGCTCGCGTTTGCTCCCACCAGTACATGGAAACGGCCCAGCGGCTGCGAGACATACCGCAAGGATCGGTAGTACAGCGCCTCAACGCGAGTCGCTCCCACGCCACCCTCAGTGTCATTGTCTCGAGCCTGGGTGCCGTTCATTCTCGTCCAGTTCTCCTCGTGCACATCGCAAGCTACTTCGGTGGCTGGAGCACGGCCATCCAGCAGACGACTCCTAGGTCGTCCTCGGTGATCTGAGGGGTCGGGGGCGGGGTGTCCACGGCTCGCAGGCCGTGGAACTCGACTACCGCCACGACTCCGTGGGCGGCTTCATCGGCATCGATGGCGTCGCTGTCTAGAAGGCGCTTGATTCCGGCTAGGTCCTGGCGGACCAGGCTGGTGCGTTCGGCGCCCAGCGCGTCGTAGGCCTCGGCCGCGGCTGGAGGGGAGGACACGGCGGCAGCCCTCCGCAGTTCGGCCCGGAGCAGCTCACCGTTGACCGCCTGCACTCCGGTCGTCGGGTCAGCCTCGTCCAGGAGCGTCTCGTCGCCTTCGCTGAGGCGGCGGGTGTAGGTCCTGATCTCTTCCTCCACGTCAGCCTCGATCACATCGATCTCCATCCCGTAAGGCCGAGCGGCCACGATCTTGCGGCGTATCGTGGCCACCAGTTGGAGTATCAGTTCGAGGTCCCGCTTGAAGGTCCGCAAGTCGCCCTTCGGCCAGGTAGCTCGGAGCTAGGAGCGCCAGGTACGGGCGTCGGGCCACACCCAGCAACTCGGCGTCGAGGTCCAGCCATTCGGCAGTCGACGCCGATTGGTCGCAGTCCAGGAGGCGGTAGCGGCTGCGGCTGACAAGGATGCCGTATCGGGCGCCGCGAGCCCGGCAGTCGGCCGCCAGGACGCCTTCGGCAGGGCGACCGGCTTCGTCGAGCCTCATGAAGTCGCGCGGATCGGCCTTCGGATGCACGATCGCAACCGGGCGGCCCTCGAATCGAGCAAGGTAGCCCCGAGGCTCCAGGCGCTCGATCTGGTACCCCAGCCCGTCGAGCAAGGTGCGCCAGTCGCTCTTGACCCGCAGGCCGTCCAACGTCTCGGCCGCAAAGACCTGATAGCCGGGATCGCCGAGCAGTCGGGACTCCAAGGTGTGACGGGTCAGCAGCCCGTGCACGACCATGCCCCGGCCGGCCAGCCGGACGACCTCTCCCGAGACGTGACGGACCGCGTCGAGGCCGGTCATGAGCGCGGCCTCCTCGATAACGGCGGCCAGGCCGGCGCAGTCCACCGAGCGGATGGGCTCCTGCGCCTCGCGCGGGCCGAGAGTCAGCACACTCCCCTCGTTCTCGGAGTCATCGGTGATCAGCAGATAGCTGACAGCGGAGTTCCCGACCCGCTCACGCCAGCGGGCCCGCAGATAGCGCTCCCCCGACTCGGCAGCAGCCGCAACCTCGATGTGCTTGAACCTCACGGCCCGCACACCGCCCGCGCCCGGTGTCACTTCCTGCGCCACACCGCGCGCCACCAGCCGGCTGAGCAGTTCGTCAGCGTTCACCGGCCTGAACCCTACGCGTACCGTCTCAATGACGGAAGCATTCAATGGCATGGTCTTCCCCACACTTGATCCAACACATGGGGGAAGTTGTGATAGATTACTATATCACAAGCATACGCAGAAAGATGTTATTCAACATAACTTGTACTGACGAGCCGGGGACTAGTCGTTTAGGTGCATGGCTACCGCGAGGTTCGCCCCTACGACTGCGACCCCCACCGCGATGACCAGCACCAGCAGGTTGACCTGGAGCATGGCCGCGTCGTCCACCTTGAACCCGGCCAGGAGCCGCAAGCCGTCGGCGTCGCTGAACTGATCGATCACGTAGTTGCGCAGCAGCGCGTTGCTGGTCATGGCCACGGCCGCGCCGAGCAGTCCCTGCACCAGGCCCTCGAGCATGAACGGGATGCGGATGAACGCCTTGGTGGCCCCCACCAGCCGCATGATCTCGATCTCGGTCCGGCGGTTGCCGATGGCCACCGCCAGCGTGTTGAGGATAAGCAGGGTGGAGGCCGCCAGCAGGACGATGGAGCCGATGAACAGCACCCGCCCGGCCCGGTCCGAGAGGTTCTGGACGTCCCGGATCACATCGCCGGCGAAGGTGACTGTCCGCACACCGGGCCGGCCCTTGAACTGGTTGCCCAACTCCTCCACCACGTCGGGATCAGGGTCGATCGGCGCCACCCGGTAGTAAGGGGGAATGTCCTGCTCGGCGGCGATGTCGAGAACCTCTGGGGTGTCCTCGAAGAAGTCCCGGAACTCCTCGTAGGAGGCCAGCCGGTCGACGTACTGCCAGTCCTGCACGCCGGGGCTCTCGTCGAGCTGGTTGCGGATGCCGGCGTCCTCGGCCGTCCCGACGTCGGCGTTCATCCACACGATGAACTCGACGCCGTCCTCCCAGCGGGCGGTGGCGCTGTCCACGGCCCGCTGGAAGAGCAGGAAGCCGCCGAACATCGCCAACGACACCCCCACCGTGATGACGGTGGCCACCGCCAGCAGGACGTTGCGCCACAGGTTCTGGCCCGTCTCGCGCAACACGTAGCGGAAGCTGAACATCAGTGGCTACCCGACGACAGGACGGAGCTGGACATCACGGACTACCTGCGAGGGCGAGCGTGGGCAAGGGCTAACATTGCGGACTACTCGATCGGCTACTCGTAGACGCCTCGGGCCTGGTCGCGCACGACCATCCCCCGGTCGAGCTCCACCACCCGCTGCCGCATGCTGTCGACGATGCTGCTGTCGTGGGTGGCCATCACCACCGTCGTGCCGATCTCGTTGATCCGCTCCAGCAGGCGCATGATCCCCACCGAGGTGGTGGGGTCCAGGTTCCCGGTGGGCTCGTCGGCCAGCAGGATCATGGGCCGGTTTATGAAGGCACGGGCGATCGAGACCCGCTGCTGCTCGCCCCCGGAGAGCTCGTGCGGGAACCGGTCGATCTTGCGGGACAGCCCGACCAGCTCCAGGATGGCGGGCACCTGGCGCTTGATGACGTGGGGGCCCTTGCCGATCGCCTCCAGGGCGAAGGCGACGTTCTCGGCCACCGTCTTCTTCTGCAGCAGCTTGTAGTCCTGGAACACGTAGCCGATGTTGCGGCGCAGGTAGGGGACCCTCCAGGAGCTGAGCCCGCCGATGTCGCGCCCGGCCACGAATATCCGGCCGTGCTCGGGCACCTCCTCGCGGTTGAGGAGCCGGATGAACGTCGACTTGCCCGACCCCGACGGGCCCACCAGGAAGACGAACTCGCCCTTGCCGATGTCTATGGTCACGTCGCGCAGGGCCACCACGTCGCCCTTGAACACCTTGGTGACCTTCTCCATCTTGATCACTCGGCAACACCTCCGGCCAAAGCGCCTCGCTCGGCGACAGTACCAGCCCCCTCCACCGGCCCAGCGGCACCCGAGGCCCGGCTCCATCGCAGCCACGACTCCATGAACGGATCCAGGTCGCCGCCCAGGACCGCGTCCACGTTGGGGGTCTCGTAGCGGGTCCGCTGATCCCTGACCATCTGGTAGGGCTGCATCACGTAGCTGCGGATCTGGCTGCCGAAGCCCACCTTGCGCTGCTCGCCCTTGATGCCGGCGATCTCGTCGGAGCGTCGCTTGCGCTCCAGGTTGAGCAGCTTGCCGGCCAGCATCTGCATGGCCCGCTCCTTGTTCTGGTGCTGGCTGCGCTCGTTCTGGCAGCTGGTCACGATCCCGGTGGGCAGGTGGGTGACGCGCACCGCCGAGTCGGTCACGTTCACGTGCTGGCCCCCCGCGCCCGAGGAGCGGTAGGTGTCGACCCGCAGATCCTTCTCGTCGATGACCACCTCGTCGGCGACCTCCTCGAAGAAGGGGGCCACGTCCACCGCGGTGAAGGCCGTCTGGCGCTTGCCCTCGTTGTTGAACGGGGAGATCCGCACCAGGCGGTGGACGCCGTGCTCGGAGCGCATCCAGCCGTAGGCGCCGCGGCCCCTCACCAGGAAGTCCACGCTGGAGTACCCGGCCTCGGTGCCCTCCGACAGCGCGGTGACCTCGAGTTCGAAGCCCCTCCGCTCGGCCCAGCGGCGGTACATCCTCAGCAGCATCTCGGCCCAGTCCTGCGAGTCGGTGCCGCCCTCACCCGACTTGATCTGGCACACCGCGTCGCGCTCGTCGAACTCGCCGGTGAACAGCGAGCGCACCTCCAGCTCGTCGAACCGGTCCCCTATGGCGGACAGCAGCCGGGCGATCTCGGCCTCCTCGGAGTCGTCGCCCTCCTCCACCGCGAGCTGGTTGAGGGTCTCGACGTCGGAGATCTCGGCCGCGAGGCGGTCGAAGACGGTCAGGTCCTCGTTGATCGAGGCCAGCTCGGAGGTGACGGCCCGGGCCCGCTCGGGCACCTCCCACAGGTCCGGCCGCGACGACTCGGCCTCCAGCTGGGGGCGCCGGGCCCGCAGCGCCTCGACCCGCAGATAGACCTCGGCCTCCTCGAGGCGGCCCCGCAGCCGGCGCAGATCGTCGGAGAAGTCCTGCACGGACGCTCAGGCCGCGCCGGGGCGGCCGCAGCACATCTTGTACTTCTTGCCGCTGCCGCAGGGGCACGGCTGGTTGCGTCCCACCTTCTCCAGGTCGCTCTTCACGACCGGCGCCCGGCTGGCGGGACGGTTCGGGGCAGCCGGGCGGGCCCGGCCGGCGGGCGAGCCGGCCGCGCCGTCGGCCGCGTCATCGTCCTTGGTCGCGCTCACACCCTTGAGCGTCTGGGTGTCGGCCTCGGCGCGCTCCGCGAGCTGAACGTGCATCACGTAGCGCACGAAGTCCTCACCGATGCTGTCCATCATTTGCCCGAACATGTCGAAGCCCTCGCGCTGCCACTCGGTGGCCGGGTCCTTCTGCCCCATGGCCCGCAGGTGGATGCCCTCGCGCAGCAGGTCCATCTCGTGCAGGTGGGACCGCCACTTCTGGTCGATGAGCCGCAGCATCACCTGGCGCTCGACCTGGCGCATCACGTCGGTGCCGAGCTCGGCCTCCCGCTGGTGGTAGTGGTCGATCGCCGTCCGGGTCACGACCTCGGACAGCTGGTCGTGGGAGGCGGCCGCCTCGAGCGCAGCGGCATCGACACCGCCCGGCCACAGACCGGCCAGCTCGGTCCCCAGCTGGTCGCGGTCCCACTCCTCGGGATGCTCCGAGGAGCAGTGCGTCCCGATCGCGCCGCCCACCGCCGACTCCAGGTACTCCAGGGTGTCGGAGTCGAGGTCGGCGCCGTCGAGGATCTGGGCCCGGCGCTGGTAGATGACCTTGCGCTGCGCGTTCATGACCTCGTCGTACTTGAGAACGTTCTTGCGGGTCTCGGCGTTGCGCTGCTCGACGGTGTTCTGGGCCCGCTCGATGGCCTTGGTGACCATGCCGGCCTCGATGGGGACGTCCTCGGGCAGGGCCTTGTCCATCACCCAGTTCATGGCGCCGGTGGCGAACCGGCTCATGAGCTCGTCCTCCAGCGACAGGTAGAAGCGGCTCTCGCCCGGGTCGCCCTGGCGTCCGGACCGGCCCCTGAGCTGGTTGTCGATGCGGCGGCTCTCGTGGCGCTCGGTGCCGAGCACGTATAGACCGCCGAGCTCCAGCACCTCCTCGCGCTCGGTGTCGGTGGCGGCCCGGTGCTTGGCGGTGAGCTCGCTCAGGCGCTGGGCGCCCTCGGGCGTGGCCTCGTCGAGGCCCTCGGCCCGCAGGTCTCGCCGGGCCAGCCCCTCGGGGTTGCCTCCGAGGAGGATGTCGACGCCCCGTCCGGCCATGTTGGTGGCCACCGTCACCGCTCCGAGGCGGCCCGCCTGGGTGACGATCTCGGCCTCGCGGTGATGCTGCTTGGCGTTGAGCACCTCATGGGGGACGCCCCGCTTGTCGAGCAGCCGGGACAGCTTCTCGGACTTCTCGACCGACACGGTGCCCACCAGCACGGGCTGGCCCGCGGTGTTGCGCTCCTCGATGTCCTCGGCGCAGGCCGCGAACTTGGCGTCCTCGGTCTTGTAGATCAGGTCGGCCTGGTCGCCGCGGACGGTGGGGCGGTGGGTCGGGACGCTCACCACGTGCAGGTTGTAGGTGGACGCGAACTCGCTGGCCTCGGTCTCGGCCGTCCCGGTCATGCCGGCCAGGCGCTCGTACATGCGGTAGTAGTTCTGCAGGGTGATGGTGGCCAGCGTCTGGTTCTCCTCCTTGATGGCCACCCCCTCCTTGGCCTCCACGGCCTGGTGCAGCCCGTCGGACCAGCGCCGCCCCTCCAGGACCCGCCCGGTGAACTCGTCGACGATCTTGACCTGGTTGTGATCCACGATGTAGTCGCGGTCGCGCCGGTAGAGCTCCTTGGCCCGCAGCGCGGCCTGAAGCTGGTGCACCAGGTTCTGGGCCACCATGTCGTAGAGGTTGTCCACGCCCAGCATCCGCTCGACCGCGTGGACGCCTTCCTCGAGGGGCGCGACCGAGCGCTTCTCCTCGTCCACCTCGTAGTGGACGTCGCGCCGCAGGCCCCGGGCGACGGTCGCGAAGCGGGTGTAGAGCTTGGCCGCGTCGGCCACCTGGCCGCTGATGATCAGCGGGGTGCGGGCCTCGTCGATGAGGATCGAGTCGATCTCGTCCACGATGCAGTAGTGGTGGCCCCGCTGGACCTGCTCGGAGCGCGACATGGCCATGTTGTCGCGCAGATAGTCGAAGCCGAGCTCGTTGTTGGTCCCGTAGGTGACGTCGCAGGCGTACTGGTTGCGCTTGTGCTCCCACCCCCGGTTTCCGGGGACGATCAGCCCGACGCTGAGGCCGAGCCACTTGTAGAGCTGGCCCATCCACTCGGCATCCCGCCCGGCCAGGTAGTCGTTGACCGTCACCACGTGCACGCCCCGCCCGGTCAGCCCGGCGACGTAGACCGGCAGCGTGGAGGTGAGGGTCTTGCCCTCGCCGGTGCGCATCTCGGCCACCGCGCCCCAGTAGAGGGCCGCGCCGCCCACGAGCTGCACGTCGTAGTGGCGCTGGCCCAGCACCCTGACCGCGGCCTCCCGGACCACCGCGAAGGCCTCCAGCACCAGGTCGTCGGGCGACTCGCCCCGCTCCAGCCGGCTGCGGAACTCGCCGGTGCGGGCCCGGAGCCCGTCGTCGTCGAGGCGCTGCATCTCGGGCTCGAGCGCGTTGATGTCGGGGACCAGCGCCTGGAGGTCCCTGAGCTTGCGGCCCTCGCCGGAGCGCAGGACCCTCTTCAGCAGCGACATCGACCCGGACCCCCGGTGCCCGGCCTCTCAGAGGCCCTGCGGAGAGGTGCAAGCCCGTCGCGTTGCGACGGTGTCACTCCCGCTCTTGTTCGCTTCGCTCACGGGCCGCTCGGGCCACGGCCTCGCTGTGCGCCTCACTCCATGCCTCATCCGTCGCCGCCTATCCGCTCGGCCTCTGGTCAGCCGGCCTCGTCGATGAGGCCCACCGCTCCGTCGTCGCGGCGGTACACGACGGCGGAGCGTCCGGTGGTCGAGTTGATGAAGAAGAAGAAGCCGTGGCCCATCAGATCCATCTTCAGCGCGGCCTCCGCCGGTGTAAGAGGGCCGAGGTGGAAACGCTTGGTCTTGACGATCTGCAGCTCCGGCTCGTCGTCGGCCCCATCGACGCCGCCGGAGCCGTCGGAGCCGTCGACCGTGTCCGGGATCGGCTCGGACCCGGGCGCGGCGCCGGTCCGGATGGTGTCGCCGCGGCCGCGGTGGCGGTTCTGGAGCTTGGTCCGCAGCTTGCGGATCTGGCGCTCCAGCTTGGCCTCGGCCAGGTCGACGGCGGTGAGGGCGTCGGGGGCGTTGACCTTGCAGCGCAGATGGTGGCCGTGCCCGGTGAGGGTCACCTCGCAGGTCTCCCGGTCGACGATGCGGGGATTACGGGCCTCGTCGAAGTGGACCTCGGCGGTGTCGAGGTGGTCGAGGTAACGGTCGAGCTGCCCGATCTTGGTTCGCACGGCCTCCTCGAGGCCCGGCGTGATGTCCTTGTGGCGGCTACTGATGGAGATCTCCACATCCAACCTCTCTGGAGTCGATTCAACGTCTATGCGCCCTCATCGTATTGGTACCGCGACGGGCTGGCGCGGTGCCGCGGGCGCCATCGTGGCCACGGCGGCCAGCACCGCCGAGACGCCGCCGGCTCGGAGCGCCGCGGCCGCCACCCGCAGCGTCGATCCGGTGGTGCACACGTCATCGACGACCAGTACCGAACCCCGTACCCGGCCCGGCCGGGCGACCAGCCTGGGCCCGGCCAGGCGACCCTCGCGGCTCCGGGCGGTCTGGGGCTCGTCGTCGAGCCGGCGCAGCAGCCGGCGGGCCTGCAGCCGCAGACGGCGGGCCAGCGCCCGGGCCAGCAACTCGGCGGGATCGAAGCCCCGCTCGCGCCGGCGAGTAGGGCTGCACGGAACCCACGTGACCACGTCCGCAGCCTGCGCCGGGGCCGCCACCGACGCCATGCGGTCCGCGAGCGGTGTCACCGTGGTGGTGACCCGTCCGTACTTCAGTGCCCGCACCAGCTCGGCCGCCGCACCCTCATGGCACCAACCGGCCCACACCTCGTCCACGCCCTCGATCAAGCGACCCTGCACGAGCCGCACGATACAGCCAGATGTGAAATAGCCCAACAATCAATGAGGATTATTGTGATTTGAGTGATCTAGGGCACCGCTCCGGCCTGGTCGGCGGTTACGTGGCCCTCGTCGCGCATCCAGGCGACGGAGTCGGCCAGCGTCTCGGCTGCGGAGCGCAGGGTTATGCCGGTGTCCTGCTCGGTGAAGGAGTTGTCGCCGGCGCAGGTGTTGTACATGTACTCGGTGCCCTCGGAGGTGAGGATCAGGTCCCGGCCGAACCGGCGGGCCAGGTCGCCCAGCCGCCCCCATGCCACGAACGCAGCTTTGGGCATGGCCACCGACTTGAGGTCCCGGCCCGTCACCTCGCACAGCACCGACAGCAAGTCGTCGGCGGTCACGTGGTGGCCGAACATCACGTAGCGCTTGGGGCCCCGGCCGGACTGCATCGACGCCACGACCACCGCCGCGATGTCTCGCACGTCGACCAGGTTCATCGTGTAGCCCGACGAGCGCATGAAGGGTTTGGTCAACCACAGCTTGAGCGGCTCGAACTGGGTCGACTTGTTGTAGTCGCCCGGGCCGACCACCCCGCCGGGGTAGATGATGACCACACCGCGGCCCTGGGACTGGTACCGCCGGGCCAGCTGCTCGCACTCGGCCTTGGACCGCGCGTACGGCATCCGAGAGTCGCCCACGGGATGGTCGGAGGTCACGGGGTCGGTCCGGAACGGGAACAGGGCCGCGGCGCTGGACACGTGCACGATCGGGTCGCAGCCGGCGTCGGCGGCAGTGCCCAGCACGTTGAGCGCGCCCGCGAAGTTGCTGGCCTCGATCTCAGCCGCCGAACTCGGGTCCGTCCCGACCACCGCGGCCGCATGCACCACCGCGTCACAGCCCTCGATCGCGCCGGCCACTGACCCGGCGTCGGCGATGTCCCCCTGGACGGTCTCCAGCAGCGACAGGTCCACCCCCACCCGGGCGGTGACCGACTCGAGCTTGGCCGGCGTCCGCACCAGGACCCGCACGGAGTGACCGGCGTCCTGGAGAGCCTTGGCTGCGTGGGACCCCACGAAGCCCGTCGCGCCGGTTACCATAACTCTCATGGTGTCTGCCTCCCCCAGATGGCGTCTCCGCGAGCCTACGGCACCGCCCCGGCTTGGGCGGCAGTGACGTAGCCCTCGTCGCGCATCCAGGCGATCGTGTCGGCCAGCGACTCGCCGAACGGCCGCAGCCTGACGCCGGTGTCGTGCTCGGTGGCGGAATTGTCGCCGGCGCAGTAGTTGAACATGTACCCCACGGCCTCGGAGCTCAGCACCAGGTCCCGGCCGAACCGGTGGCCGATGTCGCCGATGCGGCCCCACACCGAGAACACGGCTCTCGGCATCGGCACCGACTTCAGGTCCCGGCCGGTCACCGCTCGCAGCTCCGACAGCAGCTCGTCGGCGGCGAGGTGATGGCCGAACATCAGGTAGCGCCTCGGTCCGCGGCCGGCCTCCATGGACGCCGCTACCACCGCGGCCACGTCGCGCACGTCGACCATCGTCATGGTGTAGCCGGACCGGGGAATGGGCTTGGTGAGCCACAGCTTCATCGGCTGGAGCTGGACCGACTCGTTGTAGTCGCCAGGCCCGATGACGAGCGCTGGATAGACGATGACCACGCCGTGCCCCAGGGACTGGTGCCGCCGGGCCAGGTGCTCGCTCTGGGCCTTGGACCGAGGGTAGGCCTGGCGGGCGGTGCCCACCGGATGGTCGACGGTCACCGGATCGGTCTGGAACGGGAACAGGGCCTCCCCGGTGGAAACGTGCACGACCGGGTCGCAGCCCGCGCCGACCGCGGCGTCCAGCACGTTCTGCGCGCCCGCGAAGTTGGTGCCGGAGACCTCGGCCTCGGCGGTCGGGTCGATGCTCACCACCGCGGCAGCGTGGACGACCGCGTCGCAGCCGTCGACGGCAGCCTTGACCGCGTCCACATCGCGGATGTCGCCCACCGACCTCTCCAGCGAGGAGAGGTCGACACCCACCCTGGCCGTCACCGTCTCAAGCTTGGCCGGCGTGCGCACCAACGCCCTGACCGTGTGGCCCGCGTCCTGGAGAGCCTTGGCCGCGTGCGACCCCACGAAGCCCGTCGCGCCGGTTACCAGGACTCTCACAGGCGACACCGGCCCGTTGGGACCGACCCGTTCACGGGCTGCTGTCCTCTATTGTTGCCCGCTCTTGTTCGCTGCGCTCACGGGCCGCTCGGGCCACGGCCTCGCTCGGCGTGTCGTCGAGTCCGCGTCTCCCGTCGCCTGTCCGCTCGGCCTCTAGGAGGGCCGAGGCCAGGGACGCTGCGCTCCCCGTGGTGCGCCGGGCCTCGATGTCACGGTGGCGGGCAGCGACGGCCGCGTCGAAGTCGGCGTCGGTGAACAGCCAGAACTCTCCGGACCGGATGGCCCGTACCACCATGTCGGCAACCGCGGAGGGTCGCAGCGCCTGGGCGTACAGGTCGCGTATCGCGGCCCGGGTCTCGGACTCCTCGTCCCCCGCGACCAGGTCGGAGTCCCATGTCCCGACCACGCCCGGATGGTCCCGCAGACTCTCGGGCCGGTTGCGCTCGGAGTCCAGGATGTTGGTGGACACCAGCCCGGGGCACAGGCAGGTGACGCCCACCCCGGTCTGCTCCGCCAGCATCTCGGCGTGCAGGGTCTCGCTGAACGCCACCACCCCGTGCTTGGAGACGTTGTAGGGGCCGATCCCGGCCGAGGTGATGTGACCCAGCACCGATGCCGTGTTGACGATGTGGCCCGAGCCCCGCTCGATCATGGCGCCGAGGAAGGCCTGGCATCCGTGGATCACGCCCCACAGGTTCACTCCCAGGCACCACTCCCAGGACTTGAGCGACAGCTCGGCCACGGCGCCGGTGGCGGCCACACCGGCGTTGTTGCACAGCACGTCGGCGGGGCCGTAGGCGTCGGTGCAGGCGTCGCGCAGCGCCTCCACCGAGGACCACGAGGACACGTCGCAGGTGACCGCGACCGCCTCTCCCCCGGCATCGCGGATGGACTGCACCGTCTCGTGCAAGGGCGGCTCCTCGATGTCGGCCGCCACCACCCGCATCGACTCGGCCGCGAACCGCTCGGCCATCCCCCGGCCCATGCCGCTGGCCCCGCCCGTGACCACCGCCACCCGGCCGGCTAGATCCTTCACGACGCGAGGGCGGCCAGGGCGTCGTAGTCGATGGCGCCTACGCCGGCGGATGGGTGCAGCACCTGGATGCAGACCTGGGTGGCGCCCGCGTCGGCGTGCTCGGTCAGCCGGCGCTCGATGGCGTCGGCGTCGCCCCAGGCCACCATGGCGTCCACGAAGCGGTCCGAGAGGCCGTCGATGTCGTCGTCGTCGAAGCCGAGGCGGTTCCAGCACGCCCGGTAGCCGGGGGCCCGGGTGTAGAACTTCATGACGTTGCCGCCGGTGGCGCGGGCCTGCTCGGCGTCGGTGGTAAGCATGACCTTCTGCTCCACGCACAGTCGGGCGTCGGGTCCCATGACCGAGCGGGCGAAGGCGGTGTGCTCCGGCGTGGTGTTGTAGGGGTGGGCGCCGTCGGTGCGCTCGGCAGCGAGCTCCAGCATCCGCGGGCCGAGCGCGGCCAGCACCACCGGCACCGGCGCCGGCGGCTGGACCGACGTGTAGCGGGCCGCGTCCATGGCATCGAGGTAGGACCGCATGAACGACAGCGGCTTGTCGTAGGGGATGCCCCGGATCTTGTTGACGATCACCGGGCTCGACACCCCGAGGCCCAGCGTGAACCGGCCGCCGGTCTGCTCGGCGACGGTGCAGGCTCCCTGCTTCATCACGCCGGCGTGCCGGTTGTAGACGTTGGCAATCCCGCTGGCCAGCCCCAGCGTGGACGTGACCGCCCCAAGGTGAGCCGCCAGCGCGAACGGGTCGCGCCCGAACGTCTCGCCGATCCACAGCTGCGAGTAGCCGAGTTCCTCGACCCTCTTGGCGAAAGAGGCCGCGTCGGCCCCGCTGAGCGCCTCCGGGGCCGCCCAGCATCCCCGTTCGACCGTCATCTGTGCTCCCTTCGGCAGGCCGCCGGTTTACGGTACCGGCGCGGGTAGGCGCCGCATCGCGCTACGGGGGTTGATGCCCGTCAGTAGCGGTAGTGGTCGGGCTTGTAGGGCCCCTCGACCTCAACGCCGATGTAGTCGGCCTGCTGGGGGGTGAGCCTGGTCAGGCGCACGCCGAGGGCGTCGAGGTGCAGCCGGGCCACCTCCTCGTCCAGCCGGCGAGGCAGGGTGGTGACGCCGATCGGCATCGACCCGGCGTTGGCGTGCAGCTCCATCTGGGCCAGGACCTGGTTGGTGAAGCTGCAAGACATCACGAAGCTGGGATGCCCGGTGGCGTTGCCCAGGTTTAGCAGCCGGCCCTCCGAGAGCAGGATCACCGAGTGGCCGTCGCCGAAGACGTACTCGTCCACCTGGGGCTTGATGTTCACCCGCTGGACGTCCGACATGCGGTTCAGCCCGGCGACGTCCACCTCGTTGTCGAAGTGGCCGATGTTGCCCACGATGGCCTGGTGCTTCATGCGGGCCATGTGGCCCGCGCTGATGACGCCCGCGTTGCCGGTGGCGGTGACGAAGATGTCGGCGATGGAAACCACCGCCTCCAGGGTGTTGACCTCGTAGCCCTCCATGGCCGCCTGGAGGGCGCAGATCGGGTCGATCTCCGCGATGATCACCCGGGCCCCCTGGCCCCGCAACGCCGCGGCGCATCCCTTGCCCACATCGCCGAAGCCGCACACCACCGCGACCTTGCCGCCGATCATCACGTCGGTGGCCCGGTTGATGCCGTCGAGCAGCGAGTGGCGGCAGCCGTAGTGGTTGTCGAACTTGGACTTGGTGACCGAGTCGTTCACGTTGATGGCCGGGAACAGCAGCTCGCCCCGGTCCAGCATCTGGTGCAGCCGCATCACGCCGGTGGTCGTCTCCTCGGACACTCCGGCGATGGACGGCACGATCCGCGCGAAGAAGCCACCGTCGTCGCGGGCGATGGTGCGGAGCCGGTCCAGAATGACCGACCACTCCTCGGCGTCGTCCTCGGCGGCCTCGGGCACCGCCCCGGCCCGCTCGTAGGCGAGCCCCTTGTGGACCAGCAGGGTGGCGTCTCCCCCGTCGTCGAGGATCAGGCTCGGCCCCGCTCCGTCGGGCCAGCGGAAGATCTGCTCGGTGGCCCACCAGTACTCCTCGAGGGTCTCGCCCTTCCAGGCGAACACCGGCACCCCCCGGGGGTCGTCGACCGTGCCGTCGGGGCCTGCCGCGACGGCCGCGGCGGCGTGGTCCTGGGTGGAGAAGATGTTGCAGCTCGCCCACCGGACCTGAGCGCCCAAGGCGACCAGCGTCTCGATCAGCACCGCGGTCTGCACCGTCATGTGCAGCGACCCCGCGATGCGGGCGCCGGCCAGGGGCTGGTCGTCGATGTAGCGGCCCCGCAGCGCCATCAGTCCGGGCATCTCGTGCTCGGCCAGACGGATCTCGGCCCGGCCCAGCGGTGCCAGCGACAGGTCAGCGACACGCATGTCCATAGAAGCCAGAAGCTATCCCCGGGTGCCGACGGTGGCGCAGAACACAGTGCCCCGACCCCGAAAGGTCACCGGCGGCTCACCGGCGCCGACCCAGGCCGCTGCACCGCGGTCCAAGGTCAGGCCGTTGGCCTCTACGCAGCCTTGGGCGCACAGCAGCACTGCGGGCCTCGCGGTCACGTTCGCCGACCCGTCCACCTGCAGCCGCAGCAAGCAAAACTCCGCCGCGGGCGACCGGTACGTGGTCAAGCCGTCGACCGGCTCCGGACGCTGGACCGGAGCATCCGACGGGGTGCCTTCGACAATCTCCAACAGCACGGCCGGATCCACATGCTTCGAGGTCAGGCCACCCCGGACGACGTTGTCGGACTCGGCCATCAGCTCCACCGCGGTGCCGCCCACGTAGGCGTGCAGGCACCCCGAGTCGAGGAACAGGGCCTCGCCGGGAGCCAGCACGACATGGTTGAGCAGCAGCGCCGCCACCACAGCCCGGTCGCCGGGGTGGTGGGCTCCGAGCTCGGCTATCGCGGCCGTGGCCCCGGACCACTCATCATCGTCATCGGAGGCCGAGATGCAAGCGCCGACCGCGGCGTCTGCCATCGCAGCGGCCGTGGCGGGCTCGAGCGTCAGCAGCCAGCGCAGCAGCTCGCGCATCTCCGAGCCGGAGCCGCCGAACCGGTCGTCCTCCCCGGCAGGCGAATGGGCTGAGCGCTCGGCTTCACGAATCTGCAAGCCGGGCAGCCCGTCGAGACGGTGTCGAAGAGAGTCGAGGCCGGGCGCGTCGAGCGTGTCGAGCAGCGCCGCGGTCCGCTGCGGGTCGCGGAAGCCGCAGAGCGCCTCGAAGCGGCCGAGAGCGCAGATCAGCTCAGGCTTGGCCGAGCGGTCCCTGAACATCCGCTGCGGCCCGTCCCGGGGGATCCCCTGGGCCTCCTCGCGGGCGAACCCCGCCTCGGCGTGCTCGGCCGAGGGGTGGGCCTGGAGCGACAGAGGCTCGGCTGCGGCCAGCACCTTGAGCAGGAAGGGCAACCGGCCGAAGCGAGACGCCACCGCGGGGCCGAGGGCCGCTACCGGGTCGGCGGCTATCAGCCGGTCGAGCGGCTCGCCCCGGGCCCCCACCTTCGCCGGCGCGGCCGGATGGGCGCCCAGCCATAGCTCGGCCCAGGGCTCGCCGGTGCCGGGACGGCCGAGCAACTCCGGGATGGCGGTGAGCGACCCCCAGTCGTAGCTGCGGACCACGCCCTCGATCAGTTCCACGACTTGTCCGTCCGGGCCGGTCAGCCAGAGTCCGGGAAGTCCCGGCCACGGGACGCGGCCAACTCCGCGACCGCGTCACCGACGAGCACCAGGTCCAGCAACTGGGCCAGAGCCCCCTCGCCCTCGGCCCGCACTTCGTACAGGGCGGTCACGGCTGAGCCGAGCAGGTCGACGCGGTCGGCCAGCCCCGGCGGCTCGAAGTCGTGGCGCAGCACCACCGCGACCACCCCGGCCGGGACGCCCCTGGCCAGCGTGGCCCAAGTCGCAGCCTCGGCCTCGTCGGCCGGGAGGTTGCGACGCATCGACGCCACGTCGCCGACCCGGTTGAGGCGGTTCACCCAGCGGCGAGCGGCGTGCTTGCCGACACCGCCGGCCCCGCACACCGCGGCCATGCGGCCCGCAACCCCGTCGGCCAGCGCCTGCACCGGCCCGGGGGCGTCGTCGAGAAGCCCGCGCCGGACCTCGATCTGCTCGGCGCTGTCGGAGATCAGCCGGTTCATGCCGGACAGCACACCGACCCGCTCCAGCAGCACGAGCACCGGGACGATGACCACTCCCAGCCCGGCGGCCGGTCCCGCGAAGGGATCGACCCTCGTGACCGGCACGCCCCATCCGGCGCAGAGCCCCATCAGCTGCCCGCCAGAGGTGACCGCCACCATGCGAGCACCGCTGGCGTGCGCCATCCGGGCCGCGGCCACCGTCGGCTGGTCGTCGCCCGACTGCGACACGGCCACCACCAACGACGACTCCGAGAGCCAGGCAGGGCTGATCCCACCGGTGGCCAGAACCGGGACCGAGCCCTGCAGGTGAGCGACCGACTCGACCACGTCGCCGGCCACCCCTCCGCCGCCCGCACCCACGATGACCACCTCGGAGATCTCGCCAGGAGCGGGCAGACCCTCGACGTCGGCGGCCGCGACCGCGGCGTCGCGCACCTGGCCGGGAAGGTGCCGGAGGGCCTCCAGCAGATCGACGGCGACCACGGCGACTCGCCTCAGCCCCCGGCGTCGCCGGCGTCGAAGGTGGGACGGACCCCGTCGGCCTCGGCCTTGGCCAGGAGGCGTTCGTGCTCTGCGTCGTCGGCGGTGGTGGCCTCCTCGGCCAGCATCACCGGGATCCCGTCCTCCACCCGGTAGCGAAGCCGCAGCCGGGGGTTGTACAGCCCCTGCTCGTCCGCGAAGTACAGCAGCGGCCCCTTGTCGGCGGGGCAGGCGAGGATCTCCAGCAGGCGGGCGTCGAGTGTCACGGGGGTCTTGCCTCCCATCGGGGGCGGTCGGTGCCGGAGATGCTACGGAGAGAACAGGGCGCGTACCTCAGCGACTCGGGCCCGCACCGCCGCGGCGTCTGCGGCCTCCAGGTTCAGGCGCAGCAGGGGCTCGGTGTTGGAGGGCCGCAGATTGAACCACCAGTCGCCGCAGTCGACGCTGAGGCCGTCGAGGCGATCCTGCTCGAAGCCCCCGAAAGCGGCCGCCACCCCTTCGATCACCGCAGCCGGATCCGGAACCTCAGTGTTGATCTCCCCCGAGGCGGAGTAGCGATCCAGCGGCGCGGCCAGTTCGCTGAGGCTGCCGCCGTGGCGGCTGAGTTCCTCCAGCAGCACCAGCACCGCGATCATGGCGCCGTCGGCGCTGTAGTTGTCGCGGAAGTAGAAGTGGCCGGAGTGCTCGCCCCCGAAGACGGCCGAGCTGGAGGCCATCGCCTGCTTCATGAACGAGTGGCCGACGCGGGCCCGCACGGCTCGGCCTCCCCGCTCGGCGACGGCCTCACCGAACGCTCGCGAGCAGATCAGGTTGTGGACGACGGCTGCCCCGGGCTCGCGCTCGAGCATCGCTTGGGCGATGATGGACGCCGTGAGCGAGCCCGACATGGCGCGGGACGCCTCGTCCACGACGAAGACCCTGTCGGCGTCGCCGTCGAAGGCCAGGCCCGCCTCGGCGGCCGCCTGGAGCACATGGTCCTGCAGATCACGCAGGTTCTCCCGCTTGAGGGGATCCGCCGGGTGGTTGGGGAACGTGCCGTCGAGCTCCGGATGGAGGTAGGCGACCTCGAAGGGGAGGGTCTCGAACACCGCCGGAGCCACCAGACCGCCCATCCCGTTGGCGGTGTCGACGACCAGCCGCAGCGGCCGCAGGGCTGCAACGTCCACGAACGACAGGACATGCTCCACGTAGGGCTCGAGGAGGTCGCGGCACACGGCTCGCCCGGGTGTGGCAGCCGCCGGAGGCCCCGCCATGGCTCGGGCCTTGACATCCTCCAAGCCGGTGCCGGTACCGATCGGCGAGGCGCCCGGGCCGCAGAGCTTGATGCCGTTGTATCCGGCCGGGTTGTGCGACGCGGTGAACATGGCGCCGGGGGCGTCGAGCACCCCGGAGGCGAAGTACACCATCTCGGTGGCGCAAAGCCCGATGTCCACGACATCGACTCCGGCCGTGACGACCCCCTCGCAGAAGGCGCCCGACAGCTCCGCTCCGTCGGGGCGCATGTCACGGCCGACCACCACCCGGGCCGCTCCACCGGCCCGCACGTGGCCCGCGAAGGCGCCGCCGATGGCGAAGCACGCCCCGGCGTCGATCTCGGTGCCCACGATGCCCCTGATGTCGTAGGCCTTGAAGATCGCCTCGTAGTCGCCCACGGCGCCGGCGGAGCTAGAGGTCGCCGCGCGGGTAGCGGCCCAGCAGCGCCCGAGTGCGGATGCGGCACACGTCGAGCACGAGATCCCAGCCGTCGCTCGCGACCCGCACCGACGACACCCGGCTGTTGACCACCTCCACCGGCACGTCACGCACCCGCATACCGAGCCGGTCGGCCAGGAACAGCAACTCGACGTCGAAGGCGAACCGGTCCATGACCGAAGCATCCAGCAGCTCGCCGGCCGCCTCCCGGGAGAATGCCTTCAGGCCGCATTGGGTGTCGTGGCCCCGGCCGAGCCGGAGCATCCTGCAGACGGCGGCCACCGTCCGGCTGCCGGCGCGCCGCAGCCATGACGCATCCGTCACCGCGACCGAGTCGGGATGGCGGCGGTCGCCTACGGCGGCATCAGCCCCCTGCTCCACCTCCTCGAGCAGCCCGAGGATCTGGTGGGGCGGGTAGGAGAGGTCGGCGTCGGTGAAGGCGACGATGGCCCCGGACGCGACCCTCATACCGGCCCGCACCGCGGCGCCCTTGCCCCGGTTGACCGGGAACTCCACCACCACGTCGGCGCCCGCGGCCCGTCCCGCCGCGGCCGTGCCGTCGTCGGAACCGTCGTCGACCACCACGATCTCGACGCCGCCGTCATCATGCACGGGAGCCAGCGCCGACCGCAGCGTGGCCACGGTCTCGCCGATGCGGCCAGCCTCGCGGTAGGCAGGAACGACCACCGAGAGTCTCACCGTATGTCAGGCCCCCTCCGCATGTCAGGCTCTCTCCGCAACACCAGCAGCCACCCTACGGCGACCAGACCGCTGAGTGTGATCACGAGCGCGATCCACTCCACCGCGCTGTGCCCGTAGTCGAGGCGCACCTCGGTGCCGGTGGGCACCACCACCATGAAGTTCGGCGTGACCCGGAAGGGGCCCTCGGCGCCCGATACCGACCAGTTGGGGAAGTAGGAAGTGTGCACCAGCACCGGCACCCCGACCCGATCGACGGAGAACGAGATCGAGTGGTCGCGGCGGACCACATCACTCACCAGGGCCGGCTCGACGTCGGTGCGGGGCGCGGCCTCCGGCAGCAACCCGGCCAGACTGCGCATCACCTGCTGCCGGCCCACCTCCGAGCCGGTCCCGCCGGCGGTGCCTGTCTCCTCGTGCGAGCTCGGCAGGGTCATCCTCGGCCATTCGGAGGGTCCGTCGGCGGCAAGCAGCGGCGCATCGGGGCCTTCGGACAGGAATGCGCCCACCGACGCCTCCAGCCAGGCGTCGGACGAGCGGCCCATGCCGTCCACGACCACCGGCAGCCTGTCCAGCCCGGTCACGGGCGCGCTCTGGGCCACCTCGAATACGGCCCAGGGGCCCGAGGTCGCCACCTCCTCCAGCCCGGACACAGCCCGGGCCTGGCCCACCGCGTCGTCGGAGAAGGCCATGTAGTAGCGCACCCCCATGGCCCGCAGATGCTCGGTCCCCCGGGCGACATCGAGCGCGCTGTAGGGAAGATCGCGCTGGGCCCGAGAAGGAGCAGCCGACAGCTCCGACTGCATCAGGAAATGGTAGGGCGTCGTGGCCGAGGCCTCGAAGTAGAGGCCCTCCATGGAGCCGATGCACCGGTCGGTCCAGTACGGCAGCAGCATCGGCGCCATCGGCGTGCCGTAGGAGCCGAGCCGCCCTGAGCCGTACTCCCACAGCGACGGGCCGCAGCCTCGGCTCTCACCGACGCGGCCCATGGTGTCGACCAGGTCCCAGTACTCGGCGCTGCCCCCGCCGTCGGCGGTCGGCCGGCGACCCTCGTAGCCCTCGAAGTTGTACTGCACCCAGTAGGAGCCCAGGTTGGAGTCGCTCGAGCTGAGGGGCCCCCAGCGGTAGACGCCGTCGTCGCCGAGCGTGCCTCCGGGCAGCGACCGCAGCGGCAGGCCCACCGTGACCAGCACCGCGACCGCGGCCAGCGCGACGCAGGCGCCGGCCGTGAGGGGGCCCGCCCAGGCCCCGAACCGGCCGGCGTCCACCTCCGCCTCGACCCGGGCTGCGTGCCGCCTGTCGAGCCGTGAGCGGCCCCACCTGATCAACTCACCCACGGCGAGGGCGGCCGTCAGGTACACCGTGAGGTAGTAGAAGGGCAGGATCCTGACGTTCCACAGGCGTCCCTCGGGCATCACCACGAACGCCACCGCGAATATGACGCCCGTCACCGCCAGCGCCACATGCAGCCGCGACCAGCGTGAGCGCAGCGGCCGGGACCGGTTGAGAAGGAACACCAGCGCCGACGCCGCGACCGCAACCACGACGAAGAACTGGAGCACGGGGTCGTTGACCAGGAAGCTGTAGTCGAAGGAACTGCGCGACCACAGCGAGGACAGGTAGCGGCGCTCCTTGCCCCAGCCCATGTCGTTGAGCAGGCCCCGGTTCCACCAGAAGGGCAGCACCCACCAAGCGCTGAGCGCGGCGCCCAGCGCGCCGGTCACCAGGGTCCACCTCAACCGTTGGAGCCACGCGGCCCGCCGCCACCGGCCGGTCAGCAGCAAGGCGCAGGTCGCGGCGAGCGCCAGAAAGGCCGAGAACAGGTGCAACAGCCCGGTGAGAGCCAGCAGAGCGCCCGCGGCGACGCTGTGGCGGCCCGAGTCCATGCCCCGGGCCGCGACGCCGATGAACAGCACCGCGACGGCCAGGCCGAGCGAGTAGGCGAACTCACCGGCCATGGTGGACATCAGGTTGCCGCCGTAGATGTTGAACGAGCGGTCGAACAGGAACAGCAGCGTGGCCGCGGCTGCCAGGGCCTGTCCCTCCAGTCCGACTCCCGCGGTCCGGACCATGGCCCACACGGCCACGGGCAGAGCGACCACTCCGGCGATCGCCACGAGCTTGATGGACACGCCGTAGGGCATGGGAACCACAAGAAGGGCCAGCAGGACCGCGGCAACGGCGGCGGGGACTCGCCAGCGGGGCCGAGCCCCCAGCAGATGCCACGCCCAGCCGCCGCAGGCGGCCGGCAGCAGCAGCGCGGCGATGGCGCGGTTGGCTTCGACATCGCCTACGAAGAGCTTCGCCGCCCCGGCGATTCCGGCGACTCCCAGGGCCACCGCCCAGCGCTGGGCCGCAGCCCACCGCGTGCGGGCCACGATGAGCAGGGCCAGACCGCACGCGGCCACCACGACCGCAAGGTAGGCGAACACCCCGACACTCAGGTCGAGGCCCGCATCGACCATCACGACCAGCAGCGACGGGATCACCATGTAGAAGGCGAAGGCGGGGAAGCCCGCGTACCAGTCGTGGGTCCAGCCGGTGAGCCGGAACTCCGGTATCAGCACGTCGCGCAAGTAGGCCGGCGCCCAGACATGAGCGCCGAGGTCCCCGCCGGTCGGGGTGGTGTCGTCGAACCACAGCCAGGGCCTGAGGTTGAGCACCACGAACGCGACCGTCACGGCGACGACCGCGCTCACCAGCAAGGCGCCGATTCGCCTGGTTGGCGTACCGGCGCCACTCACGACAACAGCACCGCCACCGTGATCGCGTTGAAGCCGGCGTGGGACCACAGCGCCGGACCGAGGCGGCCGGTCCGGAGCACGAGCAGCCCGTTGATCGCCCCCACCAGCACCAGGGCGGGGAACTGAACCAGCTGGAAGTGGGTGATACCGAAGGCCACTGACGCGATGGCCACCGCCCAGACCGGCCCGAGCCGGTCCCGCAGCGCTCCCTGGAGCAGGCCCCTGAAGAAGACCTCCTCGCTGATGGGAGCCATGACCACCGTCATCACGACGAGCAGGGCCACGTCCGACGGCCCGACGGCCAGCTCGCTCAGCTCGCGTGCCGGCTCCTCCACGTCCAGATCGCCGAAGATCCGGAATATGGGCCAGTACAGCAGCGGAACCGCGACAAGCTGCGTCACCAGCCCGACCGCCAACCCGACGGGCACGTCCAACAGACGCATCGCCCACCCGAGCTGGCTCCGCCAGCGGAGGCCGTAGCGCCGGGCCAGCAGGGGTGTGCCGAGCAGGCCCAGCCACAAGGGCGCTTGCAGCATCACGAGCCCGCCGATCCCGATGCGGCTCATCAGGTCGTCCTCGGTCTCCAGGAAGTCCGGCCCCAGCAACGCCGCCACCGCCACAAAGGACGCCGCCAGAGAGGCGACGAACCCTGCGGCCCATCCGGCTGCCGCCCAAGTGAGCCGTGTCGTGGCCGGCATCGTGGGCCGCATGGATTGCAACCGTACCGGACTAGTCTGGAATCGTGGCCGACAGCCCGCCGCCTCCGCCGCCGCCCCAACATCCGGACCGCAAGCGGGACCAACCTCCGGCTCCGCGGCCCCGCCCGGAGGCCCAGCGGCGCTCCCGCCTGGTCATCTGGTTGATGATCGGCGCCGTCGTCGCGGTGTTCATGGCCACCACCATGCTGCCCGACGAGTCGGGCGCCGAGATCTCCTACCCCGACTTCCTCGAGCGGGTCACAGAGGGCGGGATCGTCCAGGGCACCTACAACAACAACAGCGGCAGCATCAAGGCGACCGCGGTGGACGGCACCGAGTACGTCTCCAACGGGCCGCTGCCGCTTCCCGACGCCGACACGGCCCTGATCAACCAGCACGTGCCGGAGTTCCGCTACGACACGCCCCAGACCAACTTCTTCCTGTCGATCGTGCCACTCCTGCTGCCGATCGGCCTTCTCATCCTGTTCTTCTGGTGGATGCAGCGCCGGGCGCAGGGGCAGATGGGGAGCATCATGTCGATCGGGCGGAGCCGGGCCAAGACCTACACGACCGAGCGGCCCGGAACCACTTTCGACGACGTGGCCGGCTACGACGGGGTCAAGCAGGAGATCACCGAGATAGTCGACTTCCTGAAGATGCCCGAGCGCTTCGCCGAGATCGGCGCGAGGGTCCCCAAGGGCGTCCTGCTGGTGGGTCCCCCCGGCACGGGCAAGACGCTGATCGCCAAGGCGGTGGCGGGCGAGGCCGGCGTGCCGTTCCTGTCGGTGACGGGCTCCGACTTCATGGAGATGTTCGTGGGGGTGGGCGCCAGTCGGGTGAGGGACCTGTTCGAGTCGGCCCGCAAGATGGGCAAGGCCATCATCTTCATCGACGAGGTCGACTCGATCGGCCGCAAGCGGGGCGCGGGACTCGGGGGCGGCCACGACGAGCGGGAGCAGACCCTCAACCAGATGCTGTCGGAGATGGACGGGTTCGAAGGTTCCGAGGGCATCGTGATGATGGCGGCCACCAACCGGCCCGACATCCTCGACCCGGCCCTGCTGCGCCCGGGACGCTTCGACCGCCAGGTGGTGGTACCCCTGCCGGAACTCTCGGACCGGCAGGCCATCCTCGAGGTGCACGTGAAGGGCAAGCGCACCGCCGACGACCTCGACCTCCACGTGGTGGCCCGGGGCACGCCGGGGATGAGCGGCGCCGACCTGGCCAACCTCATCAACGAGGCCGCCCTGTACGCGGTGCGCGACGGTGAGGAGGAGATCGCAGCCCGCCATGTGGAACTGGCCCGGGACCGGGTGCTCATGGGTCAGAAGCGGGAGTCGCTGGCCCTCTCCGACGACGAGAAGGAGGCCATCGCCTACCACGAGGCCGGCCACGCGGTGTGCGCCGCGGTCCTGCCCACCGCCGACCCGCTCCACAAGGTCACCATCATTCCCAGCGGGATGGCGCTCGGGGTCACCATGCAGCTGCCCGAGGAGGACCGCCACATCTACCGCAGCGACTACATCCTCGACCGGCTGGTGGTGATGTTCGGCGGCCGGATCGCCGAGGAGCTGGTGTTCGGCATCGTCAGCACCGGCGCCGCCGACGACCTGATGCGGGCCACCGCGCTGGCCAAGTCGATGGTGCGCGAGTGGGGCATGTCCGACAAGCTCGGACCGATGGCCTGGGGCTCCCAGAACCAGGTGTTCCTGGGCGAGGACCTGATGCAGACCCGCGACTACAGCGACGACACCGCCCGGGTGATCGACGAGGAGATCGAGCGCATCCTGCGCGAGCAGCAGGACCGGTGCCGGTCGACCCTCACCGAGTACCGGCACGGTCTCGACCTGGTGGCCCGAAGGCTGCTGGAGCACGAGACCATCAGCGGCGAGGAGGTCGCACGCCTCATCGCGGCATCGCGCGGGAACACGCAGGCGCAGCATGAGCCGGAGGGCCCGGCCGTTGCCGGCTCGCCGTCGGACCCCGACAGCCCGCCCACCGCGGGCAACGGCTCGGGTGCTCCTACCGGCGTGCCCACGCCCGCAGCTTGATCGCCCGAGCCGGCGCGCTCAAGAGCCGAGCGAACAGGTGAACTAGGCTCAGCGAACATCGGATAGGAGGACCGGTTCGGTGACCGCCGCGCCCAGCGAGGCCGTGCGGGAGGTCAGCCCTATGAGCTCGGTGCCGGCCACGACCGGTGCGGAGGACTCCACCCCGACCACGAAGCGGCCTGAGCCCAGCCGGTCCAGCGCAACGCTGGCACGGCGGCGGGGGCCGACCTCCAGGCGGCGCGCCATGGCCCCGTCCACGCTGAGGGCGACCTGGGCGATCCCCACCGCCGACGGGTTCACGACCACCAGGATCGAGGACTCGCCGCCCCTCTCGGCAGCCGCGTCGGCGTCGGCCGCTTCGGCGGTCACCAGCCACCGGCGAGCCGCGGCGTCCGAACCTGTCGTCGCGGTGGATCCGGCGACCGCCGTGGCCGCCTCGGCGCCGGCTTCGGCCGCGAACGTGACGCTGTGGATCGACGCGGCCACCGGTGCGTCGTCCAGTGAGCGCACCACGACGCTGAAGGGCCCGATGCCCTCGAGCCGGCCCTGCTGGGAGAGGTCGACCAGCGCCGTCCGTCCGGGCCTGACAGTGATCTCGATCGGGCTGATGTCGGGGCCGGGCGCCTCGGCCACGATCTCCAAGTCCACCTCGGCTACGTCCGCCGACGGGTTGGCGATGGCCACCACGTCCTGGCGGGCCGCGCCCACCCCCGCCACCGGCAGGTGCCACTGCGGGGCTGCGGCCGCGACGGCCATGGATGCCCGGGCACCGCGGCCGGCGATCGGACCGTCGGCGAGTTGGATCCAAGAGGCGGCCAGGCGGCCCGACACGACCTCGACGAAGGCCGCGACCGAGGTCGCGACGGTTATCTCCTCGGTGATGTCGACGGCGACCACCCGCTGGGCCGGCACCACCAGACCGTCGATCGTGTCACGGCCCACGTCGGCCACCAGCTCGATGTCGGCCACCGCGATGTCGGGGAACGGGTTGAGGAGCATGACGATGAAGCGCTCGCCCTCCACCGCCGAGCGGGTCGCGCCGTGTGGCACCAACCAACTGCTGGACGTGCGGGTGAGACAGGCCGACCGGCCCACGTCTCCCTGCTTGGCGGCCAGTATCTGCTCGACAACGACGTCGGTGCCGTCCACCTCGACCACCGCGCCGACCCACCGGGCGCCGGGAACCTCCTCGGACGGCTTCAGCAGCACCCGGCCGCGGGGCTCGATCTCGACATCGACGGTCCGGGCCTCGGAGGTGTCGGAGCCGCCGGGCAGGACCGACACGGCTGCGGTGCGCCGCTGATCCGAGCCGCTCGCCAGACCGATGGTCAGCTCGGCCTCGCCGTCGGGGCCGCTGCCGCCGGGGCAGAACCATGTGCTCACGGCACCGGCAGGCGCGGCCAGGGTCGAGAGATACCGGACCGGGCGATCCGGCGCCGGCCGGTCGGGCAGGTCGACGAGGACACCGGCGGCCAGCAGGCCGGCAATGGCCACCATGGCGAGCACCCTCACCGAGCGCATCAGCGGCGGTCCATCCGGCGCCGGAGCCAGGCCAGCAGCAGCACGAAGGGCGCGGCCGCGCCCAGAAGCTGACCGGCGCGGCGCCACCAAGGCGACGAGTAGGACAGCTCGGCCTCGCCCCCGTCGGCGGGAAGGTAGGCCCTGGCCCAGGCCAGGGCCTCGCGCCTGGCGGCCGTCTCACCGTCGACCGTCAGCTCCCAGCCAGGACGGGGCGTGTGCCCCACCAGGACCTCGGCGCCGTCGGGGATCTCCGCCGACCACGGCGGGCCGGTTCCGGAGAACACCGGAACGCCCGGGGTGATCGGCCGGGCCTCGAGTGCGGCGATCTCGTCCACGCCCTCGTCGAACCCCGGTGCGTGCACCGCCCGCATCGGCGTCCAGGAGGTGTTGACGAACATGTCCACCGCGCTGTTGGTTCCCTCGACCAGCTCCAGGTCGAGCTGGTTGCGGATCGCGGCTGCGAGTCCGGCCGGCACCGGCCGGGCCTGATCCTCCCCGACGAAGGGTGCGGGCGCGAGTCTGTGCAGCAGCACCACATACCGCACGCCCATGCCGGCCAGCACCCTCCCGGCCCGGGTGGTCCGGCCCGCGTCGATGTCACCGATGGCGGTCTCGATGAGGTCGGCGCGGCCGGCGTCGACCGGCAGGGCACGGTCAGCGATCGTGACCGAGTCTCCGGCGGTCACCGCCCAGGCAAGCCCGGGTTCCAGGCTGTGACCCTCGACCGAGAGGAACTCGGGCGCACCGACCCACAGCACCCGGTAGGCCCCGACGAGGGTCGGGGGCTCGAAGCGAAGCGCGGCGTGGTGGTCGCGTTCCACCAGGCCCCAACCGCCGGTCTCGAGCACGCTGACCCTGCCGAAGGCCAGCACCAGCGATGCCGCCACCATGATCGGAACCAGGGCCTGGCGCCAGCCGAAGTGACTGAAGCGCAGGTCGTGCTCGATGGACAGCACGGCCATGCCGCACAGCGCGGCCACCGCCACCGCGGCAGGGGCCAGCAGCAGCTGCAGGTCGGGGAGCCCGAAGGGGAGCATCCCTCGCTGCGCGGCCAGGGCCAGCGCCCACGCCGCCAGGGCCACCAGCCACAGGCGAACGGCCTGCTCGAGGCGCCATCCCCTTCCCAGCAGCAGCGGCACGATCATCGGCACTGCGAACAGCCATGTCAGGGCACCGGGGTCGTCGGGCCCGACCGCGAACCGCAGCATCTCGGCGAAGGAGACCGTGCCCGCGGAGCCGTCGCGCCCGTCGGCGATCGGCGCCCACGACGGGCCGGTGGCCAGCACGTCCACGACGGTCGGCAGGGCCACGAAGGCCATGATCGGCACCGCGAGCACGGTGGCGGTCAGCAGACCCCCGACGGCGCCGGGCCGGGCCGCGAGCAGGCTCCCGAGCACCAGCCCGGCCGCGATCAGCCCGACCAGACCCACCGCGGCCGGCACGACCAGCGCGGCGAGGCCCGCGACTGCGCCCAGTGTGACCGCGGCCGGCACCAGGCCGTCGAGCCGCCCGGGGCTGGACCGGAACGGGGCGGTGCGCGAGGCCCGCAGCAGTTCCCGGAGCATCCACGGCGCGACGGCGTAGCCGACCAGGCCGGGAATGGACCCGCTTGCGACCGACGAGGAAGCCAGGGGGACGAGCAGGTAGGCGACGAGCGTGCTTGCCTGGGCCCGTCGGGAGCCGGACGCGGCCAGGAGCTGGTAAGCCCCCAGCAGGCCCACCAGGATGGGCAGAACCACCGAGAGCGTGCGGAGCAGGCCCACGCTGCCGGCCAGCAGCCAGCCGCCGGCGCCGAGGAAGAACAGGATGCCCAGGTTGGAGGTCGGCGCGCCCGCGTTCCGGTCGCTCCACCCGTTCCACCACGTTCTGATCAGGTCGTTGGCCGTCTCCGGAAACTGTGCGAAGTCACCGACCGCGGGCACACCGTCGGACAGGAGGCGGCGCGACCCGAACAGCACGACGATGACCACCACCGCCCAGGTGACGAAGGCGAGGCGGGTCGTGCCGGTTTTCAGTCCTCCCAGGACGCCACGGCCCGCGACGCTCAGCAGGCCCTGCGACTCGCCTCCGAACTGCCGCCTCAGGAAGGAGACCAGCCGAACGCTGCCGAGGTACTGCAGGGCGGTGACGTCGGCCTGTCGCACCTTCCGGACCTGGGCGTTGGCCCGCCGGCGCTCGAGAACCACGTCGAGCCGGGAGATGTTCCACACCCACGCCGATATTGCGTCGCGGGCCCGGCCGAAGCGAGCCGTGAACAGTCCCAGCACGACCTCGGAGACCGCCATCAGCACCGCCAGCGGCACGAACACCGTGAGCGAGATGCGACCGTGGTTGACCAGCATGGCCCGTAGCGCGTGGCGGGACTGGGTGAGCCTCACGTCGTCGATGCCGGTGCGGGAGGCGAGCCCGCCCCGGTGGCGGGCCACCGCCCCACCGACGAACATCACACGGGCCCCTGCCATCTGGGCCCGCCAGCAGAAGTCGACATCCTCGCCACGGAAGGTCATGCCCGCGTCGAAGCCGCCGAGCCGGACGAACAGGTCCCTGCGGATGAGCAGCACTGCCGACGGGACGGCGAAGGAGTCGCGCACCCCGTCGTGCTGCTCCTGGTCGAGTTCGTCGGCGCCGGCCCTGTCGGCGGGAACGCCGAAGCGGTCGACGTCGTAGCCCGCGTGCCGGATGATCTCGGGGCGATCCCATTCCACGATCTTTGGCCCGACGACTCCGGCGCTGCTCCGCAGCGCCTCGGCCACGAGGACGCTCACCGCGTCCGAGGCAAGGGCCACGTCGTCGTGGCACACCAGCAGGAAGTCGGCAGAGAGCTCGGCCGCGACCACCGCGTTGGCCGCCTCCGAGAAGCCGGAGGCGCCGGCTGCGTCAATCACCTCGGCGCCTTCGATGACCGCGGCCACCCGAGGACCGAGGCCCGACCCAGCCGCGTCCACGACGGCGACACTCAAGGACTCGTAGTCCTGGAGGGCAAGCGACTCCAGGGTCTCGTCGAACCACTCGCCCGGGCGGTGGGCGACCACCACGGCCAGCACTGTCGGATGCTGCGGAGCGGTGCTGGACGCGCCCGGAGCGGGCGCCGGGCTGTCGGCGGGAGGTGCGATCAACCGAGGCTAATCGGCGCCCCGGTCAGGCCGGTGGCGGGGGTCAGGAACGCGGCGTGTGCGCGCCGGCCCACGCCTCGAGCAGCTCCGAGGCCGTGGCGACGGTGGCGACCATGGCCAGGGTGTTGTCGATGACCGACTCGGCGTAGGCGGCGGGCACTCCGGCCACCGCGTCGCGCACGAGCACCACCTGGTAGCCGAGATCGACGGCGCTGAGGCACAGGCCCACGATGCCGACGTTCACCGAGACGCCCGTGGCGACGACGGTCGTGACGCCGAGATTCCGCAGGGTCTGGTCGAGCGGGGTGGAGGTGAACGGCGTGAGCCCGTGCCACCGGGCCACGACCAGGTCCCGGGGATCCTCCCCCAGCTCGGGCACGAGCCGGGAGCCCTCGGTGCCGGACTCAGTTGGTGCGGCCCCCTCACGGCGCAGCCGGTCGGCGAGGCCCAGGATCCGGCAGTTGACCGAGCCGCCGGCGCCGTCGGGCCGGGTCTCCATCGTGCAGTGGACCACCCGGGCGCCCACGGCCCGAGCCGCCTCGCACACCGAAGCCGCGGCCCGGATCGCGCCCGAGGCTGCGACCTCCTCGGCCAGCGCCGGCATCATCGGTTCGGGTCCTACCACGCCTCGCTGCAACTCCATGGTGAGCACCGCGGTGGAGCCGGGATCCACCAGGGATGCCAGCCGCCCGCCGCGGCCCGAGGACGCCGCCATGCGACAAGTGTGGCAGGCGCCCCACCATGCCGCTGGCAACAGCCCCCAACCTCGCGCCGCCCGGTCACGGGACAATCGGGGTCCGCAGCACCTAGTCTGCGCCCTCATGCGCTGTCCGGGCTCCCTGCGGTAGGGGCGCGTGCGGGCTCTCGTCACCGGCGCCAGCGGCTTCGTGGGCTGCCATCTGGTTGCGCATCTCGCGGCCTGCGGCGACGAGGTGACCACCAGCGAGGCCGAGATCACGGACCCGGAGGCGCTGGAGGCCGACTTCAAGGGCTGCAGGCCGGACGCGGTGTACCACCTGGCCGCGCAGGCCGATGTCAAGGCGAGCTTCACCGCGACCGCGGCCACGCTGCGGGTGAACGTGGAGGGGACCTTCAACGTCCTCGACGCCGCCTACCGGGCCGGCGCGGGCCGGGTGGTGATGGTGAGCAGCGCCGACGTCTACGGGAGGCTCGAGCCGGCCGAGCTTCCCGTCGACGAGACCGCCCCGATGCTCCCGGTCACTCCCTACGGGGCGAGCAAGGCGGCCGCGGAGATGGTCTGCCTGCAGGCCGGAGCGGGGCGCGGCCTCGACGTGGTCCGCGCCCGGGCCTTCAACCACCTCGGACCGGGCCAGAGCGACCGCTTCGTGGCTGCCGCGCTGGCGGCCCGCATCGCACGGAACGAACGCACCGGCACCGGAGTCGTGCCGGTGGGGAACCTGCAGGCCCGGCGCGACTTCACGGATGTGCGCGACGTCGTGCGGGCCTACCGGCTGCTGGCCGAGCACGGGGCCTGCGGGGAGGCCTACAACGTGTGCAGCGGAGCCTCGCTCAGTGTCGGTGAGCTGGCCGAGGCCCTCGTGGCGCGGGCTACCCGTCCCATGCGGCTGCTCACCGACGACGAACTCCTCCGACCCGTCGACGTGGCCGAGGTCAGGGGCGAACCCTCCAAGCTGCAAGCCGCCACCGGCTGGCGCCCCGAGGTGAAGCTGGCACGGACGCTCGACGACCTGCTCGACTACTGGCGGCGCGTGACTGCAGGGTCGGAACTGCCGCCGCTGGGCGATAGCCAGTAACCCATGGCGAGGCGCGCCTTGATCACCGGCATAACCGGCCAGGACCAGTAGAGCATGGCTAGGCGCGCCCTGATCACCGGCATAACCGGCCAGGACGGCTCGTATCTGGCCGAACTGCTCCTGGACCAGGGCTACGAGGTCATAGGCATGGTGCGGCGATCCAGCATCGTCAACTACGAGCGCATCGCCCACATCCAGGACCAGGTTCGGATAGTCACCGGAGACCTGCTCGACCAGGTGTCCATGATCGAGATCCTGCGGACCTACCGGCCCGACGAGGTGTACAACCTCGCGGCCCAGTCCTTCGTCCAGACCTCGTTCAGCCAGCCGGTGCTCACCGGCGAGACCACCGCCCTGGGGGTCACCCGGATCCTCGACGCCATCCGGCTGGTCAACCGGGACATCCGCTTCTACCAGGCCAGCTCGTCGGAGATGTTCGGGAAGGTGCGGGAAGTCCCCCAGAACGAGCAGACACCGTTCTATCCCCGCAGCCCCTACGGGGTGGCCAAGGTCTACGGGCACTGGATCACGGTCAACTACCGCGAGTCCTACGGGCTGCACGCCACTTCGGGGATCCTCTTCAACCACGAGAGCCCGCGCCGGGGCATGGAGTTCGTGACCCGCAAGATCACCCACGCCGCGGCCAGTATCAAGCTCGGCCTGGCCGACGAGCTGCGGCTCGGCAACCTGGATTCGCAGCGGGACTGGGGCTACGCCGCGGACTACGTCGAGGCCATGTGGCGGATGCTCCAGCAGGACGAGCCCGACGACTACGTGATCTGCACCGGCAAGACCCACTCGGTGCGCACCCTGTGCGAGCTGGCCTTCGAGCACGTCGGGCTGGACTACCGCGACCACGTCGTGGTGGACGAGCGCTTCATCCGCCCCGCCGAGGTCGACCTGCTCGTGGGGGACTCGTCCAAGGCCACCGACGCGTTCGGCTGGCACCCGAGGACGACGTTCGTGGAGCTGGTGCGGCTGATGGTGGACGCCGACCTCGCGCTGCTGCAGAGCCGACCCGGCCGAGCCGGCTAAGAGCGAGCGCGAGAAGCCGCGGTGATCACGGTCCTCGCAGGGGGTGTGGGAGCGGCCCGCTACCTGGCGGGGCAGTTGCTGGTGACCTCGCCCTCCGACGTCACCGCGGTGGTGAACGTGGCCGACGACATCGAATTGCACGGCCTGCACGTCAGCCCCGACATCGACACCGTCGTCTACACGCTGTCGGGGGCCATCGACCCCGAACGGGGCTGGGGCCTGGCCGACGAGACATGGAACGCGCTCGGAGAACTCCGGTCGCTGGGGATCGACGCCTGGTTCAATCTGGGCGACCGCGACATAGGCACCCACCTGTTCCGCACCACCCTGCTTCGCCAGGGGCACACTCTGAGCGAGGCGACCGCTCGCCTGGCCGCGGCCCGCGGTCTGGGCTGCAGGATCCTGCCGGTGAGCGACCAGCCGATCGAGACCCGGGTCACGCTGGCCGAGGGCACCGAGATCGGATTCCAGGAGTACTTCGTCCGCCTGGCGCACGACGTCGCCATCTCCGGGGTGCGGTTCGCGGGCGCCGGCGACGCCTACCCCGCACCGGGCGTGCTCGAGGCCATAGACCATGCCGAGGTCGTGGTGATCGCACCGTCCAACCCGGTCGTGTCGATCGGCCCGGTCCTGGCCGTGCGGGGCGTGACGGAAGCGCTCGCGGCCCGGCGGGAGCGCAACGTGGCCGTGTCACCCATACTGGCGGGCGCGGCCCTCAAGGGGCCCGCCGACCGGATGCTACGGGAGCTGGGCGAGGAGGCAAGCGTGGTGGGGGTGGCCCGCCGCTACCGGGAAGTGGTCGGTGCTCTGGTGATCGACGAGGCCGACGCAGAGTTGGCCGCGGCGGTGGCCGACGCCGGGGTTCGGCCCGTGGTGGCCCCCACGATCATGTCCTCACCGCAGGCCGCAGCCGAGTTGGCCCGCCGAACCGTGGCCGCGGTGTCGCCGTGAGTGCGCGATCCCGCCCCGGCGCGGCGGCATCGTCGTGAGTGCGCGATCCGACCCCGGCGCCACGGAGCCGTCGTGAGCCTCGAGATCCTCGGGATCGAGGGCATCGGCGAGGTGCGGCCCGGCGACGACCTGGCTGCGCTCATCGTGGCTGGGGCCGGACCCGATTCGCTGCGGGACCGGGACTGCGTCGTCGTCACCCAGAAGGTGGTGTCCAAGGCCGAGGGCCGGCTTGCAGCCGTCGACCCCGACGACCCGACCAGCCACAAGCCGCTGGTGGAGGCCGAGTCGGTCCGGGTGCTGCGCCGCCGGGGCGACCTGATCATCTCGGAGACGGCCCAAGGCTTCGTGTGCGCCAATGCCGGCGTCGATCTCAGCAATGTCGAGGAGGGCTGGGCCGCGTTGTTTCCGGTGGACTCCGACCGCTCGGCCCGCCGCATCCGCGACCGCATCCGGGCTCTGGCCGGCGTGGAGGTCGCGGTGGTCGTCTCCGACACCTTCGGCCGGCCCTGGCGCCGCGGCGTGACCGACACCGCCATCGGCTGCGCGGGAATCGCCGCGGTGGTGGACCTGCGGGGAACCTCCGACGCGCTGGGCCGCGAGCTCAAGGTGACCGAGGTGGCGGTGGCCGACGAGATCGCCGCGGCCGCCGACCTGGTCATGGGCAAGGCCAAGGGCGTGCCCGTGGCGGTAGTGCGGGGCTTGGAGGAGTCCTGGTTCCGCCCCGGCTCAGTGGCCGAGGAGATAGTCCGCCCCCCCGCCGACGACCTCTTCCGCTAGCCGCCCTCCACCGCGGCCGCTGTTTCGCGGGCTGGCGATCAGACGGGCTCGGAGTAGTTGGGTCTGATGGGGTGCGGTGAATGTTCTGGAGCCGAACGGGCTCGCGTGTTCGGAGGCGTGGGCGGGGCCGTAGGTTGCCGTGCGGCCCGAGACTCGTCCCCGAGCAAGTAGCTCTGTTAGGCTACTTGTATGGCGCTTTCTCAGACTACTACGTTGCGGGTTCCTACCGAGTTGCGGGACGAGATCTCCCGGCTGGCCAAGCAGCGCGGCACGACCATGGTGGATGTCGTTGCCGACGCAGTGCATCGGCTCGGTCATGACGAGTGGTGGTCGGCGGCTCGCGGCGCACTCGATGAGCTGAGCAACGCGGAGGCAGCCTCGTATGAGGCCGAGGGCCGGAGACTGGACGCGGCGGCTGCCGACGGCCTCCATGACCGATGACTCGATGACCGATGCCTCGATGACCGACGAGGGGCGGCTGCTGCGCGGCGACGTGTGGCTCGTCGACTTCGGCGCCGATCCGCAGGATCCCGAACAGGCCTTCCCGCGGCCGGCGGCCATCGTGTCCGATGACCGGCTGCACCACCCGAACCTGAGGATGGTCATCGTGGTTCCAGGAACGTCCACGATCCGGCGGATTCCGTTGCATGTGGTGCTCACGCCCGACCGTGACAACGGCCTGGCCGCCGAGACGGCGTTTCAGGTGGAGCAGGTGCGAGCCGTATCGACCGGCCGTCTCATCGAGAGGCTCGGACAACTCGACGCGCTGAGCCGCCACGCGATCGACGAGACATTGCGCAACGTGCTCTGCCTCTAGCAGAGCACCCCAGGACGCCTAATGGCGCCGGGTGAAGTTCCAGTGGTCGGCCAGCATCTCGTGCAGGCCGCGGCGGGCCCGCCAGCCGACCTCTTCCGCTAACCGCCTAGCCGTCAGGGGATTCGGTCGGGAGACAGCAGCCATGCGCGGGTGGCTTGATGGGCAAAGCCGACGCGGCCGTGGCCGGTGCTGCGGATGAAGCCGGCTCGGATGAGCCGCGACCGGTAGGTGCTTATGTAACTGGAGCTGCGGCCGAGGCGCCGCGAGATGTCCGCGGTCGAGGTGTCGCCGTCGTCCTGGGCCATGGCCAGGGCGAACTGGCGGTCCATCCCCGACATTGATCGCCAGATGGGCGCCAGCACCAAATTGGGGAGCCGGCGCTCAGCCTCGGCTACGCCCGACGACACGTCCGCGATCTCCAGGCGCGGCGGATCCGAGGATGCGGCCCGCCAGGAATGGAAGCCGATGAGCTGCACCATGAAGGGGTATCCATCGCTGGCCTCGACGGCGCGACCCAGCGCGTCGTCGCTGATGCGTCCTCCGTGCGCGGCGATCGGCTCCGCGAAGGCGGTCGCAGTGGCCGCGTCGGACAACTCGGCGATCTCATGGCGGGAGCAGCGCTGCAGAAAGGTGATGGCTGAATCCTGCAGCACGGTGTCGTCGATGCTGGGAAGGCCCGCGGCCACGAACGCGATTGGCAACTCCTCTCGTCGCGTGACGTGCTGAAGGGTTGTGGCGAACTCGCGCAACTCCGACGGCTCGCCGCCCTGCAGTTCGTCGAGCGTGATGAGCAGCCCTCTGCGCTCGGATGCGAGGCGGGATCCAAGGTCGGTCAGGACCGACCGCAGCCGGGCGTCGGCCGCCCCGGCGTCCAGCGGGTCGGCTCGGGTGAACTCGACGCCCACGCCGAGCGCGCTGATCCCCGTCAGCCGTGGCCGGCTGTGCTGACCGTGGTCACCACCCGACAACTCCAGCACCGCTGCGACCAGTCTGCTGCACAGATCCCCGTTGGCGGTCTCCGCGATCACCGGCCAGCCGCGGTCTCGCGCCTGCTCCTGCACGGCGTTGAGCGTCGCCGTCTTACCCGCGCCGCGCACTCCGATGAGCAGTGAGGTGAAGTCGGGGTGACCGGCACCACTGTCCAAAGCCTCCCCGAGTGCATCCAACACGCACGCCCGCCCCGCGAGCACAGGCGGAGAGGCCCCGAACGACGGCCTGAACGGGTTGCCGCTGGCCATGCGCTACGCCCGCCGCGCCCGTGTCGCCTCCAGGAGGCGGCATTCACGGCCTAAGAGGATCGCTACTCGTAGTTCCACTGCACCCCAGACCCCATGCTCGCTGAGCGTCCAGCCTACCGCCCTTTGCGAGCTTTGGATTCTTCGCGAGCTTAGTATCTTTTGCGAGCTTTGGATTTGAGTGCTGCGCGCTTCAGGTTGGAGTGAGGGTCGAGCAGACCCCCGGAGTCAGGGCGGCCCACGGTCGTCCGCGTGCGGGCCCAGTGTGCCAGCTCGCCGGGCGCGCGATCTCTCCAGCACCGCCCGGGCGGTAGCCGGGCCGGACCTCGCCGGCGGATCGCCGTGCTGCGCCGGCCGCGCTCCGCTGTGTCGGAATCCGTTCGCCTGCGGGTGATCGGGGACACCGGTTGCCTCCGGCCTGCCCAGTGCAAGCATGTTCGAAGACTGGGCCGTGACGGGTTCGAGCGGTCGAGCCTGGTCGGTCGGGGTGGATGTTGCTGAGTCGAACAGGCTCCCCGGCTCGGGGGCGTGAGCGGGGCCGTGGGTCACGGTGTTGGGCGGGTGCAGGGTGCGTCTGCCCGGCGGACCGTGGATCTGCCAGCCGAAGTAGTGGATCTTGTGGTGGCAGCGCCAGCAGGCCAGCACCATGTTGTCGATGCTGGTGGCCCCGCCCTGGGACACAGGCCTCACGTGATGGGCGTCGCAGATGTCGGGGTGGGCGTCGCAGGCGAAGCATCCCCCGTCGCGGGCGATCAGCAGCTGGCGCTGAGCCTCGGTGGCCCGGCGCACAGAATGGGCCCGCCATATCGGTCTGCCCCGGCGGTCATAGACGATGCCGGTGAACTTGGCGTTGCAGGACAGCTCCTCAAGCACCGACCGGGGCAGCCGCTCACCGTCGGCAAGCTCAGCGATGAGCTCGCCGGTGCCCTCATCGACGTGCGCAACCACACAGATGTCAACAAAGGGCTTGGTCACCTGGCCGCCCGCGTTGTTGAAGGTGAAGTGCTCCAAGGCATCAGCCATGCACTGGTCGAAGCTGCGACGCTGGTGCCCGTTGCCGTTGGCGGCGGCGTGCTTCTTGTCGGTGTCGTGGAGGTGAGCAGCCTCGGCCCGCAGCCGGTTGTGGATGCGACGCCCGGTCACGGCGTCGAACTCTCCGCGCAGATGCACCATCCCGTCGTCGGCGTTCCACAGCCGCACGCAGCGGCGGGCCCGCTGGCGGGCATGCTCGCTCTCACCACCGTCGCCTTGGCGCTCCACAGTCCAGCGGCGGGTCTCCTTGGTAAACTGCTCTGGACGCATCGACTCAGCCTTGGCCAGCAGATCCCCGTCACCCTCGACATCCGCCGCGCTGGTCTTCGACGCAGCCTCCGCAAGCCGCTTGGCGTTGGCCGCCGGGACCCGCCCCGACTCCACCGCCTCACGCAGCCTGGGTGTATCGCGCAGAACCTCGGCGGTCTTGACCTGGCTGCGAGCCTCCTGCCGCGACAGCCCCGCACCCGAAGCCAGCACCTCCGCGCCGCCGTCACCATGACGCTCCCGACCGGCGATGCTGGCCGCGGCCGAGGTCTGAGCGGCCGACACGATCGCCACCGTGGCCATGGCCACCGGCAGCATCTCCCGCATCTCCGCGCACGAAGCCGAGCCCTCATTGACCAGCGCCAGCATCTCCCTGGCGGCGGCCTCGGCCCGGCGGGCGGCTTCGATCAACATGCACACAGTATCCCATAGGGGTGTGACATCTGTCAAGCATTCACATTATTTATCAGTATTTCTGGAGAACATTCGGCAGACGCAGTTCGAACGCCGCGAGCTCATGTGCTCCGGCTTCTCCCGCCCAACCAGGCGTGCTGGGCCATACGGCAAGGCGCATAGCGAAACCACCATTCGTCGGGAGCAACTAGCCGGTCGGGCAGCTTGAACCCTCTGGCGGGTGCCGCTACCGTGCCGCTCGCCAGCGAATGTCGGGGGTATATGCCACCCCCATCAGTGACCGGAAACCCGCGGTGGGCCTCGCCATGGTTCCCTTCGGCTCGGTCACAGGCATTCGCTGGCACGAAAGCCCAAACCGCACCGGAGGGAGCCACCCATGCCGGAAACGGCCCCAGGCCACGCCAGCGGCAACGCGTTGCACTCCGCTGCCCGGCGCTCCTCGCGATATCAGGCTGGCCAATGACCCCGGAGGCGACAGCACGCGGCTCGGCTGATGACCTCACCTTGGTCACCAAGAGCAGGGTTCTGGCGCTGCCCGGCCGTCCCTTGGACCACATCAGCCAACCGGTTCTGAACCGGCCCCACGAGGAGCCTTCGCGTTACTGGCAGCTCGCAGAGGACAACACCTCCACCGGCGTGGTCATTGAAGGGAGGCGACTCAGCCAAGCACTCGTCATCGTGCCGAAGGAGCGGGGCGCTCAGTTGCGGATGCAGGTGACCGCTGCGGAGCAGAACGAGTTGGTGAACCGGATCCGCGATGCGGTGGCGGGGTGGAGAGATACCAACTACCCGGGAGCAACGTCAGCAACCAGGCAGTTGTTGCAGCATTGGCGTAGCGAGGCCAACGACCCGCGACTGTTCTTTGCCCAGGTAGAGGCGGTCGAGACGCTCATCTGGCTGACCGAGGCCAACGCCAGCCGGTATCCGGTGCTTGCCGAGGTCCGACGAGACCTGGCAGAAGCCAACCGCGACTACAACGGCGACATCAGCCGACTCGCTGTGAGGATGGCCACCGGCTCTGGCAAGACGGCTGTGATGGGCATGGTCATCGCGTGGCATGCCGTCAACGCGGCCGCGTCGCAGCGCCGCGACGGGCGCTACACGACCTGTTTCTTGGCGATCACGCCGGGCCACACCGTGCGTGAGCGGCTTGCGGTGCTGCATCCGGCAAGTCCCGAGAACGTCTATGACGAGATGCGTCTGGTGCCGGAGAGCAAACGCAGCGCGCTGGGAGCGGTCAAGGTCCAGGTGCTGAACTTCCAGGCGTTTCAGCGGCGGGATCGGCTGTCCGCGGCATCGAGTGACGCAAAGAAGTTGCTGCGGGCTGGGCGCAGGGCCCAGGAGCTTGAGTCGATGTCGGCGGTACTTGACCGGGCGTTGCGAGGATTCCCTACCGGGCGGGGCGCGCCGAAGGTGTGCGTGCTCAACGACGAAGCGCACCACTGCTATCTGCCTGAGGCTGGTCGGCGCACATCGGAGGACGACGACACCAAGGCAGCGGCCGTCTGGTTCGGGGCGTTGGAGGGGTTGCGTGACACAGAGCGGCTCGGGCCTGTCTATGACTTCTCCGCCACTCCGATCTTCATTGAGGGCACCGACCGCAGAGAGCGCATGTTCCCGTGGGTGGTGTCGGACTTCCCGTTGATGGACAGCATCGAGTCCGGGCTGGTCAAGATTCCGCAGGTGCCTGTGGATGACGACTCCGCGACCGAGCGGGTGCAGTGGCGCAACCTGTATGCCAACACCACCCCCAAGACGGTCAGACGCGACTCGGTGCCTGCCGAGCTGGACCGGGCGTTGGCTGCGCTGTACCGCAGCTATGAGCAGAAGTTCAACCAGTGGATGCACCCCGATGACCCGGACAAGACGATGCCGACGCCTCCGGTGTTCATCGTGGTGGCCAACAACATCGCCAACGCCACCGCTGTTGCCGACCACATCGCTGGCTGGGCCGAGCAGCGCTCCGACGGCTCCACCGAATACCACGAAGGAGCGTGCCCGCTGTTCGCCAACTACCGCACTGACGGTCCGACCGAGCGTGTCCACACGCTGCTGGTGCATTCCCAGTTGGAGGGTGAGGCCAACCTCAGCACAGCCATCAAGGCGCAGGCCGACCGGTTGAGGCTCCCCGGCGATGACCGCGACGACCGCGACATCGTGCGCGGCGCGTTGAACTCCGTCGGCAAGCCCGGGGGCCTCGGCGAGCACATCCGCTGCGTGGTGTCGGTGCAGATGCTCACCGAAGGATGGGACACCCGCACCGTCACCCACATCCTCGGATACCGGGCCTTCTCCACCCAGCTGCTCTGCGAGCAGGTGACGGGGCGTGCCCTGCGGCGCTCCAACTACGACAACTACAACGCAGAGGGCAGGCTCGTCGCGGAATACGCAGAGGTCATAGGGGTGCCGTTCGACTTCATGCCGGTCAAACGCCCCGAAGATGATCCCGCGCCACCCAAGCCCCGCTATGAGGTCCACAGCATCCCGGGACGCCGACACCACCGCATCGAGTTCCCGAACGTGGACCACTACCTCACCGAACCCGGAGCCGACGGATTCCGGCTGAACCCCGAGCGAGTCAACCGATGGGTGCCCCAGGGAACCAAGGAGGCGGTGCTGGCCGGGTCGGTTGGGGGCACCAAGACCATCAGCGCAGAAGAGACCTTGCGCCAACAGCAGGCGCTCACCCGTCTGGCTGCGCGGCTGGTTAAGCGTTGGAGCCAGCGCATGGCCGACAACGGTGAGGCCTGGCGGGCCCGGCGGCGACTGCTGTTCCACGACGCCATCAAAATCGTCAAAGCCTGGGCGGACCTGGCCGAGGTCAGCGAGGTGCACTATGACGGACTCGGGTCAAGCAACCTGGACCAAGCCGCCAAAGCGATAGACGACGCGTGCGAGCCCACCGGCGGCGCACAAGACCGGCTCGTCGCCGCGTTCGGGCACCCGATGCTGCTGGACACCTCCAGCGTCCGATTCGAGACCAGCCTCTCAGACCGCCACACCGCCAAGAAATCCGAACTGAACATCGCAGCCTGCCACTCCCAGTTCGAGACAGCCTGCGCCAGAGCGCTCGACAAGCACCCCGAGGTGGTCAGCTGGGCACGCAACTTCCGGCTCGGCTGGAGCGTGCCCTACCTGTGGGAAGGCGCCTGGCACCGATACGAACCCGACTTCGTGGCCCGCCTGTTCGCTGGACGCGAAGACGGCGACGCAGTGCATCTCATCGTCGAGTGCAAGGGCGTGCCCGATGACCACAGCAAGCGCAAGAAGCAGTCCATCACCAAGCGGTGGATACCAGCGGTGCAGTCATCGCCGCAGTTGCCGATGTGGCTGCGGCGATGGTCATTCGTGGAACTGGACCAACCCGACGGCCTGTCCGCAGACCTGAAGGCCGCAATCAACGCGGCCCGAGTGGCCCACCCGAAGGCCGCCCAGCAAGGAGCAGCGTGATGGCCAAACGAGCCAGCACCAAGACCACCGACCAATACACGCACCCCTCTGCCAAGCGCGCCAACCTGCCGACCGAGCAGACCGGCAAGACGATGAGCGACACCGACCGCCGCCCCGTCCTCTACCAGCCCCAGACCAGAGAGATAGACGACGAACCCATCCTCGCGTGGAACCGCCAGCCCGCCAACCAACACGGCCACGCCGCCCACCCCCTCTATGTACGTGAGAAGGTCCACCCCGCCGCGTTCGTGAAGCTCCTCCAGGGTGGTGGCGATCAGCCGCAACTCTTCAAGGACTTCAACGGCCTCCCCTCACCCGACGCCGCCTACGAGTGGTACCAACACGCCGCCAACTGGTCCAACCGGCTCATCCACGGAGAATGCACCCGAGTCATGGCCTCGCTGCTCGCACGCGAGAACATGGCCGGCAAAGTCCAGATGATCTACTTCGACCCGCCCTACGGAGTCGGCTACAAGTCCAACTTCCAAGTCTCCGTCAAGCAGGGCGACAAGACACCCGAGTCTGCCGAAGGGCGGCCGCTAGACACCAGAACCATCCGAGCGTTCCGCGACACCTACGAACGCAACATCCACTCCTACCTCGACCTCACCCGAGAGAAGCTAGCCCTGATGCGCGAATTATTAGCCGACAGCGGATCGCTGTTCATGCAGATCGGAGATGAGAACGTCCATCGGGCAGCAGTCCTTCTCGATGAGGTGTTCGGTGCAGAGAATCGCGTAGCCACTATTCCGTATGCAACAGCCGCAAGCTCGACCGCCAAGACGCTTTCTAGTGTCGCCGATTTTCTCTTGTGGTACGCGAAGGACAAATACGAAGTCAGGTACCGCCAGCTATATGAGCCACTGACTAGGGCTGAGAAGATCGAACTAATGGGATTCTATGCGATGGTAGAACTCGGTGATGGTACAATCAGAGCCCTAGCTCCTGATGAAAAAACTCATCCTGATGATTGTCTCCCTAATGAGACAAAGCTATGCCAGTTGATGCCTCTGATGGCGCCGGGGACATCAACTACTGGTCGCTCTGATGGCTATCATTGGGACGGTCGAGATTGGCCGTGTCAACAGGGCAAACAGTGGAACGTCTCTATGGAGGGCATGGACCACTTAGCCAGGCTTGGCAGACTCGGTGCCGCTAAACGGGATGCGCCACTCAGGTGGAAGCGTTACGAAGATGAAGTCCCTGGACGTCGCATTCACAACATGTGGAGCCACAAGATGTCCCCCGCGGACAAGAGATATGTGGTTCAGACCGCCGACAGCGTGATCGAACGCTGTGTGCTGATGGCGACCGACCCTGGCGATCTCGTGTTCGACCCGACTTGTGGGGGTGCCACAACTCCTGTCACAGCAGAGAAGTGGGGACGGCGCTGGATCACATGCGACACGTCGCCGGTCGCTGTGTCCATCGCGCGGCAACGGCTCTCCACCGCGACGTTCCCCTACTGGACGCTGGCCGACTCAGCCGACGGTGCACGCCAGGAGGCACAACTCTCGGGCGAGCCGGAGGCTCCCTCACCCGCGGGCGGATGGGGCAACGACCCCTCCCACGGGTTCGTCTACGAACGCGTCCCCCAAGTCTCGGCCAGCGTCTTAGCCTACGACTTGGACTCGGACCCCATCATGCTGGTGGACCAGCCACGCAAGAAGCGCGCCGTGACCCGCGTGACGTCACCTATGACCGTGGAGAGCGAGCAGCCCTGGGCGACAGTCATCCCTCTGGAAGGCTCCGACGACGAGATGGTGGTTGCGCACGGCGACTTCTCCGAAGCGGTGGAGGCCGCTCTGCTGAACCACACCATCAACGGCGGACGCGACAACGCCGACATGACCGTCCGCGCCCTGGAGCCGTGGCCCAGCGACTCCAACCTGCTCGCCTGGAAGGCCACCTACACCATCAACGGCGGAGCAACAGAGCACACCGCAGCGGTGATGGTTGCTGCCGAGGACGTGACTGTGCCCGGCGAGATGGTACGCGAGGCAGCCAGAGAGATAGCCGACAGCGCCGAACGAGCCGACGTGCTGCTGGTGGTCGCGTACGCGTACGCCGCCGATGCCCCACCGACGGTCGGCCGCATCAACGTGGCGCGAGCGCAGATGAACCGCGACCTGATGATTCGTGAACTCTCGTCAGAGACGGGCCACATAGCGTTCGTCATCATCGGTGAACCAGACATCCGCATCCTTGACGACTACCCCGACGGGCAGATTGCCGTAGAGATCCGGGGCTACGACACCTTCGACCCCGCCACCGGCAACGCAGCGGCGGGAGGCCCCGACGATGTGGCCTGCTGGATGATCGACACCGACCACGACGGCGAGAGCTTCTACGCCCGCCGCATCCACTTCCCCGGAGCCGAGAACGACCGCCAGATCAAGAAGCTCCTGAAGGAACTCGGCAAGAACGCCGACGATGTAGAGCAGGAAGCACTCACCGCGATGCGCTCAGCCCCATTCAACCTACCCGAGCGAGGCCGGATAGCCGTGAAGATCCTCACCGCCACCGGCATGGAAATGACAGCAGTCAGAGAAACAACACCGCTATAATGATGTCTACGTCCGCAAGGCCTCGCCAGACGGTCAGGTGGAATCCATGGTTGGTGGATCCACCACATGAGTAACGAGAATGCGACGGATTTCGCGCGCGGACAGTATTATCTGGCTGTTGGGCGAGAGCGTAACTGGTTCGCCGTCTGAGCCTACAATCGAAAGCGGTTGACCAAGCACAAGCTCGCGGTCTGGATGATCTTCTATATCGGTGTTGTACCACACGAGAGGACCCGCCACATAGCTACCGTCCACCAAGTGGCATTCAAGGTATGGATAGGTGTCGGTGTCCTTCGGTCTGATGAGTTCGAAGTAGCGATGCCAGACTGACTCATCCGATAATGCGGGGGCGAACGGAGCCGCAAGGTGCCTAATCGGCCAGACACGACATGCGAAGGCCACCGCGAGCACGGACGAGACGGCCAACACACCCATTGCCCATGCTCCTATGTAGGCAAGTCTCGCGTTGCTCTCGAGCAAGTATCCCCTCGAATCACGTAGAATCTCCACAATGCTCGGTGAGTGATCCCCGAACCACGGCACCCACTGAAGAACTCCGTACAGTGCCAGCGTCAAGGTGTTCGCCACGACGGCGACGACAAGTAGATTGGCCCCCTCAACCACTGTTGAGACTGGGCGCGTAGGGACCGTTCGTCGCCTAACTGCGTAATAGCAGTAGCCGGGAATCAGTGCATAGACAGCAACAAGGAGCCCTATCAGGGTGCTTGGCATCCGCTGGGCGTACTATCGCTGGGCCTAGTTGTTTCCGCTTGGAGGCTTCGGCGGAGTGCTCGCAGGGGGCGGAGGCGGGGGCGCGTTCGTAGGCGCCCTACCACGCTTTGACACATTCCCCTCTGCACGAGGTCGCGTCTGGTGTTCGGTCATGGGTTGAGGCTACCAGACGGCCTCTGACGGGCAAGGGCTCGCTAGCTCTCGTAACCGTCGGGGTGGCGCTGGGTGAAGTTCCAGTGGTCGGTCACCATTTCCGGCAGGCTGCGGCGGGCATGCCAGCCGAGTTCGTGGCGGGCTCGGGCGCAGTCGGCCCAGGAGGCCTCCACGTCGCCGGGGCGGCGACCGGACAACTCGTACGGAATGGGCCTGCCGACCGCCTCGCCGGCCGCGGCCAGCATCTCCAGCACAGTGGTGCCCGAGCCGGTGCCCAGGTTGTAGACCCGGCTGCTCGCCGGCGCGATGTCGGCATCGAGGGCGGCCACGTGGCCCTCGGCCAGGTCCATGACGTGCACGTAGTCGCGCACCGCGGTGCCGTCGACGGTGGAGTAGTCGGCCCCGAAGACCTCCAGCCGGTCCCGCCGGCCGGAGGCGACCTGCATGATCCTGGGCACCAGGTTGGCGGGCTCGCCCGACGGGTCCTCCCCTATCAGCCCCGACGGGTGCGCGCCGACCGGGTTGAAGTAGCGCAGCATCACCGCGGTCAACCCCGACGCGGCCGCGGCGTCGGCCAGGATGCGCTCGCCCATCAGCTTCGTCTCGCCGTAGGGACTCTCCGGCACGGTCATCGAGTCCTCGGTGACCGGCAGCTTCGACGTCGAACCGTAGACGGTGGCCGATGAGCTGAACACAAGCCGCTGGACGCCCCGATCGACGGCCGCCGCAGCGAGCGCGATCGTGGACCCGAGATTGCTGCGGTAGTAGCCGAGGGGGTCGCTCACCGATTCGGCCACGCTCTTGCGGGCCGCGAAGTGGACCACCGAGTCGATCCGGTGCTCACCGAAGACCGCAGCCAGGACATCGGGGTCGCCCACGTCGCCTTCCACGACCGGAAGATCCGGGCGGGTGAGGCCGCGCACCGCGTCGACCGCCCGGGGCGACGAGTTGGAGAAATCGTCGAGGACGACCGGGTCGCGGCCCGCGTCGTGCAGCGCCACGACTGTGTGGCTGCCGATGTAGCCGGCGCCCCCGGTGACCAGCGTCGCCACTAGACCGCCTCGGGCACCCTGGCGCCGGACAGGTCCATCCCCGGCGCCACCTCGAAGCGCTCCCCTACCAGCGTGCCGTCAGTCACGCGGGCGCCCCGCCCGACCACGGCGCCCGACCCCACCACGGAGTCCAGAACCGTCGCGCCCGCGTCGATCATCGCGCCCGGATGGAGCGCCGATCCCCGTACCACCGAGCCCGGGCCGACGACCGCGCCGGCCATGACCACACTGCGCTCCACCACCGCGCCGTGATCCACCACCGCGCCGGCCATCACCACGCTGCGCTCGACCACGGCGCCAGTATCGATCGATGCGTCCGGCGACACCCCGGTCACGGCCGGCCCCCGCCGGCCGTCGAGCAGGTCGAGCTGGGCTTGCAGGTACGCCCGGGGAGTGCCGACATCGACCCAGTAGGTGTTGTGACGCAGAGCCCGCAGGGTCCGGTCGGTGACCATGGCCGGGAAGACCTCCCGCTCCACCGACACCCGTCGCCCGGCTTCGATCCGATCGATCACCGAGGGCTCCATGAGATAGGTCCCCGCGTTGATCCAGTTGCTCGGCGCCGGGGGCGCCGGCTTCTCCACGAAGGCGCGTACCCGCCCGTCGGGATCGGTCACCACCACTCCGTAGCGGGACGGGTCGTCTACCTCGATCAAGTGGATCGTGGCTTCGGCGCCGGCCGAACGATGCAGGTCCAGCATCTCGTCTACATCGAGATCGGTGATCACGTCGCCGTTGGCCACCAGGAACGTGCCCCCGGAGGCATTCATACCCGAGGTCTCGTAGGCGAAGCGGATAGCCCCGGCGGTGTCGAGCGGCTCGGGCTCGACCACGCAGCCCAGTTCCACTCCCGCGCACCGCCCCTCGGGATAGGCGGCCCGGAAAGCGTCGTCGTGGTAGCCCAGCGCCAGAACGACCCTGTCCACGCCGTGGCGGGCCAGACCGGACACGGCGTACTCGAGCATGGGCCGGTCCAGCACCGGGAGCATCTGCTTGGGGGTGGTCAGCGTCAGCGGCCGCAGCCGGGTGCCGAAGCCCCCGACCAGCAGGATCGCCTGCACCCCGGCGCTCCCGCCCCTTATTCCTCGGGCGGGGCGTCCGTCGGGTCGAGCTCGGTTTCCGGCCCGGTGGAGACCAGGTTCCCCGCCGATGCCCCGAAGGCCGTCTGGAGGCGGTCCTCCGGCGGTGGCGGCACCTCGGCGCCCGCTGGCACCCGGGCGAACGTGAACGCCTCGAGATCGCCCAGCAGGCGGACGTCGGAGAAGTCGTCGGTGTATTCCTCGGCCGGCTCGTACAGGTCGCCCAGCCCCGTGACGGGCTGGTCGCCACCGGGCGCCGCCGGATCGATCCGGGCGAAGCGCACAGCCCGGATCACGGTCGGCTCGCCGTTGCAGTCCGACCCCGCCTCCAGCACGCCGATGCCGGGGCCGCTGATCTCGTCGTCGGTGACCCTCGCCCCCATGGACTCGAAGAACACGTCAAGCCGTGCGTCCTCACCCGAAGCTGAGCTGTTCCACGGGTGGATGTGGATCACCCCGTCCTGGTGCGAGTGGATGCCGTCCGGATCGGCAGCGCTGGTGAAAGCGGGCAGGAACCGGTCGCAGTCGTAGATCGCGTAGGCCGAGTGCCAGTGGTCGTTGCCCACCCTCGGCGCCGCCGCCGGAGCCCGCGACGACCGGGCGAAGATCACCAGCGCCACGCCGAGGACGACGACGGTCGCGAGAATGAGCGGGAAGCCCAGCTCGCGGCGCTCGCGGCCGCCCTTGGGCGCGGCGGCCGCCCGGGCGGCCCGCTGGACCTTCTTGGACGAACTCGGCTTGGCCACGGGCCGTCACGCTATCGGCTCACACCGGACCCGAGTCGTCTGCACGAAGAGCAGGCAGCCGAGCGTCGGCCACGGCTCGCCGGTGCCGGACTCAGCGACGACCCAGTTCGGAGAACAGCGCCTCGTAGGCTCCCGCGACAGCCTGGGGCGTCATGCACTCCTCCGCATAGGCCCGACCCCGGCGTCCCATGGCGCCGCGCCCTTCGGGGTCGTCGATCAGCGTCTCGACGGCAGCATCGAACGCGAGCTGGTCGCCGGGGGCGACCGCCACGCCGCAGCCGGCCTCGTCGATCATGCGGGGCAGCTCGGTGTGCGGGTCCACCGACGCCACCACCGGGCGGCCAGCGGCCAGGATCGAGTAGATCTTGGAGGGAACGCTCGAGCGGGCCAGCCCCTCACGCAGAACGACCACATGGACATCGGCCGAGGCCAGAACCTCATCGAGGCGCTCGGCCGGCTGGTAGCCGACGAAGACCACGTTGGGCAGGCCCGCGGCCGACGCCTCCAGGGCCGGCCGGGCCGAGCCCTCGCCGTTCACGACGAACACGACATCGTCGCGATGGCGGTGGGCGCGGGCCGTGGCCACCAGCAGGTCGAGCGGCTGCGAGAAGCCGACATTGCCCGCGTACATCACGACGGTCCGGTCTCCCAGCCCGTGCTCTGCCCGGTAGGCGGTGTCGCGGCTGCGGGGGCGGATCCGGGACGTGTCGACGAAGTTGGGAATCACCCGCACCGACCCGGACCGGCCGGCGTCGAGTTTGGCCGCCACGTTGGCCCGCATGTCCTCCGAGAGCACGGTCACGGCCGCGGCATGGTCGTAGATGAAGCGCTCGAGGCGGCGGGCCAGCGCCACCAGTCGCCTGCCCCGGATGGCGCCGGTGTCGATGGCTGCGTCGGGGAAGATGTCCTGAAGGTTGAACACGAGCGGCGCCCGCCAGCGGCGGGCCGCGACCCAGCCGGCCAGGCCGAGCGTGATCGGCGGCGACATCGCCAGCACCGCGTCGGGCCGGTCCCGCGCCGCGACCGCGGTGGCGGTGACCAGCGCGGTGAAGCCGGCGAACCCGGCGGAGCGGGCCGAGACGCTTCCCCTCGCCGTCGGGAACGGATGGACCCTGGTGACCTTGACCCCGCCGCGGGCCACACCGGAGCGCACCGGGCGTCCCCGCCAGTCGGGCTCCACCCGGTGCTGGCGGTACCAGGGAAGGGAGGTGACGACCCGGATCTCATGGCCCCGGTGAGCCATCTCGGAGACTATGGCGGTCATGACGTCGCCGGTGGGGGCGACGTCGGGGGCGTAGTGCGGGCAGAGGACCAGCAGCTTCACGGGGCAGGCTCCACGGAGGAGCCGGCAGCAGCCCGCCAGGCCTCCAGCAGGCGGCCGGCTGCCCGCTCGGGAGCGAAGCCGGCCGCTCGGACCAGCGCCCGCTCGACCTGCCTGCGGATCCGGGACGATCCCGACCGCGCCTCGCTCAGCGCGTCGACCCATCCGTCGACGTCATCGGGATCGACGAGCGTGCCGCACTCGCCCACCACCTCCGGGAGCGCGGTCGTGTTGGCGGCGATGACCGGGGTTCCCGACTGCATCGCCTCCAGCACCGGCAGACCGAAGCCCTCATAGCGCGACGGGAAGGCCACCGCGACGGCATCCGACATCAGCGAGGCGAGCCTGGCCTCGTCCACCCATCCCAGATGCACCACGCCGGGGGTGCGGGCCGCTTGCTCGGCCACCTGAGCATGGGCACGGCCCCGGGCCCCGGTGAGCACCAGCTGGAGATCGTGATGGCGGGCCCGGACGGCTGCGTGGGCCACCAGGAGGGTGGCGTGGTTCTTGTGGGGGTAGGTGGCCGCCGGGTACAGCACGAAGGGCTGCTTGACAGGACTCCCGGACGGCTCTGCTCCGGGCCGCGTCCCGTCAGCGAGGGATCGGGGGCGGGCGTAGGTGGGCGGAACCACCCGGATGCGCCCAGCCGGCACCGACAGCCGCTCCGACAGCCGGTCGGCCACCCACTGCGACGGAACGGCCACCAGGTCGGCGGACCGAAGGCTGCGGGGCAGTGCCCAGCCCAGGTACCGGCGCTTCGTCGCCGAGAAGTTGGCGGGAAGGTCCAGCGGCTGTATGTCGTGGACCGTCAGCACCGACACGCCGGACCGTCGAGCCGGGAGCCGACCGCCGAAGTGGTGCACGACCTCGAAGCCGGACGACAGGCGGGCCAGCCAGGTCGACTCGACCACGGCCCTCCGCACCCGGCTATCGGGCCGCCACGAGGCCTCGTGCCACGCCAGTGCGCCCAACTCCGGGTGAGCGGCCCGCACACCCGCCATGGACGCCAACTCGAGCTCCACGGCGAGGGCTTGATCGGCGACCTGCGACGCCACCGCAGCCAGCAGCCTGGTGGCGTAGGGCTCGGCCCCACCCACCTGCGCGGGCACGACCGAGCACAGGTTCGCCAACACCCGCAGAGGGCTCACCGCGCGTTCCTCACGCGGCGGCCTCCTCGTAGGCGCTCCGCACACCGGCCGCGGTAGCGCTCCAAGTGAACCCCGCAGCCCGGGTCCGGGCCGCATCGGAACGCCGGGAGTGCTCCGCGTCGTCGCCCACCACCGCGTCGATGGCCGCAGCAAGCGCCTCGACGTCGGTCGGGTCCACGACCGACATCGGGTCGGCGCAGACCTCCTCGGTGGCGGTTCCGGCACTGGTCACCACCGGCGTGCCCTGAGCCATGGCCTCCAGAACGGGCAGTCCGAAGCCTTCCAGCAGGCTCGGATAGACGAACACCCGAGCGGCCGCGTACAGCGCGGGCAACTCCCGCTGGGGCACGAAGCCGAGGCGGATCACCTGGCAGGCCGCGCCGGTCGCCAGCTCCCCCGCGTCGAGGCCCCAGCCGTCCGGGCCGGCCAGCACCAGAGGCACGGCGGTGGCGGTGCGCTCCACGGCCCGCAGCAGCCCGGTCAGGTTCTTGCGAGGCTCAGCGGTGCCGACCCAGAGTGCGAAGACCTCGGGGAGGTGGTAGCGGGCCCGCACCGCCTCGACCTCGGCGGCGCCGGGCGTGACCGCGGCGGCCGCGAGCGGCACCACCCGGATCCGCTCCGGCTCGACGCCGTGAGCGTGCAGATCGGCTGCGGTTGCGTGCGACGGCGCGATCACCACCGCAGCCTGGGCCCGGGCCAACTGGAAGCCCCGGGTGGCGAAGCGCACCCCCCGGCGGGTGAACCACTCCGGCTGGCGCAGGAAGGCCAGGTCGTTGATCGTCGCGACCAGTGCGGCCCGGCCCGGCGGGGGCACCACTCCCCCGGTGGCGTGGACCACGTCCACCGGTCCGGCGAGGCGCTGGACCGACGGCGCCCGCAGCCGGTGCCAGGAGTCGTACAGGGCTCTCCGGGGCAGCCGGGCGTGGCGGACCGGGATAGAAGGGCCGAGCCCGTCCCCGGGCGGGCGGCGATGGCGAGCCGCAAGGCCTACCAAGTCGACATCGCCGCGTGCGGCCAGAGCGTCGAGGGTGCGGGCCGCGGCCACCGCCGTGCCTCCCGGCACCCGGTGCCAGCACTGTTCCACCACCGCGGCCACCCGAAGCATGCACCGAGTCTCCCACGGCGACCGCGATAAACGCGGCCGACGCGCTAATCGCTATCGCCGCGCAGGCCGAGCCCGCTGTAGGTGAAGCCGAGGCGCTCCAGTTCAGCCCGGTCCAGCATGTTGCGGGCGTCCACCACATGGTGCTGGGCCATGACCTGGGCGATCCGGGCGAAGTCGAGCCGGCGGAACTCGTTCCACTCGGTTGCCACCACCAGCGCGGAGGCTCGGTCACAGGCCGCGTAGGGGTCGCCCACCACCGAGACGCCGACCGCCTCGGCGGCCGGGCTGGCCGGAACCGCAGGATCGAAGGCCCGGACGGCTGCGCCGGCGGCGGTCAACCGTCGGGCTATCTCAAGGGCGGGCGAGTCCCGGGTGTCGTCGGTGCCCGCCTTGAAGGCCAGACCCAACAACGCGATCCGGGCACCGTCGATCTGCACCCGGCGGGCCACCTTGTCGACGATCCTGCCGAACTGCGCGTCGTTGGCCGCCACCACGCTGCGCAGCAGCCTGTAGTCGTAGCCGGCCTCGGCGGCTGCGGCGATGAGAGCCCTCGTGTCCTTGGGCAGGCACGATCCGCCCCAGCCCGGTCCGGGCTTCAGGTAGTCGCGCCCGATGCGGGGGTCGTAGCCCATGCCGGCGAGCACGTCGTTCACGTCGGCGCCCACCGCTTCGCACAGCGCCGCCACCGAGTTCGTGAACGACAACTTCATGGCCAGGAACGCGTTGGCGGCGTACTTGGTGGTCTCCGCGGAGGCCGGGTCGGTGATCAGCATCGGCGCGTCTAGCCCGGTGAACAGGCCGGCAACCCGCTCGGCAACGGAAGCGTCGGCGGCCCCCACCACGACCCGGGCGGGCTCGAGGAAGTCGCGCACCGCCGACCCCTGGCGCAGGAACTCGGGATTGGAGGCCACCGCGATGTCGGCGCGCCCCAGGGCGCGGTGCAGCATCGCTGCGGTTCCCGCCGGCGCCGTGGACTTGTTCACCACGACCGTGCCCGGCTTGAGGTTGGGACCGATCTCGGAGGCCGCAGCCTCGAGGTAGCTGAGGTCCGTGCCGCCCTGGGAGTCCGACGGTGTGGGAACGCACAGGTACACGAAATCGGCCCGGGCGGCCGCGTCGGCGGAGCCCAGCACGAAGGAGAGCCGATCGGCATCCAGGCCTGACTTCACCAAGTCGGCCAGCCCGGGTTCGTGAATCGGAACCTCGCCCCGCTGCAGCGCGCCGATCCTCTCGCCGTCGATGTCGGTGCAGACCACGCGGTGGCCGAGCTCGGCCAGACATGCCGCGGTGGTGAGCCCCACATACCCGGCCCCGATGACGGCGACCGCCGCCGGTGAGCCGGACCCGGCTGCTGCGCCGGCACCCATCAGCGGTCGGCCCCGATCAGCTGCACGACTCGCCCTCCGGCGGGCGGCCCTGGATGACTGGCGGCCCGGAGTCGGGATCCGACGACTGGACCACCAGCGTTACGAGTTCACCGGTGGCGGTCGCCGCCGCCGGCAGCGGTGACGCGACGCCGGCCTCACCGAGCGGAACGAGCGCGTCGCCGGCCGCGGTGGCCACCGGCGCGAACCCGGCATCGGGGTCGGGCAGCACCGGTGGGACGCCGCGGGCCTGCACCCGGGCGCGCACCTCGGCCATCGGCGGCTGGAACACGTAGTGAACGCCGCCGTAGTCGGATCCGAGCACCGCCACCACGCCGTCGACCCGGTCATCCTCGACGACGTACGGCACCGGATCCAGGTACTGGGCCACCGTCATCGCCTCGGCCCGGTCCGCAGGGCCGTGCAGCACCACGGTCTCGGGGATGTCAGGAGAAGCCACCGAGCCCAGAACCTCGAAGCCCTCGCCGGCGAGCCTGTCGACCGCGTCGTCCCGGAAGATCTCGTGGTAGCCGGCGATCGTCAACGACACCTCCGAGGGCCGGACCGGGTCGGCTGCGCCCCTGAAGATCTCCAGCAACGAGGCGTTGGCGCCCTGGTAGGCGGCCTCTCCCTTGTAGGTGCCGTCCGGGTGCCAGACGGTGTACACCTCGAGCCGTTGCCGCTGCAGGTTCTCGGGGTTGAAGTCGGCAAAGGCCTCTCCCAGGGCGATCAGCTCCGCCAGCGTCAGGTCCTGGTCGAGCGTCAGGCTCGCCGATGCCGCGTCGAGCAACTCGACCATGGTGGAAGGATTGCGGGCCCCCCGGGTGATGGCCCGGTCCAGGGCCAGCACGAGGAAGTCCTGCTGCCGCTCGATGCGGGTGAAGTCGTCCCCGCCGGTGATCCGCCAGCGGCCGTCGATCAGCTCGGTGTACCGGCGGCTGCGGACGTAGTGCAGGGCCATCTCGCCGTCGAGCACGTGGCAGCCGGGCTCGGTGATGCTGAACGCCAGCCTGGTGTCGCGCACCGGGTGATCGAACCACACCGGAACGCCCCCGAGCGTGTCGACCACCTCCCGGAAGCCGGCCAGGTTGACCTCCACGTAGTGGTTGATCTCCACATCGAACATCGATGTCACCGTGGCGACGAGCATCTCGGCGCCGCCGATGTAGAGGGCGGAGGTGATGCGGTTGTCCTGCGCGCCGGGGATCTGGGCCCAAAGGTCACGCGGGATCGACAGCACCCATGCTGATCCCGACGCGGGATCGAGGCGTACCAGCATGATCGTGTCCGCCAGGCTCCTGCCGGTCGGGTCGATGACACGACCGTGCACCACCGGGTCGTCGGGATCCAGCCCGAGCGCGCTGTCGGTGCCGACGATCAGGAAGTTGACGGGCTCGCCGGGCTCGGTGTCGGTCCGCAGCAGCGGGTCCTGTCCGTACTGGCCGGTGCCGACGATGACGACCCGGTCGATGTCTCTCCAGACCTCCTCGACGTGTTCGGCCAGGTCAGCCACCAGCACCGCCGCGACGATCACAGCCAGGCATCCGACAGCGATGAGGCGCTGCGGCCATGTGCGCCGCAGCACCACCTCTCGTCCGTCGGTCACGGCGCGCCAGCGTACCGGCCGTGTATTGGCCTATAGAGCAGGCGTCGTTCTCAAGAAGGTGGATGACGTCGTTCTTAACAAAGGTGGATGACATCGCCGGCGTCGATGCGCAGATCCCGGTGACCGGAGGACACCAGCAGGCGTCCGGCGCCGTCGATCTCGCGGGCGACCCCCTCCACCGAAGTGCCGTCCGCGAGCTCGACTCGGACGTTGCGCCCAATGGTCGCCGACGCAGCCCTAAGGTGGCTGCGAGCCCGGGCGGGATCGGCGAGATAGCCGCTGAGCGCGTCGAGAAGCCATGCCAGCACCTCGTCGCGGGAGGCTCGGGCCCCGGCCTGGGCCAGCGAGACCGCACCCGGCTCCGGCGGCGCGGCCGCGACGTTCAGGCCGAGGCCCACCACCACCACCGGCGGCTCGCCGTCGACGATCTCCGACAGGACGCCGGCCAGCTTCCCGGCGACGCCGGGGCCCTCCAGCAGCAGGTCGTTGGGCCACTTGGCCCGGACCTCGGCAGCCGAGCCGTCCAGGGCGCGGGCCGCGGCGGCCAGCGCGGCGGCGGACACCGCGGCGGCGCGGTCGGAGGCCTCAGCGACCGCGGTCGCCAACCGGAAGCTCACCAGCAGCGATGCCTCCGGCGAGCCCGTGCCGGCGGCGTCGACCCAGCGCCGACCCAGACGTCCCCTTCCTGCGGTCTGATGATCGGCCACGAGGACGGCCGGCGTCCTGTCTCCCCGGCGGGCCGCGACGGCCAGATCGTCGTTGGTGGAGCCGGTCGAGGCCGTGTGCAGGAGGGGCCCGAAGCCCGCTCGAAGGACCGTCGCGGCGCTGAGCGGTAGCCGCTCCGGCGCCGGCGCAGCCGGTGTTGTCGGGAACTCCACATCGAGCATTCTGTGCGATTCGGGCCGCGATCGGCTATCCAATGACCTCGTGTTCTCTAAGGTTCTCGTAGCCAACCGGGGTGAGATCGCGGTCCGGGTGATCCGGGCCTGCCGGGAAATGGGCGTCGCCGTCGCGGCCGTCTACTCCGATGAGGACCGTGACGCGATGCATGTGCGGCTCGCCGACGAGGCCTACGCGCTGGGTGGCTCGGCCGCGGCCGAGAGCTACTTGCGAACCGACGCCCTCATCGCTGCGGTGGAGCGCAGCGGCGCCGACGCCGTGCATCCCGGCTACGGATTCTTCAGCGAGAACGCCGACTTCGCCCGGACCGTGACCGGCCGCGGTGTCGTCTTCATCGGCCCGCCTCCCTCGGCCATCGAGGTCATGGGGGACAAGATCTCGGCGCGGGGCGCGGCCGTCCAGGCCGGGGTGGACCCGGTCCCGGGCACCGCCGAGCCGGTCGTCGACCCGGCCCAGGTCGAGGCCTTCGGCTCGGCCCACGGCTGGCCGGTGGCCGTCAAGGCCGCCTACGGCGGGGGCGGCCGGGGCATGAAAGTCGTGGCCACGGCCGCGGAGGCGGCCGCCGCGGTGGAGTCGGCCCAGCGGGAGGCTCTCGCCTATTTCGGGCGCGACGAGCTGTACATGGAGCGCTATTTCGACCGGGCCCGCCACGTCGAGGTGCAGGTCCTCGCCGACGCCCACGGGAACTGCGTGCATCTGGGGACCCGGGACTGCTCCGCCCAGCGCCGCCACCAGAAGCTCGTGGAGGAGGCGCCCGCGCCGGCCATCGATCCTGCCGTGCTGTCGGCGATGGGCGAAGCCGCGGTCGCGGTGGCCCGCGGCTGCGGGTACGTCAACGCGGGCACCGTCGAGTTCCTCTACGCCGACGGCGAGTTCTACTACCTGGAGATGAACACCAGGCTGCAGGTCGAGCATCCCGTCACCGAGATCGTGACGGGCATCGACCTCGTGGAGCAGCAGCTCCGGATCGCGGCCGGCGAGCCGATCGGTGTCGCCCAGGAGGACATCACGATGTCCGGCTGCTCCATCGAGGTGCGGGTCAACGCCGAGGATCCGGCCGGGGGCGCGTTCCTCCCCTGTCCGGGGCCGATCACCGGGCTGCGCCCCGCCCAGGGTCCCGGCGTCCGGTGGGACGGCGGCTACGAGGCCGGGGACACCGTCAGCCAGTACTACGACAACCTCATCGGCAAGCTCGTCGTCTGGGGCCGCGACCGCGGCATCGCCGTCGCCCGAGGCCTGCGAGCCCTGTCGGAGATGCAGGTCGACGGGGTGGCCACCACCATTCCGGCGGCCGAGGCCGTCCTCGCCCATCCGGACTTCGCGGCCGTGGCCCACTCGACGCGGTGGGTGGAGGAGCAGCTTGACCTGACCGCGGTGGGAGGCGGCCCGCCCGCCGCAGGAGCTGTCGTCGACGCCCGCGGGAGCGGCGTGCGCCACACCGTCGACGTGGAGGTCGGGGGCAAGCTCTTCAAGGTGGCCCTCTGGGCACCGGACGCGGCCGGCGGCGACAGCAGCCGGCCGGGCGCGGCGCGACGGCGCTCCCGGGGGCTGTCGGGCGTGGGCACGGGCGCGGCCGAGGTCACCGTAGGTATGCAGGGCACGATCGTGAAGCTTCTGGTGCAGGTGGGCGACGAGGTGGAGGCGGGCCAGCCGGTGGCCGTGCTCGAGGCGATGAAGATGGAGAACAACGTCGCGGCCGGCCGCTCCGGAACCGTCACCGAGATCCGGGTGCAGGTGGGGGACTCGGTGGGAGGCGGAGACACCATCGCCGTAATCGGCTAGATGGACGGCTGAATGGACGCCGCCGGCCCTCGCCCACCGAGACGGCACACGGCGCTGTGGGCAGTGGCCGTCGCGGCGGCCGCGGCCGGGGCGGCGCTGAGATTCGTAGCGCCGTCACCGATGTGGCTGGACGAGGCGCTGTCGGTGAACATCGCCTCGCTGCCGATCAGCGACGCGGTGGAGGCGCTCCGGCACGACGGCCATCCCCTGCTGTACTACGTGCTGCTCGGCTTCTGGCTCGACGCCTTCGGCGACTCCGACCTCGCGGCCCGCTCCCTGTCGGGGCTCTTCTCGCTGGCCGCGGCCGCGGTGATCTGGGCCGCGGCCCGGCGGAGGCTGGGCGCCGGGGCGGCCCGTCACGCGGCCGTGCTCGCCCTCACCTCGCCGTTCCTGGTCCGCTACGGCAGCGAGGCCCGCATGTACGCGCTGGCCGTCTTGCTGGCCGCGGCGGGCTGGCTGGCCACTGAGAGGGCCGTGGAGCGGCCAAACATGGCCCGCCTGGCCACCCTGGCGCTCGTGGTGGCGGCCGGGCTCCACACCCACTACTGGATGATCTGGCTGGCGGCGGCCGCCTCAGCGGTGCTGGCCGTTCGATGGCTGCGGGCGCCCGGCTCCCGGGAGGTGCTCACCCCGGTGCTGGCCGCCTACGCTTGCGGCTGGATCGGGTTCGCGGCATGGCTGCCGGTCCTGGTCGAGCAGGCGGTCCACACCGGAACCCCCTGGGCGAAGTGGGCCCGACCAGCCGAGGTGGCGGTGGAGACGATCGAGGCGCTGGGCGGCGGCACCCGCTTCGAGCCGGTGCTGCTGGGGGTGGCACTGGCCGGCGCCGCACTGCTGGGCGCCACCCTGGTCGGCACCAGTGCCGGCGGCGTGGAGTTGGGCTGGCCGGGCCGCCACCCGGGGGCTCCCCTGGTGGTGGTCACCGTGCTCACGCTGGGACTCGGCGGGACCATGGCCATGTTGTCGGGCGGAGCGTTCGAGGCCCGCTACACGGCAGTCGTCGTTCCGGTGCTATTGGCTCTCGCGGGCCGGGGCCTATCGGGATTGCCCCGGTGGCTGGCCCCGGCCGCTCTCGCCGCGGTCGCTGTCTTCGGCGTGGTCGTCGCGATCGACGAGGCCCGGCGCGACCGCAGCCAGGGCCAAGATGTGGCCGGCATCATCGACCGGGATGCGGGGACGGGCGACGTTGTGGTCGCCTGCCCGGACCAGCTCGCGCCCGCGGTGCTGCGCCATCTGGAGGGGTCTACGGCCGTACTCACCCATCCGCCGACGGACGACCCGCGCTTCGTCGACTGGTACGACTACCGCGACCGCATCGACCGGGCCTCACCCACCGCCACCGCCAGCGCCGCGCTCGACACCGCGGGAGCCGGCGGAGCGGTCTGGCTGGTGACCGCATCGGGCTACCGCGGCTTCGAGGGACGCTGCGAGACGATCGCGGCCGAATTGGGACGCACCCGCCCATCGGAGACGGTGCTGTTCGCACGGCCCGTCTACGAGCACATGCGCCTGTACCGGTATCCGGCCGGGGCGCCGTGAGCGGCTCACGCACGGCTCTGAGGGTGGCGCTGGCCGCCTGGGCGGAGGCTCGGCTGTACGTCGCGGCCGCCTACATCGTCACCACCGCGGTCGTCAACCGCCTCGAGCCGCCGCCCGACTTCACCCCGGTCTCCGACGGTCTGCTGGCGTGGGACGGGCGCTGGTACGAGGCGATCGCGATCGGCGGCTACGCCGACACCGCCGACCCGGCGCTGCGCTTCTTCCCGCTGTGGCCCCTTCTCGGTCGGGCAGCTTCCTGGCTTCCTGGCATCGGCGCCGGTGCGGCGCTGGTGGTCATGGCCAACGCAGCCGCGCTGGCAGCCGGCGTGCTGCTGCACCGGCTGGTGGTGTCCGAGACCGGCGACCAGCGCGTGGCGCGGCGGGCGGTGCGGCTGCTGGCGCTGGCCCCGCCGTCGTTCGTGCTGGTGTTCGCCTATTCCGAGGCCCTGTACCTGACCCTGGGGTTGTCGGTGTTCCTGCTGGCCCGCCGCGGCAGCTGGTGGACGGCCGCCGCCGCCGGGTACCTGGCCGGGCTGACCCGGCCCGTGGGTGCGCTGCTGGCGGTGCCGGCCGTGGCCATGGCCTGGCCGGAGCGACCTGAGCGACGGGTGGGCGCCCTCGCGGCCGTGGTCGCGCCGCTGGCCGGCGCGGCCACCTTCGGCCTCTGGGCACAGGGAGCGCTCGGCGACGCGTCGGCCCCGCTCGACCAGCAGCGGGAGTTGCGAGGCGACCTCGTCGAGCCCGTAAGCCGGCTCGTTCGAGGAGCCTGGCGTGGCGCGCACGGCGACACCGGCGAGCTGCTGCACTTCATGGCCGCGGTCGTGCTGATCGCCCTGGCCGTTGTGGCCGCCCGCAAGCTGAGCCGTCCCATGGCCCTCTATGCGGTCATCAGCCTTGTGCTGCTGCTGGCCGCTGAGAACCTGAACAGCCTCGAGCGGTACGCGCTGAGCGCCTTCCCGCTGGTGATCGCGGCGGCGATGGTGAGCCGGCACCGCTGGCTGGACCGGTGGATCGTCGGAGCCGCGGGCGCAGGCCTGGTCTGCCTGACGACCCTCGCCTTCCACGGCGTCTACGTGCCTTGAGCCTTCCCCCGAAGCGCTGACTCAGAGGGGTCTCGTGCCACCTGCGTGCTGCGCTACTCGTACTCGTAGCGCTCGTAGACTGGCTGGCTGTGGCTCTGAGGATCGCCCTTGCCGGTTGGTACGGGTCGGACAACCTGGGAGATGAGATGATCCTGAGCTGCATGGCAGCCGCCCTGCGTGCCCGGGGGGTGGAGCCGGTGGCGGTGTCGATCGATCCCGAGCGGACGGCCGCCGTCCATGGCGTCGAGGCGGTGGCTCATCGCTCGCCCCTTCCCAGCGCGGCCCTGCGCCGGTCGCTGGGCCGCGCCGACGCGATGGTCCTCTCGGGAGGCGTGGTGCAGTCGGAGACGTCGCCGTGGAACATGTGGTTCCATATGTCACGTCTTCGCGCCTACAGGCGGTCGGTCTCGGCGTCGTCCACTCACAGGCGAGCGCCTGCTGTGGTCGCGGCCATCGGCCTGGGCGCCGGGCACGTCCGGGGCGCCGGAGGCCGGCGCATGGCGGTCTCAGAGATGCGCCGGGCCTGTCACGTCGTGACGAGAGACGCCGCCTCGGCGCAGCGCCTGCGCGACTGGGGCGTGCCCGACGTGGCGATCGGCGCCGACCCGGTGCTCGCCGGAGACGCCGCGCTCGTTTCGAGCCGGGCGGCTGCGATCCGACCGTCGCAGCCGCGCCCCCCGAGGCCGGCGGGCCCGACGGGCTCTCGCAGCGACTCCGAGGACACGATCGGCGTGATCCTGCGCCCCCCGAATCGCCGCGGCATCCGCACGGCCGCGGCCAAGGCCCGCACATCCTGGCGGCCATGGGTGGGGCAACTGGCGCGATCTCTTGACGCGCTGGCCCAGCACAGCGGCATGACGTTGCGCCTGCTGCCCTTCCAGCCAAGCCAGGACACCCCCATGCTCGCGGCGCTGCGACAGCGGATGAGAACGGACGCAGAGATGGTCACGCTCAACATCGACAATGTGCTCGCCGAGGTCGCCCGGAGTCGCTTCGTGGTCACCATGCGCTATCACGGCGCCATCGCAGCGCTGCTCAACGACCAGGCGGCGGCGGTGCTGGACTACTCTCCGAAGATGAGTTCGCTCGCCGCCGAAGGCGGAGGTTGGGCATCACTCGTCGATCTGGCCCCGCTCGACGCTCGGCGCTTCGAGCCCCGCACGCTGATCGACGCGGCCAACGAGGCGCAGGACAGGTCGCACCGGACAGCCGAGGCACGCGGCTTGCTGCAGGCGCGCCTGAAGGTCAACGACGCCGCGCTCGACGATCTGCTCGAGCTGGTCGGGTGACCTGCTGACGCACGTGCTGTCAGTCCGATGACGGGCCGCCCGTGGCAGCGACGCCTTCTGAGATGGCTGAGAATCGCATACCTCGCCATGCTCGCCGCGGTCGTGCCCGTGCTCGTGCTGGCGCGCCGGGACGAAGTGACCGACCTTCTCGGAGACCTCGCGGGCGCAAGGCATGTGCTCGTGGCGGCGTCGTTCGCGGCGGGGTTCGTGCTGATAGCACTGAGTGCGTACTTCTGGCTCGTAAGCCTGCGCATGCTCGGCCAGCGCCCGCGCTTCCGTGATCTGACCGTCACCGCGGCTCGTTCCCTGCCGGCCAGGTACGTGCCGCTGATGGTCACGTTCGCGATCAGCCGCGTGGCTCTGATGCAGCGCCGCGGCGTTCCGGGGGGGCCTCTCGCTCTCACCGCCTCGCTCGAGATGGCTGTGAGCCTCGCCGTCTCGGTGGCTTACGGCCTGGTGCTGCTCGGGTGGGCCGGCGAGCTGCCGGGAGGCCTCGCAATCCCGCTCGTCACCGCGGTCGGGGTGATCGTCGCCGCTTCGCCGGCGGTGGGGGGACGTGCCGTCGCGGCAGTGGCCCGGCGGCGCGGCCTGGACAGCCTGGCCTCGGTCAGCGGATTCACGTGGCCGGGCTATCTGCACATGATCGCGGCATCGGGCTGCTACTGGACTTGCGCAGCCGCCGTGTTCTGCCTGTACATGCGCGCCTTCGATGCCGCCGACGGCTTCGGGGCGACGCAGCTCGCCGGTGCTTTCGTGCTCACCTGGGGAGGTCTGCGATTCCTTTCTGTGATCGCGCCGCAGGGAATCGGCGTGGTGGAGGTGACCGTTCCGTCACTGCTCGGCGCAGCCGATCCCCTGGCTCTTGGCATATTGATCTTCGGCTTCAGGCTGGTGCTGCTGCTGCGCGACCTGCTGGCCGCGGCCGTCTCGGAGCTTGATGCGTCGAGGCGCACGAAGGTCGAAGCGGGCCCGGTGCGGCGTTCGGATGGCGCAGAGCCTTGATCCACGTCTTCGTCGGCACCCAGGCCGAGTACATCAAGATGGCGCCGCTGCTGTGGCGCATGGAGTCAGCCGGCCTCCCCTACCGCCTGATCGACTCCGGGCAGCACGCCGACCGGTCGGAGTCGTTCCGCCATGAGCTGGGCCTGCGGGCGCCCGATCACGCGATGGGAGGCGACCGCAGCGTCGACTCGGTGCCTGAGGCTATGTGGTGGGCGGCGGGACTCAGCCGCAAGCTGGCGCGGCCCCGGCGGCTCGACGAAGTCGTCTTCGGCGGGTGCCCGGGGATCTGCGTGGTTCACGGTGACACGCCGACGGCGCTGATCGGGGCGCTCATGGCGAAACGGGCCGGCCTGGCACTGGCCCACGTCGAGGCGGGCCTTCGCACCCACCGGTGGCTGCATCCCTTCCCGGAGGAGATCATCCGGGTTGTCGTCGACCGGCTCGCCGACCTGCTCTTCGCGCCCGACGGCGCAGCAGCCGAGGACCTGCGCAGGCGCCGCGTGAAAGGGCGGATCATCACCGGATCGTCCAACACGATCAGCGACGCGCTCCGGGCTGCTGTGGAGTCGCCCGCTGCCGGTGCGCCGACCACGCCGGAGGTGCCTGGAGGCGCCCACCCGCACAGCTCGCCGCGCCGGCCACACCCCGTGGTTGTGACCATGCACCGGGTGGAGAACCTGCACCGGCGACGGCGCAGACAGGCGCTGGTGCACTTGGTGACGCGGCTGGCGCGGACGACCCCGGTGCGCTGGTACGTGCACGAGCCCACACGACGGGCGCTCGGGTCCGCAGAACAAGCCGGCCTTGAAGCCTCCAGCGTGGAGCTGGTGCCGATGGTCCCTCATGCCGAGTTCGTGAGGGCGCTCGCAGAGGCGCCGTTCGCGATCACCGACGGGGGCTCCATCCAGGAGGAGTGCGCTCTCCTGGGGGTGCCCGTGCTGCTGTGGCGAGACCGTACCGACCGGGCCGACGGCCTCGGTGAGAATGCCATTCTGAGCCGCTATGACCCCGGAGTGGCAGAAGCGTTCCTGGCCGACCCCGAACGCTGCCGGCGCGCTCGGAGCCTGCCGCAGTCGAGCCCCTCCCAGGAGATTCTCGAGGTTCTCGCCGATTGGGTCGACGGTCGGGGAGTCGCCCGGCAGCCCGGTTAGGCGTCCCCCCCGAGCCTGCGAACGCGCGCCGAGACCCCGTAGCGGCAGATGCACACGAAGGCGGCGACGCCGTCTTTCCAGGTGATCTTCTTGCCTTCAGCGTAGTTCCTGCTCGTGTAGGAGATGCCGGTCTCCCAGATGCGCCAACCTCCGGCGGCCACCTTGGCGGTGATCTCCATGTCGATCCCGAAGCGGTTCTCGCGCAGGTCGAGGGATCGCACGACCTCGAGGCGGAACGCCTTGTAGCAGGTCGCCACATCGGCCAGGCGCACGCCGGTGACCATGTTCGACAGCTGGGTCAGCATCCGGTTGCAGATCATGTGCCAGTAGTACGGAGCCCGATGCGACGGGCCCTCCTGCATGCGGGTGCCGTACACCACGTCGGCGTCGCCGCGCGCCAGAGGCGCGAGCAGCCCGTCCCAGTCAGCGGGGTCGTACTCGAGGTCGGCGTCCTGGATCACCACGAACTCGCGGCTCGCCTCGACGAAGCCCCGCCGCACCGCGGCGCCCTTGCCGCGATTCTCGGGCTCTAGCAGGACCGTCACACGCGGATCGTCGTATGCGGACAGCCGGTCGGGCGTTCCGTCGGTCGAACCGTCGTCCACCACTATCAACTCGCCGGTGAAGCGGCTGGCCAGCACCCTGGAGACGATCTCGTCGACGGTGGCGGCCTCGTTGTAGCAGGGCATCACCACCGATAGGCAGCCGTCGGAGGCGCTCACGCGCCACAGCCTACGGGTTGCTGGTCAATGCGGGTCCGGGTGCTCGCGACTCGCGCGCCTCGCCAGCCTCGGCCTGCACCACGAACGGCACCAGCCCGGCTATCACCCGACCCCGCCGCAGCAGGTAGCCCTCGGGCGCCAGACGATGTCAGGACCGGCAGTCGTATGCAGGATCGACCCTCACGTCTCCAGCAGGCGCCCAACTCGGAGCCCAGTAGTCATTCTCCGGGAATCCGAGCAACCGCTCCGGCTCACCCCCGGAGGAGCTGATCACATAGATCCCGCGGGCGCCGCCGAGCCCACGAGCGAAGGCAATCCATTCGCCATCAGGGGACCACGTCGGATCGGCGTCGTGATGTTGCGAGGTCATCTGCTGGAGTGCGTTGCCAGTCTGGTCCATGACCGCGATATGAGGATCCGTGGAGCCGGACAATGTGGCAGAGTAGGCGATCCTGTCCCCGCTTGGAGACCATTCAGGCGAGGTGTAGTGTCCCTCTGCGTAGCTGCTCGTCAACCAGGTGACACCGAGATCTGCTGCGTCTGTCGAAACACCGGTCAGGACTCGAATCTCTCGAGGATTCCTGGAGTTGTACCAACTCGACCTTCTTGGATCGTGGTCTCTGCGGGCGAACACGATCATGTCGCCGTCGGGCGACCAACTCGGGTAGGCGTCGTCAGCGTCATACTTGTCCTTCAAGGATCTGGTCGCACCCGTCTCCACATTGATCGCCCATAGATCGTTCCCCTGGCTTCCCCGGGCGTAGGCGATGAGGTTGCCGTCCGGTGACCAAGTCGGTGACCAGCCGTTGTCGCGTCCGCACACCAACTGGCGCTCTTCACCGGACCGGATGTTCTTGACGAAGATCTGCCAATGGCTGTTCTCGGGATGGCGACGATGGAACGCGATCCACGACCCGTCCGGCGACCAACTGGGAGACCCCTCGCGCTGCCTCGTGTCAATGTCAGTCACACGGACGATCTCAGCGACTGTGACGGCGTCGCTCTCGACACTGACATCCATGTAGTAGATGGCATCCCGGCCCTCGTAGTCGCTGACGAACGCGACCCTGTCCAAGGGAGTGCCCCACGCTACGGCGGGTTCGCTGAAGCCTCCCTCGTTGACCGCGAACAGGCGCACCTCATACGAGTTGCCGCTCAGCAACCCGGTGATCTCTGCTCTGCGTGCGCCCGGCCCCACAGTCTGGCCGCCGATCAAGGTGTTGTCAGCGTCATAGTATTCGAGTACGTACTCTGTGACCGGCCATCGGCCAGAGCTAACGGACGACTCATCCCAACTCACATGAAGCATGCGGTGGAACGCCTCCACCGCCACGTCGGCGGGAGTCTCGGGAACCGGCACCGCGACGACCGCCGTATCCTCGGCCCAGCCGCCGCGGCCGTTCTCGTTCTCGGCGAAGACCCGGACCCGGTACGTCTCCCCGCCGACCAGATCGGCGATCTCCGCCTCGGTTGTGTCCGCGGCGTACCGCTGGTAGTCGATCCTTCCGGATGAGTCCTCCCACTCCACCACGTACGCGGTGATCGGCCACCCGCCGTCGGACGGCTCGCCCCATTTCACGGCGACGCCGCCGTCGATGGGTCTACCCGAAGCGTCGGCGGGGCGGGCACGCCGATAGGAAGGGTAGTGCCCGACGCTCCGGTCCAGCCCCCTCTCCCGTGTTCATTCTCCGCGGCCACGCGAACCTCGTACTCGGTGTCGCTGGCCAGGCTGAGGATGCGCGCGCTCGTCTGACCAGAGGCGAGGAGCATCTCTCTCTCCTCCGAGAAGGGCATGCCGCTGCCCCGCCACTGCACTCGATAGAAGAGGATCGGCGGGACACCCTCCACAGGCCCGTCCCAGCTGACGACGAGCTCGTTGTGCTGCCCTTCCACCCTGATGCTCCCCGGCGTCTCCGCAGCCAGCGCATCCCCATCGTCGGGTGGCAGATTCGCGCCACCGGCGCCGCCATACCCAGAAGACGAATCCACGCTACCGGCGCCACCGTTGCCAGCCAGCGGATCCGACGCCTCCGCGCCGCCATCCCCAGAAGACGAATCCACGCTACCGGCGCCACCGTTGCCAGCCGGCAGATCCGACGCCTCCGCGCCGCCATCCCCAGAAGACGAGTCCACGATCGCGTCGTCGCCGCCTGACAGCACCACGGCGAGCACGGCCATCGACGCCGACAAGAGCACTCCTGCCGCGATAATCGTCCACCGCCGCCTTCTCCATCGCTTGGCGGGCTCATCAGCCTTCGCGGCTGCGGGCGTCAACGGCCGCTGGGGCCGCACAACCGTCGCATCCACGGCGGCGGCGGACAACTCGGCGTCCGGCGGAGCGGCCGCAAGGGTACCGCCGCGACCATGATCGCCCGAGCGGTCCATGCCCGGCGGCGCGGGCTCGTCACCGTGGCCGCCGGTGCGGTCGGGGCCTTGCATCGGCCCGGATGCTGGGCCGTCGTGGTACTCGTCGCCGCTACGGGGATCCCCGGAGCGGTCGCGGGAAGTCTCCCGTGTGGGGCCAGACCGCCGATCTCCAGAACGCGACGCCGACCCGCTCAGATCGACCGCTCCCCCGACGTAGCGCCCAGCGTCGCTGCCCACACGGATGGCGGTCGGGCTCAGGCCGAGGCCCTCCTCCACGTCGACGAGCGCCTCTGCGAACTCGCTCAGGTCGCGGAAGCGATCCTGGAGCCGTCGCGAGTTTGCCCTGTGAAGCACATCCCCCAGCGCGGCCGGGAACTCGGGTCCGAGCCGGCGCGGCGGCTCGCTCAGCGTGCGAACCAGGACGTCGCGGGTCGACTCGGATCTGTCGCCCTCGTAGAGCCTCAAGCCGGTGGCCAGCGTGTAGATCGCCGCCGCGAGCGAGTACTGATCGGCGAACGGCGATGCCGCCGTCACGCCCCGCTCGATGATCTCCGGCGCCGCGTAGTACAGCGACATGCGGGTCTTCTGGCTTCCCCACCGGTGGCTGATGAGCGTCGCGATCCCGAAGTCGCCCAACGCTGCGAGCTCGTACTGGGAACGGAAGATGTTCTGAGGCTTCACGTCGCCATGCACCATGCCCCGGTTGTGGGCAGTGGCCAGCGCGCCCGCGACGCGCACGCTCACCGGTAGCAGATGGTCGAGGCCCAGAGGCCCTGTGCGCTGGAGGATCTGCAGGTAGTTGCCGTGAGGGAACAACTCCAGGACGATGCAAGGTCTGCGGTCGTCTGTGAACGCGCTGGAGAACACTGTCACGATGTTGGGATGGCCCGACAGTCCTCCCATGGCGCGACACTCACGCTCGAAGTCGGCCACGGCAGTGTCGTCGGTGATGGGCTCGTCGAGCACCTTGACCGCCACCCAGCGCTCGAACTCGAATTGCAGAGCCTCATAGACCGTGCTGAATCCGCCCCTGCCGATCTCGCGAAGCGCGCCGTAGCCCTCGATGAGCGGAACCTCCCGCGCCGCGGCAGCCACCTCAGCGGCGGCGCCGACCGCGGGCTCCCCAGGCGCGCCGGGCCCGCCGCGGCTGGCTGTCGGACCGTGCCCGGCAGCATGCCCCTCCGAACCCGCAGTCTCTCCCGGCTCCAGGGGCGCACCGCTGCGCAACGACGCCAACAGCCCCCCATCGACGACCACCGAGGCGTCCCGGTCGAAGTCCTCGAAGGTCACCGCGCCGACCCTCCTATCGGCCGCCGGACGGCGTTCCCAGGCGGCCCCGAGCCAGCGGACCGCGGTCCACGCCACTCCCGGCGCCGGATCCCGAGTCATCGGCAGTCCTCAAGAACGGAACCTGGGCACGGAAGAGTTCTCCGGCCACCACCAGCACCCCCATGCCGGGACGGCGGTCCCGAAGCACCTCGTCGCTGAGGCGGCGAACCCCGAACTGCGACGCGTCGAGGCTGCCGCTGGGTGCGAGCACCAGAGCGGTCCGCGCCGGCAGCGTTCGCAGCAGGTCGTTGCGGCCGCTGAAGAACTCCGTCGGACCGGCGACGACGACGGCGCGCTTGCCAGGTCCGCCGAGCATCGCTCTGATCACCTCTGCGTCGCCGTCCCAACGGTGGGCGTCGTCGATGAACAGAGCGACCGGCTCGCCCGAGTCCGCCTTGGATGCCACACCATCCGAGGACACCAGATCGCCCGGGAATGCGCCGGAGAGCGGCGACCGACGTGATAGCGGGAGCCCCAGAACCCGCCAGCCGCGTCTGGCCATCAGGGTCGCGCTCGAGATCAGGGCGCTGCTGCGCCCGCTCTTGGTCGAGCCGCACACGACGAAGGCGGGTCCGTCCTCCTCGGCGTCGAGCCACGACGGATCGCCGGTGTCCGTGCTCACGCACAGGACGACCGGATACTCCACGGAGTCAGGTGGCGCGGAGGCGACGACCTTACGCAGGGGCAGCGGCCATGGCAGATCCTGCAAGGTGGTGGGCAGCAGCGCAGATCCCTCCAAGGCTCGCCATCGGTCCGCGAGGCGCGTGCCCAGCGCCCGGGTGACCTCCCCGGCGGGCACGTCCGGTGTCGAGGGCACCAGCGCGAACTGCATTAGATGGCCGCTCTCCACATCGACGGCCCGACCCGGCGCGTCCAGCGCGCTCTGCAGGTCTCGGCCCACGCCCAGAGCCGAGTAGTCGTGGGGATCTGCGCACCGCAGCACGAACCGGCGGCCCACCGCGGCACCCAGCCGCTGATGGGCCATCGACGGCGAGCCCGTCAGAAGGACGCGAACTCCGGTGCCCGCCGTCTCCGACACCAGGGCTGTGAGCGGCGGGAGCAGCGGGCTCGGCTCCATCTCGGCGGACATCAGCAGACGGTCGACGCCGTTGACGAGTAGCACGGTGTCGGGCATAGTCTCGGCCGCGACCGCCGCGAGCTCGTGCACCGACGACAGACCCATGTCGGAGAGGGCCGACTTCCGCATGGCGACCTCCGCGGCGACATGACGGAGTATCCGCATCGCCAGCGCTTCGTTGCGCTCCGCAACAGCCCCGACGTGCGGCAGGCCCCGGAGCGCGCCGAGGCCCTGGCCCTGCATGTCGATGATGTAGAAGTGCAGTTCCTCGGGGTTGCACCGGACCGCCCCGGAGACCGCGACCGCCCGGGCCACCTCGCCGAGCCGAGCCTCCCCGCCGCCGATCAGGAGCATGTTCGGCCCGTAGGACTCGAGTGCGACCGGTGACTGCCTCTGCTGCTCCGGCTCGTCGCGGAGCCCGACCGGCCACAGCAGGGCGCCGCCGTCGAAGTCGTCGAGGCGCAGGTCGCGTCGCAGTTCATGCGGCCACGGCACGGCCGGATCGGTCCAGCCCGAGGTCTCTGCCGCCTGTCGTATCACTTCGACCACCGCGTGCATGTCGGTGTCCTCGGCGGGCACATCCACGATGGGCGGCTCCGGCGGAGCCTCTGGCAGCGACTCGAACGGCACGGCCCGCATCTCCACGGGCGCAGTGACAGACTCCCTGCCGGGCCGGGGACCGGCCACCCGGGCGGCCTGGAACTCTACGGCCCCGCCGCCATGCGACTTCAGGAAGGCCCGCCCGATGCGCTCCTTGGGGATGGACGCGGCCTCGGCCGAGTCGAGCACCGCCTTGCTGTGCGCGGCCTCCTGGACCCGGAAACAGATTCGAAGGCCAGCGTTGGCCGCGATCTGCGAGGGGAGCTGGTTCTCGAAGTTCTGCGTGACGAGCAACAGGTGCACCCCCAAGCCCCCGCCGACACGGGTGACGCTCTCGAGCGAGGAGAGGTTGGCCTTGCCGACCTCGGAGCTGAGCAGTTCGCTGAACTCGTCGACGATGACGAGCAGCCGGGGGATGGCCGGAACGGAGGACTGCGCCCGCCGCGCGGCACGATAGGCGTCGTAGTTGGGCGCACCCACCTTCTTGAACTCGTGCTGGCGGCGTCGCATCTCGGCCTCGATCAGCTGCACGGTGCGCACGAACGAGTCGGCGTCGTGGTTGGTCGAGAGGTCGATCACATGGGGCAGGCGGGCCGACAGCTCATGGTCGACTCCGCCCTTGAAGTCCACGATGACCATCGACAGGTCGTCGGGATGGTTGGCCGCCGCCAATGACACGAAGAGCGTCTTGAGGAACTCGGTCTTGCCCGAGCGGGTCGTTCCCCCGACGAGGCCGTGGGGGCCGTCCTTCATGATGTCGATCTCGGTGATGTGGTCGCCGAGACCGCCGACCCGGACGCGGGACGTGCCCCCGCGGCTCCATCGGTCCAGCACCTTGTCCACGCCACCCGGCTCGGTCTGCGCGTCGACGAGGTCCACGAGACGGATCAGCGTGGCATCGGCCGGCGCGTCGCGCGACGAGCCGGCGGGGCGGAGCCGCGCCAGCGCGCGGGCCGCGGCCTCGAAGGCAGCGGTCGTCATCTCGAAGCTCCGCACCCGGCCGGCGCGCGGCTGGGACTCGCTCACGAAGGCCGCCTCGTCGGCGTACTCGCCGAGCCTGAGCTGGGCCCGAGTCCCCTCGAGTGTCACCTTCTCGTCGAGCACGATCCCGATCACGCCGACGGGCGCGCCGTCGACGACCAGGTCGGTCAACTCCTCGGGCTCCAGGGCCGCGACGCAGTCGACGAGCACGATGTGGACGGGCGCGGGCGGGCCGTCGCGGCGCTCGGAGCCCTCTCGCTCGTTGATGATCGATCTGAGGGCGGTCAACGCCGCAGCGCGGCCGGGGCGGGTCGAGAACACGCTGTTCTGCGAGTCGCCCACGAACGTGTGGGGAAGCCATCTGACGTGGTCCCAGTCGCCGGACGCGCCCCGGTCGGTGTCGGTGATGAGCCAGATCCTCACATCGTTGGGCGAATGGGACGCGGCGATGTCGAGCAAACAGGGCCCGGCCGAGAGCCCGGGCGCGGCGCAGGGGACCGAGGACCGCCACCGGCCCGTCTCTGATGAGCGAGTGGCGAAGCGTCATCGACCACTGCGTGTCGAGGGGCAGCCGGCTCGAGTCTGGGCGGCCCTCCACCCTTATCGACGACGGCCGATCGTGGAGCCCCACGGCAATCTCGCAGAAGTCCTCGTCAGTGACCGACCGCTCCCACAGCCGCGTGTGGCGCACTTGGGCCACTAGCGGGGCGAGGCCGGCCGGGGTGGCCGTCCAGCGATCGCGGTCTCGTTCGTCGTGACGGGCCGCGGTCAACTCGGCGACGAAGCGGTCGAGCCTCACCTGGTACTCGGCCTTGTCCTTGACCCGCTCCTTCGACTCTCTCCTACGGCGCCGCAGGCTGTCGAACGCCATGAACAGCGGACCGATCGCAATGACCGCGACGTACAGCAATCGAACGTCGATTCCGAGGATCTGCCTGGTGCCCCTCCCCGTGAACACGACCATCATCATCAGCGGCCATGCCCAGCGACGAGATGAGCGGCATGATCAGGCTCATGAAGCTGCGCTTGCTCGACTCGGACTCCTCTCTAGGCGGCGTCGGGTGCCTCAGCTGCTTTGGAAGCGGTCTCAGCGCCTCACGGAAGCGGCGCTGGAAGGGCGCCGACGGCCCGACGGCCGTCCCCGGCGGAGCGATCCGGTCGGGTGCCACCCGCAGAACGGAGAGCGTCGTGGACCCGGCCGCGACGTATGACTGCTGTGAAGCCACGGTCGACTCCGCCACCGCAGCACCCTCGAGCAGCGTGCCATTGGTGCTGTTGTTGTCCTCGACCAGCACAGCATCGTCGGCAGCACCCCCCCGCCCCGGCGGCGTCATCGGGACGCGGCCTCAAGGTGAGATGATGGGCCGACATGGCCGGGTCGTCGATCCTCAGGGAGTCAGCGGACCCCGTCGGGTCGCGGCCCACCGAGAGTCCGGAGTCGCGCAGCCGCCTCCATGAGCCTGTATCCGGACCCGCGACCGCAATGGCGTACACTCCCGCCTGCGGCTCTTGCTCCTGGGGGACCGTGACGAACCGCGAGCCGTGGCGGAAGCCGCAGTCATGGAGCCGCTGGTCCCTACGCGGACGCTCGCCGTCCACGCTCAGGTGATGCCCGTCGAACCCGTGCTCCAACAGCTTCTCGAGCAACTCCGACCAGCAGGCATCCTCGGTGGCCGACACCACCAGGTGGCGGAGACCGCCGCCCCGCTCCTCCACCGATACACGCCAATGGTCCATCTGCGCTTCTCCTCAGCCTTCACCGCGACATACCGGCGACAGACACAGACGACCGCGGCAGAACCCCGGCCCTGCTGACCGAGCGTTCAACACCAACCCCACCGGTTGAGGTGAGTCCTATGTCGCGTTTCACGAGATCGACGCTGACTCGACGATTCTGTCCGCAATCGCCAGCGCTGCTGCTGAGATGCCAGCCGGCCCGGGCGGAAGTCCACCGTCTGACCTGTCTCCGTCCGCGCCCCGACCGCAGACCGCCACATCCTGACTGTCACACCCGTCTCCGTCCGCAAACCCGCCCGCGCCGACGTCCATGGCCATGGACGGGCCAGCCACGACATCGCCGGGCTCATCCCATGCGGCCCCATCGGCGAAGTCAGCCTGGAGCTTCGCGAGAAGCTCTTCGTGCGCTGCGCTGTGCGGCTCATCAGGCTTCACAGCGCGTCTCGGCTTTGCTTCCGATCCAGCTCAATAGCTGGGCCCCGGCGCGCCGCCTCATCCGTCTGCGACATCGAGCGGGCCGGAATCCGGCACCGGATCAGCAACCTCATCCTCGTCCTCGTCCAGGAAAGTCGGATCGTCCGGGTACAGAACCCGAAGCGTCTGAGCGATCGTCTCGAACAGTTCCGAGAACTCGCGGGCAAGCTCGAAGTTCATGGTCGTGAACTGCAAGACGATGACAGCATCACCTTCCGCCACCGAGACGAGATAGGTCTGCGTGAACTGTTTGATGTCTGCCCCACGTTCGGGCGGAAGACTCATGAGTCGTACCAGCTTCGCCGCCTTCAGCCCTCCGATCTCGCACACACCCGGCGGCTCGACGAAGTCGTATCGAGCCTTCTGATCATCAGACGGAACACGCCTCGAGTACGACTCGGCCATGAAGTTCCGCCCGCAGCGGAATATCGGTATTGAAGTCCTCCCTCAGGAACCCTGAGACGACAAGATTCGCGGTTAGGACCTCAGGGTCCTGATCCTCGCTGGGTGCCTCCAGTATGGCCAGCAAGCTGCTGGCCATCATGACCCTCGCACTATCGGCAAGCTGGAATCCCAATTCAGCCAGCAGCTCAACCTGCCGCAGATCGGCACGATCGTCGAATCCAGCCTCCTTGAGCCCGTCCAGTTGCTGCTCGATGAACCTCTTCCGCTCCGACTTCTCCAGCGGAATGTCCTCCCACCCCTCCGGCAAGGCAAGGGCAACAGAGTCAGGCATGACGGTCATTTGAACGATGGTTCCTCTCTAGTATGGCGTGTTCGCAAGCATTCGGACGTGACTGCCCCTACAGCCTTAAGGGAGTCAATATCACATTATTCGGATTCATGAAACGTTCAAAGGCATCTTTGCCTAACTCGAAAATGCGATTGGAAGCCCAGTCTTCGTATTTTTTGCCGAATGGTGACAATACATCCTTCTTTACAAATCCGTAGTCCCGAGCGATGCGGGTTATCCTTGACCCGCGATCAAGATTGTGAAAGAAGGTCGGTGGCAACTTGTTGTTGAAGAATCTCCCCTTGCGATAAAGCCAGTTTGATCCCTTATACAACAAATCATTGAACTGCTTGACAACCGGAACCCGGTATATCGTCCTCGTGACCCCTGATAGCCCTCTCCGGACCGAATCCTCAACTTTGTCGGCGAACTTAGGAATGAAATCCACAACCTTGTGGAGGCTTCCATTCTTCCATATCCGCTTGATACCCTTGCTAAGCAGTCGTCCGCCAGGAATAGCGAAGCCCGCCGCATCCACCACTAAGTCGAGAGTGAACTCTCCCCACGTCATCTGGCCTGACAGAGCTAGACCGAGGCCCGCGAGGGTCTTGACGCCCACCAACAGGAACTCGACAGCCTTGTATGCTATGTTTACTACTGGAATCCACTCCAGAATCAACCCGGCTGCATCTACCCAGTCGAGGATTGTGTCCAACGCACTGTGAAGCTCCTCTAAGAACTCGTTGATGACGAAGTCCCATTTTTCCCGTATCCATTCGCGAAATTCTTCGGCCTTCTCAGTGAAGATGTTGCCTGTGTCTCTCAGGCTCCACAATGGCACCGTCTTGAGCCGGTGGCCGGTCGACTCATTGAGTTCGTCCTCCTCACGACGGAGATGCGTCCATTCGCTCTTGCTGTCTGCGACGAGGCCTTCCGCGGTTCGGAGATCACCGCGCGCGTGGCTGAGGTGCTGCTGCGCATTCCATCGTTGGGACTCGAGACTCGCGATCTGGGCCGGTATGCCGCAAGCGCAGATGCCAGAACAACAGCAACGCAGTTGAGAGATCTGTCTGCTCAGATGGCTGACGGAGCGTTCGTAGCGACTCACGTCTGCCTCGGCCGACTCCTTCCTGTTCCAACGGGTGTGGGCCCGGGCGACGGCCTGATTCGCCCTCTCCACGAGGACTTCAAGTTGGCGGGTGTGCTGATCGAACACTGCGTCGATCTCGGAGGACACCCTGGGCACATCAGACAGTGGCACCAGGATGTCCCCGATGCCTTGACCGATTGCCTCGGCTGCTTCCCCCGCGAATCCTTCGCTCCGTCCACGCCTGATGTCCCAGAGCTCATCACTGAGCGGGTCGGTTCTGTCAGCGATCGTCTTGAAGACGCCAGAGGCCTCCTCGAACTGCTCCCGCCGTCCCCGTATCAGCGGCGACTCCATTCCGATCGTGTTCCAGGAGAAGCTCATGCTGACTACCTGCGCCCTCCCGCGTCGCTCAGTTCGTTCGCAACCGACCGGTCGGCTTCCATTAGCGCCTCACGCGCCGCGTCGAATGAATCGGCGAGCGCATCCAGTCCTTTGACAAGCTTGCCGCGATTGAAGTCCCAGCGCTTGCCGAGTTCCGCATAGGCTCGTGCAACACTGGGCGCCGAATTGAGATTGCATCCGCCATAGTGTGTGTAGTTCTTCACGTCCCTAGCCACCCGCCGGGCGCGCGCCGAGAGGTTGACGAGGAACCGCGGATCGACCCGGATCTCGCTCATTCGTCTCTACCGCTGTCAGCCGGAACGGCGAAAGCGACGGCTCGGGCGCCGAGCAAGGGCGCCCGGCGGGCCGTCTCGCCTAGGCGCCCCGAAGTTGCGACGCGATCGTCTGGTCCGTCTCCTCGATCGTGTCGGCGGCCGAGGTCAGGAAGTTGCCGAGGCCCGTCAGGCCGTTCAACATCTGGTCCGCGCCCGTCTTCCACTCTGTGAACGCCTCGTCGAAGGCCATCTGCGACTGCCCGGTGAACGAGTCGGTCAGGCCGGCGAGATACGACCTGAGGCTGTTCATCTGGTCGGTGGCGTCGCTCGCCTCCTGCCGGACGCGCTGCGCCATGTCCCTCGCCTCGCTGGCTCTGAGCTTGATCTCTGTCATGGTTCGCGGTCCCTTCGTGCAATGGTTGTATGAAAGCGAGGGATCTCCCCGCCGGTGTCGTGGGCGGCGAAAGTACCCCCCCCCCCCCCGGCGTCAAACCGTGCACGAAGGCTCGCGGTGTTTGGAGGCGCTCGCGGGTTCGCACGGCCGACTCCCAGACCCGCGGATCCGCAAGGGCTAGTCGAGAGAGACGGAGATCACATCAACCGTCCGGCGAGCGGCGTTGATGCGGTAGCTGGCGGCCAGAACCCGGCCGGGGACGTTGGCCTAGGGTCGATCCTGCAGTAGCGCTCGCCCACATGGTCCGTGCTCGAAACATGTCGAGAGGGTCGATCTCCAACCTGCGGGCGAATCCCAGGACCGCCCTGCGCGCTGTGATCGGCTCAAGCATATGCTACGATATGTATTCTCATATCCTACAGAGGCTGTCGGTTGTGGTGCGGCTAGGGTGTGGGTAATGTCAGCGGGGGCGATTGGAGGTATGCGCTCATGAGCTCGTTGTTGGCTGGACCTCCCGAGGTGGACGTGGAGTACCCGGAGGGTCCCAGGGTGCCTGAGGGAGACATGCAGACGCGACGGCGCATGGAGCTGGTGCTCGCGCTGCGGCACTGGTACGCCGGGCGCGCCGACATCGAGGGCGCGTGGGTGACCTGCGACATCAACGTGTACTACCGGCAGGGCGACCCCAAGGTGGTGGTCGCGCCCGATGTCGCGGTGGCGTTCGGGGTGGACGTGGCCGCGGTGGAGAACAAGACCACCTACAAGGTGTGGGAGGCGGGGGCGGCGCCCTGTTTCGCTCTGGAGATCGCCTCGCGCAAGACGGTGCGCACCGACCTGTACGTGAAGCCGGCCAAGTTCGCCGAACTCGGGGTGCAGGAGTACTGGCGTCTCGACCCCACCGGCGGGGACCTGCTGGACCCGCCGCTTCAGGGCGAGCGGCGCCGCTCGGGGCGCTGGGCGCCGATCGAGGTTGCGTCCGAGGGCGCCGACGGGCTGAGGGCCCGCAGCGAGGTGCTGGGCCTCGACTTGTGCTGGATGCCGCCCAAGCTGCGGCTGTGGGACCTGTCGACGGGCGCGTGGCTCCCCGACCCCGACGACCTCGCCGCCCAGGCCGCACAGGCGTCAGCCGCCGAGGCCAGGGCTTCAGCCGCCGAGTCCAGAGCGTCTGCTGCCGAGGCAGAGCTCGCCGAGCTTCGGGCTCGCCTGCGTCGCGACCCCTGACGACCTGGAGAGTCTCGTCTCCTGCGCGACAATCCTCCCCCTATCCGTCACGATCCCCTCCGGTCGTTCCCTACGGGGCGCTCCTCCGCGGCGCGACGATCACCTCGGGCATCTCGCCCGCCCAGTCACATCGCCTCAGAGGCAAACGCGCTCAGGAGGCGAGTACCCGGGACGCGATAGGAGCCTCGAACGCGCTGTAGGTGGGCCGGTCGCGTCCCGGAGGCAGGGAGAAGGAGATCACCTCGACCGACCGGTGAGGGACGTCTAAGCGGTAGCCGCAGGCCAGGACCCGGCCGGCGACGGTTGCCGACGGGCCGATCCTGCAAGAGTGCTCGCCCACATGGTCTTTGGTGGCGAGAATGTCGAGGGGGTCAATCTCAAGCCTGCGGGCGAAGCTGAGGAGCGTGCGGATGTCCTGAGGGACCAAACCATAGCGACTGGCGAACGGCTCTATGAGCTCGGGCGCGTTGGTCTGCCAACGCTGGGCACTCAAAGCAACCCCTTCAGGCCGTACTTCTCGATCAAAGCATCCAACGCGCCCGGGGGCGACGGGACGAAGGGGCGGCCGGCTTGTCCGGAGGCTGCGAGTTCGGCGGCGGTGGCCGCCCGGATCTCGGCGTTCTGGGGGTGCTCGATGCTGAAGAACTCGAACAGGCACCGCTTCGAGATCGGCTGCCTCGCGGCGTTGCTCCCGCTTCCGGTGACCCGGTTCCACGGGTCGGGCCCGGGAATGTCCTCGACCAGCATCGTGCAGCCGCTGTGGCGCTGATGGCACAACACGTTCGTGACCACATTGTGAACGGACTCCGGCAGCGGCTCCCAAGGCTGCCCCGGCCGCCCACCCGCCTCAGCCTGCCAGAGGCTGGCGACCACCGGCCCCTGCGGCCAGGCCTCCAAGTCCTCATCGAAGGCCGGCCTGCGCTCCCACACCAGGTGCATGCCCTGAACGATGTACAGGAGTCGGTGCAGCAGCACCCCCTCTGCCTCAGGCATCCGCCGCCGGATGTCGGCCGCCACCGCCGCCGCCGACGAGACAGCCGAATCCATGACGACTGCCTCCGCTCGCTCCGACACCCTCGGCATGTCCACGTCCAGCTCCCTCCTGCACCCGACTCCTGTGTCTAGATCCAACCGTAGCTAAGTGAACTGTGATAAGCAACAATATACGCCATGATATTCTGTTAGCGCTCTTACACTGCAACGGACCGGTTCTGTCTCTTCTGCGCGACAATCCTCCCCCTGACGGTAGGATGCTCCAATGTCGGAGCAGGCGAGGATCAAGCCACGGGACCTGCCTGAGTTCCTCCTTGCGTCGGGAGAGACGTTCGTGCGCACCGAGCGCGTCGCTCAGCTGCTGGGGGTGCGTCCGGCGCGTGTGTCGCGCTGTCTCACCGCCGCTCGTCGCGAGGGTCGGATCGTGTCGATCACCAAGGGGATGTGGGCACCAGTAGAGGAGAGGTGGCGCCACCTCGGAGCCCATCCGCCGGCCGAGTATCTCGACGACCTCATGGGCCATCTCGGGCACCGCCACTATGTGGCGTATCGCAGCGCAGCAGCCGTCCACGGAGTCAGCCATCACAGTTTCCCGGCGTTCCAGGTCGCGGTCGACTCCTACTGCCGGGACCGCATGATCGGCGGGGTGCCCCTCAGATTCGTGCGCAGCGCCCGCGTGGGCAGGGTGCCCGTGCGTCGCCGGCAGTACGGGCGCGGGGCCCGCGTCACCGTCAGCTCACCCGAGGTGACCGTGCTCGACCTGGTGGAGCGCCCCCAGCTCGGCGGCGGGCTCGACCACGTCGCCACCACCCTCGGGGACATGCAGGCCTTCGGGCTACTGGACGCCGGCGAACTCGCAGCCGTGTCGGAGATGTATCCGAGAGCCGTCGTGCAGCGTGCGGGGCACATTCTGGACTACATGAGTCTCGAGCTTGCCGGGATGATCGAGCGGCCCCTGGATCTGGTGCCGCTGGAGCGGGCGCTGGCCGCCCGGGGCATCCGGAACGTCACGCTGTCATGTGGTCATGAAGCCCCGCCGACCCGGCCGGTGGCGGCTTCTCCCACCGATCGGCGATGGAGGGTGACCGTCGACTACGAGATCGAGCATGACCTGTGATCCCCTCGAGGGCCCTCGACGAGTGGCAGCGCGTCGTGCCGTGGACATCGCCACACGAGATCGAGCAGGACCTTGTGCTCGCACGGCTGATCTCCGAGGTGGCCCAGCACCCCGTGGTCGGCGGTTCGCTCGCCCTCAAGGGAGGAACCTGCCCGCACAAGCTCTGGCTGCCGGAGCCGTCCTACGACCTCGCAGAGAACGTGACGATGGCAGCGGCGCTGATCGACGCGTGCGCCGAAGCAACGCAGCCTGCCCAGAGCTGGAGGCGTGCGCTGTCATCCGAAGCGACCGCCTCTGGCATTCTCGGAACCCGGAGCAACATCTTCCGGGCCGGCTCCCCCGCCAGCGCACCCTCTGCGGCGGCCAGCGGCGAGAAGTGACCGCGTGAGGCTGGCTGTCGATGCGACCTCGCTGCTGACGCCGCGCACGGGGATCGGCGTGTTCACGTCGGAGCTGCTCCGGGCCCTGGCCGGCCGGCAGGACCTGCGGGTGTCGGCGTTCAACACCAGCCCGAGGGGACGGGGACGGGGTTGGCTGCCCTCCGACATCGGCGACGGGGTGCACGAGGTGCCGGGCCGGATGCCCACCGGCGGGATCAGATGGCTGTGGGACAGCCTGTCGGTTCCCCGTCTGGAGTGGCTCGCCGGAGAGGCCGACGTGGTGCACGGGCCCAACTACCGGGTGCCGCCCACGTCGCGGGCCGCGCCGGTGGTGTCGGTCCACGACGTCAGTTTCGAGCACGGCCCGCCGATCGGCAGCCCCGCCGGTCGCGCCCATCGGCGGTCGGTCCGGGCCGCGGTGCGAGCGGGCGCCTGGATCCACACCGACTCCGAGTACGTGGCCGCAGAGGTCCGGGACATCTACCCGATCGAGTCCCACCGGGTGGTGGCCGTGCCCCTGGGGGTGCGCCTCCCGCCGACAGGGCCCCACCCCGCACCCGGCGCTCCCTACGTGCTGGCCCTGGGCTCAGCCGACCGCCGCAAGGACCTGACCACGCTGGTCGCGGCCTTCGACGCGCTGGCCTCCACGAACCGGGACCTGCGCCTCATCCATGCCGGTCCCGACGGGAACGCCTCCGGCGACCTCGACGACGTCGTCGACCGCAGCCACCACCGCGACCGCATACTGCGCCTCGGCTGGGTCGACGACGACCGGCGTTCGGCTCTGATCGAGCAGGCTGCGGCCGTGGCCTACCCATCGCTCTACGAGGGGTTCGGCCTGGTTGTGCTGGAGGCCATGGCCGCCGGCCGGCCGGTCGTCACGACTCCAGTGGCAGCCATCCCGGAGGTGGCCGGCGATGCCGCTCTGTACGCCGACGCCGGAGACGCCGACGCGCTGGCCGGCCACCTGCAGCGGGTGCTGGATGATCAGGAGCTGGCCGCGGAACTGGGAGCCCGGGGCCGGAGCAGAGCCGCCGGCTTCACCTGGGAGCGGACTGCCGACGGCCTGATCGGTATCTACCGGCTGGCGACGGGGACCGCCTGAGCCGCGAGCCGCGTCCGCACGGTCACCGGCGCGGGGCAGGCCACTAGCCTCCACAGGCATGAGTCAGCCAGCCGGCGGCGAAGCGGCGCCCGGGCCTCTAGCCAGCCTGCTGCGCACATTGGGGGTGGACCCGGAGCAATCGGAGCATCTTGCTGCGCTGGTGAGACCGGCACCGGCCGAGCCGGCGTTCACGGTGGTCGTGCGGACCCAGGGCCGGCGACGGCGCACCCTGATGGAAGCCCTTCAATCGCTGGCCGCGCAGGCGTGGACCCGCTTCGGCACGATCGTGGCCGTCCACGGCACCGCGGAGGCTGCTGCTGCGGTGGAGGCCGAGGTGGGCAAGGCCGCAGCCTCAGGTGCTGCACCAACGGATTGCAGGGTCCTGCACGTCGAGGAGGGCGGCACGCGCGCCAAGCCGCTCAACGCCGGCCTCGACGCCGCCGACGGCGACTACGTGTGCTTCCTCGACGACGACGACCTGGCCGAGCCCGGCTGGCTGGCGGTGTTCGCCGACGGTGCGGCGGCTGCGCCCGGTCGGATCATCCGGGCCCGCACGGCCCGCCAGCCGTGGCTGACGGAGGGCACGGCCGAGCCCCGGACCCCGGCCGGGCCGGTGGAGTACGTGTACCCGGCGACGTTCGATCTGCTGGCGCATTTCTCGTACAGCGAGACGCCGATCTGCTCGCTGGCGCTGCCCCGAGCGGCGCTCAACAGCCTCGGTCTGCGCTTCGACGAGGAGCTGACCGTCTGCGAGGACTGGGATCTGCTGGTGCGGGCCTCCCAGCTGCTCGGGGTTCACTGCGTTGACGAGGTCACCTCCCTGTACCGCCGCAGCGACCGCGCCAACTCCGAGACCGAGGCCAACCGTCAGGACTGGTTCCGCAACCGGGCCAGGGTGATCGACAAGCTGGCCCGCGGCCCGCTGGTGCTCGACGGCTCGGAAGCCCACCGGCTGGCCGACGCGCGCTTCGAGTACGGCGGGGGGCCCAGCAAGCGCCTCGAGAACATCCGCACACGCGAGCTGCTGGCCGCGCTGCCAGGACGCCTGCGGGCCCGGCTGGTCAGGTCTCTGCGACTGAGGTAGGCCGCCGGAGGGCTGCGGCCAGCAGCAGCACCCAGATGTGGGAGAACCACAGGACGAAGCTCTCGGTGACGTTCTCGCACAGGACGAACACCGTCACCGCGGCCCACATCCCGGTGTCGGGCGATGGGCGCAGCCACAGGCCACGGCCCGCGTTGACTGCGGCCAGCACCACGATCATCACGAACGGCGCCGTGCCGACCACGCCTAGGCCGAGCGCGGTCTCGACCAGGCTGTTGTGGGCACTGCCCCGCTGCAGGAGCAGGTGCTCGGCAACCAGTTCGGGCACCTCCCAGAAGGCGAAGAACCCGTAACCGCCCCAAGGCCTCTCCAGCACGCGGTCCCAGACGAGACCCCAGATGGTCCGCCGCTGCAAGAACCGTTGGAATATCCCAGGCGGCCGCAACCACGGCCACGCCCACCCCCACGGCCACCACTCCCCCGCCAACCGCGGCGGCCCGGGCCTTCCACGGCGGCCAGCGGCGCAACCGGGACGCACCGGCCACCACGCCGAACGCCGGGGCCAAGGCCAGCGCGGCCGCCAGCGCCAGCCAGGCGGTGCGGCTGCCGGCGCCGCCCAGCGTCACCAGCGACGCCGCCACCAGCGCTGCCCCCCAGCCCCGCCGGTACGGGGAAGCCGGCATCGGCCGCGGCAGCAGCCAGTGAAGCCCGCCGATCACCCCGAGGGCGGCGAGGGGCGCCAGCGAGTTGCGGTTCGTGTACATGCCGATCCAGTTGCCGTCGCGGTCGGTGCCGACATCGTGTTGCAGCACGATCAAGACCAGGCTGCCGACCACGGCGACGCTCGCCAGCGTCACCAGGGTCGTCGAGAACTCGTCATCGGTGAAGCCCGCCAGCGCAACGGCCAGCAGAGTCAGGCCCAGATAGACGACCGACCGCCACAGCGTGGCGCTCGGGTAGACGCTCCAGAGGCTCGACGCCACTGCAACCGCCGAGTACCAGGCAACGGCTGCCAGCGCGGCTCGCGACAGCGTCGCGGTCCACCGTGGCGCGGCTACCCGGATCGTCCCATCCGGCGCGTCCGGTACCCCCGTCGTCGGGACGCCATATGGCCCACGCGAGAACGACCGAGGCCGCCGCCGCGCCCGCGAAGAAGGGCCAGACCACCGGGTCGTTCCACAGCCCCGGCCGGTCGAGCCACCCCGCGAACCGCAGGACCGGCCCGTTGCTGAGGACCAGCAGCAACGCCGCACCCACGGCGGCCCGCCAGCAACCCGACAGACGGGCCCACAACCGGCCAGAAACGGAGGTCACGCCGAGCGGGCCGCGTTCCCCGGTCGGCGGAACGGACCGCGGCTCCGCTGCACCCACACCTCAAGACCGTAGTCGGCTCGATCGGCGGAAGGGGCGTCCCCGAGCCAGCCCGACGGCGAACCCCACCGGCGACCGCAGACCGGCTCGGGGACGGTGGGCCAGGCCCAGGCGACGGGAACCGAGGTCCCGCCTTGAAGGCAGGCGAGGCGGCGCGATAGCGTCGCCGGGCCGTCCGCTCCGCCTCCGGGAGGCTCGAATGTCTTTGGTCTGTGCGCGAATCCTCAAGCCGTCCAAGCCGGCGGGCCGCAGGTCGACGCGGGCCGCGGCCCTCGTCACGGCCGCAGCGTTGACCGCAGCCACCGTGACGGCAGCACCGGGCGCGGCGGCACAGCAGGGCCCCGACCATGCTCAGCAGAGGCCCTACTCCGATGTCACCGGCGGCGTGCACAAGCCAGCCATCGACGCGCTGGCCGCCCAAGGCCTGTTCGACGGCACCCTCTGCGACGACGACCGGTTCTGCCCGAGGGATCCGATGAAGCGCTCCACCATGGCGGTGTGGCTCATCCGCGCCCTCACCGACGAAGAGCCGCCCCCGGTGCAGGACTCCAGGTTCGCCGACGTCCTGGCCGGCCGGTGGTGGGTGGACCACGTCGAGCTGCTCGCGCAACTCGGGATCACGGCAGGCTGCGGCACCGCCCCGCTGCGCTACTGCCCCGAACGGACCGTCACCCGGGCAGAGATGGCGACCTTCCTTGCTCGTGCCTTCAACCTTCAGCCCGGGCAGCCCGCCGGATTCGTCGACGTCGACGAGGGCAGCACCCACGCGGCCGGCATCAACGCCATCGCGGCGGCCGGGATCACGGCAGGCTGCGGCACCGCCCCGCTGCGCTACTGCCCCGAACGGACCGTCACCCGGGCAGAGATGGCGACCTTCCTTGCTCGTGCCTTCGTCCCCCCGATCGATCTGAGCGGCATCGCGCCCCTGGTGACGGTCGATGTGGGCGACCAGAGACCGACGGTCGGTGACCCCACCGGCATCGCCGTCGCGGTCACCGACGTCGACGGCAACCCGTTGCCGGGCGCGAGGCTGGAACTCATCGTCGACGGCGAACTTCGCGACATCGCGATCGCGGACGGCGACGGG